>NZ_CM001022.1:1397811-2630170 GCF_000165795.1 Aminomonas paucivorans DSM 12260 | reverse complement strand
TTGACGAAACTAGATGAAGCCGAAGCCATCAGGGACGGTGGGCGAAGGAGGAGATATCCACAATGGTGGAAAACTTTGGTGGACATCTCGACAGAAACGACGGAAGACCACCCCCGGTCCCGGGCCTCCCGGGACCGGGACGGGAAGGGGGAGGGAAGGTAGAATGGACCCTGCGGACCGACCCCTTCGCGGGTTCGGGACGATCCGACGGGGAGGTGGGGTCGTGGAACGACCGTTGCTGCACGTCATCAGCCACACGGACCTGGACGGCATCGCCGCCGCCGCCCTGGCGTGGCACGTCCACCGGGCGGACCGGGCTCCCATCCGGGTGAGCCTCACGGGGTACGGAGAGGTGGACAACCTGATCCTGGAGACCCTGGAGACGGGACAGGAACCTTTGGTCCTGGACCTCTTCTGCCAGCGTCAGGAGACGGTGGACGAGGTGGATCGACGCTTCCCCGAGGGGGGAACCCCCTTCCTCTTCGACCACCACCAGACCACCTTCGACCGTTACGGCAACCGCCCCTGGGCGGTGATCCAGACCGACGCGTGCGGCGCCCTGGTGTACCACCGTTGGCTGAAAGGACGGGACCTTTCCCCCGCGGCGCGGCGAGCCCACGAGGACCTGACGGAGCTGGTGCTGGTGGCCAACGACCGGGACCTGTGGCTGGGGCAGAGGGAGGACAGCCGCCTTTGGCAGGCCCTGGTGACCCTTCTGAACCCCACGGGGGTGCTGCTCCGTCTCTGCCTGGACCCCCGGGCGGAGCTGACCCCGGAGGAGCGCCGCCGGGCGGAGGACTTCGTGGAAAGACAGGAGGCCCGGTTCGTCCGGGCGCGCTCCGCGGTGCAGCGGGCGGGCAACGACCTCTCCTTCCTGGGGTCGGACATCCTGGAGTTCGGGGACGTGTCGGACTTCTGCGGCCTGCTGCTGGACCGGGACCCCAACCCCCCTCGGGTGGTGGCGGTGGCGGCCCGGAGGCCCGCGGGGGACTGGGCGGTTTCCCTGCGCAGCCGGGAGGGTCTGTCGGGCAAGCTGGTGGGGCTTCTGCGGGACGGGCGCAAGGTGCGGGGGGGCGGCCACGGGGACGCGGCGGCGCTGTATTTCCCCTCCCACTTCAAGGAAGAACAGATCCTCTCCACCCTGTTGGCGGGGATCCGCACGGAGACGGAGCGGTCTCAGGCCCCGGGGGTCACGCTGGGGGACCTGCTCAAGGGGAAGCTGTAGCCGTGGAGATCCGGGTAGCCCTGCTCTACGCCACCGTGGGGACGGGGCACAGGACCGCCGCCCTGGCCCTGGGGGAATGGTTCCGGCGAGAGGGGCAGGACGTGAAGGTCCAGTGCCTGGACGTGCTCTCCTTCGCCTCCCCCCTGGTGCGGGGCTTCATCTCCCGGTCCTACCTGGAGATGGTCAAGCGCGCCCCCCGGCTGTGGGGGTACTTCTACGACACCCTGGACGACCCGGAGGCCCGGGACGGCCTCCTGGGGTCCCTCAACGAGATGACCGCCAAGCTGAACCTCCGGCGGCTCAAGCGGCGCCTGGAGGCCTTCGGTCCCCACGCCCTCTTCTGTACCCACTTCTTCGGGGCGGGCCCCCTGGCGGAGGCCTTCGCCCCTCAGGTTCCCCTCTATTACGTGAACACGGATTTCCTGAGCCACGTGTTCCACCGCAACCGGCTCTTCGCGGGGTGGTTCGTGGCGGGTCCCGAGGCGGCCCGGCAGTACGCCGCCGACGGCATCACCGAGAAGGTCCACGAGACGGGCATCCCCGTCTTCCCCGCCTACGCCTCCCCCCCGGGGAGGGAGGAGGCCCGGGCCGCCCTGAACCTCCCCCGGGAGGGGCGGGTGGTGCTGGTGATCAGCGGGGGCATCGGGGTGGGTCCCATCGAGGAGGCGGTGGCCTCCCTGGCCCGCAGGAGGGACTGGACCACCCTGGTGGTGTGCGGCAACAACCAGAGGCTCCTGCGGCGGATGAGGAAGCTCTTCTCCGGGGCCTCCCACGTCCGGATCGAAGGGTTCGTGGAGAACATCCTGGAGCACTACGCCGCCAGCGACCTGGTGGTGATGAAGCCCGGAGGGCTGTGCACCTCCGAGGTGCTCTGCCTGGGGCTGCCCATCCTCCTCATGGACCCCATCCCGGGGCAGGAGCAGCGCAACAGCGACTACCTCCTGGATCGGGGGGCCGCCCGGGTGCTCTTCGAGGTGCGCCGCACGGCGGAGCGGGCGGAGGAGATCCTGGAGGACCCGGCGGAGCGGGCCCGGCTTCGGGAGGCCTGCGCCCGCCTGGCCCGGCCCTATGCGGGTCGGGAGGTGGTGCGCACGGTGTTCCGGGAGCAGGGCTGGAACCAGGTTTGAACGCAAAATCAATCCTGCAACACGGGACTTTTGGCTCATTTTATACTATCCGTAGTTGTTGCCTTGCGGGACTATAACCCAGGGTCTATGGTGTCGTTACCTGAAGGACGAGGGGGAAGGACCAGCGTGGAGGAACCGACGAAGGTCTGCCGGAGGGATCAGAATCCCCTGGACCGGGAAGGCTACCGGCTCTTCTTCGAGGAGTCTCTGGTGGGGGCTGCCCTCCTCTCCCCCGACGGGCTGATCCGGGAGGCCAACGGGACCCTGGAGGAGCTGCTGGACTGCCCCGCCGGAGACCTGACGGGCCGCCACGTCCGGGAGTTCTCTCCCCCGGAGGACCAGGTCCCCGGCGGGGAGGGCCTGGTGCGCCTCCTCTCGGGGCGTTCCCGCCGGGAGGTGTTGGATCGGCGGCTTCGCACCTGTTCCGGCAAGGTCCTGGACGGTCGGCTCTTCGCGGTGCGCCTGGACGGACCGGAGGGAACACGCCGGGGCTTTCTGGTGCAGGTGGTGGACCTGACGGAGTCCCGGCGCCGGGAGCGGGCCATCCGCCACCTGGCCTACCACGACCTTCTCACGGACCTGCCCAACCGGGCGGCCTTCCGGGAGGCCTTCGACCTGGCCCTGCAGGAGGCGTCCCGGGCGGGGCAGATCCTGGCCCTGGTGTTCATCGACCTCAACGAGTTCAAGGAGATCAACGACCAGCTGGGGCACGTCTACGGAGACGAGGCCCTGAGGGTCATCGCGGAACGGCTGCGGGGGTGCCTGCGCCGGTCCGACCTGGTGGCCCGCATCGGGGGGGACGAGTTCGTCATGCTCCTGCCCGACCTGACCCGGGAGGAGCAGATCGAACCCATCCTGGACAAGATCGCCTCCCAGTTCGACGCTCCCCTGCGGATGGAAGACCGATGCTTCACCGTCACCGCAAGCCTGGGGGCCGCCCTCTTCCCCCGGGACGGGAGAGACCCGGATGCCCTCCTCCACAAGGCGGATCAGGCCATGTACCGTCACAAGGCCCGCAAAGCCCGCCCGAACTGACCGTTCTCCTCTCTCCTTTCTGTCCCAGCCCTCCTTTCATGAGTTAGAATGGTTTCAGAGGGGGCCTTCCCGGTCCCCCAAACCCCGCATGGAGGAGGTCGGTACCATGGGATACTTTGAACCCGCCGGAGAGCTTCCCGCCCAGGACCGGGACATCAGCCGCGCCCTGGCGAGCCTTCGGGAGGAAGTGGAGGCCATCGACTACTACCACCAGAGGGCCGCCCTGGCCTCGGACCCGGAGCTGGTGGCCCTGGTGCTCCACAACCGGGACGAGGAGATCGAGCACGCCGCCATGTGCATCGAGTGGCTTCGTCGCCGCCTCCCCGCCCTGGACGACGCCCTGAAGACCTACCTGTTCACCACGGTCCCGGTGACGGAGGTGGAGGAGGCGGCCACCGGCGAGGGGGCTTCCTCTCCCGCCGCTGCCCGGCCCCGCTCGGGCCTGGGCATCGGGAAACTGTAGACATCCAGAGGAGGGAACGACCATGGACATGCTGAAGCGCCACCTCTCCCCCGTAAGCGACGTCGCCTGGGATCTCCTGGACCAGCAGGCCCGCAAGTCCCTTTCCGCCCACCTCTCCGCCCGCCGGGTGGTGGACGTGTCGGGCCCCCACGGGTGGGACCACGCCTCCGTGGCGGTGGGCCGGCTGAACGTTCCGGAGGGGCAGAAGAAGGACGAAGTCCAGTACGGGGTGCACCTGGTGCAGCCCCTGGTGGAGGCCCGGGTCTCCTTCGACCTGGACCTGTGGGAGCTGGACAACCTGGTCCGGGGGGCCCAGGACGTGAACCTGGAACCCCTGGAGGGTGCGGCCCGGAAGATCGCCCGCTTCGAGGAGAAGGCCCTCTACGAGGGCTTCGACCCGGGGTGCATCCTGGGGATGGCCCAGGCCGGAGAGGCCCAGACCCTGGACCTGCCCCTGGGCAAGGCCAAGGACCTGCTGCTGGGGCTGAACCGGGGGGTGCGCCTCCTGGAAGGGGAAGCCATCGAGGGGCCCTATGCCCTGGTGGGGGGCGAAAAGCTCCACGACGCCCTGGAGGCCCAGTCCGAGGGCTACCCCCTGCGCAAGCGCATCGAGCGCCTGGTGGGGGACAAGGTGGTCTTCTCCCCCTTCTTCGACGGGGCCCTGCTGGTGTCCCTGCGGGGGGGCGATCTGGAGCTGGTGTTGGGTCAGGATCTCTCCCTGGGCTTCGAGAGCGCCAAGGAGGGGAAGGTGCGCCTCTTCTTCGCCGAATCCTTCACCTTCCGGGCCCACGAGCCGCGGGCGGTGGTGTCCTTCCGCCTGAAGTAGTTTGGATCGCGGGACGACGTGCCACGGAGGGGCTCCGTCTTCGCGACGGGGCCCCTCCGTGGTGAAGGTCCTCCGGGGCGGCTTGCCCGTCCCGGAGGGGGATGCCAGAATGGGTCGGGTCCCGCGGGACCCCAATCCATCGCCGGGAGATGAGACCATGGCCTCCATGACCACCAAGACGGGAATCTCCCTGGGTTCCTGCATCGCCGCCGTCATTTCCTACAACGCCAACCATTCGATCCTTTGGGCCATCATCCACGCCGTCTTCGGCTGGTTCTACGTGGCCTACTACGTGCTGAAGCAGGCCCTGTAGAGGCCCGACGCAGGCCCCCTACGCCTCCGGCAGGGCCTGGAGGCGGAAGCCCTCCAGGAGCCTCGCCATGCGTCCCGCCTCCTCCTCCAGGGTCTGGGACTGTCGGGCCAGCTCCTCCGCCCCTCGGGCGGTGTCCGCGGAGACCAGGCGGATGGACTCCACCGCCTGGGACACCGTCTCGGTGGACTTGGACGCCCGGTCCACCCCCCGGGCCATCTCCTCCCCCGCCGCGGCCTGTTGCTGCGCCGCCGCGGCCAGGTTCCCCATGAGGTCCTCCATCCGGTCCAGGGCCTCCAGGCTTCCGGAGAGTTCTCCCTGAACCCGCCGGGAAAGCTCCAGGGCCTCCCGGAAGGCCGGCTCCGTGGAGTCCAGGCTCGCCTGGGCCCGGGCGGCGTGTTCCCGAAGCTCCTGGATAAGCGTATCCACCTGTCCCGCCGCGTGGGTGGACGCCGCAGCCAGCTTGCGCACTTCGTCCGCCACCACCGCGAAGCCCCGCCCCGTCTCCCCCGCCCGGGCCGCCTCGATGGCGGCGTTGAGGGCCAGCAGGTTGGTCTGGTCCGCCAGGCCCCGGATGGTGGACACGAAGCCCTCGATGGCTCCCACCGCCTGGACCACTTCCCCCTGGGCCCGTCGGTCCTCCTCCACCCGCCCCGCGATGCGGTGGATGCCCTCCAGGAGGGCCTCCACCTGCCGGAAGGCTCCCCGGCTGCGTCGGGCGGTGTCTTCCGCCGCCTGGGCCCCCCGGGAGGAGGCGTCGGCGGAGACCACCGCCCCGGTGGACACCTCCTGCACCCCCGCGTTGGTCTCCTCCAGGGTGGCGGAGGTGTCCTGGGAGAGTCGGGCCGCCTCCTCCACCGCCTCCCGCACCGTCTCCATGGAGGCGGCGGACTGTTCCGCCAGGGAGGAGAGAGACTGGGCGCGGTTCAGGGAGGAGCGGGAGAGGGAGCGGATCTGCTCCACCAGCTCCCGCTGCTTGCCCACCAGGTCCGCCACCGCGTCGGCCATCCCCCCCAGTTCGTCCGGGGGAAGGACCCCGAAGGCCTCCCGGCGGAAGGAGAGGTCCCCCTCCCGGGCCCGGGCCGCCAGCTCCGCCACCCGTCGCAGGGGGCGGACCAGCCGCCGGACCAGGAGGCCCACCACCGCCGCCATGAGGAAAAAGCCCCCCAGGGCGGCGGGGAAGATCTTCAGGGTGAGGCGCTCCGCCTCACCCTGGATGGTGCTCAGGGGGACCACGGCGCAGAAGGACCAGGCGGTCCCCGTGTCCCCCACGGGGAGGGGGACGTTCACCTTGTAGGCCCGTTCCCCCAGCCCCAGGGAGTACTCCGTCCCCCGGTACTCCCGCCCTTCCCGGATGGCCGCCAGCAGCTTCTCCAGCCCCGGGATCACCCCCTTGCCCACCTCCGCCAGGTTGCGGCCGATGGTCTTCTCGTCGTGGTGGAACACGATGGTGCCGTCGGAGGCGTCCAAGGAGCCCAGACCGGTGCCCAGGACCCGCACGCCCCGCACCAGAGCCTGCACCGCCCCCAGGTCCAGGTCCACCCCCACCACCCCCACGGTCTTGCCTCCCCGCCGGATCGGGGCGGAGAGGGACACCACCAGCAGGGAGTCCGCCACCACCCCGGTGTAGCTGAACCGGTAGGGGGAGGAGACGTAGGGCTTCCCCGTGTCCCGGGGGACCCGAACCAGGGCGTCCAGGCCGGGAAGGGGGCTTTGGGCCAGCTTTTCCCGGATGCCCATCCCCTCTGCGGTCCCGCCGTCGGTCTTCTCGAACATGGGTTCGTAGCGGTCCTCCCCCAGGGCGGGGAACTCCCCGGGCTCGTAGGCTCCCCAGACGCAGCGCACCTGGGGGTCCTCCTCCAGGAGGGTCCGGAGCATCTTTCCCACCAGGGCGGGAGAGCGGGAGTCCCCCGCGTCCAGGGTCCCCAGGGACCCCGCCAGAGCGGAGAGGGAAACGGCGGTGCGGTTCAGCTCTCCCTGGATGCGCAGCCCCTGGGCGCTGGCGGTCTGGAAGGCGATCTCCTGGGCGCTCTTCAGGGCGGATTCCCGGGCGTACAGCCCCAGAAGCCCCACCAGCCCCGCCAGGACCACGAAACAGGTTCCCAGGACCTGAACCAGGATCTTTCTCTGAAGCCCCCACGCCATGGGAACCCCTCCTTCGAATGGATCGGGGGTCTTCCCCCGGCTTCCATTATGGGAAGGGATCTTACGAAATCTTTACAGAAAGGAACCGAAGGGATGACCCCAGAAGGGGAGGGAGGAGGTGGAAGAGAGCCAGCCCCGCCAGGCCCGCGGCGACCACCAGCAGGGGGGGGTGCTTCCGGAAGACCGGGAGCCGGGTGGCCCCCAGACAGGCCCCCAGGAGGAGCCCGTGGGCCAGGTCGGTGAGGGAGGCTCGAAGCAGGGGAAGGAGCGCCAGGAGGAAGAGCCCCGCCACCGCAGGTCCCAGGGCCTGGCGAAAGCGTTCCGCCCCCTCCGGGGAGGCCCGAAGGAGGAGGCGGCGCAGGATCTCCAGGGCCGCCAGGGGGGTTCCCACCACCGCCCCCGTGGCCAGGAGGGCCCCCGCCAGGCCGCCTTGGGCCAGCCCCACGAAGGTGGCGGCGTTCACCGCGATGGGTCCCGGGGTGACCTGGGAGAGGGCCAGCACCTGGTCGAACCCCTGGGGGGAGAGCCACCCGGAACGGGTCACCAGTTCGTACTGGATCAGGGGGATGGCCCCCACGCCCCCTCCGAAGGCCCCCAGGCCCACCCGGGCGAAGGCCAGGACCAGGGTGATCAGGGGGGTCATGCCCGGCCCCGGGGCAGCAGCCCCACCGCGACCCCTGCCAAAAGCGCCGCCAGGGGGTGTGCCCGCAGCCCCAGGGCCAACAGCAGCACCAGGGCGAAGGCGACGGGTCCGCGCCAGCCTCCGGGAAGGGAGGACCGGCAGGCGTCCCAGACCACCCGGGCCACCAGGGCGGCGGAGGCGCAGAGCACCCCGGAGAAGAAGGCCCCCAGGGCCGGGTCCCCCTGGTGGCGCAGCACCCAGCCCCCCGCCGCCAGGATGGTCAGGAAGGGGGGCACCACCACCCCCGTCACCGCCGAGGCCGCTCCCGCAAACCCCCGGTAGTGGTGCCCCACCAGGTAGGCGGTGGAGCAGGCGATGGGGCCGGGCATGGCTCCGGCGAGCTGCACGATCCCCTCCAGGGTCGCCTCGGGCAGGTCCTCCCGCCCCCGGAGCTGTTCCCGGGCCATGGACAGCAGCACCATCCCCCCGCCGAAGGTGACGGCGCTGAGGCGAGTGAAGAACAGGAAGAGGCGCAGGCAGGTCATGGAAGCCTCCGGGAAGGCCGGTTCCGGGTCATGGGGGGACCTCCGGTTCATTTGGTACGTTCGATTCTACACCTTTCGGAACGAATCGAAGGCTTGGGCCAGGGCAAGGGCAATGTCCGTCCGGGAAGCCGGGAGGGGCAGGGAAAGCCCTCCCCCCGGGAGGGTCGAGGGGTCCGAGCCCAGGAGGATCCGGGGAAGGCGGGGGTGTCCCGAGAGGGCCCGGTTCAGGGCGGAGGCGTCTTCGTCGGGTTTTTCCAGGAGGAGGAGGTCCGCGGACGGGTCCAGGTCCCCCAGGCGGCGGACCAGGGCGGCGGCGCTCTCGAAGGGGGTCACGTCGTAGCCCCAGCTGGACAGAAGTCCCCCGTACAGCTCCCTCCAGGGGGAGGACAGAAGGGTCCACACCCGCTCGTTTCCCTGGCGGGGGGTCTCCTCCCGGTCCCGGGGGTCCGTCCAGCCCCGCACGGGAAGGGCCACGGAAAAGGCCGCCCCCTCCCCGGGGACGGACCGGACCCAGACCCCTCCCCCCAGGTCCCGGACCAGGTCCTGCACCACCCCCAGCCCCAGGCCGTGTCCCTCCGGCCGGAAGCTCACCCCCCGCTGGAAGATGCGGTCCTGGACCTCCCGGGGGATGCCCGGGCCGTCGTCCTGCACCGTGAGGACGAAGGCCGGTCCGGGGTCCTTCAGGCCCCGCTTCCGAGCCTCCGAGGCTTTCAGCTCCTCCACGGAGCACCCCACCTCCACCCGTCCGGGGCGGGCCTCCAGGGCCTGGAAGGCGTTGACGCACAGGTTCAGGACGATCCGACCGATTTCTCCCGGGGCGCCCCACACCAGGGCCCGATGGGCCTCCTCGGAGGAGGCGAGGTGTAGCGACGAGCCCCGGGTCAGGGGAAGAAGGAAGTCCAGCACCTCCTCCACCGTCAGGGTGGGGGGGAAGAGGCACCGCGTTTCCTTCCCCCCTCGGGTCTGGCGGAGCACCTGGGAGGCCAGGGCCCGGGCCCGCAGAGCCCCCCGCCGGGCCCGGGAGAGGTCCTGTTCCCCCGAGCGTCCCGCCCGGAGGCGCCCTTCCGCCATGTCCAGGGAGCCCAGCACCACCGCGAAGAGGTTCTGGAGGTCGTGCACCACCCCGGAGGTCATGTACCCCAAGGTCCGGAGGTCCTGGTTCTGGGCCCGTTCCCTCTGGAGCTGCCGAAGCTCCGTCACGTCCCGTCCCTGGGCCAGGATGCCCGTCAGGTCTTTACCCTCCAGAAGGGGGAGGAACTGGAACTCCACCTCCCGCAGGCCCCCGTCGCCTTGAACCCGGAGGGTGCGGCGCAGGGGGCGTCGGGCGGTTCGGACCTGGGCCAGGGCCTGTCGCCACGGGGCGGGGGGGCTGATCCGGGAGGCCGGGTCTTCCTGGGGGTCCCGCAGGAGGGGGCGAAAGGCCCCGCCCGCCTCCAGGAGGCGTCCCCGGGGGTCCAGACGGGCCACGTAGTCCCGGGTCTCGCGCAGCCAGGCCGACCAAGGGCTCGGGGTCTCCACGCCTCCATGGCCCCCCTCGGGGGGCTGGGGCGGGTCCTGGCGGGGGGTGCGGGGCGACGGGGTCATGGGAAGACCTCCTGGACGGGGATGCCCGATTTTATCATGAAAAGCATAAAAACAAAACTATGGAGGTATGAATTTAAAGGATCAGCCCAGCCGCTCCCGCAGGTCCGCCAGGAAGGCGTCGATGGCCTCCCGGTCCCCCACCAGGTTCACGGATCCCGTGTCCAGCACCAGGGTGGGGATGGCGGGCTTTTCGTCCTTCAGGTGGGGCAGGAAGCCCTCGTAGGCCTGGTGCAGGGCCCGCCAGTAGTCCTCCCCCGCCGCCAGCTCGTCCTCCCGGCCCCGGCGGCGGATGCGCTCCAGCACCGTCTCCAGGGGGCACTTCAGCACCAGGATCAGCCGAGGGGGGCACAGGTTGCCCAGGAGGCTGTGGTACAGGTCCAGGTAGGTCTGGAACTGCCGGTCCGTGAAGTACCCCAGGCGGTGGTACAGCCCCGCGTAGATCCGGTCCCCGAAGACGCTTCGGTCCAGCACGTACCGGTCCTCCTCGGAGGCGCAGAGGTACTGGGCGAACCGGGTCACCAGAAACTGGAGCTGCATGGGCAGCGCCCAGGTCCGGTCGTGGTGGAACCGCCGCAGCAGGTCGTAGGGGTCCCGGAACTCCTCGGGCATCACCGAGAGCCCCAGCCTGCGGGAGACCAGGTCCACCGTGGTGGTCTTGCCGCTGGCGGTCATGCCCTCCACGATGAGCCGCACCTGTCCCATGATCCATCATCCTTTCCTTTTCAGGTCATGCCCCGCCATTGTACGCCCCTTCCGGGGACCACGAAAAAGGCCCCGGCGGGGTGCGCCGGGGCCCGAGGAGCTGTGGCGGGGGATCAGCCCAGGATGGCCGCCAGGTCCTCCTCCGCGGAGGCCCCGATGGGCCGGATGCCGTAGGCGTCCACCAGCACCTGGAGCGCCGCGGGGGACACGAAGGCGGGCAGGGAAGGGCCCAGCCGGATGTTCCTGATCCCCAGGTGCAGCAGGGTGAGGAGGATGCACACCGCCTTCTGCTCGTACCAGGAGAGGATCAGGGACAGGGGCAGGCTGTTCACGTCGGTGCCGAAGGCCTCCGCCAGGGCCACGGCGATGCGGATGGCGGAGTAGGCGTCGTTGCACTGGCCGCAGTCCAGCAGCCGGGGGATCCCCTCGATGTCCCCGAACTCCAGCTTGTTGAACCGGTACTTGCCGCAGGCCAGGGTGAGGATCACCGTGTCCTGCGGGGCGGCCTTGGCGAAGTCCGTGTAGTAGTTGCGCCCCGACTTGGCCCCGTCACAGCCTCCCACCAGGAAGAAGTGGCGGATCTTCCCGGCCTTCACCAGCTCCACCACCTTCCCCGCCGCGCCCAGCACGGCGTTGCGGGCGAAGCCCACCAGGATGGTCTGGTCCGGACCGTCCTCGGCGAAGCCCGGGGCCGCCAGGGCCGCGTCGATGAGGGGCTTGAAGTTCCGGTCCGGCAGATGGGTCACCCCGGGCCAGGCCACCAGGCCGGTGGTGAAGATGCGCCCCTTGTAGCTTTCCTTGGGCTTCTGGATACAGTTGGTGGTCATGAGGATGGCTCCGGGGAAGGCGTCGAACTCCTTCTGCTGGTCCTGCCAGGCTCCGCCGTAGTTCCCCGCCAGGTGGGGGAACTTGTGCAGCTCCGGATAGCCGTGGGCGGGAAGCATCTCCCCGTGGGTGTAGACCTGGATGCCCGTGCCCTGGGTCTGGACCAGCAGCTCGTGCAGGTCCAGCAGGTCATGCCCCGACACCAGGATGGCCTTGCCCTTCCGGGGGTGCACCCGCACCGCCGTGGGCACCGGGTGGCCGTAGGCCCCCGTGTTGGCCGCGTCCAGCAGCTCCATGACCTTCAGGTTCCACTCCCCCACCTTCAGGGACAGGGGCAGCAGGGCTTCCACGGTGAGGTCCTTCATCATGATCCCGTCCAGGGCCTCGTGGAAGAACCCGAAGACCTCCGGGTCCTCCTTGCCCAGGATCAGGGCGTGGTCCGCGTAGGCCGCGGTCCCCTTGAGACCGTAGATCACCAGCCACTTGAGCCCCGCCACGGTGTCCCCGTACTTCTCGATGTCCGCCTCCGGGGAGACCTTCTCCCCCAGGCGCACCAGGGCGTTCAGGTCCAGCACCGGCTCCACGGGCAGGTCGCAGTGCAGCTCCTCCGCCGGGACCCCCGCCCGGGCGGCGGCGTCCTCGTAGAGCTTCCGGGCCGCGGCCTTGACCTCGAAGCCCCGGCGCAGCAGGGTCTCCAGCCGGGCGGGGTCGAAGTTCACGTTGGTGACGGTGGTGAACAGGGCCTCCACTACGAAACGGTCCACCTTGGGGTCCTTCGCCCCCAGCCTGCGGGCCCGATGGGCCAGCTGCCCGACCTGTCCCGCCAGGTGCACCAGCAGGTCCTGAAGCGCCGCCACCTCCGGGTCCTTGCCGCACACCCCGAAGCTGGTGCATCCCGTTCCCTTGGCCGTCTGCTCGCACTGGTAACAGAACATGGTTCCTACCGCCTCCTTCTCCTCCGATCCGTGGTCCTTCCCGAAAGCCCCTTAAGCGCGCCTGAATCGATCAGCCGAAGCGATACTCCACGGTGCGCCGCTCCTGCACCGCCCCGTCGATGCCCACCCGCACGAAGGTCACGGGGATCGAGGCCCTCGCCTCCTCCACCGCTTCCTGGGCCAGCCTCACCAAGCCGGAACAGCAGGGGACCTCCATGGTCACCACCTCCAGGGAGCGGACCGATCCGGTCCCCAGGATCCGGGCCAGCTTTTCCCGGTAGGCCCCCGAGTCGTCCAGCTTGGGACACCCCACCAGGCACACCTTGCCGGGCAGGAAGTCCCGGTGGAAGGCGGGGTGGGCGAAGGCGGTGCAGTCCGCCGCCAGGAGCAGGTGTGCCCCCTGGAGGTACGGGGCGTTCTCGGGCACCAGGCGAAGCTGCACCGGCCAGTTGGAAAGCGTCGAGGCAGATTGTTCCTCCTGTAGTGTAGCAGAAACGGGACTCGAAGAAGGGCTTGTTCTCGGGTCCCGGGGCGCCTCCCCGGGACAGGGGGCTTTCAGGGAACGGGCCAGGGTGCCCGGGCAACCGCAGGGCAGGGTCTCCCCCGCCCCGTGGGCTTTGCGGGCCGCCACCGCCGCCGCGTCGTAGCCCGCCGCCTCCCGGGTCTCGAAGGAGATGGCCCCCCGGGGGCACTCCCCGATGCAGTCCCCCAGGCCGTCGCAGTAGCTGTCGCTCACCAGCTTCGCCACCCCGTCCACCATCTGGATGGCCCCCTCGTGGCAGGCGGCGGCGCACTGGCCGCAGCCGTCGCACTTGTCCTCGTCGATGCGGATGATCTTGCGCAGTGCCATGTTCAACCCTCCTCTTCCGTTTCCGTCAGCGGTGCGTTTTCGGGGCCCAGGCCCCGGCTCTTCCAGAAGTCCTCCAGGGTGGTGGCGGCCAGAAAATCCCGCACCTCCCCGGACACCCGCTCCAGGAGCCCCCCGAAGAGGCAGGCCCCGAAGGGACAGGCGGACCGGCCCAGCACACATCCCCCCCGGTCCAGGGGGCCCTCCACCGCCTCGTACACTTCAAGCAGGGTGATCTCCCCCGCCGGGCGGGCCAGAAAAACCCCTCCCCGGGGCCCCCGGGTGCAGGACAGGATCCCCGCCTTGCCCAGGCGCTGCACCACCTTGGCCAGGTGGGCCTCCGAGGCCCCCACCGCCTCCGCCAGGGAGCGCACCGTCCGGTGCTCCCCCCCCGAGGCCGCCAGGAGCAGCACCCCGTGCACCGCCAGGGAGGCGGCCTCGCTGAAATGGAGGATTCCGCTCAAGGGCTCCCCCTCCTCGTTTTGTGTATTGTGGTATAAAAATACCAGAATACGCCCGAGTGTCAAGGGGTGGACAAAACCGCTTCCTGTGGACAAAACGATTGACGCCCCATGGGACCAAGTGCTAATTTTCAAATCGTTACGGAGGGAACAATATCCCCCGGTGCCTTTTGGCCCGGGTCGGTTCCCTTGCGAAGGATTCCGTCTCTCACCCGCTTTGCCCTCCAAGGCGCCCGGCCGCCCGAGCCATCCCCGCCCGCGACCCCCCGCCCGCCGTCGTCCCCTCGGCTGTTCCCCCGGGTGTTTCCCTTCCGGCCTCCCGTTCTCGGCGGTCGGACCCATGGGGTGTTGTCCGAAAGAGGTCGGAATCCAGGGAGGCCCCGAGGCCGGAACTCCCGGGGCGAGGCGAAGAGTCGATGCGAAGGGAGCGGTGGGAAGATGGAAAGACCCATGGATGCGACGTACGGACTGTTCCTCGACGGCAAGTGGGTTCCCGCGGCGGAGGGACGCACCTTCGACACCTTCTGCCCTGCGGACGGGCAGAAGCTCGCCACCTGCGCCGATGCGGGGAAGGTGGACGTGGACCGGGCGGTGGACGCGGCCTGGCGGGCCTTCGAGACCTTCCGGCACACCAGCCCCCTGGAGCGGGCGACGCTCCTCCTGAAGATCGCGGACCTCATCGACGAACACGCGGAGAAGCTGGCCCTGACGGAGACCCTGGACAACGGCAAGCCCATCCGGGAGAGCCGAAACGTGGACGTGCCCCTGGCGTCGGACCACTTCCGCTATTTCGCCGGGGCCATCCGGGCGGAGGAGGGCACGGCGGCGCAGATCGACCAGGACACCCTGAGCCTGGTGCTTCGGGAGCCCATCGGCGTGGTGGGGCAGATCATCCCCTGGAACTTCCCCTTCCTCATGGGAGCCTGGAAGATCGCCCCGGCCCTGGCGGCGGGGGACACGGTGGTGATCAAGCCCTCCTCCACCACTCCCCTGAGCCTGCTGGAGTTCGCCAAGATCCTCCAGCAGGTGCTGCCCCCGGGGGTGGTGAACGTGATCACCGGCCGAGGCTCCACCACCGGCGACCTGATGCTGGCCCACCCGGGGTTCCGCAAGCTGGCCTTCACGGGGTCCACGGAGGTGGGCTACACCGTGGCCCGGGCGGCGGCGGACCGGTTGATCCCCGCCACCCTGGAGCTGGGGGGCAAGTCGGCGAACATCTTCTTCCCCGACTGCCCCTGGGAGAAGGCCGTGGAGGGGGTGCAGCTGGGCATCCTGCTGAACCAGGGGCAGGTGTGCTGCGCCGGTTCCCGGGTCTTCGTCCACCGGGACATCTACGAGCGATTCCTGGGGGCCTGCGCCGAGGCCTTCCGGAAGGTGAAGGTGGGGCTTCCCTGGGAGCCGGACACCCAGATGGGCTGTCAGATCAACGAGGCGCAGCTCCAGAAGATCCTGGGCTACGTGGAGGTGGGACGGCAGGAAGGGGCCCGGGTGGCCTGCGGAGGGGTTCGGGCCTCCGGGGGAGCTCTCGACGGGGGCTGCTTCATGGAGCCCACCATCCTGGCGGACGTGGACAACTCCATGCGGGTGGCCCGGGAGGAGATCTTTGGCCCCGTGGTGTGCTTCCTCCCCTTCGAGGACGAGGCGGAAGTGGTGCGCCTGGCCAACGACAACGAGTATGGCCTGGGCGGCGCCGTGTGGACCCGGGACATCAACCGGGCCCTTCGGGTGGCCGGGGCGGTGGAGACGGGACGCATGTGGGTGAACAACTACAACAACCTGCCCGCCCATGCCCCCTTCGGGGGGTACAAGAAGTCCGGGGTGGGCCGGGAGACCCACAAGATGATGCTGGACCACTACACCCAGAAGAAGAACATCTTCATCAGCCTCAGCGAGAAGCCCCTGGGGATGTACTGACCGTGGGTCCCCTGTCCCTGGACACGCCGGTGGAGGACCTGGTGAGGGAGCATCCCGAGGCGGCGGGGTGGGCGGTGGTCCGGGGGGTGAGCTTCCTGGGCTGCTGCGACGCCGCTCCGGGCTCCCTGGGGGACCTGCTGCGCCGCCGGGGGGTGGCGGACCCGGAGAGGTTTCTGACGGACCTGAAGGGGTTTCTGGGACGGGAGTGAAGGGAAGGGGCGGCCCCGAGGGGCCGCCCCTTCCCTTGGGGAAAAGGCTACAATCGGGGGGATCTGATCCCTTCCCTCCGAGGAGGCCTGTCCCGTGAACCGACGAATCCTCTTCCTGTCCGTCCTGTTGCTGCTCTGCTCCCTCCTGGCCCCTCTGCCCGAGGCGGAGGCGGGGCCGGACCCCAAGGCCCTGGCGGAGGAGATCGCCCGGGAGCTGGGAAAGAAGTTCCGCCCTGACCAGCTCACCGTCACCACCGACGGGTCCACGGCCTACGTGGAGGCCCGGGGCGCCTGGATCGACAAGATCCGCATCGACTCCCTGCGGCTGGAGGCGACGCTGAAGCCCGAACGCGCCCCCGTCTCCGGGGATGCCGACGCCCTGGCGGGGCTCATCGCCTCCTCCGTGGGGGAGCTGACCCTGCTGGAGAAGGACGTGAACGGCTACTTCGCCAAGAACGAGGAGAGCGGCTTCACGGGGCTGCACTTCGACTTCACCCCCTCGGGCTTTCAGGCCAAGGGGATCTACACCGCCTCGTTCCTCTTCACCTTCCGCATCCGCCTGGCCGCCCAGGGGGTGCTGGCCCTCCGGCCGGAGGGCATCATCCTGGACCAGGTGGCCATGTTCGTGGAGGGGCTCAAGCAGCCCGACTCCTTCACCGCCCGGGTGGTCTCCTCCGTGAACCCCCTCCTGGAGTTCCGGGACATCCCCTTCCCCGTCACCTTCAAGCGCCTGACCATGACGGACTCGGAGGTCACCCTCACGGGAGGTCCGAAAAGGCTGGACCAGGGAGCCACGGCCGTCTGGAAACGCCCCCAGCCGTAACCCCGTGTCCTTCTTCGACCGGATCGCCCCGCACTACGACCGCTTCCATGACCTGCTGCGCCTGGGGCATCCCGAGGCGGTGACGGATCTTTTGTCCCTGGCGGGAGGGGAGACGCTCCTGGACGTGGGGGGCGGCACGGGGCGGTTCGCCGCCTCCCTGCTGCCCCGTCTCGCCGAGGCCTGGGTGCTGGACGCCTCTCCCGCCATGCTGGCCCGGGTGCCCTCGGGGGTGCGGACCTGCCGGGGAGACGCGGCGGCCCTGCCCTTCCCCGACGGGTCGTTCCGGCGGGTGCTGCTCTCCTACGTGCTCCACCACCTGGAGGATCCCCGGGCCGCCCTGCGGGAGGCCGCACGGGTCGTCGCCCCCGGGGGGCGGGTGGTGGTGCACGACCTGGACCCCACCCGGCGAGCGGGGCGTCTGGCCCAGGGGCTGGAGGGGGCACTTCTCCCCGTGCGGGCCCTCTCCCCGGAAGAGGTGGGCAAGGTCCTGGGGTCCTGCTGCCTCCTCCCGGCGGGACGAAGGGACGGAAGCTGGTGGGTCGCCCTGGGGTTCCGGCGGCCCGAGGAGGGCGCCCGGAAGGGATGATGGCCCCGGTCCCGGAAGCCCCGGGAAGAAAAGGAGGAGATTTCATGTTCGTGGTGCTGGTGCGGTACGTCCGGCCCCTGGAGGAGATCGACGCCCTGCTGGAGGAGCATCGGGAGTTTCTGAGGCGGCACCTCGCCTCCGGGACCTTCCTGGGGGCGGGCAGGAGAGAGCCCCGAACGGGCGGGGTGATCCTGGCCCGGGGGGAGGACGAGGGGGCCCTGCGGGAGATCCTGAAGGAGGACCCCTTCCACCGGGAGGGGGCGGCGGAGTACGATCTGATCCGCTTCGTCCCCACCCTGACGGCTCCGGAACTGGAGGCGTCCTTCCGGTAGGAGGACGCTCCCGGGGCTGGCCCCGGGGAAAAAGAGGAGAGTGGCGTCCTTGAACTTTGCGGCCCTGGATTTCGAGACCGCCAACCGGTACCCCGAAAGCCCCTGTTCCCTGGGGGTGGTGGTGGTCCGGGAGGGGCGGGTGGTGGCGGAACGGCTCTGGGGGATCCGGCCCCACCGGGCCTTTCGCACCTTCGAGAGGGGAAACACCTGGATCCACGGCATCACCGCCGCGGCGGCCCGGGAGTGGCCCGAGTTCCCCCCGGTGTGGGAGGAGGTGCGCCCCCTCCTGGAGGGTCTGCCCCTGGCGGCGCACAACGCCCCCTTCGACCTGGAGGTGTTGCGGCGCACCCTGGCCCTCTACGCCCTGACCCCCCCTCCCGCCCGGGGGCTGTGCACCGTGCGCCTGTCCCGGCGGGCCTGGCCGGGCCTGGAGAGCTACAAGCTCCACCGGGTGGCCCGGGCCCTGGGGTTCTCCTTCAAGCACCACCGGGCCCTGGAGGACGCCCGGGCCTGCGCCTTCTTAGCCCTGCGGGCCGCCCAGGCCCTGGGGGTTTCCTGCTTCCGGGACCTGGAGGACCTGGCCGCTTCGGGGTCCCTGGAGGAGGGCTACGAGGTCTGCCTGGAGGAGGTGCCCGCCCGCATGGCCGGGGGGGCGCACATCCCCCCCTTCCGGGGTCCCCGGGAGGAGGGAGCGAAGGCCCGGGCCGCCTCCACCCGCCTGCTGGACCTGGACCGGGAGGAGGCCTGCGGCCGCTTCCGCTCCTCCGACGGCAGCCGGGTGTACCGCACCACCCTGGAGAGCTGCACCTGCCCGGCCTTCCGCCACCACCGGGTCCCCTGCAAGCACATGCTCCGCCTGGCGGCGGAGCTGGAGGGAAGGAAGGCCTCGGGGGAGTAGAGCCGGTCTGTGCGAAACCTTGCGGGACCCCCTGGGGCGGTGTATCCTCCCCCCTAATCCCTCCCGAGGCCTTGGGAGGGGAAGGAGAGGGAGCCCGTGACGGAACGAACGGAAAACCAAGGGGAGGCGCTTCGGGAGGCCCCGGATCCCCGAAGGGGCCGGACCCTGCTGGCCCTCTCCGGGGCGGCGGCCCTGTCCATGCTGGGAGTGTCCGTGGCGGTGCCCCGGGTCACCAGCCAGGTGGTGGCCTTCTCCGGGGGGGACGGCCAGATCGGGTGGATCGCCTCGGCCTTCGCGGTGTCCTACATCCTCCTCCAGGTCCCCTACGGCAACCTCTCGGACCGCTTCGGCTTCAAGCCCTTCCTCGTGGCGGGATACCTCGTCTCCGCCGCCGCAGGGCTGGTCTTCGCCCTGGCGGGATCCTCCCTGCCCCTGTTCCTGGGGCGGGCGATCCAGGGGGCCGGGGAGGCCCCGGTGTGGTCCCTGGCCCCGGCGCTGCTGTCCCTCCTCTACCCGGAGCGCAAGGGCTGGATCATCGGCCGCTACTCCATGCTCCTCTACGGGGGCATCGTGGTGGGTCCCCTCCTGGTGCCCCTGGTGCCCTTCCTGGACGGCCGGGGGGCCTTCTGGTTCTTCGCCGCCGCCTGCCTGGGGGCCGCGGGGATCGTGGCCCTGGGGGTGGAGAACCGTCGCCCCCGGGGGTCGGCCGAGTCCTGGAGCCTGGCGGGGGCCGCCCGTCTCCTCCAGACCCGTCCCGTGCGCCTGGCCCTGCTGGGCATCGGCCTCTACGGGGCCGCCCAGGGGCTCTTCTTCGCCCTCATCCCCGGGTTCCTCCTCGCCCGAGGAGGCTTTTCCCCCGTGGAGGCGGGCTACCTCCTCTCCGCCATGTACCTGGGCACCACCCTGGCCCAGTTCGTCTTCGGGCCCCTTTCGGACCGCCGGGGACGCCGGCCCTTCATGGTCCTGGGCCTGGTGGTGGCGGGGGCCGCCACGGGGACGTTCTTCCTCTTCCCCAAGCTGTCCTCCATGGCCCTGCTGGGGGTGGGCACCACCGGCCTGGGGTGCTTCTTCGTCGCCTCCATGGCCTACCTGAACGAGAAGGCCCCCGAGTCCCTCAAGGGCACCATCTCCGGGGCCTACTACCTCTTCTGGGGGGTGGGCTACTTCGCCGGACCCCTGCTCTGGGGGGTCCTGGGGCGATGGATGGGCCAGACCCCCTCCTTCGTCCTCTTCGGGGCGGTGCTGGCGGCCCAGGCGGTCCTGCTGGCCTGCTTCGCCGGGGAGGGAAAGACGGAACCGGCGGTGTGCCGGGAATAACGCGGTCTTCCCGAGGCGCATTGAGCCGGCGGGGGGGAAGGACGGGGAAGGAGAGGGTGCCGAATGGCCCGCGTGCAGGTGTTTGTGGTGGATTCGTTCACCCGCAAGGTGTTTTCCGGCAACCCCGCGGGGGTGGTCCTGGGGGGCGAGGGGCTCGGAGAGGCCCGGATGCGTCAGATCGCCCGGGAGCTGAACCATTCCGAGACCGCCTTCGTCCTGCCCCCGGAGGGGTCGGACCACGACGTGCGGGTCCGGTTCTTCACCCCCCGGACGGAGGTTCCCCTGTGCGGGCACGCCACCGTGGCGGCCCACTACGTCCGGGCCGTCGCGGGGGGCACGGCGCCGGGGCGGTACCGGCAGCTCACCGGGGCGGGGTCCCTGCCCGTGGAGATCCTGCGGGACGGGGAGGACTACCGGATCCGCATGACCCAAGGCCCCCCGGTCTTCGAGCCTCCCCTGGGGGAGGACCTGGCCGAGGCGGTGTGGGGTGCCCTGGGGCTGGGGCGGGAGGATCGGGGAGATTTCGCCCCCGTCCAGGTGGTGTCCACGGGCCATTCGAAGGTGCTGGTGCCGGTGCGGAGGCGGTCCGCCCTGGACGCCCTGGCCCCGGACATGGAGGCCCTGGTGCGCCTCAGCCGGGTCCTGGGGTGCAACGGCTACTTCCCCTTCACCCTGGACGATCCGGACCCGGGTTCCCTGACCCAGGGCCGGATGTTCGCCCCCGCCATCGGCGTCCGGGAGGACCCGGTCACGGGAAACGTCCACGGTCCCCTGGGGGCCTACCTGATCCGCCACGACCTGGTCCCCCGGGGGGATTCCCTCCGCTTCCGGGGATCCCAGGGGGATTCCTCCGGGCGGTGCGGGTACCTGGACGTGGAGGTGGACCTGGAGGAGGGGGAACCCCGCCGGGTGAGCATCCTGGGGGACGCGGTCCTGGTCTTCCGGGCGGACCTGGATCTGTAGCGCCCCCTTCCCGGTCGGACCGGGGCGGGACGAAGGAGGATGGATCATGACGCCGAAACGCTCGGTGCTGGCGGCGGACGCGGCGCTTCTGGGGGTAGCCCTGTTCTGGGGGATGGGGTACGTGGCCATGAAGGCGGCGTTGGATTCCTTCACCCCCTTCTGGCTGACGGTCTTCCGGTTTCTCTCCGCTTTTGCCCTCCTGTGTGCCCTGTTCGGGCGCCGTCTGGTCCGCCTCTCCCCCTCCGCCCTCAAGGCGGGGCTTCTGGCGGGGGGGCTGCTTTCCCTGGGTTTCTGGGTTTCCACCGTGGGCCTGCAGTACACCACCGCGGGCAAGCAGGCCTTCATCGTCACCGCCTACGTGGTGGTGGTGCCCTTCCTCCTGTGGGCGGCCACCCGGCGGTTCCCCGGCTTCGGTCCCTTCCTGGCCGCGGCCCTGTGCCTGTGCGGCATGTTCCTGCTGACCCTTCAGGACAATTTCGCCATCGGCCTGGGGGACGGGTTGAGCCTGCTGTGTGCCCTCTTCCTGGCGCTGCACATGGTGGTGGTGGAACGCTTCGTCCGGGAGATCGACCCGGTGGCCTTCGCGGTGCTGCAGATCGGGGTGGTGGGGGTGGCCACGGTCCCCCTGGCCCTGGCCTTCGAGCCCTTCCCGGGGGCCGTCGCCCCCCTGGGGTGGGCGGCCCTGGCCTACAACGTCCTCCTGGGCACGGTCTTCGCCCTGGTGACCCAGAACCTGGCCCAGAAGTACACCTCCTCGACACACACCGCCCTGATCCTCAGCCTGGAGGGGGTCTTCGGAGCCCTCACGGGGGCCCTGCTCCTGGGGGAGAGCTTCACGATGCGGATGGTCCTGGGCTGCGCCCTCATCTTCGTCTCCATCCTGATGGCGGAACTGCTGCCCCCGGGCCCCGCCGCCGTCCCGGAACCCGACGCCCCTTCCTGAAGGGGCCGGGCCCCGGGACGGGGAAGCGTCAGGCCTCGGGGGAGACCAGGGATTTCTTCAGGCAGCGGCAGGAACAGGGGCAGACCGAGGAGAGGGCGGATCGCTCCGCCAGGGCGGGGGGCAGGGAGGAGCGGGGCGCGTCCCGGTACCCCCGGGAGAGGAAGAAGGCCGGGGCGGTCTCCGTGAGGACCCAGGCCTCCGCGACCCCCGCCGCCCGCAGGGCCTCCTCCCCCCGACGCAGGAGGGCGTCGCCCGTCCCGCGTCCCCGAAGGGAGGCCTCCACCGCCAGGGAGCGCACCATCCCCGCGTCCCCGGCGATCTCGACGCCCACGGACCCCACGGTCTTTCCCCCCCGCTCCGCCACGAAGAAGCCGGCGAAGGATCCCTCCACCCCTTCAAGGGGAAGTCCCGCCTTCTCCAGGAGTGCCCCTACGGAGAAGAGGTCCTCCGCCCGGGCGGGGCGCAGCGTCGCGGCCTCAGGCATGGCGAGGCTTCTCTCCCCGGATCAGGCCGCTGCCCAGGGCTCCGGGGATCCCTTCCCGCTCCTCCGGGGAAAGCTCCGGGAAGAGTTCCTCCGTCCGGGAAGGGGAAAAACTGTAGGCCTTGCGCACCTCCACCCGGGTCTCCCGAAGCCCCGCCGCCTCCATCTGCCGGAGGAACTCCTCCGGGGAGAGGGCCCCGGCGAGGCAGCCGCTCCAGGCCGACAGGCTTCTCCGGGCCCGCTCCGGGAGGGGACGCAGGGCCACCACGTCCGCCACCGCCATCCTTCCCCCCGGGCGGAGCACCCGGACGATCTCCCGGAAGACCCGGTCCTTTTCCGGGGAGAGGTTCAGCACGCAGTTGGAGACCACCAGGTCCACGCTCCCGTCGGGCAGGGGGATGGACTCCATCTCCCCCCGAAGGAACTCCACGTTCTCCAGCCCCCAGGCCTCCCGGTTTCTCCGGGCCGTCTCCAGCATCTCCTCGGTCATGTCCAGGCCGTAGACCTTCCCCGTGGGTCCCGTCTCCCCGGCGGCCAGGAAGGCGTCCAGCCCCGCCCCGCAGCCCAGGTCCAGCACCGTCTCCCCCGGGCGGATTCCCGCCGCCTCGATGGGGTTCCCGCAGCCGAAGGAGGTTGCCTGCACCCCCTCGGGCACGTTCTGCAGCACCTCCCGGGTGTAGTTGCCCCCGATGATGTCTTCCTCCCCCGGGAGCCCGCAGCTTCCGCCGCAGCAGCTGGAAGCGGTGCCGATGGCCTCGGCGTAGCGTCGACGCACCCTCTCCCGGATCTCCTCGCTTTTCTGATGGGTGTCGCAACGGTCTTTGGGATCGCAACAGCTCATGGTACGCACTGTCCTTTCTGGTCCATGGATTTTGGGGCCGGTTGGCCCTCGTCCCCCCGGAAGGGGGTTGCTCCTTGCGCCTCCAGTGCCTCCGCCAGGAGGTCCAGCCCCTCCAGCACCTGGGTTCGTCGGGCCTCGGGGACCCGATCCAGCAGATCCCCGTAGAGCCGCCGTCTCATAGCCTCCAGCTCCGCCCCCAGTCCCTCTCCCGACGGGGTGGGCAGGAGGGTCACGCAGCGCCGGTTCTCCCTTCGGGGCTGCCGATCCAGGAGCCCCCGGGCCACCAGGGCCTCCACGGTGCGGCTCACGGTGCTCTTGTCCAGCCCCAGTCGGTCCGCCAGCTCCCCCAGGGAGGTCCCTGGGGTCCCGCACACCTCCGTCAGCACGTGGCACTGCGCCAGGGTGACCCCGGGACAGCAGGGAGCGTCCCCGTCCAGCACCCCCAGACCCCGCACGATCCGCCGCAGCGCCTGTCCCATCCGGTCCTCCTCCACGCCCTCACCTCCGTATCTTGTTTTTAGCAACAGTTGCAATATACAACACTTTGCTCGTCCCGTCCAGCCGGCGCGGCCGGCCCCTTGCCGACCAACAATGACGGACAAGCCCGAAAACTCTGGACGATCCTTGACAATAGGTTTATACCGAGGCGGAAAGAGGCGTTTTGCCGTTCCGCCTCCCCCGGAACCCTCTTGGGGGGGCCGATCCTCCTGGCCCTGGCTCTGTCGGTCCTGTTCCGGCGGAGGTGGCCGGAAAGCAGGGGGCCCTCCGGGCGTGGACTCGGCGAGGGAGGGCCCCGTCGGGGGTGTGGGATGAAAGGGGAAGGCGAAGCAGGAAGAATCAGACGAAGCTCGATGCCTGGAGGATACGACGAAGGGGATGAGTGAGGAAGGACGCGCGAGGCGGAGGTCCCGGCAGGACCGATGGCCCCGAAGAGGTTGAAGGCGCTGCGATCGTTCGAAATGTCCGAGGTGCGAGGAGTGGCGGGAATGCAGGAAGTGCCGCAGTCACGGGGGAAAGCGTGGATGCGGGGGATCGCAGGACCGCCGAAACCCTCGGGGACACCTCGATTTCGGGGAACGCCGGAACCCCAGTGCCCTCCCCGTTCCTCCGCGGCGACGCCGGGCGGGCCCGCCGGAGGGGGATCGGCCTCCACCTCCGGGCGCTCGGCGTGGCGCTGCTCTTCGCGCTGGTCGCAGCGAGTCTGGAGGTCCTCCCCCCCTGGGAGATCGGGGGCGGATCCCCCGCTCAGGGCGCGCCCAAGGGCGCCGGTGGCGAGTTCTGGCAGCCCCTGGGCGGGGGCACGAACGGCTCGGTCTATGCCCTGGCGGTCTCGGGGGATGCGCTCTATGCGGGGGGGGACTTTACCTCTGTCGGCGGCGTGTCGGCGGACCACGTGGCCCGCTGGGGGGCTCCGACACCCACCCCGACGCCCACGCCGGGCGGGGCCACGGTTTCTCCGGCAGATCCGACGCCGACGGTCGGCCCGGTCCCCACGGAGGGCCCCACGGCGGCCCCCCCGGCGCCCATCCCCACGCCCCTGCCAGTGGAGGCCGTTTCTTCGGACGTGCCCGGGCTGGCCCTGGCCTCCCCCGGCTTGGTGGTCTTAAGCGCCTCCGGGCTGGCCTCGTCGGTTCCCTCCTCCCTCTTGCCCCTTCTGGAGGTCTGGGAGGGGCGGGACTACCCCCTCTCCTCGACCGCCTCGGGCGCCCTCGCCACAAGCGGCCTGGGAGCCCTGGACACGGGAAGCCTCGGCGCCCTGCCGGTCTTCGCCGTGCGCCCCGTGCCGGAGGGCGGGGTCGTATCGCTTGCCCTGAATCTGACCCTGTCCGCCGGGGCGGGCAGGGTCTCGGACCTGGCCCTGGTGAAGATCTCCGACGCCGCGACGGCCCGGCCCTTCGCCCTGGTCTCCAGCCCCTCGGGGCTTGCCGCCGACGGCACCTTCGGCCTCTGGGATGGGCAGCGGTTCCGCACCCCCTCGGACGTCCTCGAAGGTGGCCGGAGCTGCACGCTGATCCTCTCGATCCGTGACGGGGGGCCCTACGACCTGGACCCGACCCCCGGGGCTCTCCTGGATCCCTGCGTCCTGGGCTTCCGGCCTGCTCCCACCGCCACGCCGACCCCGACGCCCCGACGCTTCGGCGGGGGCTGCAACGCCGGCTCCGCTCCCCTCGCCCTGCTGCTGGGGATGCCCTTGTCCTTCCTTCTTCAGAAGCGGCGCTAGGTGGCCCGGGGGGTGCGAAAGAGTCGAGAAGACGTGAGGAGGGGGCCTTCCGGCTCCCCGCCGCGTTTTCCTCCCGGCTTCGATCCTCTCTGCGGATCTCGAAGTCCGTGATGCAACCCTGCGTTCGAGGCCTCGGAGGTGTTCAGCCAGAGGAAATCCGGGGCAGAGGGGGCCGGATGGAAGCGTCGGGAGAGGGGGTTCGCCCGCTGCGAAGCCCTGACTCCTCCCGATCTCCCCTCGTTTCTCTTCTCGTTCGTCCTGATCGTCCACCCGAAGGGGCCTCTTATGATCGTTTGTGGGGGATTCCTTCAACAAGCCTCGGCCACGGGGCCCCTTGTGATGCGCCCCTTCAACAAGGGGGGCCGGGAGGCCCCTTGCCGTCCGCGATTCCCCTACTCCGTCGGGGCGTTTTCGTCGTTCCCCGATCCCCCCGTCTCCGACCCGGGCATCTCGCCGTCCGTTCCCTTCCCGCTCGTCTCCTTCTCCTCTGTCCCTTCCCCGAAGAGTTTTAGGTACTCCTCGTATCGGAAGAGCCGGTTTCTCCGCTGCGCGGTCACCTCCGCGAGGAGACCCGCTTCCCGGAGGCTCCGGGCGAGGGAGTTGGCCGCCGCGAAGGAGACTCCGATCTCCTCGGAGGCACGGGAGACCGTCATGTAGGGCATGCGGTAGAGGACCTCGAGAAGCTTCAGTCCGTTTGGTGCCTTGCCTCCGAGACGGTTGAGGATCTGTTCCCGGTGTCTCTCCCGAAGCGCCACGATCCTTCGGGCCGTCTCGGTGGCCTCTTGGGAGACCTCATAGATCCCCCGGAGGAAGAACCGAATCCATCCCTCCCAGTCTCCCCGGTCCCGAATCGCCTGAAGCCGGTCGTAATACTCCTGACGGTTTCTCTTGAAAAAGATGGACAGGTAGAGGAGAGGCCTTTGAAGGATCTCCTTCTGGCAGAGGAGGAAGGTGATCAGGAGTCGCCCCACCCGACCGTTCCCGTCCAGAAAGGGGTGGATGGTCTCGAACTGGGCGTGAAGGAGTCCCAGCCGAATCAGGATCGGCATGGGGGTCTCGTCGTGGACGAAGCGCTCCCAGTCTCCCAGCGTGATCATCATCTCGTGAGGCGGTGGGGGGACGTGGGTTGCCTCGGCCAGAACGCATCCGGCGGGGCCGATCCAGTTCTGGGTCTTGCGGAACTCCCCGGGCGTTCGAGTGCTCCCCCGGGTTCCCTCAAGAAGCTTGGCGTGGATCTCCCGGATGAGTCGGAGCGAGAGGGGGAAATGCTTCAGTCTCTGGAGGCCGTGGTTCATGGCCGCGATGTAGTTCGAGATCTCTCCCACATCGCCGGAGCGGGCCTCCTTCTCCCGGGCCTCGTGCTCCAGGAGATCTGTCAGGGAAGCCTGGGTTCCCTCGATTTGGCTGGAGAGGACCGCCTCCTTCCGGACGTACATGTAGACGAACAAATCCGACTGCGGCAAGACTTCTGTGGATCCGTCCAGTCGCCCCAGGGCTCGGTCCGCCTGCGAGAGCAGATCCAGAATCCCATTGTCCAGTACCAGCGGTGGGTCCGGGGGAAGGGGCGAGGGAATGAAGGCCTCGTAATCCTCCGGCTGTCGGATTCTGTGACCTGCCCTGTGCCGATTCTCTCTTTGCATGGGTTCGCCTCCGATCCTGAAACCCCGAAGGGGCCTCTTGTTATAGTTTGCGGGCGATTCCTTCAACAAGGCTCGACCACGGGGCCCCTTGCGATGCGCCCCTTCAACAAGGAGGCCCGAGAGGAGCCTTGACGTCTCCTTGGGGGCTCCCGCCCCTTCCCCCTTTGCCTTCTTCCCTCGGTGCTATCCTGGGACGAAAGCCCCCGGGGGATCCTCTTCCCGCCGGGGGGGAGATCGAAGGGAGGGGGTTTCATGGAGTCCACGTTCGATCTGGGCGGCGGCCTGGTCCTGCGGGTTCGGGAGGGGGACCTGTGCGCCTACGAGGGGGACTGCGTGGCCAACGCGGCGAACAACCATTTCTGGATGGGTGCGGGGGTGGCGGGGGCCCTCAAGCGCGCCGGGGGGGCGGAGATCGAACGGGAGGCGGCCGCCCAGGGGCCCGTACCCGTGGGCGGGGCGGTGCTCACCGGCGGGGGGCGGCTTCAGGCCCGCCACGTGGTCCACGGGGCGGTGATGGGGCAGGACCTGGTCACGGGGGAGGAGCCCATCCGGGCCGCCACGGGGGCGTGTCTGGCCCTGTGCCGGGACCGGGGGCTCCGCTCCGTGGCCTTCCCCGCCTTCGGCACCGGGGTGGGGGGCTTTCCCCTGGAGGCCTGCGCCCGGATCATGCTGGGGGAGGTGGAGCGTTTCGCTTCCGCCCCCGGGTCGGTGGGGGAGGTGGCCTTCGTCCTCTTCGGCGCGGCAGCGTATCGGGTCTTCGAGGAGGAAGCGCGGCGACGTTTTTCCCACCCGACGGCTTGACAGACCCCCGCAGGGGGTGTAGATTGCCCCTCAAATCCGGCGGGTTCGTCCCGCCCACCCCCAAGGCGAAAGGAGGCTCCCCGATGGCGCGGAACCGGACGATCCAGGCTCTTCCGTCCTTCCCTCAGGGATATGCGTATGCCTGCGGTCCCCATGGCGAAACGCCCGGGGTCCGTTCGTCGTGTCCTTGAGGGAGATGCCCCCGGTGAGGGGCGTATCGTAGCCTTTTCAGGCTCCCTTCAGGCCGCCGACCCTCGGGTCGGCGGCCTTTTTTTATTTTCTGCAGAGGCAAGGAGGGGTCTTTATGAACGGTTGGGATGCGTGGGTGGCGGGAGCGGTGGTTTCTCTGGTGTGGGGTGCCGGGTGGTCCGCCTTCCGGTTGGCGGTGGAGGGAAGGAGGGGGCACCGATGACCTGGGTCTCCCTGGCGGTGTGGGTTCTCTACGGCGGGGCCCTGCTGGCCCTGTCCCGGTGGGCCTCCCAGCGGGACGCCCTGCTTCCCGGACGGGTGGGGGTGGCGGTGCAGGCCTTCGCCTACGTGGCCACCTACGTGTCCGCCGTGGCCCTGGTGGGCTTCGGGGGGCTCTGCCACCGCCTGGGGCTCCAGATGCTCCTCATCGCCGCAGGGAACGTGTGGCTGGGCATCTGGTTCGTGTACCGCTTCCTGGCTTGGCCCACCCGGCTGTGGCAGCGCCGCCTGGGGGCTCGCACCCCCGCGGAGCTGATCGCCCGGGCCTACGGGGTCCCGGGGCTTCAGGCCTTCCTGGGGGGGATCTCGGGGATCCTCCTGGTGGTGTACGGGTCCGCGGTGTTCAAGGGGGCGGCGCTGATGCTGGGCGCGGCGATCCCCCTGCCCGAGCCGGTTCTGCTGGGGGTCCTGGTGGTGCTGGTGGGGATCAGCGTGGTCTGGGGCGGCCTGAGAGGGGTGCTCTACACCGAGGCGTTCCAGGGCTTCGTGATGGTCCTGGGGGTGGGGGCGCTGCTGGTGGCGGTGCTTCGGGCCGTGGGGGGTCCCGTGGCGGGGCTGGCGGCCCTTTCGGCCCTGCCTCCCACGGAGGAGGCCAACCGGGGCTTCGCCGCCCTCAGTTCCGGCGGGGCGGGGCTGAACGTGGTGTTTTTGGCCCTGGTGACCTCCGTGGGGGTGTGGGCCCAGCCCCAGCTCCTCCAGCGGCACTTCGCCCTGAAGGACCGGGGGGAGACGGGACGGGTGGCCCCCCTGGCCATGCTGGTGTGTGCCCTGGTGGTGGGGGGGACCTACTTCGCAGGGGCCCTCTCCCGGCTGGTGCTGGGGCCCGACGTGGCCTCCCCGGACGCGGTGGTGCCCGCCCTGGTGGCCCGGCTGCTGCCCGAGTGGGGCCGCCAGCTCTTCGTCCTGGCGGTGGTGTCCGCCTCCCTCTCCACGGCGTCGGCGCTGCTGCACATCGCCAGCTCCTGCCTGGGGCGGGACGTGCTGGGCCGTCCCCTGTGCAAGGGAGAGTGGCGGCTGGCCGTGGGGGTCTCCGCCGGAGCCAGCGGCCTCCTGGCCCTGCACAAGGGCAGCTTCATCGCCTTCGTCTGCGCCACCAGCTGGACCCTCATCGCCTGCGCCGTGCTGGTCCCCTACCTGGGGCTCATCGCCTTCGGCCCCCGCTGGGGCCGGGCCCGGGTCTGGGGGGCCTCCGCCGGGGGCGTCCTGGGGGCGGCGGTCTGGTACCTGGCGGGCTACGGCCCCACGGCGGGAAAGCTCACCGGTCTGGTGGCCCCGGGCATCCTGGGGAGCCTGCACCCCCTGGCGGTGGGGCTACTCTGCTCCCTGGGGGGGGTGCTCCTGGGAGGGATTCTGGAGCGGTTTCCCGCTCGGGAGTCCCTGGGGGTGGATTGAGGCCTCGAAGCTCCGATGCTACCCTCCTGGGGAGGGGGGCCGGGAAGGCACCCCTACCGGGAGGACGAGACATGACGGTGCGTCGCTGGCTTCGGTTCGGTCTGGCCGCAGGGGTGGCCTGGGGGTGCTTCTTCGGGGGCGGGGGGACGCCTCCGGGTGAGGCCTCCCCGCCCCCCGTGGTGGTGCGGGGCTTCGTGGGAAGCGAGAAGCTGGGGTTCTTTCAGGATCCCCAGGTGACGGACCTGCTGGCCCGCAAGTACGGCATCGTCCTTCGGGTCCTCAAGTCCGGCTCCCTGGAGATGGGGCGCCAGAAGGGGGCGGCGGACTTCCTCTTCCCCGCCTCGGGCTGGGCGGCGGACCGGGCCTCTTCGGGCGCCCCCCGATCCGCCGACCCGGAGGTGCTCTTCTGGACCCCCGTGGTGGTGTACTCCTGGAAGCCCGTGGTCCGGGTCCTGGAGGAGAAAAAAGCGGCGGCCCTCCGGGACGGGGCCCTGCGCCTGGGGGACCTGAAGACCCTGGCGGGCTGGGTGGAGCGGGGGACCCGCTGGGCGGATCTCGGCTTGCCCTCCCTCCCCGGGCGGGTGGTGGTGCTGGCCACGGACCCCACCCGCAGCCACAGCGGCCTGTCCTTCGCGGTGCTGGCCGCCGCGGCCCTGAGGGACGGGCAGCCCCCCACCTCCGACTCCCTCCCCGCCCTTCTTCCGACGCTGCGGGAGCTCTTCGCCCGGCAGGGGGTCCTGCAGCCGGGCACCCAGGATCTCTTCGACCAGTGGGAGCGCACGGGCATGGCCGTCTCCCCCCTGGCGGTGGGCTACGAGAGCCAGATCGTGGAGCTGGCCCGCACCCGTCCCCGGGACTTCGCCCGGATTCGGGACTCCCTGGCCCTCCTCTACCCGGACCCCCTGATCTGGAGCGCCCACGCCTTCGTGCCCCTCACCGGGGCGGGGGTGCGGCTGAAGGAGGCCCTGCGGGACCCCCAGCTCCGGCGCCTGGCCTGGGAGCGCCACGGCCTGCGCACGGACCCCCAGGAGCCCCCCCAGAAGATCCCGGGCCTGGAGGGCCTGGCCCCGGGGTTTCCCCGGGTGCTGCTCCTGCCCGAGGGGCCCGTCCTGGAGGCTCTCTCCCGGGGGCTGGAGGGGGTCGTGCCGAGGGTTCCATGAAGTTTCCCTTGCGGAAAGAGTCCCCCCTGGATACACTGGTTGGAACCGAAGGTTCGGCGCGGGGGCCCCGGGTGCAGAGCGCGCCCCCGAAGGTTCACAGCAGAGAAGGGAGTGGATGAGGTGGCAGAGAGGATTCAGGGCGTGGACGTGGCGATGCTGGGGAACATCTACCTCGACGGCAAGGTGCAGAGCCGATCCGTCTTCTTCGCCGACGGAAGCCGCAAGACCCTGGGGGTGATGCTTCCGGGGGAGTACTTCTTCGACGTGGGGGACCGGGAGGTCATGGAGATCACCGCCGGAGCCTTCGAGGTCCAGCTTCCCGGGGAGACGGCGTGGAAGCCCTTCCCGGCGGGCACGTCCTTCGAGCTGCCCCCCAACACCAAGTACGGCATCCGCTGCGCGGAGATCTCCCAGTACCTGTGTTCCTACTACAAGTAGGGACAGAGGAAGGGTAAAGAAAAGAAAGGGGCGGGACGGGGTGCTCCCCGTCCCGCCCCTTCGTCCCTACAGGTTGCGCTCCACCATGTACTGGAGCCGCTCCTGGGTCTTCTGGACGAACTCGTCCTTGTTCACCACGATCCGTTCGTGGTGTCCCCGGCTGATCTCCCCCAGGTCGTCCCACACCAGGATCTCGAAGCGCAGCTTCATGCCGTCGATCTCCACCAGGGTGACCTTCACCGTGACGGTCATCCCCAGGCAGGTGGGGGCTTCGTGGGAGAGGTCCAAGGAGTGGCCGATGGTGGCGTAGCCCTCCGGCAGGTGTCGGTCCACCGCTTCCACCGCCGCCTGGATCACCATGCCCGCCAGGGCGGGGGTGGCCAGGAGGTTCGAGAGGAAGGGGGAGTACCCCTCCGCCGTGTCCTGGCGCTGCACGGGAGTCCGAACCAGGGCGTTCTTTCCGGGCTTGAAGAGGGCCCGAAGATCCAGCATGGATGAAGCCTCCTAGGCCGATCGAGATGGTCCCCTCCTTCTCGGAAGGGCAGAAGGTAGTCTAATCCCGTCCCCCGGAGGACGTCCAGTATCCGGGAACGGGAGGATTCTTCTATAATCGGAATCGAACCCATCGCGACCCCATCGGGGGAGGGAAGACCATGAGACCCCGCGAGAACCCCCTGCACCACCACGAATCCCTGGCCCACCAGCTCCTCTGGATCCTCCTCATCGGAGGAGGGGCGCTGCTGGTGGTGTGGTTTTCCATCCACTTCCGCCACCTGGACCGGATCTGGACGGACAACATCCTGATCCGGCTCATCGAACAGGCCCATCCGAACGTGGGGGGAGCCAAGTAGGTCCCTACTCCGGTTCCCCCTCCTCCTCGGAGACCTCCCGAAAGCGGGCTTCCGCCTCCCGGAAGGCCGCCACCACCGAAGGGTCGAACAGGTCCCCCGAACCTTCCTGGACGAGAAAGCCGCTCTCCTCGTGGGAGAGGGAGGCCTTGTAGGTCCGCCGGGACCGCAGGGCGTCGTACACGTCCGCCACCGCCATGATCCGGGCCACCAGGGGGATCTCCTCCCCCGTCAGGCCGTCGGGGTAGCCCGAGCCGTCCCACCGTTCGTGGTGGGACCGGGCGATGGCCATGCCCATGTGGAGGAAGAGGTTTCCGGGGTGCTGGAGGAGGGCGGAGCGGAGAGTCCTCTCCCCGATGAGGGTGTGGGTCTTCATGACCTCGAACTCCTCCGGGGAGAGCTTCCCCGGCTTCAGGAGGATCCGGTCCGGGACGCCCACCTTGCCGATGTCGTGGAGGGGGGCGGCCCGCCGGAGGTTTTCCACGAAGGTGCCGTCGATCTGCCCCGCGAATTCCGGACGCCGCCCCAGGGTCTCCGCCAGGATGCCGCAGTAGGCGGCGGTGCGCTCGATGTGGGCCCCCGTGTCCTCGTCCCGGGAGGCCGCCAGCTTCGACAGGGCGGTGATGGTGGCCAGCTGGGCCTCGGAGATCTCCCGTACCTTCGTCTCCACCAGGTCTTCCAGGCGGCGGGTGTGCTGCTCCAGCTCCAGTCGCATCCGCCTCAGGTCCAGGTGGGTCCGGACTCGGGCCCGCACCTCCTCGGCGTGGAAGGGTTTGCTCACGTAATCCACTCCTCCGACGGCGAAGGCGGAGACCTTGGTGGCGGGGTCCTCCAGGGAGCTGAGGAAGATCACCGGGACGTCCCGAAGGGTCTCGTGGGCCTTCAGGCGGCGGCACACCTCGAAGCCGTCCGGTTCCGGCATGACGATGTCCAGGAGGATCAGGTCCGGGGCGCTGCGCAAGGCGGCCTCCAGGGCCAGGTCGCCCCGGGGGAAGGGGAGGACCCGGTAGCCCCACCCCGTCAGAAGGTCCTCCAGAAGCTGCAGGTTCAGCGGCGTGTCGTCCACCGCCAGAATGGTGTCCTTCCTCGGTGCGTCCGGAATGATCCTGTCCCCCCTTCCAGCGGTCCCCCACGGCCGAAGGTTGGATCAATATCTCAAAGGATTTCAGAAAAAGCAAGACCGCCCCTTCCCGTACGGCGTCGGCAAGGGACGGCCTCGGGGCGTCGCGTCCGGGGTCAGATCCCCGCCACGGGGCCGAAGCGCGCCGCGAAGTCCCCCGGCTCCATGCGGGCCGCCTTCGCCAGGGCCGCCAGCTTCTCCGGGTCCGCCAGGTCCTCCCGCTCCAGGCGGATCATGTACTCCCGGGCGATGCGGTACTGCACCGACTCCACGTTCACCCGGCGGATCTGGGTCTTCCCCGTGGCGGGGTCCAGCAGGTCCTCCAGGGGGATGGGGACGATGCGGTTGTTCTGGATGGTCACCATGGCGTGGGTGCCCCCTTGGCGCAGGTACTCGAAGGCCCCGAAGCCCAGGTTGCGGGTGTACTCCACGTCGAAGGCGTTGGGGGGGGCGCAGCGCACCTCGTAGCCGATCTCCTTGTCCGTGAGGGTCGCCTTCAGCCCCAGCTCCTTGAGGGAGGAAGCCACCTGGCGGCGCACCACGTCGGAGAAGTTCACCTCCGCGTAGCGCAGGTGCCCGTGCTCGTCCCGTTCGATGGAGTCGATGGCCTCCAGGTCCTCCACCCGGATCTTCTCGATGAGCCCCTCCGCCACCACCGCCACTCCGTAGTTCCGTCCCGCCACCACCCGCTTCACGATGGACCCCACCAGCAGGTCCCCCAGGTGACGCAGGGGGATGCGCCCGGAGAACTCCTCGGGGATCACCGTCACCGTGGCTCCGGCGCTCTTGCCGATCCCCAGGGCCAGGTGTCCCGCCACCCGCCCCATGGCCACGCAGATGTACCACCGCCCGGTGGTCTTGGCGTCCACCATGAGGTTCGACACCAGCCGGGCCCCCAGGGACCGGGCGGTCTCGAAGCCGAAGGTGGGGATCCCCTCCGGCAGGGGCAGGTCGTTGTCGATGGTCTTGGGCACGTGGGCCACCCGCAGCAGGGTGCTGCGGCCCTTGAGGGCCTCCTGGGCCACCCGGGAGGCGGTGAAGGCCGTGTCGTCCCCCCCGATGGTGACCAGGTGGGTCACCCCCGCTTCCAGGAGGGTGTCCACCGTCCGGGTCATCTCCTCCGGGCGGGTCGTGGGGTTGTGCCGGGACACCCGCAGCAGGCTGCCCCCCTCGGTGTGGATGCGGCTCACCCCGTCGATGGTGAGGGGCGTCGCCTCCAGGACCCCCTTGGCCAGATGGGAGAAGCCGTCGTAGATCCCCAGGACCTCCCATCCGTGCTTGCGGGCCTCGATGGTGACGGCGCTGATGACGCTGTTGATCCCCGGGGCGGGGCCGCCGCCGCAGAGGATCGCCAAGAGGGGTCGCTGTGGGGTCATGGAATCGCCTCCCTTTGGGGTTGGGGTCCCGAAGGGACCCGGCGTCAGATCCAGTGCTCCCAGAACGCCTGGTAGAAGCTCTCCCGGTCCGTGTAGAGGATGGCCTGCATCCCCAGGGATCGGGCGGTCTCCACGTTGGACTTCCGGTCGTCCACGAAGAGGGTGGCCTCCGGGGGCAGGTTCAGGTAGCGCAGCACCTCCCTGAAGGCCTCCGGGTCTTTCTTGGTGTGGCCGGTGCGGTAGCTGTTGAAGACCCGGTCGAAGAGATGGAAGAAGGGGGTCTTCTCGTCCAGCTCCGAAAGCCAATTGGTCTGATCGCTCAGGATCACCACCCGGATCCCCGCCTGGCGGAGCCGCACCACCAGGTCCAGCATGTGGGGCCGCAGGACGAAGGACGCCAGGACCCGGGCGCGGAGCTGCCGGTCCGATTCCTCGATGCCCGTGCGCTCCCGGAAGGCCTCCCAGTAGGCCTCCTCCCCGCAGCCTCGGGTGAGGTAGCCCGAGCGGAACAGCTCCTCCTCCGCCTCTTCCTTCATCTGCTGGGGGTCCTTGCCGTAGTCCTGCGCCAGTTTCTCCAGGGCGGCGTGGAATCCCTCCTCGGCGAGGACGCCCCCGAAGTCCAGGATCGCCGCCTTTGCGGGGCAGCACGTCGCGGTCCTCGTCTCTTCCATCCGCATCCCCTCCCTCAAGGTTCCGACTCTACCGAATAGTCTAACCTGTTTTCCCGCCGCCTGTCCCGTTCAACTTTGCCGTTCCCGCAGCGCCTGGTCCAATCGGACCAGGGCGGCCCGGGCCTCCGGAGAGAGGCGCTCCTCCAGGGTTCCCCGGCACCGAAGCCCCAGGTCCGCCCGGTTGGGGCGGGCCTCCCGCCTTCGGGGTTCCTCCGTCCAGCTCACCTTCCGGTCCTCCACGTACAGGTCGAAGTCCGCCACCCGCTGTCCCCGGTCGTCGTACTCCAGCCCCAGGAGCACCTCCTTGAGGTCCCGGGGGGGGAGAAACGACACCAAGCGCATCTGGAAGACCCGCACCTCCATCATGAAGCGGGGGAAGTCCCGCACCCAGGACTCCCCCACCAGAAGCCCCAGCTCCAGGGCCTCCACGACCCGAAGGAACCGCTCGTGGTGCAGGTCGTAGCGTTCCCACTGATCGAAGAGCCGCACGTCCGCCACCCACCCCTCCCGGTGTCCCTGCCCCTCCAGGAGGAGGCGCAGGCTCCGGGACCGCAGGGTGGCCAGCAGCTCCCCCTGGGGGAGGGGCACCAGCAGTACCCGGTCGTGCAGGGCCTTCAGGGGAAGCCGATGTCCCAGGGGGGCCTCGGTGAACGCCAGGGTGGTGCCGGGAAGGTGGAAGAGCCCCTCGATCTGCCGGTCCAGGGTGGTCTCCCGGGCGGAGAACTCCTCCCGGAGGCGGTCGATGGTCCGGTCCGCCTCCCCCAGGGTCCGGAGGATCAGAAACCCCGGCAGCAGGTCGGCCCGCCGCACCAGGGGGGACAGGGAGTGGTTGAACAGGGCCGCCAGCAGGGAGGCGGGGTCCTCCGGGGCCCCTACCACCCGGGCGGCCAGGGAGGGAGGGGTGTCGGGGGGAACCAGGAAGACCAGGGTGTCCTGCTCCCCCGCCTGGTCGAAGGCGTCCAGGAGAGCGTAGGTCCGGGCCCGGGCCCGGCGCAGCAGAAAGGCCTCCAGCTCCTCCGGATGGGGCGTCTGGAGGAGGAGCAGTCGGGGTCCCCCCCGGATCAGGGAAATCATGGCCCACCCCTCCCCTCTTCCTCCTCCCCCTCCCAGGAGAGGGCCCCCTCCCGGTGGGGGTGTCCCGGTTCCGGCAGGGGCTCCACGTGGAGGTTCACGAAGAGCTGTCCCCGAAGGCTTCCCTCCAGGGCCCGCTCCGCCCGGGTGGCGACGTCGTGGGCCTCCACGATGGACAGCTCCCGGGGCACCAGCACGTGGGCCTCCACGGCGGTGGCGGCCCCGATCCTCCGGGTCCGCAGGGCGTGGCAGCCCTTCACCCCCGGGACGGAACAGATCAGGGCCTGGATCTGCCCCTCCCGCTCCTCGTCCAGGGACGCCTCCAGCAGTTCGTCCAGGCTCTCCCGGATGAGGGGCAGACTCACCCGGAGGATGCAAACGCTCACCACCACCGCCGCCAACGGGTCCAGGATCCGAAACCGCTCTCCCAGAAAGAGGGCCCCCCCGATGCCCACCAGAGTGCCCACGGAGGACAGGGCGTCGGACCGATGGTCCCAGGCCTTGGCGGCCAGGGCGGAGCTGTCCAGACGCCGGCTCCATCGGATCGTGTAGACGTAGAGGATCTCCTTGGAGACCACGGAGATCCCCGCGGCGGCAAAGGCGATGAATCCCGGCTGGGGGAGCACCTCCCCCCGGGCCAGGGCGTTGTAGAGGTTCGTCCCCCCTCCCCAGAGGAGGAACAGCCCCGCCGCCAGGAGGAACAGGCCGCAGAGGTTCGCCAGGAGCGTCTCGATCTTCCCGTGGCCGTAGTCGTGGGAGGCGTCGATGGGCTTGGCCACCATCTTGAACCCCACCACCGCCGCCACGTCGGTGATCAGGTCCGACAGGGAGTGGGTGGCATCCGCCACCATGGCCCCGCTGTGCCCCAGGAAGCCCGCGGCGTACTTGAACCCCGTGAGGAGCAGGTTCACCACCAGGCCCACCCAGGAGACCCGGGCCGCCAGGCGGGCTCGTTCGGTTCCCGCGTCCAGCTTCGGGTCCCCGATCATCCCTTCCGCCCCCCTAGCAGGTCCAGGTCCACCGCGTCGTGGGGCAGCCCCAGCAGCCCCTCCACCACCGAGGCGGCCACCTTCAGCTGGGCCTCGTAGGCCCTCGGATCCCCCAGCCAGTGGGGGGAGTCGAAGAGATACTCCGCCGTCACCAGGAGGAACGAGGCGGTCTCCTCCGGGGCGTGGACGTGCAGCGTCCCCGAGGCCATCCCCTCCTCCAGCAGGGAGATCAGGAGGGGTTCGAAGCGCTCCTTCACCCGCCGCAGGAAGGTCTCGTGGAGCTTCAGGTTCCCCTCCCGATGGATGTAGGCCATCAGGGGTCCCCGCTCGCTGCGGATCCGCAGCACCTGGGAGAGCACCTCCACCACCCGCTCCCAGGGGGGGCGGTCCTCCGTCGCCCGGGCCCGGGCGGCCTCCCCGAAGGGGTGCAGGGCCCGCTCCACCAGGGCGTCCAGCACCGCCTCCTTGGAGGGGAAGTGGTAGTAGAAGGTCCCCTGGGCGATGCCCACCCGCTGCACCACCTGGTGTACCGACGTGCCCTCGTAGCCCTGCCGGAGAAACAGGTCCTCCGCCGCGTCCAGGATGGACTCCCGCCTCCCTGGTGCGGGGGCGGAAGATGTGGGGGATCGTGACATGGGGCTCCCTCCTTGCCGACTGACTGTCGGTCGAATTGCCCCCACCCTAGCCCCTCCCCTACCTTCCGTCAAGGCTTCCTCGGGACGTTTGCCCTCAAGGGGTCCGGGAAAAACCGCCCCTCTCGAACCGGAGTCGGCTGTCCCGCACGTTCTCCCCGGAACCCCTTGACTTGTCCTGACCAATGGGTCTATACTTCCTCTAGGTCAGATAAGGTTAGATCTCGGGCTCGTCCCGATCGAAGGAGGTCGAAAGTCATGTGGGGCATCACACCGTACGGAACCAATCGGCGCAGCAGGAGTTTCCTGGCGGATCCGGAGACGTTCTTCCACGACGTGGATCGGGTGTTCGACGGATTCTTCGGCACCCTCTCGGGGATGCGGGGGGTGGAGATGTACGAGGCGGACGGGGCGGTGCACCTCTCCCTGGAGGTCCCGGGGGTCGACCCCTCCAAGGTGGAGCTTCGGGTCTTCAAGGACAAGGTGGTGATCCGCTCCGCCGAGGACCAGGAGACCCCCCCGGCGCAGGAGGAGGGGAAGACCTACTACTGCCGCAAGTGCAGCCGCAGGATCAACTACGAGGTCTCCTTCCCCTTCGAGGTGGACCCGGAAAAGGCCCAGGCGTCCTTCGCCCACGGGGTGGTGGAGATCACCGCTCCCCGGGCGGGAACCGACGGAGGTCGGGTGCTGAAGCTGGATTCGGGGCAATAGCCCCGGGGGAAACCGCACAAGGTACCGTGATGTCCGTCAAGGGAGGGGCGACCCGCAAGGGTCGCCCCTCCCTTGACTCTTGAGAAAGCCTCGCTTCCAGGGAGGAGGGTGGCTTTCTCCAGGGCTTGATGCGCGTTTCTGTGCGCGTTATCCTGGACCCAGGCAGGGGGTGGTTCGGATCGGCAGTTCCCGGGACCTGATCAGACAGCTCCAAGAGGACGGCTGGGTTCTGATGCGGGCTCGGGGGAGCCACCACCACTTCAAGCATCCCACCAAGCCGGGCAAGGTGACGGTGAAGCATCCTCGAAAGGACGTTCCGGAAGGTACCAGACGGAACATCCTGCGGCAGGCGGGATTGCAGGACACCCCCGGTCCTTTGGAGAGGAGAGATGGGCGATGAAAAGAGGCAAGGATGTGAGGGTCTACCCCGCGTTGCTCTCCGAGGAGGGGACCTACGTCAACGTGCGGTTCCCCGACCTTCCCGGGTGCGTCACCTTCGGGGAGGGGTACGCCGACGCCATCGTCAGCGCCCGGGACGCCCTGGGAGGGCATCTGCTCTGCCTGGAAGAGGATCGCGACCCCCTCCCCGTCCCTACCCCGGTGGGCAAGCTCCGCCCCGAAGAGGGAGAGGTGACCGTCCTGATCGACGTGCGTCTGGACACCCTCCGAAAGGAAGAGTCCCAAAAGTCCGTCAGCAAGAACGTCACCATCCCCAGGTGGCTCAACGAGCTGGCCCTGGAGGCCCACGTGAACTTCTCCAGCACCCTCCAGGAGGCTCTCCGGGAACGTCTCGGGGTGTGACGGGGGTCGGGTGCCCAAGCTGGAGTCGGGGCAATAGCCCCGGGGGAGAGGCAAGGGCAAGGGGGCGGCCCGTCGGGCCGCCCCACTCCTTTGCGCGGTCCCTACTCCGACAGCCTCTGGAAGACCTGGTCGAAGTCCTCCTCCACCTGGAGGAACAGGTCCAGGATCCGGGGGTCGAACTGGGTCCCTCGCCCCTCTTCCAGGAGGGTCCGGGCCTCGGCGTGGCTCAGGGCGGGTTTGTAGCACCGGGGGGAGCGCAGGGCGTCGTACACGTCCACCAGGGCCATGAGGCGCCCTGCCAGGGGGGTGGCCTCTCCCTCCAGCCCCTCGGGGTAGCCCGTGCCGTCCCACCGCTCGTGGTGGTGTCGGATCACCAGGAGGCCCATGCCCACCAGGGGGTTTCGGGGGTACCGCTCCTGCACCTCCTCCAGGGTCCGGGCCCCCAGGGCGACGTGGTCCTTCATCTCCTCGAACTCCTCCGGGGAAAGGGGCCCCGGCTTGTGGAGGATCCGGTCCGGGATGCCCACCTTGCCGATGTCGTGCAGGGGTCCCGCATCGGTGAAGAGGGTCACGAATTCCGGGGTGACCGTCCCGGCGAAGTCCGGGTGCTCCGCCGCCTTGGCGGCCAGGATGCGGCAGTAGCGCCGCACCCGGTCCAGGTGGTGTCCGGTCTTGTCGTCCCGAAACTCCGCCAGCTTGGCCAGGGCCTGGATCATGGCCAGCTGGACCTCCGAGTGTTCCTTCCCCTGTTCCTGAATCCGGGCATGCAGGTCCCGGTTGGCCGCCTCCAGTTCCCGCTGGAGCCGGCGGAGTTTGAGGTGGGTGCGGATCCGGGCCCCCAGTTCGGGAAGCTGGAAGGGCTTGGTGATGTAGTCCAGCCCCCCTTCGTCGAAGGCCCGGACCTTGTCCTGGACCTGGTGCAGGGCGCTCAGGAAGAGCACCGGCACGTCCTTGAGGGCTTGGTCCGCCTTCAGGAGGTGGCACACCGCGAACCCGTCCAGGTCGGGCATGTCGATGTCCAGCAGCACCAGGTCCGGCGGGCTGGTCTTGGCGGCGGCCAGGAACAGGTCCCCTCGGGGGAAGCTGAACACCTGGTACCCCAGGACCCGAAGCATCCGGTCCAGGAGCTTCAGGTTTGCCGGGGTGTCGTCCACGATCATGATGGTGCCCGTTTCATCGGTCCGCATGGGGGTCACTCCCTTCCAGCAGGGCCTGGATGTCCAGATAGTCGAACTCCTCCGCCAGGATGGACAGGTGTTCCGCCTCCCGGGGCTCCGTCTTGGCCAGTTCTGCGATGAGTCGTCGCAGGGTCAGGGCGTCTCCCTGGGCCACGGCGCTCCGGAGGTCCCGGATCACGTCCTCCGGCAGGGGGAGGGCAGGCCGCGCCGGAGCGGCCTCCGGAGCTGCGGGGATGGGGGCTTCCTCCCTCCGGGGGAGCCCCTCCGGGGCGACGGCGGGGAAGGTGAACAGGAAGGAGCAGCCCCGTCCCGGGGCGTTCCGCTCCAGGATCAGGTCCCCTCCCAGGAACCGGGCGAACTGGCGGCTGATGGCCAGCCCCAGCCCGGTGCCCCCCCGCCCCTCCAGACCCCGTTCGAAGGGCTCGAAGAGCTTGTCCGTGAGCCCCAGGGGGATGCCCGGCCCCGTGTCCTCCACCCGAATCCAGACCTTCACCCGGGGGGCCTCCCAGGACCCCTCCAGGGGGGTCCAGCCCACGGAGAGGGTGACGGAGCCCTGGGTGGTGAACTTCAGGCTGTTGCCCACCAGGTTGATGACCACCTGCCGCACCTTTCCCTCGTCGGCGTGGAGGCTCCTGGGGAGGGTGTCGGTACGTTCCAGGAAGAGGCGCAGGCTTTTTTCCTCCGCCCGGAGGCGCAGCATCTCCTCGATCTGCCCCAGCAGGGCCCGGGGGTCGAAGTCCCGCTCCTGGAGCACCAGGCGTCCCGCCTCGATGCGGCTCATCTCCAGCACGTCCTCCACCACCGTGAGCAGGTGGTGGCCGCTGCGGCTGACCGTGTCCAGCCACTCCCGAAGCTCCCCCGGGAGCGCCCGCACCTCCTCCCGCTCCTTGAGGAGCTGGGTGTACCCCAGGATGGCGTTCAGGGGGGTGCGGATCTCGTGGCTGATCCGGGCCACGAAGGTGCTCTTGGCCCGGCTGGCCGCCTCGGCGTTCTCCTTGGCGTGCCGGAGGATCTCCTCGGCCTGCTTGCGGGGGGTGATGTCCAGCACCGCCCCCACCACCCGGAGAGGCTGTCCCTTCCGGTCCCGCTGGAAGACCTTGCCCCGGTCCAGCACCCAGAGGGTGTCCCCCGCGGCGGTGCGGCGGCGGAATTCGCACTCGTAGAGGGGGGTCTTGCCCTCCAGGTGGTCCTCCCAGGCCTGGCGCACCCGGTCCCGGTCCTCCGGGAGGATCCCCAGGAGCCAGGAGGTGGCGGCGTCGCCCTCCAGGGGGCCGAAAAGTTCCTCGTAGCGGGGGTTGGTGGTTCGGGTTCCCGTGGCCACGTTCAGGTCCCACAGGGCCAGGTTCGTGCTCTCCACCGCCAGGCGCAGCCGCTCCTCCCCCTCTTCCGTCGCCTGGATCTCCCGCTTCAGGGCCCGGTTCAGGATGTGGAACAGCAGCACCGCAGGAAGGGAGAGGAGGAGGAAGAAGAGCCCCGTGCCCAGGGCCTCCAGGGCCTTGCAGCGGGTCAGGGTCTGGATGAACCGGATGTCCAGGTCCGCGCAGGCCAGGTAGCGCACCCCTCCGGGGGAGGTCTCGGGCAGGGCGATGGAGCGGAAGGAGCCCCATTGGTCGCGGTAGGAGACGAAGGCGGGCTTGCCGGTGCGGAAGGCCTGGACGAACTCCCGGGGGATGTCGTCGTAGGGGTAGAAGTACCAGACTTCCCGTTCCCGCATCTGCTGGTCCGTCAGGGTGCAGGAGGCGAAGTAGAACTTCCCGTCCCGTTCCGCCAGGGTGTAGGTGTAGACGAAGCCCATCTCCCCGGCGTAGCGGTTGACCAGGTCCCTCAGGCGCAGCTCTTCGTCGTGGGGGATGTCCTCGGGTCCCCGGGCCCGGTCGTGGAAATCCCGGGGGAGGAGGTATTTGAGCCCCCGGGCCCCCGCCTCCAGGCGGCGGTCGGCGGCAGCCGTCACGTCCCGTTGGGAAGTGGCGTAGACCCAACCCGCGTAGCCCAGGACGCCCGCCAGGTAGAGGAGCCCGGCCAGAATCAGGGCCGGTCGGAAGCGGCGGTGCTTGAAGGAAGAGGAAGGGGACGGAGAAGGCATGGCACACCTCCTTGGGGGTTCTGCCACGATACAACAGGAAAGGCGACAGGGGAAGGGCGGGACGAAAAGCGCCGGGCACCCGAGGGGGTGTCCGGCGCGGCGAAGCGGTTTGGCGGGAGGGCCTAGCCCTTCAGGGCGGGCCGGTCTCCCGAGGGGAGCTGGGGGGTGGACGATGCGGTCAGGACGAACTGCCCCACCTGGCGGCGCAGCTCCGACGCCAGCTCCGAGAGGTCCCCGGACTGCCGGGCCACCTGCTCGCTGGTGCGGGCCACCTCGTCCATGCGCTGTTCGATGGACTCCACGGACTGGGCGGCCTTCTGGGTGCGCCCGGACATGTTCTGCACCGCCTCGGCGATCTCCTCGGAGGAGGCGGCCTGTTCCTCCGACACCGCCGCCATGTCCTGGGAGGCGTGGGTGATCTGTCCCAGGGCCTCCAGGATGCGGTCGATGGCCTGCTGGGTCTGCTCCGCCTGGACCCGGGCGCCGTCGGAGGACTTGGCGCTGGCCGCGGCCCCCTGGGTCACCGAGTCCAGGTCCGAAACGATCTGCTGGGCCAGGTCGGCGATGTTCTTGGCCGCATCGTTGGAGGCCTCCGCCAGCTTGCGCACCTCCTCCGCCACCACGGCGAAACCGCGCCCCGCCTCCCCCGCCCGGGCCGCCTCGATGGCGGCGTTGAGGGCCAGGAGGTTGGTCTGGTCGGCGATCTGGCCGATGCTGCCCACGAAGGAGCGGATCTGCTCCGCCCGATCCGCCAGCTCCTGGACGCTCTTCTCCGAGTCCCGGGTGGTGCGGGCCACGTCCAGGACCTGCCGGACCACCTGGCGCACCGCAGTGATGCCCTCCTCCGCCGCTCCCTGGGCCCGGGAGACCTGGGAGGCCACCTCGGTGCTCCGTTCCGCCGTGGACTGGGCCCCCGCAGCCACCTCCTGCACCGAGGCGTTGATCTGCTCCGTCCCCGCCGCCAGGTTGTCCATCTGCGCCGCCGTCTCCCCCACCCCGGCCCGGACCTCCTGCACCGAGGCGGAGGTCTCCTGGGCGATGGCGGAGAAGCTTTCCGCGTGCTCCGACACCTGGGCCTGGAGGGTGTACACCGTGGAGAGGGCCTCCTGGCACCGGGCCAGCAGGCCGTTGAGGGACCGGCTCATGGCGGACAGCTCGTCCCGGCCGGACTCGTCCGCCCGCTGGGTGAGGTCCAGGGCCTCCGCCGCCCGGTCCAGGGATTCCATGGTGCGCTTCACCGGTCCGGCGATGGAGTTGGCGATGGCCATCCCCACCAGCAGGGCCAGGGCCGCCGCGGCCAGGGTGACCACCAGGGCGGTGGTGGAGGCGGCGGCGAGGCGGGCGTCCAGGGCCTTCTCCTGGGCCTCCATGTCCTTGGTGGTCTGGGTGACCGCCTCGTCCATCACCGCCTTGAAGACCTTGGACTGGGCCACCATGTTGTTCAGCCCGTCCAGGATCATGGAGACGTTGGCCCCGCCCTGGATGAGGTCCGCCACCTCCGAGACCAGGGGTTCCCAGGCGGAGAAGGCCTGGTTGCACCGGGAGAGGAGCTTGCGCCCCTCCGGGGTCTTCTCCAGGACCTTGGCGAAGGCCTTGTTGGACTCGGTGATCTTCCCCGCCTCGTCGAAGGCGGTGGCGGAGTACTCCGCGATCCTGTTGGGATCGTCGGCGTTCATGCCCCGGTAGAGGGCCACCTCCGCGGCGGTCATGTGGGCGCTGGTCTCCAGGGCGAAACGCACCGTCTGGGAGCTTTCCTTGTAGACCTGTCGGACCTGGTCCTTGGTGGAGCGGACCACCCCGGTGAGGTAGAAGGAAAGCCCCGCCATGCAGAGCAGCAGGACGGAGAGCAGAAGGGTCAGTCGCGCGCGGATGGACAGGTTGCGCAGGGCTAGGATCATGGTTGTGGACCTCCTTGTGGGGGCTAGGGGGGCATTGGTGGACCTCCCTAGCCCGAAATGTAGCATCTGGTAACTCTTCTGTAAAACCGCTTTCAGAAGCCTGAAGGCGTTTCGATCCCCAGGGGAACGGAAACCTCATGAAGGTTCGTCCCTTGCCCCTCTATAATGATGGTCTGTCGGGAGGGGTGCGGGGTGGAGGAACGGGAGGAAGGGCTTCGGGGGGAACGGTCCCACCGGATTCTGGTGACGGGTTCCCGAGGGAAGAGTTCCCTGGTGCGGCTTCTCTGCGCGGGCCTGGAGGCCTGCGGCGTCCCCGCCTGGGGGCGCATCACCGGGGTGCTGCCCCGGCAGATCGGCCCGGGGGGAGAGCGGCTCATCGAACGCACCGCCCCCGCCCACGTGGAGGAGATGCGCTGGTGGCTGGGACAGGTGCCCCCGGGGGCGTCGGTGGTGCTGGAGAACAGCGCCGTGGCCCCGGACCTCCAGCCCCTGGCGGCCCGGTGGCTGGTCCCCTGCCTGGTGGTGTGGACCAACGCCCGGCCGGACCACCCGGAGGCTTGGGATCCCGGGGAGGAGGGGGCGGCCCGGGCCCTGGCGGCGGGGATCCCCGAGGGGTGTCCCGTGGCGGCGGGGCGGGAGGCCCTGCCCTGGGTCCGGAGGCTGCTGCCCCGCTCCCCCCTGCGGGAGGCCCGGCCGGAGGAACCCCTGTTCGGGGAGGCCCCCTTCGGGGCGGAGAACCGGGGCCTGGCCCTGGCGGCCCTGGAAGGACTGGGGCTGGACGGGGCGTCCGCCCGTCGGGGCATGGTCGCCCTGCCTCCGGACGTGGCGGACTACCGGGTCCTCCCCCTGGGGGCGGCCCGTCTGGCCTCCGCCTTCGCGGCCAACGAGCCGGAGAGCACGGAGCGGCTTTTCGAGGCCACGGGGTGGACCCCGGAGGAGACCACACTGCTCTACCACCATCGGCCGGACCGCCCCGGGCGGCTTGCGGCCTTCCTGCCCTGGATCGCCCGGCGACCCTGGAGGGAGGTGGTCTTCTCCCGGGACCGGTCCTTCTGGGGGCGCTTCGCCCCCCGGCGCGGGCCCGGGGGGCTGGGGACCTGGCGGGACCTGACGGGGGGGGAGGACCTGGCCCGGTGGGTCGAAAGCCGGGGGCGGGTCTTCGGGTGCGGCAACGTGGCGGGATCCCCCCTGGAGCTGCTGCGGACCCGGAGGGAAGGGGGGCAAGGGGTCTGATGGAACCGGAAACCCTCATCCTGGGGCTGGGCATCCTGCTGGGCCTGGTCTACACCCACCGCACCGGCTGGGGGTGCGGGGGCATCCTCACCCCCGGGCTTTTGGCGCTGCACGCCTCCCAACCCTCGCGCCTCGCCGCCGCCCTGGGCATCGGGGTGCTGTTGGCCCTTCCCCTGGCTTTGGGGGTGCGCCGTTTCGGCCTCTACGGCCGGGAGCGCCTGGGGGCGGCCCTGCTGCTGGCCCTGGCGGTCCGGGCCCTGGTGGAGGTCCGTTTCCCCCTGGGGTCCCTCTGGCTGGGCTGGGTGGTGCCGGGGCTGGTGGCGGCGGACGTGCAGCGCCAGGGAGCCCTCCCCACCCTGGCGGGGGCCTGTTCCGTGGGGGCCGCGGCGGCCCTGGCGGCGGGGCTGCTTCTGGGATGAGCGTCCCTTCCTTCCCCCGCAGGCTCGTGTTCCTGGCGGTCGCCCTGTTGGGGGTCCTCTACGCCTTCGCTCCCGGACTGACCCCGGAGGAGGCCCGGCTGGTCCAGCGCATCCGCGCCGCCCAGGGGGCCCTGTGGGCCCACCAGGAGGCCCTGGGGCTGCCCCTCTCCCGGCAGGACGACCCGGAGCGGACGGGCTTCGTGGGGGTGGAGTGGAGCCCCCTCACCACCACCCTGGGGGAGCTTCCGGCCAAGCGCACCGCCGCGAACCCCCTCTTCGGGGTCCAGTGCCTCCGGTGGTTCCGGCAGGCAGGGCTGGTTCCGGGGGACCGGATCGTCCTGTTCTCCTCCTCCTCCTTTCCGGGGCTCCTCTTCTCCGCCCTGGCGGCGGCGGAGAGCGCGGGGCTGGAGGTCACCCTGGTGGTCTCCCTGGGATCTTCCACCTGGGGGGCCAACCGGCCCCAGTTCCCCTGGCCCGCCATGGGGCGCTTCCTCCGCCGGGAGGGGTTCCTGCGCACCCTGCCCGTCGCGTACACCCTGGGGGGGGATTACGAAACCGGCGGGGGGCTCTCGGAGGAGGGGCGGGTCCTGCTGGAGCGGGTCGCCCGGGAGGACGGGGTGCCCCTGTGGACCGCCTCCGGGACGCCGGAGCAGCGGCTTCGGGGCATGACGGACCGCAAGATGGCTCTGATCGAATCGGTGCACCCCAAGCTGGTGGTGAGCGTGGGGGGGTCCCACGCCAATCTGGGGGACCGGGAGGCGGTGCTGGCCCTCCAGCCGGGGCTGCTGGATCCCTCCCAGGGGGGGCAGGCGGGGGACGGGGTGATCGGCCGCTCCCTGCGCCGGGGCCTTCCGGTGCTGCACCTCCTGGAGATGAAGACCCTCTGCGCCCGCACGGGGATCGGCTACGACGCCCCCTTCCGCAGGAGCCTGGGGACAAGCCCCTGGGCCGCCGCGGCGGGGTTGGGGCTCTTCGCGGGGGCGCTGGCCTCCTTTCGGCGCTTTCGGTTCACGGAGACGGGAAAAACAAACCCCGATTCCTGACGAGGAGGACGTTTCCCTCTTTCAATGGATAGGCTATCTATGCGACAATGTGAGCGACCCTCCTCGCCGGGGAGGACGAGGGAGGAGTGGACATGATCGGGCGTCTGCTTTGCGGGATCGAGGTGCCCCCGGGGCCGGAGGGGCTGGAGCTTCTCCAGACCTGCCAGGCCCTGCTGGCGGAGAGGGCGGGGTTCGACGGCCGCCGGGGGGAGGAGCTGCGTCTGGCCCTGGAGGAGGCGGTGACCTTTGCCGTCCATCCCGGGGCGGTGGAGACCTACCGGGTGGCCTTTCGACGGGTCCCCCTGGGGCTGGAGGTGTCCCTCCACGAGGAGGGGGAGCCCTACGAGGCGGTCTGTCCCGAACGGCTCACCCCGGAGGCCCTCCTGGCGGGAGCGGGGGAGGGCCTGGGCTTTCTGCTGCTCCGGGGGGTGACCGACGAGACCTCCTTCGACGACGAGGGCCCGGGGGGGCGCACCCTTCGCTACGTGAAGTACTTCTCCACCCCCTCGGCGGCGGAGGCCCCCGCCCCGACGGAACCCCCCGCCCCGCCGGTGGACCCGGCGGAGGTGGTCTACCGTCCCATGGATCCCCGGGAGGCGGTGGAGGTGAGCCGCTGCGCCTGGCGCTCCTACGGAAACTCCTACCCCAACCCCCATCTGTACTACCCCGACCGGGTCCGGGCCCTCAACGAGGCGGGGAAGGTGGTCTCCCTGGTGGCGGCGGCGGGGGATCAGGTGTTGGGGCATGCGGCCCTGGAGGTGCACAACCCCCGGGACGGAAGCTGCGAGCTGGGCATGGCCTTCGTGAAGCCCCCCTACCGGGGGCTGGGTCTTCTGAAGGGGCTGACGGACCGGCTGCTGGAGGAGGGGACGCGCCGGGGGTTCCGGGGGTTCTTCGTCCAGTCCGTCACCGTCCACCCCGCCTCCCAGAAGGCCGCCCGGGCCGGGGGGTTCGTGGAGTGCGCCCTCCTCCCCGGGGCCTACCCGGGGTCCATGGACTTCAAGGCCCTGGGGGGGACCCCGGAACAGCGCCTGAGCCTCATGGTACAGTATCTGCCCCGGGGGACCCGCCGAGAGCGCACCCTGTACCTTCCCGAGAGGCACCGGGACTTCCTGGGGGAGGTCTACGAGGCCCTGGGCCTTCCCTTCCGGGAGGCTTCCGTGGAGGGTTCTCCGCCGGAGGGGCCGGGGCTGGTGGGGGCGGACTACTCGGAGATCCTGGCCCTGGGGACCCTGGAGGTGGATTCGGTGGGGCGGGGTACCCTGAGCGTCCTGGGAAAGCGGCTTCGGGAGTTCCGTCTCCGGAAGGCCGGCGCGGTGACCCTGCGCCTTCCCCTGGAGGACCCGGGGACGCCGGCCCTGGCGGCGGGGCTGGAGCCCCTGGGGTGTTTCCCCGTGGGGGCCCTGCCCGACGAGGTGCGGGGGGACCGGTTCCTGATGCAGCGGGTCTTCGAGGGGCCCCTGGACTACGACAAGGTGACCACCGCCTCCCCCTGGGGGAGGCGCGTGTTGGAACGGGTTCGGAGCAACGATCCGGAGGCCTGAGCCTGGGGAGAGAGCGATTCCACGGAGGTGAGGGAGAATGACCTTGAGTTTCACGGAGACCCGAGGGGCGCCGGAGGTCGGAGCCCGGCTTCAGGGGAGATTGGACACCGCCACGGCCCCGGCCCTGGAGGAGCAGGTGTCCCGTTGGCTGGACGGAGGGGCTCGGGATCTGGAGCTGGACTGTCGGGACCTGGAGTACGTGTCCAGCGCGGGGCTTCGTGTGTTCCTGGGGGCGGTGAAGCGTCTGAAGCCCCAGGGAGGGCGGCTGGTCCTGGTGGGCACCCGCGGGGTGGTGCGGGAGGTCCTGGACCTGGCGGGATTCGGCGCCCTGGTGGAGCTGAAGGAGGACGGACCGTGTCCCGCCGGCTCCTGAAGTCCCCGGACGGTCAGGAGATCCGGGAGCGCATCGTCCCCGCCCGGAGGGGCTTCGCGGGGGAAGCGGCGGGGTTCGCCCGGGCCGCCTCCACCCCTGCGGGGCTGTCCCGGCTTCGGTTGGACGACGTGGAGCGGACGGTGGAGGCGGCCTTCCTCCGGGTGGCCCTCCGGGGGTTCGGGGATCGCCCCGGAAGCGTCTGCCTGGTGGTGGGAGCCCGCCCGGGGGAGGTGGAGGTCCAGGTGCGGGATCGAGGGGAGACCCTGGAGTTCCCCTTCCCCCCGGAGCGGAAGACCTGCCCCGACGAGATGCCCGAGGATGAGGCTTCCTACGCCCGGGAGGGGGAGGAGAACGTCCTGACCCTGCGGTTTCGGAACCGCCCATGACCCCTTCCCCCTCGGCGGGGCCTAAGCGGCGGGGAGGCATGGCCCGCAGGGTGGCCCTGTGGGTGCTCTTCGGCGCTGGGGGGGTCTTCGCCGGGGTCCTGTGGATGGGCTATGTCCTGACGGAGTCCCTGCTTCAGGAGCAGGTGCAGCGTACCGTGGACGCCCAGGTCTACCAGGCGGGGGCGGAGGTGGACGCCCGCCTGGGGGATGCGGAGGCGGCGGTGCGGGAGCTGGCGGCGCGCCTCTCCTTCCGGACCCTGGGGCCCGAGGAGGCCCGCGGGGCCCTGGAGCGGACCCTGGAGGACAACCCCACCCTGTACGGTTCCTGTGCGGCCTTCTCCCCCGCCTCCCTGGGGCGCCCCGCGGCGCCCTACCTGTTCCGACGGGGAGATGGGCTGACCTACCGGGACCTCTCCCGGGGGGGCTACGACTACCGGAACCACCCCTGGTACCTCCTGCCCCAGGGACTCGATCAGCCCTGCTGGAGCGAGCCCTACTTCGACGAGGGGGGAGGGGAGGTCCTCATGACCACCTTCGGAGTCCCCTTCCGGGACGCCCAGGGGCGCTTCGCCGGGGTGGTCACGGGGGACGTGGCTCTGGAGTGGCTTTCGGACCTGCTGCGTTCCCTCTCCCTTCCCCCCGGGGGGGTGGCGTTCCTTCTCTCCGGGAGGGGCAAGCTGCTGGCGGTCTCCGTCCCCGGCCTGACGGGAACGGAGGACCTTCCCCGGATGAGGGAGGGGAAGGCGGAGGACCTGCGGCGTCGGATGGTGGGACAGGACCGGGGAACCCTGGCGGCGGAGAACCCCCGGACGGGGGAGCCCGGCCGGGTGACCTTCGGGCCCCTGCCCACCAACGACTGGTCCCTGGGGGTCTTCGTGCCCCGAAGCGCCCTGACGGCGGTGCTGGTGCCCCTGCACCGACGGCTGGCCCTGGTGGCCCTGGGGGGGGTGCTGTTCCTGGCGGGGGCGGCGCTTCTGGTGGCCCGATCGGTGGTCCGCCCCGTGAAGGTGCTGGAGGGAGCGGCCCAGGAGCTGGCCCTGGGGCACCTGCTGGTCCCCGTGCCGGAGTTTCCCGGGGACGACGAGCCCGCCCGGCTGGCCCGGGCCCTGGAGACCGCCCGAAAGGACCTGCTGCGCTACCTGGAGGAGCAGGAGCGGGACGCGGCGGAGCGCGCCCGCAGCCGCACGGAGCTGGACCTGGCGGCGCGGATCCAGAAGGGCCTCCTCCCCGCCGCCTTCCCCAGGACGGAGACCTTCGCCGTGGCCGGACGCCTGGAGGCGGCCCGGGAGGTGGGGGGGGACCTCTACGACGCCTTCCTGGACGACCGGGGCTTCCTCTTCCTGGCCATGGGGGACGTGGCGGGCAAGGGGATCCCCGCGGCCCTGTTCATGGCGGCGGTGCGCACGGGCATGGGGGTTCTGGGGCGAAGCGCCCTCTCCCCCGCCCGGATCCTGGAGCGCCTGAACGATCAGTTCTCCCGGGACAACGACACGGCCATGTTCGTCACCCTCTTCCTGGCCCGGGTGGACCCGGTCGCGGGGCGATGCGTCTACGCCTCCGCGGGGCACCCCGCCCCGGTGCGGGTGACCCGGTCCGGGACGGCGTCCCTCTTCGACGTGGCCCCCGCCTTGCCCGTGGGGGCGATCCCGGGGACGGCCTATCGGGACGAGACCCTGGAGCTGGGGGAGGAGGAGCTGTGGGTCCTCTTCACCGACGGGGTCACCGAGGCCTTCTCCCCCCGGGGGGAGCTGTTCGGGGTGCCCCGGCTGGAGGAGCTGCTGCGGTCCCAGAAGGCAGCCTCCCCGGAGGAGGCGGTGGACCGGGTGGTGGAGGCGGTGGTGGCCTTCGAGGACGGCCAGGACCCCAGCGACGACCGGGCGGTGCTGGCGGTGCGGCTGAAGGCTCCGGACGGCGGGACCGAGACGGTGGAGAGGCTGTAGCGAAGGCGTCATGAAGGCGTAACCGGGACCTCCTTTACTGAAGAGGGCACCCCCCAAGGGGTGCTCCCAGGAAGGAGGGATTCCATGCGCATCCTCATCGCCACCGATGCGTGGCTGCCCCAGGTGAACGGGGTGGTCCGGACCCTGGAAAGAACCTGCAGCACCCTGGAGGCCCGAGGGCACGAAGTGGCCCTTCTGGGCCCCCACCGCTTCCTCACCCTTCCCTGTCCCACCTACCCCCAGATCCGCCTGGCCTGGAACCTCTGGACCGCCGGGGCTCGGGTGGAGGCCTTCGCCCCCGAGGCGATCCACCTGGCCACGGAGGGCCCCGTGGGGGTGGCGGTCCGGGCCTGGTGCCGCCTCCACCGCTTCCCCTTCTCCTCCTCCTTCACCACCCGTTTCCCCGAGTACCTGGACGCCCGCCTGGGTCGGGGGAGCGACCTGTTCTACGCCTACCTGCGGTGGTTCCACGCCCCCTCGGAAGCCTTGATGGTGGCCTCCCCCAGCCTGGCGGAGGAGCTGTCCCACCGGGGCTTCGACAACCTGCGCCCCTGGGGGCGAGGGGTGGACACGGAACTCTTCCGCCCCCGTCCCAAGGCGGATCTGGGGCCGGGGGCCCGCCCCCTGCACCTGTACGTGGGCCGGGTGGCGGTGGAGAAGAACCTTCCCGCCTTTCTGGACCTGGACCTTCCGGGGTCGAAATGGGTGGTGGGGGACGGACCGGATCTGGAGGCGCTGCGGGGTCGATACCCCCGGGTCACCTTCTGGGGGGCCCGCAGGGGGGAGGAGCTGGCCCGGCTCTACGCCCAGGCGGACTGCTTCGTCTTCCCCAGCCGTACGGACACCTTCGGCATCGTCATGCTGGAGGCTTTGGCGAGCGGGGTTCCCGTGGCGGCCTATCCCGTGACGGGGCCCCTGGACGTGGTGAACCAGGGGGTCACGGGCTGGCTGGAGGACGACCTGGGGCGAGCCTGCCGAAAGGCCCGGGAGCTGGACCCCCTGGCCTGCCGAAAGGCGGCCCTGGACCGGTCCTGGGACCGGTCGGCGGATCAGTTCCTGGCAAATCTGAAGCCTCGGCGGAGAGAGCGCAGGGCGGCCTGAGGGGTCAGTTCACCAGGCGCCCCTGGGGGCGCAGCCAGGGCCGTTCGGGGGACTCCCGGAAGGGCTCGGTCCGGGGTTCCCAGGGTTCGGCCAGGGAGAAGCGCCAGAGGGGTTCCGGGTCCGAGGGACCCTCGGGGAACACCACCGCCAGCTCCGGGTCCTGCCAGCGCTGGTCCTCCAGGATGGGGCGGGCGAACTCGTCCCCGAAGGCCCGGCGCCCGATGTTGATGGCCCCGTTCAGGTCCCGGTGGATCACCTCGCCGCAGGAGGAGAGGAACTGCCGACGGTTGCAGTGCCCCATCCGCCCGGGCTTGAGGTTCCCTTCCCCCGCCAGGGGCTGGAGACACAGGGAATCCACCCGGCTGGTGAAGGCCTCGTCCACCACCTGCAGGTCGATGCCCCCCAGGATGCACTGAAACCGCAGGGTCTGGAGGAGCTGGAGGCTCAGGTTCAGGAGGGGGTTCTCCCAAAGGGACCGGGGCTTCACGGTGTAGGGGTTCTTCACCGACCGGCCCCCCACCGCCACCTCCGCCACCCCCAGGTCCAGGCACTTGCGCACCACCAGGTGGCAGGCCTCCTCCACGTATCGGTCCACCGCCGCCACCTCCTTGCGGAAGCGGTCCCGGTCCTTCCGGGCCAGCCTGCGGAGGCGGTCCAGCCTCTCCCGGCCCAGGAAGTTGCGCACCAGCAGGGGGTGGGACCGGGGGGCGTCGGAGACCAGGGCGAAGAGCACCGTGTCCCCCATGTCGATGGCCGCCTGGGGGCGGCGAAACGAAAGGGCGGCAGACCCGTCAGAGGGTCTGCCGCCCGAGGAGTGGCCGCGGGGTTTGCGGGAACAGGAAGGGGGGAACGGGTGTTCCGGAGATTTTCGAGCCAAACAAACCAGCCCCTTTCGCCGGGAATGGAAGCGTTCCTGAGGGGATTCTAGACCCTTGGCGAAGGGGGTGGCAAGGCTTCGTCAGGAACGTGTAACCCTCCCGGGACTCCTTCGTTTCGGGGGAAGGGGATCCTTCCAGTTCCACCAGAGCTGTTCCTCCGGGGTCGGATTCGGGACGGAGGCGGCGTGGACGGCGCAGCGGAAGCAGTAGAGCACGCATCGGTCCTGTCTCGTCCCCGTGAGGGCGCAGAGGCGGTCGTAGAGGTCCTGGGGGTCTTGGCCCCGCAGGTCCTCGGGAGTCCGCACCCCCAGAAGCCTCAGGTCCGCCGCCAGGCTGGGCCCCACGGAGGGCAGGGTCTGCAGGGGGTCCGGGGCACCCCGCTTCCGTGGGGAGCGGGGCGGTTCGGCGCGTTCCGTCATGGTTTCCTCCTCCTCTCGGTTCAGGAGGCCAGGACGCTCAAGTATCGGTCCCCCCGGTCGCACTGGATCGTCACCACCGGCCGGTCCGGGGGCAGGGTGGCCGCCAGGTCCAGGGCCGCCCGGAGGTTGGCCCCCGTGGAGAGGCCCGAAAAGATGCCGTGGGTCCGGGCCAGCCAGCGGGATGCCTCCCGGGCCGCCTCGTCCTCCACGGTCACGACGCGGTCCGCCAGGGAGCGGTCCAGGTTCGCCGGGACGAAGTTGGCCCCGATGCCCTGGATCCCGTGACTCCCCGCCCTCCCCTGGGAGAGAAGGGGGCTTGAGGCGGGTTCCACCGCCACCCCCAGCAGGTCCGGGAAGAGGGCCTTGAGGACCCCCGTCACCCCCGTGAAGGTGCCCCCCGTGCCCACCCCCGCCACGAAGGCCGCCGGGGATGCCCCCCGCAGGCCCGCGGCGATCTCCGGGGCGGTGGTGACCCGATGGGCCCAGGGGTTTCCGGGGTTGGAGAACTGGTCCACCGTGAAGCTCCCGGGGATCTGGGCCAGCAGCTCCCCCACCGCCTCCACCGCCCCCTGCATCCCCTCCCCCGCGGGGGTCAGCACCAGCTCCGCCCCGTAGGCCCGCAGCAGCCCCCGACGCTCCAGGGACATGGACTCGGGCATGGCCAGCACCACCCGCAGTCCCAGGGCGGACCCCAGCAGGGCCAGGCCGATGCCCGTGTTGCCGCTGGTGGGTTCCACCACCGCGGCCCCCGGGACCAGAAGGCCCTCCCGCTCCGCCCGAAGCAGCATCCCCCAGGCCGCCCGGTCCTTCACGGAACCCCCGGGGTTGTTCCCCTCCAGCTTGATCCACACCGGAGCCCCCCCGGTGTCCTCCAGGCGGTACAGGGGAGTGTTCCCCACGTGCCGCAGGATCTCCAGGTCCGCCACGCGCCTCATCCCGTCGCCTCCATTCCCCGCTCCTCCAGACCCCGGGCCGCCTCCAGCTGACGGCGCAGGGACCGGACCTCCCGCTCCAGGGACTCCATCCGGGCGGTCAGGTCCTCCATCCCCTGGCGGCAGACCCCTTCGGGCAGGTTCCCGATGCGGGCCCGCCCCACCTTCACCGCCCGGGCCTTGGGTCCCACCATGGTGGTGTCCGGAGGTACGTCCTCCAGCACCACCGCGTTGGCCCCGATGCGGGCCCCCTTCCCCAGGGTCACGGGGCCCAGCACCCGGGCTCCGCTGCCCACGAAGACCCCCTCCTCCAGGATGGGGTGGCGCTGCCAGGTCCGCTCGTTTCCCGTGGCCCCCAGGGTGACCCCCTGGAAGAGCACGCAGCCCCGGCCCACCACGGCGGACTCCCCCACCACCACCCCGGAACCGTGGTCGATGAACACCCCCGGGGCGATGCGCGCCCCCGGGTGGATCTCGATGCCCGTCCACCACCGGGCCACCAGGGACAGCAGCCGGGGCAGCACGGGCACCTTCAGGGAGACGTGCAGCGGATGCACCAGCCGGTGGACCAGCAGGGCCTGAAAGCCCGGGGTGCACAGCAGCGTCTCCAGGGAGCCCCGCAGGCCTCCCGGGATCGCCGGGTCGTTCCTCCGAACCGCCCGATAGTCCTCTACGATCGTCCTCCACACCCCATGGAAACCATCCCTCCCGTTCTCGGTCATTGCCCTGTGGGACAAAAAAAGGGGGACCCGCCGACGGCGGATCCCCGGATCGATTCGATGGGTAAGCCCCGAAGGGCCGATGGCGGGTCCGCCTAGGTCGGACCCAAGCGGACGCGAGCCGTCCGTCGGGTCAGCGAGAACGCCCCCGAGGACAACACGCGCACAGGAAAAACACCCCGCGAAGAACCTTCGACTGTCTCATGGGGCGGATTGTACCGGAGGACAGGCCCCCTGGCAAGAGGGGTTCCGGTCTCCCACCAGCACCACCACCCGCCCGTCCGGGTCCGTCAGGGCGAATTCCACCTTCCCCTGCCCCGTCTCCTTCAGGGGCTGGGTCAGCTCGGGGCGGTTCCGGAGGTGCTCGTAGAGGTCCAGTGCCCGGTCCGTCTCCAGGTAGAGGGCCAAGGGTCCCCCCGCAGCTCCGGCGTGAAGGGAGGGGAATTCCGCGGTCAGGCTGGAGAGGGTTTGGAACATGAGGGTCACCTCCCCGCACCGGGCCAGGGCCCAGTGATAGGGAGGGTCGGCGGGGAGGGTCAGGGAGGGGACAAAGCCCAGGAGTTCCCGGTAGAACTCCAGGGTGGCGGCCACGTCGGCGCAGGGCAGGTCGGGGACCAGGGAACGGAACATGGGATTGCCTCCTTCGGGGATGGTCTCGGGGGTTTCGGTGGGGGCGTCCCGACGAGGGGAACGCCCCGGGAAGGGTCAGGGTCTCCGGGCCTTCCTCAGGGCCTCCGCGGCGGAGGTGACCCCCAGAGTCCGGTAGAGCTTCAGGACGTGGTACTTGGCGGTGGAGTGGCTGACCCCCAGGGCCTCCGCCACGTCCCGGTAGGTGGCGTTTCGTTCCAGCAGCCCCAGAAGCGCCTCCTGTCGGGGGGAGAGGCGTAACGGGGCTGCGGGTTCCTCCAGGTCATGGGCGCTTTCTGAAGGGCCGCAGGCCTCCAGGACGAGGAGGTGCACGTTCACGGCGAACCGGCGAAGGGCCTCGTCCCCTCCCCGGCGGCTCTTCAGGAAGGCCGGGAAGATCGGCCGCAGGCCCGGGGCCTCGTCCAGGAACCCCCGGATCAGGCCCTGGGGGGCCGCCGCCGCGAGGGCCTCCTCCAGCCGGTCCAGGGCCCGTCCCCTCTCCCCCCGCTGCCACTGGGCCCGGGTCAGGAGGATGAGGGCCTGGAGGCGGTCCAGGGGGCGACGGTAGTCCTCCGCCAGCTTGCGGAGCTTTTCCCCCAGGAGGAGGGCCAGGTCCGGGCTTCCCTCCGCCAGGAGGGCCCGGAGGGTCACGAAGTGCTGGGTGATCCGGTGGAGGGCCGGTTTCTCCGTGACGGGGACGGCGTGTCTTGCCAGCCATTCCGCCGCGGCCTCCCGGTCTCCCTCCGCCAGGCGCCTCCCGTACCGCCACGCCCGGAAGTTGGGCAGCAGGGCTCGCAGGTCCTCCTCACCCATGCGCCGGGCGATCTCCCCCTCCAGACGCTGCGCCTCGTCCCGCCTCCCCAGGGCCGTCAGGACGGTCAGGAAGAGCAGGTCCGCGCAGAACCGCAGGTCCTCCCGGCACCCCGCCGCCCGAGCCTCTGCCCGCACCGCCAGCTCGCAGGCCTCCTCCAGTCGGTTCTGCTCGTAGAGGCCTCCCCCCTGGGCGCAGAGGCCGATGAGGTCCACGTCGTCCCCCAGGAGGGGTCGGCAGGCCCGACAGAAGGTGTCGGGAAAGGTGTCCAGCCCGGGGAGCCGATCGGTCCGATCCGTGAAGGAGCGGTGCATCAGGGGCAGGTAGGCCGTGAGGGTCCCCGGGGGCAGGGCCTCCGTCCCCGGGCCGGGGCGGTTCTCCTCGGAACCGGGGAGGTGCAGCAGCTCCTCCAGGTATGCCCCCAGGGGGCGGCGGCAGTCCAGAAGCCGCAGGATCCCCGCCAGGCGACGGAAGTCTTCGTCGTCCCGTTCCCGGGCCGCCTCCAGCACGAAGTCCAGGGAGGAGAAGAAACCCTCCACGTCCCCGTCCAGGTAGTGGGCCACGGCGCACTGTGCTGCCGCGTCGGGGTGGCGCTTCCCCAGGGGGTCGGGGCCGCCCAGGAGGTAGCGCTTGGTGAAGGCGATGCGCTCCTCCAGGGGGTGCTGGGGGGCGTACTGCCGCAGGGCCCGGCAGCAGGCGGAGACGCTCTTCCCGTCGGAGCACCGGATGTAGAAGGACGCCGCGGCGTAGTAGTGCCCCCCCTCGAAGAGGGCCTCCGCCAGGACCCGGCAGAGCGCCTCCCGCTCCTCGGGGCGCCGGAGTTCTTCCAGACGGCGGAGGAGGAACTCCCGGAACAGGTCGTGGAGGCGGTAGGTCCCGTCGTCGGAGCGGGAGAGGAACAGGTTCCGTCGGTGGAGGTCCTGGAGGATCCCGCCGCATCGGGGGAGGCCGGTGAGGCGGGAGCACAGCTCCGGGGTGAGGAAGGGGGCCAGGGAGACCTGTACCAGGAAGGCGCGCGTCCCTTCGTCCAGGAGATCCCACACGTGGGCCTGGAGATAGGGAAAGAGCAGCTCTTCCCCCGGGGCCCCGGCGGTCGGCCCCGTCCGGGGGCCCAGCAGGAAGGCTCCCACGGCGATGGGCCAGCCCCCCGTCCGGGCGAAGAGGGCGTCCCCGTCCCGGGGGTCGCCCTTGCGCAGGCGGAGGAGTTCCGCCACCTCCTCCCGGGTGAAGGCCAGGAGGGATCCGGGGAGGACCTGCATCGTCCCCTTGAGGATCCCCTCCCCGAAGGCCCCGTCCGGCTCGGTGCGTCCCGCCAGGCACACCAGGAAGGAAGGGGGCAGGAGGGCGACGGTCCGGGCGAGGTCCCGCAATCGGTCCTGGTCGGTGAGGCGGTGGAGGTCGTCCAACACCAGCACCCAGTCCCTGGGGCCGTCCCGGACCAGCAGGTCCAGGGCCTCCCGAAGGTCCTGGAAGGAGGGGGCCTCGATGCGGCGTAGCCGGGCGGCCAGACGGCGGTTCTGCTTCTGGGCGAAGGCCAGGGCCCGCAGGAGCCGGGCGGTCAGGCGCTCCTCGTTGTTGTCGTGCTCGTCCAGGGCAAGCCACGCTACCCCGTTGCGCCGGGGGTGAAGCCACTGGGACAGGACCACGGTCTTCCCGAAGCCCCCCGGGGCGACGAGGTAGAACTGCCGGATTCCCTCCTCCACCGCCGCGTCCAGCCTTCGGAGGATCGCGCCGCGGTACAGCTGCTTCGCCCCTCCGCGGGGAGGGGAAAAGTCCTCCCCCTGTCTCATTTCCTCACCCCCTTCCTCCGGTCTCCCTCGGGTATTTTGCGAAACAAAGTCCCCCCAAGTCCCCGGGATGCTGACCTCGGGTCATAGACAAGGGTTCGGGGTTGATTCTATAACGTAACTACGGAAAGAGGGGACGCCGCAGTTTTTTCAGCGGATTGCCCTCTTCGCGGTGCATTCACAGGGTACCATGCCTGGAGGCGTCGGGCGAAAGGATGGGGAGTGGGAGCTGCGGCGGAGGGAAACAGGTCCCAAGCAGAGAACCGATGAGCCGAGACCGCGCCGTTCATGACGCCGTCGAAGCCCCGTCGCCCCAGAGGGCGGCGTCGTGGGCGAGGACTCCCTGAGGAGACCTGCCCGACCGATGGAACCGAGGTGAACGACCGTGCACGAAGACAAAAGACGCAACCCCCTGTTTTCTCTTTCCCTGCTCCAGGTCCTTCGCAGGAGCTGGCCCGGGGTCCTTCTCCTTCTGGCGATTCCCCTCCTGGCCCTGCTGCCCCGGCCGGGGCTCCTGACGGGGGACACCACCAGCACGGACCCCCTGGAGGGACACCGGGAGTTTCTCATCTACTCCCTCATCGCCCAGAGCAACAGCAAGGGCTACCTGGCGAGCCAGGACCAGACGGACCTGAATCTGCCCTTCTCCTTCCAGTCCGGCGGGTCCATCGGGGCGCCGCTTTCCGCCTTCGACTCCAACGCCGACGACACCTACAGCCATGCCCTGGCCTGGGGGCGGGACGGTCGCGGGGACTTTGTCCTGGAGGCCCGGGTCTTCCACGACAAGGGGGAAGACAAGACCGGGGCCATCTCCCTGGTGGCCACCTACGTGGGGGAATCCTCCCCCGCCTATACCCTCAAGCGCTTCGACACCCCCTCCCCTCCCGCCAAGACCGACGACAACCGGGTGGAACAGAGCCGGTGCGTGGACATGGCGGCCCTGGACATCGATGGGGACGGAATCCGGGACTTCGTGGTGGTCTACGGCAGCACTGCCTCCGGGGGGAAACTCAAGGCGGTGGCCATCAACGGCAACCTGACCGGCAGCGGAGGCCTCGCCGTGAAGGAGGTCACCGGCTGGACCAGCAGCGACGGGAACGTCCACCTGGTGCCCAATGTCCGGGCCGTGGCGGGGGACTTCCTGGGGGACGGCACCCCGGCGGTGGCCTGGCTGGCGGCGGAGCAGAACGACACCCACCAGCCTACGGAGAAGGACGGTTCCTACGTCCTCTGGGCCTGTTCCTTCGGGAGAGATTTCTTCACCAACGGGACCAAGACCCTATCCTCACCCCAGATCCTGGACAAGGGTTTCAGCAAGAACCTGACCGGGGAGTGTGACCTGGCGGCGGGGGACCTGGACGGGGACGGGACCGACGAGATCCTCCCCGTGACCGCGGGTCGGGTTCAGGACGACGTGGACGGTTACGGCGTCCATAGCTACAGTGCCTTGTCGGACGTCTACTCCTACCGCTTCGCTTCGGGGGCCCTTACCAAGTTGGCCCACAACTCCGACACCCACCGGATCGGGGGCCAGGACGCCCACGGCACGGCCCACGACTTCCCCATGTGGGCCCCGGTGCGCTGCGGTGCCGGGGACATCGACGGGGACGGGAAGGACGAACTGGTCTGGGTCTCCTCGGGCAACATGAAGGACGACAACTACGGCTGTTTCGTCTTCCGGATGGTGGAAGGCAGCAGCTCCTCCCTGAGTTACAGCTACAACGACGAGTATGACGGCAACTGGACCGGTCCCCCCATGTCCGACGGCATCGAGTTCGACCTGACGGTGGGCCCCATCTCCAGCGCCTACGCCCTGCCCAACGCGACCAACGGGAACCTGGTGAAGCGGCAGGTGATCCTGGCCTGGCGCAGCGGGGACAACGACAACTGCCTGGCCCTCCGGGGCATCACCTGGACGGGGAGCGACTTCGTGGACGGGAACGTGAAGAACTCCTTCAAGCTCGACGACATGAGCGGGGTGAAGGGGCTCTACCTGGCTCTGGGGGACTGGAACGACCAGAGCTTCGCCCTGGGCGACCCGGTGCACTACACCGCCTACGGGTCCATCAGCCCCATCGTGGTGCTCCAGGAGCCGCCGAAGCACTTCGACCTGGTGGACGGGGTGAGCATCGACGCCTTCCGCTCCCTGAGCGGGTTCCAGTCCCAGTTCCAGCTGAACAACACCAGCTCCGCCACCACCGCCACCACCAACGTCACCGACTGGTCCGTGGGCGCTCAGACCCAGGGGTCCCTGACCTGGGGGCATCTGTTCAAGTGGAACCTCACCTCCACCTTGAGCGCCGCCATGAACGGGAAGAAGACCGACCTGGACAAGCAGGTGGCCCAGCAGAGCACCACCAGCGTGGCCGCCGCGGAGAACGACGACCAGGTCTACTTCACCGTCCAGGACCTGGACGTGTGGCGCTACCCCATCCTCAACGAAACCGCCACGGACGCAAGCGGCAACGTCGGCCCGGCCTGGTACCAGATCGTGGTCCCCATTCCGGGAGACGCGCCGGTGAACGCCTCGGTGTGCGGCACCAACCTGGAGTGGTACCAGCCGGTCCACGAGAACGGCAACCTGCTCTCCTACCCCAACAGCATCGCCCGGATCTCCGACCACCCCTCGGGGAACACGGGGGACCTGACCAGCGCCGCCGCCTTCGACACGGGGTACAACGAGGTGAGCCAGAACTGGACCTGGACCAACAGCCAGTTCACCGAAAGCGGGAACACCCTGGGGGGCAACCTGGGGGCTTCCCTCACCTTCGGCGTGGCGAGCCGCCCCAAGAAGAAGGGTGACCCCAACGGATGGAACGCCTCCATCGGGGTCACCGGGGATGGGGCCTACTCCCACGCCGTGACCACCAAATCGGACTTCTCCAACTCCACGGGGCTGAAGGTGCAGAAGCCCAACACCAACGACGCGGTCCTGGCGGGGCCCATCCCCTGGAACCACCTGGTCTACGGGGTCACCGCCCAGGTCTTCCAGGCCCAGAAGGGCTACCTGACCATGGGCTTCGCGCCGAACCTCACGGGCAACGGGGCGGGGGACTTCTGGACCGGTCGGGACCAGACCTACGATATGCCCTACTACGAGAAGCCCGACCCGGCGCTGAACCTGCCCCGGAAGTACGTCTCCACCCCCTACCGGGACTCCAACGGCTTCGACCGGCACAAGTGGCTCCTGAGCGACGCCTCCGCCTCCCACGACATCCGGGGGATCTACTTCACCACCACCGCCGGGACTCCGGGGTCCGTGCTGCCCGATTCCAGCACCAGCAACCTGGGGGTGGACCTCCCCAAGGGGCAGTCCCTCTACGTGAACTGCCGGATTTACAACTACAGCTTCCTGCCCGTCTCGAACGTGAAGGTGCGGTTCTACTACGCTCCCTACAACCCCCAGCCGGGTCAGACCGGCGAGGGCAGCCCGGTGGAGATCGGGACGGTGACGGTGCCCCAGATCCCCGGGTGGACCGCCGCGGGGGACCCCAACTGGGCCTGGGCCCAGGTGCTCTGGAACACCGCCTCCCTGTCCTCCGTCTCCCCCACGGACACCTACATGGTGCGGGTGCGCATCGACCCGGAGGGTGAGATCGCCGAGATCCACGACGACGGAGACCCGGCGGAGAACAACACGGGGCGCTACGAGGTGGCCCTGGTGGATCCTGCGGACCTGGACCTCTCCTCCTCCGCGGTTTCGGGAACCCAGAAGGGTGTGGGGGCCATCCAGATTCCTTCCTGCGACATCGTGGTGCCCCAGGATTCCCTGTCCGTCTCCAAGACCGAGGCCGCGGCGGGGGACCAGGTGCTGGTGAACGCCTCGGTGCTCCTTTCCGGCACCGACCGGAAGCGGCCCCTGGTGCGGGTGGGCTTCTACGACGGCGACCCGGATCGGGGCGGCAAGCTCTTCGACCTGCGCCGCATCCCCCTGCTGACCCCGAACGTGCCCTACGGGGTGCAGGCGGTCTTCCATCCCACCACGTCGGGGACCCACGTCCTCTACGCCAAAGTCCTGTCGGAGGTGGGGAACCGCAAGAGCGGCCAGACCGCTTCCGTCTCCGTCCAGGTTTCCGGGGGCGGCGGCGGAGGAAGCGGGAGCGGCGGGGGCGGCGGTTGCGACGCTGCGGGTCTCGGCTGGTGGGGGCTTCTGCTGCTGCTCCCCCTGGTGGCCCGGCGCAGGCAGTAGGTTCAGGAACGGGACCCCGCGGGACGAGACCTCTCCGCGGGGTCCTTCTCTTGGAGAACCGGGCGGAGGGAGAATATGCCCCGGACATCAAGGAAGATACCGTGATGCCCGTCATGGGGTTGTCCCGAAATTCCTCGAAACCCAAGAGATGCTTTCGTTCAGGGACAGGAGATCCCAGGAGTTTCCTGGGGCCGGCAGAAGGGGGTCTGGTGCTTGAGGACCCCGCAGGCGATGTGAGCCAGCTTGCGAACACAGGCCAGGAGGGCGGCTTGCTTGGGCTTGCCGTGTTGGACCAGGTGCTGGAAGAATGCGGAGGAGGGAGCCCCTGGGGGCTCCCTCCTCTGCGTTTTGCTTCGGATCCCGCTGCCCCTAGAGGTCCGGGCTCCTCCAGGTGATCCGTCCGCCGCACACCGTGAGGTCCACGGGCAGGTCCGGGAGGGCCTCCGGGTTCACCCGGAAGGGGTCCTCCCGGAGGACCGTCAGATCTCCGTAGAAGCCCGGGATCAGGGCGCCCTTCACGTGTTCCTCGAAGGACAGCCGCGCCCCCGCCCGGGTGTACAGGTCCAGGGCCTCGGGGAAGGAGATGCGTTCCCCCGGGAGCCACCCCTCCGCCGGGTCTCCCGGTTCCCGCTGCCGGGTGACGGCGGCCCAGAGGCCTCGAAGGGGGGCGGGGTCCTCCACGGGCGCGTCGGAGCCCCCGGTCGTCAGGATGCCCCGATCCAGAAGCCCCTTGACGGGATAGGCCCCGGCGAGGCGGTCCGCCCCCAGTCGCGGGGGGGCGATGGACTGGTCCGAGGCCACGAAGGGGGGCTGCACCGCCGCCACCACCCCCAGGCGGGCCATGCGGTCGTACAGCTCCCCGTCCCCCACCTGGCAGTGCACGATGGTGTGCCGGGCGTCCCGGGGAACCTCCGCCAGGGCGGCCTCGTAGGCCTCCAGGGCGGTCTGGAGGCTCCGGTCCCCGATGCAGTGGATGGCCACCTGCATCCCCGCCCCGTGGGCTCGGGCCACCCGCTCCTTCAGGGCCTCGGGCCCGTAGAGCAGAAGCCCCCGGTTGCCCGGATCGTCGGCATAGTCGCGGCGCAGCGCCGCGGTGCGGGCCCCCAGGGATCCGTCCAGCAGCATCTTCAGGGGGCCGAAGCGAAAGTGCCCGTCCCCCTGCCCCGTGCGGTAGCCCCCCTCCAGGAAGGTCTCCAGGTCCTCCCGGCGGGGCAGGAGGAACTGCTCGTTCAGCCGGACGGGAAAGAGGTCCTTCTCCCGCAGGGCCCCGAAGAGGCGAAGCAGCATGTCCAGGTCCGTCCCCAGGGGGCCCAGGTCGTCGGACTGGACGGAGGTGATGCCCCGTCGGGCGAAGGCCTCCCCCGCCCGGGCGAAGAAGCGCAGGGCGGAGTCGAAGTCGATGCGGTACACCTGTCCCCGGACCCACTCCAGGGCGTCCTCCCGGAGCACCCCCGTGGGTTCCCCCTTCTCGTCCCGGTCCACCTGCGTCGGGCCGAAGGGGTCCTCCCGAAACAGCCCCAGTACCTGGAGGCCCCGGGTGTTGGCCACCCCCACGTGGCCGCAGTTCCGTTCCAGCAGCAGGGGCCGACGGGTGGGGAGCCCGTCCAGACAGGAGCGGTCGAAGAAGGGACGGGAGGGTCCCTGGGGGAGGGCGTGGAACCGCTCCTGATCCCATCCCCGGCCGGTGAGCCAGGAGTCCGGGTCCTCCGGATCTCCCAGGGCGGGGCGAAGGCGCAGGAGCATTTCTTCCACGGAGGCGCAGCCCCGGAGGTCCGTCACCCCCAGGAAGCGCCCGTAGCCCAGGGTGTGGAGGTGGCTGTCGTTGAAGCCCGGCAGCACCGTCCTCCCTTGCAGGTCGATGGATTCGGCGTTCCGGTCGAGGCTGCGGATCTCCTCGTCGGACCCCACCGCCGTCAGGGTCTCGCCCCGGATCAGGAGGGCCTCGGCCACGGGGTGGCGGGGGTCCAGAGTGCGGATGTGGCCGTGGTGCAGTGCCAGGCTGGAGTGCATGGAGAGGTCATCCTTCCCTTCTAGCGGGAAAAAAGGGCGGGGAAACCTCCCCGCCCCAAGCAAAGGACCGTCGTCGTCGGGTCTAGCGGCGGTTGGCCGGGTCGTCCTCGTAGAACAGGTGATTCATCTTCCCGCCGGACTTGCCGAACTCCCGGGCGTCGAAGTCCTTCAGCAGGCGGAAGAACACCGGGGAGAGCACCGCGATGGCCACCAGGTTGATGAAGGTGGGGACGGCGGTGGAAAGGTCCGCCAGGAGCCACACCGTGCCGCTTCCCACCTCGTACTTGGTGGCCCACAGCACGATGGCCACCCCGGGGATGGGGTAACCCCACTTGCACAGGAGGGTCAAGGCCTTGGCCAACCCCTTGTTCCAGTGCCCCACGTGGCGGGCCAGGATCTCGTAGTAGGCGCAGTAGCCCGTGGAGGTGGTCCATCCGAAGAGGAAGAGCCCCAGGGTGAAGACCGTCACCCCCAGGTTCCCGAAGCCGTGGCGGAATGCCGCCAGGGCCAGGGTCGCCCCGCCCTTGCCGGAGGTCCACTCACCGGTTACCAGGACGATGAGGGCGGTCATGGTGCACACCAGGATGGTGTCCACGAAGACCTCGAAGACCCCCCACATGCCCTGGCGGATCGGGTGGTCCACCTGGGCGGTGGAGTGGGCGTGGGGCGCCGTCCCCCAGCCTGCCTCGTTGGAGTAGATGGACCGGGCCACCCCGGTGCGCAGGGCCACCGCCACCGCGGCGCCCCCGAAGCCCCCCGCAGCGGCGGTGGGGTTGAAGGCGGAGTGAAAGATGAGCCCGAAGGCGGGGATCACCTGAGAGGCGTTCTTCAGGAGGATGAGCAGGCCGCCTCCCAGATAGAAGGCTGCCATGAAGGGCACCAGGGTGGCCGCCACCTTGCCGATGCGCCGGATACCCCCAAGGACCACGGCGTAGCACGCCGCGGCGTAGAAGAGGCTGACCCCCACCATGGGCACGCCGAAGACGGAACTGATGGCCTCCGATACGGTGTAGTTCTGCATGGTGATGAAGAAGGTGAACCAGATGCCCCCGCCGAACACCGCCGCCATGGGGATCCACACGGCCTTGGGCCAGCCCTTCATGCGCCCTAGGCCCTTCTCCATGTAGTAGGTGGGGCCGCCGTAGGCCTCCCCGGAATCGTCCACGTCCCGGAAGTACACCGCCAGGGTGCACTCCGCCATCTTGGTGATCATGCCCAGGAAGGCGCAGATCCACATCCAGAACACCGCGCCGGGGCCCCCGAAGGCGATGGCGCTGGCCACGCCGGCGATGTTGCCCACCCCCACGGTGCTGGCCATGGCGATGGCCACCGCCTGGAAGGGGGTGAGGATGCCCTTGCCCGTCTCCGTCTTCTCGAACATCTTGCAGAGGGTGTTCTTGAGGATGAAACCGAATCGCCGGAACTGCCAGAAGCCCGTTCCCACCGTGAACAGGATGCCCACGGAGAACACCGCCACCAGAAGCGGGGTTCCCCAGGCCCACCCCACCAGGGTTTCCAGGATCTTATCCATGTGACCTTGCCTCCTCTGTCCGAATGGGTTGCCTTGCTTGATCGCCCGGGGCACAGAACATCAGGGGCGCGAAGAGCCCCTCGCGCCGGGCGGGAAGACCGGTTTGTCCGATGCCTTGCGGAGCCGAATGGGACCCGCCTCGCCCTCGGGAGGGCAAGAGCGGAGAGGGGAGGGACGCGCCGCCCCTCCCCCCGAAGGCGGATCAACGGATCTTGAAGTACTTCTCCGGGACCTGGACCTTGGTCATGTCCAGGTAACCCCGGCCCAGGATGTAGGTGTCCTGATAGATGAGCACGTGGTTCTTACGCTTCGTTCCGGTGCTCAGGTCGGTGTAGTAGCCCCCGTTCCACCGGGCGCCGGGAGTGTACTTGGCGAAGCACTCCATGAGGGTCTTGAAGTCCCCCAGCTTGGTCTTCTTCTCCACGATGCGCTTGCCGAACTCCGCCAGGGCGGCGGAGTTGGCGAAGCCGAAGCTGTAGGCCCAGGTGCCCATGCGGCCCTTGCCCCCTGCCTTGACCACCGCGCCCTCCACCTTCTTCAGGATGGCGGGCCAGTTGCCCTTCTCCTTGGAGAGGTCGATGCCGAAGGCCCCGGGGTAGCCCATGAGGGGAGAAGGCAGGTCCGCCTCCACGAAGAAGCCTCCGTGGGCGGCCACCTGCTTCAGCAGGGGCTCCGTCTGGGCGTCGTTGGTGCAGAAGAACGCCGCCTTCTTGCCGTACTTGGCAAGCCACGCGGGGACCTTTTCCAGGATGAACTGCTGCGCCCCCGCCACGCCCACGTCGCTGGTGGGGTCCGGGGCGGTCTCGAAGACGAACTTCAGCCCCAGGTCCTTGCAGGCCACCTCCATGATGTTGCGCCGCCGGGAGAGCATCTCGTAGCTCATGTGCCGGGGGAAGGAGATGTGCACCAGGGTGTCTGCCCCCAGCTTCTTGGCCGCCGCCACGATCAGGTAGCCCCGGGTGATGGTGTCGGAGCCGCAGGAGAGGTCGGAGATGGAATCGATGACGTTGGGGTCCTCGTGGGGTTCCCCGGAGAAGCAGAGGATGTCCTTGCGCTTCTCCTTCACCCGTCGGAAGGCCTCGGTGGTCCCCGGGATGGCCTGGTTCACCACGATGACCTTCATGAGGGGGTCGTCCGCCAGGCCCACGATCTGGGAGATGGAGGTCTCCATCTCGGACATGAAGTTGTCCGGATAGGTGAGGTGCTTGATCATGCCGCCCTTGCTCACGTCGCCGTACTCCTTGATGAGCCGCTCCGCCCCCCGGAGGTCGTCTTCCGACTGGGACACCGTCCCCGTGACCACGCCGATGTGGAACTTCGCCGCCCCCAGGGCGGGGCACGCGAAGAGGCAGCAGAGCGCTGCGCCTACCAGGATCCGATGGATCGCCTTCGAGCCCATCTGGTTTGCCCTCCTTTGCGGGGGTTGTCCCCGCAGGACTGTTCCCGACATGCGTCGGGGCGTGACGTCAGCGGATCTGGAAGTACTTCTCCGGCACCTTCACCTTGGTCATGCCCAGGTAGCCCCGGCCGAAGATGTAGGTGTCCTGGTAGATGAGGAAGTGGTTCTTCTGCTTGACCCCCGTGCCCAGGTCCACGTAGGGGTTGCCGCTCCAGGAGCCCCCGGGGGAGTACCGGTTCAGGCAGGCCATGAGGGTCTTGAAGTCGTGGACCTTGGCCTTCTTCTCCGCCACCAGCTTGCCGAACTCCGCCAGGGCGGCGGTGGTGACGTAGCCGTTGCTGTACACCCAGGTGCCCAGGCGGCCCTTGCCCCCCGCCTTGATCACCGCCTGTTCCACCTTCTTCAGGATGGCCGTCCAGTTGCCCTTTTCCTTGGACAGATCCAGGCTCAGGGCTCCGGCGTAGCTCAGGGGGGAGGGCAAGTCCGCCTCCACGAAGTAGCCCCCCAGGGCCGCCACCTGCTTGATCAGGGGCTCCGCCTGGGCGTCGTTGGTGCAGAAGAAGGCGGACTTCTTGCCGTACTTCTGGAGCCACGCGGGGACCTTCTCCAGGATGAACTGCTGCGCTCCCGCCACGCCCACGTCGCTGGTGGGGTCCGGGGCGGTCTCGAAGACGAACTTCATCCCCAGGTCCTTGCAGGCCACCTCCATGATGTTCCGCCGCCGGGAGAGAAGCTCGTAGCTCATGTGCCGGGGGAAGGAGATGTGCACGAAGGTGTCTGCCCCCAGTTTCTTGGCCGCGGCGATGATCAGGTAGCCCCGGGCGATGTTGTCCACGTTCACCGCCACATCCGCCGCGGAGTCGATGACCCCCGGGTCCTCGTGGGGTTCCCCGGCGATGCAGAGGATGTCCTTACGCTTCTCCTTCACCCGCCGGAAGGCCTCGGTGGTGCCCGGGATGGCCTGGTTCACCACGATGACCTTCATGAGGGGGTCGTCCGCCAGGCCCACGATCTGGGAGATCACCGTCTCCATCTCGGACATGAAGTTGTCCGGGTGGGTGATGTGCTTGATCATGCCGCCCTTGTCCGCGTTGCCGTACTTGGCCATGAGGGTCTCCGCCCCCCGCACGTTGTCCTCCGCCTGGGACACCGTGGGGGTCATGACCCCGATGTGGAACTTCGCCGCCCCGAAGGCGGGACAGACCAAAAGCAAAGACAATGCCGCACCAGCAAGGATCCTGTGGAATCCCTTCCCATTCATGAACTTCGTCCTCCCCGACCGAGGCGCGCGCCGACCTCGTCCGTATGTGATGGCTATAATGTACAAACCCAGGGCTACCCTACTGTAACAACGAAGCCCCGGGGGAAGAAGGACTTGCTTCTTCCTTTGCGGGGGCAAAGGGAGCCTTTTTTCGGTATATTGTGCCTTTCGCCGAAATTCGCAATGGAAAGACAGGGATCCCGGGGAGGGAAGGTCATGCCGAGGAAGAAGCTGAACCTGCTGGACGCGACGGGGAGGAAGATCCTGGGGCACCTGGTGAAGGATGCCCGGATGCCCCTCAAGGAGATCGGGGAGCGGGTGAGCCTTTCCGTGCCCGCGGTGGCGGAGCGGGTGCAGCGCATGGAGGAGGAGGGGATCATCCGGGGGTACGAGGCCAAGCTGGACTACGACAAGATCGGCTGTCCCGTGCACATCCTCGTGGAGATCCACGGGGCCAAGGATCGATCCCTGATCAACGACGTGCAGGCCCGGGTGCCCGAGGTGATCCAGTATTGGGTGGTCACCGGGGAGATGGACTACCTGGTGGAGGTGGCGGTGTGCAGCCGCAAGCGCCTGGAGGAGGTGATCCGGGTGCTGGAGAAGATCGGTCTCACCAAGACCCATCTGGTGCTCTACAAGGAGTTCCCCCAGCTTCCCCCGGTGGGGGTGGTGCACGCGGGGACGGAGGGGGAGTGAAGGCCGCCGGGGCCTCGGGAGGAAGCGGAGGCCCCGGCGGGTCCGAAGGGGGCTACACGAACCGGTCCTTCAGCACGTCCTCCCGGGTGCGCAGGCCCCGGAGTCCCCGCTGCCGCCGGCGGGCCAGGCGGATCCGCACGGCCCAGTAGAGCTTGTACACCGGGGGGATGGCGAAGAGCGCCAGGGTACCCCCCGCCACCAGGCCGCCGATGGCCACGATGGCCATGGGAGCCCGCATCTCCCCCCCGTCCCCGGAGCCGATGGCCAGGGGGATCATGGCGATGATGGAGGTGGCGTCGGCCATGACGATGGACCGAAGCCGCACCCCGCAGGCCTCCACGATGGCCTTGGAGGGGGTCATGCCCCCCTTGCGGAGCACCTCCGCGTAGTCGATCACCACGATGGCGTTGTTCACCACCAGCCCCACCAGCATGACCATGCCCATGAGGCCGTAGAGGGACATGGTGGTGTCCGTCATCACCAGGGCGGGGATGACCCCGATGGCGGAGAGGGGCACGGTGAGCATGATGATGGCCGCGAAGGCCCAGGACTCCAGGATGGCGGCGATCATGAGGAAGGTGATGGCCACCGCCAGGGCGAAGGCGATGCCCATGTCGGTGAAGGTCTCCCTCATGTCCTCCGCCTCCCCTTCGAAGAGGAAGCGGTAGCCCGGGGGCAGGGGGATGTCCGCGATGCCCTTCTGGATGTCCCCGAAGGCCTCCCCCACGGAGCGGCCCACCACGTCTCCCTCCACCGTCACGGTGCGCAGCCGGTCCTTGCGGACCACCCGGGTGGGTCCCGCCTCGGTGGAGAAGGTGGCCAGCTCCTTCAGGGGCACCATCCCCGAGGGGGTGAGGATGGGCAGCTCCGGGGTCTGGAAGATGCTCTCCGTCTTCCCCGGGTCCAGTTTGGCCAGGATGTCGTATTCCAGGCCCCCCTCCCGGTAGGTCCCCGCCTTGAGTCCGGTGATGTAGCCCCGCACGGCCTCGGAGAGGGACGCCACGTCCAGGTCCAGCTGTCCCAGGCGCCAGCGGAGGGGATCCAGGCGCAGCTCCGGACGGCCCAGCTTCCAGTCCAGGTCCACGTCCACCACCCCGGGGACGTCCCGCATGATCTCCTTCACCTGCTCCGCCACCCGAAGCAGGGTGCCCGTGTCCTCCCCCGCCACCACGATCTTCAGGGGTTTGCCGCTGTGGAAGTCCGCCCGGGCCGCCTGGACGCTTACCGTGGCGTCGGGGAGAGAGGCGGCGAAGGGCCGCAGGTCCGAGGCGATGCGGAAGGAGCTGGGGCGGGCGGTCTTGTCCTTGTCCAGGGCGAGTTCCACCTTCCCCATGTGGGTGCCCGAACGGCTCCCGGTGCTGCCCGTCACGGCGGTGACGTGGCGCACGTGGGGAAGCTGGCGGGCGTGCTCCTCCGCCACCCGCACCAGCCGGTCCGTGCGGGCCAGGGAGCTTTCCGCGGGCAGCTCCATCTGGAGGGTCACGGTGCCGTCGTCCGCCCGGGGAAGGAACTCCGTGCCGATCCGGGAGGCCAGGGCGAAGCACCCCCCCGTGAGGGCCAGGAAGAAGAGCACCGTCTTCCAGGGGTGCAGCACGGTTCGGGTGATGAGGACGTGGTGCAGGTCCTCGAAGCCCTGGTACAGCCAGGTCCACCAGCCGCAGAGGAAGCGGCTGACCCTGGAGGGTTCCTTCGCTCCCATGATGCGGGCCGCCACCATGGGGGTGACGGTGAGGGAAACCCAGAGGGAGAAGACCGTGGAGTAGACGATGGTCAGGGCGTACTGTTCCAGGAACTGTCCCGCCACCCCGGGGACGAAGGCCACGGGCAGGAACACCCCCAGGTTCGTGGCGGTGGTGGCCAGCACGGAGATGGCGATCTCTCCGGTGCCCTTCTCCGCCGCGTCCAGGGGTTCGTACCCCAGGTCCCGGTAGCGGTAGACGTTCTCCAGCACCAGGATGGAGTTGTTCACCAGCACCCCCATGGTGATGGCCAGCCCCAGGGTGCTCATGACGTTGAGGGTGAAGCCCTGCCCCACCATGGGGACGAAGGTGGCCAGGACGGCGGCGGGCATGGCCAGGGCCACCACCAGGGTGGCGGAGAGGCGGCGCAGGAAGAGATAGAGCACCAGCCCCGTGAGGAGGGTCCCCACCACCATGTCCCGCAGGACGTTCTTCACCGCATCCCGGATGAACTCCGAGTCGTCGAAGGCCACGTCCATCTTGAACCCTCCCGGAAGGGTGGGGAGGATCCGGTCCAGGGCCTTGCGCACGTCCCGCCCCACGTTCACCACGTTGGCGTTGGGTCGGGCCTTCACGTAGATCAGGAAGGCGTCTTCCCCGTCGTACCGGGTGAGGCGCCGCACGTCCTTGATGCCGTCCTCGATGCGCCCCAGAGCGGAGAGGCGCACGGAAGCGCCGTTTTGCAGGGGCACCCGGATCTCCCCCAGGGCCTGCACCGCCGGGGCCTCTCCCTTGAAGCGGAGGGTGATCTCCCGGTCCCCCTGGGCGATGTACCCCGAGGGGTTGGTGACGTTGTTGGCGGCGATGAGGGCGGCGACGCGCTGGATGGAGACGCCGTAGCTCTTCAGCGCCCGGGGGTCCAGGAGGAGGTGGATCTCCCGCTCCTGTCCCCCCGCCAGGTCTACCTCCGCCACCCCCGTCACCCGGGTGAGCTGCCGCACCACCTGGTCGTCCAGGATGTCCCGGGCTTGCTTGGGGGGGAGGGGGGAGGTGAAGACCACCTTCATGAAGGAGTCTGCGTTGATGTCCACCTTCTCCACCGTGGGCTCGTCGGCGTCCTTGGGGAGCTTCTCCCGGGTCTCCTTGACCTTGTTGGACACGTCCAGGGTGGCCTGGTTCAGGTCCACCTCGTAGAACAGCTCCGCCACCACGTAGCAGAACCCCTCCAGGGAGTAGCTCTCGATCTTCTTGACGCCCTCCACCTTGGAGACCGCGTCCTCCAGGGGCTTGGCCACCAGCTGTTCGATCTCTCCGGGGCTGGCCCCCCGGTAGGCGGCGTAGACCACCACCACGGGGATGTCCACCTTGGGGTACAGGGCCACCCCCAGCTTGAAATAGCTGTAGACCCCCAGGAAGCAGGCCAATAGCACCGTCACCCAGGTGAAGACGGGGCGGCGGACGCAGAAGCGGATCAGGCCCATGGGGCGCCCTCTCCCTCTGCGGGACGGGAGGATCGGGGTTCAGGAGAGGTCGCCGGGGAGGGCGTCCGGTCCCGGGAAGCGGGGTCCTGGATCCAGAGCTTCGCCCCGTCGCTCAGGGTGCCCACCCCCTCCTCCACCACCGCATCCCCCGGGGCGAGGCCGGAGAGCACCTCCAGGGTATCTCCCTGCCCCTCCCCCACCTTCACGGGTCGGCGCACCGCCCGGTCCCCGGAGACCAGGTACACCGCCATCTGGTCCCCCTCCCGGAGGAACACCGTGGAGGGCAGGGCGATGACCCCTTCCTTCCGGCGGATGAGGAACTGCCCCTCCAGGAAGACCCCCGGCCGCACCCCCCGGTCCGGAGGCAGGGCCACCACGGCGGTGAACAGCCCCGTGGCGGGGTCCGCCTTGGGGTTCACCCGCTTGACCCGTCCGTTCAGGGTGCGACCCTCCAGGGAGAAGGCCACCTCCGTGCCCGGACGCACCTGTCCCAGCTCCGAGGAGGGCAGGGGGATCTGGGCCTCCAGGCGGGAGGGGTCCAGGACGGACAGGAGCAGCTTCCCCGGTTCCGCCACCTCTCCGGGCTCCGCGTCCCGCACCGCCACCACCCCGTCCACGGCGGCGCGCACCGTGGTCTGACCCAGGGTGGACCGGGAGGCCGCCAGCTTGGCCTCCTCCGCCCGGAGGCGCACGTAGGCCTTGTCCACGTCCGCCCGGGAAAGCCCCCCCTCCTGGAAGAGGACCTTCGCCCGGCGGTAATCCCTACGGGCCTCCTCCACCGCCGCCCGGTCGGCCCCCAGGTTGGCCGCCTGCTCCGTGGACTCCAGAACCAGCAGGGGCTGTCCCGCCCGGACCCGTTGCCCCTCCTCCACCAGAACCCGGAGGATGCGTTCCCGAAGCACCGCCGTCACCTCCTGGGTGGCCGAGGCGGCCACCTGGCCGTAGTAGCTGCGCCGCAGCTCCCAGGTGCCGGAGGTCACGGTGCGTACCCGCACGGGCAGGCCCTTCTCCGCCCGGATGGCCGCCACCGAGGGGGTTCGGGGCTCCGGCTTGGGGAAGGCGATCCGGTAGGCCACCAGGCCGATGCCCGCCACGATCAGGCCGATCCACAGCAGCATCCGGGCCTTCCCCTTCGTTCTCTTCATGAGCGACACCATGGGGTTTCCTCCTCCGATGACCGTTTCGGCGACCGAGCCTCATCGGCCGCGCCGAGCCGGGAAAGTCTGTGGGAAACGTGCCAGAATACCCTACTGGCTTCGGGCCGGGAGGGCAACGGGGGAGGGGCGGAAAAGGAAGAACCCGGGGATCCGCCGGGTTCTTCCTTGCGAGAGGGAGGGCCTAGGGGCGGCTCCGGTGCCGCAGAGACCCCGGGATCAGGGCCACCAGGAGGGCCAGCCCCAGGATCCCCCCGGTGCCGCCGGTGCTGCATCCGCCGGTTGCCCCTGCGCCCCCCACACGGAGGGGAAAGACCTCCTCCGTGCCGGAAACGGGGGTCCCCCGGGCGTCCAGGGCGGAGAGGCGCACCGTCAGGACCCTCCCGTCCAGGGAGTCGGGGAGGCAGAGGTCCTTGCGGAACTCGTAGAGGGAGGTCAGGGCCCGTCCCTCCACGAACCGGAGGAGGCGGATCTCCAGGTCCCGGGAGAGCACCTCCCGGGGGCCGTCGAAGACCCCCACCCGCAGCGTCGCGATCCGGTTGTCCACCCGGTAGGAGGCGTCGGCGGAGAGGGTCACGTCCTTCGGGGCCGGCTGCAGGGGCGTCACCACCCCGAAGAGGCTCAAAAGCTGCCGGGGCCGCAGGGAAACCCCGTCGGCCACCCCCCAGTCCACCCGCTTCGCCCCGTCGTCGGGGGAGCAGACCCCGTCGGATTCCGGGAGGGGGGTGATGCCGTCCCCTCGGATCTCCGCTCGGGCCAGAGCCAGCCGATCCCCCGGGGCGAAGGGTACCAGGACCCCCACCCGCAGGGCCGGGACCCCGTCCCCCCGGTCATAGCTCACCGCGGGTTCTCCGATGTCGTACCGGTAGGGGATCAGGGCGGTCTCCAGGCGTCCCGCCGCGGCCAGGCTGCCGATCTCCACGTTCTGGGTCGCGCAGTTCGGGCTGATGTTGTAAATCACCCCGTGGACCCGCCCTCCCCGGTACTCCAGGGCGTCGTTGGCCCGCCAGCGGGGCAGGATCTCCGCGAAGTACGTCGCCTCCTCCCGGAGGGCCGGGGGGGAGCCGGGAGAGCCGCAGTCCCAGTATCCCGGGAAGGGGTCCCGGTACACCCGGTAGCCTCGAGGGGCGGCGAAGGCGGTCACCGCCTCCAGGTGCGCCGGGGGGCTGAACCGGGACAGCACCTTGTCCGGAACCGTCTCCAGGAGAAGGCGGCGCTCCGCCGCGGCCGCGACAGCCCCGGTCCGGTCCAGGGCTTGCACCACCAGGCGGTAGGCCCCCGCCTCCAGGTCCCGGGAGTAGACCCGGCGGTAGGCGGTGTCGAAGTCCCCGGTGACTCCTCCCTGGAAGAGGAAGGCGAAGGCCCGCTCCCCCACCACGCCCTTGAGTCGGGGGTCCTCCAGGCTTCCGGGGACGCCGGGGTCCCAGCGGATGTCCGGCGGGGGGCACCGGAGCACCGGGGCGTCGGAATCGGCGTAGAGGTTCCCCAGCCTTCGGGCGGCCAGGTCCCTCAGGTAGTCCACCCGGAGAGCCTCCCGGGGGGTGAGGCCCGTGGCGTCCACGGAGGCCCACAGGGTGCGCAGGGGTGCGACCTCTCCCTCCCGGAACAGGTCCGCCCGGAGGGAAAGGGGTTCCTGTTCCGGGGTCTTTCCCTGCCGGTCGAAGGAGCCCAGGACGTAGAAATCCCGCAGGGGCGCCAGGACCGTTTCCCCCTCCGAGGGGACGGACAGATGGATCGTCGCCCCCGGCGCGGAGCCCGCCAAACCCAGAAGGAGGGTCACCCCCAGGGCCCACCCCCGCATCCCGCCGCCGCGTCGCGGTCTACCCATGATCGCTCTCCTTTCGGCCCTCCGGCCCGGGTCGGGGAGTCCCTTCAGAAGGGAAGGGTCCCCTCGGGGGCATCCTCCGTCGCCCACTGGCGGCGGTAGGTGTCGAACACCACCAGGAACAGCGCCAGCGCCAGGGGGCCCAGGAAGATCCCCAGAAAGCCCCAGGCGGAAAGCCCCCCCAGGATTCCCAACAGCACCAGGAAGGTGGGGGCGCCCCCCCGGCCGGAGATGAACAGGGGGCGGAGGAACTGGTCCACCGACCCCACCACCAAGGCTCCCCAGAGGAGCAGCAGGACCCCCGCCTTGATGTGTCCGGCGATCAGCAGGTAGACCCCCCCGGGGACCCAGATCAGGGCGGTGCCCACCAACGGCACCATGCCGAAGAGGAACATGAGGAACCCGGAGAACACCGGGTTAGGCAGCCCCGCGACCCACCACCCCAGCCCCCCCAGCACCGCCTGGAGGGCCACGGTGAGCAGCACCCCGAAGAGCACCGACCGGAGCAGGTCCCGGCTGCGCTCCAGAAAGGCCCGCTTCTGCTCCCCCGGCAGGGGGAGGGCGGACCCCAGGTAGGCCACCATGGAGGCCCCGTCCCGCACCAGGAAGAAGGTGGACACCAGGGCCAAGGAGGCCTCGTAGAGGAAGGTGGCGGTGCCCTGGAGGAGCCCCGAGGATCCCGCCGCCACCAGCCCCCCCACCCAGAGCCCCGCCTTCTGGACCAGCTCCCCCCAGAGGCGTCGGTCCTGAAGCAGGGGGCCCAGGGTCTCCTGGATCCGGGGGGGCAGCTTGGAGAACCACAGCTCCGGGGTTCCTCCCTGGATCTGGGCGTTGAACCGGGCGATGGCCGCAACCAGGGCGGAGGTCTCCTGCCCCAGGAAGGTCACCAGGTAGGACACCGGGGCCAGGACGAAGCACAGGGCGGCCAGGAGGGTGAGGGTGGCGCACAGGCCGGGACAGTGCCCCCGGGTGCGCCGGTTCAGGGCGGCGAAGAGAGGGTGGGTCAGGAAGGCCGCCACGGCCCCCCAGGCCAGGGGGCGCACCAGGGGGCGGGTCACCTCCAGGGCCCCGAGCCCCAGGATGCCCAAGAACAGGAGAAAGGGCAGGGTGGGGACGGCGGGGTTCTTGGGGGATGCGTCGGGAGGAAGGTTCGGGCTCACGGACAGAGGCCTCCTCTGGGAAATCGGGCTCGGGCGTCTTGACGATGGGAGCGCCCGGTGGCTATGATAACGGCAAAGGGTTAAACCAGTTTATAATACCAGAGACCTCCCTCCCTCCTCCCGAAGACCCATTCCTTACTTCCCGATCATCCAGGTCCCAAGAGGCGGAGAGGAGATGCCAGAGAAGGAGGAAAAAGGATGCCAAATCACCTGCTCAGCGTGATTCCCGGGGACGAGCGCGTCCAGGACCAGGGAACCATCAGGCTGGAGCGCGACGAATGCCGCCGGGAGGTCATCAAGGTCATCGGCGTCGGCGGAGGGGGGAACAATGCCCTCAACCACATCATCCGCAGCGGCGTGCAGGGGGTGGACTACATCGCCGCCAACACGGACCTGGGCAGCCTGGACCAATCCTCCTCGGACTGGAAGGTGGTCCTGGGGGCGAAGCTCACCCGCGGCCTGGGGGCCGGCGCCTGCCCGGAGGTGGGACGGGATGCCGCCCTGGAGTCCCGGGAGGAGATCCGCCAGGCCCTGAAGGGTTCCGACATGGTCTACCTCACCGCGGGCATGGGCGGGGGCACCGGTACCGGGGCCCTGCCGGTGATCGCCCAGATGGCCAAGGAGATGGGGATCCTCTCCGTGGCGGTGGTGACCCGTCCCTTCGGTTTCGAGGGCAAGAAACGCTGCCGCCAGGCCCAGGAGGGCATCGACCAGCTTCGGGAGTCCGTGGACGCCCTCATCGTGGTGCCCAACGACAAGCTCCTGGAGATGGCGGATCGCAACATGCCCCTGCAGGACTCCTTCCGCCTGGCGGACGACGTGCTGCGCCAGGCCGTCCAGGGCGTCACGGATCTGGTGGTGCGCCCCGGCCTGGTGAACGTGGACTTCGCGGACCTACGCACCGTCATGTCCAACGCCGGAGCGGCGGTCATGGGCATCGGCGTGGGCAAGGGAGAGAACCGGGCCAAGGAGGCGGTCCAGAAGGCGCTGGAGAGCCCCCTCATGGAAACCCCCATGCGCCGGGCCAAGGGAGTGCTCCTCAACGTCACCGGCGGCATGGATTTGGGGATCCACGAGGTCTACGAGGCGGCGGAACTCCTTCGGGAGCACCTGGACGAGGACGCCAACTTCGTCTGGGGCTACGTCCCCGATGCTGCCATGGAGGGTTCTGTGCAGATGGTGGTCATCGCCACGGGCTTCGAGCCCGGCACCTCCCCTGCCCGTCGGGAACGGGAGACCCCGGGGCTGCACCTTCAGTCCGCCTCGGCCCGAGGCCCCAAGGCTCCGGAACGTCCCGAGGCGGAGGCTCCCCGGGAGGGGGCGGAGGAGGACGGCCTCTTCCTTCAGACTCCCACCACGGGCTTGGACACCCCCTCGGTGTGGCGACGCCGGGAGTAACGCCCAAAGCCTCATCCTTACAAGGTCGGACGACGAGAGGGCGGCCCTTCGGGGCCGCCCTCTCGTCGTCTTGAGGATCCCGGGAGGATAAGGGGGGAGCCAGGAGAGAAAATAGGTTAGTAAAGATCAACCTCTTCGTTCTCTCCAAAGCCTGGGTTTTGACGCTCCCGCTCCCCTCGCATCCCCTTTCGCCACTCCTAACGGGGGTCTCTGCGCGCTCCCCGTCGCTCAAGGCGTGTTCCACTCTTCCCACAGAGACCAGGAATCGGAAGGTCTCGGTGTGAAGGGGACGAGAACACCCGGAGAGGGGGGCAGGGGGCTGAAGGGCAGCAGGAGGGACAAGGGGGCACCAGGAGGGAAGGGGGGTAAAAAACGAGGGGGGGAGCCAACTGGCTCCCTCCCTCGGGGTTTCCTAAACGGCCTATGGGTATTGTTTCACGTGGCGCAGGGACTAGCCCGGTGCCCTTCCCGAGAGCAACCCCGGAACCCGTTGCAGGGAGAGGGAGACCAGAACCGACGTGCCCAGAATCTTCACCCCATCCCCCAGCAGGAAGGGGAAGAGCCCCATCTCCAGGACCGCGGTCCAAGATACGTCCTTTCCCGCCACCCAATGCAGGTTCGCCCAAAGTCCCGTCAGCCCCAGGGCGTAGAGCACCCCCGTCCCGCAGAGGCAGGCCAGGAGGTGGAGCCGAAACCGATGCCCCGGGGAAAGGTCCGGGGCATCCCATCGAGCCACCCATCCCGCCGCCCCGGCGGCCCCCACGAAGCCCAGAAGGAAGCCGAAGGTGGGCAGCAGCACCACCTGGGGACCTCCCGCTCCCGCGAAGACCGGGAGGCCGAACAGTCCCATGAGGAGATAAAGCCCCATGGCCCACATGCCTCCACGGGGGCCCAGGACGAGCCCTGCCGCCAGGACGAAGGGCGTCTGGAGGGTCAGGGGGACGAGGGGAAAGGGAATGCGGATCTGGGCGCCCACCGCCGTCAGGGCGGCAAACAGCGCGGCCAGGACAGCCACGCGGGGTCGAAGGAACAAGGCATGCACCTCCTTGTGATGTCAACCGAGTATAACTCATGCCTTGACATGCGAACAGATCCTATCAAAACAGGTCTAGGAAGGGCTTTGGGAGGCCCGGAAAATGCACCAAGGGCTAGACCAAAGCTGACCATGGGGGCTCAAGGGGATGGGGATGCTATACTTTTCCACGCAAAGGGGGATGAAAGGATGGAGCCCTTGGAAGGGACCTACGAGATCTGTTCCAGTCGTATCAAGCCCATCGCGGAGAAACTCATCCAGAAATACGAGGAACTGAGGCACATCGAGGTGGACCACATCCTCTTCCTCCTCAACCGGAAGTCCGTGGGGAGCAAGAAACGGGTGATCCTGGCCCGGACGAGCAAGGTTCCTCCCAAATGGCAGGAGATCCTCTACCAGCTGGGGGCCATGGATTTTACCTACATCATGGAGTTTTTCGAGAAGACCACCGCCTGCCTGGACGAAAACCAGATGGTCGCCCTGGTCTATCGCGAGCTTCGCCAGATCGGACGGGAGGGGAACGTGGCACCCCCGGACGTGCACGAGTGGTACAACGTCCTCATGGGGTTGGGGCGGCACTGGTTCTATCCCGAGGCCACCTGCCCGAACCTGCTGGGGGACGATGTGGACTGGAGGAAGCTCATGGGGTCCGCCTACGAGCAACCGCTGCCTCCGGAATAGAAGAGGGAGGTAGCGAAAGGGGCAGAAAAGGAGAGAGGGGGCGACGTCGCGAGGACGTCGCCCCCTCTCCGTTGTTTCAAGAAAGGCCTGTTTTCGTCTGTTCTTCTCAACCAGCCAGAAAAGCCCCCTGGTCAAGCAGCGAAAAAGAGAAGGAAGAGGTTGCTCTATCCTGATCAACGGGCTCCCACGGAGAGAAAACCGGGTCTAAAGGGCCGCCAGAATCTCCGGAGCCAGTCCAGAGAACTTCTCCAGATGGGTCTTTCGTTCCTTACGGAGCGCAGTGATGGTGGCTACATACTCTTCTTGTGTAAGGTGTGTCCTGGGCTGGTATTGCTCCGGATCGGGAAGGGGAAGGGCTTCGGGAACCTCGTATCCCAACACGTCGTCGTAGGTCCACTTCAGGGTGTCCCGAAGGATGCCCTCGATGCAGGCGAAGGTGACCTGGGGGGTGATGTTGGCTCCGTCCTTGCCTCCTACCCGCCCCGTGCTCAGGACGTAGCATCGGATGTGGGGGTTTTCCCGAAGGATCTGAAGGATTCGGTTCCCGTTCCGGTGGGGGTTGTCCACCACGAAGGGGTCGAAGCCCACGACCCTCTTGGCCTGTCCCACCCGGGAAGGGTCGTCCGCGCTGGTGATGGTGGACTCCCCCAGCATGAAGAACGCCGCCGCCTGCTCCGGACTGACCAGCCGCCCCACGGGGGGGATGTCGTAGCGGCGCATGTTGAAGAACATCACATCCACCCGACTCAGGTCGATCCGCCCGGAGGTGTTGGGGATGGCGGATCGGGGAACCACGGCCCGCCCGTTGGTGCTGATGGCGTGGTTGTCGAAGTTGACCTCCCCGTCATCGTTCACCCAGACGTTCTCCAGGATGGCCTGGGGGTCTGTGGCGGCAGCCAGGAGGGGGGGCTGTTTGGAGACGTTGTCCGTTTTGATGTAGAAGTTGCGCTCCGTCCCCAGGCTCTTCCCGTCGGGGAGGAGGAAGTTGATGTCGTCCTGAAGCACTTCCACCCCCTCCGGGGGCTCCAGGTGAAAATCGTCGGTGGTGATGGTGGTCTTTCCCGTTCCGGAGAGACCGAAGACCAAAAGCCCCTTCTCCACCAACTGGTCACCCTGTTGGATCCGCACCAGTTTGCTTCCCGCGTGGAGCCCCAGGCCACGCATCTCCTCTCTGGCCACGTGCATGGCCATGCGAAGGGTGGCCATCTTCGTCTCACCGTAGTAGTCGCTCCCCAGGATGTAGGTCACCTTTGCCCGCGGGAAGACCAGGATCTTCCGCTGGTGCCACTCCGGGACCACCACCGTGGTGATGTCGGCGTAGTCGTCGTCCGCCTCGGGGAAGAAGTTGGCCCCGAACATCTGGGCAAGACGAGCGTACCTTCGTGTCACGTAAAGGTTGGCCTGTAGGGGAGCCACCTGGGGTGAGCCGATGCGGCAGGAGACGCGGATCATCTGCTGCCAGCGTAGGTACCCCCAGACCTGCTGGAGCAGGGAAAGAGTATCCTCGTTCAGCTCGTAATGGGTTTCCGTAAAGGCGGCGCTTCGGGAGCGGATGCGGGTCACGTACAGGGAGGCCCCCTGTTGGTTCGGAACCGCCTCATGCTGTGCCAAGGCGCGAAGTTCCTCGTCCGTCAGATCTCGGAGCAGACTGCGACAAACGGGTTTCCGAAGCAGATCCTGGAGGTTGTCCTCGTCCTGAAGCATCATCTTCGCCTCATCCTCTCTTTGGGTTATCCGTCCATGCGGGGGGTTCGCCGAAGCCGTTCCTCCCCCAGGGACCACGTCAGCGATCCATGGGGGGCGAGGGTTTCCCGAAAGGCCTCCCATGCAGTATAGTCCGTCACCGGCAAAGGGGCCTGGAGAGTGATGCTTTCCGAATATTCCCAAAGGAGGACTTCCGGGGAGTAGCCCTGTTTGGTCCACCAGTGCCGAAAGACGTCCGCACGATCATAGGGAAGCTCCAAGTGAAGGAGTCCGCATACTTCCAGAAGCTCCGGCTCCACCCCCTCAAGCGCCAGGGCAGCGGTGCCTCCGTAGGCTTCGATCAAGCCGCGCACACCCAGCTTGATGCCCCCGAAGTATCGGACCACCACCACCGCCGCCTGGGTCAGCCCGGATCCCGCCAGAGCGTGCTGGATCGGTCTGCCCGCGGTGCCCGACGGTTCCCCGGCGTCGGAGGCGTTCCCATCCTCTCGAGGGTGAGAAATCCGCCAGGCCCAACAGTAATGATTTGCCCGCGGGTAGGCTTCCTCTAGCTCGCGGACTAGTCCCTTGATATCCATCTGGAAGGAAAAGGGGCACACGATCCCAACGAATCGGGATCGCCGAATGGTCTGCTCTCGGATTACCCGCGCCGAGGGCGCCCTCATCACCAAGAAGAGGATTCCTCCCAACAGGTTCGGAGGGCCCGACAGGTCTCCTCCAGGGACTGAGGGATCACTTTGGTTTCCCCCAGAACGGGCATGAAATTGCAATCCCCATTCCAACGCGGCACAATGTGGATATGCAGATGACCCGGAAGCCCCGCTCCCGCCACCTTCCCCAAGTTGATGCCTAAGTTGAACCCCTGCGGCGACATTGCCTTCTCGAGCAGAGTCACGGCTTTGCATTGAAGCTTCCATAGATCCATCGCCTCTTCGGGACTCAAATCCCCCATGAGGGCCACATGCCTGACCGGGGCGACCAGAAGGTGCCCCGGGTTATAGGGATAACGATTCAGAAGGAGCAAGGTACGCTCGTCCTTGTGGATCAAAAGGGACTCGGCCAAGGGCTGGGCAGGGTCCAGACGGCACAGAAAGCAGGGCGATTCTTCCTTTTCCGAGTTCTCGATGTAGGCCATTCTCCAGGGCGCGAAGAGGATCTGCTTGTCCGGCATAGGTTTCACGTGAAACTATTTCCCGGGGAATATGAGGCCCTTGTTCTGATCCACAAGAGACAGGATGCGATGAGCCTCAGATTGCGTCAGGTTCCGGAGATGCAGCGAGAGCTGCTCCGGTTTTCCGGAGAAGGCAATCTCGATCTGATGCTCCTCCGCAAAGCCATAGGGCAGGGTGGAGATTCCACCTCGTTTGGCCTTCGGGGCGTTCCCTGTCTGTGGTGCGTTGGAGCGGCGCACGGCGTCTTCCAGTTGGCGCACGTTCCATCCTCTTTCTACCGCCTCCTGGGCCATGTCCTCCATGCGAGAAAGATCCTGGAGCCCCAATAGTGCCCTCCCGTGTCCTTCCGTCAGGTCGCCCGCAGAGAGCAGTTGGCGTACCGCAGTGGGAAGTTGAAGAAGGCGGAGCTTGTTAGTCACGGCGGAGCGACTCCAGCCAAGACGTTCCGCCAGGGCATCGTGGGTCATGGAGAACTGGAGTACCAGCTCATTGAGGCTTTCCGCAATGTCGAGGGCAGGGAGATCCTCGCGTTGGAGGTTTTCTACCAAGGCCACCTCTCGCATGGTGCGGTCGTCAAAGTCAACGATGCGCACCGGCACCTCTGCGATGCCGGCCATGGTGGCCGCCCTCCAGCGACGTTCTCCGGCTACGATCTCGTAGCCTCCGGTCGATTGGCGTACAAGCAGCGGTTGTAAGACCCCGTGTGTGCGGATAGACTGGGCGAGGCTTTCCAGGGAGCCGTCGTCCATGGTCTGCCTGGGCTGGAAGGGATTGGGCGTCAGGTCGGAGCAGGGTACCGTCTGGGGCGCCGATACGGCCTGTTCTGTTTCCGTGGGAATGAGGGAGGCGAGACCCTTCCCTAGTCCTGCAGCTCTTGCCATCTCTTGATGACCTCCTTGGTTAGTGTCGTGTAGGCTTGCGCTCCTTGGCTTGTGGGGTCGTAGGTCACCACGGGCATCCCGTAGCTGGGAGATTCGCTGACCCGCACGTTTCGGGGAATCAGGGTCTCGAACATTTCCTTGGGGAAACGCTCCTTGACTTGGTCGACCACATCTCTGGAGAGGCGAGTGCGACCATCGTACATGGTCAGGAGGATCCCGAAGAGTTGCAGATCCTTGTTCAGGTACTGTTGCACCAGTTCGATGGTTTTGAGGAGCTGGGAGAGCCCCTCGAGGGCATAATACTCGCATTGGATGGGAACCATGTAGTAGTCTGCCGCCACGAGGGAATTCAGGGTCAAGAGCCCTAAGGAGGGTGGGCAGTCGATCATGACGTGGTCGTATCGGGAAAAGAAGTCTCTGGATCGACGCAGACGCGTCTCTCTGCTGATGGCCGAGGTAAGTTCAATCTCCGCCCCCGCCAGATCAATGGTTGCAGGGAGGAGGTCCAGGCCTTCAATAGGGGTGGGGCAACATACGGAATCCACGTCCACTGCATCCAGTAAGAGATCATATATACTGGAGCTGAGTGTCCCTCGGTCGACCCCCAATCCTGAGGTGGCATTCCCCTGGGGGTCCATATCCGCCAGGAGTACCTTGTGGCCTGCGAGCGCAAGAGCGGCGGAGATGTTGACACAAGACGATGTCTTCCCCACTCCCCCTTTTTGGTTTGCGAAGGCAAAGACGGGCATCGAATCCCTCCTCTTATTCCCCGGGAAATACCCGAGGGTTTCACGTGAAACTAGGGAGATTATAGTGGAACAAGGGGGTGTTTCCAATCCTATGGAGTGAAGAGATCCTGAGTTCGTGGAAACGAAGCGAGATGGATCCTATGGGGGTTTTCTGGGTGGGTCGCTACCAAGCATTGGTGGAGTCGACCAGTGGGCGTTCCGGGTGTGGGTGGATCCCGGAACGACGAAAGACGCAAAACCGGAAGTGGATGCGGGAACTCCTGGGTTCTGTAGACCTCCGAGAGTTGGTTCGCGGCATTGGCCTGGAGGAGCCGGCGCGGTTTGCCGTGTCGCTTGCAGCTCTGGAGTGTGGGTGCGAGTGGTGCGGCTCGGGCATGCCTTTGGAGCAGTTCCTCGAGTCTCGGGAGGGTTCTTCGGCCATGGTGGTGGGACGCTCTGAAGAGCTGTCCCCTCTCCTGCGGAGCCATCTTTCGGTTGCCTGTTCTTTGGTCAAGAGAAAGGAACGGGATGACGATGTCCCCGCTTGGGTAGGGGCCTTTTTGCGGAATGAGGGGCGCCAGATCTGGCTGACCCCCGAATCACTCCAGAGCATGCCTCATGCGCTGGGGGAAGGGGTGTTGCAGGACTTCGAAGAAGTCATCCTGGGGCCGGAGCCTGTCCCTCCCTTGGTCGGGCTTTACAGGACCTGGGGCATCACGCACTGGGTAGGGGGGCATTGGGCCGATTGGGGCGGGCTGAAGGACTGGGTCTTGAAGGGGGGGCATGCGGTGGACTTCCCGGGTTATGAGTTGTGTGTCCACGGCACGGACGTATGAAGCGGCTTCCTTGTGGAATTGCCTTAGCCCTCCTCCTTGGGGTAGCCCTCTGTCGTATCCCCGTTTCTGCCCTGGCCGATGAGGGAGGGCCGGTTTCTGCGCAACCCGTATTCGTGGAGAGCGTGGCGGATGGAGACACCGTGAGGGTGAGGACGAAGAACGGGAGGACGGAGATGGTGCGCTACCTCCTCGTGGATTCCCCGGAGGTGCACCACCCTCAGAGGGGGGAGGAGGAACTGGGAGGGCAGGCTCGTAGATTGAACCAGAGCCTGGTGGGTGGAAGGGCCGTCTATTTGGAATACGACGTGGAACAGCGGGATGCCTATGGCCGGTTGCTTGCTTACGTGTGGTTTCAGGATAAGAGTGGCTGGATTCTGGTGAACGAGCGGATGGCCCGCTCCGGGTTGTGTCTGTATCTGGAAGTGGGGAAAAACAGAAAGAGAAGCGATCAGATTCGCCGCGCCTGCGACCTTGCCCGCAGGGAGGCCCGGGGGATCTGGGGCCTCGTGGGGCAGGGAAAGCGACGCTACAGTGAGGAGCAGGCCTGGTCCGAGGCGGAAACGTTGAGGGGGCGTTGGATCCTGCTGGCCCTGGACGTGAAGAAGGTGAACCGCAAAGGGAAGGGGGTTCGTATCTGGGGACAGAAGGGACGAATCCGAATCGACACGTACCCCAACGTCCTGGGGAGGCTCGATCTCCGGAGGGGAGATCGACTGGTCCTCCTTGGGAACCTCGCAGGAGGTTCCCAAGGCTGGCGGATGCGCTGGGTGGATCCGGGGCAAAGGTGGGAGGGTCCGTCGGTCCCGTAGCGGCCTCCTCCGGAGTGCCCACAATCAGACGTAGGGGTCAAAGGGCATGGACAGATCGTCCGATTCGGGTTTGGAGAGGACATGAAAGCCCCTTCTAGAGATCTTCCAGCGAATGGGGCGAGAGCCTTCTGGCGTTTCCACCTGGAACACCCGGGTGCGCCGGGAAAGAGCTAGACGTCCCACGGGCCAGTACCGCACGCCCCGTGTGGGGGTGGAGGAAAAGAGAAGGTGGAGCAGCGGTTGAAAGTCCTCCGGGGTGGTCAGGATGCGAAGGGTCCACAGGGGCCTCCCCTTCTTCCCTGTTCCGGGGTGACAGGCCACCTCGCGGGCCAGGGTGGAGAGACGGGAGATGGCTCGGGACAACTCCTCCCCCGTGATGTCGTCCAGCACCGTCTCCATTTGAAGAAGCCGTCCCTTTTCCGTCTCCTCCAGGAGATGGGCGGGAAGGACGTTGGGATGGCCGAAGACGGGCCTAGTCCCTCTCCCATACCCTGTATGCAGTATGACAGCAGGTGCGGGGGTGTCGGTAAAGGCAGCGCAGGAGGCCAAGAGGGCGATGCCTGTGGGAGTGGTCAGTTCCTGGTCGGGTCCATCCAGCTGGAGGGGAACGGAGTGCCTGGAAGCGATGGCCCGAACGGCGGGGACGGGGACGGGGATAGAACCGTGCTCGATCTGGACGAACCCCGTACCCGTTCGGGGGGGGGTGCTTTGGATTTCCGGGTCACCCAGGTCTTCCAGAAGCAGAAAGAACCCCAGAACGTCGAAGATCGTGTCGAAGCGGCCTACTTCGTGGAGGTGGACCCGGGAGACGTCCTGTCCGTGCGCCTCCGCCTCCGCCTGCACCAGTATGTCCAGGGTGCCTTCTGCCTGAGCCAGAACGGATGCCGAGGCTCCCGTGTGGAACCCTGCGGTGTGGAGAAGCTGGCGCAGCTCTTCAGGGTGGCGGTGAGCCGCCGTCTCCTCGCAGGTGGCGAGGACGGAAGTGCAGGGAAGGGTTCCGTCGTTTTGGGGGAGGAGCTGGACGCGAACGTCCCGGACTCCGGGAGCTTCCAATCCCGTGAACCGTTGCAGGAGTTCCTCTCGGGCTCCGAGTCCAAGAAGGGCTCCCAGGAGCATGTCGCCGCTGACGCCGGAGAGATGGGGTTGAAACAGAATCATGAAAAGGCCTCCTGATGGGTCTGAGTGAGGTGCGGCCCTTCTCCGTGGAAGGGCATTTACTCGAAAGGTGTTCCCTCCCGAAAATGGACCACCGGGAAGAGGTCTGGCTCGGGAGAGAGGGTTCGGTCCATTTTCCCCGGGAAATAACCCTCCAGGTCTAGTGCGAGGGAGGCAAAACCCAGAGGGCGGATTCCTTCCAGTAGGGTTTCCCGCAGGGCGAAGGCTTGTGGCAAGTCCTGGGGGGGGACCTCCAGGATAGCTGCTTGAGGCGTGTAGAGGCGGACGCGATTGCAGGAGAACCCCAAGCCTTGTATCAGCGCCTCGGCCTGGGCGATCCGACGGAGGTTCTCCCTGCGGACCGGCTGCCCATAGGGGATCCGGGTGGCCAGGCAGGGGGAGGGAGCCACGGAGGCGGCCTCCAGGCCGAGAGCCTCCAGAGCCTGACGTATCGTCGATTTTGTCCAGCCCGTCTCCGCCAGGGGATGGAGGATCTGGTCCTCTCTGGCTGCCTGCAGCCCCGGTCTCCGTTCCTCCAGGTCGTCAAGGTGGGTGCCATCCGCCAAGGGCCAGTGAAAGGGCAGGGCCGGGTGCTGTCGGACCTGTCCATGGCGGAGTTTGCGACAGTGGTAGCAGCGGTCTGGGAGGTTGGCGGAGACGGCGGGGTGCTCCGTTTCGATCCCTGGGATGATCTGGAGGGAGGCGCCGAGGCGTGCCGCTTCCGCAGTTGCTCGTCGACGAGACGCGGGAGGATCCAGCTCGGAGTCGATGAAGAATAGGATATAGTCATGACAATCCAGCGCTTCCGCTGCGGCCTGGGCAAGGAGCACGCTGTCCCCTCCCCCGGAGAAGAGGATTCCCAGGTGGGCCGTCTTTCGGAGCCAACGGAGAAGGTCACACCAGAGGGACTCGAGGTCCGGGTTCAGGGTTCTCCGCCTCCTCTGCGGGTTCATGCTAGAATCCATTCTAACGTGTTCCGCCCCGGATGGGGCGGGCGAGGTGAAGGAATGGGTCGGTTTTTCTGGATTCGTCTTGTGATCGGGTTGCTGTTCGCCGTGGTGCTTGCTCTTTTCGCTGCGGCGTTTTTCTTTCGTGACCGGGACCTGTACAGTCGCCAGGTGGGGGTCCTGTTTGCGCAGGCCCTCCGGGAGTCCCTGCAGGCGGAACTGACCTACCGGAGCTTTACCGGCAACCCCCTGATGGGCTACCGGGGGGGGGAGCTGGCCCTCAGCACCTCGTCGGGGGACGTGGTGCTGAGAGCCCAGGAGATTCGGGCCTTCCTCTCCCTTCCCAGCCTTCTGCAGGGTTCTCCTCGCCTGAGCCGGGTGGACCTGATCGGGACGAGCGCGGACCTGGAGGGCCTGCGCTCCCTGGCTCCGGGACGAGACCCCTCCGCCCCCCCTGAGGAAGTTCCCGTGGACCGGTTCGTCCTTCGTGATCTGGCCCTGTCTACCCCCTGGGGGCCCCTGCACGTGGAGAAGGGGGTCCTACGGGTGGATGGCCTGGAGTACCGGTTCCGTCTCCAGGGGGATTGGGAGGGGCGGAAGGCGGAGGCCCACGGCCGTTTTCTGGACGGAAGGGTCCCGGAGCTGGATCTTCGGGGAACCCTGGAGGACCAGGAGCTGGATGTGGAGGGAACCCTGGGGGATCGGTACGACCTGACGGGGGAGCTTTCCCGGTTCAAACTGGGAGAGCTGGAACGGTTTCTCCCCGAGGTGCGCAAGGCGAGTCTGGGAGGCGTGGTGTCCACGCGCTTCGAGGTCCACGGTCCGCCTCGTGCCCTGGCGGCGGAGGGGGAGGGTTCCTGGACCGGGACGGTGACAGGCCTCTCCGTAAAGGATTTGAAAGGCTCCTGGAGCTACGGGGACGGGAAGCTGGCCCTCCGCGTCACCTCGGGAGGGGTGATGGAGACCCCCGTGGAGGGATCGGTAGACCTGGATTTCCGAAAGGAGACCCGCCTGGGGCTGCGGCTTCGGGGGAAGGAGCTGGACCCGAAGAAGTGGAAGGGCTACTTCACCTGGCTGGAGGGGGTGGAGGGGGTCCTGTCGGTGGTCTCCCTGGACCTGCGAGGGCCGGTGGAGGAGCTGGCGGGTCCGGTGTCGGTGCGGGCTCCGGAGGTTCGTCTGTGGGGGGAGACGCTCCAGGATCTGGCGGCGGAGGCGATCCTCCGGGGGTCCCGTCCCCTGACCCTTCGTTGCTCCGGGCAATGGACCGGGGCTTCCTTCGAGGGGAAGGGGGAGGTGAACCCCCGGGGAGACGTGGGGGTGCGCCTGGCGGGGGCCTTTCGCAAGCTGGAGCTGCCCCGTCTGGGGGAGCGTTTCCCGGACCTGAAGGGCCTTGCCCCCCAGGGTACCGCCCAGGGAACCCTCCTGGTGGAAGGGCCTGCCAAGGCGCTGCGCTTCACCGTCCGGGCAAGCCTCGCCGCCCTTTCGGTGGCCCGAGGGAAGGGCCGGGAGCCCCTTCCCGAAACGGAGGTCCACTTCGCCTTTTCCCCCAAGGAACTGCACCTTCTGTCCTTTGCCTCCCGGATCCGGGGCGCCCGGGTTACCGGGTCGGGGCGTGTTGCCTTGGGAGGGAAGGACCTTCCCCTGGCCGTGACGGGGCGGGTGCAGGGAGCGGACCTGGCCCGCTGGCGCGACCTGATCCCCACGGAGAAATGGGGGGTGAAGGGCCTGGCGGGAGGCAGCTTCCGGGTGGAGGGAACCACGAAAAAGCCCCTGGTGCGGGTGGATGCGACGATGCCCGCCCTCGCCCTGCGTGACCTGGCGCCGGTGCGGGACGTGCGCCTTCTGGGAGCCTGGGCCCCCGATTCCTGGCGGGTGGACCGCCTTTCCCTCCGCCCTCCCGGGGGGACCCTGTCCCTTTCCGGCAAGGGAACCCTCAAGGAGGGAGTTCCCGGTCCCTTCTCCCTTTCCGGTCCCTTCACCGGGTTCACCTCCCGGTGGATGGCTCGCAAGGAGGCGCTGCCCTTCCAGGGGACCCTGGCGGGCACCCTGACGCTTCGGGGAGACGGGGATCGGGTGACGGGGGAGGCGGACCTGCGCACCCCCCGGGTGGTCTGGAAGTCCCTGGAGGTGGAGGGCCTTTCGGGCAAGGCTGCCTACGACGGGGAGAAGATCACGCTGACGCGCCTGGGAGGCCGGACCCTGGAGGGGACCGCCTTCCTGGACGGCTCCCTCGTCCTTCCTTCCCGGCAGGCGGATCCGGTGCGGCTGGACCTGAAGGGAACCGTGAAGGACCTCCTCATCGGCGGATGGGCGAAGCAGCACCTGGGGGACCTCCGCATCAAGGGGCTCCTGGGGGGGACGTTCCACCTGAAGGGGACGGAGGGGGATTTTCAGGTGGCGGCGGAGGGAAGCGTGACCCAGCCGGTGGTGCAGGGTCTGGCCTTCTCGTCCCTCCTCTTCCGGGTGCAGGGGAAAGAGGACCGGCTGGAGTTCCAGGAGGTGAAGGCCCTCTTGGGGGACGGCTCCGCCCGCGGCCAGGGAGTCCTCGCCCGGAGGGAAAAGGGATGGGCGCTGGATTTCTCCGCCTCCGGGGAGAACCTGGACCTGGCCCTCCTGGGGCAGGCTTTCCCCGCCTCCCTGCGCAAGAACCTGGCGGGGCGGGTGGGTTTCCATTTCGCCGGGAAGGGAAACGGCCAGGGCCTCACGGGGACGGGGGAGGTGGCGTTTCCGGAGCTTCGGTTCCTGGGCTTCCGGGGTACAGACCTGAAGGCCCCCCTGTTCGTGGGGGAGGGTTTCGTGACGGTGGAAGAGGCCACGGGGAAGGCCTACGGGGGCACCCTGAAGGGCCAGCTGGCCCGGGACCTGAACTCCAGCCGCTACGGGGGACGCCTGGAAATTCGGGGGGCCGACCTGGCCAAGGCCCTGAAGGACGGGTTCCCCCAGAGCAAGGGGACCGTCTCCGGGAAGGCGGACTTCATCCTGCGCCTCCAGGGGGACGTGAGCCGCACCAGCCTCCAGGATGGGGAGGGACGTTTCTCCGTGGTGGACGGGGAGATCTCCGAGTTCGACGGAGCCAAGGCGGTGTCTTCCGTCACCGGGGGCAAGCCCGTGCGCTTCCGCTCCCTGGCGGGGAGCTTCAACGTGGACGGGAAGAGCCTGTTTCTGCTCCCGGGAAGCCGCATCTCCGCACCCCCGGGGGATGGGGCGTATCGGTACCTCATGGCGGACGGAAGCCTGGACGACAAGGGGCGTCTGGACGTCTCCTGCCTGGGGAACGTGAACATCCGGGCCCTCAACGTGGCGGTGGGGGTCCTCCAGGGGCTGGTCCAGTCGGGGATCGACGGGACCGGCCTGCTGGGGAACTTTCTGGGGGGCGCCGTGGGCGGGTTCACGCGCAAGGACTTCCGGGACGTGTCCTTCCGGATCCGGGGGACCCTGGACGATCCGAAGCTCTCGGAGCTGAAGATCGCCCGCCCCCAGAAGACCTCCCCCATCCCCGAGTCTCCGGGGCAGAAGAACAAACCCAAGCAGGAAGACGGCATCCGCATCCGCATCGAGATCCCCCTGGGGGAGGGACTGGTGAGCGACGACAGCCTGGGGTCGCAGATCCAGGATCAGATCCTGCAGAACGCGGTGCGCATGATCCTCCGGCCGGGGGACCAGGAATAGCCTCGGGCCTCAGCCCTCCTGGGAGCGCAGCACCTCCAGGAGACGGGATTCGTCGATGTTGCCCCCGGAGATCACCACCCCCACTTTTTTCCCCCGCACCTCCGGCCGGCCCGTCAGGAGGGCCGCCACCCCCACCGCCCCGGCACCTTCCACCACCTGGTGGTGGGTCCGGTGCAGCGTGGCGATGGCCCGGGCGATGTCCTCCTCCCGCACCTCCACCACCCCCTTCATGCGCGTCTTGGCGAGGTCCAGGAGGCTCTGGGGGATGTAGCCCGCCAGACCGTCCGCCAGGGTGTCCCCGTACTCCACGTCCCTCACCACCCCGGAATCCCAGGAGACCACGTAGGGGTTCGACGCTTCCGACTGAACCCCCCACAGCTCGATGCGGGGTCTCAGGGTCGAGGCGGCCAGGGAGACCCCGTTCATCAGCCCTCCTCCCCCCGCGGGCATCACGATCAGGTCCAGGTCCGGCTCGTCCAGGAGCATTTCGATCCCCAGGGTGGAGGCGCCGCAGAGGATGTCCGGATCCTCGAAGGAGGAGACGTAGGTGAGCCCCGCCTCTCCCCGGCGGTGGGCCTCCGCCTCCGCGTCGTCGTAGGTTCCCTCGATGCACTGCAGGTCCACCCAGGGGCCGCCGAGGCGTCGGATGGCCTCCTGCTTCGTCCGGGGGCAGGAGGCGGGCACGCAGATCGTCGCCTTCACCCGCATCTGTGCCGCCGCCAGGGCCACCCCCTGACCGTGGTTTCCGCTGGAGGCGGTGACCACCCCGCGCTTTTGCTGGGCCTCCGTGAGGCGGGACATCTTGAACAGGGCCCCGCGAATCTTGAAGGAGCCGCAGAACTGTTGGTTTTCCCACTTCACGAAGACGGGGGTACCCAGGCGTTCGCTCAAGGGGGCGGAGTGCTCCAGGGGGGTGTGGCGCACCCGGGGGCGCAGAAACCGGTACGCCAGCAGGGCGTCCGTGAAGGACGGGTTGATGGGAAGGTGGGTCATGGCGTTTTCCTCCTGTCTGTACGGTCCCCCGAGGGGGACGGATCCCCACAGTATAATCGGGGAAAGCTCATGAGGGGGGGATCCGGAGTGGGGGAGAGGACGTTGATCCTGGGAGGGGTGCGCAGCGGGAAGAGCGAGTTGGCGGAAAGGCTTGCCCGTGCCTGGGACCGGGGGACGGTGGCCTACCTGGCCACCGGGGAGGCCCGGGACGAGGAGATGGCCCTGCGGATCCGCCGTCATCGGGAGCGTCGCCCCGCTTCCTGGGAGACCTGGGAGGGGGCCCCGGAGGACCTTCCCGGGGCGGTGCGGGCCCGGGAGGGGGTCCTGCTGGTGGACTGCCTCACCCTCTGGGCCTCCCGCCTCATGTTTCGGGAGCCCTCGTCGGAGGGGGAGGACGAGGGGGCCTGGCAGGAGGCCCAGGGGAGGATCCTCGCCCTGGGGCGGGACCTCCTGGCCGCCCCGGGCCCCGGTGTCCGTCTGATCCTGGTGTCCAACGAGGTGGGGTGCTGCCTGATCCCTCCCAACCGGCTGGGTCGCCGGTTCCAGGAGCTTCAGGGGCGGCTGAACCGCCTGGCTGCGGAGGGGGCGGATCGGGTGGCCCTGGTGGTGGCGGGCCTTCCCCTGTGGATCAAGGGAGAGGCTCCGGAGGAGGGGAGGGCATGACCTTCCTGCGCCGACTGGCCCTCCAGTGGGCCCTGCTGACCCGCCTCCCCCTCCCCGCCTCCTGGGTTCCCCCGGGGCTGGACGATGCCCCCTCCCTCTCCTGGGCTCCCCTGGTGGGGGGCGTTCTGGGGCTGGGGACGGGGGCGTGCGGCTGGCTTCTGGCCCGGTCCCTTCCCCCCCTGCCCGCCGCCTGGGGAACCTGCGGCCTCTACGCCCTGGCGGGGTGGGCCCTGCACCTGGACGGCTGGTCCGACCTGGCGGACGGGTTCGGCTCCGGCCGACGGGGGGAGGCGCTCCGGGAGGTCATGAAGGACAGCCGCATCGGGGGCTTCGGGGCCCTGGCCCTGGTGTGGGGGGTGGGGATGTGGAGCCTCCTCCTGGCCCAGATCCCCGCGTCCCGCTGGCCCCTGGCCCTGGCCTTCGCCGGGGCGACGGGGCGGTTTGCCCTGTGCGTCGCCGCCTGGCGGGGAGCCTATCCCTGGGAGTCCGGCATGGGCAGGTGCTTCGTCCGGGAATACCGGGGGGCCCACCTGGCCCTGGCCCTGCTGCTGACGGCGCCCTTCCTCCTCCCCTTCCCCGGAGGGACGCCCCTTTCCCTGTGCGGGGCGGTGCTTGCGGGGCTGGGGATGGCGGGGGCCTTCAACCGTCGCATGGGAGGGGTCAACGGGGACGTCCTGGGGGGGACGGAGGTCCTGGGGGAGCTGATCGCCCTGGGGGTCCTGGCCTCCTGAACCCGGGGGATGATATATTACGCACACAGCAAAGTGACGGACACGCACAAGGAACCTTCTCCTCCGGGAGGACCCGGGGCGGGAAGGGAGGGAGGACATCCCCATGAGGTTGGTCTATACCCACCGTCTGAAGTCGGACATGGTTCTGGCGCGCCCCCTAGTCTCCGAGGAGGGGACGTTGCTCCTCGCGGAGGGAGTCCCCCTCGGGGAAAGCCTGATCCATCGCCTTGTGGAGGTGGGGGTTCCCTTCGTCTACGTCCGGGACGACCGTTTCCCCACGGACCGGGTCCAGCCCCTGGTGAGCCCCCAGAGCCTCCGCCGGGTCACCGCGGACCTGCGGGGGGTTTTGGTGCAGGCCGCCCAGGACCACGCCTCCTCCTCCCTCACCCTCTCCCTGGAGGTCCTGGGTTCCCAGGTGGAGGAGCTGATCTGCGAGGTCCTCTCCCAGCCCGATCTGGTGGTCCACCTGTTGGACCTGAAGAGCTGCCAGAGCTACGAGGTCCAGCACGGGGTGCAGACCCTGGTCCTGGCGGCCCTGTGCGCCCACCGCCTGGGGTTGCCCCGGGAGGAGATCCGCATCCTGGGGCTGGGGGCGCTTCTCCACGACCTGGGGAAGGTCTTCCTCTCCCCCGGTCTCATGAGCAAAGTGGAGCCCCTTTCGGAGGAGGAGTGGAAGGAGATCCGCCGCCACCCGGAGATGGGGGCGGGGCTGATGGAGGAGCACCGGGACCTCTGGCCCCTGGCCTCCGAGGCCGCCCTGAGCCACCACGAACGCCTGGACGGCAGCGGCTACCCCGACGGGAAGCGGGAGGAACAGGTCTCCGCCACCGCCCGAATCGTGGCGGTGGCGGACGTGTACGACGCCCTCACCTCCCCCCGGCCCTATCGCCCCGTTCCCTTCTCCCCCCTCAAGGCCCTTCGGCACCTCCAACTGGGAGCGGGACGCCTGTACGACCCCCGGGTGGTGGAGGCCTTCTCGTCTCTCATCTGTCCCTTCCCCGTGGGGACCTGGCTGCGCCTTTCCACGGGACACGTGGGCCTGGTGACGGAGATCCACCCCGAGGCCCCGGATCGACCGGTGCTCTCGGTGGTGCGTCTGGAGGGGAAGGGACCCCTTCCCCAGCCCCTCCGGGTGGACCTGGCGGCCCATCGGGACGCCTCGGTCCGGGCGATCCTGGAGGACGAGGACAGCGTGGTCCTGCATCGTCTGGAGGACGAGGTCCCGGACCCCTTCGATCCCCCCCGATGAACCTCCCCCCGGCCCGCCTGATCGCCCTGGACCTGGACGGAACCCTCCTGGACGAGACGGGACGGGTTCCCTCCGCCCGGATCGCCGTGCTGGAGGAGGCGGTGAGGCGAGGGGTTCGGGTCACTCTGGCCACGGGGCGGATGTATGCCTCCGCCCGCTCCTTCCTGGAGACGGCGCCCCTGAACGCCCCCCTGATCTCCTACAACGGCGCCCTGATCCGGGACCCCCGGACGGAACTCACCTGGTTCCACCGGCCCCTGGAGGCGGGGCTGGCCCGGGAGGTGCTGGGTTTTCTCCGGGAGAGGGGGGTGTACGTGCAGGCCTACGTGGACGACCGCTTCCTGGTGGAACGGGCCTCCCACGAGGGGGCCCGGGCCTATGCCCGCCTGACCGGCCTGGAGCCCCTGGAGGTGGGGGAGGCGTTGTACCGCCTCCAGGCCCCTCCCACCAAGCTGCTGGTCATCCAGGACCCCCGGGAGATCCCCCCCCTGGAGGCGAGCCTGCGGGAGGCCTTCGGTTCCCGGGTGCACGTGGCGGGATCGCAGAAGGGGTTTCTGGAGGTGGTTCCCCGGGGGATCCACAAGGGCCTCGCCCTGCTCTGGCTGGCGGACGCCCTGGGCATCCCCCGGGGACAGGTCCTGGCTCTGGGGGACGGGGACAACGACGCGGAGATGCTGGCCTCGGTGCCCTTGGGGGTGGCGGTACCCCAGGGCTCCCCTCGGGCTCGGGCCGGGGCGGCCTTCACGGCGCCGGAGGGGGAGGATCCGGTGGTCTGGGCGGTGCGCCGCTTCGCCCTGGAGGGACGGGGTTTCCCTAGCCCCTGAAGCGCTGGTCCCACTGGGCCAGCAGGTCCATCGCCCCGCTGGTGCCCAGCCGATCCGCCCCCGCCTCCAGGAGGGAAAGAGCCTGGTCCAGGGTGCGGATCCCCCCGGAGGCCTTGATCCCCATGCGGTTTCCCAGGGTGCGGCGCATCAGGGCCACCGCTTCCTCCGTGGCTCCCCCCGCGCCGAAGCCCGTGGAGGTCTTCACGAAGGAGGCCCCCGCATCTCGGGCCAGCTGACAGGCCTTCACGATGCCCCCTTCGTCCAGAAGGCTCGTCTCCAGGATCACCTTCACCACGTGTCCCCGGGCCTCCTGCACCACCCCGGCGATGTCCTCCCGAACCGCGTCGTACTCTCCCGAGAAGAACCAGGGCAGGTGGAGAACCATGTCCAGCTCCTCCGCCCCCTGGTCGAACAGGAGGCGGGCCTCCCGGGCCTTCACCTCCGAAAGGGTCGCTCCCAGGGGGAACCCCACCACGGAGACCGTCTTGACCCCCGATTTCGCCAGGAGGGGAGCGGCGATCCGGACGTAGCAGGGGAGCACCACCAGGGCTCCCAGATGGTCCCGCACCGCGGCGGCGCAGGCCTCCTCCACGCTTCTCCGGTCCACATCCGGGCGCAGCAGGGCCTGTTCCAGGGTATGGGCGAACTCGTCCCTCTTCATGATCGCGGCCTCCTTCCCTGTACCGTGCAAAAGAACTCTCCTTCATTTTAACCCCAAAAGGGTGTTCCCTCGGGTTTGACAGGGTCCTCTCCCGTCGGGATAATCGCCGCCAGCGAGGGCGCCCCGAAGGGCGCCGCCATGGAGGTGGGTGCATGCGACAGTTGGGCATCGTGGACCCGGAACTGGGGGCCATTCTGGATCGGGAGGCGGCCAGGCAGGAGCTGACCCTGGAACTCATCGCCTCGGAGAGCTTTGTCCCCCCGGCGATCATGGAGGTGCAGGGCTCCCTTCTCACCAACAAGTACGCCGAGGGCTACCCCGGACAGCGCTACCACGGGGGGTGCCAGTTCATCGACGCCCTGGAGAGCCTGGCCATCGGGCGGGCGATGGCCCTCTTCGGGGCGGAGCACGCCAATGTGCAGCCCCATTCGGGGGTGAACGCCAACCTGGCGGTCTACCAGGCGGTCCTCCAGCCCGGGGACACCATCCTGGCCATGGACCTCAAGCACGGGGGGCACCTCTCCCACGGATCCAAGGCCAGCCTCACGGGGCGGGTCTACCGGGGGGTGCACTACGGGGTGCGTCCGGACACGGAACGGGTGGACCTGGACCAGGTGCGGGCCCTGGCCCGGGAGCACCGTCCCCGGCTCCTGGTGACCGGCGCCAGCGCCTACCCCCGGATCCTGGACTACCCCGCCTTCCGGGAGATCGCCGACGAGGTGGGGGCCCTGCTCCTCACCGACATGGCCCACATCGCGGGCCTCGTGGCCGCGGGAGTGCTGCCCAGCCCCGTGCCCCACTGCCACTTCGTCACCTCCACCACCACCAAGACCCTCCGGGGCGCTCGGGGGGGCTTCATCCTCTGCCGGGAGGAGTTCGCCCCGGCGGTGGACAAGGCCATCTTCCCCGGGACCCAGGGCGGCCCGATCCTCCAGAATGTGGCCGCCAAGGCCCTCACCTTCAAGCTGGCGGGAACGGAATCCTTTGCCCGGTACGCCCGGAACACCGTGGCGAATGCCGCCGCCCTGGCCCGGAACCTGACCGATCGGGGCTACCGCATCGTCTCCGGGGGGACGGACAACCACCTGTTGCTGGTGGACCTGCGCCCCAAGGGCCTCACGGGGGACGTGGCGGAGCGTGCCCTGGAGTCGGTGGACATCATGGTGAACAAGAACCTCATCCCCTTCGATCCGGAGAAGCCCACGGTCACCTCGGGCATCCGCATCGGTCTGGGGGCCCTCACCACCCGGGGTTTCGGGGAGAAGGACATGCCCGTTCTGGGAGAACTCCTCGACCGGGCCCTCCAGGGACGGGGGGACGAGAAGGTCCTGAAGGACGTGAAGGGCCAGGTCCTGGACCTGTGCCTCGCCCATCCCCTCTACTGCCGCTTCGGGGAAGGGGACGGGCTTCTGGACTGATCCCCCTTCCTGGAGGGAGGAGGATCGAAGGAAGGCGAAGAGGGCCCCGGGGCGGTACCGCCTCCGGGGCCCTCTTTCGACGTGCGTCGGGGGGTCAGTCCTCCCGAGGGGATTTCAGGGGAAGCCACAGCTCCGGCTGGTCTCGGTCGTCCGCGGGGAGGGGCCCCGTGTGGACCACCGCGGCCCGGCGTTCCCCGTCGGGGGTGATCCCTCCCAGATCGGAGACGTAGAAGGTGAGGCCGCCCTCCTTGAGGGCGTATCGGTAGCCCACGGAACGATGGTCCGTCTCCTGCCAGCCGGAGAAGCGCTTTGCGTAGCGCTTGTTGAGGAAGCTCGCCACCCCCAGGCCGTCCTCGGTCTTGTAGGCCGGAGAGGCGCTCTCGGCCTGCACCAGTCGGCCGTCCTCGTCGAAGACCATCCGGCACCCCGGGAAGGCCTTCCCCGGGGCATCCCGGTCCGTCAGGCGGGGGAAGCGCCACACCTCGAAGGTCTTGCCTCCGGGGGTCTGGAGGCCGTCGGCGGAGTCCGGGTCCCCGAACCGGGCCAGCACCTCCTCCTTGGAGAGCCCCAGGGTCACGGGGCCCAGGGATTTTCCCGGAACCAGGAAGAACCGGTCGTCGTTGGGCAGCCCCAGCTGGGCTCGGGCGGCCCAGAGGCCGTGCTTGGGTCGGGGGTCCTCCGGGGCCAGCTCCGCCGCCTTGCGGTACCCCCGCAGGGCCTCCCCGTAGGCCTTCAGTCCCATGAGTGCCTTGGCGTCCCGCAGGAGGGTGTCCACCTGGTCGGGGTTCCAGGTCAGGGCCAGGGACAGATGCTCCACTGCCCGGTCCCGGCTCCCCAGGCGACGGTACACCTCTCCCAGGAGCCTTTGGGTCTCGGGGTTCTTCGGAGCCAGCCGGACCGCCTTCTCCAAGGGGTCCAGGGCGCTTTCCGGCCGCCCCAGAGAAAGGAGGATGCGTCCCGTCCGGATCCACGCCCCTTCGTCCCGGGGCTGGTTCTCCAGGTGGGAGGCGAAGGCGTCCAGGGCCTCTCCGGGACGCCCCAGGCTTTCCAGGCAGACGCCGATCTGGAAGAGGGTGTCCTTCCGCTCCGGCCGCTCCTTCAGGACCTTGCGGAAGAGCTTCAGTGCCGGAGCGTACCGCCGGGCCTCGTAGAGGCGGCTGGCCTCCTGGAAGTGCTTCTCCGGCAGCACCGTGTGGCGGTAGTACCAGAACCCGCCTCCCACGAAGGCCAGAAGGAGCAGAAGGCCCAGGCCCGCGAAGAGACCTCGGGGCAGGGGCCGGGGTTCCGGCGGCGGGGTGAAGGCTTCCTCCTCCGGGGTGATCCCCGTGAGTTCCCCGGGGACCTCCCAGGAGGAATCCTCCGGAAGGGGGCCGGGTTCGTGGGGGGAGCTGGGGTCTTGGGGTCTGTCGTTCACGGGTATCCCTCCAGGGGGAATGGGTGTCCCTTGGGGTTCGCGGGGCCTTAGGGGCGATTGTAGCTTGTTCCGAAGGGGTTGTCCCCGAAGGGGGGCCCGGGGGAAGGGGTGAGGGGTGTACTCTGTATCCGTTTTGAAATAAACCAAAAGGAGACGCCGGTTTCATGGCGTCTCCTTTTGGCACGAAGCGGAAGGGCGAGGGTCTCGGGGAGGGGAGGCCCTCCAGCCCTTCCGCGCAGGGTAAGCGGTTCTAGTTGGCGAAGGTACGGATCAGGGTATAGGCGGGATCTTCCACCCTGGACTCCCCGGTGATGCGCTTCTCCATTTCGATGATCTTCTCGGGATTCCGCAACATGGCTGTCCCCTCCTTGTGGGTTTGATAGGGTGGCCGGTATTTTTGTGTATTCGATCTTGCCGCCCTTTGTGGCCATATCATACGCTGCGGTTTATTGACTGTCAACAGCCTACTTCTTGCAAAACAGGACAACTCGCTTTGAAAACAACGGAGTTTGATGGAAAGGGAAGCCGGAAAAAAGGAAAAATTAGGAAACGAAGATGTAATGATCCTAGGTTCGTCCTGGGGGCCCCGAGGCCCGGGGTTTTGCCCCTGCGGTATGATGGAGGGTGGACAAGGGGGGCGTTCCTGTGGCTTTAGACTACGAACCGCTGCGTCGAGACCTTCAGGGGATCTATCGTTCTCTCTGGGGCAGGTGTCTGGAGCGTTCCTCGGACCACAGCTTCGCGGTCCTCTGGGCCTGGGACGAGGCGTTGGGCTACGAAACCGCCCTCTTCCGCGACCTGATCTGGATCCGTCAGCTCCGCCCCGAGCCCGTGTGCCTGGCCCCCGTGGGGGAGTGGCGGCGTGACGACTGGGACCGCCTCCTGGCCGAGGCGGTGGGCGAGAGGGGAACCTTTCTTGCGGTGCCCGAGAGCCTGGGGCGCCTTTGGGCGGACCAGCTGGGAAACCGGGTTCGTCTTCGGGAGGACCGGGACTCCTTCGAATACCTCCACCGGGTCCAGGACCTGGCGGACCTGAAGGGAAACCGGTACATGCGCAAGCGCAACCGGATCAACCGGTTCCTTCGGACCCACCGGTACCGCTACCTGCCCCTCACGGACGACCTGGTCCCCCGGGTGATGGAGCTTCAGGTGCGGTGGTGCGGGAAGCGGGACTGCCAGGACGATTTCCTCCTCTGGGGGGAACACCGGGGCATCCTGAGGGTCTTGGGGGATCTGGACTGGCTGGAGGGGCTCTTCGGCGGGTGCCTGGAGGTGGAGGGATCCCTGGTGGCCTACACCCTGGGAGAGGATCTGGGGGATCGCAACCTCATGATCCATTTCGAGAAGGGATGCCCCGGGGTCCCCGATTCCTACCAGGTGATCCACCGGGACTTCCTGGCCCAGCATCGGGACCGTTTCGACGTGGTGAACCGGGAGGAGGACATGGGAGATCCGGGCTTGCGGGAGGCGAAGATGTCCTACCTCCCCTTCGGTTTTTTGCGGAAATACCGGGTGGAATGGGACGTTCGGGGTTTTCCCGACGAAGACGAAGGATCGGATGGGGAGGGATGAGGATGCAGAGGCTGGAAGGGATGCGCGTCCTGGTGTTCGTGGAGGATACCTATGAGGACCTGGAACTCTGGTACCCCAAGCTGCGTCTGGCGGAAGAAGGGGCGGAGGTGGTGACGGCGGGTCCGGAGGCCCGGAAGGTCTACGTGGGCAAACACACCTACCCCTGTCGCAGCGACGCCTCCTTCTACGACCTTCAGGAGCGGGACTTCCAGGGCCTGGTGATCCCCGGGGGGTTCGCCCCGGACAAACTGCGCCGGATCCCCAAGGTCCTGGACCTGACCCGCCAGTTCATGGCGGCGGGAAAGCTGGTGGCCCACATCTGCCACGGAGGGTGGATCCCCGCCTCCGCGGAGATCGTGGCGGGGTTCCGCATGACCTCCACCCCGGGGATCAAGGACGACCTGGTCCACGCCGGGGCCACCTGGGTGGACGAGCCCCTGGTGGTGGACCGCAACATGGTGTCCAGCCGCAAGCCCGACGACCTCCCCTGGTTCCTCCAGGGGTGCCTGCAGGTCCTGGAGAGGAAGCTCTAGGGGGGCGCAGGCCCGTCGTCGGGGGGGAACGGAAGGGGGCGTCGCGGAGGGGCCGGTGGGCCCGCGCGACGCCCCCTCTTTTTTTGGGGGGGATTCAGGAGGCCTGGCGGATCCGCACGTCCCAACCGTCCGGGTCCCGGACGAGAAGCCACGATTCGTTCGGGGCGACGGAGAGAAGCTCCGGGCACCCTTGGGAAAGCAGGCGATCCTTCCAGGATTGGAACGCCGAAGGTACGGGGAAGAGGAAGGAAAGCTCGATCAAGCCTGATCTTTGGGGGTCCCGGGGTTTGCCCCCCTGGCTGGACCAGACGTTGAGTCCCAGATGGTGGTGGTAGTCCCCGAAGGCCAGGAAGGCCGCCCCGGGAAGGTCTTCCTGGGTGACCTTCAGGGGCAGGAGGGAGGAGTAGAAGTCCACGGACCGCTTCAGGTTCGATACCCGCAGGTGCAGGTGCCCCAGGGTCATCTCGGGGGTCGATCCGGGGCCCTCCATCTCCTCCGCCAGGGCGCCCAGAAGGTCCTGCGGGGGCGCCAGCCGGGAGCCCATGGCCAGGTGCCCCCCCCGGGTGGGCCAGGTTTCCCGGGACCGGTCCCGGTAGATCTCGATGCCCGTCTCGTCGGGGTCCTCGGTGTAGATCGCTTCGCTTACCCCGTGGTCCACCGGGCCATCGGTGGGAAGCCTTGCCTCCTTCAGGCGAAGGAAGGTCCGAGCCAGGGCGGGGCGATGGGGAACGCGAAGGGCCAGGTGGTAGAGCCCCGGGACGGCGGGGGATTCGGGGACGGCCCCGGGGCGCTCCTCCAGGGTGGCCAGGAGGTTTCCCGAGGGAAGGAACAGCTCCGCCCCGCCGGGGACCTCCCGGGTTTCCAGGCCCAGGGCGGCCCGGTAGAAGTCCCGGGAACGTTCGACGGAGGCCACGCCCAGACGCAGGGGGCCCAGGATCGGAGAATCGTCGGAAGCCCGCATGAGGATCCCTCCTTATCGATGCGGTTGCGGTCTCTTACTGTGTCGGGCCATCGGAAAGACTCGATAGTTTCTTCATTGTACCAGCTGGGGTATGGAGAGGGGGCAAGGAAAAGGGGGGCCGGTCCTCCCCGGCCCCCGGGTCTGCGGGGGGATCAGTCCTCCGGGAGGAGACAGGCGGCCTTGCGGTTGCGGCGGTACAGGGGAAGCCAGAGAAACCGGTGGGCCAGCAGGGCCGCCGCTCCCCCCGCGACGGCGAAGAAGCGGAAGGTCCCGCTGACCCCCAGCCCCGGGGAGAGGTAGCCGAAGAGCAGGGGGGTGAGGGTCCAGCCCACGTCGATGGACAGGAGCACCGCCGCCGTCCCCTTGGGGTGGAGCCGTTCCGGGGCCAGGTCCCCGATGAGGGACAGGTAGGTGGGGAAGCCCACGCCGATCCCCAGGCCGAAGAGGAGCCCCCAGACCAGAAAGGCCCCGTTGGTGGAGCTGAAGGACATGCCCAGCAGGGCCGCGGCCATGGTCCCGAAGGCGGGGGCTGCCAGGAGGGTTCGGGGGAACCGGTCCATGAACCGGAACCCCACGGTGCGCACCAGCACCGCCGCCACCGCGTTGGCCACCATGAAGCTGGAGACCAGCACCCCCCGCTCCCGGGCCAGGGAGGCCACGCAGATGGTGGTGGCGTCGCAGAGGGCCAGGAAGAGGGAGGAGAAGGCCAGCACGGGAAAGCCCGGGAGGCGCATCAGGTCCCGGTAGCTGCCCCAGACGGGCTTCGGGGCGGGGGCCCGGTCCGGGGCCTCCACCAGGTAGCCCAGGACGATGCAGAGGGTCCCCAGCAGGGGGGCGCTCCAGAGGTACAGGTAGGGGTGGCCGGTCTGGATCAGCCAGTCCGAAAGGGGGACGATGGTGGCCAGGGGAGCCATGGATCCCGTGGTGACCAGGGCGAAGGAGGCCCCCCGGACCTCCGGGGGGATCACCAGGGACTGGAAGGCCATGGCCCCCACCACGAAGGCGGAGAAACCGATCCCCGTCAGGGCCCGGAAGGCCAGGAGCAGGGGCGGGGAGTTCAGGAAGAGGGCGATCCCCGCGCTGCCCGCGGCGCACAGGATCGCCGCCCCCACGAGGGTCTTGCGCACCCCGAGGCGTTCCAGGGCGAAGCTCCCCAGGGGGCGGCAGAGGGTGGTGGCCACGTAGAAGATGCTCAGGAACCAGCCCGCCGCCTGGGGGGTGGCCCCCCGCCCCTCGTAGAAGGGGCCGAAGAGGAAGTAGAGGTTGGAGAAGCAGTGCACCGCGTACACCGCCAAGAAGAGGCGCAGAAGCTGCTTGCCGTGGCTCACGGGAACCTTCCTTTCCGGTGCGGGGACGGACGCCCCTCCCGGGAGGGGCGGTGTGAGGTGCGGAGGGGCGCGATCCGGGGTGTACCACGAAGGGGTGGGCCCCGTCAAACCGGAGAGGTAGGATCGGAGGGCCCCTTCGGGGGGAAGGGAGGAACGGGCATGGAGGAGCGGATCGTTCTGGACGAGGGCCGGTTTCTGGCGGACCTGGAGGAACTGGGGGGGATCGGGGCGGCGCCGGGGGAGGGGCGAACCCGCCTGGCCCTCTCCGACGAGGACGGAGAGGCCCGGAGGTGGCTGGTCCGGCGGATGGAGGAGCTGGGCCTGGAGATCCGGGTGGACGGCATCGGGAACCTCTTCGGGATCCTCCCGGGGGAGGAGGGGACGGAGGCCCCGGTGACCGCGGGGTCCCATCTGGACACGGTGATCCGGGCGGGGGCCCTGGACGGGGCCTACGGGGTCCTGGGGGCCCTGGCGGTGCTCCGGGGGGTGCGGGAGTCGGGGACGCGCCTGCGTCGGGCCCTAGCGGTGGCGGCCTTCACCAACGAAGAGGGGGTCCGCTTCCAGCCGGACATGATGGGCAGCCTGGTCCTCTCGGGACGCCTTCCCCTGGAGGAGGCCCTGGCCGCCCGAGACCGGGAGGGGCTTCGGGCGGGGGAGGAGCTGGAGCGGCTGGGCTTTCGGGGGACGGACCGGGTGACCCCCGGGGCCTACCTGGAGCTGCACATCGAGCAGGGGCCCCGTCTGGAGGACGCGGGGGCCCGCATCGGCGTGGTGGAGGGCATCCAGGGCATCGCCTGGTGGGGCTGCACCTACCGGGGGCAGGCGAACCACGCGGGCACCACCCCCATGGACCGGCGCCGGGACGCCTTCGCGGGGGTGGCGGACCTTTCCCGGTCCCTGCGAGAGCTGGCGGCCCGGGTCCCCTCTTCCGTGGCCACCCTGGGGCGGGTGGAGGTCCGGCCCGGGGCGATCAACGTGGTGCCCGGGAGGGTGGACTTCACCGTGGACGTTCGGGCGGAGGCGCCGGAATCCTTCGGGCGTCTCAAGGAGGAGGTTCCCCGGCTTCTGCGGGAGGCGGCGGGCCGTCACGCCCTGGAGCTGGAGGCGGAAGCCCTGGCGGACGCGCCCCCGGTGCGCTTCCCCCGGGAGATGACGGACCTGGTGGACTCCTGCGCCCGGGGGGAGACGGACCGGGTCCTGCGCCTGGCCAGCGGGGCGGGGCACGATGCCCAGTTCCTCCACTTCCTCTGTCCCACCGCCATGATCTTCGTCCCCTCCCGGGGCGGCCTGAGCCACTGCCCGGAGGAGCACACGGAGGCGGCGGACCTCCTCCGGGGTGTGCGGGTCCTGGCCCGGGGGCTGATCGCCCTGGCTCAAAGGGAGGCCTGATTCCGGGGAAACCCTAATTCGTGCCCCCTTTCCCATTCAGATGTAAGTGCCCATAATAAGGAAACTACTTGTTGGGGGTGGTTTCCTTGAAAGGATCCTGGCGCTATCTGGGAGCGGCCCTGATCCTCCAGACCGCAGGTTTCGTTCTCTCCATAAAAGGGACGATCGACATTCGTAACCAAGGAATCATGGCAGCCACGACCCTCGGCTGGACGGTCCTCTGGTGGGTCGCGGCCTCCCGAAGAGAAGGGGGAAAAAGGATCGATCGCCCCGACATGGTTTCGTCGGAGTCCCTCCCTCGGGAGGTCCGGACCCTGGAGGGGGTCCAGGAGGACATGTCCACGGCGGCGGGGGACTGCGTCGCCTCCCTCGCTCGGGTCCTGGAGCACACGGGAAGCCTGTCCGCCAGCGCCCGGGAGGGGAAGGCCCTGGCCGCCCGGGTGGAGGAGGAGCTTCAGGGGGGAGCGGAAGAGGCCCGGAATGCCTCCGCCGCGGTGCGCCGCGCCGCGGAGCAGAACGCCCTCATCGAACGGGAGGCCCGGGAGGACCGGGAGCTGGTCCAGGGCGTGGTGGAGGGAGTGGAGGGGGTGGACGAGGCGGCGGGGCGGGTGGCCCTGTCGGTGGAGGAGATCCGGCGGGTTTCCGGGGACATCGCCGGGACGGTGGACCGGATCCGCAACCTCGCCAAGCAAACCCACCTCCTGGCCCTCAACGCCTCCATCGAGGCGGCCCGGGCGGGGGACGCGGGGCGGGGGTTCTCCGTGGTGGCGGAGGAGGTGGGCAAGCTGGCCTCCCGCTCTCAGGCCGCGGCGGGTTCCATCGGGGAGCTGGCGGAAGCCATCGGTAGCATGGGGGAGGAAGCCCAGTCCCGCATCGGCGAGGCCCGTCGGCGGGTCCAGGAAGCCCAGGCCCGGACGAACCGCACCCGGGAGAGCATCGAGAGGGTTCACGGGGCGGTCCTCCAGACCCTGGGGGACCTGGAGGACGCGGTCCTTCGTTCGGACCAGCAGGCCCAGGGGGCGGAGCGGATGACGGACCTGGTGGGGCGCATGGCCCGGGGGTCTCTGGAACAGGGGGAGCGGCTCGTCCGGGTGGACGCCACCCTTCGGGACCAGCAGGGGGCGGTGCAGACCCTGGGGGAGAGGCTGGAGATCCTCCGCCGGGAAGTGGCATCCCTGGTGAGGGGGGCGGGAAAGGCCGCCGGGGAGGGGTTTCTGGGGCGAATCCGCCGCCGGGGAGCCCTTCGTGTGGGGCTGGAAGACCGCAACTGGGGGCGCTTCGTCTTCTGGGAGGGGGGGCGTCCCCGGGGCTACGAACCCGCCCTGGCGGAGGCCCTGGCCCGGGAGGCGGGGGTGGCCGCGGTCTTCATCCCCCTGCCCTGGGGAAGGGGCGAGGGGGGGAGCCTCTCGGGCATCCTTTCCGGACAGCCCTTCGACGTCTGCGACGTGATCCTCTCGGGGATCACCAAGCTGCCCGAGCGGATGGCCCACGTGGCCTTCTCCCGGTCCTACTACCCCAGCGGCCAGCGGGTGGCGGCCCTGCGGGAGAAGGGGATCGACGCTCTGGCGGACCTGGAGGGGCGGAAGGTGGCGGTGGTGCGGGGCGAATCGGGGGAGGAGGAGGTGCGCCGGCGGCTTCCCCGTTGCGTCTCCTGCCCCTACGACCACTGGGACCGCATCCCCCAGGCCCTTCGGTCGCAAGAGGTGGACGCGGCGGCGGTGGACGCCCCCCTGCTGCTGGAGCTTTGCCGGGAGGACCCGGCCTTCGCCCTCCTGGAGGCTCCCCTGACCCGGGAGCACTACGGCATCGCCCTGCCCCCGGACGTGGACGGGGAGGGGAAGGAATTCGTGGATCGGGTCCTGGAGCGGGTCTGCCCTTCCCTCCGCCGGGAATGGCTGGGGGAAGAAGGGGTCTGATCGAGACTGGACGCTTCAGGGAGGCTCCCCCGTCGGGGGGCCTCCCCTTTTCTTGATCCCTCCGGAGGTGCTACGGAGGGATCAAGGGTAGGATGCAAAATATCACTGATGCATCTAGTGCTTGACAAACATATCCTGGCTCCTTATTCTCCAGGCACAGGTTTCCTAAATTTTCGTTTCGGGGGGGTTTTTCTTTTGAGAAAAGCGTTCGTCGTACTGGGTCTACTGGTCACTGCCCTGGTGACCAGCTGCACCGTCGCTCTGGCTGCCCCCAAGTTCCACATCGGGATCGCCACGCTGACGGTGTCGCAGGCGGAGGACACCCTGCGGGGTGCGGAGCGGATGCTGAAGGAATACGGGGACGTGGCCAAGGGCGGCATGATCAAGCACGTCACCATGCCGGACAACTTCATGTCCGAGATGGAGACCACCATTTCCCAGATCGTCAGCTTCGCCGACGATCCCCTCATGAAGGTCGTGGTGGTGGACGACGCCATCCCCGGCACCACCGAGGCCTTCCGGCGCATCAAGGAGAAGCGCAAGGACATCCTCTGCTTCGCCGGGGAGCCCCAGGAGGACCCGGGGGTCATCACCACCGCGGCGGACTTCGCCATCGGGGTGGACAACATCGCCCGGGGCTACCTCATCATCCACACCGCCAAGAAGCTGGGGGCCAAGACCTTCGTGCACATCTCCTTCCCCCGGCACATGAGCTATGAGCTCCTCTCCCGGCGCCGGTCCATCATGGAGGCGGCGTGCAAGGACCTGGGCCTGAAGTTCGCCTTCGAGACCGCCCCCGACCCCACCAGCGACGTGGGCGTGGCGGGAGCCCAGCAGTTCATCCTGGAGAAGGTCCCCGCGTGGGTCCAGAAGTACGGCAAGGCCACGGCGTTCTTCTGCACCAACGACGCCCAGACGGAGCCCCTGCTGAAGCAGGTGGCCGCTCAGGGGGCCCTCTTCGTGGAGCCCGACCTTCCCTCTCCCCTCATGGGCTACCCCGGGGCCTTCGGCATCGACCTCTCCAAGGAGAAGGGCAACTGGCCCGCCATCCTGAAGAAGGTGGAGGGCGCGGTCATCAAGGCGGGCGGCAAGGGCAACATGGGTACCTGGGCCTACAGCTACGGCTGGAGCACCGTGTGCGCCCTCACGGAGTACGGCAAGCGCATCACGGAAAAGAAGGCCAAGCTGGGGAACCTCAAGGACCTGTGGAGCTGCTACGCCAAGTACACCCCCGGAGCCCAGTGGAACGGGGCGTTCTACACCGACAGCAACACCGGGGTGAAGATGAAGAACTTCGTGCTGGTGTACCAGGACACCTACGTCTTCGGTCGGGGCTACATGAAGGCCACGGACGTGAAGGTTCCGGAGAAGTTCTTTAAGATCAAAAAGTAAGAATCGCGCCATTACGACAACAACGAGGGCCCGGCGGGTTCCCGCCGGGCCCTCGTTTTTAGGGGTTCCCCTGCGGATGGGCGTCGGTTTTGCGTTTTTTGCAGGTCAAATGTAACGGAACGATGGCCCCTTGCAGGAAATCCCGTGCTTTCTGTTTTTATCATTTTTATTACGGGGCGGAGGGGGCATCCCTCCCCCTTCCGTTGACGCTGCATTACCCAGGTTCTAAGCTGTAAGGGCTTTCGGGCAGAATCTGACTTGAAAGAGGGAGGTTGGTCGGTTCATGCGAAGGAGATTGGTTCTGGGTCTGGTGTGCGTTGCGGTGGCGGTCCTTCTGGCGTGCCCCGCCTTTGCGGCGGCGAAGTTCCACATCGGGGTGGTCACGGGGACGGTGTCCCAGTCGGAGGACGACCTCCGGGGCGCGGAGCGGCTCATCAAGGAGTACGGCGACGTGGCCAAGGGCGGCATGATCAAGCACCTCACCTATCCGGACAACTTCATGTCCGAGATGGAGACCACCATTTCCCAGATCGTGGGTCTGGCGGACGATCCCCTCATGAAGGTCATCGTGGTGAACCAGGCCATCCCGGGGACCACCGAGGCCTTCCGGCGGGTCAAGGAGAAGCGCAAGGACATCCTCTGCTTCGCCGGCGAGCCCCACGAGGATCCCGGAGTCATCGAGTCCGCCGCGGACCTGGCCATCAACGCGGACAACATCGCCCGGGGTTACCTGATCATCGCGGCGGCCAAGAAGATGGGCGCCAACGCCTTCGTGCACATCTCCTTCCCCCGGCACATGAGCTACGAGCTTCTCTCCCGGCGGCGGAACATCATGGAGGTGGCCTGCAAGGACCTGGGCCTGAAGTTCGCCTTTGAAACCGCCCCGGACCCCACCAGCGACGTGGGCGTGGCGGGGGCGCAGCAGTTCATCCTGGAGAAGGTCCCCGCGTGGCTCCAGAAGTACGGCAAGAGGGCGGCGTTCTTCTGCACCAACGACGCCCAGACGGAGCCCCTGCTGAAGCAGGTGGCCACCCTTGGAGGCTACTTCGTGGAGGCGGACCTGCCCTCTCCCCTCATGGGCTACCCCGGCGCACTGGGCATCGACCTCTCTAAGGAGAAGGGCAACTGGCCCGCCATCCTGAAGAAGGTGGAGGGCGCGGTGGTCAAGGCGGGGGGCAAGGACCGCATGGGCACCTGGGCCTACAGCTACGGCTACGCCACCTCCGCGGCCCTGGCGGAGTTCGGCAAGCGCATCACCGAGAAGAAGGCCAAGCTGGGAGACTTCAAGGTCCTCATGGACTGCTACGCCAAGTTCACCCCCGGCGCGGCGTGGAACGGGAGCTACTACACGGACATGGGCACGGGCGTGAAGAAGAAGAACCACGTCCTCGTCTACCAGGACACCTACGTGTTCGGCAAGGGCTACCTGGGCATGACCAAGGTGAAGGTGCCCGAGAAGTACTTCAAGGTGAAGTAGGTTTGCGGTGGAGGGGAGGGGGATTCTCCCCCTCCCTTTTTTTTGCGGTTTCTCCGGCATCGGAAGGCGAAGGCTTGATCCCCCCGTTCATGGGGTCCGAGGGTTCTTCCCCAGGAGACCGGAAGTTTCGTTTTTTCGCCCCGGGGAAGGGTCGTTTTTTCTTGAGAAAATCCGGTGCCCGATGGGGGTCGGGTGCCGTAAAATGACTAGATTCCGGGATTCCTCCCCCAAGAATCCAATGCCTTTCCCCTCTCGAAGTAGCGGAATGTACGTTTCGTGAAGGGAAGGTCCAGTGAGGTGAAGAGTTTGGGAGTTCAAGAGCCACTGCTTCGCATCGAACACGTGGGCAAGGAGTACTTCGGCAATCGGGTCCTCTCGGACGTGTCCTTTTCCCTGAACGCCGGGGAGGTCATGGGGTTCGTGGGGGAGAACGGGGCGGGCAAGTCCACCCTCATGAACATCCTCTTCGGCATGCCGGTGATCCAGCAGACCGGGGGGTTTGAGGGAAAGATCCTCCTGGAGGGGGAAGAGGTGCACTTCGCCTCCCCCTTCGACGCCCTGGACGCGGGAATCGGCATGGTGCACCAGGAGTTCTCCCTGATCCCGGGCTTCTCCGCGGCGGAGAACATCCTGCTGAACCGGGAGTCCACCAAGTACAACCTGCTGGTGGAGGTCTTCGACCAGCGCCTGAAGACCCTGGACCGCCCGGTGATGAAGGCTCGGGCGGAAAAGGCCATCTCCACCCTGGGGGTGGAGATCGATTCGGACACCCTCTGCACGGAGATGCCCGTGGGGCACAAGCAGTTCACGGAGATCGCCCGGGAGATCGACCGCACCAAGACCCGCCTGCTGGTGCTGGACGAGCCCACGGCGGTGCTCACCGAGTCGGAGGCCCAGATCCTCATCGCCGCCCTCCGCAAGCTGGCCTCCCAGGGCATTGCCATCATCTTCATCTCCCACCGTCTCCAGGAGATCATCGACCTGTGCGACAAGATCGTGGTGCTCCGGGACGGCCACGTGATCCAAGAGGCCCGGACCTGCGAGACCAACGTCCGCCAGATTGCCAACTGGATGGTGGGTCGGAAGATGGAGGAGGGGGCGGCCCACGAGGTGGCCTCCCGGTCCTTCGGCGAACCCGTCCTGGAAGTGGAGAACCTGTGGGTGGACATGCCCGGGGAGACGGTGCGGGACGTGTCCTTCCAGGTGCGCAAAGGGGAGATCTTCGGCTTCGGCGGCCTGGCGGGACAGGGGAAGCTGGGCATCGCCAACGGCATCATGGGCCTGTACCCCGCGGGGGGACACGCGGCCCTGAGGGGCCAGAAGGTGGTCCTCAACGCCCCGCAGAAGTCCCTGGAGATGGGCATGGCCTTCGTCTCCGAGGATCGGCGGGGGGTGGGCCTCCTGCTGGAGGAGGGCATCGACTGGAACATCGTCTTCACGGCCATGCAGATCCAGGAGAAGTTCATCAAGAAGCTCGCCGGAGGCCTGGTGAAGTGGCGGGACGATTCGGCCATCGAGGCCTGCGCCAAGGAGTACATCCAGGCCCTGGAGATCCGCTGTACCGGACCCCAGCAGCGGGCCATCGAGCTTTCCGGGGGGAACCAGCAGAAGGTGTGCCTCGCCAAGGCCTTCGCGGTGCGGCCGGAGGTGCTCTTCGTCTCCGAGCCCACCCGGGGCATCGACGTGGGCGCCAAGAAGCTGGTGCTGGACACCCTGCGGCGCTACAACGAGGAGTACGGCACCACCATCGTCATGACCTCCTCGGAACTGGAGGAGCTGCGGGCCATCTGTGACCGCATCGCCATCGTGGACGAGGGGCGCATCTCCGGCACGCTTCCCGCCACCGCTCCGGCGGAGGAGTTCGGCCTCCTCATGATGGGCCAGGTGGACGTCGACGCGGAGAGGGTGAAAGCCTGTGAATAGTCGAATCCAATCCTTCATCGAGGCCGCCGGGTGGCCCCGCATCATCATCGGCCTCTTTCTGGTGTCCCTGTTCGTCGCCGCCCCCTTCGTGGGGGTGCGCATCGACACGTCCCTGAGCGACACCCTGGTCCGGGTTGGCATGAACGGGGTCATGGTGCTGGCCCTGGTGCCCATGGTCCAGTCGGGCTGCGGCCTCAACTTCGGCCTGCCCCTGGGGATCATCGCCGGGCTGGTGGGGGCGGTGACCAGCATCGAGATGAACGCCCTCGGGATGATGGGCTTCTTCGTCGCCCTGCTCATCTCCGTCCCCCTGGCGGTGCTCCTGGGCTACGGCTACGGCCTGCTCCTGAACCGGGTCAAGGGCGACGAGATGATGATCGCCACCTACGTGGGGTTCTCCTCCGTGGCGGTCATGTGCATGGCCTGGCTGCTGCTGCCCTACAAGAGCCCCACCATGATCTGGGGCTACGGGGGCGCGGGGCTTCGGACCACCATCAGCGTGGAGGGTTTCTGGCTCCACATCCTGAGCGATTTCCTGCACGTGCAGATCGGGAAGTTCTTCTACTTCCCCACGGGGATGTTCCTCTTCTTCGCCCTCATGTGCTTCCTCATGTGGGGCTTCCTGCACACCAAGACCGGAACCGCCATGACCGCCGTGGGCTCCAACCCGGAGTTCGCCCGGGCCTCGGGGATCAACGTGGACCGGATGCGCATCGTGTCGGTGGTGCTGTCCACGGTGCTGGGAGCGGTGGGTATCCTGGTGTACCAGCAGAGCTTCGGGTTCATCCAGCTCTACATGGGGCCCTTCTACATGGCCTTCCCCGCGGTGGCGGCCATCCTGCTGGGAGGAGCCTCGGTGAACAAGGCGTCCATGCTCAACGTCGTCGTGGGGACCTTCCTCTTCCAGGGGATCCTCACCATGACGCCGTCGGTCATCAATAGCCTCATCCAGACCGACATGTCCGAGGTCATCCGGATCATCGTCAGCAACGGCATGATCCTCTACGCCTTGACCAGAAAGGTGCAGGTCAAACGATGAAAGAACTCACCACGAAGGACCACGTGCAGCGTCTGCTGATCAGCTACGCCGTGCCCATCATCTTCATCGCCCTTTCGGCGGTGGCCATCCCCCTCTCGGGCTTCTCGGGAACGTACCTGGTCCAGGAGATGATGACCCGGGTGGCCCGGAACTCGTTCCTGGTGCTCTCCCTCATCATCCCCATCCTGGCGGGGATGGGGCTGAACTTCGGGATGGTCCTGGGGGCCATGGCGGGGCAGATCGGCCTGATCCTGGTGACGGACTGGGCTGTCTCGGGGATCCCGGGGATGCTCCTGGCGGCCCTCATCGCCACCCCCATCGCCATCGTCCTGGGCTGGATCTGCGGCTCCGTGCTGAACCGGGCCAAGGGCCGGGAGATGGTGACCAGCTACATCCTGGGATTCTTCATCAATGGCCTCTACCAGCTGGCGGTGCTCTACACCATGGGCAACCTCATCCCCATCCGCAGTGCCGCCTTGGTGCTCTCCCGGGGGTACGGCATCCGCAACGCCGTGAACCTCCAGGGGATCCGGCACTGCCTGGACGACCTGATCCCCCTGAAGTTCGGCACCATGAACGTCCCCGTGGCCACGTACCTCCTCATCGGGGCCTTCTGCCTGTTCATCCTGTGGTTCCAGAAGACCAAGCTGGGACAGGACATGCGGGCCCTGGGGCAGGACATGGCGGTGGCGGACTCCGCGGGCATCCCGGTGGAGCGCACCCGCATCATCGCCATCATCATCTCCACGGTGCTGGCCTGCTACGGGCAGATCATCTTCCTCCAGAACATCGGTACCATGAACACCTACAACAGCCATGACCAGGCGGGGATGTTCGCCATCGCCGCCCTGCTCATCGGAGGTGCCACGGTGGCCCGGGCCACCATCACCAACGTCTTCGTGGGGGTGGTGCTCTTCCACCTGATGTTCGTGGTCTCCCCCATGGCGGGCAAGGAACTCATCGGCCAGGCCCAGTTGGGCGAGTACTTCCGGGTGTTCGTCTCCTACGGCATCATCGCCATCTCCCTGGCCCTGCACGCCTGGAGGCGGCAGAAGGACCGGGAGCGGGCGAGGCGCAGCCTGCGCGGGGACACGGCGTGAGGGAGGAGGACAGACCATGACGCGACGCAACGGCATCCGAACCGTTCTGGTGCTGCTCCTCGTGGGGCTCGGGGTGGTGCTCTTCGCCCTGGGCAAGGAGCACCAGGTGTTCCTGGACAACAAGGCCCTGGCCGTGGGAGGGGCGGAGGTTCCTGCCCTGGAGTCGGTACGGGTCACCGTGGACGGGGGGGAACCCCTGGAGTTCGCCGCGGACGACCGGGACGTGGTCCAGACCCGGGGTCTTCGTGCCCAGGTGAAGCTGGAGATCCTGGACGGAAACGGCAACGTGACCAAGACGGTGGAGCGGTCCGTGTCCTTCTCCTTCGAGGATCGGGTCATGCTCTCCCTGCCCGTGCTGGCGCAGGGCGGAGAGGGGTATCGCCTGCCTCCTCCCGTGGTGGAATAGGCAACCCCGGGGGACAGAGACGATGCGGGGGCGGGAGACCGAGAAGGTCCCCCGCCCCCGCGACGTTTGTGCCGACGCCGATTCCGTCTAGTCCAGCAGCTCCTCCCGCTCCCGGAAGCGGATGCCGTGCCCTTCCAGCTCTTCCAGGAGGGGTTCGTACAGGTCCGGGGTGGTGGGCACCACCAGACCGGCGCGGCGCACCCGGCCCTCCAGGAGCATCCGGGCCCCCATGGCGGGGGGCAGGCCGGTGGTGCGGGCGATGGAGGTCCCCTCCGGGGAGCCCACGGTCCCCCGGTCCACCAGGGTGGAGGTGAACCGGAAGCGCCTGCCCGTGGCGGGGAAGGTGGCCTCGTAGCGGTGCTCCATGGCCACCAGGTCCCGCTCCCCCGGGAGGAAGGGCAGACGTTGTTCGTACTGCGCCGCCGTCAGGTCCTGCATGGTCCCCTCCTCCAGGGGCAGGGGGGTGTCCTCGAAGACCCCAAGCCACTCCAGGCGCAGGGCCACGGCGTGGTGGGGACGGGCCCCGATCCGTTCCAGGACCTTCGTCTTCAGGCAGGCGGAGGAGCTGATCCCCATCCGTTCCCGCAGCAGGGAGGGGAAGGTCCGTCCCCGGAAGTCGACCCGCTCCAGGTCGAAGAACCCCAGTTCCCGAAGGGCGCACACCGTCTCGCACCATCCGGGGTAGCGCAGGGTGCCCCGGTAGACGTTTCGGACCTCCGGCATGTCGTAGAGCTTCACGTAGGGCAGGGAGTCCGCGTTGGCGTAGTGCTCGAACCACCCCAACCCCCGGATCTCCGTCAGCCCCACCCGGCGGAAGGTCTCTCCGTCGGGCAGGAGGCGCTCCGCCCCGTCCTCCAGGATCCGGGCGTCCCGCCGGCTGGCCCCCACCAGACTTCCCGGGGCCCAGGAGAGCTTGTAGCCCAGGGGGTTGTCGTTGGACTCCGGGGCGGGGAGGGCACCGCAGACGGACCAGAAGGCGTCCACCCGCCCCCCCATGTGGTGGATGCGGCTCACCGTGCGGGCCGCGGAGAGGTGGTCGATCCCCGGGTCCAGGCCCAGTTCCGCCAGCAGGGTCACCCCCGCCTCCCGGGCCGGGCCGTCCAGGGCCCGAAGCTCCTCCTTGGCGTAGGAAGGGGCCACCAGGTGGACCCGGTGCTTCACGCATTGCTCCGCCAGGGGGACCAGAAACCGGGGGGGCAGGAGGCCGATGGCCACCTGGGGCCGTTCCCGCTCCAGCAGCTCTCCCATGCGGGAGGCCGCGTCCGCCCGGATGCCCTTGCCCCGGGTCCCTTCCAGGACCCGGTCCAGGTTCTCCTGCACCGCGTCCACCACTGTCACGTCCACGCCCTCCCGGGCGGCCAGGTAGCGGACGCAGGGGCCGCAGACCCTTCCCGCCCCGAACACCAGTACGTTCTTCATGCCTTGATCCAGCCTCGCTTTCTTTGCGTGTCCCCGGAGGGCGGGGTCAGGCCCCTTCCCGCTCCAGGTCCTTCACGGTGTAGTTCTCCACGCGCCTTCCCCAGATCTTCCCGAAGACCACCAGGAGGACCGCCACCAGCCCCAGGGAGAGGGCCAGCACCGCCGGGTGGGGGAAGATCCCCGCCACCACGTAGGCCCCCAGGGAGGCCAGAGCCACGGTGACGGCGTAGGGGAGCTGGGTCTTCACGTGGTCCAGGTGGTCGCAGGCCGCTCCCATGGAGGAGAGGATGGTGGTGTCGGAGATGGGGGAACAGTGGTCCCCGAAGAGCCCCCCGGAGAGCACCGCCCCGATGGAGACCAGGATGGGGGCCTCCAGGCCGTGGGCCATGGGGACCGCCAGGGGGATGAGGATGGCGAAGGTGCCCCAGGAGGAGCCGGTGGCGAAGCTCACCAGGGCGCCGGTGACGAAGAGCAGCGACGGCACGGCCCAGCCGGGCACGCTGCCCTTGGCCAGGTTCACGATGTACCCCGCAGTGCCCACGGCCTTGCACACCGATCCCAGGGACCAGGCCAGCACCAGGATCATGAGGATGAACATCATCTCCCGGGCCCCCTGCATGTACATGCCGTAGGCCTCCCCGGCGGTCTTGATCTTCATGCCCACCATCATGGCCATGCAGGCCAGGGCGCCCAGGAAGTAGCCCGTGCAGAGGGCGGTGCGGAGCATGGAGCCGTTGATCTTCTGGAAGGGGAAGCCGAAGGGCAGCAGCAGCCCGACGATGCAGGCGAAGAGGATGAACAGGGGCACCAGGATCAGGGAGGCCCGGGGCTGGGTTCCCTGGAAGGTATCGAACTCCACGGAGGGGCGCAGGGGCTTGGCCTCGGGCCAGAAGGGCTGGCCGGTGCGGCGGGTCCGTTCCTCCGCCCGGTACATGGCGGAGAACTCGAAGCCCAGGAAGGCCACCAGGGGCACCATGGCCAGGGCTCCCAGGGCGTAGAACTGGAAGGGGATCACCTGGAGGAACACGTCCCATTCCGAGTCCGCCAGCTTCAGGGCGGCGTACTCCTTCTGGATGAGCCCCTGGATGAAGATGCCCCAGCCGATGAAGGGGATGAGGATGCATACCGGGGAGGCGGTGGTGTCCAACAGCCAGGCCAGCTTCTCCCGGCTCACCCTCATGCGGTCGCAGATGGGTTGGAACACGGATCCCACCAGCAGGGGGCTGGCGGAGTCGGAGAAGAAAACCAGGATGCCCGCAAGCCACGTGGCCACCTGGGTCTTGGCCCGGCTGCTGATCCAGGCCGCCGACTTCTCCGCGAAGGCCCGGGCTCCGCCGGAGTAGGTGACCACCCCCACGAACCCTCCGATGAACACCATCATCACCAGCAGGTTGGAGTTGTAGGCGTCCGCGGCCTGCACGAAGATGGTGTTGCGGATCAGGTCCACCACCGCCGTCATGGGGTTCCCGTGGAACAGGATCAGGGTTCCGGTGAAGCAGCCTGCCAGCAGGGAGGCCAGCACGTTCTTGAACCGCCAGGCCAGAAGAACCGCCACCAGGGGGGGAAGGATCGAAAGGAAGCCGTAACTCTCCATGTCCGTTCTCTCTCCTTTCCATGTCGTGGAACCGGTCTGTAGGGCACTGCACCATCAGGGGATCGGGTCGGACATCCCATCCCTCCCTTCGGGAGCCTTCGATTGGGGAAGCCTTCTGCGCAACACGCCGAGGGGGGGAGATGAAGGAACGGTCCTCGGGGAAAGCCGAAAAGACAACAATCCATCCAGCGGGAGGGGCGGGCCCTCTCCCGAAACGGGGCGTTCTCAGACAGCCGCTTTGCCCGCCCCTTACGGGGCGGCTAGAACAGGGTGACCCTCTGGGTCAGGGTCTGGTAGGTGGAGGTCACGTGGGTTCTCATGGCCTCCTCCGCCCGCTTCGCATCCCGGGCGGCGATGGCCTCGATCAGCTCGGCGTGTTCCCGGCAGCTTCGGGACTGCTCCGGGTCCCGGAGCAGCTCCTCCTGGGGAGCCCGGTTGGCGTAGAATCGGTCGAAGAAGAAGATGTACAGCTCGGACCGCCAGAACACCTGCCGGGCGAAGCGCTCGATGTAGTCGTTCTTGCTCAGGGCGGCGATGCCCAGGTGGAGGCGCTCGTTGATCCGGGTGTACCGGTCCATCTCCCCGGCGACGTAGAGGGACCGCTCCTCCTCCAGGAGCTTCTGGAGCCGTTCGATCTCCGGTCGGGAGGCGGTCTTGGCGGCCGCCGCGGCGGCCCGGCTTTCCAGGAGGATGCGGGTCTGGAAGACCCCTTCCATGTCCGAGGGGGTCAGACGGGGGATGGAACACCCCACCCCCTTTTCGCTTTCCAGCACCCCCTCCGCCAGGAGCTTCCGCAGGGCGTTGCGCACGGGGGTGCGGCTCAAGCCCAGCTCCTCCGCCAGCTCCGTCTCCACCAGCCGGTCCCCGGGGGCGTACTTCTGACTCACGATCAGCTTCAGGATCTCCTGATGCGCCCGATCCTCCGCAGTGGGGGCCTTCATTTCGTTCCTCCTACCACTAAGTTGTATCCTTTTCTGTGTCCTTTCGAGGATACTAGAAACATCCCTTTCCCCTGTCAAGGGGAAGGGAATCCCCTATCACCGGGAGGAGATCGTCCCCCTCGGGCGGGGGGGGGGAGGTCCCCTCCCCTTGGCGGGGAACGCAGGGGACGCTACAATGCCCGGAAACGCTTTGCCGAGGGTGCAGTACTTTGGGTCGATCCGGCACGAGGCCCGAAAGGACATCCTGGCTTCGGGAGGGATCTGTCATGAATCCGTCGCGTCGCATCCAAGCTCTGGGGGTTTCCCCCATCCGTCACCTGGCTCCCCTGGCCCGCAAGGCGGAGGAGCGGGGGGTCCGGGTGCTTCCCCTCAACATCGGCCAGCCCGACCTGCCCACCCCACGGGCCTACTACGAGGCGATCCGCTCCTTCGACGCCCCCTACACCCCCTACGCCCCCTCTCAGGGGCTTCCGGAGCTTCTGGAGGCGATCCGGGAGGATTTCCGCGTCCGGGGGGTGGCCCTGGACCCCGAATCCATCCTGGTCACCGCCGGGGGGAGCGAGGCCCTGCTCTTCTCCCTGCTGACCCTCTGCGATCCCGGGGACGAGGTGCTGGTGGCGGAGCCTTTCTACACCAACTACAACTTCTTCGCCGACACCGCCGGGGTGAAGCTGGTGTCGGTGCGCACGGACCCGGAGGAGGGGTATGCCCTGCCCCCGGACGCGGACCTGGAGGCTCGGCTTTCCTCCCGAACCCGGGCGGTGCTGGTGACCAACCCCAACAACCCCACGGGGACGGTGCTTCCCCGGGAGGACATGGAACGCCTGGGGCGCTTTGCCGCCCGGCATGACCTCTTCGTTCTGGCGGACGAGGTGTACCGGGACTTCGTCTACCGGGAGGGCGGGTTCGTCAGCTTCGGGGAGCTGGAGGAGGTGCGGGACCGCCTGGTGATCTGCGATTCCGTGTCCAAGCGGTTCTCCGCCTGCGGGGTCCGGGTGGGGTGCCTGGCCACCCCCCGGCTGGACCTGGCCGCTCTGGCCCTGAAGCTGGGGCAGGGGCGGCTCGCGGTGTCCACGGTGGAGCAGCGGGGGGCCGCGGCCCTGTACGGCCAACCTCCCTCCTTCTTCGCGGAGCAGCGGGAGGCCTACCGGGTCCGAAGGGACGCCCTGGTGGGGGCCCTTTCCCGGGTGGAGGGGGTCTCCTGCCGGGTGCCCGAGGGGGCGTTCTACTTCATGGTCCGCCTGGGGGTGGAGGACACCTCGGACTTCGCCGCCTGGATGTTGCGGGAGTTCCAGCACCAGGGGGACACGGTGATGGTGGCCCCGGGCGAAGGGTTCTACGCCACCCCCGGGGCGGGACGGGACGAGGTCCGGGTGGCCTACGCCATCGCTCCGGACCGGCTGGTACGGGCGGCGGAGGTGCTGGGCCGGGGGCTGGAGGCCTACCGGCAGCTTCGTCCCTGAGGGAGCGGGCTTCCGCTTCGGGGGCGTTTCGCCCCCGAAGCCGCCTCCGGGGCGACCCCTTCCCAGACCGGTTCCCGACGGGCCAGCCTCCGGTCCTCCCGCAGCAGAAGGGCGCAGGCCAGGGCGAACACCAGCAGGTCCAGGGCCGGGTAGGTGATCCAGATTCCCGTAAGACCGTAGAGCCGGGGAAGCAGAAGGATCAGGGGCACCGGCACCAGCAGCTCCCGGACGAGGGTGAACAGGAGGCTCAGCCCCCCGCGCCCCAGGGCCTGGAGGAAGCCGGTGGTGACGATGGCGGTGCCGGTGAAGACGATGGTGACGTTGAAGGACACCATGCACTGCCGGGTCAGCTCCAGGAATCGGGGGTTCGTCCGGGGGGCGTCCCACACGAAGAGCCGGATCATGGGGTCCATGAAGAGGGCCACCCCCAGGGTGACCAGGGTGAAGAAGGCGCAGCTCATCCCCAGGGCGTACTTCAGGGTGGTGCGCACCCGATCCGGGCGCCCCGCCCCGTAGTTGTACCCCACCAGGGGCATGGCGGCTTCGGAGAGGCTCATGGCGGGCATGTAGAGGAACGCCGCCCACCCCAGCACCACCCCCAGGGCGGCGATGGCCTCGTCCCCCCCGTGGACCCGCAGGGCCCGGTTGAAGATCACCGAGAAGACCATGAAGGACAGCTCCACCACCCCCTGGGAGGTGCCCACCCGAAGGATGGCCCCCACTTCCTGCCGCCGGAGCCCTCCGGCGAGACGGGGAAACCCCAGCCCTCCCCTGTCCCGAAGGAAGAACCGAAGTCCCCAGAGGGCCGACAGAACCTGGGAGACCGCGGTGGCCCAGGCGGCTCCCCGCACCCCCAGGGAGAACCCCAGCATCAGCACCCCGTCCAGCACCACGTTGCACCCCGCTCCCAGCAGGAGGACGGACATGGCGTAGCGGGGGGCCCCGCAGGCCCGGATGACGTAGTTCAGGCAGGAGGCGAGGATCCAGAAGGGGACGCCCCAGAGGAGGATCTCCAGGTAGGTCCGGGCGAGGGGCAGCAGCTCCCTTCCTGCGCCGCAGAGCCGCAGGAGGGGGTCCAGCCCCAGGGCGGTCAGGAGGGTGATCCCCAGAGAGCCGCCTCCCGCCAGCAGAAGGGTCTGCCGGAAGGTCTCCCGGGCCGCCTCCACTCGCCCCTCTCCCAGGGCCAGGGAGATGCGGGAGGCCGCTCCCACCCCCAGGGTCATGCCGAAGGCCAGCATCCCCAGGGTGAGGGGGAAGCACACCGACAGGGCCGCCAGGGCGGAGGGCCCCACCAGGTTGCCCACGTAGATCCGGTCCACCACGTTGTACAGTCCCTGGGCCAGCATGCCCGCCAGGGCGGGGAGGGCGAAGCGGAGCAGGAGCCGGGGGATGGGTTGGGTCTGAAGCTCCCGAAGGGAATCGGGGGCGTGTCCGTCAGGGTGGCGCATGGTCCTTCTCTTCTCCTTTCGGGGGCTTTCGCCGCACGGGCCAGAGGAGTTCCACCCGCAACGGTTCCGCTCCTCCCGGGTCCTGTCGGTGCAGGTAGGTCTCCCGGCTGGGGTAGCGGGGCAACAGATTGTGTCCGTCCATCCATCGAAGCAGGGCCCCGTAGGCCCCTTCGATCTCCTCGTAGGGTCCCAGGTGGAGGGTGCAGGCCGCCAGGCACCCCCGGATCTCCCGGAGGGACTGCCCTGTCCCGGGAAGGTCCGGGTTCACGGGAAGGCAGCACTCCACGTCCCAGTGGGATTCCTCCAGGTCCGGCCGGTGGAACAGGCAGAACTCCGGTCCCCTCTCCTCCGCCCCCAGGCGCTCCCCCGCCCGGTGGAGGACCCGGAACGCCTCGTCCACTTCCTCGTCGAACCGGGTCTTGTCCACCAGGAAGCGGCGGGTCAGGGCCCGCAGGGAAGGGATGCGGCGCAGTCGGATCTCGTAGGTCCCGAAGAAGGCCTCCTCCCCTTCGGCGCAGACCCGCTCCAGAAGCTTCAGGTCCGCCTCCAGCTTCTCCATGCGCCGTCGCAGCCTCCGGCGGTACTCCTCCAGGAGCCGTCTCATGTCCCCCGGGTCCTTCTGGCGGAGGAAGGTGCGGATCTCCTCCAGGGGGATCTCCAGGTTCCGGAGCCACCGCACCCGGTGGGCCTCGGCGAACTGGCTGGGCAGGTAGTAGCGGTATCCCGTGGCCTCGTCGATCCACGCGGGGACCAGGATCCCCTCCCTCTGGTAGAGCCGGAGGGCCTTGGGGGAAATGCGGGCGGCCTGGGAGAACTCGCCTATGGTGAGAAAGGTCTTCATGGGTTCCTCCTGGTGGGGAAGGGTAGGGGTTGCCCCAGGGGGAAGGTCAAGGGGAGGGGGGCAGGGCCGCCGCCCGGCGACAGTAGGCCTCCACGTCGAACTTCCGGGCCATGCCTGCGGCGGTCATGGACCGGACGCTGCCGAACACGGGGCGGGAGGGCCAGGGCCGGTCGTGGACCCCTCCCAGGCACCAGGCCAGGCCCGCGTACCCCTTGGGATCCCGGCCGTCCAGCTCGTATCGGTCGTTCAGGGCCACCCCCGCCCTCAGGGCCTCCTCCGGGGAGGGGGTCCACTCCAGGAGCTTCTTCCCCCAGTACATGCGCAGGTAGCCGGGCATCCTGCCCGTGAGGACCAGTTCCCTCTGGGCGGCGTTCCAGAGGGGGTCGTGGGTGCGTCCCTCCTCCAGCTCCCGGAGGGAGTAGAGGGCGGGCCGCCGGTCCGAGGCGTGGGCCGCCAGGGTCTTTCGGGCCCAGTCCGGGAAGGCCTCGACGGTGTCGTACCCCGGGGTGTGGAGGCAGAAGTTCTCCGCCAGCTCTCCCCGCACCACCAGCTCCTCCAGGAAGGCCTCCCGGTCCTCCGGGGGGGCGTCCGCCCGCAGGACCTCCCAGGCGGCCCTCTGGGGGGAGATCTGGCCGAAGTGCAGGTAGGGGGACAGGCCGGACTGCCCCTCCCGGAGGGGGTCGTTCCGGTCCCGGGCGTACCGGGGCAACCCCTCCCGCAGGAAGGCCTCCAGCCGGGCCTGCCCCGCGGCGCTTCCCGGGGGCAGGGGCGATTCGGGCACCCCTTCGAAGCTCCCCGAGGCCAGCAGGTCCAGGGGGTCCCAGGACGGGGGAGGGGTGTCCGTCCAGGGGACCGGGTGGGTCTCCAGGGGCGGGGGCAGGAAGGGCAGGAACCGGTCCAGCAGGGGGCGGAGCTTCCGGCGCAGGGTGGCGGCGGACCACTCCCGCTTGGGGGAGACGAACCGGCAGGGCACCACGTTGCGGGCGTCCACCTCCAGGGCCGTCCCCTCGGTGCGCTCCAGGAAGGCCTCCGTCCAGCCCCGCCGGACCCGAAGGGGGTCGAAGTCCGTCACCGTCAGGGCGACCCGGTGGCGGATCGCGAACCGGGCCGCCTCCTCCGGCGGGTCGCCCCGGAGGAGGAAGAGGGGGATGTCCCGGGCCGCCAGTTCCCGGGCCGTCTCCCTCAGGCCCCGCAGGAGGAAGGCGTAGGCCCGCAGGGGGGCTCCCAGAAAGGTCGGGCTCAGGGTGAAGATGCAGGCCAGGGGGACGCGGCGCTCCGCCGCCAGCTCCTGGGCCGCCGCCAGGCCCCAGTGGTCCCGGGCCCGCTGTTCCCGCCCCATCCAGTACAGAACGGGCCCCTCTCGACGAGGGGCCCGACGCAGACAGGTGATCCGTTCCGGGGCGCCCTCCAGGACCCCTCGGTCCTCCCGTCCCGTCAGCACCGGGAGAGGAGCTGCTCCAGCTTCGCCTCGATCTCCTGGGTGGCGCGGATGGCGTCTCCCAGCTGGTGGATCTTCCCCTGGAGGTTGTCGATGGCGTCCAGGCGCCCCTCCACGATGGAACTCATCTGCCGGATGGGGGCCTCCAGTTCCTGGGAGAGGGCCCCGATGTCCACCAGCACCTTCCCCACCTCCTGCACCGAGGCGGTGGTCTGTTCCGCCAGCTTGCGCACCTCGTCGGCCACCACCGCGAAGCCCTTCCCCAGGTCCCCCGCCCGGGCGGCCTCGATGGCCGCGTTGAGCCCCAGCATCTTGGTCTGCCGGGCGATGGCGTGGATGGCCCCCACCAGCTCGTCGGACCGCTTGGTCTGGTCCCCCAGCCGGTCCATGTTGGCCAGCATGGGCTTGAGGGATCCCGTGACCTCCTGGTTTCCCGCCACCAGGCCGTCGAAGGCCTTTTCCAGGGGGGCGGCCAGGGCGGAGAGGGTCTCCCGGAGGGTCCCCATCTCCCGGATCTGCTCCTCCAGCAGACGGTGGTTCCGCTCCTCCCGGGAGACGATCTCGTAGAGGAAGCGGGCGTCGGAGGAGCGCAGGAGCCCCGTCCGGGGGTTCTTCAGCTCCTGGATCTTCTGGACCACCTGATCCTTCCCCGTGACCTCCACCACCAGGTCGAGGGATTGGGAGAGCAGGTCCTCCAGCCGCGTGAAGGTGGGGATGTGGTGCCTTCGGGCCTCCGCCATGGCGGGGGCCTCCGGGGCGATGTCCATGACGCCGCCCACCTCGAAACCCAGCTTGCGAAAATGCTGCAGGAGCTTGAGGGCGCCTTCGCCGCCGCCGACGAAGCCGATCTTCATATCCGCCATGAGGAACCCTCCCTTTTCTCTGGTTCAGGTATCCTGATCCCGGATGGGCACGAACCCACCCACCCGTGCAATTCTATCAAGGAACGCTGTCCCTTGCGCAGGGACAAGATGGAGGAGGGAGAAAATGGACCCGATCCGGGGAATCCAGATCTACACGGGAAACGGGAAGGGCAAGACCACCGCGGCCCTGGGGCTGGCGGTGCGGGCCTGCGGCCACGGCTGGCGGGTGAAGATGATCCAGTTCCTCAAGGGCTGGGACTTCTACGGGGAGATCCGGGGGGTGGAGGCCCTGCCGGGGTTCGAGCTGGTCCGGACGGGCACGCCGGACTACGTCCCCAAGGGAGGGGCCCGTCCCTTGGACCTCCAGGAGGCCCGGCGGGGGATGGATCTGGCCCGGGAGGCCGTGACCGGCGGGGACTACGACCTGGTCATCCTGGACGAGATCAACGTGGCGACGGACTATGGCCTGGTGGAGCCCCAGGAGGTTCTTGCCCTCCTGGACGCTCGCTCCCCCCGCACGGAGGTGGTGCTCACGGGGCGCTACGCCCCCGAGGCGTTCCTGGAACGGGCGGACCTGGTGACGGAGATGCGGGAGGTGCGCCACCCCTACCATCGGGGGGTCAAGGCCCGGGAGGGCATCGAGTTCTGATCCCCCGGGGGAGGGGATAAGGGGGGGCCCGCAGGCCCCCCCGGAACTTCTAGTTCGTCGCCCCTCCCAGACCCGCCAGGGCCCGGGCCAGGATGCGGGTGCTCCGCTCCATGCCCTCCAGGGTGAGGGATTCGTCGGGTTCGTGTTCCCCCGCGCCCCCCTCCATGCCCCAGGCGGCCATGCGGTAGCCGAAGAGGGTGCCCCGGTCGTCCACGGGCTCGTTCCGCCAGGCGCTGGCGTAGGTGCCCCCGAAGACGATCTCCGGCTCCCGGTCCTCCCCCGCCGCGTCCCGGTAGGCCTTCCGCAGCCGCACCACGATCTCCGAATCCCAGGGGACGGTGTAGGGCTCCCCGCCCCCCGTCAGGGCGATCTCCTTGCCCTCCCCCACCTGGAAGCCCGCGGCCCGGAAGGCCGTCGCCACCTTCTCCCGGATCTGGCCTCCCGTGAAGTGCCGCAGGGTGGGGACCTTCAGGTCCGCCCCCGCCCCCGGGTAGCGGATGTTCACGTGGAAGGTCAGTCGGGGCTCTCCTTCCCGGACCTTCAGCTCAAGAAGCCCCAGGTTCACCGTGACGTTGTCGTCCTTTTCCGGGTCCCCCTGCCGGATCCCCAGGGCCTCCCCGTCCGCCCGGTCCACCCCCAGGAGTTCCACCAGCTTCGCCGCCCCCTGTGCCCAGTCCTCTCCCGGGGCCGCCTGAGCCAGGAGGAACAGGGCCCTCACGTTGGCGCTTCGGCCCTTCCAGGCCTGGCCGGAGTGGGCAGCCACGCCGATGACCTCTCCCCGGACCGTCGTCCCCTCCCGGCGGACCTTCGCGGCGTCCCGCCAGGGCTGTCCCGCCGCCGCGGCCTCCAGGGCGGCCCGCAGGGCCTCCGCCCCCGCCTCATCCGTCGTCTCCAGGACGAAGGTGCACAGGTCCGAGACGGCGTTGGGGGCGCTGCCCCCCTGGAGGGCGGCAAGGCGGACCGAGGCGGGGGACCGCAGGGGCAGGTCTCCCAGGACGTTGACCCCGGTCTTCTCGATGTAGGTCACCGTGAAGCTCCCCGTGTCGGGGGAGAAGCCCAGGGTGGGCCACTCCTCCTCCCCCCGGCGGCAGAGTTCCGCATAGGCCGCCACGCAGCTCCAGGAGAGGCCGTCCAGCCCCGCCCCGTCCTCGGAGGTTCCCAGGAAGAGGCGGATCCGGCGCTTCAGGGGGAGCTTCGCCTCCTGGAGGGCCTTCATGGCGTAGAGGGAGGCCACGCAGGGTCCCTTGTCGTCCGTGGCCCCCCGACCGACGATCCGGCCGTCCACCACCTTGCCCTCGAAGGGCCCCGCCAGGGTCCAGAGGGCGGGGTTCCCCTCGGGCACCGTGTCCAGGTGTCCCAGCACCATCACCATCTCCCGGGCGTCCTCCGGGCCGATCTCCACGATGCCGTACCGGGCCTCGGGGTGCCGGCGGGTGCGCATCCCCATCCCCTCCGCCCGGGCCAGCAGGGCGTCCAGCACTCGCACCACCCCCGGGGCGGGGGTGGTGGGGGAGCCGTGGTTGTAGCTGGGAATCCTCAAGACCTCCTGGATCGCTCGGACCTCCTCGTCCCGGCGGGCCGCCACCAGCCCGTCCAGCTCCTCCTCCCAGGTCCTCGCCGCCGCCGTCCCGGCGCCCGCCAGGAAGAGCCCCGTCGCCAACAGTCCCGTCTGCCACCACACGATCCATCGACCTCCTCGTCTTGTGCGCTTCCCGCATTTTATACCTCCTTCCGCGGAAGGACAGGCTTTCGGAAGGCCCGAGGGGAGGGTCGGGACGAAAGAGAAGGCAGGAAGAAAAGGAGGGGAGGGGTTCAGTCGACGGTCTCGGGAGGGTCGATCTCGCGGAAGGAGAACCCCCGTTGCCGGAAGAGGCGCACGCAGGCGTCCACCACCAGGGGGTCGAAGGAGGTTCCCTTTTCGGCCTCGATGGTCTTGAGGGCGGCTTCCACCCCCCGGGCGGCGCGGTAGGGGCGGTGGGTGGACATGGCCTCCACCGTGTCCGCCACGCTGAGGATGCGGGCCTCCGGGAGGATCGCGTCCCCCCGCAGGTTGCGGGGGTAGCCGGACCCGTCCAGCCGCTCGTGGTGCTGGTAGACGATCTCTGCCAGGGGCCAGGCGGCGGGGACGTCCTTGAGGATGCGGAACGCCGCGGCGGGATGGGTCTGCACCAGCCGGTATTCGATGTCGCTGAGCCGCCGGGGCTTCACCAGGATCTCCGAGGGGATCTCGATCTTCCCGATGTCGTGGACCAGCCCCGCCAGCTCCACGCGCCGGGCCTTCTCCGCCGTCAGCCCCATCTCCAGGGCGATGGCGTGTCCCAGCGTCGCCACCCGGCGCTGGTGCCCCGCCGTGTAAGGGTCCTTCAGCTCCGAGGCGTTGACCAGGATCTGGATGGTCTGCTGCAGGGTGTTCTTGAGTTCCACCACGCTCTCCTGGAGCTTTCGGTTGATGGAGGAGATGCTCTGAGCCTTCTCCTCGATCTCCTCCTCCGCCCGCTTCAGGTCGGTGATGTCCCCGACGGACAGGATGAACCCCCGCAAGGTCCCGCCCTCTCCCGGGATGGGGTCGACGGTGGCCTTGAACCATCGGTCCTCCCGGCAGAGGTAGGTGCTTTCCCGTCTCCCGTTGGTCCGGGCGGCCTGCAGGAGGCCGTCGTCCAGGGTCGGCAGGTGCTCCTCCCGGACGCTCGACCAGGGGCGCCCCTCCACCGTCCGGGGGTCTGTCCCCAGCACCCATTGGGTGGCCGCGTTGGCGGAGAGGACGACGGCGTCGGCGTCCAGGACCCAGAGGGCGTCCTGCACCGCGTCGAAGGTGGAGCGCCAAGTGTTCCGGGACAGGGCGAGGGCACGGTTCGCCGACTCCAGCTCCCGAGTCCGGGCGCCGATCCGGCGGTGCAGTGCCACGTGGAAGGCGATCCCCAGGAAGAGCAGCCCCAACAGGACGTAGACCCCCCCTTCCACCCAGGGAGGGGCGCCGGGCTGCACCTCCCCGGAGAGCCACCTGCCGAGGGACTTGTAGTAGGCCGACTGGGGGTCTTCCTTCAGGAGGCGGAGCTGACGGTCCAGCCCCGCGACGACGGCGGGGTTCGCCAGGGGGGACGCGGCGAAGAACAGCTTGCTGGGGCGGAAGATCACCCCCGTCTCCTCCAGGCGGAACCGGTCCCGGTTGTGGTGTCCGAAGAAGCGGTTGGAGAGCACCGCGTCCGCCCGCCCCTCCTCCACCGCCCGGAAGGCCTCGTTGAAGGAAGGGAAGGGAACGGGGGTGACGGACAGCTCGAACTCCCGGGCCAGGGTCCGCAGGGAATCCTCCTGGATGGAACCGGCCAGGAGGGCCACCCGTTTGCCGTTCAGGTCCGGGAGGGAGCGGATGTCGCTGCCCGGGAGGGCGTACACCTGGAGCCAGTCGGAAAGCACCGGTTCCGAGGGGAAGGAGTAGAGCCGGGCCCGTTCCGGGGAGAAGGAGACGTCGGGCATGATGTCCAGCTCCCCCTTCCCGAGGCGGTCGAGGCACTGTGCCCAGGTGCCGGGGACGAACTTCAGGGTCCAGCCCTCTTGGGCGGCGATGGCCCGGATCAGGTCCGGGAAGATGCCCTCAGGCCTGCCGGAGGGGGAGGTGAAGATCTTCGGGGGGTTCTCGTAGAGCCCCACCCGGAGGACCTCCTCCCCCCGGAGGGGGGCGGGGAGGAGCAGAAACAGGCACCCCCAGGCCAGGAGGGCCAGGGCTCGCATCCCCTGGATCGGGGGTGGCGCGGAAGGGCAGTGAAGAAGGCGGTCCATGGCGTAACCTCCTTCCCCCGGGGGATCCCGGTCTTCCCGGAAGGGGAGTCCAGTTCCTTTGTCATTTTAGCGCGAAATCGGGGGAGCGTGTTGGCTCGGGGGTGTTCCGCATCGAAGTTCGGGCGGTTTTTCCCCCCCTGGGGCCTGGCCCGACGCCCCCCGGGCGCTTGAACTCACCGGAATGGGGAGGAGCGGAACGGGAGGGCGGGGGTTCCGGAGACGCGGAAAAGAGATGTTTGGTCATAAGAGTGGTGTTCTGAAAGAGAAAAAGCATATTCTGTCATCGACATGGCTTGTATTTAGGAAGGGATCGTGGCAAGATCGTAACAAAGCAGCGACACCATGGAGGTGGCTTTGTGAAATTGGTCCTGAGGAAACAGGGGCGGTCGATCCGCCGACGGTTCGTGCTGACGGTCTTCTTTCTCGTCCTGGTGGCCGTGGGGGCCTCCGTGGGAACCGCCACGGTGGTGATCTCCCGGGCCCTGACGGAGGAGGCCCGCAGGGAGGCCCTCCAGGGGGTGGAGGGGTTGGAGCGCTCCCTGAACGACCTTCGGGATAAGGCCCTGGGGGAGGCCCGGACCTTCGCGGCGGACCCGGAGCTGGCGGTGGCGGTGGCGGCGGGCAATCGGGAGGAGATCCTGCGGCTGCTGACCCCCCTGGTGGAGACCTCCGGGCTGGACTTTGTCACCGTGACGGACCGGGAGGGAAACGTCCTGGCCCGGACCCACCAGCCGGAGAAGTTCGGGGACAGCGTCACGGGGCAGGACAACGTGCGTTCCGCCCTGTCGGGCTCCCCCCTGGGGGCGGTGGAGCCCGGGACGGTGGTGAAGCTCTCCGCCCGGGGGGGTGCCCCGGTGAAGGACCCCTCCGGAGCGGTGGTGGGGGTCGTCTCCGGGGGGTTCAACCTCACGGAGAAGGACACCCTGGTGGACCGGGTGAAGGATCTCTTCGGCGTGGACGCCACCCTCTTTCTGGGGGACGTGCGGGTCTCCACCACCATCCAGGAGAACGGCAAGCGGGCGGTGGGCACCAAGCTCAAGGCGGACCTGGCGGAACGGGTCCTGGGGAAGGGGGAGAGCTTCACCGGGGAGGCGGCGATCCTGGGGAAGGACTACATCACCGCCTACAAGCCCCTTCCGGGACCTGACGGCAAGCCCCTGGGGGTGCTCTTCGCCGGGGAGAGCACCGAACTGGTCCACCAGGCCCGCAACCACATCCTCCTCTCCCTGGGGGTGGTGGCCCTGCTCACCCTGGTTCTGGCCTACGCCCTCACGGAGATGCTGGTCCGGGGCCTGACCCGTCCCCTGCTCTATCTGGAGAGCGCCATGGCGGAGGCGGCGGGAGGGGACCTTTCCGGTACGGTGACCCTGGACCGGGACGACGAGCTGGGGCGCATGGGACAGGCCTACGGGACCCTGGTGGAGTCCCTGCGTGCCACCCTGAAGAGGGTGGAGGAGGTGTCCGCCACCCTGTCCGAGTCGGCGGAGGAACTCTCCGCCAGCGCGGATCAGTCCGCCCGGGCGGCGGAGATGGTGGCCCAGTCGGTCACAGGCGCCGCGGAGGGGGCGGATCGGCAGCGCTCCCTCACCGAGGAGGCCGCCTCCCTGGTCGGGGGGATCGCCGAAAGCGCCCGAGCCGCCGACGAGGAGGCCCGTCGCCTGGGAGACCTGGCCAAGCGGGGAGCGGAGGACGCCCAGACGGGCAGGAGGGACGCCCAGGCGGCGGTGGCCCAGGTGCGCCTGGTGGGGGAAAGCTCCCGGGGTATCGCCCAGGCCATCGGGAAGCTGGAAGGCGGCTCCGCCCGGATCGGGGAGATCGTGGACCTCATCACGGGCATCGCGGACCAGACGAACCTGCTGGCCTTAAACGCCGCCATCGAGGCGGCCCGGGCGGGAGAGGCGGGTCGGGGCTTCGCGGTGGTGGCGGAGGAGGTGCGCAAGCTGGCGGAACAGTCCCGGGACGCGGCGGCGCAGATCCATACCCTCATCGAGGGGACCCGGGCGGACATGGCCCAGGCCGCGACCTCCGCCCAGGAGGGAGACGGAAACGTCCGCCGGGGCATCGAGACGGTGGAGCGGGCGGTGGGGTCTCTGGAGCGGCTGGTGGATCGGTTCGGAGAGGTGGCCCGGGGGGTGGAAACCTTCGGGGAGGTGACCCGACGGACGGCGGCCCAGGGGGCGGAGGTGGTGGAACACATCACCGAAACCAGCCGCATCGCCGCCGACGTGGCCGGGGAGGCCCAGACCGTCTCCGCCGCCACGGAGGAGCAGCTGGCCTCCATGGAGGAGATCGCCTCCTCCAGCCACAACCTCTCCAAGCTGGCCCTGGAGCAGGACGCCCTGTTGCGGCAGTTCCGCCTTTAGGCCCGGGGCCGAAAGACAAAACGAGGGGGGCGTCCCGACGGGACGCCCCCCTCGGGGTGTCTACAGCAGGGGAAGGGCGGTGTCCAGGTCCTTGTCCCCCCGGCCGGAGAGGTTCACCAGCACCGTCTGGTCCCCCTTCAGGGTCGGAAGCAGGCGCAGGGCGTAGGCCAGGGCGTGGGAACTCTCCAGGGCGGGGATGATCCCCTCGTGGCGGCAGAGGAGCCGGAAGGCGTCCAGGGCCTCCCGGTCCGAGGCGATCTCGTAGCGCACCCGTCCCGTGTCCTTCAGGTGGGCGTGTTCCGGACCCACCCCGGGGTAGTCCAGCCCGGCGGAGATGCTGTACACCTGGGCGGGCTCCCCCCGGTCGTCCGCCAGGACGTAGGAGCGGAAGCCGTGGATCACCCCCGGGGCCCCGGCGGTGAGGGTGGCGGCGTGGTCCCCCGTCTGGAGTCCCCGGCCCGAGGGCTCCACCCCTACCAGCCGCACCGAGGGGTCCTCCAGGAAGCCCGAGAACAGCCCGATGGCGTTGCTGCCCCCTCCCACGCAGGCCACCCCGTAGTCCGGCAGACGCCCCTCCCTCTGGAGGAACTGCTGCCGGGCCTCCCGGCCGATGACGCTCTGGAAGTCCCGCACCATCCCCGGGTAGGGGTGGGGTCCCACTGCGGAGCCCAGGAGATAGAAGGTCTCCGGCCGGGTGGCGAAGGCCACCAGGGCCGCGTCCACCGCCTCCTTCAGGGTGCGCTGTCCCTCCCTCACCGACACCACCTCCGCCCCCAGGGCCTTCATGCGGGCCACGTTGGGAGCCTGGCGAGCCACGTCCACCTCTCCCATGTAGACGGTGCAGTGCATCCCCATCAGGGCCGCGACGGTGGCGCTGGCGGTGCCGTGCATCCCCGCCCCCGTCTCGGCGATGAGTTCCGTCTTGCCCATGCGTTTGGCCAGCAGGGCCTGCCCCAGGGCGTTGTTGATCTTGTGGGCCCCCGTGTGGTTCAGGTCCTCCCGCTTCAGGAAGAGCCGCCCGCCCCCCAGGTGCCGGAAGAGGTTGGCGCACTCCGTCAGCGCCGAGGGACGCCCCACGTACTCCTTCAGCAGCCGGGCGTACTCCGCCCCGAAGGCGGGGTCGCTGCGCGCGTCCTCGTAGGCCTGCTCCAGCTCGTCCAGCCGGGGCTGAAGCCCCTCGGGCACGAAGCTGCCTCCGTACTCTCCGAAATAGCCCTTCTTCTCCGCTACGCTCGTCTGGGTGGTCATCTCGTCTGCCTCCTCTAGGGTTTGGATGGATAAGAAAAAGGGAGGGGCTTCGCTTGGATTCGCGAGCCCCTCCCTCGGTGCCACGTGAGGAATAGAAAAGGGGCTGCGGGAAGGATGTCCCCGCAGCCCCGAATGCCACAGCCGGGTCTACGGCGACGCTAGAAGCGCCGCCACCAAAGGGAAGTCATCGTCGTGCCCGAGAGGTTCACCATAGTCGTCATGCCCGGGACCTTAGCAGCAGGTCCGGGGTTCTGTCAAGCCCCCTTCCCCCGCCGACTTGGGGCGGCCGCTCTTGACGATGCTCCGGAGGGGAGGTAGGATGTTTTGTAACCCAAACAGAGGGGAGGGGCTCGTCATACCCACCGCACGCATCGAGGACTATCTGGAAGCGGTGTTCGACGAGGAGGTCCGGGGGGGAAGCCCCACGGTCACCCGTCTGGCGGAGCGGCTTTCCGTCACCAAGGGCACCGTGGTCCCGGCCCTGAAGAAGCTGGTGGAAGAAGGGCTCCTGGACCACGAGCGCTACGGCACCCCCTCCCTCACTGAGGCAGGCCGTCAGAAAGCCCTGACCATCTACCGGCGCCACCAGATCCTCTCCTTTCTCTTCGGGGAGGTCCTGGGGATCCGAAGGGACCACGCGGTGAACCTGGCCTGCGAGATGGAACACCTGCTGGACGAGAATTCCGAGGCGCGCCTGTTTCTCCTGACGGATTACCTGGGAAAGGGGCTCCGGGAAGGGGCTCCCTGGATGGAGGAGCTTCAGGCGCGGTTGAACGATCCGGTTCGGTTGCCCCGCCCCCTGACCATGGGGGAATCGGGTTCCCGCTATCGGGTGGTCCGGGTCACCGCCGAGGGGGTCCTGCGAAAGAGGCTTCTGGAGCAGGGCTTCGTCCCGGGGACGCTTCTGGTGCATCGGGGGTTCTCCCCCCTGGGGGACCCCTTGGACGTGGAGATCCGGGGAGGGCGTCTGGCCCTCCGGCGGAGCGAGGCGGCAACGGTCTGGGTGGAGAGTGAGGAGGTGGAAGGGTGATGTGTCCCTTGACGATGGCCCGGGAGGGTTCCCGGGTGTGCGTGGTCCGGGTGGCGGGGGGCTGCTGCATGGCCCAGAGGCTTGCGGAGATGGGCATCATCCCCGGGGCGAGCCTGACGGTGCTGCGCGCTGATGGGGGGGCGGTGCTGATCCATCGGGGAGGAAGCTGCCGCATGGCCATGGGACGGGAGATGGCGGGAAGGGTCTTCGTGGTCCAGGACGACGCCGCCTGAAGACGGAGGTTTCTTTCCCCGGCGCGAGCCGGGTTTTCTTTGGGGTTCACTCGTGTTTGGAAGATAAAACAAAGAGTTCTGGAGGGGTCGGGTATGGGTATGGCAAAGGAAACGCGGCTTTCGGAGCTGGCTCCCGGGATCGCAGCCCGGGTGACGGGGGTGGAGGGGGATAAGGACCTGCGCCGGCGGGTGCTGGACATGGGCCTGGTGCCGGGGACGGAGGTGCGGGTGCAGCGTCGGGCTCCCCTGGGCGACCCGGTCTCGGTGGTCTTTCGGGGCTACGAGCTGAGCCTGCGCCTGCCCGAGGCCCAGTCGGTCCGGGTGGCCCTCTGCGGCGGCGGCTGCGGCGGTTGTGGCGGTTGCGGGGGATGTCGCTGATGTCTGCTTCCGTGGTGGCCCTGGCGGGAAACCCCAACACGGGCAAGACCAGTCTGTTCAACGTCCTCACCGGGTCCCGCCAGAAGGTGGGGAACTGGCCCGGGGTGACGGTGGAGCGCAAGGAGGGGCGGCTTCGGCTGCCCGAGGGGGATGTCCTGCTGGTGGACCTCCCGGGGGTGTACAGCCTGGGAGCCGCCTCGGTGGACGAGCAGATCGCCTCGGAGTTCCTGCAGACCGCCGCCCCCAAGGCGGTGGTGGCGGTGGTGGACGCTTCCAACCTGGAGCGCAGTCTCTATTTGGTGGTGCAGCTTCTGGAGGCGGGGGCCCCGGTGCTGGTGGCCCTGAACATGGTGGACGCCGCCACGGACCAGGGGGTTCGGGTGGACCCGAAGAAGCTGGAGGATCTGCTGGGGGTGCCCGTGGTTCCCACGGTGGCCCGCACCGGGGAAGGGGCGGAGGAGCTGAAGCGGCGGCTTTCCGCCCGGTTGGACGACGCCGCCGGCGCGCGCCCCCTGGCGATCCCCTACGGCAGGCAGATTGAGGCCTCCCTGGGGCGCCTGGGGGAGTTCCTGGCCCCCCGGCTCCGGGGGAGGTCGGGCATCCCGGGGGAACGGGGTGCGGTGCTGGCGGCGGAGGGAGACCCCCGGATCGGGGCGATGTTGGACGACGAGGGACGGCGGCTCCTGGAGGAGCGGATCGCCGAGGAGAACCGCACCCTGGAGGCGGCGGTGGGCATGGACCTGCAGACCGGGGTGATCGAGCGGCGCTGGCACTTCGTCTCCTCCCTGACGGGACAGGCGGTGTCCTTCGACCCTGCCTACAAGACGACCCTTTCCCTCTCGGACCGGGTGGACCGGGTGGTGACGAACCGGTTCCTGGGGTTGCCCCTCTTCCTGGCGGTGGCCTGGGTCATGTTCCGCACCACCTTCCTGGTGGGGGACCCCACGGCGGAGTGGCTGGAGGGGGTCCTGGGGACCTTCGGGGAGGCCGTGACGGGCTGGCTGGAGGCCCAGGGCGCGGGTTCGGTCCTCCAGAGCTTCGTGGTGGACGGCCTCTTGGGAGGCGTGGGCTCCGTGGTGGTCTTCGTGCCCCACATCTTCATCCTCTTCGCCTTCATCGCCCTGCTGGAGGATTCGGGGTACATGGCCCGAGGGGCCTTCGTCATGGACCGGATCATGAGGGCCTTGGGCCTTCACGGGAAGAGCTTCATCCCCATGCTCATCGGCTTCGGCTGCGGCGTCCCCGCCATCATGGGCACCCGCATCCTGGACAGCCCCCGGGACCGGCAGATCACCCTGCTGGTGCTGCCCTTCGTCAGCTGTTCCGCCCGGCTTCCCGTGTTCCTGCTCTTCGCGGGAACCTTCTTCGGGCAAAGCGCGGGGAACGTGGTGTTCGCCCTGTACGTCCTGGGCATCGCCGTGGCGGTGGTGTCCGCCAAGGTCCTGGCGGGGACCCTCTTCTCCGGGGAGACCTCCCAGTTCGTCATGGAACTGCCTCCCTACCGGTTGCCCAAGGCCCTCACGGTGGTGCGAAGCGCCGGGGAGCGGGCGTGGCTCTTCGTCCGCAAGGCCGGCACGGTGATCTTCGGGGCGGTGCTGTTGGTGTGGGCCCTGGCGAGCCTGCCCCTCGGGGTGGAGTACGGTTCCGCGGAGAGCCTGGTGGGGCGTCTGGGACACCTGTTGGCCCCCATCTTCGCCCCCTTGGGCTTCGGGTTCTGGCAGGCCGGGGTGGCCCTGTTCTTCGGCTTCTTGGCCAAGGAAGTGGTGGTGGGGACCTTCGGGACCCTCCTGGGCACGGGGGAAGAGGCCCTGGCGGGGGCTCTGCCCGCCCTGTTCACCCCCTTGAGCGCCCTGTCCTTCATGGTGATGACCCTGCTCTACGTGCCCTGCGTGGCGGTGGTGGGGGCCTACTACCGGGAGACCAACAGCTGGAAGTGGACCGCCTTCTTCGTCCTCTACAGCACCGGGGTGGCCTACGTCCTGGCTCTGGCCGTGTTCCAGGCGGGGCGGCTTCTGGGGCTGGGCTAGAGAACCGATCAAGGAGGCGATGGCCTTGCAGGTGTTTCTGCACCACGTGTACGAGTACCTCAAGGGGGTGCGGCAGCTGATCCTCCACACCACCCTGACGGAGCACCTCTGCGAGATGGAGGCGCGGCTCCGAAAAGAGGAAATCGCCTACGTGGCCTACCCCCTGGGGTGTTCCCGGGTGAACCTGTTCTTCGGCAACCCCCTCTGCGTGGAGGTGGTGCGCCGCATCGCCAAGCCCAACCTGACGGAATGGACAGAGGAGGAGGACTTCATCCTGGGAATCCTCCTGGGGTACGACAAGCTCCAGCAGTGCCGACGCTTTCTCGATTTCCGGGAGCGAAGCCGCGAACGCCTCGTAGGCTGACCTCTCGGGAACTGCACCCTCCTTTCCTTCCCTTCCCTCTGGGCCAGCGGCGTGAACCCTTCGCGCCGCTGGCCCTATGAGGAGAGACCGATCCCACGAGCAGGAGATGACCCGTGACCTTGCCTTCGAATCTGTCCTCGCTGACCTTCGCCATCCTCGCCACCCTGGAGGTTCGGGATCCCCTGACCCGGCGTCACTCCGGCCGGGTGGCCCGGATCAGCCTGCTCCTGGGGGAAACCCTGGGGCTTGCGCGCCCGGCCCGGCAGGGGCTCTGGATCGCCGCGCTGCTCCACGACATCGGGAAGATCGGGGTGCCCGACGGGGTGCTCAACAAGCCCGGCAGCCTGAGCGAAGGAGAACGCCGGGCCATCCAGGAGCACCCCCGCATCGGGGCGGAGATCCTTCGGAAGATCCGCTTCCCCCAGGACCTGGTGCGGACGGTGCTGCACCACCACGAACGGTGGGACGGCTGGGGCTACCCCGACGGGTTGGCGGGGGAGCGCATCCCCCTGGAGTCCCGCATCATCGCCCTGGCGGACGCCTACGACGCCATGACCGCCCAGCGTCCCTACCGGCGGGGGATGCCGCACGAAGTGGCCCTGGGGGAGATCCTGGATCACGAGGGGGAACAGTTCGACCCCCGGGTGGTGGAGGCCTTCCGCCAGGTGGAGGCCCGGCTGCTCCGGGCTCGGGACGTGGCCTTCCTCGCGGTGGAGGAGGCCCTCCACGGGGATCTGATGCACTCCGTCCGGGTCCCCCGGGGGGTGCCCCGGGAGGGGATGCTCGTCCCGGTGGGAAGCGGCGCGGGGGAGGGGGTTTCCCGAAGCTAAGGGGTTCGGTGCAGCAGCCGGGACTGCAGCTCCTGCCGGTTGGCGGAGCCCAGTTTCCGGTGGATGTTCTTCATGTGGGTCCGGAGGGTGTTGCCGGTGATGTTCAGTTGTCGGGCGATGTCCTCGTTGGAGTGTCCCCGGGCCACCAGCAGGGCCACCCGGACCTCCTGGCGGGACAGCGCCTCCTGCAGAAGCTGGAGGTGCAGCCGGTCCTCCTCCCAGGCGGAGGGCCCCCCCCGCCCCTCCTCCGTCGGGGTCCTCGGAGGGGTGCCCTCCTCCCGGAGGGGATCCGGGAGCCCCGTTTCTCCCTCTCCGTCGTAGAGATCGCAGCCCGCGAAGGTGTCCCGGTCGTCCCGGAGGAGCAGGTTGGAGAAGAACAACAGCCCCACCCCCAGGAGGCTCACGGCCAGGACGAAGGGAACCCCCTCCCGCTGGGCCAGGGATCCCACCGCGTCGGTCAGAAGCAGCCCCGCCGTCACGGAACCCGTCACCACCAGCTGCCCCGCGGCCACCACGGAGAGGGCACCCGCATGCCCCGCCCTTCCCCCCAGGTAGAGGATCAGGGTGAACACGTAGGCCCCGAAGATCCCTGCCCCCGTCTGGAGGAGCGCCAGGGGGACGAGGGGGTGCTTCTCCCCCAGGGCGGCGAAGGCCAGAAAGCCCAGGACGAGGAAGGCTTCCGCCCCGAGGTGGATCCTCCGAAGCTCCAGCCCCGGGACGAAGCGCAGCGCCGCCCCCACGCCCAGCGCCCCCAGGGTGTAGAGGGGGTCGCAGAACACCTTCGCCAGGCCGGTCCCCGGGGTTTCCCGCCCCAGAAGCAGGGAGAGGAACAGGGCGGAGAGGAGGAAGAACGACGCCGCTCGAAGGGCGGGCCGAAGGGGGAAGACCCGCTTTCCCGGAGGCCCGAAGGCGGCGGGGAGGTCCCGGTGAGGGGGAGCCCAGAGCAGCGCTCCCAGGAAGGGGAGCGCCCTCGCCAGGAAGGGGAGCAGGGGGGGGAAGAGCAGGGAGACCAGCAGGACCCCCCCCGTCCTCACGGCGCAGGCCACGCCGAAGACGGAGGCCTGTCCCGAGAAGGGGGCGAAGGCCAAGCGCCATTCCCAGAGGGTCAGCTGGATCGCCGATCCCACGGCGGGAAGGCCCAGGGCGAGGAAGACCCCCGCCTCGGGAATCCGGCGAAGCCCCGCACCCTGGGGAAGCCACGCCAGGGACATGAGCCCCGCGGCCACCCAGGGGGCGACGCGCCACCACCGGGGGGAAAGGCGGTTTCCCCAGCGGGAGAGGGCCAGGAAGGTCCCGCAGAGCACCAGGGAGAAGAACGCATAGGCCATGCGAGGTTCCGCGAAGAAGGTCCCGGAAGACGGGGAGAACAGGGATCCCCGGAGGACCGTGAGCCACTGCCAGAGAAGGATGGACCCCAGGCCCAGAGCGTCGACCACCCTCCCACCTCCCCTTTTTTCAAGCATAACACGAAAAAGGAAGGTCCTCTAAGCCCTTGCGGTTACGGGCTTTCCTCGGGGGGGTGAGAAAAATCACCCTTGGAGACCCCCCCTGCCTCTGGTAGCTTTCCCCCAAGCCTCCCGAAGGGGCCGGTTCGTCGTGCCCTCGCCGAGAGCTTGCGGGTGCGGCGGATGGAAGAGGAGAGGGAGGAGATGGGGATGGAGATGCGTGCAGGTCGTCCTTGGTTGCGGTGGGTGGGGGTCTTCGCGCTGGTCCTTTCCCTGATGTGCCTGCGGGCGGAGGCGGCGGTGGTGCGCGTCACCCCGAGCGGCGCGGGGGCGAAGGACGGCAGCAGCTGGGCCGACGCCTGCGGCGAGGCGGAGTTCCGCACGGTGTTAGGCGGGGCGCCCGGAAACGGGGCCACGGAGTTTTGGGTGGCGGCGGGGACGTACAACCCCACCGCCGATGCGGACCGGAGCGTGTCCTTCGTCCTGAAGACCGGCGTGGCCCTCTACGGCGGCTTCGGAGGCACCGAGACGGCCCGAACCCAGCGGAACGCAGCGGGAAACGTCACGATCCTCTCGGGGAACCTCGGCGACCCCGCAAGTGCGACGGACAACAGCTACCACGTGGTGACGGCGAATGGTACGGACGCCACCGCCGTCCTCGACGGCTTCACCGTCACCGGGGGAAGAGCGGACGTGGGTAACCCCCACGACACCACCTCCCGCGCCGGCGGGATGCTCATCGACCTTTCCAGCGTCACGGTGGCGAACTGCACCTTCTCGGGGAACGCTGCGACGAAGTGGGGAGGGGGCATGTTCGTCATCGCCTGCAGCCCTACGGTGACGAACAGCACCTTTACGGGGAACACGGCAGACCTCGGAGGCGCGATCCACGCTCTTTCGGGGGGCAACGCGGTGCTGACAGGCTGTACATTGTCGGGGAACAGCGCCACGAGCTTCGGTGGGGGGGTGTACAGCGTCAACAGCACCCCGGTGTTGACGGACTGCACGTTGTCGGGCAACAGCGCCACGGAACGGGGTGGGGGGCTGTACAACCAGGGGGGCGGCAACCCAACCCTGTCCCATTGCACCCTTTCGGGGAACAGCGCAAAGTACGGCGGGGGGATGTGCGTTGACGGCGGCAACCAGACGCTGACGGGCTGCACCCTTTCGGGCAACAGCGCCACGGACTACGGCGGGGGGTTGGTCAACCTAACCGGCAACCAGACGCTGACGGGCTGCACCCTTTCGGGGAACAGCGCAAAGTACGGCGGGGGACTGAGCGATTACAGCGGCACCCTGGTCATGGCCGACTGCACCCTTTCGGGGAACAGCGCCACGAACCACGGTGGGGGTTTTCACAACCGTCAAGGCGGTACCGCCACGTTGACCCGCTGCACCTTTTCGGACAACACGGCGGTTCTGCGGGGCGGGGGGGTGTGCAACGACAACGCCACCGTGACGCTGACGGACTGCACCCTCTCGGGGGGCAGCGCGGAGGACGGAGGGGGCCTGCACAACGCGCAAAGCGCCACGTTGACGGCCTGCACGTTGTCGGGCAACAGCGCCACGATCTGCGGCGGGGGCTTGTACAACGCCAGCGGTACCGCGACGTTGACCCACTGCACTCTTTCGGGGAACAGCGCGGCGGGCGGAGGGGGCTTGTACAACGCGCAAAACGCCACGTTGACGGCCTGCACGTTGTCGGGCAACAGCGCCACGAACGGAGGGGGCCTGTGCAACGCCAGCACCGTCACGCTGACGAACGGCACCCTTTCGGGCAACAACGCGGCGAACGGAGGGGGTCTGTACACCCTGCAAAACGCCACGTTGACCAACTGCACGCTGTCGGGCAACAGCGCCTCTGCGGGAACCGTGGTGGCGTGTACGGGTAGCGGGAACATCACGGCGAAGAACTGCATCTTCTGGAACGAAAGCACGGAGGAGTTTTCCGGCGCCCTTTGGCCCACCGTGACCTACTGCGTCGTCAAGGGAGGCTTTTCGGGAACGGGAAACCGCTTCGCCAACCCGAACCTGGGCCCCTTGGCGGACAACGGCGGCCCCACCAAGACCTGTGCCCTGCCCTGGGGCAGCTCCGCCGTGGACGGGGGGACGGACGGCGGGGCTCCCGCCACGGACCAGCGGGGGGTGGGGCGCCCCAAGGGGGCGGGGTACGACATGGGAGCCTACGAGCTGGATCCCGCCGCCGTGACGCCCACGCCGGGTCCCACCCCCACGCCCGGTCCCTCCCCCACGCCGGGACCTTCTCCGACCCCCTTTCCCTACCCGCTTCCCTCGGGGCTGCCGGAGCCGTCGGTCACCGTAGAGGGCGGCACGCCCCTGGTGTCCCCCACCCCCGTCCCTCCTTCGGACCTGCCGATCACGGGAAGGTCCAACCCCGGGAATGTGGACCTGTCTCCGGAGATGCTCGAAGCCCTGCTCGGCGCGGGCATCGATCCCCTGCTCTACCAGGTGGTGCTGACGGGACAGGGGGGCACGGTGACCTACCTCACCGATCCGGGGGGGGTGGTGACCCTGAAGATCCCCTCTCCCCTGCACCTCGAAGGGGGCTATGCCTACCGTTGGGCGTGTCTGGTGTGGAACCCCGCCACCCGCAAGTGGTGGCTGCCCCAGAGCGTGCGCTTCTCTGCCCGCTCCGCCTCCTCCGAGACCTGGCTGCCCCTTCCCCTGGCCGACGGGGGGCCCTACGACCTGGACGGGAAGGCCGACGGCGTCCTGACGGCCCGGACCCTGAACGTCCTGCTGGCGGTACCCGCCTCGGGGGTACCGGGAAGCCCCACGCCCACGACGACGTCCCCCGTGTCCGTGTCTCCCACCGGTTCCGGCGGCGGAGGGGGCTGCTTCCTGGGCTTCGGCCTGCCGGTCCTCCTGCTGCCCCTGTTGGCCTCGGGTCACCGAGGGAAACGGAGGGGGATTTCCGACATCCCGGACGACAAGGGGGGCGCGCCTCGCTGAAGGGGCCGCCGGGTCGCCTGAAACGGTCCGTCCGGACCGAAACCGCGTCCTTTCGCCGGGGGGCCAGGGGCTCCCCGGCATTTTGCATGTTCGGCAGGGGAGAGGGCGTCTTGAGCCGGGGGCGGGTTGCGGGGGTTCCCTTGACGGCCCCGCAGGGGATGTTAGGATGGAGGGATCGGGGGTAAAGTTAATTTTTGCACAAACCGAGGGACGGGGGGAGCGGCGGTGGCGGAAAGCGGAGAGCCGGTGGGAAGCGCGACGGAGAAGGGGGAGCGGGTGGTCTTGACCCTCTGCATGGGCAGTTCCTGTTTCGCCCGGGGGAACCAGAAGAACCTGGAGGTGATCCGGCAGTTCCTGAAGGACCACCGGATGGAGGATCGGGTGTCCCTGGTGGGCAGCCGCTGCGAGGGGGCCTGCACCCAGGGGCCGAACCTGCGCATCGGGGATCGGCTGTTCCCCCGGATCAACCAGGAAGACCTTCCCGCCCTGCTGGAGCGGGAGCTGCTTTAGGCGATCCCATGGATCGGGTCTTTCCCGTCTACACCCAAACGAACAACTGCCACGACTGTTTCAAGTGCCTGCGCCAGTGTCCCGTGAAGGCCATCCGCCTGGAGGAGGGGCACGCCCGGGTGCTGCCGGAGCTGTGCGTCTCCTGCGGCCTCTGCGTGGAGGTCTGCCCGGCCAAGGCCAAGTGCATCCGGGACGATCGCTCCCGGGTGGAGGAGCTGTTGGCCTCGGGGCGCACCGTCGTGGTTTCCCTGGCCCCCTCCTGGGTGGGGGAGTTCCCGGACCTTCCCGCGGGGTCCCTGGTGGCGGCCCTGGAGGCCCTGGGGTTCGCCGGGGTGGGGGAGACCGCCCTGGGGGCCCAGGAGGTGAGCGCTTCCACCGCCCGGCTTCTCCAGGACGTCCCTCCGGGGCTGTACCTCTCCACCGCCTGTCCCGCCTCGGTGGAGTACGTGGAGAAGTACCTGCCCGACCTGGTGGGCTCCCTGACGCCCCTGCCCTCTCCCCTGCGGGCCCACGCCGGTCTGCTTCGGGAGGCCTTGGGGGCGGAGACGGCGGTGGTGTTTGTGGGGCCCTGCGTGGCGAAGAAGCGGGAGGCGGATCGGTGGCCTCGGGAAGTGGAGGCCTCCCTGACCTTCGACGATCTCTACCGGTGGCTGGAGGAGCGGGGGCTGGACCCCTGGAGCCTGCCCCCCACGGGGCGGTTCCTGTTGCGGGAGGCGGAGGAGGGAGCCCTGTACCCCGTGGAGGGAGGTATGACGGAGACCCTCCGGGCCCAGGGGGGGCTGGAGCGGGTTCGGTTCGCCACCGTCTCGGGGCTGGAGGCCCTGCGCATCTCCCTGCAGGGGCTGGACCCGGGCTCCCTGGACGTTCCCTGTTTCCTGGAGTGTCTCGCCTGTCCCGGGGGGTGCGTCAACGGCCCGGGGTCTCGGGCCACCACGCCGGTGCTCTGGCGCCGGGCTCAGGTGGAGGGGCACGCCCAGGTGCCCGAGGCGCCCATCCGCCGCCTCCCCACACTGGAACTCCATCAGGCCTACGTGTCCTGTCCCGAGGACGTGGAGGAGCCGGGGGAGGACGCGATCCGCCTCGCCCTCCGGCAGGTGGGCAAGGTGAGCCGGGAGGACGAGCTGAACTGCGGGGGCTGCGGCTACGACACCTGCCGGGCCTTCGCCCGGGCCCTGGTCCTGGGGAGGGCGGAGCCCAGCATGTGCGTATCCCACATGCGCAACCAGGCCCAGAGGAAGGCCAACGCCCTGCTGCGGTGCATGCCCTCGGGGGTGGTGATCGTGGACCGGGACCTGAACATCGTGGAGTGCAACGAGCACTTCGCCGTCCTCTTCGGGGAGGACGCCCTGCTGGCCTACCGGGCCTGCGAGGGGCTCAAAGGGGCCCGTCTGGACCGGATCGTCCCCTTCCCGGACCTCTTTCGGGCCACCTTGGAGACGGGGGAGGACCTGCACCTGGACCTGCTGCGCCACAAGGACCAGCTCTTCGACCTCACCCTCTTCCCCATCGATCCGGGGCAGACCGTGGGGGGGGTGGTGATGGACGTGACCCACCGGGAGATCAAGCGGGAGCAGATCGCCCAACGGGCGGAGGAGGTCATCCGCCGGAACCTCTCCACGGTGCAGGAGATCGCCTGCCGCCTGGGGGAGCACATGGCGGAGACGGAGATGCTCCTTCGGTCCATCGCCGAGGGCTACGCGGACCCCCGGACCCGGGAAGGGGGAGCGGACCGGCCGTGAAGGATGACTCCCTGTTTCTGGAGGTGGACGTGGCCCAGTGCTGCAAGGAGGGGCAGCGCATCTGCGGGGACAGCTTCCTCACCCGCCGGGTGGAGGGGGAGGGGCGGATCATCGTGGTGCTCTCCGACGGACTGGGCAGCGGGGTGAAGGCCAACGTGCTCTCTTCCATGACCGCCTCCATGGCCCTCAAGTTCGTGGAGGGGAAGATGGAGTTCCTCCGGTCCGCGGACGTGATGATGGACGCCCTGCCCGTGTGCCGCCAGAGGGGGATCAGCTACGCCACCTTCACGGTGGTGGAGGCGGTGCTCCACGGGTGGACCCGCATCATGGAGATGGACAACCCGGGGGTGCTCCTCGTCCGGGACGGGGAGGCGGTCCCGGTGGGGAAGCGTTCCTTCTCCTCCTCCCGCTGGAAGGCCCGCACCCTCCGGCAGAGCGAGGTGGCCACGCGCCCCGGGGACCGTCTGGTGCTCCTGTCCGACGGCATCACCCAGGCGGGCATGGGGAGCCCGGCGTTCCCCCTGGGCTGGGGGGAGGAACGGATGAAGGCCTTCGTGCTGGACCGGGTCCGCCGGGATCCCCAGGTCTCCGCCCATCGCCTGAGCCGGGCCGTCCTGCGGGATGCCCTCTGGAAGGAGCCCCAGCACCGCCCGGGGGACGACATGACCTGCGCGGTGCTCTACTTCCGGACCCCCCGGAGGTGTCGGGTGCTCACGGGACCTCCCTTCGACCCCTCCCGGGACGGGGAGTTCGCTCACCTCCTGACGGGCTTCGAGGGGCGCACGGTGGTGTGCGGGGGCACCACCGCGGAGATCGTCTCCCGGGAGCTGGGGCGTCCCCTGGAGACGGACCTGCGCACCTCCACCCGGAACCTCCCCCCCCTGTCCCGCATGGAGGGGGTGGACCTGGTGACGGAGGGGATCCTCACCCTCACCAAGGCCCGGCGGCTTCTGGAGACCGAAGGGGTCTTGGACGAGCCCCGGGACGGGGCCCGCCGTCTGGTGGACCTGCTCCTGGACAGCGACGTCATCGAGTTCGTGGTGGGGACCCGGATCAACGAGGCCCACCAGGACCCCTCCCTGCCCGTGGAGATCGAAATGCGCCGGGGGCTGGTGCGAAGCCTGGCGGCCCTTCTGGAGACCCGGTACCTCAAGAGGACCTTCGTGCGCTACCTTTAGGAAACCGAAGGAGAAAGCCCCTCTCCACCGGCGGGGCATCCTTGCCGTCATGGAGAAGGTCCTCTTCGGGGAGGAAGGGTAGAAGCAGGGACGCTCCCTTCGTGCTCTGCCGGATCGGAGGGCTATACTATTTCCTGTACCCTTGGGGAATACGGGACGCAGTGCCTTTTCGCCTCGGTTCCCGAGATCCCGGGGGCGGCATCCGTGAAGGATCGGGCTCGCCGAGAAGGTACCCTTTCGGGGGTGTCCCATACGGCTGGGATTGTCTTTCTGCCTTGGGGGACCCTTGAAGGGGGGAGGAAGAGGGACGGTTGCGTAGGCAAGGATGACGGGTTCCCAAGGAGGAGACGAGACCATGAATCCCTTTGCCCCCGCTCCGGTGAAGCCGGAGGTGGAAACGGAGGTCCTGGAGAAGCTGGACGTTCGGGTAGGCACCATCCTGCGGGTGGAGCCGGTGGAACGTTCGGACAAGCTGGTGGTGCTGGAGGTGGACTTGGGGGATCATCGGCGTCGGATCGTGGTGGGGCTGCGGCAGGAGCGGGAGCATCCGGAAGAAGTGGAGGGGCGCCAAGCTCTGTTTGTGGTGAATCTCCCTCCTAGGCGGATCCGGGGGGTCCTCTCGGAGGGCATGCTCTTCGACATCGGCTATGCCGACGGGATCCGACCGGTGCTGGCTCAGCCCGAGACACCGGTCCCCAACGGAACGAGGGCGGGGTAGGAGGCCGTGTCCCTCCGCCGCGGGATGCCCGGTCCCTGGAAACGGACCTGAACCGGCGGTCTCCCAGACTTTGGTCTTTTGCATGCGCTACGATTTCGAGACCATCAGGTCCTGTCCCTTGGTTTCCCTGGGGGAGGACCTTTCATGAACGGAAGGGCGACACCCGTACCCCTTCGGCGGGTTGCCTCTCAGGGGCGAGCATGTCCTCCCCCTCGCCCCTTTTGTGGAAGAAACGGGCGGCTTCCCTGTCGACGTCACGGTCCCGCCCCGGGGGCGTGGTCGTCGGGTTCTCCCCGTTCTCGAGGTGTCCCCTCCCGCAGCTCCCGGGCGATGAGGGCCAGGTAGAGGCGGAAGGCCTGGCGGAAGTCCCGGGGGTCCAGCCCCGTGAGGCGTCGGATCCGGTCCAGCCGGTAGGCCAGGGTGTTCCGGTGCAGGTGGAGCCTGCGGGCCACCTCCCCGGGGGCGAAGGGGGATTCGCACCAGGCCAGGAAGGTGCGGGCCAGCTCCTCCCGGTCCCGGGCTGCCCGGCTCGGCAGGGTGTCCCGCACCAGCCGGTCCAGCCGGGAGGGGGCGGCGGACAGAAGCGCCGACTCCACCGCCCAGTCCCGAAGGGGGTAGAGCCCCGGGCCGCGCCCCAGACGAAGCCCCAGGTCCAGGGCCTCCAGGGCCTCCTCCCAGGAGCCGGGCAGCCCCTCCGGACCCGCCGCAGGGTGCCCCATCCCCGCGAAGGCCTCCCAACCCAGGCCCTTCAGGGTTGCCAGGAGCCCCCTGGCTCGTTCCTCCACCCGATCCTCCCCCGAGGAGCCCTCCCGTCCTTCCAGGACCAGGAGGGCGAAGCGACACTCCCCCAGGCCCACCCGCAGATCCTGGGGGTGGGGAAAGGCCTCCCGAAGGGCCTCCAGGATCCGCCCTTCCTCGGCCCGATCCTCCGGCCCCCTCCCGCAGGGCCTCTGCCCCCGCACCTCCAGGGCCAGGGCCCGCCGGGGCAGCCTCAGGTCCACCCCCAGCTCCCGCCCCCTGGTCAGGAGGGGGGTGATCCCCGAGCGGAGGGGGTCGAAGGCCCCGATCTCCCGCACCAGGTCCCGCAGGGCCTGCTCCCGAAGCAGGGTCGATTCCGTCAGGGCCTGCTCCCGCAGCAGGATCTCCGCCTGGCTCTGCACCAGCCTTCCGTACCGGGCCACCTCCCCCGGGGGTCCGGAGATGGCCAGGGTGCCCACGTACCTTCCCGCCACCGAAACGGGCACCGTCACCCCCGGGAGCACCTCCCGTTCCCGGGCCTGGGCCTCGTCGGTGACCTCCAGACGGCCGCTTTGCAGGCAGTCCAGGGAGGGGCCGTGGCGCTGTCCCAGGCGGGAGGGGTCGCTGGCCCCGATCACCACCCCTCGTTCGTCCGTGAGGATCACCCCGTGCCCGATGATGCCGCTGGCGCTCTCCGCGATCTCCTGGGCCACCTCCCGCAGCAAGGCCCCACCTCCCTTGTGGTTTCGTCCAAACCTGGTCCCGGGCTTTCCCGCTTGCCTCCCCACATTTTTATGCAGATGCACGAAAAGGGCCATCCCCCCGAGGCGAGGGTTTGGTCCGCCGCCCCATGCGCTTCCGCCCCCTGTCCTCCTAGACTGACCTCGTGGGAATGCCAGGGAGAGGGGGAAGGGTCATGCGGTTGGAACAGCGGCGGGTTCGGGTGAAGGGGCTGCGCTTTGGTCCCGTCACGGAGGTCCGGGACGGGGTCCTTCAGGTGTGTCGGGAGGAGGCTCTGGCGGCGGCGGCGGACGAACGCTTCGCCTCCCTGGAGCTGGACCTGGCCTGCCCGGGGGAGAGGGTGCGCCTCATCCCCGTGAAGGACGTGGTGGAGCCTCGGACCAAGCTGGAGGGGGGCAAGGGCTACTTCCCGGGCTTCTGTGCCCCCATGGGCTCCGCGGGAGAAGGGGTCACCCTGGTGCTGGAGGGGGCGGCGGTGGTGACCTGCGGCCCCGTGGTGGGCTTCCAGGAAGGGTTCATCGACATGAGCGGCCCCGGGGCGGACTACACCCCCTTCTCCGGGACCTGCAACGTGGTGCTCACCGCCGTCCCCCGGGAGGGGCTGGAGCCCCACGGCTACGAGGCGGCCCTGCGCCTCGCGGGACTGAAGCTGGCGGAGCACCTGGCCTCGCGCTGCGCCGGGGCGTCCCCCGACGAGGTGCGGGTCTACGAGCGGGAATCCCTCCCGGAGGCCTGCGCCGCCCACCCGGACCTTCCCCGGGTGCTCTACCTGTGCATGTCCATCACCCAGGGGCTGCTCCACGACACCTACGTATACGGGGTGGACCTGAAGAGGAGTCTCCCCACCCTGCTGCACCCCAATGAGGTGCTGGACGGGGCCCTGGTGTCGGGGAACTGCGTCTCCGCCTGCGACAAGAACACCACCTACCACCACGTGAACGACCCGGTGGTGCAGGCCCTGTACCGGCGCCACGGGGTGGACCTGGTCTTCCTGGGAGTGGTACCCACCCTGGAGGACGTGATGCTGGAAGGCAAGCTCCGGGCGGCCTCCATGAACCGGAACCTGGCCCGGTCCCTGGGGGCCCAGGGGGTGGTGGTCACGGAGGAGGGGTACGGAAACCCCGACACGGACCTGTGCCTCAACGCCCGGGAGCTGGAGCGGGCGGGGATCCGGGTGGTGGTGATCGCCGACGAGGCGGCAGGGACCGACGGGGCCAGCCAGAGCCTGGCGGACGCCACCCCGGAGATGGATGCCTTCGTCTCCACGGGGAACGTGAACGAGATGATCTGGGTGCCCCCCATGGAGCGGGTGCTGGGGGATCCGAAGGCCATCGCGGTGCTCTCCGGGGGCAGCGCGGAGAGCCTGGCTCCCGACGGGTCCATGAAGGTGGAGCTTCAGTCCGTCATCGGCTCCACCAACGAGCAGGGCTTCAGCCGTCTGGGCTGCGAGTGGATTTGAGGAGGGGAAGGGCATGACCGTCCGGGTGGTGTGCTACCTGAACCAGTTCTACGCGGGGATGGGGGGAGAGGAAGCGGCGGGCCTGGATCCCCTGGTCCGCCCCGGGGCCGTTGGGCCCGCGGCGAAGCTGGGAGAGCTGTTGGGAGAGGGCGCGGAGGTGGTGGGCACGGTGGTCTGCGGGGACAACGCCTACGGGGAGCGTACCGAGGCGTGCCGGGCCGCCTGCCTCGCCCTGGTGAAGGACCTGCGGCCGGACCTGTTCGTGGCGGGACCCGCCTTCAACGCGGGACGCTACGGCCTGGCCTGCGGGGACCTGTGCGCCGCCGTGGGGGAGGAGCTGGGGATCCCCACCCTCACGGCCCTGCACCCGGAGAACCCGGGGGTGGAGCTGTACCGGCGACGGACCTTCATCGTCCCCGCCCCGGAGAGCGCCGCGGGAATGCGGGACACCCTGGCCCGCACCGCCGCCCTGGCCCGGAAGCTGGCCAGCGGGGAGCCCCTGGGCCCCGCCCGGCTGGAGGGGTACCTCCACCGGGGGATCCGCAAGGGATTCCCCCAGGAGGTGAACGCGGCGGAGCGCGGGGTGGCCCTGCTTTTGGACAAGCTGGCGGGGCGTCCCTTCCGCACGGAGCTGGAGATGCCCACCTTCAAGAAGATCCCCCCGGCCCCGCCCCTGAGGGACCTCTCCAAGGCCGTCCTCGCCCTGGTCACCTCCGGGGGGGTGGTGCCCCAGGGGAACCCGGACCGCATCCGGGTCTCCTCCGCGGAAAGCTGGGGGCGCTACGACATCTCCGTCCTGGACCGCATGACCCCCGAGACCTTCGAGTCCGTCCACGGGGGGTACGACCGCACCTGGGCCAACCGGGACCCCAACGTGGTGGTGCCCCTGGACGGCCTGCGGGAGCTGGAGCGGGAGGGGGTCATCGGGGGGGTCTACGGGATGTTCTACTCCACCACCGGCACGGGCACCGCGGTGGCCCACGCGGAGCGCTTCGGCCGGGAGATCGGGGAGGAACTCAAGGCCGCGGGGGTGGACGGGGCGATCCTCACCGCCACCTGAGGCACCTGCACTCGATGCGGCGCATCGATGACCCGGGAGATCGAGCGGGTTGCGGGGATTCCGGTGGTGCAGATCGCCACCATCGTGCCCATCATGCTCACCGTGGGGGCCAACCGGATCGTGCCGGGGGTAGCCATCCCCCATCCGGTGGGGCGTCCCGACGAGGGGCCCGAGGGGGACCGAAAGGCACGACGGGAGCTGCTCCTTCGGGCGTTGAAGGCCCTGGGCACGGAGATCCGGGAGCAGACGGTCTTCGAGGAGTAGGGGAAGCAAAGCAAGCACGCTGGGTCGGGGCTTTCCATCCCGATCGGGGATTCGAATCACCCGGAGGAGTGGGGGGCCTTGGGCCTCCCGCTCCTCCCTCGGTTTCCCCCCTGGTGGGTCGGTTCGTTGGGGTACAATGGCGCCACCCTGATGTCGAGGAGGAACGGCCATGTCCCGAAACCCTGCGATGCTGTCCCGTCGTCCGATCCGATTCCCCGCCGGGGGCCTCCTGGGGCTTCTGCTTTGGGGGATCTGTCTGGTGGGTCCCGGCCCGGCGGCGGCGTTGCCGGGCCGGCTGGTGTTCCAGCGCCCCGGGGACGACCGGATCTGGCTGTCGGACCTGTCCGCCCGAAAGCCCCTGTCGGTGGCCCGGGGGGCGGATCCGGAGATCTCCCCCGAGGGAACCCGGGTGGCCTTCACCCGCTCGGATTCCCGGGGAGGGCGGACCGTGGCGGTGCTGGATCTGGAGAACCGTTCCCTGCGGGTGCTCCCCCTCCCTGGGGACAACAGCTACGGTCCCCGGTGGTCCCCCGACGGGAAGCTCCTGGTCTTCAACCACTGGGACCGGAAAGCGTCGAACTGGACCCTGGGGGTGGCGGCTCCGGACGGCACGGGGCTGCATCTCTTCCCTTCTCTGCCCGGAGGGGTCTACTCCCCCGCCTGGGATCCCCGGGGAGAGAGCCTCTACGCCCAGGACCTACGGACCCTCTACCGGTTCGATCTCTCCGGGACGCTGACGGAGCGGCGTCCCCTCAAAGAGGTGTTGGGGAGCCTGTCGCCGGACAGCGCCCTGCGGCTCTGTCCCCTCCCCGACGGAGCCTGGCTCTTCGACGGGGCCCGACTCGACGCTTCCCACCCGGTAGCTCGGGCGGTGTCGGAACCCGCCTCGGAGGTGGGGCTCCTCCTTCCAGGGGGAGAGCGGCGTCGTCTCTCCCCCTCTTCCCTCTCCGCGTCTCATCCTTCTCCTCTGGCGGACGGCGGGGTGGTGTTTGACGGTTTCGGTGTCCGGGACGTGACGGGAAAGGGAGAGGGACTGCGGATTCGGTTCCGGCTCTACCGGATGGATCCTCAGGGGAAGGTGACCCCCCTGGGGCTGGAGGGAATGCACCCCTCCTGTTCCGTGAGGTAGCTCCACCCTGTCGCGTTTGAGTTGACGATCCAAGGTCCCGCAGAGGATGGAAGAACGGGGAGATTCCTTCCCCGCAACGGGTGAGGGCCAGGCAAGGAGGGAGACCATGGAGGAGGACAGGACACGGGCGGCGACGGGATTATCTCGAAGCGGCCAGGAGGTCCCTGTCCCGGGGGGCGGGGTTCCCTCCGCCCATGCCCTCTCCGGCGAGGAGGTTCTCCGCCTCCTGGGTTCGGACCCGGAGCGGGGGCTTTCGGAGGAGGAGGCGGAAAGAAGACGGGAGCGCTTCGGTCCCAACGTCCTGTCCCGGGAGGCCTCGGTCCCCTGGTGGCGGGTGCTCCTGCGCCAGTTTCGGGGGGGCATGGTCTTCCTCCTGGCGGGGGCGGCGGGGATCAGTATCGCCATGGGGGACCTCCTGGACGCGGGGGCCATCGGAGCGGTGGTGCTGGTCAACGGGCTCATCGGCTTCGCCACGGAGTACCGGGCGGAGCGTTCCCTTCAGGCCCTGAAGAAGATGACCTCCCCCACCGCCCGGGTGGTGCGGGAGGGGGTCGCCAAGGTGGTGGACGCGGCGGACCTGGTGCCCGGGGACCTGCTGGTCCTGGAGGCGGGGGACATCCCCGGGGCGGACGCCCGGATCCTCCAGGCCTCCCGCCTTGCCGCCGGGGAGGCGTCCCTCACGGGGGAGTCCGTGCCGGTGGAAAAACACGCCGATCCCCTCCCGGAGGAGACGGATCTGGGGGATCGGCGGAACTGTCTCTTCGCCGGGACGTCCCTGGTCCGGGGCACCGCCCGGGCCCTGGTCTTCGCCACCGGGGCGGCCACGGAGATGGGGCGCATCGGGGGGCTCCTGACCCGCCTCGACAAGGGGCGCACCCCCTTGGAGGAGCGGCTGGAGCGCTTCTCACGCTTCCTGGTCTGGCTGGTGCTGGGGGTGGGCGGGGCGGTGGTGGTCCTGGGCTCCCTGCAGGGCCGCCCCCTGCTGGAGATGCTGGAGACGGGCATCGCCCTGGCGGTGGCGGCGGTGCCGGAGGGGCTGCCCTTCGTGGCCACCATGACCCTGGCCGTGGGGGTCCGGCAGATGGCCCGCCGCCGCGCCCTGGTGCGGAACCTGGCGGCGGTGGAGACCCTGGGGAGCACTACCGTGGTGTGCTCCGACAAGACCGGCACCATCACGGAGAACCGCATGACCCTCCGGGTCCTCCTGCCCGCCGTGCCGGGGGAGGAGGGGGAGCTTTGGCGGGTGGCGGCCCTGTGCAACAACGGGGCACTGGGGCGGGACGGGGACATCGGAGACCCCATGGAGACGGCCCTCCTCCGGGCCGCCCGGGACGCGGGGGTCGACCCGGAGGGGCTCCGGGCGGCGGAACCCCGTCTGGACGAGGAGCCCTTCGATTCCTCCACCATGAGGATGGTCACGTTTCACGCCGCGGGGGTGGCGATCAAGGGAGCCCCGGAGAGGCTCCTGGAGGAGCTTCGGTACGTCCGGACCCCGGAGGGACGAAGCCCCCTGGACGAGCCCGCCCGGGAGGGGTGGCGAAAGCGGGTGGCGGCGCTGGCGGCACAGGGGATGAGGACCCTGGCCTTCGCCTCCGGGGAGGACCGGGAAGGGGCCGCCCTGCTGGGGGTGGCGGGTATCCTGGACCCGCCCCGTCCGGAGGTCCGGGGGGCGGTGGCGGCCTGCGGGGAGGCGGGGATTCGGGTGATCCTGGTGACGGGGGACCACCTGCTCACCGCCCGGGCGGTGGCGGAGGAGACGGGGATCCTGCGGGAGGGGCTCCGGGGGATCACGGGCAGGGAGTTCGGGGCCCTGCCGGAGGACCGGGTGGCGGAGGCGGCGAAGGACCTGGCGGTGCTGGCCCGGGTGGCCCCGGAACACAAGGTCCGGCTGGTCCAGGCCCTGCGGGAGGCGGGAGAGGTGGTGGCCATGACCGGGGACGGGGTGAACGACGCCCCCGCCCTCAAGGCCGCCGACGTGGGGGTGGCCATGGGGATCACGGGCACGGAGGTGAGCAAGGAGGCGGGGGACGTGGTCCTGAAGGACGACCGCTTCGCCACCATCGTGGACGCGGTGGAGGAGGGGCGGCGGATCTTCGACAACATCCGCAAGGCCATCCTCTTCCTCCTCTGCTGCAACCTCTCGGAGGTGTTCACGGTGTTCCTGGGGCTGGCGGCGAACCTGCCCACCCTCCTGACCCCTTTGCAGATCCTCTGGGTGAACCTGGCCACCGACGTGGTCCCCGCCCTGACCCTGGCCCTGGACCCCGCGGAGCCCGGGGTGATGCGTCGTCCCCCCCGGGCCCGGGAGGAGGACCTGCTGCCCCGTCCCCTGCGGTGGCGGATCCTCGTCCAGGGCCTCCTGCTGACCCTGGGGGTCCTGGGGGCCTACGGCGCCTGCCTGGTCCTCCGCCCGGGGGACTACCGGGGGGCCAGCGAGGTGGCCTTCTTCACCCTGGTGACGGCGCAGCTCTGCTTCGTCCTGAACCTGCGCCGGGAGTCCTTCCTCCGGGACCCGAGGCAGCTGATCTCCAACCCCCTTCTGCTGGGAGGGATCGTCGCCACCCTGCTGGTCCAGGTGGCGGCGGCCCACGTCCCCCTCCTCCAGGAGGTGCTGGACATCGCCCCCCTCTCCGCTCCCCAGTGGGGCTGCGTGGCCGCAGGGGCCCTGCTGCCCACGGCGCTGTGTCAGGTCCGCAAACTCCTGTCCCGGGACCGTACCTCTCCCATCTGAAGGGGGCGCCGGGAGGCCGTTCCGGAAGGGGGGTTTCGTGCTACGATTTCGCGACGGTGCCGCGTTGGCTCGATCCCCCGAGGCGCCGGTCCTGCCGCTTCCCATCCGTCCCGGAGGAGGTTCGTCCCATCCGATGAAAGTCTACGAAGCGGAACTCTCCGTTCCCCAGGAACCCTCCAGCATCGCCGCGGTCCAGGGGTTTGTCCTGGCCCTCTGCGAGAGCCTTCGGATTCCCGGCCGGACCCGGCAGGATCTGGAACTGGCCCTGGAAGAGGGGCTGACGGCCCTGATGGAGCAGGGAGGTGCCGCCGACCGGGAGGAGCCCCTGAAGGTCACCGTGGGCGTGGATTCCTCGGCGGTGCGCTTCCGCCTCCTGGCCCCGGGGCGCCCCTTCGACTTCCGCAAGCTCCCCCAGTTCAGCCCGGAGGACTGCGAGACCTCCCAGGCGGGGCTGGGGCTCTTCCTCATGCGACACAGCGTGGACTCCCTCAGCTGGCGCTACCTGGAGAAACAGGGGCGGGAGCTGACCCTGTTCAAGGCCTTCCCCTCCCCCCTCCTGGGGGAGGAGGTCCGCCCCCCCCTCCCCGCGGAGGGGGTGCCGGTGGCGGGACGGATGGAATACCGTCTGCTCCGGGACGAGGCGGACGCCCTGGCGGTGGCGGTGTGCGCCTACGACGTGTACCGCTACGCCTACAAGGACGTGATCTACTACCCCGAACAGCTTCTGGAGAAGAACCGGGGGGGGCTCATGCGCTCCTGGATCGCCGTGGACGAGGGGGGCACGGTGCACGGCCACTATGCCCTGATCCGCAAGAGGATCGACGCGTCGGTGGGGGAGATGGGGGCGGCCTTCGTGCGCCCGGAGCGGCGCCGGGAGGGGGTCTTCGGGCAGCTCGCCGAGGAGGCCCACCGGGACGCTTTCCGCAGCGGCCTCCGGGGGATCTTCTCCCTCTCCGTGACGAACCACACCGCCACCCAGAAGGTGAGCGAGCGCTACGGGAGGCGCACCGTGGGGATCCGCCTGGCCTCTTCCCCGGGGGTCTTCGTGGAGGGAGCCCGCCCGGGGGACCGGGTGACCACGGTGCTGAACGTGCACCCCCTGAACCCCCGGCCCCGTCGGGTGGTGTACCCCCCGGAACGGTACCGGGACCTGATCCTTCGGACCTACGGGTGGCTGGACCTGCCGGTGGAGCTGGGGAACCCGGCGGACCCGACGGAGCGGGAGGACGGCTCCCTGGACCGGGACCTGGTGTGGAACCGGGCGACCCTGGAGCTTCGGGGGGGCGGGGCGGCCTGCGCCCGCCTGGAGGCCTACACGGAGCTGCTTCGGGAGCAGGAGGTGGCCTGCATCCTCCTCTCCCTGAACCTGGAGGACCCGGGGGCGATCCCCCTGGCGGAGACGGCGGCCCGGCTGGGGTTCGTCTACTCCGGGGTCTTTCCAGACGGCACCTCCGACGGGAAGGACGCCCTCCAGCTCCAGCGGATCGGCGGCCCGCCCCTGGACCCGGAGGAAATCCACCTCCATCAGGAAAGCGCCGGGGAGATCCTGGCGTTCCTGCGCCGCCAGAGCCCGGAGGTCTTCCTCCCGGGGGGGCGCCCGTGAGCCTCCGCCTGGTCCTGGTGGTCTTCGCCACGGGGCTCACGTCCTTCCTGTCCACCTACCTGTCCTCGTCGGTGAACCTGGCCCTCAAGACCATCGGCACGGAACTGGCGGTCTCCCCGTCGTCCCTGAGCCTCCTCACGTCGGTGTACCTGCTCTGCTCCAGCGTCTGCATCGTCCCCTTCGGGAAGGTGTCGGACACCTACGGTCCCAAGCGGACCCTGGTGTTCGGCTGCGGTTTCTTCATCCTCTCCAACCTGCTGGTGCCCCTCCTGGCCCAGGGGTTCCGGTCCCTCCTGCTGCTGCGGGGGATCCAGGGGGTGGCCTCGGCCTTTCTGGTGGTGTCCAACACCCCCATCATCGTGGGGGTGGTGCCCCCGAAGCACCGCACCACCGCCCTGGGGGTGCTCTCGGGGCTGGTGTACTTCGGCAACTCCGTGGGGAGCTTCGTGGGGGGAGCCCTCACGGAGGTCTTCGGCTGGCGCAGCATCTTCTGGAGCGCCGCCGGGGGCGCTGGGGTGGCCCTGGTGCTGCTGCAGCTGCTGGTCCCCGCCACCCGGCCCGGGGGAGGGAACCGGGGCCCCCTGGACGTCCCGGGGATCCTCTTCTACGCCCTGGCCCTGGTGTCCCTCCAGACCGGGGCGAGCCGCCTCACCTCCCCCTGGGGGCCCTGGCTCCTGGGGGGATGCGCCCTGGCCTTCGCCCTCTTCCTTCGGCGGCAGACCCGGGCGGAGAACCCGGTGTTCGACCTGCGCCTCTTCCTGACCAACCGGGTCTTCGCCCTGGCCAACGGGGCGGTGTTTCTGAATTTCCTGGCCACCTACGGGTCCCAGTACCTGCTGCCCCTGTACCTCCAGTGCAACCGAGGCATGAGCCCCCTGGAGGCGGGAAAGATCACCCTGTACCAGCCCCTGATGCAGGTGTTCTTCTCCCCCCTGGCGGGGTGGCTGGCCTCCCGGGTGCCTCCCGCGTGGGTGGCCACCGGGGGCATGGGGCTCATCGCCGCGGCGCTGGTGCTCTTCTCCCGCCTCACCGAACAGACCCCCCTCTCCCTGCTGGTGACGGGGCTGGTGCTGGTGGGGGTGGGGATTTCCTTCTTCTCCGCCCCCAACACCAGCATCATCATGCAGGCGGCCCCCCCGGAGCGCCGGGGGATGGCGGCGGCGTCCAACTCCCTCATGCGCAACCTGGGGATGCAGTGCAGCATCATCCTCTGCGGCGTCGCCTTCCTCCTGGCCCTGGGGCAGGTGAAGGGCATCCCCCCGGAGCGGTACGGGGACATGCTGGGGGCCACGAGGCGGTGCTTCGCCTTCTTCGCCGGGGTCTGCTGTCTGGGGATGGTCCTGTCCCTGGCCCGGACCCGAAGGGGGCCGGAGGGCGGTGGGACGGGGGAGGAAGCCTGAGGCGGATTGATCCGGAGGAGGTGCGTCATGGAGACATGGAAGGAAACGCGCGGTCGGACGGCGACCTGGGGGTGCCTGGATGAACGCGTCCTGACCCCGAAGGTCCTGGGGATCTACGAGAACCCCCTTCCCCTGACCGTGGAGGCGGTGCGGGTGCGCAGCCGGAAGATGGACCTGAGGATCCCCTTCGAGACCTCCTTCGGCCGGTTCGACTCCCTGGTGCGCCTCTACCCGGAGATCACCTTCCGGACGGAGGACGGCCGACGGGTGACGGGGGTGGGGGAGTGCTCCCCCCTCTCCGCCCCCTGGTACGATTACGAATGCCACCGGAGCGTGGCCACCGCCCTGGGCTACCTGGTGGCCTCCCTCACGGGCAAGCCGGTGGAGGAGGCGGACGGCGTCGCCTCGGGGAAGGAACCGCCGGTGACGGACGTGCTCTCCTTCACCTCCCGGTACCGCTGGATCGTGGGGCACCCCATGGCCAAGGCGGGGATGGAGGGAGCCTACTGGGACGGGGTCGCCCGGCTCCGGGGGGTCTCCGTGTCCTCCCTGTGGGGGGGCACGAGGAAGGCCGTCCTGACGGGAACCTCCGTGGGCCTGGAGCCCACCGTGGAGGCCCTGATGGACAAGGTGGACCGGGCGGTCCGGGAGATGGAGGTGGTCCGGGTGAAGGTGAAGGTCAAGCCCGGGCGGGACCTGGCCTACCTGGATGCCATCCGGAACCGCTACCCCGACCTGCCCCTCCAGGTGGACGCCAACGCGGCCTACGACCTCTTCGACCCGGCCCATCTGGCCCTGCTGAAGGACTTCGACCGGTTCGGCCTCCTGATGATCGAGCAGCCCGGTCGGAACGACGACATCCTGGACCACGCCCGACAGCTGGCCCACCTCTCCACCCCCATCTGCCTGGACGAGAGCATCCTCCACGCCGTCCACGCCCGGCAGGCCATCCAGCTCTGGAAGGAGCACTCCCACCCTTCCCGGCTGGTGGTGAACATCAAGCCTCCCCGGGTGGGGGGCTACCTGGAGGCCATCCGCATCGCCCGCCTCTGCTGCGACAACGGGGTCTCGGTGTGGTGCGGGGGGATGCACGAGTCCGCCCTGGGCAAGACCGCCAACGTGCACTTCAGCTCCCGGGACGAGGTGGACCTGCCGGGGGACCACGTGTCCCAGGCCCCCTACTTCGTGCGCAACGTGGGAAGCTCCCCGGAGTACCGCCGGGGCCGCCTGACCGTCCCCTCGGGGGCGGGCTGGGGCATCGAAGACCTGGACCTGGGGGATTAGGGATGGATACGGAGGCGCGGATCCGAGAGATCCCCCCGGGGGAGGCCCCCTGGGACCTGCTGCTCCTGGCCGACCCGTGCCGAGAGACGGTGGAGGCCTACCTGCCCCGGTCGCGGTGCTTCGCCCTCTGCTCCGGGGTGCGGATCCTGGGGGTCTGCGCGGTCCTGTCCCGGGGGGGAGGGGTCCACGAGCTGATGAACCTGGCGGTGGAGCCCTCGTCGCAGGGCACGGGCCTGGGGACGAGGCTGCTGCGCCACGTGACGGAGACCCTGGGCCGGGAGGGGGCCCGACGCCTGGAGCTGGGCACCGGGAGCTTCGGCTACCAGCTTCGGTTCTACCAGCGCTGCGGGTTTCGGGTTCGGGAGGTGGATCGGGACTACTTCCCGAGGAACTACCCCGAGACGATCATGGAAGAGGGGGTTTGGCTTCGGGACCGGCTCCTGCTGGATCTGGAGTACCCCGTGGAAGGGGACGCGCCCCGGGACGCCTCCGGGGAAAAGACCGTCGAGGAGAGCCCCGACGGGAGAAAGGACGGAGAGAGGACCATGGCCAAGACCCCCATCGAGACCTACCGCATCGCCGCAGACCGGGTGCCCGCGTACCGCCGCTTCCTGGAGGAACGGTGCGGCGCCGTGCCGGAGGTGCGGGACCTGGAGGACTTTCGGAAGCTGCCCTTCATGGACAAACCGGGGTACGTGGCGGCCTACCCCCTGGAGGACCGGTGCCTGGACGGAACCCTGAAGGGCAAGCACCTGATCGCCCACAGCTCCGGTTCCTCGGGGCGCCACACCCCCTGGCCCATGCTGCCGGAGCTGGAGAAGGGCTACTGGCAGCGCACCTACGACGAGCTGGAGCGGAACTACCGGATCCGTTCCCGCTCCACCCTGGTGATCCTGGGGGTCCTCATGGGGGGCAACCTCAGCGGGGCGCTGTTCGCCTACGCCCTCCGGGCGGTGGGCATCGAGACGGGGGAGATCACCCTGGTGACCCCCGGGCGGGACGAGGAGGGGTGTCTGGAGGCGCTGCGGGAGTACGCCCCCCTGTTCGAGCAGACGGTGCTCTTCTCCTACGGGGCCACCGCCAAGAACGTGCTGGAAACCGCCGAGGCCCGGGGGATCCCGGTGAAGGACCTGCACGTGAAGCTCCGTCTCCTCGGGGAGGGGTACTCGGAGGCCTTCCGGGACCGGATCAACGAGCTTCTGGGGTACCCCTACGGGACCCTGGACTCGGTGGTGTCGGGCTACGGGGCCACGGACTTCCGTAACGTGGGGAAGGAAACCCCCCTCTGCGTGGCGATCCGCCGGATCCTCCACGAGCAGGGACTGCTGGGGGAGCTGCTGGGGCTGGACGCCATGCCCACCCTCTGCCAGATCACCCCGGGGGACCTGTTCCTGGAGGAGGTGGAGGGGGAGCTGGTGATGACCCGGTACAACGCGGTGCCCCTGGTGCGGTACCGCTCCGGGGACGGGGGGCGGCTGTTGGGCTTCGACGAGCTGGTGGAACCCCTGCGGGCCCGGGGACACGACCCCCTGCGCCTCCTGGCGGAGCGGGGCCACGACCCCGCCCTGTCCACCCGGGATCCCTTCGTGCTGGTGACGGGGCGGCTGGACGGGCTGGCCTTCTGCGGCACCAAGATCCTCATCTCCCAGGTCAAGGAGGTGCTGGAGGGGACCCCCTACCTGGCGGCCCGGTTCTCCGGGGAGTTCCAGATGAAGCGGAGCACCGACGAGAACCAGGACCCCCACCTGGACCTGGCCCTGGTGCCCCGACCCGACGCGCCGGACCTGGATCCCGCAGAGGCCTCCCGGGCCTTCGCGGAGGCCCTGGCGGCGGGCCGGGGGGGCATCTACGCCCAGGTCCTGGCGGACCGGCCCCATCTGGCCCTTCCCCGGGTGCGGTTCGTCCGGCGGGAGGAGATCATGACCCCCCAGAGCTTCAAGATCCGCTACATCGGGTAGACCATGAGACCCATCAAACGGTTTCTGCTCTGCTGCCTCGCCCTGGCCTGCCTGTCCCTGGGGGGCCTTCCCGCCCGGGGACAGGAGACGGCCGGCGCCACCGGGGAGGTGTCCCTCCCGGACCTCCACCGGCTGGACCAGGAGATCGCCGCGGCACGTCGGGACGAGACCTCCCAGAACGCCGCCCGCCTGGGGGTGCCCCTGGAGGACCTGCGGGAGTACAGCGACAACCTGGCGGTGCTCCGCAACCTGGTCCTGCGGATCCAGGCGGAGCGTCGCTGGCTCGGGGAGCTGGAGACCCGGAGGAAGGTCCTCTCGGCGGATCAGGGGCCGGCGTTTCCGGAGGGGGCTCCTCCCTACCCCCTTTCCCTCCTGGACGGGATCCGGGACCGCATGGAGAACGCCCAGCGGCGTCTGGACAAGGACCGGTTCCTCAAACGGTCCTACGCCGCAGACCGGGAGTCCGACCTGGACGAACTCAAGAACGCCCAGGCGGAGCAGCGGGTGCTGCGGGAAAGGCTGGACCAGGCGGGGCTTTCCCGCCGGGAGAGGCTGCGGGTCGCCTGGAAGCTGGAGGCCGCCCTCCTGGACGAGCGCCTGTGCCGGGCCGCCCTGGCGAGCCTGGAGCTTCGCATGAAGGGAATAGAGGCGGAGCAGCTTCTCCTGACCGCGGGACGGGACCGGGATGCACAGCTCCTGAGCGCCCTGCTCCCCAAGGTGGGCTACAGCGCCCAGGACCTCGAGGCCCAACGGCACCTGGTGGAGGAGAAGCTGAACCTCTTCGCCCGCTGGGCGCGGCAAAACGAGGAGCACCAGGCGGACCTGACGGGACTCCTGGCCCGCCGGGGAGGGGCTCGGGGGGGAAAGGAGGACCCGGAGGGGGAGGCCCTGGACCTGCTGCTCTCCCTGTACCAGCGTCTGGAGGATCAGGCGCGGCAGGCGGAGCAGGTTCTCCTTCAGACCCGCCAGGTCTGGGAACGGCGCTACAGCCTCCTGAAGGGGGGAGACGAGGCCCCGGAGGTGTCCATGCTCCACCGCTGGAAGGAGGAGAACGACCTCTGGATCGCCTTCCTCCGGGAGACCGTGACGGAGCGGCAACAGGTCCTGGCGAGTTTCCAGACCCAGGTGGAATCCCTGGTCCGAAGCCTTCCCGCCGAAAAAGGGGAGGGAGAAGGGGGCGTCCGGTCGGAGCTGCTCCGGGGCATCGCGGAGACCCGGGAACAGACCCTGGAGACCATCGCCCGGTTCCTGGCCCTTCAAGCCCTCTCGGGGCGTTTCTCCGACGAGATCGCCTCTCGGGAGACCAAGGTGGGGTGGTGGCGGAACGCCCAGGCGGCGGTCTCCCAGGCGGCGGGGGTGGCCTGGGAGCGGGAGCTGTGGGTGGTGGAGGGGCGTTCCGTCACCCTGGGCAAGGTGGTGCAGGCCCTGGGGATCCTCCTGGCCGGGGTCTTCCTGGCCAACCTTCTCTCCCGGATCGTCCGGGCCCGGATCCACGCCAACGAGAAGCGGGACATCCACCTGGCCCTGCTGCTCCAGCGGCTGGTGTACTACCTCTTCGTGGCGGGGCTGGTGCTCTTCGCCCTGCACGTGGTGCACATCCCCCTCACCGCCTTCGCCTTCCTGGGAGGCGCCGTGGCCATCGGGATCGGCGTGGGAGCCCAGGACTTCTTTCGAAACCTCATCAGCGGCCTCATCCTTATGGTGGAGAAGCCCGTGCGCATCCGGGACATCATCGAGATCGACGGGGAGTATGCCGTGGTGAAGGAGATCGACTCCCGCACCGCCCACGTGCGCACCTTCGACGGGGTGGACCTCTTCCTCCCCAACAGCGCTTTTCTGGGGGACAAGATCCGCAACCGTACCTACGCTCACCGGACCGTGAAGGTCAAGGTGGACGTCACCGTGGCCTACGGTTCCGACCCCGGGACGGTGCGCCGCCTGATGCTGGAGGCGGCGGAGGCCCACCCCCGCGTCCTGGCGGATCCGGAACCCTACGTGCGCTTCGCGGAGTTTCAAAACAGCGCCCTCCTCTTCCGACTCACCGTCTTCCTGTCCCAGGAGGAGCTGGTCCGGTCGGGGCGCATCCTGGAGGATGCCCGAAGCGACCTGCGCTTCGCCCTGGCGGAGAGCCTCCCCGCCGCGGGGATCGACATTGTCCCCGGCGGGCTCATGGACGTCCGTTTCCCCGCGGGGGACCCCTTCCCGAAGGGGAACGACGGGGCCCCGAGGTGAGCCACCCTTCCCGAGGGGCCCCCGCGAAGCCCTGGGGTCGCCCGGGAAGACGTTGTAGAATCGGGTTGTCCCGGCCCCGGGGTCCGTCTCCCTTCCCGAGGCCTTTCCCGAACCTCCCCGGGCTCGGTCCCCGCGGGACGCGGTCGGGAAGGACAGATGCCTGAGGAGGTGGCTTCGCCATGCGGCTCGTGACGCGCTCGGATTTCGACGGACTGATCTGTGGGATGCTCCTGAAGGAGGCGGGGGTGGTGGATTCCTGGGTCTTCGTCCACCCCAAGGACCTGCAGGACGGGCTCTTCCAGCCCACGGAGGACGACGTGCTGGCCAACGTGCCCTTCGTCCCGGGGTGTGGCATGTGGTTCGACCACCACAGCTCCGAGGTGGAACGGGTGGGCTGGTCCCAGGACGTGAAGGGGGAAAGCCGTCTCGCCCCCTCCGCCGCCCGGGTGGTCTACGAATACTACGGCGGGGCGACGCGGTTTCCCGACTGCGAGGCCATGATCGAGGCGGTGGACCGGGTGGACTCGGGGCAGCTCACCCGGGAGGAGATCCTCCACCCCACGGGTTGGGTGCTGCTGGGCTTCCTGTCGGACCCCCGCACGGGCCTGGGACGCTTCCGGGAGTTTCGCATCAGCAACTACCAGCTCATGGGGGAACTCATCAACCACTGCCGCCACATGGGCATCCACGAGATCCTGGCCCTTCCCGACGTGGCGGAACGGGTGGACCTCTATCTGGAGCAGGCGCGCCTCTTCGAGGACATGGTGCGGGAGCACACGGAGGTGGAGGGCAACGTCATCCTCACGGACCTGCGGGACGTCTCCCCCATCTACGCGGGGAACCGTTTCCTCATCTACAGCCTCTACCCGGGGCAGAACGTGTCGGTGTGGATCGTGGACGGCAGGCAGAAGCAGAACGTGGCCATCGCCTGCGGCTACAGCGTCCTCAACCGCACCTGCGCCGTGGACGTGGGCAGCCTCATGCTCCGCCACGGGGGCGGGGGACACCGGATGGTGGGCACCTGCCAGGTCCCCTACGGGGACGCGGACCTCCACATCCGGCAGATCGTGGAGGCCCTGAAGGGCTAGGGGCGTTTTCGAGGGCGCACCTTCGAGGGCTGGGGTATCATGGGGGGGCTTGCCAGCCCCCGAGAAAAAGGAGACCTCCCCCTTGCCCGACCCGCTCTCCCTGCTGCGTCACGTCTTCGGCTACCGTTCCTTCCGCCCCGGGCAGGAGCCCCTGGTGACCGCCCTCCTGGAGGGACGGGACGCCTTGGGGGTGATGCCCACGGGGGCGGGAAAGTCCCTGTGCTACCAGATCCCCGCCCTGGCCCGGGAGGGGGTGACCCTGGTGGTGTCCCCCCTCATCTCCCTCATGAAGGACCAGGTGGACGCCCTCCGGGAGAGCGGGGTGGCGGCGGAGGCCCTGCACAGCGCCCTGCCGGAGGGGGAGTGGCCCCGGATCCTCCGGCGGCTGCGCACCGAGAGCCCCTGCCTGCTCTACGTGGCCCCGGAGCGCCTGGAGACCCCCTTCTTCCTCCAGGTGCTGGAATCCCTGTGGGTGAACCTCTTCGTGGTGGACGAGGCCCACTGCGTCTCCCAGTGGGGCCACGACTTCCGCCCCTCCTACCTGCGCATCCCCGAGGCCTTGGCCCGGCTCTCCCACCGCCCCCCCCTGGGGGCCTTCACCGCCACCGCCACCCCGGAGGTGCGGGAGGACATCGTCCTGCGTCTGGGGCTGCGGGACCCCCTGGTGCTCTCCACGGGCTTCGACCGGCCCAACCTCTCCTTCCGGGTGGAGCGTCCCCGGGACAAGAAGGCCTTTCTGCGGGACTTCCTGGGACCCCGGGGCAGCCGCTCGGGCATCGTGTACTGCGCCACCCGCAAGGCGGTGGAGGAGGTGTGCGCCTTCCTCCGGGACCGGGGGGTGGGGGCGGTGCGCTACCACGCGGGGCTGGAGGACGAGGAGCGGGAGGCGAACCAGGAGGCCTTCGTGCGGGACCGGGCCCCGGTGATGGTGGCCACCAACGCCTTCGGCATGGGCATCGACAAGTCCGACGTGCGCTTCGTGGTGCACTACAACATGCCCCTGAGCCTGGACGGGTACTACCAGGAGGCGGGCCGGGCGGGGCGGGACGGGGAGCGGAGCGAGTGCCTCCTTCTCTACGCCCCCGGGGACGTGGCCACCGCCCGGTTCCTGGTGGGGCAGGCGGAGGGGGAGGAGGCGCGGCGCCAGGGCTTCCGCAAGCTCCAGGCCATGGTGGACTACTGCCACACCCCCCGGTGTCTCCGGGGGACCCTGCTGCGCTACTTCGGGGATCGGGACGTGCCGGAGCGCTGCGGCAACTGCGGCTCCTGCGACGACGGGACGGAGCTGCGGGACGCCACCCTGGAGACCAAGATGGTCCTGTCCTGCGTGTACCGCATGGGGGAGCGAGCCGGGGGCAGGCGCTTTTCCCCCGCCCTCCTGACGAAGGTGCTCAAGGGGGGGCTGGACCGGGAGGTCCGGTCCCTGGGGTTCCAGGAACTCTCCACCTGGGGGCTGCTGCGGGACATGCCCCGGGAGGGGATCCGGGACCTGGTGGACACCCTGGCGGCGGAGGGATACCTGGCCCTCTCCGACGACGACCGGCCGGTGGCCACCTTCACCCCCCGGGCCTGGACCTTCCTCAAGGGGCAGGACCGGGTGCTCCTCCCCCGTCGGGTTCCCCGCTCCCGGGCGGAGGGGTTCTGGACCCCCCGGGAGGAGGCGGCGGAGGACCTCTTCGAGACCCTTCGGGCCCTGCGGCGGCGCATCGCCGAGGAGCAGGGGGTGCCCCCCTACGTGGTCTTCCCGGACAGCACCCTCCGGGCCCTGTGCCGCCTCCGTCCCTCCACCCCCGAGGAGTTCCTGGAGGTCCCCGGGGTGGGGGAGTCCAAGCTCCGTCGCTACGGGGACCGGTTCCTGCAGCTGCTTTCCGAATCCCCCTGATCCCTCCGCCCCTCCCGCTTCCCGGGTCCTTCCGGCGTCTCGAACCCCTGTGTGGAGTATCCATTTGTGCAGGTTGGTGGGTACAGCGGCCAAAAGGCACGACAAGGTGCAGAATTGACCCTATCTTGCGAGTTTTCTATCCTCTAGGGCAAGACCCCCACAGGTAATCCGAAATCGAAGTTTCAAAATTTACGGAAGCCGAAGGTGCGTTCTCGCGCTCCCCATGATGGCGTCGTGTCCGGCGTCGGGCCCGAGGAAGCGGGAAGCGAGGGGGAAGGGAAGGCGGTACACGGGAAGATCGCATCCTCCCGGCGGAGGATCCGCCGACGGGAGGGGAAGGCCCTTCGGGCCGGATGCCGGACCCTTCGCGGTCCGGCGAGGAGGTGGAGACGTTGCGGGACTACAGGGACATCGAACTGTGGAAGGACGTGACGGAAGCCCAGTGGAACGACTGGCGCTGGCAGGTGGCGAACCGGATCACCACCGTGGAGGTGCTGCGGAGGGTGATCCCCCTGAGCGATCCGGAGGCCCGGGAGATCCAGGAGAGCCTGGGGGCCCTGCGTATGGCCATCACTCCCTACTACGCCAGTCTGATCGATCCGAAGGACCCGGAGGACCCGGTGCGCCGCCAGGCGGTGCCCTCCATCCTGGAAACCCACGTGGCGGAGACGGACCTTCGGGACCCCCTGCACGAGGACGTGGACTCCCCCGTGCCGGGGCTGACCCATCGCTACCCCGACCGGGGGATCCTGCTCCTCACGGACCAGTGCTCCATGTACTGCCGCCACTGTACCCGGCGCCGGAAGGCGGGGGAGACGGACCACGCCTACTCCCGGGATCGGATCGCCGCAGCCCTGGACTATATCCGTCGGACCCCCACCTTCCGGGACGTGCTCTTCACCGGGGGGGACCCCTTCCTGGTGGACGACGGGACTCTGGACTGGGTGCTCACGGAGGTGGGCTCCATCCCCCACGTGGAGATCGTCCGGTTCGGGACCCGGACCCCCGTGGTGATGCCCCAGAGGATCACCGACGACCTCTGCGCCCTCCTCAAGCGACACCACCCGGTGTGGGTGAACACCCACTTCAACCACCCCCGGGAGATCACCCCCCAGTCCCGGGCGGCCTGCGCCAAGCTGGCGAACGCGGGAATCCCCCTGGGGAACCAGTCGGTGCTCCTCAAGGGGGTCAACGACTGTCCCTACGTCTTCCGGGAGCTGAACCAGCAGCTTTTGACCCTCCGGGTGCGGCCCTACTACATCTACCAGTGCGACCTCTCCCAGGGGATCGAGCATTTCCGCACCCCCGTGGCCAAGGGCCTGGAGATCATGGAGTACCTGCGGGGACACACCTCCGGCATGGCGGTGCCCACGTTCATCGTGGACGCCCCCGGGGGCGGGGGGAAGATCCCCCTCCTGCCCAACTACCTGGTGTCCATGTCGGACAAGCGGGTGGTACTGCGGAACTACGAGGGGGTGTTCAGCACCTACGCGGAGCCTGCGGATCGGATCAGCCGCTGTCCCGAACACTGCGCCGCCTTCTGCGACCGGCAGAAGGGCTTTTCCCGGGAGGGGCTGATCCCCCTGCTGGAAGGAGACTCCATCTCCCTGGAACCCGCCGCCCTGAGCCGTCGGGAACGGGGGACGCACCAAGGGAGCTGAGAGGAAGGGGAGGGGGCGAGCCTCGCTGCGGACCGGGGCCCGTTCCCTCCCCCTTCGCGAGAGGAACCGATGGGCGTGGAAAGAGGGGGGGGAGGAAGGAACCATCGCGGGGGAAGGGTGTTTTGCAGGCCGGACCACATCCGTTCGTCCCGGAAAGGGGAGGTAGGCATGTCCGAACAGATCGGTCGAAAACCCACGTTGGCGGAGGCATTGGCGGTCCTGTTCTTCAGCGGCGTCTTCATCGGAGCGGGGGTGCTGTACTGGGAGGTCTCGGTGCACATCCCCATCGTGGTGGCCGCCACCCTGGCGGCCCTGGTGGGTCGGTTCGTCCTGAAACGTCCCTGGACGAACATCGAGGAGGGGATGATCCAGGGCATCATGATGGCCATGCAGGCCATGCTGATTCTCTACATCATCGGCATGATCATCGGCACCTGGATCCCCGCGGGGGTGGTGCCCAGCATGATCTCCTACGGCCTGTCCATCCTGTCTCCCTCGGTCTTTCTCCTTACCGCCCTGATCATCTGTTCCATCGTCTCCCTGGCCACGGGCAGTTCCTGGAGCACCGCGGGCACCGTGGGCATCGCCTTCATGGGCATCGGGGCGGGGCTGGGGATCCCGGCGCCGGTGACGGCGGGGATCATCATCTCCGGGGCCTACGTGGGGGACAAGATGTCCCCCCTGTCGGACACCACCAACCTGGCCCCGGCGGTGGCGGGGACGGACCTGTTCCAGCACATCCGGGCCATGTGCTGGACCACCATCCCCACCTACCTGGTGGTCTGCGTCATCGCCACGGTCATGGGGTTCCGGTACGCCGGGGGGTCTCTGGACGGGGCGAAGATCTCCGCCATCCAGGCCATCCTGGCGGGGGAGTTCCACATCAGCCTTCTGGGCTTCGTGCCTCCGATCATCGTCATCGCCCTGTGCGTGGCCAAGTGTCCCGCCATCCCGGGGCTCTTCTCGGGGGTGGCGGCGGGGGCCGCCATGGCCCTCATGGGGGGCTACTCCGTGGGGGACGTCCTGGGTTTCACCCTGGACGGCTACACCGCCGCCCTGGCGGGGGAGATCGCCGGTGCCCCGGACCTGGGGGCGGTGGCCAAGGTCCTGACGGACCACCAGGTGGTCGGCCTGTCCCCGGCGCTGGCCAGGGAGGTGGGGGGGATGCTGGATACCCTCCTCACCCGGGGGGGCATGATGTCCATGGCCAACACCATCGCCCTGATCACCTGCGCCCTCTCCTTCGGGGGCATCATGGAACGCTGCGGTTTCCTGGACGTGGTGCTGGAGGCCATCATGAAGATGGTCCGCACCGTCGGAGGGCTGGTGACCTCCGTCATCGTCTCCGCCGTCCTGAGCAACCTCTTTCTGGGGGACCAGTACCTGTCCCTGGTCATGCCCGGCCGGATCTTCAAGAGCGCCTTCGAGAAGAAGGGCCTCCACGCCCGGATGCTCTCCCGGACGTTGGAGGACGCGGGCACCATGACCTCCTCCCTGGTGCCCTGGAACACCTGCGGCGCCTACATGAGCGGGGCCCTGGGGGTGCCCACGGCGCAGTACATCCCCTACGCCTTCCTGAACTGGCTGAACCCCCTCATGGCCATCCTGCTCACCTACCTGGGCATCGGGGTGGCCTGGAGGGGGCGGGGGGGGGAGCCGGTCCTCGCCCGGACCCGTCCGGAGGAGCTGACGCACCTCTAAAGGGTTTCTTCGGGGCGCGAGGGGGCGACCGTCCTCCCGCGCCCCCGGGGGATCGGGGAAACGGGGGAAGGGAGGAGAGAGGTTGACCATCAAGGCGAAACTGGGCCTTCTGGGGGCGGGTCTGGCCTGCCTCCTGGCCCTCATGGCGGGGACGGTGTACCTCCAGGGACGGAACGTCCTGAGCCGGCAGGCCGACACGGTGGGGCTGGCCACGGCGGAGAACGGCGCCCGGGAGATGGACCAGTACTTCGGCAAGCTGGAGGCGGTGGTGCGGTGCGCCCGGGAGGGGGCCCTGGAGCTTCTGGAGGCCCGGGGCGCGGTGGGGGACGACGACCTGGAACCCCTCATGACGCGACTCTACCAGGCCAACAAGGACCTGGGGGTGATCTGCGTCTACATGGGCCTGGAACGGGACGGCAGCTTCGCCGACGGGACGGGATGGAAGGAGCCGGGGGACTACGACGCCCGCAGGCGGAGCTGGTACCGGGAGGCGGTGGAGGCGGGAAGGCCGATCCTCACGGAGCCCTACGTGGACGGGGAGTCCAAGACCCTGGTGGTGAGCCTGGCGACCCCCGTGCGCACCGAAAAGGGGGCGCTTCTGGGGGTGGCGGCCATCGACGTGAACCTGGAGACCCTCTCCCGGCTGGTGACGGGGCAACGCCTTCTGGGAGGAGGGTACGGTTTTTTGGTGGGGCCCAAGGGGGTCGTGCTGGCCCATCCCCGCAAGGAGCTGGTCCTGAAGGAGAATGTCCTCCGCCCCAGCAAGGTCATCCCGGAGGCGTTGGCCCAGGGGGTGGGACGGCGCATGGTGGCCCGGGAGACGGGGTTCGGGGACTACGAGGCTTTGGGGGAAGGACGGCGGGTCTTCTTCGCTCCCAGCGCCTACGGCCCCGTGCTGGCCCTGGTGTTGCCTCAGTCCCTTCTGGCGGGGCTGGTGAACTCCCTGGCCCTGCGGCAGCTTCTGGCGGGAGGCGTGACCCTGGGGGTGATGCTGGTCCTCCTGGCTCTCCTGGGAAGGAGCATCCTCCGGCCCGTGGAGGCCATCTCCCGATCCCTCAAGAGGCTGGGGGATCTGGACCTGACCCGAAGCGACGTCCTGGACCGGTGGGGGCGGGATGCGTCGGAGGTGGGGGCCATGGCGGGTTCCCTGGGCCGGTTCCACGAGGCCATGAGGGACATCCTGGTCCAGATCCGGGAGGATGTCCGGTGCAGCGCCGACTGGGCGGAATCCCTTTCGGGGCTGTCCCAGGAGTCTTTGGCCTCCATGGAGGAGGCCCGGGCCTCCGTGGACCGGGTGGCAGCCCTGAGCGATGCCCACGGGGAGATCTTCCGAAACACCCGCGAGAAGACCGAGGAGATGGAGCAGGCCGCCCTTGCCGCCGCCGCTGCGGCGGGAACGGGATCCGAGGAGGCGGCCCGGACGGTGGAGCTGTCGGAGGACGTGGAGGGGCAGATGGACCACGTGGTCCAGGAGGTGCTCCGCATCGGGGGGCAGGCCGGAGCCTCGGCGGAGAGGATCCGGGAGGTGGCGGATTCCGTGTCCTCCATTTCCGGCTTCGTATCCACCATCCAGGGCATCGCCGACCAGACGAACCTGCTGGCCTTGAACGCCGCCATCGAGGCGGCCCGGGCGGGGGAGGCGGGACGGGGCTTCGCCGTGGTGGCGGAGGAGGTGCGCAAGCTGGCGGAGGAGTCCAGCCGGGCGGCCCGGGAGGTGGAGGTCCGCATCGCCACCCTTCAGGCCAAGACCCGAGGGTCCCTGGAGTCCTCCCAGGAGTCGGAGCAGGCGCTCGAGGGAACCCTCGCCCGGGCGAGGGAGGCCCAGGAGCGCCTCGGGCAGGCCATGGGGCGGATCCGTCGGCTGGATCAGGTCATGGGGGAACTGGCCTCGGCATCCCAGGAACAGGCCCTGGCCAGCGGGGAACTGTCCTCCGCGGTGCGGGAGGCGGAACGGACCACCAGGGAGGTGGGGGAAGCCCTCGGAGCCATCCGGAGTTCCTCCGAGACCACCTCCGGTGCGGCGGAGCAGGTGGCGGAGGTTTCTGGGCGCCTTGCCCAGGGGACGAACCGCCTTCGGGGCCTCCTGGCCCGGGTTGCCTTGGAGGAGGGGCCTCCCGGGCTTGCGGAAAGGGCGGGAGAGGCCGGGGCGGCGTGATCCCTTTCATGCGGGCCGCCTCGTCTTCCCTTAGACTTCGGGGGACACCGGGAAGAGACGAAGAGACCCTGGAGGTGGGACGGTGCGTCTGGACAACCTCTTGAAGCTCGACCCCTTCGAGGGGGTCGAGGTGGTGGCGGGGACGGAGCGCCTGGACAACGAGGTCTCCTGGGTGAACCTCATGGAGATCCTGGACGACCTGCATCAGCTCCAGCCCGGGGAGTTCCTCATCTCCACGGGCTTCGGGCTCTGGGACGACCCGTCGGCGGCGGAGGCCATCGTCTCGGAGCTGGCACGGCGGGGCATCGCGGGCCTGGCCCTCCAGACGGGGTACTACATCGAGGAGATCCCCCCCTCCTTCGTGGCCGCCGCAAAGCGTCACGCCCTTCCCCTGATGAGCCTCCCCAAGCGTCTTTCCTTCAGCCGCATCACCAAGACCCTTTTCGACATCCTGGGGCTCGCCCCCAGGAACCCGGAGGAGCGGACCCTGGCCCTGCGCATCCGAAGCAGCGAGGGGCTGACCCGTCCCCTCATGGACAACCTCCTGGACGACCTGCTGGACCGCAGCGTGGACACCAGCTACCGGAACTTCTACATCCGCGCGGAATCCCTGGGGTTCCGCACGGACCTGTCCTACCGGGTGGGGGTGCTCCGCCTGATCCCGGATCCGGAGCGGCCGTGGAACTCCGAGGACCTGGAGCGCCTGGAGGGGGAGCTGCTGGAGACCCTTCGGGGGCGGCCGTTTCCCTTTGCCGCCATGTACTGGAGGCGCCGCCCCCGACACCTGACGGTGCTGTTCCACGCCCCGGGGGAGGAGAAGGGTCCCTTTCTGGAGGCCCTTTCCCACCTGTGCCGGGTGCACCGGGAGTTCGACCTGCTCATGGGGATCGGGGAGTCCAAGGAGGACCTGGACTGCATCGCGGAGAGCTACGAGGAGGCCCAGGTGGCCCTGGACCTGAGCCGTCACCGGGAGTTCCGCAGCCCCGTCACCTCCTTTCGGGACGTGGCGGTGCTGCACCTCCTCGGGGGGGCCAACGACCGGGGGGAACTGCAACGGTTCTGTTCCGGCACGATCCGTCCCCTGGCGGAATACGACCGGGCCAACCGGAGCCAGCTCGTCCTCACCCTGCGGACCTACCTGCGGGACCGAAACAAGAACCGCACCGCCCAGGTCCTCTTCATCCACCGTCAGACCCTGGCCTACCGGCTCCGGAAGATCCGGGAGATCACCCACCGGGACCTGGAGGACCCGGACGACCTCTTAGCCCTCCAGCTGGGCCTGCTGGCGGATTCCCTCCTGAGCCGCTGAGGGTTCTTTGCTCCTCCCTATTCCTTTTCTCCGTTTCCCTCTTTTCCCGCACTCCCCGTCGGTGACCGTTTCCCGCAAAACCCCTTTCCCCGTTGAATCCCCGAGGCCCGCTGCCCCATAATGAAACGAGCATGGAGTACGCTCCGCCGCCGGAGGGGAAGGCCCCTTCCGGAAGAGGCGGGGCGGCGGCGAAGGTGGGGGAATCTTGACCTTCCGAGGAGAATCCCCTATTGTGGTTTTGCTAGAAGGATCATCGTTTCTTAGAATGAAACGATGACGTCGAAGGGGGAGCCGGCATGGCGGAAATGAGCGGGGTTCGGGTCCTGGAGAGGGGCATCGCGGTCCTGTCCCTCCTGGCGGGGGCTGAGGAACCCCTGGGGGTCTCCGAGATCGGTCGGCAGACGGAGCTTTCCAAGGCCACGGCGTTTCGCCTCCTGGCCACCCTGGTGGAGCACGACCTGGTCATCAAGGATCCCAAGGGGAACTACCAGATCGGCCCGAAGGTGCTCTTCTGGGCGGGGGGGTTCAACAAGCACTCCAGCCTGATCCACATCTCCAAGCCCTACATCGAGGAACTCAACCGCCGGACCTCCGAGACCGTCCACCTCTTCTCCTACGACAACCGGGCGGCCTACTACATCCACCGGATCGAGAGCCCCCAGAAGGTGCGCCTGTCCGCGGAGATCGGGGTGAACCCGGTGCTGTACTCCACCGCCGCGGGGCGGGCCATCCTGTCCTGCCTGCCGGAGGAGGAGCTTCGGGACTACCTGGAGCGCACGGTCCTCGAGCGGCGCACCCCCTACACCTGTGCGGACCCGGAGTCACTCCGGGAGATCGTCCGGATCGCCCGGGAGCGGGGCTTCTCCGAGGAGAACCAGGAGAACGAGGAGGGGATCCGGTGCGTGGGCGCCGCGATCCGCAACTCCGAGGGCTACCCCGTGGGGGCGGTGAGCGTCACCGCTCCGGAGTACCGCCTTCCGGACGAGCGGGCCCGGGAGTTCGGCCTGCTGATCCAAGGGGTGGCGCGACAGATCTCCCGACACTTCGGCTTCCGGGGCTGACGAGGTTTCCCTGATCGGTTCCAGGCGTTTCGGAGGCGCTGCGGTCCAACCGCGGGCGCTGTTGGTGGTCTGCCCTTCCACCGGGATGGCGGGGGGAAGGAAGGGGGGAAGAGGCGGCTCATCTTCCAAGTCTGCGGTGTCCGTCCTGCAGATGGTCCCCTGCCCCGGGCGATCCCTCGCCGGGGGCGGTTTGCGAACCTGCGGTCCCTGCCCGGGGGCGCTGCGTCGGCTCCGGGTTTCTATCCCCTTCGGAAAGAGGCGTGTCCACATGCGACCCAGTGCCAAATGCCTTTCCGCCCCCCGTTCGGAGATCCGCACCATGTTCTCCCTGGCCGCCGGGTACCCCGACGCCCTGAGCCTGGGCATCGGGGAGCCCGACTTCCCCACCCCGGAGCACATCCGGGAGGCGGGCAAACGCGCCCTGGACGAGGGGCGCACGAAGTACACCCCCAACGCGGGCATCCCGGAGCTGCGCCGGGGCCTGGCGGAGAAGCTGTCCCGGGAGAACGGCCTGGCCTGCGATCCGGAGAGGAACCTGGTGGTCACCTCCGGGGCCTGCGAGGCCATCATGCTGAGCCTCCTGGGGCTGGTGGAGCCGGGGGACGAGGTGCTGGTCCCCGATCCGGGGTGGCCCAACTACTACGGCCAGGTCCACATGGCGGGAGGCACGACGGTGCCCTACCCCCTCCTGGAATCGGAACGGTTCCACGTCCGGGCGGAGCGCATCGCCCCCCGGATCACCCCCCGCACCCGGCTTCTCCTCCTCAACTCCCCCGGGAACCCCACGGGGGCGGTGACCTCCCCGGAGGAGCTTCGAGAGGTGGCGGATCTGGCGATCCGGCACGATCTCACGGTGATCTCCGACGAGCCCTATGAGAAGTTCCTCTACGACGGAGCCCGGCACCTGAGCCCGGCCTCCCTGCCCGGGATGGCGGAGAGGGTGCTGACGGTGAACTCCTTCTCCAAGACCTACTCCATGACGGGCTGGAGGGTGGGGTACATCCACGGCCCGGAGGAGGTGGTGACGGAGCTGGTGAAGCTCCAGGAGGGCATGAGCGCCTGCGTCACCGCCTGCGCCCAGTGGGCCGCCCTGGAGGCCCTTCGGGGGTCCCAGGACTGCACCCGGGTCATGGTGGAGGCCTATCGCCGCAGGCGGGACCTGCTGGTGGAGGGGCTGAACCGCCTTCCCGGGGTGCACTGCATCCTCCCGGAGGGGGCCTTCTACGCCTTCGCCAACGTGGAGGTCCTGGGAAGCTCCCAGGAGGTGGCCATGGACTGGCTGCGCCGGGGACGGGTGGTGGTGGTCCCGGGAAGCGGCTTCGGGCCTCACGGGGAGGGGTACGTGCGCCTCTGCTTCGCCGCCTCGGAGGACACCATCCGGGAGGCCCTGGGGCGCCTCGCGGGGATCCTGGGGTAGGGCCATGGGCGTCCGTTTCCGACGGGTCTGCTTTGCCTGCGGGGAGGTCCTGTCCCGGGAGAACCCCTGGGGGCGGTGTCCCCGGTGCGGTTCCTACGGCGTCCCCCGCTTCGACCCGGCCCTTCCCCTGAAGGACTCCCGGTTTCGTCGGATGTGGCGCTATTGGCCCCGGCTTCCCCTGGAGGGGGCCGATCCGGTGACCCTGGGGGAGGGAGACACCCCCCTGGTCCCCCTGCGGGAGGATTCCGGACCGGGGAGGCTGTGGGTGAAGTGGGAGGGGCTGAACCCCACGGGGACCTACAAGGACCGTCCCGCCTCGGTGACGGTCTCCCGGGCCCGGGAGACCGGGGCGGGAGGGGTGATCGTGGCCAGCGACGGGAACAACGGCCCCGCCGTGGCGGCCTACGCGGCCCGGGCGGGACTGCCCTGCCTGGTGCTCATGCCCCGGGACACCCCGGCGTTCCGATGCCGTCAGGCGGCGGCCTGCGGGGCCCGGATCGTGCTGGTGGAGGGGGACATCAACGACTGCCTGGAGGTCAGCGAGGCCTGGGGGCGGGAGCTGGGCTACCCTGACGGTTCCACGGCGATCCACCTGAACCCCTACCACGAGGAGGCGGACAAGACCATCGCCTACGAGATCTTCGAGGAACTGGGGCGCGTCCCGGACTGGGTGTCCGTGCCCCTGGGGGGAGGCGGGGTCTGCGCGGGGGTCTGCCGGGGCTTCCGGGACCTGGCGGACCTGGGGCTGACGGACCGGGTCCCCCGGCCCGTGGCGGCCCAGGCGGCGGCCTGCGCTCCCTTCGTGCGGGCGGTGCGGGAGGGGCGACCCCTCCGGCGGGAGCCCTGTCCGGGCAGGACCCTGGCGCTCACCATCGCGGTGCCCTTTCCCGCGGATGGGGAGATCGCCCGGCAGGCCCTGGAGGCTTCGGGGGGCGAGGCGGTGGCGGTGGAGGAGGCGGAGCTGGCTGCGGCCACCCTCCTCCTGGCCCGACAGGGCATGCTGGTGGAACCCACCGGCGCGGTCTCCCTGGCGGCGCTGCTGCGCTGCCGCAGGGAGGGACTGGTCCGGGAGGGGGATGTGGCGGTGGCGGTGGCCACGGGGACGGGGCTGAAGGTCCTGGGGGAGTGGGAGGACCTGGAGAACCTGGACCGGTCGATCCTTCGGATCCCCCGGGGGGCCGGGGTCCCCGAGGCGCTTCGGGAAGAGGCGGCACGGCGGATGCCCCCCCGCGGGGGCGGGTCGCCGGAGGAGAGGGGGGTGCGTTCGTGAACGGCATGTTCTTCCAGCAGGTCATCAACGGGTTGTCCCTGGGTTCGGTCTATGCCCTCATCGCGGTGGGGTATTCCCTGGTCTATTCCATCCTTTTGTTCTCCAACTTCGCCCACGGGGGCTTCCTGGTCATCGGCGGGTATCTGTGCTACGGCATCCTGCGCCTCCAAGGAGGAAACATCTGGGTCGCCGCAGGGGTGGCCCTGATCGGGGCGGGCATCGCGGCGGTGCTGACGGAGCGCCTGGGGTACAAACCCATCCGGGAGCGGACCCCCCTGACGCTGTACATGATGATCGCCTCCATGGGCATCAGCATCGTCATCGAGAACCTCTTCGTGGTCACCGTGGGAGGCCGCTTCCGCGCCCTGCCTCCGGTGATCCCCACGAACCCGGTGAACCTCTTCGGCCTGGCCACCACCAGCGCCTTCGACCTCCTCTCCCTGGTCACCTCGGTGGTCTGCCTGGTGGGGCTCCAGCTCTTCCTGGTGAAGACCAAGTGGGGCCTGGCCATCCGGGCGGCGTCCTACAACCTCCGCACCGCCGGGCTCATGGGGGTGAACGTGAACCTCCTCATCTCCATCGTCTTCTTCGTGGCAGGGCTTCTGGCGGCGGTGGGGGGCATCTTCCTCTCCGTGCGCTATACCCTCTTCCCGCAGCTGGGGGCCATCACCACCAAGGCCTTCGTGGCGGCGGTGATCGGGGGCCTGGGCTCCCTCCCCGGGGCGGTGCTGGGGAGCCTCATCCTGGGCCTGGCGGAGATGCTCACCGCCGGGTTCATCTCCAGCCAGTTCCGGGACCTGGTGGTCTTCGCCATGCTGATCATCACCCTGCTGGTGCGCCCCACGGGTTTCTTCGGCAAGTCCGTGGACGAGAAGGTCTAGGGGGTGGGATCATGTTGGACGGATACGGGCAGGGCATCGTCATCCTGCTGTGCATCAACTGCATCGCCGCCCTGGGGATTTCCCTCCTCACGGGCTTCACGGGGATCTTCAGCCTCGGACATGCGGGGTATATGGCCGTGGGGGCCTATGTGGCGGCCATCCTCACGGTGGAATACGGGGTCCACTGGCTCCCGGCGATCCTTCTGGGGGGCCTTTTAGCCATGCTGGTGTCCTTCGTCATCGGGGTGCCCACCCTGCGCCTGCTGGGGGACTACTACACCATCGCCTCCCTGGGGCTGGGAGAGGCCATCCGCCTGCTCCTGGAGAACGGGGGGGACATCACCCTGGGCGCCCGGGGCTATCCGGGCATCGACGGCTTCACCACCCTGCCCGTGGCGGTGGGCTTTCTGGTGGCCCTGTCCGCCGCCATGTTCCTGCTCATCAACGGCAACTTCGGCCGGGCCTTCAAGGCCTGCCGGGACGACTACCTGGCCGCGTCCCTCCTGGGCTTCCACACCGCCCGCTACCGGGTGCTCTCCCTGGCCATCTCGGGGTTCTACTGCGGTGTGGCGGGAGCCCTCATGGCGGGGTTCATGTCCTTCATCCAGCCCGTCATGTTCGATGGAGGAAAATCCACGGAGCTGACCGCGGTGGTGGTGTTCGGAGGCCTGGGCTCCATGAGCGGGTGTCTCCTGGGGTCCGCCATCCTGACCCTGGTGACGGAGCTGTTCCGCCCCATCTCCCAGTACCGCATGCTGATCTACGGCCTCGTGCTGGTGGTCATCATGGTAGCCCGTCCCGAGGGGCTTTTGGGGCAGAACGAGCTTTCCTGGTCCTATCTGAAGAGGCTCTTCCGCCGCAAGGGGCGCCGGGTCGGGACGATCGGAAGCGAGGGGAGCGAGACCCGATGAACGCGGTGCTGGAACTGACCGGAGTGGGGAAAGCCTTCGGGGGCGTGCAGGCCGTGCGGGACATGACCTTCTCCCTCCAGGAGGGGGAACTGGCGGGGCTCATCGGCCCCAACGGGGCGGGAAAGACCACCATCTTCAACCTCATCACGGGGGTCTACGACGTCTCCGACGGAAAGGTGCACTTCAAGGGGGAGGACATCACCCCCCTGAAGACCTACGAGGTGATCCGCAAGGGCATCGCCCGCACCTTCCAGAACCTGCGCCTCTTCCCCACCTCCTCGGTGCTGGACAACGTCATGACCGCCTGCCAGCAGCACCACCCCTACGGCTTCTTCGAGGCCTGCACCCACCTGGGGCGCTGGGGGAGCCGGGAGAAGGCCAACCGGACCCATAGCATGGAGCTGCTGGAGCGGGTGGGCCTGGCGGACCGGGCCGAACAGGCGGCGGGTACCTTGCCCTACGGCCTCCAGCGGCGTCTGGAGATCGCCCGGGCCCTGTCCCTCCAGCCGGAGCTGCTGCTTCTGGACGAACCCGCCGCGGGGATGAACCCGGAGGAAGTGGAACAGCTCAACGACCTGATCCTGGGGATCCACCGGGACTTCAAGCTCACCATCCTGGTGATCGAACACCACATGGAGCTGGTGATGGCCATCTGCCCCCACATCGTCTGCATGAACTTCGGCGCCCTGATCGCCGAGGGGGGCCCGGAGGACATCCAGAGCCACCCGGAGGTCCTCAAGGCCTACCTGGGAGAGGAGGACTAGACCCATGTCGCAGGAAAGAACCCCCCTCCTTTCGGTGCGGAACCTGGTGGTGAACTACGGGGCCATCAAGGCCCTGCAGGGACTGGACCTGGACGTGTACGCCGGAGAGATCGTGGCGGTCATCGGGGCCAACGGAGCGGGGAAGTCCACCCTGATGAACGCGGTGATGGGCAGCGTCCCCCGGGCGGGGGGCGAGGTGTTCCTGGAGGGACGTTCCCTTCCCACCAAGAGCTTCCAGGTGGTCACCTCGGGGGTATCCATCTCCCCGGAGGGGCGAAAGGTCTTCGCCCCCCTGACGACGTACGAGAACCTCCGCATGGGGGCGTTCCCCCAGAAGTCGGAGACGGACATCCAGGGAGACCTGCGGAAGGTCTACGACCTCTTCCCGCGCCTGGAGGAGCGGAAGGACCAGTACGCCGGGACCCTCTCGGGGGGGGAGCAGCAGATGCTGGCCATCGGCCGGGCCCTCATGGCTCGCCCCCGGGTGCTGCTGCTGGACGAACCCTCCCTGGGGCTGGCGCCCATCATCATCAAGGAGATCTTCAAGGAACTCAAACGGGTGAACCAGGAGATGGGCCTCACCATCCTCATCGTGGAGCAGAACGCCAAGCAGGCCCTCATGCTCTCCCACCGGGCCTACGTCATCCAGACGGGGCACCTCCTCATGGAGGGACCCTCCCAGGAACTCCTCCACAACCCGGAGATCGAGGCCGCATACCTGGGGGGAAAGAAGCGCTGAAGGGCGGGGTGGCCCCGCGGGGCCGCCCCTTTCCCGCCTCTCCCCGGGGGGGCGGACCGAAGGGAAGAGGGGGGGAGCGGCGGTGCGGAGCATCGACCTGGTGGTGGCGGCGCCCCACGTGCTGACTATGGAGGGGGAAGGGGTGGGCTACCGGGCCGACTCCGCCCTGGCGGTGGACCGGGGGCGGATCGTGGCCCTGGGGCCGACGGAGGAGATCCTGGGGGCCTACGCCCCGGAACGGCTCATCCGCAGGCCCCGCACCCTCCTGATGCCGGGTTTCGTGGACGCCCACTGCCACATGGAGCTTTCGGTGCTCCGGGGGCTGGCCCAGGACACGGGGCACTGGATGATGTACGGCCTCAACCCCTTCAAGGGGTCGGTGAGCCCCCGGGACCGTCTCTGGGGCTTCCGGTTGGGGGTCCTGGAGGCCCTGGCGGCGGGGACCACCACCTTGGGCAACTACGACGACCTGATGCACCAGGAGGCCGCCCTGGTGGAGGAGATGGGCCTGCGGGGGAACCTGACCCAGCTGGTCCGGGAGATGCCCGAGCGGGTCTACGCCCCGGGGGAGCTGTACCGCTTCGACGAGGCCTACGGTCGCCGGGACCTGGAGAACCTGTTGGACCTCTTCGACCGGTGGGACGGCCGGGGGGACGGACGCATCCGCATCCTCTTCGGCCCCATGGGGCCGGATTTTCTGGGGGAGGCCCTGCTGGGAGAGGTGCGGGAGCAGGCCCTTCGGCGGGGCACGCGGGTGCACCTCCACGTGGCCCAGGGAGACCGGGAGACGGAGCAGATGCTCCTGCGCTACGGCAAGCGCACCATCCCCTGGCTCCAGGAGAGGGGCTATCTGGACGAGCACCTCATCGCGGTGCACCTCACCGACGCCACGGAGGAGGAGACCCGCCTGGTGGCCCGAAGCGGTGCCTCCATGGTGTTGTGCTCCAACTCCATCGGCATCATCGATGGGGTGGTGCCTCCGGCCCGGACTTTCCTGGAGGCGGGGGGCGTGGTGGGGCTGGGGTCCGATCAGGCCCCGGGAAACAACAACCACAACATGTTCAACGAAATGAAGCTCACCGCCCTGTTCCACAAGATCCGCCACCAGGATCCGGAGGCCATGCCCGCCTGGAAGGTGCTCCGCATGGCCACGGTGGAGGGGGCTCGGGCGGTGGGGCTGGGGGATCGGGTGGGTTCCCTGGAGGAGGGCAAGCGGGGGGATTTCATCCTGGTGGACCTCCAGGCCCCCACCATGATGCCCCTCTTCGTCCGGCCCATGAGGAACCTGGTGCCCAACCTGGTCTACGCCGCCCGGGGAAACGAGGTCTGTCTGGTCGCGGTGGACGGAAGGGTGCTCTACGAGGACGGGGCCTTCCTCACCCTCGACGCCGAGGAGGTCCGGGAGGAGGTCCTGCGTCTGGCGGACCCCATCGGGGAGGCGTCGGAGGAGACCTTCCGGTCCGTCCGGGGCACCAACTTCCGCTTCATGGAGGAAGGCAAGCTGTAGGCAGGCCGGGACGGGGCAAACGGCAGGGGCCCCCGGAGCGTCCGCTCCGGGGGCCCCTGCTTTCGGGAGGGTGGTGGTCAGGCTAATCCCTGTCGCGCACCAGGGGCAGGGAGGAACAGTGTACCCCGCCCCCGTGTTTCGTGCATTCTTCCCAGTCCACCGGCAGGGTCTTCACCCCGTGCCGTTCCAGGATCTCCCGGGTCCACACGCCCCGCCGGTCCATGACGATGACCCCGGGGCGCAGGGCCAGGACGTTGATGGCGAAGGAGATGTCCCGATAGTCCCCGTAGATGGGTTCGATGTCCAGCTCCTTCAGCGTCCGGAGGAACCAGTAGGGGAGGCGCTCCACGTTCACCAGGGCCTTGCGGTGGTCCACCATGAGGATGCCCCCGTCCAGGTGCATGGCGAACCCCGGCAGGGGGACCCGGATCAGTTCCATCCCCAGGGTGCGGAGCACGTCCTCCACCTGGTCCGCCCCGGAGTCGTTGCCCCGGAAGCTCATGCCCAGGGCGGCGTGCTTCTCGTCCAGGAGGCAGAAGCTGCCCCCCTCCATGAGGCCGTCTCCCGCGATGGTCCGCAGGATGGGCATGCCCATCCCCGCCAGTTTGGCGGTGATGTAGCGCTCCTCCCCCCGGCGGCCCGTGCCGTGCTCCTTCCCCACGGGGCCCATGCGGGAGACGATGACCCCGCCGTCCACCACCATGCCGCAGTCCCGCACGAACATGGCGTTGGGGTCCCGGGGACCCCCGTCCATGTACACCAGCTCCACCCCGTTGTCTCCGAGGAGCCGGGCGAAGGCGTCGTGCTCCTGCTGCATCTTCTCCAGGTCCGGCCCCTGGTCGGAGCGGAAGTACCACTGCTCGTCGTCGTCGATGAGGGCCTCGATCTCCGGGTCGTACTTGTCCGGCGTCATGACCCGGATCTCCTCCCCCGGCCGGTGGAGCAGGATGGTCCGCAGGGTGCCCACGTCGTTGAACACCCCCCAGCGGCGGCCCCAGACGCGCCGCTGCATGTCCTCGTCCTGAAAGGCCGGGAGGGCCTGGGGGGGGATGCGCTGGAGCACCCGGTGGTAGTACTGGGAGCTGTTCTTCAGCTGGCTCACGGACCCGGGACCCCTAGATCTCTTCCCGTTCCAGGAAGGCGGTCATGCAGTGCAGGGAACCGTAGCCCTTCATGAGCTCCGAAACGTCCACGGGGATGACCTCCACCCCCGCCTTCTCCAGGGCCCGCTGGGTCTTGGGGTTGCCCGCGGGCATCACCACCAGTCCCGGGGCCAGGGCTACCAGGTTGATGGAGGAGCCGTGCTTCACCTCGTCCACGTCCGGTGCCTCGATGAGTTCGAAGCCCATCCGCTTCAGGGGGTCGATGACGTCGTAGGGGGTCTGCCAGGGGAAGATGAGCAGCTTCCGCCGGTCCACGGGGTTCATGAGTCCGTCCAGGTGGGCGTGGCCGTAGGGGATCTGGAAGGGCAGGACCGTCTCCACCCCCATGGGACGGAGCACCTCTTCCACCTGCCGCACTCCCTCGGCGTTGGCCCGTACCCCCGTCCCCAGGACGATGGTCCGCCGGTCGATCCACATGGCGCAGGCTCCCTCGAAGTAGCCGTGTCCCGAGATGGTGCGCACCACGGGGCAGCCGATCTTCGCCACCGCCCGGGTCACCGCCGCCTCCTCCCCCCGGCGGAACCGGGTGGCCTGGCGGCAGACGATGGCCCCCTCCGGGGTGCCCAGGAGATTGTCCCGCATGAAGATGGCGTTGGGACGGTCCTCCCGCTGCTCCTCCACGTAGAACACGTCCACCCCGTGGTCCCGGTAGACCTGGGTGAAGGCGTCGTGCTGATCCCGGGCCTTCTGGGGGTCCATCACGTCTCCCCAGCGCCAGTCCGCGGGGTTCTTCACGCACTCGATCTCCTTGCCCGGACGGCGTACCAGGCACGCCCGAAGGCGCCCCACCTCGGAGGAGACGCTCCAGCGGCGGCCCCAGACGGGCACCAGGTCGTCCTGGAAGGACGCCTCGTCGCTGAACCACTTCTCGCCGTAATCGTCGTCGTAGACCTCCACCGCGCTCTTGTCCCGAACCATGGTTCTCGTCTCCCTTCCCTCTAGCGGTCCGCCTGCTTTTCCCCGATGACCAGGGAGAAGCAGCTGCCCCGATACTTCCTCATGCCGCCTTCTCCCGCCTCGTAGGTCCCCTCGCCCCTTCGCGCCTGGAGGGCCAGGGCGTGCATCTCCCGCAGGACGCTCTTGTCGATGCAGGGGTCGTTGTGGCTGGGCATGAGGAGGCCGAACTCGTCGTAGCGCTCCAGCAGCTTCTCGTAGGTGCGGAGGAACACGTCCAGGTCCCCCCAGGGCAGGTGGGTGTACACGCACCCGGTGTAGAAGATGTCCCCGGTCCACAGGTACCGGGTGCGCCCTTCGTAGAAGCACAGGTGGTCCGGGGAGTGCCCGGGGGTGTGGATCGCCTCCAGGGTGCGGCCCCCCAGGTCGATGGTCTCCCCGTCCCGGACCCAGTGGGTGATGCGGTAGGGGGGGATGCAGTAGGCCTTTTCGTAGAACGGGGCGGGGATCTCCTTGCAGAGGCTCCCGGGCTGGATGACCTCCAGCACGTGGGGCTGCGGGACCCCGAGGGCCGCCGCCTCCCGGGAGACCCGGTGGTCGAAGGCCCAGACCTCGTCGAAGAGGTAGTTCGCCCCGATGTGGTCCAGGTGACGGTGGGTGTTGAGCACGAAGACGGGCAGGGAGGTGAGCCCCCGGACCAGCTCCCGCAGGTCCGCCAGGTTGTCTCCCGTGTCGATCAGGGCCGCCCGCTTCTCCCCCATGACCAGATAGGAGACGTTTTCGTCGAACTGCCCGTCCTCGGAGATCACCAGAGTCTGGGGGTCGATCCGGTAGACGGAGTACCAGCTCTGGTTCGTGGAGATCCTTTCCAGGGAGCGGTAGCCCTCCCGGGGGAGGGCGTTCCACCAGTTCAGGGGACGGATCAGCTCGTTTTCGGTCTTGGTCGTCATGGTCTCATTCCTTTCGGGGTGGTGCGGCGGGGCTCGAAGACCGGAGCCCCGCCGCAGGGTCTACAGGTCGCTCGGCACGACCCGGCTGTGCATCACCGTCTTCTTGTCCTTCACCTTCAGGATCACCACGGGGCGCTTCAGGGGGTTGTGGGTGGCGGGGTCGCAGGTATAGGTGAAGTCGGGCATCTTCAGGTTCTTCGTCTTCACCACCTCCCGGGCGATGAGGGCTCCGGTCACCTTGCCGCCGTTGGCCGCCGCGGCCCGCTTGGCCGCGTCCAGCAGGGCCATGGTGGCCTCGTAGGAGTACACCGCCGCCCCCATCTCCACGGGGTACTTGCCCCAGCGCTTCTCGTAGGCCTTGGCGAAGGGGACCAGGTTCGGGTCGTCCCAGTCCACGTTGGAGACCCAGTAGGTGCCCTCCATGGCGGCCCCGGCGATCTCGTACATGGCGGGGCTGTAGCCGTCGCCACCGATGAAGGCGGGGTGCCAGTCCATCTCCGCGCACTGCTTGATGATCAGGGCCATGTCCTTGTACACCCCGGGCACGAAGACCACGTCCCCCCCGCTGGCCTTGGCCGCGGTGATCTGAGCTCGGAAGTCCACGTCCCCGCCCCGATAGCCCTGGATGGTGGCGATCTTGCCTCCCAGTTTCTCGAACTGCTTCACGAAGAAGACCTTCATCCCCTCGGCGTAGTCGCTGCCCACGTCGGTGAAGAGCACCGCCTTGCGCTTGCCCAGGTAGCGGTAGGCCAGTTCCGCCACACAGGTGCTCACGTAGGGGTCGGTGAAGCAGATCCGGAAGGAGTAGGGATAGGGCTTGCCCGTCTTGGGATCCTGGGTCACCACCGGGTTGGTGGCGGCGGTGGACATGATGGGGACCTGTCCCTTCTGGCTCAGGGGACGGATGGCGATCTGCTGCCCGCTGGTGTTGGTGCCGGAGATGGCCACCACCTTGTCCATCTCGATGAGTCGCCGGGTGGCGTTCACCGCGTCCTCCGCCCGGCCCTTGGTGTCGTACACCACCAGTTCCACCTTGTGCCCCGCGATGCCGCCCTTGGCGTTCACTTCCTCCACCGCCATGATGGCGGCGTTGCGGTGGTGTTCCCCCCAGGTGGCCCCGTCGCCCGTCAGGGCCGCCAGCTTGCCGATCTTGATGGGCGACTTGTCCGCGGCGAAGGCGGCGCAGGAGACCGCCAGGGAAGCCGCCAGCAGGGTGAATCCCAGTGCTTTTTTCATTGCATTCCCTCCCCATGGATAGGTTATACCTGAAACTTCGGTACGTTTGTAGCTCGGCTCGGTCCTTCTCGATAGCGTCGTACGATCGGGACTACTCCTCCGCGATGACGCTGGAATGGACCTTCTCCGTCTTGTCTTGGATCTTCAGGATGACCACGGGTTTTTTCACCGGGTCGTGGGTCTTGGGGTTGCAGGTGTAGACGAAGTGCTCCAGCTTCAGGTTCCGGGTGTTCTCCAGGGTCTTGGCGATGGTGTCCCCGTCCACCCGGCCGAAATCCTTCTGGGCCTTTTTCATGGCCTGGAGGAGGCACCACATGGCGTCGTAGGCGTGGGCCACGGAGCCCGGCTCCACGGGGTAGGCGCCGAAGCGCTTCTCGTAACGCCGGAACAGGGGCATCAGCTTGGGGTCGTGGAAGTCGATGGGGGAGCACCAGTAGGTCCCCTCCATGGCGGGCCCGGCGATCTCGTACATGTTGGGGCTGTATCCGTCCCCGCCGATGAAGGCGGGTTTCCAGCCCAGCTCGTGGGACTGCTTGATGATGAGGGCCATCTCCTTGTAGTTCCCCGGGAGGAAGCACACCTGAGCCCCGCTGGCCTTGGCGGCGCTGATCTGAGCCCGGAAGTCCACGTCCCCGTCCCGGTAGCCCTGGGTGTTGAGGACGTTCCCCCCCAGCTTGGAGAAGCGCTCCACGAAGAAGGCCTTCATCCCCTCCGCGTAGGCGCTGCCCACGTCGTAGAACACCGTGGCGGTCTTCTTGCCCATCTCCTTGAAGGCCAGCTCCGCCACGCACTTGGCCAGGTATGGATCGGTGAAGCAGATGCGGAACGAATAGGGACGCACCTTGCCGGTCTTGGGGTTCACCGTGACCGTGGGGTTGGTGCAGGCGATGCCCATGAGGGGCACCTTGGCCCGTTCGCCGATGGGCACGATGGCCAGCTGGATGCCGCTGTCCACCGTCCCGGTGACGGCGGTGACCTTGTCCTTCTCGATCAGCCTGCGGAGGCCGTTCACCGCATCCTCCGCCTTGCCCTTGGTGTCGTACCAGAAGAACTCCACCTTGCGGCCGTCCACGCCCCCCTGGGCGTTGAACTCCTCCACCGCCAGGATGGACGAGTCCCGGTGGCAGATGCCCCAGGTGGCCCCGGAGCCTGTCACCGCAGGAAGGTTCCCCACCCTGATGGGAGGGCCGCCTGCGGCGGCGAACCCCGGAACCATCGCCGTCAGCGCCAGCGCCAGTGCCCACGCCAGACCCTTTCGCATGTCCCCTCACTCCTCCTCCTCGTCCCACTGCTGCGGGAACCCCGCACTCGACCACCTTCGGTGCGCGAAGTCGCGTCGCGGACTCTGTCGGAGACCCAACACCCCCTCTGCGAACGTCCTTCCCGAAGCAGGTCCGCGCACGCGGCCTCCCCCGGGATCGTCCCCGCCCCCGGAGGAGGATTCCCCGAGAACGAAGGAAGGGACGGACGGGGGGATTTCCGGTGGGCGTTCCGGAGGCCCTTCCGGCCAGGGCGGGTGTCGGCGGGCCTCCGAGAACCTGTTTGTTCCGTTTGGCGAAACGATGATTCTTTCAACGGAACGTTGTCAGTATAGTCTTGCCATTTCCGGGCGTCAACAAGCCCCTAGCGCTGCACCCGGCCGTTGGAGTCCCCCGCCATCAGGGCCAGCACGTCCTCCCGCCGGGCGTAGTTGAAGTCCCCGGGGATGGTGTGCTTCAGAGCCGAGGCAGCTACGGCGAACTCCAGGGCCTCCTGGGGGGAGTTCAGGGTCCGCAGGCCGTGGATGAGCCCTGCTCCGAAGGAGTCCCCTCCCCCGATGCGGTCCACGATGTGGGTGAGGGCGTACTTGCGGCTCACGAAAAAGCCGTCCCGTCCCGCCAGGACCCCGGACCAGCCGTTGTGGTCCGCGCTGTGGCTCTCCCTCAGGGAGACCGCCAGATATCGAAGCCGGGGGTAGGCCTCCAGCACCCGGGCGGCCAGACCCCGGTAGCAGGCGGGGTCCAGCTTCCCCGAGGCCACGTCCGCGTTGGACTGGATGCCCAGGGCCATCTGGCAGTCCTCCTCGTTGGCCACCAGCACGTCCGCGTTCCGCACCACCTGGGGCATCACCTCCGTGGCGGCCTTGCCCCACTTCCACAGCTTCTTGCGGTAGTTCAGGTCGCAGGACACGGTGATGCCCCGGCGTCCGCAGACTTCCAGGGCCTCCAGGGTGGCCTCGGCGGCCTGCTGGGAGAGGGCGGGGGTGATGCCCGTCACGTGGAACCAGTCCACCCCCTGGAGGATGGCCTTCCAGGGATAGTCCCGGGCGGCGGCGCAGGCCACCGCCGACCCGGCCCGGTCGTAGAGCACCTTGGAGGGACGGGAGCAGGAGCCCCGCTGGGTGAAGTAGATCCCCAGGCGTTCCCCCTGGCGCAGGATGTGCCGGGTCTCCACCCCGAACTTCCGCAGCTCCCGGATCGCCGCGTCCCCCAGCTCCCCCGGGGGCAGGGCGGTGACGAAGGCTGCCGCCTCCCCGTAGTTCGCCAGGGACACCGCCGCGTTGGCCTCCGCTCCCCCCAGGTGGGCGATGAAGCGGGGGGACTGGAGGAGCACCTCGTGGTCCGGGGGGGAAAGGCGCAGCATGATCTCGCCGAAGGTCACGATCTTGCCCATGGTTGCCGTCTCCTTCCGTTGCCCGTCCGTGGTCATGGGGGGCGGGTCAGGCCCGGCCGCCCCGAAGGACGGCGATCCGCTCCGTCACCCCTCGGGCGGTGTCCCGGACCTCCTCCGGCGACCGGGGGACTCCTCCTGCGTGGGTCAGCGACCCTCCCATGCCCACCGCGAAGGCCCCCGCCCGAAACCATTCCTCCAGGTTCTCCAGGCTGACCCCTCCCGTGGGCAGGATGCGGGCGTGGGGAACCGGTCCCCGGGCCGCCTTGATGAACCGGGGCCCCAGCACCTCCCCGGGGAAGAGCTTCACCACGTCCACCCCCCACTCCAGGGCCTGGAGCAGTTCCGTCACGCTTCCCACCCCGGGCAGACAGGGCAGGCCGTGACGGTGGCAGCACCGGACCACGTCCCCGTTCAGGTTCGGGGCCACCACGTATCGGGCCCCGGCGAGGATGCAGCTTCGGGCGGTCTCGGGGTCCAGCACCGTTCCCGCCCCCAGGAGAAGCCCCCGGTCCTCCAGGCGAGCCGCCAGGGACTCCAGGACCTTCAGCCCTCCCGGGGTGGTCATGGCCACCTCCACCGCTCGGATGCCCCCCTCCAGGAGGGCCTCTCCCAGGGCGATCCCCTCCTCCGGGCTCCGTGCCCGGATCACCGCCACCACCCCCGTCTCGCCGATCTGTCGCAGGATTTCGTGTTTCACGATGGAATCCATGGAATGCCTCCTCCGTTCCGGTCTGGGTTTCTTCGCCTCCGGCGCGGCAATACCCCAACAGCGTCCCGGGGCATAACCCTCCGGGGCGGCCCCCCTTGGGGGAGGGTTGCGCCGGGTTCTTGTTCCATTGAATAGAACAATGGTTTTTACAGTGGAACTAAGACGACGTTACGATGATCTCCCCGTTCCGTCAAGGGCACGACGAGGCTTGCCCGGGGGGCAGAGAGAACGGGGACGGAGCGGAGGCGATTCTTGCACCGCGTCGTTCTTCTTTGAGGAACCAGGGGGATGCAGGTTCGGTTGGTTCCCTCGTCCCTTGCCCCGTTCCCCCGGTACCCCTTAGGATGGGGGCGCTTTCCAGCCCCTCCCCGGGGCGTTCGGAGGGCCCCCGCCTGCGGGGCGGACAGGGACGGCGGCAAACCGACCGTCCAGGAGGAGCTGAAGAGATGGCCGAGAGGGAAGACTCCCTGGGACTGCGTGAGGAGGCAGGCACGGGCTTCGGGACCAACGGAACCCATGGGGCCAAGGAAGCGGAACGGGCGGAACTCCACAAGACCATCTGGCGCATCGCCAACGACCTGCGGGGCAGCGTGGACGGCTGGGACTTCAAGAGCTACGTGCTGGGCATGCTGTTCTACCGCTTCATCTCCGAGAACTTGACCGCCTACCTCAACGAACAGGAACGCCGCGCAGGAACCCCGGATTTCGACTACGCCGCCCTGAGCGACGCCGAAGCGGAACAGGGCCGCGACGAGACGGTGAAGGAAAAGGGCTTCTACATCCTGCCTTCGGAACTCTTCGCCAACGTGCGGGCCCGGGCGCGCCGCGACGAGGACCTCAACGAGACCCTGGACCGGGTGTTTGCCCACATCGAAGGCTCCGCGAGGGGCACGGACAGCGAGGACGACTTCAAGGGCCTGTTCGACGACCTGGACGTCAACTCCGGCAAACTCGGCCCCACGGTGGCCAAACGAAACGAAAAGCTCGTGAAGCTCCTGGACGCCATCGGCGACCTGCCCCTCGCCGGGGGAGGGGGCGGTTTCGCCGACAACACCATCGACCTCTTCGGCGACGCCTACGAATACCTGATGCAGATGTACGCCTCCACCGCCGGCAAGTCCGGCGGGGAGTTCTACACCCCCCAGGAGGTCTCCGAGCTTTTGGCCCACATCGCCGCCGCGGGAAAGAGGGAGGTCAACAAGGTCTACGACCCCGCCTGCGGCTCCGGATCGCTGTTGCTCCAGTTCCTCAAGGTGCTGGGGCCCGACAGGGTGCGCCAGGGCTTCTTCGGCCAGGAAATCAACCTGACCACCTACAACCTGTGCCGCATCAACATGTTTCTGCACGACGTGAACTACGAAAAGTTCCACATCGCCCACGGCGACACCCTCACCGACCCGGCCCACGGGGACGACGAACCCTTCGAGGCCATCGTCTCCAACCCCCCCTACTCGATCCGGTGGGAGGGAGACGCCAACCCCCTGCTGATCAACGACCCGCGCTTCGCCCCCGCGGGGGTGCTGGCCCCCAAGAGCAAGGCCGACCTGGCCTTCACCATGCACATCCTGAGCTGGCTGGCGGTGAACGGGACGGCGGCCATCGTCGAGTTCCCCGGGGTGCTCTACCGTGGCGGGGCGGAGGCCAAGATCCGCCGCTACCTCATCGACAACAACTACGTGGATGCGGTCATCCAGCTTCCTGCGGACCTGTTCTTCGGCACCACCATCGCCACCTGCGTCATCGTGCTCAAGAAGTCCAAGGGGGACAACGCCACCCTGTTCCTCGACGCCAGCGGCGAATGCGTGCGCAGCGGCAACAAGAACCGCCTCGACCCGGAGCACCGGCAGAAAATCCTCCAGGCCTACAGGGCCCGCCGGGACGTCCCCCACTTCGCTCGCCTGGTGGACAACGAGGAGATCGCCCGGAACGGCTACAACATCGCCGTATCGAGCTACGTGGAGCAGCGGGACACCCGGGAGGCCGTGGACATCCGGGCCCTCAACGCGGAGATCGCCCGCATCGTGGCCCGTCAGGGGGAGCTGCGGGCCCAGATCGACGCCCTGGTGGCGGACCTGGAGGGGGACCAGGCATGAGCGACAAGCCCGTTTCCCTGCTGATTCCGCCGGAAGGCTACGCCGACTGGCTGGGGGACCTGAAAACCCGCATCCATGCCGCCCAGCAGCGCGCCACCCTGGCGGTCAACCGGGAGCTGGTCCTGCTGTACTGGCAGATCGGGCGGGATATCCTGGCCCGGCAGGCCGAACAGGGATGGGGCGCCAAGGTCATCGACCGGCTGGCTCAGGACCTGCGCCGGGCCTTTCCGGACATGAAGGGGTTTTCTCGGGCCAACCTGATGTACATGCGGGCCTTCGCCGAGTGTTTTCGTCAACCGAAAATGCGCCCAGTGTGATCCTCGAAAAGGGACCCACCCCAATCCCCCTTGCCTGATGGATGCCGCCTAGGCGGTCATTGTCCTGGCGCTGCGCTGAGCAAACCGATAGGATTCCCCCCTGAAGACAAAGATGTGTGCGTGGTGGGTCAGGCGGTCCAGGAGGGCCTCCGTCAGGGTGGCGTCCCCGAAGACCTCGGCCCAACGGCCGAACTCCAGGTTTGTGGTGATGCAGACGCTCTTTCTCTCGTACCGCTCCGCAAAGAACTGGAACAGGGGGGCTCCTCCGGGACCCAGGCCCAGGTAACCCAGTTCGTCCACCACCACGAGGTCATACCGGTCGTAGGATTTGAGCACCCGGGGGAGGCGGTGTTCGTCCTGGGCCAGGAGCAGTTCCTGGGCCAGCGTCAGGGCGGTGGTGAACCGGACTGCGTAGCCTGCGGCGATGCAGGATGCGGCTACGCCAATGGCCACATGGGTCTTGCCGGTGCCCGAGTTCCCCAGGAGGACCAGGTTCTCCCGGCGACGAAGGAAGTCCCCCTGGGCCAAGGACAGGATCTGCTCCTTCGGCAGGGAGGGAAGGCGCAGGAAGTCATACTCCGAAAGGGTGCGGGCGTAGGGAAGCCTCGCTCCCTTCAGGAGGTTCTTCAGCCGTTTCTCCCGTCGGGAGGTCCGTTCCGCCTCCAGGCTTTCCTGGAGGTAGTCCTTGGGGTCGGTGGGGACGATGCCGTTTCGGTAGTGTCTCAGGACCCCGGGGAGTTTGAGGTCCCGGCAGAGGGTTTGGACGGCCGTGTCCCGGTCGTGGGTCGGTCCGCTCATGCCACCGCCTCCCCCAGCAAGGTGTCGTAGCGGCTCGGGTCGGGGGCGCAGCCGGCGGGCAACTCCGCCAGGGGATCCGGGACCGAGGCCTCCGGGACCACCGAGGGGGTTCGGTTCCACACCAGCTGACGAACCGTCTCTGCCGTGACCCGCTTGAGGGCAAGGGCCTCCTCCAGGGCTTCCGTGAGAACCTCCAGGGAATGGTCCCGGTGCAGCAGGAGGATGGCGCAGAACTCCCGATAGCCCTCCGGTTGAGCGCACAGGAGCGTTCGGGCCTTCTGCCAGGGTTCCGCCAAGCGCCGGAGAACCGCCGCGTTGCGCACCGCCCCCGGTTTGAACTGCAGCAACGGGAGAACGTGGACCAGCTCCATGGAGGCCTTCCCCTTCCCGGAAAGCCGGGGATGTTCCGCCAGGAGGGTGCCGTTACGGGAGATGCGGATCCGGTCCCAGGTGGTGGAGAGGTTCACCGCTTCCCCCTCGTGGCCCACGGGAACGGAGTAGACGTTTCCCTCGAACCGCACCAGAGATGTGGGGCTTACCACCGCAACGGTCTGAAGGGCGCACGGATGGGGCAGCGCCGGTAACGGCAGCAGACAGGTCGCTTCCTCGTCGAAGGAGGTCCCTCGGCTCCTGCGTTGCTTTTCGCACCACCGGGCCAGGCAGAGATTGAGTTCCTCCAGGGAGGGCAGATCCGGAACGGGAACCAGGACGTTCCTGCGGACAAACCCCACCAGGTGCTCCACCGCCCCCTTCTCGTGGCCGCTTCGAGGATTGCAGAAGACGCTCTCGAAGAGGTAGTGGCCGCGAAGGGCCGAGAACTGCCGGTTCTCCTCCCGGTGGGGTCCCTGGAGCACCTTGGTGACCGCCGACTTGAGGTTGTCGTAAACGCACTCCCTGGGAACCCCGCCGAAGAACTCGAAGGCCAGACGGTGCCCCGCCAGAAACGCCTCCAGCCCTTCGTCGGGGAAGGCGTAGACGAAGGGAGTTCCACTGCGACGAAGCCTCATGCAGAACAGATGCACCCGCGTCGATTCCCCTTCGAGACGCACCATCGCCTCCCCCCAATCCACCTGAGCCTGCTCTCCCGGGTCCGCCTCCAGGGGAAGGAACCCCTTCTTCGGAGCGATCTCTCTTTTCAGCTCCGCAACGACCTTGCGGATGATGGACTCGCTGCCCCCAAACCCCCTCTCCGTCACCAGCCGGTCGTACACCCGCCGGGCCGTATGGCGCTGCTTGCGGGGAGCCTGGAGGTCCTCCGTAAGCCAGGTCCGGATGACTTCCAGATAGGGCCCCGTGACCGGACGCGGACGGGGCTCCTTGAGGGTGTAGGTGGGAACCTGCGAATCCTCCAACAGCCTGCGGACCGTCTTGCGGCACATCCCCAACTGCCGGGCGATCTTCCGGATGGACCAACCTTCCCGGAAGTGCTGCTTGCGGATATACTCCCTGTCAACCACCCCGTACATCTCCTCTCGTCCTCCCTGCGAACCGGAATGCCCGTTCCTTTCGCAGGATGATAGGGGAACATGTGCGGGGTGGGTGCCTTTTCGACGACCATTGGACCCCGAACTGGGGGGCTTTTAGATTACCGAATACAGCCGAGGCGTGGCCGGAGGAGGCAATCGTCCAACAGGCTGTTGGACGATTGCCCTGGGGACATAATCTGGTGCTGTTGTCGAAGCTCAAGACTCGGGAGGAACGGTTGGCCTACGCGTTCAAGACGTTGGAACACAACTGGTCCCGCAACGTCCTGGTGATGCAGATCGAAACCCGTCTGCTGGAACGCCAGGGAAACGCCGTGAAGAAGCTGCTGGACTTCTTGCCCGAATCGTTGCGGACCAGCCTGCCCAGCATCAAGAAGATCAAGCGCGAATTGGAAGGAGAGCGGCCATGAGCAAGCAACCCGGCGGGGAAATCATCCTTTACCAGCGTGCTGATGCGCCCGCGATCGATGTGCGGCTTGATGGCGATACGGTGTGGCTGAGCCAACAGCAGCTTGCCGACTTGTTTCAGACTTCTCGTGCCAATGTGGTCGAGCACATCGCCCATATCTACGCAGAGGGGGAGTTGAGCCAGGAGGCAACCTGTCGGGATTTCCGACAGGTTCGCACCGAAGGAAGCCGTCAGGTTGCCCGAACGCTGCCCTTCTACAACCTGGATCTCGTTATTTCGCTGGGTTACCGGGTGCGCTCAAACATTGCCACGGCCTTTCGCATCTGGGCCACCGAGCGATTGCGCGAATACCTGATCAAGGGTTTCACCATGGACGATGTCCGTCTCAAGAACCTCGGCGGCGGGTATTACTGGAAAGAGTTGCTCGATCGCATCCGCGACATCCGCAGCAGCGAAAAGGTGCTCTACAGGCAGGTGCTTGATCTCTACGCCACCAGCGTGGATTACGATCCGAAGGCAGAAACCAGCGTCAGCTTCTTCAAGACGGTGCAAAACAAACTGCACTACGCCGCCCACGGCCAGACTGCCGCCGAAGTCATCGCGGCGCGGGCCGACGCCGACAAACCGTTTATGGGGCTGCTGTCATTCAGAGGCAAGCAGCCCACTCGGGCAGAAATTGCCACTGCCAAAAATTACCTGAATGTAGACGAACTCAAGCGTCTGAACTATGGTGGACCCCAATGTCAAGACCACGGGAGCGGCAAGGTTTGTTAAGGTCAGACCGCCATGGAACCCGGGGTGGTGAAGTGCACTTCCTGTGGAGTCCGGTAGCGCAGCGATGAATGAAGCCGTTGCTCGTTGTAGAACTTCATATACTCTCTAAGTCCCAACTTGAGCTCTCGAACCTCCTGGTAGTCGTTCAGGTAGAGCCATTCGTACTTCAAGGTCCTCCAGAAACGTTCCACGAAGATGTTGTCCAACGCTCGCCCTCGGCCATCCATGCTGATGCGGATCTCCCGGTCCTTCAGTGGCCCCAGGAAGGCCTTGCTGGTGAACTGGCTGCCCTGGTCGGTATTGAATATCTCCGGTGTCCCCTGGGACAGGGCCTCTTCCAGAGCTTCGATGCAGAAGGTCGCGTCCAGGGTGTTGGACAGTCCCCAGGACAGGACGTACCGGCTGTGCCAGTCGATCACCGCCACAAGGTACAGGAAGCCGCTGTTCATGGGAAGGTAGGTGATGTCCGTGCTCCATACCTGGTTCGGCCTGTCAATGGAGACACTGCGAAGCAGGTAGGGGTAGATCTCGTGCTCCGGGTGAGACTTGCACTTGCCCGGCTTGGGGGCCAAGCCTTCGAGACCCATGAGCTGCATCAGACGCTGGATGCGTTTTCGATTCACGTCGTAGCCCTCCCGACGTAACCAGGCGGTCATCCGACGGCTCCCGTAGGTGGGCACGGCGGTGTACTGACGGTCGAGGCGCTCCATGATTTCAAGGTTCTCCTGCGTCTGCGTGCCCCAGGAATCTCCGACGTAGTAGCTGGAACGATTCAGGCCCAGGAGGTCGCACTGGCGACGGATGCTGATCCGGGGGTGATGGGGATCCACGGAGGCTCGTTTGGCCTCAAGCGTCAACTCCAGCTTTTTTTTTGAGCCAGTCAAGCTCCATCTTGAGCCGACCGATCTCCTGGTACAACGGGGCTGTCAGGGTCTCCGCCCTCACCGGTCGCTCCTGGTGCTGGAAGGCGTTCGGGAGCTGCTGCAGGAGCTGGGCCTTCCATTGGCTGATCTGGACGGAACAGACGCCGAACTCGCTGGATAGCTGGGCCAGGGTCTTGTCCCCTTTGAGCGCCGCCAGGGCCACCTTGCTCTTGAACTCCGGTGATCGTCGTTGCCGTTTGACCGTCATCGTGTCCCCTCTCTTTCGGGGGCCCAGGGCTCGGACCGACTCCGCACTTAGCTTAGCTCCTGGTCCATTTTTCGGGGTCCACTATAAACACCCTGGTCTCGGCTTATTTCGATGCCGCCGAGTTTCGTGCCATGAATCACGAGCCCACGTATATGAAGGATTGGCTCGCACACTTGGAGCAACTAATTGCGGCCATGGGCGGCAAGGCCTTGAAGGGGGCGGGCACGGTCACTCACCGGCAGGCGCTGGAAAAGGCCGAGGTCGAATACGCCAAATATCAGAGTCAGCAGGTCGTGCTTCCTTCGGAGGTGGAAACGGCCTACATGGAAACCGTGAAGACAATACAGAAGAAAATTGCGGGGAATAAAAACCATGAGCCGGATTGATGAGCTGATCGCCAAGCTGTGCCCGGACGGGGTGGAGTACAAGGCCATTGGCGATCTTGGCGAATTGGTACGGGGCAACGGAATGCCGAAATCCGACTTCGCGGATTCAGGTGTTGGATGTATTCATTATGGTCAGATTTATACCTACTATGGGGTTTGGGCAAAGGAGACACGCTCTTTCATCCCGCATGAGAAAGCGGAAAGATTAATTAAGGTTTATCCTGGTGATTTGGTCATCACGAATACCAGCGAAAACGTTGAAGACGTGTGCAAGGCAGTTGCCTGGTTGGGAGACGTTCAGATTGTCACGGGTGGTCACGCCACGGTGCTCAAACACGATCAAGACCCGAAATATCTCTCCTACTATCTGCAGACACCGCGCTTCTTCGCCGAAAAGAAAGCGCTCGCAACAGGCACAAAGGTGATCGAGGTCACGGCAAAGAGCCTTGCAAAAATCAAAATCCCCGTCCCGCCGCTGGAGGTGCAGCGCGAGATCGTGAAGGTGCTAGACGCCTTCACCCAACTGGAGGCGGAGCTGGAGGCGGAGCTGGAGGCCCGGCGGCGTCAGTATCGGCACTATCGCGATGCGCTGTTCGCCTTGGGTAATCAGGACGTTTCATGGACCACGATGGCCGAGGTCGGAGAGTTTTTTCGCGGGCGGCGATTTACCAAGGATGACTATGCTCCTGATGGGGTCGAATGCATTCACTATGGCGATATCTACACACAGTACGGCGTTGCCGCCACGGCGACGGTCTCGCATGTCCGTTCGGACATGATGCCCATCTTGCGATTTGCAAAGCGGGGCGACGTGGTGATCGCCGGTGTTGGGGAGACCGTCGAGGACGTCGGCAAGGCCGTGGCATGGCTTGGCGACGGTGAAGTGGCGATACATGACGATTGCTTTGCATTTCGGCACTCACTGAATCCGAAGTTCGTGTCTTACTACTTCCAGACCACAGCCTTCCACGCAGAGAAAAACAAGTTTGTGGCCCGAGCAAAGGTCAAACGCTTGTCCGGGGAAAGCCTGGGCAAGCTCGCCATCCCCGTCCCCCCCCTCGCCGAGCAAGAACGCATCGTCGCCATCCTCGACGCCTTCGACGCCCTGGTGAGCGACCTTTCCTGCGGCCTTCCCGCCGAGATCGCCGCCCGGCGCCGACAGTACGAGCACTACCGGGATCGGCTGCTGAGCTTCAAGGAGGCATCATGAGCGAAAACCTCACCCCCCACCGCTACGAACCCGTCGCGTTGTCCGAGGAGAGCACCGTGGTCGCGGAGTTCCTCCCCGACCGGGTGCGGGAGGGAGCCTACCAGTCCGAGGCGGCCTTGGAAAGGGCCTTCCTAGAGCAGCTCCAGTCCCAGGCCTACGAGTACCTGCGGATCGCCTCGGAGGCGGAACTGATCGCCAACCTGCGCCGCCAGCTGGAGCGGCTCAACGACATGACGTTCTCCGATACGGAGTGGGAACGCTTTTTCAAGGGCCGCATCGCCGGGGAGAAGGACGGCATCGTGGAGAAGACCGCCCGGATCCAGGAGGACCCGGTGCAGGTGCTGGTGCGCGACGGCGGCAAGGAGAAGAAGAACGTCCGCCTGATCGACAAGGGGGACATCCACAACAACCGCCTGCAGGTGATCAACCAGTACGAGGCGGAGGGCGCCCGGTCCAACCGCTACGACGTGACGGTGCTGGTGAATGGTCTGCCCCTGGTGCACGTGGAGCTGAAGCGCCGGGGCGTGGACCTCCGGGAGGCCTTCCATCAGATCGACCGCTACCAGCGGGACAGCTTCTGGGCGGGGTCGGGGCTGTTCGAGTACGTGCAGCTTTTCGTCATCAGCAACGGCACGTTGACCAAGTACTACAGCAACACGGTTCGGGGAGGCCATCTGGCGGAGCGGCGCAACGGCCGCAGCCGACGCAGGACCTCCAACAGCTTCGCGTTCACCAGCTGGTGGGCCGACGGGAAAAACCGGCCCATCATGGATCTGATGAGCTTCACCAGAACCTTCTTCGCCCGGCACACCCTGCTGAACATCCTGACCCGCTACTGCGTGTTCGACGCGGATCGCAAGCTCCTGGTGATGCGGCCCTACCAGATCGCGGCGGCGGAGCGGATCCTGCAGCGCATCGTCGCGAGCACGAACCTCCGACAGTGGGGCAAGGCCGAAGCGGGGGGGTACATCTGGCACACCACCGGATCGGGGAAGACGCTGACCAGCTTCAAGACGGCGCAGCTGGCCCTGGGGCTGGAAGGTGTGGACAAGGTGCTCTTCGTGGTGGACCGCAAGGACCTGGACTACCAGACCATGGTGGAGTACGAGCGCTTCGAGAAGGGGGCGGCCAACTCCAACGCCTCCACGGCGGTGCTGCAGAGGCAGCTGGAGGACCCGAACGCCCGCCTCCTCATCACCACCATCCAGAAGCTCAGCCGTTTCGTGGGGAAGAACAAAAGGCATCCGGTCTACGACGCCCATGTGGTGGTGATCTTCGACGAATGCCACCGCAGCCAGTTCGGGGACATGCACGGCGAGATCACCCGGGCGTTCCGGCGCTATCATCTGTTCGGGTTCACGGGCACCCCCATCTTCCCGGACAACGCGGGAGCGGGGGGCAACCCGCTGCGCCGCACCACCGAACAGACCTTCGGGGACAGGCTGCACACCTACACCATCGTGGACGCCATCGGCGACAAGAACGTGCTGCCCTTCCGCATCGACACCATCAACACCCTCCGGACGGCTCCGGTCATCCGGGACAAACAGGTTTCGGCCATCGACACGGAACGGGCCCTGCTGGCCCCGGAGCGCATCGCCCAGGTGGTGGGCTACATCCGGGAGCACTTCGACCAGAAGACCCATCGCGCCGTCTCCTACCGCGTGAAGGATCGGATGCGGAGGGGGTTCAACTCCCTGTTAGCCACCTCCTCCATCGAGGCGGCCAAACGCTACTATGCGGCGTTTGCGGAACAGCAAAGGGACCTGCCCCTCCCGCAGCGTCTCAAGGTGGGCCTGATCTACAGCTTCGCCCCCAACGAGGAGGAAGGGGATGGGCTGTTGCGGGAGGAGGCTTTCGAGACCGACGGGCTGGACTCGTGCTCCCGGGACTTCCTGGAGGGGGCGATCCGGGACTACAACGCCCTCTTCGGCACGAGCTACGACACGTCGAACGACCGGTTCCAGAACTACTACAAGGACCTGTCGCTGCGCCTGAAGCAGGGGGACCTGGACCTGGTGATCGTGGTGGACATGTTCCTCACCGGGTTCGACGCCACCACCCTCAACACTCTCTGGGTGGACAAGAATCTGCGCGCCCACGGGCTGATCCAGGCGTTCTCGCGCACCAACCGCATCCTCAATTCGGTGAAGACCTACGGCAACATCGTTTCCTTCCGCGATCTGGAGCAGGCCACCAACGACGCCCTGGCCCTGTTCGGCAACCGGGACGCCCGGGGAGTCGTGCTGTTGAAGCCCTATGGGGAGTACTACGAAGAGTACAAAAAACGGGTGGAGGAGCTGACGGAGGAGTTCCCCCCGGATCGGCCTCCGGTGGGGGAGGAGCAGCAGAGGGCCTTCGTCGGGCTCTTCGGCGCGATCCTGCGGCTGAAGAACATTCTGGTGGCCTTCGACGACTTTCAGGGGAACGAGCTGTTGTCCCCTCGGGCTTTCCAGGATTACCAGAGCCTGTATCTGGACCTGCACGCCCACATGCGGGGGGCGGGGGACGGGGAGAAGGAGCGGATCAACGACGACGTGGTGTTCGAGATCGAGCTGATCAAGCAGGTGGAGATCGGGGTCGATTACATCCTGATGCTGGTGGCGAGGTATCTGGAAAAGAAGGGCTCCGGGGAGGACAAGGAGATCCGGATCGCCATCCACGGGGCGGTGGATGCCAGCCCGTCCCTGCGGAACAAGAAGGACCTGATCGAACAGTTCGTGGACGCCCTCTCCGCCAAGGCCAAGGTGGACGAGGAGTGGATCGCCTTCATCTCGGCCCGCAAGGCCCAGGAGCTGGACCGGATCATCGCCGAGGAGGGGCTTCGGGCCGACGAGACGAGAGCGTTCGTGGAGGCGGCCTTCCGAGACGGGGAGATCTCCGTCACGGGCACGGCGATCACGAAGATCCTCCCGCCCCTTTCCCGCTTCGACAAAAACGGCAGCCATGGGCTGAAGAAACAGAGGGTGCTGGAGAAGCTGGGGGCGTTCTTCGAGCGTTTCTTCGGCCTGATCTGAGTGTCCCGTCCCCCAGGCCCGGCGCAGGCAGTGCAGGGGGGACCCCACCTGGGGTCCCCCCTGGGCGTCGCGGGTGGGGAGGGGCTACTGGGGCAGCTCCGTCCCCAGGCCCTTGGCCCGGGCGGTCTGTGCCAGGAGGTCCGCCGCGTGGAGGTCGAAGAGGGCTCCCCCCACGGACTTGTAGAATCCCGTCTCCGGGGCGGGGCGGGGTTCCCGCAGCAGGTCCGCCAGGGGGCGCACATCCTCCCGCCGCAGGATCCCCCTCTCCAGGGGTCCCGTCAGGTCCCCCGTCTCCTCCAGGGCGTGGAGGGTGTCCACGTAGACCCGGTCCAGCAGGCCGAAGAGGGCGTCGGGGACCTCGTGCATGTCCGGCCGGTAGGACCCGATGGCCACGAAACAGTGTCCCCGCAGCCGGTCCGGGTCCTCCGGGTAGAGGGGCACGGAGGCGTTGGTGGCGCTCATCACCGCCTCGGTGCGCTCCAGAAGCTCCTCCGCGCTGCGGGCGGCTCGCACCTGCACCCCCGGCAGGGCCTGTCCCAGCCGGTCCAGGAAGGGGGGCAGCTTCTCCGGGAAGGCGTCCAGCACCCACACCTCCCGGATGTCCCGGGCGGCGCAGCCGAACCGGGCCTGCCAGAACCCCTGCACCCCCGCGCCCACCAATCCCAGGGAGCGGGTGTCCGGCTTCGACAGGTGCCGGATCCCCAGCCCCCCGATGGCCCCGGTGCGCAGGGACGTGAGCAGCTTGCCGTCCATGAGGGCGGAGGGAGCCCCGGTGCCCCCGTCGAAGAGCACCACCAGCCCGTCGATATAGGGACGCCCCTGGGCGGGGTTGCCGGGCTTCAGAGTGAGGATCTTCAGCCCCCAGGTCCGTTCCTCCAGACAGGGCATGAGCATCAGGGTGTCCTCTCCCTGGAAGACGCTGGTGCGCAGGGGAAGGATGGCCTTTCCCTCCTCCTCCGCCAGCAGGGCTTGTTCCATGCGGTCCATCAGCTCCGGCAGGGTAGCGGCGGCGAGCAGGGCCTTCGGGTCCAGGTAGAGCATGACGACGCCTCCTTGGTTTGCGGGGTGCCCCCGGGAGGGGGTCCGGCAAAATCCTAGGGCATCACCAAAAAAGTGTCAAATCTCTGGCGTCCGTTAGGTTGTCTCGGAGTGTCTCCTGAGTCTGGCCCGGTGTTGATCGGCGTTTTTCGAGTACACCCCGCTATCGGTGGGGGCTGGTTGACAAAAAAATTGATGGAACGTACAAGAAGAGTGCGTCCGGTCCTGGGGGACCGGGACCGCCAGAACGTCCATCGGGAGGGATCCACGAGATGATCCAGTTTCAAAACGTCATCACCTGCATCGACGCCCACACCGTGGGGGAGCCCCTGCGGATCGTCACCTCCGGCTTTCCCCCCATTCCGGGGAACACCATCCTGGAGAAGCGGGCCTACGTGGTGGAGCACCTGGACCACCTGCGCAAACTCCTCATGCTGGAACCCCGGGGGCACAGCGGCATGTACGGCTGCATCCTCACCAAGCCGGTGACGGAGGACGGGGACTTCGGGGTCCTCTTCACCCACAACGAGGGGTTGAGCACCATGTGCGGGCACGGCATCATCGGGGTGTCCAAGGTGGCTCTGGAGACGGGGATGGTGGTTCCCCAGGACGGCCCCAACGTGCTGCGCATCGACTCCCCCGCCGGGCGGGTCACCTCCACCTCCCTCTGCGAGGGGGGACGGGTGAAACGGGTCTCCTTCCTCAACGTCCCCTCCTTCGTGCACCTGGAGGGCCTTCGGGTCCCCGTGGAGGGGATCGGGGAGGTGACCGCCGACGTGGTGTACGGCGGGGCCTTCTACGTCTTCCTGGATGCGGCGCAGCTGGGGCTGGACGTGGTGCCCGAGCAGGTCGAGGCCCTGGTGCGTCGGGGCATGGAGATCAAGCACAAGGTGATGGAGATGCGTTCCATCGAACACCCCCTGGAGAAGGGGCTTCACGGCATCTACGGCACCATCCTCACCACCCCGCCCCAGGACCGGGGGGATCGCCTGGTGAGCCGGAACATCTGCGTCTTCGCCGACGCGGAGGTGGACCGTTCCCCCTGCGGCACCGGCACCTCCGCCCGGGTGGCCCAGCTCTTCGCCCGGGGGGTTCTGCGGAAGGATCAGATCCTGGAGAACCACAGCATCATCGACACGGTGTTCCAGGGGCGGGTGGCGGAGGAGACCGTGGTGGCGGGGCGTCCCGCGGTGATCCCGGAGATCTCCGGAACCGCCCACATCATGGGGTTCAACCAGATCGTCCTGGATCCGGAGGATCCCCTGCCCGAGGGCTTCCGCATCCTGGGGAGCTGACCCCCCGTCCCCTCGCGGCCCCGGCCTTCCCCGGGGCCTTGTCCTGCCCACGGGCGCCCCTTAGGATGGGGGCGCTTTCATCCCCGTCTCCGGGAGGTCGACGAATCCATGGAATCCCAGAAGATCCACCCCCTGCTGAAGCCCTACTTCCCCCTGGTGCGGGGTCTGGCGGCCATCCTGGGGAAGCACTGCGAGGTGCTCCTCCACGACGTGTCCCAGCCGGACCACTCCATCGTGGCCTGCGAGAACGGCCACGTCACCGGTCGGGGGGTGGGGTGTCCCATGACGGACTTCGGCCTGCTCATGCTCACCGCCGACGAATACCGGGACAAGGACGGGGTCTTCAACTACCTGGCCCGCACCCAGGACGGCCGGCTCCTCAAGTGCGGGGTGGTGTTCCTCCGGGACGGGGAGGGGCGGATCATCGGCTTTCTGTGCATCAACATGGACGCCAGCAAGTACCAGGCCGCTCGGGAGATGCTGGACGACCTGTTCCGGGTGGAGATGGAGGAGATCCGCCCGGGGGCGGTTCGGGAGCGGTTTTCCCGGGACCTGGACGACCTGGTGGAGGAGACCCTGGGGGAGGTGCGGATCTGGGCGGGGCGCCCCCTGGCGGCCCTTTCCCGGGGGGAGAAGGTGGAGGCGGTTCGCCGTCTCCAGGCCCGGGGCTTCTTCCTCCTCAAGGGGGCGGTGGAGGTGCTGGCCCGGGAGATGGGCAAGACCAAGTACACCATCTACGCCTACCTGAGGGAGGGGCGGGAGGCCAAAGGGGAGGCTCCCGCTTCTTAGGTCCTGTTTCCCGTGGGATCCGTCGCAGGCAGGAAGCGTGGAGCGTCCTGACCAGGGTCTTTCGAGCCAGCTTGTCGTACCGGGTCGCAACCCGATACGACAAATTGGCTCAACCCTATCTAGCCTGGGTTCGGATCGCCCCGTGTCCCCTCTGGATAAGAAAGCAAACAGGCCCTGGGGGCTCAAGAAACCCAGTTTGCGAATTCTCAGGGCAATTGCGGACAGAACCTAGTCCGTCCCCGCCAGGTGGCGGTGCACCTCCTCCTCGTACTGGAAGAGCCCCGACAGGCCCCCGGTGTGGAGGAAGAGCACCCGGGAGGCCAGGGGGACGATCCCCCGGCGGATGCGGTCCAGCAGGCCGTAGAAGGCCTTGCCGGTGTACACCGGGTCCAGGAAGAACCCTTCCCGGGAGCCCACCTCCCGGATCAGGTCCATCACCGGGCCCGCCAGGGTTCCGTAGGCCCCGAAGCCGTAGTCGAAACAGAAGGCCTCGTCCAGGGTGCGGTCGTCCAGAGGGGGTAGAGAAAGAAGCTCCCCCAAGGCGTCCCGGAGATGTCCCACCTTCTCCCGGACCTCCCCCGGGTCGTCCCCCACCCCGATGCCCAGCACCCGGGTCCGGGGGAAGAGGGCGGGGATTCCCGCCAAGAGCCCCGCGTGGGTGCCCCCGCTGCTGGTGGGGCACACCACCAGGTCCGGTTCCCAACCCGTCTCGTCGCACTGTTCCCGCATCTCCAGGGCCCCCTCCACGTAGCCCAGGGACCCCACGGGGTCCGATCCCCCCACGGGGATGACGTAGGGCTTCCGCCCCTCCCGGCGCAGGGCCTCGGCGCCCCGTTCCATCTCCGGGCCCAGGGCGCCGCTGCCCGGCACGTCGAAGAGGCGCACCTGGGCGCCGCAGAGGGCGTCCAGGAAGAGGCTTCCCTTCCGGGGGTCCCCCGCCTTCAGGTAGAGGATGCACTCCAGCCCCGCCCGGGCCGCCGCTGCGGCGGTCTGGAGGGCGTGGTTAGAGTGGTACCACCCCGCGGTGAGCACCGTGTCGGCCCCCTCCGCCTGGGCCCGCCCGATGAGGTACTCCAGCTTGCGGGTCTTGTTGCCCCCCGCAGCCAGGCCCGTCAGGTCGTCCCGTTTGACCCGCAGGTCCACCCCCAGTTCCCCGGAGAGGTTCTCCAGGGGGTGCAGGGGGGTGGCGTCCCGCAGAAGGGGAAACCGGGGAAAGGTTCGAAGCCGTTCTCGAAGCTCGTGGGTCTTCATGGTCTTACCTCCTCGTGAACAAGGCGAAGGGGCCCCGCAGGGCCCCTTGGGGTGGACGTCTCAGGCCGTCGGGTCGTCCTGGGGTTTGTAGAACCGCTGGAACCAGCCCTTGCCCTCCACCATGCGGGAGACCATGAGGGCGGAGCAGGTGTCCCCGGTGGCGTTGACCATGGTGGCGGCGGGGTCCACCAAAAAGCCCAGGGTGGCCACGATGGGGAAGGCCTCCGGGGGGAAGCCGTAGAGGCTCACGATGAGCATCTCCCCCACCAGTCCGCCGCCGGGGATGCCCGAGAGCACCACGCCGCTCAACACCGCCACGAGGATGGCGCTGGCGAAGGTCCCCAGGCCCGCGAAGGGCATGTGGAAGATGCCGAAGAGGAAGGCTATCTTGAGGATCCCGCTGAGGCAGGAGCCTTCCATGTGGGCGGTGGCTCCGATGGGGAGCACCACCTCCCGGATGTCCTGGGGGATGCCCATGCGCGCCGCCGCCGCCAGGTTCACCGGCAGGGTGGCGGTGCTGCTGCCCGTGCCCAGGGCGGTGAGGGCGGGGGTGACAATGTTCTTCCAGAAGATCCCTGTTCCCCGGCCCCCCGTGGCGAGCCAGGAATAGACCGTGAAGGCCACGAAGAAGTAGGCCAGGGTGACCACGTGGTACACCACCATGGAGCGGAAGTAGGCCCCCAGCAGGTTGGGGCCGAAGTCCCCCACCAGGGTGGCGAAGTAGGCCGCCAGGCCCACAGGGGCGTAGTACATGATGATCTGGACCATCTTGAGGGTGGCGTCCGCCAGGATGGAGATGCCCTGGGCGATGGGTCGGGACCGTTCCCCCAACATCTGCAGGCTGATGCCGAAGAGGATGGTGAAGAGGATCAGGGGGAGCATGTGACGCCGGGAGAGGAGTTCGTGGAAGTCCCCCACGGTGATGGCCTGCACCACCTGGTCCGCCGTGTTGAGCTTCTCCAGGTTCTCCGGCTGGGTGAGGGTGATGGCGGTGCCCTCGGCGGGGGGGAAGAGGACCACGGTGCCCACCATCAGGACGGCCGCGATGGCCCCGGTGACGGCGAAGATCAGCACCATGGAGCCCATGACCTTGCCGAGGCGTTTCATGGAGGACATGCTGGCCACGGCGCTGCAGATGGTGGTGAACACCAGGGGCACCACCACCATGAACATGGCGTTGAGGAAAATGTCCCCCAGGGGTTTGAAGATCAGGGCGTCCTTGCCCATGTGGGCCCCCAGGATGCAGCCCAGGGCGATGGAGCTGATGAGGATGAGAGGAAACCGATAGGCCTTCCAGAGGCTGTTCTCTTGCTTCTCCGACATGTTCCGAACCTCCTTTGTCTCTTGACCCGGACGCGGGGTGCCGTCCAAACCGGGGAAAGCGGCGCGGATCGTACCGCAGGATGTCCGTACCTAAACCAGAGCCTCCTCCGTGGGCTCCATCCAGGCCACCAGGGCGGTGCGTCCCTCCAGGGAGGGGCGTACCCGGTCCGGTCCCGAGTCCTCCAGGAGGACCCGGTTGATGCCCCCCAGGTTGCGCACCTTCACGTCGTCGCCGCATCGGCCCAGGCGACGGGCCGTCACGGCGGCGGCCACGGAGCCGGTTCCGCAGGATCGGGTGAGGTCTTCCACCCCCCTTTCGTAGGTGATGAGGAAAAGCCCTTCCTTCTCCGGGGCCAGGAAGTTCACGTTGGTCCCCCGGGGGAACAGGTCCGTGCGGCCGCGCAGCTCCCGGCCCAGGCGGAACAGTTCTTCCCGGGGGCGCGTCGCCAGGTCCTCCAGGAACACCACGCAGTGGGGCACCCCCACGGTGAGGAAGGAGTAGGCCAGCTCCTGCCCCCCTGCGGAGGTCTTCCGTTCCCAGGTCGCGTCGCCCAGATCCACCTCCGCCAGGCGGAGGCGCACGAAGGGGGCGTCCACCCGGGCGTGCACGTCCCCCCCCAGGGTCTCGAAGGCCATCTCCGCCGGGGCGATGCCCGTTTCCCAGGCGTACCGGGCGATGCACCGGGCCCCGTTGCCGCACATCTCCCCCTCCGACCCGTCCCGGTTGAACAGGCGCATCCGGAAGTTCAGGCGGGAGGAGCTTTCCACCAGCAGGAGTCCGTCGGCCCCCAGGGATTCCTCCCGGCGGCAGAGGGCGCGAGCCTCGGCGGCGTGGTCCTTCCCCTCCCCGGGGGTGCCCCGCAGGTCCAGGACGAGGAAGTCGTTGCCGTTGCCGTGAAGCTTGGCGTATCGGGTCATGGAAGCCTCTCCTCTCGCGGAAGGGTCAGATCAGGCGGTGCAGCAGCGACTCCCGATCTCCCGGGAGGAAGTCCACCGGGGGGATCTCCGGGAGGGTGTAGGCTCCCGGGCGCTGGCGCAGGACCGCCCGGGCGGCGGAGACCAGCACCTGTCCCGTGGCGGCGGGGTTGGTAACGGACATGAGAAAGTCCACCTTCTGGTTGTGGGTCTTCCCGGCGGAGCCCCGGCGCTCCAGGTGCACCGCGTGCCCCGTGTCCACCAGGGCCTGCACGTCCTCGCAGGGGAAGAAGTGCACCTCGTCGTGGGCGAAGTAGGGGTCCTGGGAGATGCGGGCCACCAGGGCGTCGAAGTCCGTCCCCGGCCGGGTCTTCAGGTACACGTACCGCTTGTGGAGGCCGCACCCCTTGGGAATGGTGAGGGACAGGGCGTCCTCCACCCCCTCGAAGCCCTTGATCACCACCGTGTGTCCCATGCTCATCCCCGGGCCGAAGTTGGTGTAGGTGATCCCCCGGGGGACCAGGGCCTCCAGCAGGGTCCGCACCACCGAGTCCGTCCCCGGGTCCCACCCCGCGGAGATCACCGCCGCGGTGCCGTGCTCCCGGGCGATGGGATCCAGGGTCGCCCGAAGGGTCATGAGGGGATCCCCGTGGATGTCGTAACAGTCCACCGTGGCGACCCCCGTCTCCAGGATGGGGGGGGCCAGTTTGGGGACGCAGCGGCTGGGCACCGCCAGGAGCGCCGCGTCCACCTTTTCCAGCTCTGCCAGGTGTCGGACCACCGGCACGCTTCCCAGGCTGCAGCAGGCCCGGCGGATCTCCCCCTCATCCTGGAGCACCACCCCCGCCAGTTCCAGGTCCGGGGCCACCTCCAGGGCCTCCACGGCGCCGCACCCCACGTGGCCGAAGCCCACCACGGCGATTCGTCGCTTTTCCAAGACACTCCCTCCTTTTTCCTCAGGACCGGTCCCCGAGACTCCTCACGGATGAGCACATCATCACTGATGAGCAACATGCTAGGGTTGTCCCCCATGTCTGTCAATCCCCGCTAGGGCGAAGAGAATACAACGCCCCTCCCGAAGGGAGGGGCGACAGGTGGAACAAACCGGGTTGGAAGGGCGCTCAAAGGGGTTTTTCCGGATAGGCTTCCACGTCCGCCAGGACGCTCCCCAGATGGTTCGTCATGGCCTCCCGGGCCCGCTCCGGGTCCCGTGCCTCCAGGGCTTCCAGGATGAGGACGTGGTCCTGCCCGGAGCCGTGGCCTGAGCGGGCCCGGATCTCCGGGAGGATGGGAGAGGGGTCCCCGTGCTGTCGGATGAGCTGGAGAGCCGCCTCCAACACCCGGTTGCGGGACATGGCGGCGATGAGGCCGTGGAAGCGCTGGTCCAGGGCGGCCAGGTTGCGCCCCTCCGCCCGGGCCACCTGGGTCAGGGTCAGAAGCTCCCGAAGCTGCCGCAGCTCCTCCTCCGTGCCGTAGCGGGCCGCCAGGGAGGCGATCTCTCCCTCGATGGCCCTTCTGGCCACCAGGAGGTCGATCATCTCCCGCCTCTGGGTGGCCTCCAGCACCTCCAGAAAGGCCTCCGCGGACTGGGAGCGCCGCTGTTCCCGCTGGGTGGTCTCCAGAAGGAGGCGTCCCTGGTCCGTGAGGAGGCGTCCCTGGACGCTCACCTTGCGGGCCAGGCCCTGCTCCTCCAGGGCCCGGAGGAGCCGTCCCGCCGTGGCCTCGCTGACCTCGAAGCCCTCCCGGCAGAGGGCCTCCCGGGCCGCTCCGGCCCCCAGGGGCTGCCGGGCGGAACCCAGGATGGACAGCAGGGCGGTCTGGACGTTGGAGCGTTCGTGCATGGGGTGACCTCCTCGCGACGCCCCGCAAGGGGGCAGCTGGGAAAAAGGGTAGCCCCTCTTCGCCGGAAGGTGAAGGGGGGCTCGTGGTTTTCTATGCCCGAAGGGTCGTCAGGGGGGTACGGAAGACCTGCCGGAGCCCCGCAGCCTCCACCCGTCGGCGGATCGCCGGGGCATCCGTCCCGTCCAGGCCCAGGGCCTTCATGCGTTCCAGGTAGACGGAGCCGGAGAAGGTGAACTTGGTGCCCCGTCCTGCCTCCGTCTCCACCTGCTCCAGCACGTGGGCCACGAAGTCCCCGCAGGCCAGGGAGGGGGGGAGCACCAGGGGGTCCAGCCCCAGGGCGCACCGCGCCGCGTTGTGCCCCGCCAGGGCTCCCGTGACCAGGGCCTCCGTGTGTCCCACCATGGGGCCTCCCCGCTCCCCGGCGCAGAAGAGGTTTTCGGCGGGGCCCCGGGCCCGCAGGGAGGCGTCGCACCGGGCGAAGCGGAAGAAGCGCATGGAGTTGCCCCGTCCCCCTCCCAGGGGGTCTTCGAACCGGGCCCGCTCCATCCCCGGGACCCGGCGGAGCTGCTCCAGGGGGAAGGTGGGGGTCATGAGCTTGGCGGGGCCCGTGTCCAGGAGCACCAGGTTCTCCACGAACTCCTTCAGGGCGTACTGCTGGCAGGCCTTGGTCCCCAGGATGGAGAGGTCCTCCCGCACCGCCTCGGGCACCGGTACCAGACAGACTCCCTTCTCGTCCAGCTCCCGGGCCAGGGCAGGGTCCAGGGACTCCTTGAAGAGCTTGCAGGAGCCGCTCATGGCACCCAGGGTTCCGTCGGCGCGATGGCCGTCGTACTCCTCCACCCCCAGGCGGGTGGTGAGGCTCACCCGGGGGGTGAAGGCGGGACAGCGCAGGATGCACAGGGCGCAGCCCTTGCCGTGGCGGACGCAGTTGCCCGGGGTGGCGGAGGTGCCTGAGGCGTCCACCAGGGCGTCCGTCTCCAGGGTCTCCCCCCGGGAGGTGCGCACCGAGACCACCCGTCCCCCCTCCACCGCCGCGTCCACCCCGGAGGTCTCGGTGAGCACCCGCACCCCCAGCTCCTCCAGCCGGGCTTGCACGGCGGGTTCGATGCGGTACACGTCGTAGAGGCTGGCGTGGCGGTGCCCCGGGAAGTCCACGTCCCGATGCCGGGCGCAGGCGTCCATCACCTCCACCAGGCCGCAGCCCAGGGCGATCAGCTCCTCTGCTGCGGCGAACCTCCCGTTGTTGCGGAAGATGCCCCCCACCAGCCCCGTTCCCAGGAGCATGTCCGTGCGCTCCAGCAGGGTCACCCGGGCTCCCGCCAGGGCTGCCGCCTCTGCGGCGGCGCAGCCTCCCCAGCCGCCTCCCGACACCAGGACCTTCGTCTCCCTTTTCACCGGTTCATCCCTTCCTTCCCCGATCCGCCGAGCCCCCGAGTGCCGGGGGCCCGGCCCGTTCCGTCCTTCTTCCGTCCCGTGGGGCTACAGCACCAGGGGGGTCACCAGCAGGGCCACCGCCCCGGCGGTGAACAGGCGCATGGTGGCCCCCAGCACCGCCGCCCCCATGGCCTCCTTCTCGTTCAGGTCCGTGCAGTCCGACCAGATGGCGGGGATCTGCCCCAGGATCACCGAGAAGGGGAACCCCGAGGCGGCCAGGACGAAGGAACCCACCACCAGCTTCGGGTCCATCCCCGCCGCCACGTCCTTGAGCTGCGCCATGGCCAGGGTGGGGGAGGCCAGGATGGACACCATCCCCGTCTTGGGGTCGATGGCCAGGGCGGACAGCAGGCTCCCCAGGGACGATTCGATGGGCTTCCAGATCCCCAGGTAGTCCAGGGCGCCGATGAGGGCGAAGATGGCCCCCACGGCGGGGATGATGAGCAGGAAGAGCAGTTCCGCCCCCTCCTTGGCCGCCCCGAAGAGGGTGGGCAGGGCCCCCTTGGTGGGGGTGAACCGGGGCAGCTCGTGGATCGCTACCGCTCGGGTGTTCCGCCACAGGGTGAGGCGCAGCACCAGGGGCACCACCACCAGAGGGGCGAAGACCGCCAGGAACACCACCGCGTAGGCCTTGACCCCCACGGCGGTGAGGGCGATGAGACCGAACATGAAGGTGGAGAAGGACTGCTGGGACTGTACCATGGTGGCGATGGCGATCTTCTGCTCGTCCTTGGTGGCCCCCGCCTTCACCAGGATGGGACCGGCGATGCGCCCCGCCGCGTTGATGTCCCCCAGAATGTTGTACACCGACGGCACGATCACCGCCGCGTTCACCCCCAGCCGGGAGGTGAGGGGCACGAAGAGGCGCATGAGGGCGTCGGTGAAGCCGCACCGCTCCAGGATGCGTCCCATCATGACGCTGCACAGGATGGCCACCCCCACCTTGCCGGTGAGGAACACGCTCACCACCAGGGGAAAGGCCCGGTCCACCATGGCGTTGAAGAGCCCCGCGATGGCTCCGGGGTTCCACACCAGAAGCCCCAGGGACAGGGCCACCAGCCCCAGTCCCACCCCTTCGATCCGCTCGAATCGCCGAACCCCCGTCGATTCCACCCGCTCTGCCCGCGCTTCGCTCATGATCCTCTCTCCCTTCCTCGTCTTCCCCGTTACCGGGTCCCGGGCAGGTAGCGGGAGGCCATGTCCCGCCCGTAGTCCCGGATCGTGCCGGATCCCACCTCGTCCAGGGGGTAGCTGGTCACCCGCTCCCGGAAGACCCGCACCTCCAGGCCGGGGAGCCGCGTCGCCAGGGCCCGGGCCAGGGGGATGCCGTTTTCCAGGATTTCCAGGGCGTGGGAGTTGCCGCAGAGGAAGTTCATCCCCAGCTCCCGCGCCTTGTCGATCAGGGGGTTGCCCGGGTAGACCCGGCTGATGGTGGCCAGCACCGTGTCCGCGTCGGGGTGGGCCGCCTTGGCCGCCTCCAGGTGCTCCGGGGTGAAGCCCGTGTGGGGGAAGATGTGCAGCAGCCGGCGCACCGGGCTTTCGGGAGTCCCCAGGAGGATGTGCCCCCGGGTGGAGACGCAGGTCTCCAGGAGGTCCGGGCAGTTCCGGAGGCGCCGTTCCTGTTCCAGGGCCTCCCGTTCCGTCTTCAGGTCCATGAGGGATTCCAGCCGGTCCAGCAGGTTCCCCAGGGTGCGCACCTCCGGCAGGGCCTCGCCGTAGTAGAGGATGTTCCCGTGGATCCCCCCCGCCCGGATGTCCACCTCCAGGGCCCGGTGGCCGTGGAGCCAGGGAATCCCCGGGTGGAGGCCGTGGAAGGCCTCGTGCAGCTCCAGGGCGTGGAGACCGTAGAGGCCCAGGTAGTTCTTCAGGGTCACCCCGCCGGAGTTGGCCCCGTCGGCGATGGGGTGGTGGGCCACCAGGCACTCCACCCCCGTGGCGGCGGCCAGTTCGATGGCGCTCTCCGTGAGGGTCATGAGCACCGCCGCCCGCCGCACCCGGGCCGACGGGTCCCCCCACACCAGGCCGGGGGTCTCCGTGACCGACTTCCCCGGGATCCCCGACGACTTGGTCAACACGAAGGGGTTCTGCCCCCCCAGGTCGCCGGGGCCCTTCACCACCCGGCCCCCGGTGATCCAATCCAGGGCCTCCAGAATGTCCCGCACCGTCACGCTTTCCGCCATTCCTGCTCTCTCCCTTCCCTTGTCCCCTCGTCTCTCGGGAGGATCGCCGTCTCCCCAGACGACGAGAGGACCGCCGACCATACGTTGCCCGCCCGAGGGGTCTCGGGGGGCTTCGTCGGTCAGCGGTCCTCTCGGGCGATCCTCTTCGGATGTCCCTCAGCCAGCTGAGCGGGGTTGCTCGGTTCCCCGGAGCAGGTCCTCCAGGGTTCCGCATAGGACCACCAGGGTGAAGGCCAGCTCCTCCGCGGGATCGTAGTCCTTCAGGACGGAGCGGATCTGAACCCCCAGGCGATCCTCCAGGGCCTTTCGAAGCCGTTTCTTGTACTCCTCCAGCAGGGCCAGATCCATGAGCCGACCGGTGATGCCCTCGCCGCTGTCGAACACCGTGAGGGCCTTCACCCGAGGGTTCTGGGCCATGAGGAGGATCCGGTCGTCCAGCAGGTCCACCTTCTGTCGCCGGAGGCCCACGCCGAACATCTCCTGGTTCACCGCGTTGTTGATCCGCATGAGTTCCTGTTTCAGATCGCCGGGGGTCAGGATGCCCACCTCCGCAGCTCATCACCGATGATGAGCGAAGTATAGGAGCCCCTTGGCGTACCTGTCAATCCATTCGCAATTGGTCTTCGATTTTTTCCCCCCGTGTTGACGGAACGGGGAAGGGCTCCTAGACTGGGCGGTAGCTGCTCATAAATGATGAGCTATGGATAGGTGCAAGCATCCTCCTTGAGAAAAGGGGTTGGGTCATGAAGGTCACTGAGGCGCTGTTGCGACAACTGAAGGACCTGGGGGTGGAGCACGTCTTCGGCCTCCCCGGGGAGACCACCCTGGCCCTCTACCGGGAGTGGGAGCGGTTCCCCCAGGTGCGGCACCACCTGTGCCGGGACGAGCGGAGTTCCGTGTTCATGGCGGATGGGTACGCCAAGGCTTCGGGGAAGGTGGGGGTGTGCGAGGGGCCCAGCGTGGGGGCCACCCACATGGTTCCGGGGGTGACGGAGGCCTTCCACGCCTGCGTGCCCCTGGTGGTGCTCACTTCGGAGATCCCCCTGCGGTACGAGCGGCGCAACATGCTCACGGGGTGCGACCAGACCGCCCTGTTTCAGGGGATCACCAAGGCCACCCTCACCGCCACGGCGTCGGAGGAGGTGCCCCATCTGGTGCGCCTGGCCTTCCGCACCGCCGTCACGGGGCGTCCCGGGCCGGTGCACCTGCGGCTCCCCTCGGACGTGCTGGAGGGGGAGTGTCCGGATCGGGAGGCCTGGGCGGATCCTCGCTATGGCCGGTTCCCCGGGTGCCGCAGCGTCGCCGCTCCGGAGGACCTGTCCGCCGCCGCCGAGGCCCTGAGGGGCGCCCGGAGGCCTGTGCTGTTCTGCGGGCAGGGGGTGGTGCACTCCGGGGCCTGGGCGGAGGTGCGGGCCCTGGCGGAGCGCCTCTCCGCCCCTGTGGGGACCACCATCAACGCCAAGGGCGCTTTCCCGGAGACCCACCCCCTGAGCCTCGGGGTGCTGGGGGCCCGGGGAGGGCGGAGCTGGGCCAACGAGGCCCTGGCGGAGGCGGACCTGGTGTTCTTCCTGGGGAACAGCACCGATTCCGCGGGCACCGACGGCTGGCGCCTTCCCGACCCGAACTCCGGGAAGACCTTCCTCCAGCTGGATGTGAGCGGGGAGGGACTGGGGCTGAACTACCCCGTGCTTCCCCTCCTGGGGGACGCCCGGGAGACCCTGCGGGGGCTCCTGGAGGTCCTGGGCAGGGAGGTCGCCCCGGACCGGTCCCCCTGGCTGGAGAAGCTGGCGGGGGGACGGGAGGCCCACGAGGAGCGGGTGGTCCGGGCCCTGGCGGAGCGCCGGGAACTGCACCCCCTCCACGTGGCCCGCATCCTGGAGGAGGTCCTGCCGGAGGATGCCTTCCTGGCGGTGGATCCGGGGGTGGCGGCGGCCTATTCCGCCGCGTTCCTGCGCCTTTCCTCCGCGGGACGCCGGACGGCGTACAACTTCGCCATGGGGGCCCTGGGCTACGCCCTTCCTGCGGCCCTGGGAGCCCGCTGGGGGGTGGCCTCCGGTGCCCCGGTGGTGGGGCTGGTGGGGGACGGGAGCTTCGGTTTCGTCGCGGGGGAGCTGGAGACCGCCGCGCGCTGGGGGAGCCGGGTGATCTTCCTGGTGTTCGACAACCGGACCTACGGCTGGATCCGGGGGACGGAACGGGTGATCCGAGGCTCCGAGCTGGGGGAGGGGTACGGGCGGTTCACGGACTTCGCCCCGGTGGACTACCCCGCCGTGGCGAAGGGTTTCGGCGTGGCAGGCTTCGAGGCGACGACGCCTCAGGTCTTCCGGGAGGTCCTTTCCCGGGCCCTGGCCCTGGACGGTCCGTCCCTGATCTCCCTGCCCTGCGTCCCGGAGGACCGGGACCTGCCCCCCGTGCCCGGGTGGTGCGCCGAAGCCCTCCGTGCGGGGATGGACTGCCTCTACTAGAACACCACGAGGGGGCGTCCCCCCGGACGCCCCCTCGTGCACCTGAAACCCTTTTCCTGTGCTTCGGCCCCGGGGCTGTGCTCCGGGGCCGTTTTGTGGTGTCCCTAGGAGCCCTTAGTAGCCGTTGGCGGCGGACTGGGAGACCAGCTTCGCCATGTTGCGGTTCACCTTGTGGAAGTACGCCACCGCCACGCCGCCGTAATAGCGGTTGATGGCCTTCTGCACGGACCCGTAGGCCTTGATGTACCGGGACAGGAGCAGGCAGCCCGCGGCGATGCCCTTTTCGGGGTCGAACATCTGTTTGCGGGTCTCGATGCCGTTGGACTGGAGCAGGCCGTTGTGGACCCGCCACATGACCTGCATGACCCCCAGGGCGCCCTTGCTGCTCTGGGCGTTGGGGTCGAAGCGGCTCTCCGCATGGGCCACCGCCGTGGCCAGGGGAGCGGGGATGCCGTACTTGTTGCTGTACCGCACCAGGGCCGCAGCCTCCCGCCAGGCCGTCTTGGGGTCGATGCGGGTGTTGTGGGTGCGGATGTACTTGACGATGTTGGCCACCGTGCGCTGGTGCCCCGTGGACATGGTCTTGAGGTCCCGGAGGGCCGAGTTGGGATGCAGGTCCGCCCACAGATCCAGATGCTCCGTCCGTAGGGCCATCTCCTGGAGGGCCTTTCGGACCGAGCTGTCGTAGCCGCTCGTCGCGGCGGGGACGGAGGCTAGGGGGGGGGAGAGGGGTGAAACAGCCTCGGGTGTTTCCTGAAGGGGTGCCGATGGGGTCGGTTCGTTGGCGCGGTAGGCGTTCAGGGGTTGGTCCACCACCTGAATCACCGTCGTGGTCTCCGCCTCCGATCCCGGCGGGGCCAGAAGAAGCCCCAGAAACGCTGCCAGGATCAGGAGAGGCAGGTTCCACAGGCGTCGCGTGGATTCCATGTCTTCTCCTCCTTCTACAGGGGGGCCGAAGGGCGGGTTGCTCCCTCTATGGTGCGGTCTCGGCTCCCGGTGTTTCAGGTGAGGGTATTATAGCGAATGGGGGGATTGAGGCAACTCTTGTAGATCGAAGTGAAAAGACCGGGGGATTACGGTGGTTTTCCCATGAAAATACTGCCCCAGGGAAAGGCCCCGGGGCAGTATTGTTTTCTCCTTGGCAGCGCTGGTGGAAACGCCCCTTTAACGGCCTTTGCGGGGCAGGCGGATCCGGAAGGCCGTGCCCTCGGGCTCTTCTCCGGCGGTCTCCGCCAGCTCCAGGGAGCCCCCATGCCCCTCCAGGGCCCGCCGGGCGATGGCCAGCCCCAGGCCGTAGCCCCCCTTGGGGTCGTTGCCCCGGGCCCGGTGCTTCTCCGCCCGCTCGAAGCGCTCGAAGATCCGCTCCCTCATGGAGGGGGGGATCCCCACCCCGTTGTCCCGCACTTCCGCCCGGTAGCCCTCGGGGGTGGTCTCCAGGGTCAGGCGCAGGACTCCTCCGGACTGGTCCCCGAAGCGGCGGTGGGTGTACTTGACCCCGTTCTCCAGGAGGTTCTCGAAGGCCCGGCGCAGCTCCTCGGGCCTCCCCCGGAAGGGGGCCGTCTCGGGCAGGCGGACCTGGAAGGCCAGGTCCTTCGCCAGAGGGTGCTGCCGCGCCCTCTCCACCAGGTCTCCCAGGAGGGCGGCCAGGTCCAGGTCTTCCTCCGTCTGCACGGGGACGCCGCTCTCCAGCCGGGAGAGGAGGAGCAGGTCGTCCACCAGGGAGGTCATGCGTTCCTGCTGTTCCACGATGCGGTCCAGGTAGGGGGCCCGCTCCGCCCCCGTGGAGGGGTCCATGGAGAGGAGCAGCTCCGCCGCCGCCCGGATGGCCGTGAGGGGGGTCTGGAGTTCGTGTCCCGCGTCGGCCACGAAGGATTTGCGGGCCTCTTCCATGAGCACCTGTTCCGTGAGGTCCTGCACCACCACCAGGGTCTGCTGGTGCACCCGCACCGCCTCCGCCCGGAGGAAGGACTCCCGTTCCCCCCGGTCGCGGAAGGTGATGTTGTCCCCCCCCGTTGCCGGGTTTCCGGCGACCCGCTCGATGAGGTCCAGCAGGGGAGGGTGGCGCAGGGCCCCCTGCACGGGGGCTCCCTCCAGGCGGGCGGGGAGGTCCCGGAGCAGTCCCTTCAGGGCGTCGTTGGCGTAGCGTACTCGTCCCTTGGGGTCCACCAGGAGCACCCCCACGGGGAGGGACTCCACCAGTCGGCGCAGCTGTTCCCGCTCCTCCTCCAGGTCCTCCAGGGTGGCGGTGAGGCGCTCCGCCATGTGCTTCAGCGCCCCGGAGAGCCGACGGATCTCCAGGGTGCCCTCCAGGGGGAAGTGGGCCTTCTCCCCCAGTTCCACTGCCCCCGCGGCCCGGGCCAGCTCCCCCAGGGGGCGGGTGATGCGGCGTACCCCCCAGATGCCCAGGCCCAGGGAGAGGAGGGCCGCCAGGGCCAGGGAGGCGAAGAGGTGCCGTCGGATCCTCCAGAGGAGGTGGTCGTAGTCCTGACGGGGCATGGAGGTGCGCACCACCAGGAAGCTCCCGTCCGCCAGGGGCACCCGGCGGGCCTCGTAGAGGTACGCCACCCCGGTGCTCTCGCTGTAGCGCAGGTCCGAGCCCTCTCCGGTGCGGAGGGCCTCCTGCACCTCCGGTCGGGTCAGGTGGTTGGACAGGCCTTTCAGTTTCCCCTGGGGGATGTCGCTGTCCCCCAGGACGATCCCCTGCGGGTCCACCAGGGTGATGCGCAGGCCCAGGATGTCCCGCCACGTTCCCAACCGGTTCCGGACCGCCTCCGTCCCCTGGTCCGTCAGGGCCTGGGCCAGGGCGTGGGTGCGCGTCTGCAGGATCTCCCGGGTCTGGTCGTCCAGCTGGCGGCGCACGTCCCCCACCACCAGCACCGCCCCCAGGGCGAAGGAGAGGGCCGCCATGACCCCCACCAGGAGGATGATCTTTCCCTGGAGGGTCTTCACCGCCGGTCCTCCGGGGTCCACAGGAGCCGGTACCCCCGGCCCCGGACGGTGTGTACCAGTCGGGGGTGCTCCGGGTCCGGCTCGATCTTCCGGCGGAGCCGGAAGATGTGCACGTCCACGGTGCGGGTGTCCCCCGCCACGTAGCCCCACACCTTGGCCAGCAGCTCCTCCCGGGACACCAGCCGACCCTTGCCCCGCACCAGGGTCTCCAGGAGGCGGTATTCCACCGGGGAGAGGTCCAGGGGGGTCCCGTCCAGGAGCACCTCCCCGCTTCGGGGTTCCAGGGTCAGGGGGCCCACGGCGATGCCCTCGTCCCCCAGGGCGTCCTGGGCCCGGGCCCGCAGGTGCGCCTTCACCCGGGCCAGCAGCTCCGCCAGGGAGAAGGGCTTGCGCAGGTAGTCGTCCGCCCCCAGCTCCAGCCCCGCCACCACGTCCTTCTCGTCCCGCCGGGCGGTGAGCATGATGATGGGGATGCGCCGCGTGGTCTCCTCCTCCCGGAGGCGGCGGCACACCTCCCAGCCGTCCAGCTTGGGCAGCATCAGGTCCAGGATCACCAGGTCCGGGAGGGTGGTTTCCGCCACCTCCAGGGCCTGGTCCCCGTCCCCTGCGGTCTCCACCCGGTATCCCTGGCGCCGGAGGGCCTCCGCCACCAGGTCCGCGATGGACCGCTCGTCCTCCACCACCAGGATCCGCTCTCCCGGCATGGTCAGGCCCCCAGGGGGCGGCGGAAGGAAGAGGCCTTCACGTGTTGTCCCTCGATCAGGAAGAGGATGTGCTCCCCCAGGTTGGTGGCGTGGTCCCCCGCCCGTTCCAGGTTGCGGGCCACATTGATGAGGGTCGTGGCCTGCTCGATGGACTTGGGGTGTTCGATCATCAGGACCAGAAGCTCCCGAAAGACCTGCCGTTCCAGGTCGTCCACCTCGTCGTCCGCGGCGCAGACCCGCCGGGCCGCCTCCGCGTCCCGGTTGAGGAAGGCCCTCATGGCTCCGTCCACCATCTCTCCCACCAGCTGTCCCATCCGGGGGATGTCCACCAGGGGCTTCAGGGGGCGGGCGGTGCCGATCTCCAGGGCCGATTCCGCCACGTTCACCCCGATGTCGGCGATGCGCTCCAGGTCCACGGTCATGTGGATGGCGGAGGACACGGTGCGCAGGTCCGCTGCCAGGGGCTGGTAGCGGGCGATGAACTGGAAGCAGTCCGTGTCGATCCGCTTGGCCAGGTCGTCCACCTCGTCGTCCCCCGTCACCACTTGGCGGGCCAGGTCCAGGTCCTGTTTCGCCAGGGCCCAGACGGCGTTCTGGATGAAGGAACCCGCCAGGCCTCCCAGTTTCAGCAGGTCCGCCCGGATCCGTTCCATCTCCTCGTCCATGTGCTTGCGAATGTTGCTCTCCTGCATGGGTCTTCCGTCCTTCCCGTGCCGCCAGGTTCCGTCCGGCCTAGCCGAAACGGCCGGTGATGTAGTCTTCCGTGCGCCGATCCGAGGGAGAGGTGAAGATCTCGTGGGTGGGTCCCACCTCCACCAGCTCCCCGAGGAGGAAGAAGGCGGTGGTGTCCGACACCCGGGCGGCCTGCTGCATGTTGTGGGTGACGATGGCCACAGTGTACTTCTCCTTCAGTTCCCGGACCAGTTCCTCGATTTTCGCCGTGGCCATGGGGTCCAGGGCGGAGGTGGGCTCGTCCATCAGCAGCACCTCCGGTTCCACGGCGATGGCCCGGGCGATGCAGAGGCGCTGTTGCTGGCCCCCGGAGAGGGACAGGGCGGGGGAGTCCAGCTTGTCCGCCACCTCGTCCCACAGGGCGGCGCCTCGGAGGCTGCGTTCCACCAGCTCGTCCAGGGAGCGGCGATCCCGGGTGCCGTGGAGCTTGGGGCCGTAGGCCACGTTCTCCCGGATGGAGGAGGGGAAGGGGTTGGGGCGCTGGAAGACCATGCCCACCCGCCTCCTCAGGCCGATGACGTCCGTCTGGGGGGCGTAGATGTCCTCCCCGTCCAGGAACACCTGCCCCTCCACGGAGACCCCCCGGATGAAGTCGTTCATCCGGTTGAGGCAGCGCAGGAAGGTGCTCTTGCCGCACCCGGAAGGGCCGATGAAGGCGGTGACGCTGTTTTCCGGGATGGACAGGCCGATGTCCTTGAGGGAGGGGCTCTTGTTGCCCCCGTAGGTGAGGAACAGGTGCTCCACCCGGAGCTTCTCCGCCCCGGGCGTCCCGGTTTCCCGGGCTACCGGAGGCACCGACGCTGCAATCATGAACGTTCCCCTTTCTTCGTCCCCGACGGGTTCATCGGGAGGTCTTCAGGCGCAGGTGGGCCCGCCAGAGCACCCCCACCAGGGAGATGCCCAGCACCAGGATCAGCAGCACCAGCACCGTGCCGTACTGGATGGGCCGGGTCTTGTCGATCTGGGTGCCCGCGGTGGCCAGCACCAGCACGTGGTAGGGCAGGGCCATGACGGACTGGAAGAGGCTCTTGGCCAGGCCGGGGGTGAAGAACGCCGCTCCGGTGAAGATGATGGGGGCCGTCTCCCCCGCCACCCGGCCGACGCTCAGGATGGCCCCGGTGAGGATGGAGGGCAGGGCTGCGGGGAGCACCACCCGGCGGATGGTCTGCCATCGGGTGGCCCCCAGGCCGAAGGAGGCGTCCCGGTAGTCCTGGGGGACGTTCTGCAGGGCCACCTCCGCGGCCCCGACGATCACCGGCAGGGCCAGGCATCCCAGGGTGAGTCCCGCCGCCAGGAGGCTGGCTCCCATGCGGAGGAACACGCAGAAGAAGGAGAACCCGAAGAGTCCGAAGACCACCGAGGGCACCCCGGCGAGGCTGCGCACCGCCAGGCGCAAGGTCCGGGTGAAGCCGTCGTCCCGGGCGTACTCGTTGAGGTACACCGCCGTGAAGACCCCCACGGGGAAGGCGAAGGCCATGGAGACGGCGATGAGCTGCACCGTTCCCACCAGGGGGGTCAGGATGCCCCCCTCGGTCATGCCGTTGCGGGGAGGCTCGACCAAGAAGCTCCAGGAAAGGCTTCCCGCCCCCTGGAGGATCAGGAAGCCCAGGATCCCCCCCAGAACCAGGAGCACGAAACCCATGGACAGCCACAGGAAGAGCGTGGTGGCTCGGTCCGCCAGGGTCCTTCGGTTCAGCATCCCCGCCACCTCCGTCCCCGGTGCTCGATCCACAGGGCTCCCAGGTTGATCGCCAGGGTGAGCAGGAGGAGCAGGAGCCCCATGAAGAACAGGGCGTGGTAGTGGGGGGACCCCACGGGGGTCTCTCCCATCTCCGCGGCGATGGTGGAGGTGAGGGGGCGCACCGGGTCCATGAGGGCCTCCGGGAGGATCGCCGCGCCTCCCGCCGCCATGAGGACCACCATGGTCTCCCCCAGGGCCCTCATGATCCCCAGGAGGCAGGCCTGGAGGATTCCCGGCAGCGCAGAGGGCACCGCCACCCGGAAGATGGTCTCGCTCCTCGTGGCCCCCAGGGCGAAGGAGGCGTCCCGCAGGGCCTGGGGCACCGCCGCCAGGCTGTCCTCGGCGATGGAGGCCACGATGGGGATCGTGAGGATCCCCAACAGCAGGGCGGCGTTGAACAGGTTGAGTCCCGAGAGGAGTTCGAACCGGCTCTGAAGCTCCGGCGCCAGCACCACCATGCCGATGAACCCCAACACCACCGAGGGGAAGAAGCCCAGGATCTCCAGGACGGGCTTGAAGACCTCCCGAAGGCCCAGGGGGCAGGTCTCCGCCAGGAACACCGCCAGGGCCAGGCTGAAGGGCACCGCCATCAGGGAGGCCAGGAGGGTCACGGCGAGGGAACCGACGATGAGGGGGAACATGCCGAACTTAGGGGGCTCCATGGTGGGGTACCAGAGGGAGCCCAGGAGGATCTCCCCCAGGGTGGCCTCCCGAAGGATGGGGAAGCTCTCCCGGACGAGGAAGAACAGGATGAAGATCATGATGAGGATTCCCGCCGCCGCCACCAGGGAGATCAGGATGCGGGGAAGGCGGTCTCCCTTCATAGTGTCGTTCATGGAGCCCCCTCTTTTCCCGGACGTGATGGATCGCGAAAGGGGGAGGGCTCCAGCGGAGCCCGCCCCCGAAATCTCTGCGTCCCTCATGGTGCCCCTACTTCAGGGTGACGAAGCCTTCCTTCGCCACGTACTTCTGACCTTCCGGGCTCATCAGGAAATCCAGGTACTTCTTCGCGTCCCCCTGGGGGGTTCCGTTGGTGTACATATAGAGCTTCCGGGAGGTGGCGAACCTGCCGCCTCGGGCGGTTTCGGGGGTCCCCACCACGCCGGCGATCTTCAGGGCCTTCACGGACTTGGTGTCCACGTAGCCCAGGCTGTCGTAGCCCAGGGCAAGAGGGTTCTTGGCCACGGTCTGGATCACCGCGCCCGAGGAGGCGACGATGAGGGCCCGGGGCGTCACGGGCTCCTTCTTCAGGATCTTCTCCTCCCACACCTCGAAGGTGCCGGAGCTGGTGTCCCGACCCACCACGGCGATGGGCTTGTCGGGGCCGCCCACTTCCTTCCAGTTGGTGATCTTGCCGGTGTAGATGTCCTTGAGCTGCTCTGTCGACAGGTCGGACACGGGGTTGGAGGGGTGCACGATGGGGACGATGCAGTCCACCGCCACGGTGTGCTCCACCGGGTTGATCCCCTTCCCCTTGGCCTGGGCCACTTCTTCCTTCTTCATCTGACGGGAGGCGTTGGCGATCTGGGCCGTGCCGTCGATGAGGGCCTTGATGCCGTTGCCGCTGCCGCCGCCGGACACGGAGATCTTGATCCCCGGATTGGCCTTCATGAAGGCCTCCGCGGAGGACTGGGCGAAGGGGAGTACCGTGGTGGAGCCGTTCATCACCAACTCTCCCGCCAGGGCGGTGCCGGAGAAGAGAAAAGCCGCAAGTGCCAGGGTGCTCGCTGCAAGACCGAAACGTTTCATGTTCGTGATGTCCTCCTTTGGGGACTGGGGTCGGGGACGCCGAGACGTCGCCTCACCGTGCAGTCTACGGAGGAGGGCTTCCGGTTGTTTTACAGGGGAGTAACGGAAAAGTTACAGCCCCCCGGGGGCGCGGGGCTTGCTAGAATAGCCCGAGGCGCCCTCGAGCGCCGGGAGGAGGGGTGTGGCCATGGACGAGACCCCGTCGCCGCTTCGGGAGGTTCCCGATTCCCAGGAGGACCTGCACCGCACCCTGGTGGAGGCCATGGACGCCCTGATCCTCCAGCTGGACCCCCAGGGCCGGGTGACCTACGCGAACCCCGCGGCGACCCGTCTCCTCGGGAAGGTCCTGGCGGAGACCCGGGAGGTCCGGATCGGGGACCTGCCTCGGGAGGAGGACCGGGGACTGGTGGAGCGCTCCTTTCGCCGGGCACTGGAGGGAAGCCCCGCGGTGCCCCTGCTCTGGAAGGCCCCCTGCCCGGAGGGAGAGCGGACCTTCCTCACCCGGTTCAGCGTCGCGCGCCGTCCCGACGGTTCGGTGCGGGCCTGCATCGCCCACGGAGGAGACGTGACGGACCGGGCCCGGGTGGAGGAGGAGCGCAAGCTCTTCTACCACGCTCTGCAGCACGCGGTGCACGGGATGTGCATCACCGACGTGCGGGGTCGCATCCTCTATGTGAACCGGGCCTTCGAGGAACTCTACGGCTTCACCCAGGAGGAGGCCCGGGGCAAGAACCCCCGGATCCTCAACCCCGGGCGCCGGGTCTATCGGGAGTGGGGGGTGGACGAGGAGACCTACGACCGGCTCTTCAGCGAGATGTGGGAGGCCCTCCTGGACCCCGAGAGGGGAGCCTGGGAGGGGGAACTGATCAACCGCCGCAGGGACGGGTCCCTCATGTGGGTACGCCTGTACATCAGTTCCATCCGAGACGTTCGGGGGGACGTCACCGCCTTCTTCGCCACCCCCATGGACCTCACCGCCCAGAAGGAGCAGGAGGAGCAGGTCCGCCTGGAAACCTACCGGGCCATCACCCTCACCGCGGAGATGCGGGACGAGGAGACGGGGGCCCATCTGGTGCGCATCGGCGCCTATGCCCGCCTGCTGGCGGAAACCCTGGGGCTCCCGGGGAAGTTCGCCCGGGACCTGGAACTCTTCGCCCCCTTCCACGACATCGGCAAGGTGGGTATCCCGGACCGGATCCTCCTGGCCCCCCGCAAGCTGGACCCGGACGAGTTCGAGATCATGAAGAGCCACGCCCTGATCGGTTACAATATCCTGAAGGACAAGCCCAGCCTGGCCCTGGCGGCGGAGATCGCCCGGGGACACCACGAACGGTGGGATGGCAGCGGCTATCCCTCCCATCTCAAGGAGACGGAGATCCCCCTGGCCGCCCGGATCACCGCCGTGGCGGACGTGTACGACGCCCTGCGGAGCCGCAGGCCCTACAAGGCCCCCTGGGACCACCCGCGGACGGCGGAGCACATCCGGGAGCAGGGAGGGATCCACTTCGACCCCTCCGTGGTGGAGGCGTTTTTCCAGGTCCAGGAGGGTTTTCAGGAGATCTTCCGCAAACACGCATCCTGACGGGGCCCGGCCCCCTCGGGAGAGAACGAGGAAGAGCGAAAGAGGTGTGGCCATGCCCCCTTCCCGCGAAGGTCCCCTTTCCTCTCCCGTGGAGAGGGAACGGACCCTCATCCTTCAGTTCATCGACCAGCTGAACCAGGCCTCCACGCCCCAGGAGGCCTGCGCCCAGGCGGTCCTCTTCCTCCAGCGCGGCACCCCCTTCTGCAACCCCGACGCCTTCCTGGTGGACCCCAAGGACCCCAACCGGGTGGTTCGGGTGGCCAACCAGGGAACCTACCGTCCCGGGGGGCTGACCCTGGCCCGGGGACAGGGGGTGGTGGGCCGGGCCTTCGAGACCCGGGCCACCCAGGTGGTGGACGACGTGCGTCTGGACCCGGACTACGTGGAAAGCTGCAAGGAGGCCCGGTCGGAGATCGCCGTGCCCCTCCTCTGGCGGCAGGAGATCTTCGGGGTGCTGGACGCGGAGAGCCCCCGGCTCCATGCCTACCGTCCCAAGGACGTGCGGCTCATGGAGCTTCTGGCGAGCCTCCTGGCCCACTGCCTCTCCCACTTCTCCGTGCGGGAGCGCCTGGGCCGGGCGCTGGGGGCGGCGCAGCTTCGGGAGGCGGCCCTGCAGAAGCTCTCCCGACAGCAGCGGGGACTGGTGGACCTGCTGGTGAAGATGGGGGGACACGTGTCCCTGGACGCCCTGTTCCGGGACGTGGTGGAGGACCTGCACGGGGTGCTGGGGTACGAGCACGTCTACCTGGCCTGCCGGAGCCGACGGGACGAACCGGTGCGCCTTCAGTGCTTCCAGGGATTTGCTCCCCCGGAGGAGCAGGTGACGGCCCTCCTGGAGAGCCGGGGGGGGCTGGTGGGGAGGATCCTCGAGACGGGGAAGCCCTACCTCTGTCCCGACACCCGCAAGGACCCCCTGGTGGTGGCCGTCAACCCCGAGGCCCGCTGCGAGCTGGGGGTGCCCCTCCTCGGCTCCGACGGCCACACCTGGGGGTTCCTGCTGTTGAACCAGGGAGGCCCCGGGAGCCTCACCCCCCAGGACGGGGAGATCCTCACCGCCCTGGCCGCCTCCCTGGTGCTGCGCCTGGAGCGCCGGGAGGCCTTCGACTCCCTCCAGCGGGAGCTGGACCGGATGAGGCTGATCCACGGCCTGGTGCAGGATCTGGGACAGACCCGGGAGCTTCCCGATCTGGCCCAGCGGGTGGTGGACCTGGTGGCCCAGCGGATGGGCTGCCACCTGGTGAGCTTCTACGAGGTCCGGGAGGAGGGGACGACCCTCTCTTTGCGCTTTCTGGCCTCCAGCATCATCCCCCGGGAGGACCTGGAACGGCGCTCCCAGGAACTGACCGCCCGGGGCGGGGGGCTGGTGTGCCGCTGCGCCCGGCTGGGGCGGCTGATGAACCACCGGGACATCGGGCCGGAGGCGGGGTTCGTCTCCCTGGTGGCCTCGGGCACGAGGCACCAGCTGGACGTCCCGATCTCCTTCTCCGGGCGCATCCGGGGGGTGCTCTCCCTGGAATCCCTGGAACGGCCCTTCGACGGGGAGGACGAGGCGGCCTTCCAGATCCTGGCGGGACACCTGGGGGCTCTCTGGGCGGTGCGGGACCTCATCGGGGACATGCGGCTCCAGACCATGAAGGACCCCCTGACGGGATTGTGGAACCGGCGCTACCTGGAGGCCCGGATGCAGGAGGAGCAGGGACGGCTGGGACGGGACGAGGAGCCCCTGAGCCTGGCCCTGGTGGACCTGACGGACTTCAAGGAGACCAACGACCGGTACGGCCACTTCGTGGGGGACCTGGTGCTCCAGGAGACCGCCCGGTGCCTGAAGGACAGCGTCCGGGCCAGCGACGTGGCGGCCCGGTACGGGGGGGACGAGTTCGTGGTCCTCTTCCCCCGAACCTCCCCGGAGGGGGCCCGGGAGGTGATGCGGCGCTTCGAGGCCCGCCTGGCCCGCCTGGCGGTTCCGGGAGGTCCCGAGGGGGTGCCCTGCGACCACGGGGTGGCGGGGTTCCCCGAGGACGGGCGGGACCTGACGGACCTGCTCAAGCTGGCGGACGAGCGGATGTACCGCCACAAGGGAGAGAGGAAGCACGGTTTCCCTCTTTCCATCCTTCAAAGAAAGGCGGAGAGTTCATGACCCAGGACCCTCAGCTTCACCTGCTTCTCCTGGCGGGGGGAAGCGGCACCCGCCTCTGGCCCCTTTCCCGACAGGAGCTGCCCAAACAGTTCCTGCCCCTGACGGATTCCCGTTCCCTGCTCCAGGAGACGGTGCTGCGGGTGCTCCGCCTGACCCCTCCGGAGCGCATCCGGGTGGTGACGGGGGAGTCCTTTCGGGCCCTGGTGACCCAACAGGCCCAGGCCTGCGCCGCCTCCCTGGAGGATCCGGTGATCTCGGAGCCCCAGGGGAAGAACACCGCCGCCGCCATCGCCCTGGGGGTGGCCCGACTGGTGGAGGAGGGAGCTTCGGGGGAGGACCTGGTGCTGGTGTGCCCCTGCGACCACGCGGTGGCCCACGTGGACCGGTTCGTCGAGGCGGTGGCCCTTGCCCGGCAGGCGGCGGAGGAGGGGTACCTGGTCACCTTCGGCATCGTCCCGGACCGCCCCGAGACGGGGTACGGCTACCTCCAGACGGAACCCCTGCCGGACCGCCCCTTCCTGAAGGTGGCCCAGTTCGTGGAGAAGCCCGACGCGGAGCGGGCGGCGGCGTTTCTGGAGCAGGGAGGGTTCTTCTGGAACGGGGGTATCTTCTGCTTCCGGGTGGACGCCTTCCTGGAGGCCCTGCGGGAATGGGCCCCGGAGATCGGGGAGCCCGCCGCCGCGGGGGAGGCGGCCCTCCGGGCGGCCTACCCCGGCCTGCCCTCCCGGTCCATCGACTACGCCCTCATGGAGAAGGCTCCCCGGGTGGCCTGCGTCCCCCTGGACGCGGGGTGGTCCGACGTGGGGTCCTGGGATGCGGTGTACGATCTGGCGAAGAAGGACCTTTCGGGCAACGCCCTCTTCGGGGACGCCCGGCTCCTGGACGGGCAGGACAACCTGGTCTTCGCCCGGGAGCGTCTGGTGGTGGGGGTGGACTTGACGGAGACCATCGTGGTGGACACCCCCGACGCGGTCTTCGTGGCCCCTCGGGGCAGCTCCCAGAAGGTGCGAGAGGTGGTGCGGCAGCTTCAGGAGGAGGGGCGCCGGGAGCTGGTGGAAGCCCCGGTGAGCGCCCGTCCCTGGGGGGCCTACCGGGTGGTCTCCCAGTCGGGACGCTACAAGGTCAAGCAGATCACCATCCTCCCCGGGGCGCGTCTGTCCCTCCAATACCATCACCACCGGTCGGAGCACTGGGTGGTGGTGCAGGGCACCGCCAAGGTGGAGGTGGACGGGACGGAGCGGCTCTTCCACGAGGGGGAGAGCGTCTTCGTCCCCAAGGGGTCCCGGCATCGCCTGGGCAACCCCGGAAAGATCCCCCTGGAGATCGTGGAGGTGCAGTGCGGCGAGTACCTGGGGGAGGACGACATCGTCCGCCTCTCCGACGACTTCCGCCGGGTCCCGGAAGTCTGAGCTTCCCTTCGCCCTTGGGTGCGCCCTCGGCCCCCGCCCTCCCCTCGGGAAGGCGGGGGCCGGTGCGTCCGAGAGGGCCGCCCCCCTCACTCTCCCGTGATGGTCTCCGTCGACTCCCCGCCCCCCGCCAGGAGGCGCAGCAGCAGCCGGGCGAGGTAGGGGTCGAACTGGGTTCCCGCCCCGTCGGCGATTTCCTGGAGGGCTTCCTGGAAGGTCCTGGGCTGGGCCCCGTAGGCCTGGGGATGGGTCATGATGTCGAAGGCGTCCACCAGGGCCACGATGCGGGAGAGGAGGGGGATCTCCTCCCCCTTCAGCCCCTGGGGGTATCCCGTCCCGTCCCATCGCTCGTGGTGGGAGAGGATCAGGGGGGCCAGGGGCACCAGATCCGGGGCCGCCTTGGCGATGCGGCACCCGATCTCCGGGTGCTGCCGCACCTGCTCCCATTCCTCCTCCGTCAGGGGGTGCTTGCGGAACAGCTCCGGGGGCAGGGCGGCCTTGCCGATGTCGTGGAGCAGCGCCACCAGCCCCAGGTCCTCCAGCTCGCTTCCCGACAGCCCCGCCGCCGCGCCCAGGTGCAGGGCCAGCTCCCTCATGCGGGTGCCGTGCTCCCGCTGTCCCTCCTCCCGGTCCCAGAAGGCCTCCTTCAGGGAGTCCAGCAGGGCGCTGCGGGCGCTGGCGCTCTCCGTGAGCTTGTTGCGGTACATCCGCTCCTCCGCCTGACGCAGCAGGGCGGTTCGCACGTCCTCCTCCGGGGTGCGCTTCACCGCCACCCCCAGGGCGATGCTGGGCTGCACGGGGAGGTCGTCGATCCGGGCCACCGTCTCCCGGATGCGGTCCGCCACGGCCTCCGCCTGGTCCTCCGGGGTCCGGGGCAGGAGCACCACGAACTCGTCCCCCCCCCATCGGGCCACCACGTCCTCCTGGCGGCAGGCGGAGCGGATGGCCTCGGCGGTGCGCTGGAGCAGCAGGTCTCCCATGAGGTGGCCGAACCCGTCGTTCACCAGCTTCAGGCCGTTCACGTCTCCCATGAGGAGGCTCAAGGGGAGGTTGCGGTTCGTGTCCAGCCGGTACAGCTCCTCCTCGAAGAAGGCTCGGTTGTACAGCCCCGTCACCGCGTCGTGGAAGCCGATGTAGGAGATCTGCTCCGCCGTCTGCTTGCGCTCGATGGCCTGGGCGATCTGCCCGGACACGAAGGCCAGGACCCGCTCGTCCTCCTCCGTGAACCGGAGTTCCTCGTCGTAGCTCTGCACCGCCAGGACCCCCAGGGTGCGCCCCTCCGTCTTCAGGGGCAGCCCCAGCCAGTCCACGGGACGGGAGCCCACCAGGACCATCTCCCCGGAGTCCAGGAGGGGCTGAAGGGTCTCCGGGGTCAGAAGCAGGGGTTTTCCCGTCCGGATCACCAGAGCCGTGGGGGATTTCCCCAGGGGCATGGGGGCGGGGTGTTCGTCGTCCCGCTCGTCCGCGTAATAGGGGAAGTGGAGCAGATTCGTCGTCTCGTCGTAGAGGGCGAGATACAGGTTGGGCAGCCTCATGAACTCCAGGAGGGCCAGGTGGATGGCGGGGTACAGTTCCTGGAGGGTCTTGGCCTCCTGGGTCATCTCCCCCAGGTGGTACAGCAGGGCCTTGTCCTGCTCGTCCCGCTTCCGCTCCGTGATGTCCAGGGTGATCCCGGAGAGGCGCGTCGGGCTGCCCTGCCCGTCCCGCTGGGAGACGGAGCCCCGGGTCAGGAACCAGCGGTAGGTCCCGTCCCGGTGTCGGGAACGGTACTCCACCAGGATGTCCGGGCTGCGTCCCTGGAGGTGGAGGGTGAAGGCCTGGCGCACCCGGTCCCGGTCGTCGGGGTGGATCCGGGCCAGGTTCTCCTCGAAGTCCGGGTCGATCTCCCCCGGCGCGTAGCCCAGGAGGGTGTACCAGCGGGAGGAGCGGAACCAGGTCCCCGTCGAGAGGTCGTGCTCCCAGAAGGCGTCGTGGGTGGCCTCCAGGACCCGGGAGTAGCGGGCTTCGCTGTCGTGGAGGTTCGCCAGGCTTCGGTTCAGCTCCTCCGTGCGCTCCGCCACCCGGTTCTTCAAGCCCCGGTTCCAGAAGAAGACCAGCAGGAGCGCCAGGGCCAAGAGCAGAGAAACCGCCAGCACCACCGCCAGGAGGAGCTGCCCCCCCGCGTCCCGGCGTCCCAGGTCCTGCCCCGGCCACCGGTCCAGCAGGGCCTCCCGGTCCGCTTCCAGGCCCTCGAAACCCCGCTCCACCTCCTGGAGCAGGGCCGCGTTCTTCTTTAACACCCCCCGACGGAGCAGCACCTCGAAGAGGGGGGCCCCCCGGTGGAAGTTCTGGCCGAGCCTCGCCTGCTCCAGCGCCCACAGGGCGGAGGGGTCCTCCCCCAGGAAGGCCCGGACCCGCCCCTTGGCGAAGCCCTCCACCAGGGAGGGGTAGTCCGGATAGGGGAGCACCGAATCCATCCCCTGCTCCAGGAGGAAGGGGATGGACCGTTCCCCCTGCACGGCCCCCACCACCAGGCCCTCCAGGTCCTTGAGCCTCCGGGGGTAGGGCATCCTCCGGTGGACGAAGAGGGAGACGGGGATGCGCCCGTAGGGGGCGGAGAGGAGGAGCCGGGGGTCCGGCTCCTCCGGGGGGAAGACCCCCTCCAGGAGGTCCGCCCGCCCCTCCAGGACCCGATCCACCGCCTCCTGCCAGGGGAGGACGTCGAAGGACACGGGTCGCCCGTTGCGGAGGCTCCATCGCTCCCACAGCTCCACCAGCAGTCCCCGAGGAACGCCCTGCTCGTCCTGGTAGGTGTAGGGGGGGTGCTCCTCTGCGGCCACTCGAAGGGGCGGGGGTGCGGCACAAAGAGGGGAGGCTCCCTCCAGGAGCAGGAGGACCGCCAGCAGGGACAGCCAGAAAAGGGGGTGTCCGGGGGTTCGGTTCATGTTTGTCCTCCATCGGGGGTGCATTGTCGCGATGTTTCTTTACTGTGTTGTAGTATAGCGCTTTCGGGGCGTCAGGAAAGATCCGATGCCGGGGCCGCGAGGTCGGGCAGTTCCAGGATTCGCTCCGCCAGGGTCCGGGCCTCGGTGGGGTCATGGGTCACCAGGAGGAGGGCGGTTCCCTCCCGGTGGATCCGATCCGCCGTCTCCTTCAGGAGCCGATCTCGGGTCGGCCGGTCCAGGGAGGCGAAGGGTTCGTCCAGGAGGAGCAGGTCCGGCCGCACCGAAAGGGCCCGTACCAGCCCCGCCCGTTGCCGCTGTCCCCCCGAGAGGGTGCGGGCCCTTTGCTTCAGCAGGGGCGTCAGGCCGAAGCGTTCTGCCAGATCCCGGACGGGTGCGGGGGTGGTGGTCTCCCCCAGCACCAGGAGCAGGTTCTCCTCCAGGGAAAGCCACGGGACCAGCCGGGGCTCCTGGAAAGCGTAGGCCAGCTTGCGGCAGGATCGGTCGGCCCGTCCCTCCCGGGGCGTCAGCAGGCCCGCGGCCACCCGGAGCAGGGTGGTCTTGCCGCACCCCGAGGGGCCCAGCACCGCCGCCCGCTCTCCCGGAGGCAGGGTCAGGTCCAGGCCCCGCAGGACCCATCGGTCCCCGTAGGTCACCCCCACGCCCCGCAGGGTCAGCACGAGAACCGCCTCCCCAGGCGGCGCAGGAGCCGCTCGAAGCCCCAGCCCCCCAGCACCGCCGCCAGGGTCACGGCGTAGAGGGCGGGGGTGTCCACGGTCTGCCGGGCCCAGGCGAGGCGCACCCCCCACCCCCCGTCGCCGCAGAGGTACTCCGTCACCAGCACCGCCTTCCACGCCCCCGGGGCCGCCACGTCCAGGGCCGCCCCTAGGAAGGGGCGCAGGGAGGGCAGCACGATCCGGGCCAGCACCCGCCCCCGGGGCACCCGGAAGACCCGGGCCATCTCCAGCAGCTCCCCGTCCACGCTGCGGAACCCCGACCGCACCGTCAGGGTCGCCAGGGGAAGGAGGTTCAGGGTGGTGAGGAGCACCGGTCCCCGCCAGCCGATGCCGAAGGCGAACACCGCCAGGGCCAGCCAGGAGACCACCGGGGTGGCCTGAAGCAGAGCCAGGGCGGGTTCGCAGAGGGCGTCCAGGCGCCGGGAGGCCCCCAGGGCCACCCCCAGAAACAGCCCCAGCCCCAGGATCAGTCCCAGGGCGGCGGACACCTCCAGGAGGGTGCGTCCCCCGTCCGCCCAGAAGGCCCCCTCCGCTCCCAGGGTGAAGAGCCGCTCCAGGACGGCCCGGGGGGGGCGGGAGGATCAGCCGGCCCCGGGGCCCCAGGAGGACGGCCGCGCCCTGCCAGAGGGCCAGCAGACCCAGGACGCCGGCGGTGCGCATGCTCAGGGGAGGTCCAGGGCCCGGTCGGGGGTCGGGGGCAGGGTCTCCGGGGCGTGGCGGGAGAGGATCTGGAAGAACCGCCGCAGCTCCGGGGCGGCCGCCCGGGGAGGGACGAACTCCAGGGTGAGCCTTCTGCCCGCCTCCCGCACCAGGGCGGGTTCCATGTGCAGCGTCTCCGCCGCCACGGCCCCCGCCCCTTGGGGATCCCGAAGGGCCCGGGCGACGCTTCGCTGGAACGCTGCCACCGCGGCCTGCTCCGTCGCCGGGTCCAGGGTCCCCACCCGGAAGAGCCCCGTCACGGGAAGCCGGGGCCGCCCTCCGAAGCGCCGGGCCCACTCGACCTGGAGGTCCAGGGCGTGGGCTCCCCCGCGTCGCGCCAGGGTGGCGAAGGGCTCCGGAAGCACCGCCCCGTCGATCTTCCCCGCCGCCAGCAGGGCCACCCCTTCCTGGGGCGAGGCGTAGAGGAGCTTCACGTTCCGGACCGAAGAGGCCTTCAGCAGGGTCCGCAGCACCCCGTCCGCCACGTCCCCCCGTCCGAAGGGCACCAGGATTCGCGTCCCCCCGGCGGCGGAAAGGTCTTTGAGGGGGTTTTCCCGGGAGCTCAGGAGGAAGAAGGCCTTCCAGAGGTGTACCCCCAGGAGGTGCAGGGGGATGCCCCGCTCCGCCAGGAAGGCGGCGGTGGTGGTGGGAAGCACCGCCAGGCCCCCAGGCTCTTTGGCCAGCACGGCCCCCGCCTCCTCCAGGCTCCGCCAGGGACGCAGGACGAGGGGAACCGAGCCCAGGGAGCTTCGATCCAGGATCCCCGTGGCCGCCAGCAGGGAGGGGCCCAGGGGGTGGTGCAGGGTGAGGGCCTCGCAGGGAAGGGCGAGAAGCAGGGTCCCGAGGAGCAGGCCCAGGATCGCGCCTCCCATCCGCAACGAAAGGAAGGAGAAAGGGGTTTTGCTCACGGCGTTCCACCTCCGGTGATTCGACAGTTCCTGATTATACCTCCCCGGTCGTGGGGTTGGTCCTTGCGGAAGGGGGGGTGTCGGATCGTCGGACGAGGGGACGGTACGTCTGGGGGAGGCACCCCCGCAAGAGGGGCCCCGCTGTGGCGGGGCCCCTCTTGCGGGGCTTGGGAAAGGAGGTGGGTTACTTCTGGTTTGCCAGCTCCTCGAAGGCATCCAGGGTCTCCTCGAAGACCCGGAGGGTGTCCAGCAGGGGCTGGGGGGTGGCCATGTCCACCCCCGCGTCCCGCAGCAGGTCGATGGGGTGGGCGGATCCCCCCCGGGTCAGCATGTGGAGGTAGCGCTTCCGGGCGGGCTCCCCTCCCTTCTGGATCTGCCGGGACAGGGAGGTGGCGGCGGCGTAGCCCGTGGCGTACTGGAACACGTAAAAGGGGGAGTAGAAGTGGGGGATGCGGGACCACTCCCCGTCCAGCAGGGGGTCCACCTCCAGGTCCGGGCCGTAGTAGCGTTCGTTGAGCTGGTGCCACAGCTTGCCCAGGTCCTCGGGGGTCAGGGCCTCCCCCGCCTCCACCCGGCGGTGCACCGTGCGCTCGAAGGAGGCGAAGAGGGCCTGGCGGTACACGGTGGTGCGGATTTGCTCCAGCCGCTGGTTCAGCAGGAAGAGCTTGGTGTTCTGGTCCCGGGCCTCCCGGAGAAGGTGGTCCAGCAGCAGGGCCTCGTTGGTGGTGGAGGCCACCTCCGCCACGAAGGTGGTGTACCCCGCGTCCGCGTAGGGCTGGCTCCGGTTGGAGTAGAAGGAGTGGAGGGAGTGCCCCAGCTCGTGGGCCAGGGTGAACACGTCGTGGAGGGTCCCGTTGTAGTTCATCAGGATGTAGGGATGGGTGCCGTAGCTGCCCCAGGAGTAGGCTCCGCTGCGCTTGCCCTGGTTCTCCAGCACGTCCACCCACTGGGAGGAAAGCCCCGCCTTCAGGTCTCCCAGGTAGTCCGGCCCCAGGGGGGTCAGTCCCGCCGTCACCTGTTCCACCGCCCGCTCCCAGGGGATTTCCCGGTCCGGGTCCGCCACCAGGGGGACGTAGAGGTCCCAGGGGGCCAGCTTCGCCAGCCCCAGGATGCGCCGCCGCAGGGCCATGTAGCGGTGCAGAGGGGCCAGGTTCTTCTCGATGGTGTCCACCACGTTGTGGTAGACCGACTCGGGGATCGCGTCCCCATCCAGGGCCGCCGCCAGGGAGGAGGGGTACTTCCGGGCCCGGGCGACGAAGGCGCTTCCCTTGACGGCCCCGCTGAAGGTGGCCCCCAGGGTGTTGCGGAGCTTCCCGTAGGTCTCGAAGAGGCCCCGGAAGGCCGCCTCCCGGACCTTCCGGTCGGGGCTGCGCAGGAACTTGGCGTAGCGCTCCTCCGAGAGTTCCACGGTCTTGCCCTTCTCGTCGGTGATCTGGGGGAACTTCAGGTCCGCGTTGGTGAGCATGGAGAAGGCGCCTTCCGGTGCCTGGAGCACCTCCCCCATCCCTGCCAGGAGGGCCTCCTCGGGCTGGGAGAGCACGTGGGCCTTCTGGCGGAGCAGCTCCGACAGGGTGAAGCGGTAGGGGGCCAGGCCGGGCTCCCGGGTCTGGAAGTCCTGCAGGGTCTTTTCCGGCACCGAGAGGATCTCCGGGACGACGAAGCTCCCCGCCTCGGAGACCTGCACGGAGAGGGTCGAGGCCCGGTCCGCCAGGGCCTGGTAGACCGGGTTCGCCGTGTCCTCGTGGCTGCGCATGGTGGCGTACACCACCAGTTTTCCCACGCGGATCCCCAGGTCGTCCCGGGCGACGAGGCAGGCCAGCAGGTCCCGGGGGGATCGCCCCAGGGTTCCCCGGAAGGACTGCATCCGGGGCAGGGCCTCCTTGGCGGCGGCGTAGTCCGCCTCCCAGGCCTCGTCGGTGGGGTAGATGTCCTCCAGCTTCCAACGGAGGGGTTCGGGGATCTCGCTGCGCTTGGGCACGCTCCCGGAGGCCAGGGCTGGTTGGGAGGCAGCGGCCATCCAGAGGGACAGGGCCGCCAGGGTCAGGGTCTTCACCAGAGATCTCATCCTTTCAGGGCGCGGGCCGGCCCGTCGCCTTCGATCCGGAATCGGGCCAGGTGCTGGGCCACCCCGCCGGAGATGTGCTCCATGTCCTGGGAGAAGGCCCCCAGGCGTTCCGCCAGATCCGTCATGGAGCGGATCTCTCCGGCGATGCGGTCCGCGCCCTGGCGGGTGTGGTCCGCCCCCTGGGCGATCCGGTCCATGGAGGCCGCCATCTCCTGGGAGGAGGCGGACTGTTCCTGCGCCGTGGCGGCCACGCTCTGGATCTGGTCCACGATGCGGGACACCGCCCCCAGCATGTCGTCGATCTGGTCCTGCATGGACCGGGTCTGTTCCTCCGCCGTGGCCGCCAGGGAGACCCCCTGGGAGGCGGAGCGCACCGCCGACTCGGTGCCCTGGGCGATGGCCCCCGCCAGGTCCCCGATCTGCTTGGCCGCGGTGTTGCTCTCCTCCGCCAGCTTGCGGACCTCCTCCGCCACCACGGCGAAGCCCCGTCCCGCCTCCCCCGCCCGGGCCGCCTCGATGGCGGCGTTCAGGGCCAGCAGGTTGGTCTGGTCCGCGATGCCCCCGATGGTGGCCACGATGCTGCCGATCTGCCCCGCCTGTTCCTTCAGGTGTCCCACCGCGTCGGCCACCTGGCGGAAGGATCCCGCCATCTCCCCCACCCGGGCGGTGTTGGACCGCACCACCCCCTGGGCTCCTTCGGCGGTGGAGCGAAGGGTCTCCGCCTGCCCCGAGGCCTCGGCGGCGGCCTTGGCGGCTCCCTGGGCGGAGGAGGCCACTTCCTCGATGCCCGCGTTCCCCGTCTCGATGGCCTGGGCGTTCTCGTCCGCCGCCTGCCGGAGCCCCTCGGTCTGCTCCCGCACCGTGTCCACGATGTCCCGGGAGGTCCGGGCGACCTCCTCCATGCCCCGGGACTGATCCCCCATGCGGTCGCTCTGGGATTTCAGCTCCCGGAAGAAGCCCCTCTGGGTCTCGATGACCTCGTCCAGGGCCCGCCCCACCCGGGCCAGCTCATCCCGGGAGGCGAGGCCCGCCTGGACGGTGAGGTCCCCCGCCTTGACCCGCTCCGTGGTTTCCAGGAGCCGGTTCAGGGGGCCGAGGATGGAGCGGGACACGGAGAAGAGGAGCCCCCCCGAGACAGCCAGAGCCAGCAGGCCCACCAGGAGCTGCCGCATCCCCAGGGCCTTCACGGGGGCGGTCAGGTCCGCCTCCGGCACCGTAAGCCCCAAGCTCCAGCCGTTGGAAAGGGGACGGAAGAACAGGTCCCGTCGCTGCCCGTCGAAGGTGTAGGTCGCCGACCCGGTCTTGCCCTGGATCATGGCCTGCCCCGCCGCCGCCAGCTCCGGGGGGATGCGTGTCCCCGCTTTGGCCACGTTCTCCTTCAGGATGAGCTTCTTGTCCGGGTGGGAGAGGATCGTCCCGTCGGGGCCCACCAGGAAGCCGAAGCCCTTCCCCTGGATGCGCCGCTCCGAGACGAACTTGGCCAGCTCCGCCAGGGTGGCGTCGTTGGCCAGGATGCCCAGGGATGCCCCGTCGGGTCCCGCCAGGGGGCGGGCGATGGTGACCACCAGATCCCCCCGCTGGGCGTCCACGTAGGGGTCCGTGAACACCAGCTTGCCCGCGGCGCTGGCGGCCTTGTACCAGGGGCGTTCCGTGGGGACGTAGTCCGCCGGGGGGACCCAGCCGGAGCCGTCCAGGTAGGTCCCCTGGACCACCCCGTAGAACCCCGTGAGGCTCAAGTTCTCCGTCTTCTTGGTCCATTGGGTCAGGACGTCCAGGATCTGCTGCTGCGACGCCCCCGAAGCGGCCATCTGCTCCACCGCCGTGGCCACGTCCTCCAGCAGGTTGGCCCGTTTCTGGAGGTACAGCTCCACGTTGGCCGCCGCGGCCTCGGAGGCGAAGCTCCCCGTCTCCTCCATCTGGCGGGTGGCCAGGGATCGGCTGTTCACGTAGGCCAGCCCCCCCATGACGAGAACCGCTCCCAGAATCCCCAGGGCAAGAAAGGTCAGACGTCCGCGGATGGTCAAGTCCATTCCACTCCTTCCGAAGATTGGTTGTAGAGGGCTTTTTGAGACGCGGCCCCAATTGTACCCTTTTTGGGGGGTTGTCGCATTACACTCCGGGAGGAACGGGATTCCGGGGATGTCTTGGAGGGGGAGGAGCATGGGGCGACCGCCGGGTACGAGGGTTCGCCTTCGACGGGACGGAAGAGACCCGGAGGAGGAACGGTTCCGGGTGGAAGGTGTCCGAGGGGAGGTGGGACTTCACCTCCATCGCGGGGGGTGCTTGGTGCTCTCCCGTCTCGGGACCTGGAGCTTCCGCTTCGGAGGGCAGGAGATCCTGCTGGGACCGGAGGATCTCCTGGCGATCCCTCCGGGGACGACGCACCGATGCGGGCGAGGCGAGGGGATGCTGGAGGGGATGCGTCTTGCCCCGGGGCGTTGGGGCCTTTGGGCGGAAGGATTCCCTCCCCGTCTGAGTCGGCGTCCCTGGGTCCGTCTCGGGTGGGGAGACGCCCTTCCCCGCACGCCGGAAGAGCTGGCCCGAGCTGCGGAGGGCGCGATCCCCTTGGCCGGATGCCTTCGTGGTTCGGGAGTTTCGTCCTTCCGGGGGAAACGGCTTCGGCGCCTCTGGCGCGCCGGAGCGCTTCTCCTGGAGGGCGCCTCCGGGGCGGAGGTCGCCGCGCTCTGCGGCTATGCGGATCAGTCCCACCTGATCCGGGAGTTTCGCCGCCTCTGGGGACTCACGCCGGAGCAGTATCGGGGGCGGGCAGTTCCCCCAACGGGGGCAGGGGCTTGAGGAACGATGGGGCGAGGCGGAAGGTGGTGGCCCCCTGGCAGGGGATCAGGAGCACGTCCCCGGCAGGAGATCCTCACCGAAGGAGGAGACCCCGAAGACGTCCTGGGGATGCAGCGGGAGCCCCGGAGGCGGCAGGGACGCTCCGTCCGGGAGGGGCGGGTGAGGTTGGGCACCGGGGAACCCCGGTCAGGGACCGAGGCGAGAGAGCCCTTCCGGGAGGTCGCCTCGGTCCTCGTCCCGCAGTTTCAGGCCGACGCGTCCTGGGGTGCGAAGACCGCCAGGAGGAGAAGCCCCTCGGGGCCCGCCGCCACCCGATGGGACACCCGGGGGGGAATCCGGGTTCCCGCCCCGGGCTCGTAGGGGAAGGTGCCCTCCTCCGTCTCCAGGCACCCTCGACCCTCAAGCACCTGGTGGATCTCCCACTCCCTCTCGTGCCTGTGGGTCCCGATTTCCCGGTCCGGTTCCACCCGCACCGTCAGAACCCGCACCGCCCCGTCCGCCCGTTCCTTCAGGGTCACTCCGGGAAAGCGAGGATGGGGGTCCCCCTCCCGACGCTCCGTCTCCGCCCGGGTCCACGCCCGAACCGTCCTTTCCTCCATGTGGATCCCCTCCTTGTCCTGGGACGCCCGAGGCGTCCGACCTCAGGTTAGGCCGAAACCGGGAGGGCGTATTGGACGAAACGGGGGATTTGGGGAGGGGCCCTCTTCGAGAGAACGGGACAAAAAGATACCTGGTTGTGAATCCATTCGGATTCTCGGATCCTACGGAAGGCTGAAAGCCCGTTGTGCATGGGGGGTATCGCTCCAGGGATGCAAGGAGGGACGGCTCGTCCTTCCCTTCCTGTGCGGCGGTCCGACTCCTCCGGGGGGGAGGCCGTCGACGGGATCCCCCCTTCGCTCATGGGGCGGGGTCCCCGCGTTTCAGGAGACGGTGCAGGGGCAGGAGGGACCCGCAGAGGAGGACCCCCAGAAGCCGCAGGGCCCCGTCGTAGTCCAGGAGAGAGGCGCCTCGGGCGATGAGGATGGGGGCCACGAAGAAGCAGGCGGAGTAGAAGAGCCAGAAGAGGGCGGACACCCGGGGGCGGAGCTTCGGCTCCGCCACGTCCCCGATGAGGGCCATGAGGGCGGGAAAGCCGAAGCCCATGCCCAGGCCGAACACCGCCCCGGCGGCGAGGAAGAGCCGGGGCCCCTCCGCGAAGGTCCCCAGCACCAGCCCTCCCGCGGAGAGCCCCGTAGCCAGCACCACCAGCCGACGGCGGGGGAACCGGTCGATGAAGCCCAGGGCGAGGAGCCGCGTCCCCAGGGCCACCAGGGACTGGGAGAGGAAGAACCACGAGGCCACCAGATCCTTGGAGAGGGCCAGGGCGGAGATCTGCATGGTGGCCGCGTCGGTCAGGGCGAAGACCACCACCGCCAGAAAGAGGGTCCGGAAGGCGGGGACCTTCAGGATGTCCCGGAAGGGGGTCCCGGGGGCGGCGTCCCGCGCCCGGGGAGGCTCCCCCGGGGGGAGGCGCCAGGCCAGGAAGAGGGCCCCTCCGGCGAAGAGGGGGGGAAAGAGGAGGAACAGCCCCGTGTGCCCTCCCCGGAGCAGGCCCTCCAGGGCGGGAAGCACCAGCAGGGTGGGGACGGTATAGCCCACGGCGGTGAGGGAGAGGGTGCGGCCCAGCGCCTCCGGGGGCACCGCGGCGATCTGGTAGGTGGTGGAGGAGACGATGGTGAGGCTGTAGCCCATCCCCAAGAGGGCTCTCCCCGCCAGCAGGGCAGGAAGAAAACGGGCCCCCAGGGCCACCGTCGCCGCCCCTCCCAGGACCAGTCCGTAGCCCAGGCAGAGGGTGCGCCGGGATCCCACCCGCTCCACCAGCTGCCCCGCCAGGGGGCGCAGGCAGGCGGAAAACCCGTAGCAGATCCCCAGGATCCATCCCAGGGCCTCCATGTGGGGGGAGCCGGTGGCGCGCAGATAGGGGGCGAAGAGATAGAACGCCATCTCCACCGAGGCCCCGGCGGTGGTGAGGCAGAAGAGGTGCAGGAGGAGGCGCCAGGGGGCGGGCATAGGGCTCCTTTCTCCCCGGGGGAGCCGGGGTTGCCGCAGAGGGTGCGATCCACCGCCGTACCTTACCAGAAGAGGGGCCTTCGGGGGATGGAGCAGGGGGCTTCCCTGAGGTTGCGTGCCCCCTCGGATCGGAACCGGCCGTTCCTTTCGTGGCTGCGGTAGTCTTGCGACTTGCCGCAGGGGGTTCCCTTGCGGTCCCCTCGTTCCTGGGGTAAGCTTTCCGGAAGGGTGAAACGTGAACCCATGAACAAAATGGGTCCGATCCCGCCGCCCTCGCGGCGCAAAGGAGGCACGAAGGTCATGGAGAAGATCCGGGTGATCCAGTACGGCTGCGGCAAGATGGGCAAGGTCTTCCTGCGGTACCTGCACGAGAAGGGCGCGGAGATCGTGGGGGCCATCGACGGCAACCCCGAGCTGGAGGGCAAGGACGCCGGTGAGGTGGCGGGGCTGGGCTTCAAGCTGAACGTGCCGGTGCACACCGACGCGGACTCGGTGTTCGAGTCCTGCGACGCCGACGCCTGCATCATCGCCGTGGCCAGCCTCATGGAGGACATGCTCCCCCACCTGGAGCGGGCGGCCCGCTACGGGGTGAACGCCATCACCACCTGCGAGGAGGCCTTCTACCCTTGGACCACCTCCCCCGCCATCACCAACCGGCTGGACCGGCTGGCCAAGGAGACGGGGTGCACTCTGGCGGGATCGGGCTACCAGGACGTGTTCTGGGGCAACCTGATCTCCGTGCTGGCGGGGGCCACCCACCGCATCGACCGCATCGAGGGGGTCACCAGCTACAACGTGGAGGACTACGGCATCGCCCTGGCGAAGGTCCACGGAGCGGGGCTGAGCAAGGAGGACTTCCGCAGGGAGATCGCGGAGAACGACTCCCTCCCCTCCTATGTGTGGAACTCCAACGAGTGGCTCTGCTCCCAGATGGGCTGGACCATCAAGGGCATGAAACAGGAGCTGGTGCCCACGTTCCACGACGTCCCCCTGAAGTCCGAGACCCTGGGGACCACCATCCCCGCAGGGCACGCCACGGGCATGTCCGCGGTGGTCACCACGGAGACCTACCAGGGGCCGGTGATCGTCACCCAGTGCATCGGCAAGGTGTACGCCCCCGGCGAGGTGGACCGGAACGACTGGGTCCTCAAGGGGGAGCCGAACACCACCGTCCAGATCGCCTGCCCCGCCACGGTGGAGCTGACCTGCGCCACCCTGGTGAACCGCCTGCCGGACCTGCTCCTGTCCCCCGCAGGCTTCTTCACCACCGAGAAGATGCCCGCCGCAGCCTACCGCACCTATCCTCTGCACCTCTACGTCCGCTGAACGTCCGCCAGGGCTTCGGGACGTCTGTTCCGGCGGGGGACCCCTTCGGTGGGTCCCCCGTCCCGTTTCAGCCCAGCAGGAGCCGCAGGTTCCGGGCCGCCGGGGCGAAGTCCTCCGCAAGCCCCAGGTCGGCCAGGCGCTCCCGCACCGGGCCGGGCAGGGCTTCGAAGCCCGAGGCTCGGAGGATCCCTTCCGTCTCCTCCTCATCGAAGTCCACCGGGGACAGGGGATGGTCCCAGATGCCTCGGTTGGCGGGGCAGAGTTCCTGGCAGCGGGTGCACCCCAGCAGGGAGTGGTGCCACCCCGGGTCCATCCAGCCGGGCAGGGGATCCGTTTCCTCGTTGTGCCGGGTGAGGCAGCGGGAGGAGTCGAAGTCGTGCCACCCCTTCCCCAGGGCCCCGGAGGGACACCTGGCCACGCAGAGGCCGCAGGAGGAGCAGCGAGGCAGAGGCTCCGCGGGGCCCCAGGTCTCCTCCTCCGGGGGCAGGGAGAGGGCGAAGGCCGCCAGGTGGCAGCAGCTTCCCATGCCCGGGACGAAAAGCACCCGGTTGCGTCCGTAGCGTCCCAGGCCGGACCGGGCGGCCAGAAGTTTCAGGGGCAGACGGACCGCCTCGAAGCGCTCCCCCGGGGGCAGGTGTTCCCGCAGGATGCGGGTCGCCTCCTCCAGGTCCTTTTGATGGGCGTACTGGGGAGGCAGGAGGGTTTCGATCCGCCGCCCCCGATGGCGGAAGCGCACCGGGGTGGGGGGCTCCGGGGAGGCCACCACCACCAGGGATCGGGCTTGGGGGAAGACCCCTGCCCGCTCCCGGAAGGGTTCTATATAGCGTTTCTGGAGGTGCGGGTCCAGGGGGCGGCGCTCCAGCCCGCGGAAGAGGTCCTCCAGCAGCTCCTCCGTCCGTTCCGCCCCCACCGTCCGTGCCCTTCTCCCCCGTGCCTCGAAGGCCCCCCTCAGGGTCGCCATGGAGAATCCCTCCCTTCCTGGTTTTTGCCGGTTAGAATGAAACGTGCCCCCACTGTAGGGGGTCTCGAATAACCTGTCAATCGTAAATAGGGGGTTATATTATGGCCGAAGCGGAGCGGGGGAGTTCCCGCCTGGTGGACCGGTTCCGGCTGGTGGGAGGAGATCCGGCCCTGGACTTCCTGAACACCCGGGACGGGCGCTGGCTTCCGGAGGCGGAGGTCCAGGAGGCCCTGGAGGAGTACGGGGACCTGCTGCGCTTCGCCCGACGGACGGGGCTGCTGGAGGAGGGAGCGATCTCCTCCCTGGAGGAGGCGGCGCGCCGGGATGCCCAAGGAGCCCGGGAGGCGCTGCGCCGGGCCCGGGAGGTCCGGGAGCGACTGGCCCGGATCCTGGGGGCGCTGGTGGCGGGGGAGGCCCCGGACCTTCGGGATCGGGAGGGGTTCCAGCGGGACCGGCTGGACCTGGAGGCCCAACGGCGCCTGGACTTCGGGCCGGAGGGGACGACCTGGGCCTGGGAGGACCCGGCGGGTCTGGACCGCCCCCTTCGGGAGGTGCTGTGTCGGATCCTGGCCCTGCTGGCCTCCCCCCTGGGGCGGTTGCGGCGCTGCGAGGCCCCGGACTGCGACTGGTTCTTCCTGGATCGTTCCCGGAACGGCACCAGGCGATGGTGTTCCATGGAGACCTGCGGGAACCGGGCAAAGGCCCGGCGGCACTACGAACGGGGGCGGAAGACCGCCGGAGGGGAGGGGTAGCGGATGGTGCGGGAAGGGTTGCGGGAAAGGACGACTCGTCTGTTCGTGGGTTTGGGGATTCTGATCTGGGTCCTGGGAGGGCTCCCCGCGCTGGGGGCTTCCCTGCCCGACGCACCCCCCGCGGCCCTGCGGGGCCTGGTGGGGTTCTACGAGGACGACGGAGGGCGGCTCCTCCTTCGGGAGCGGGACGGGGCGCTGGAGGTCCTCTACGAGCCCGGCGGGGGAAAGGAGAGGACCTTCGGGGTCCCGAAGCCCCGCAGCCTTCGTCCCCTGGGAGGGGACCGCTACGCCCTCGCCCCCGGGTTGACCGGGGCGGCGGGGGAGACCCTGACGGCGACCCGGGACGGGTCGGGACGGGGGACAGCCTGTCGGGTGGGACGCAGGACCTTCCGGCGCCACTTCTTTCCGGAGGAGCTGGGGAAGACCTTCCGCATCCTCCCCCGTCTGCCCCTGGGGGAGCTGCGCCGCCGGGCGGACCGGGCGGTCCCCCCTCGGGAGGCGGGGGACTTCCTGTCCCCGGACCTGGTGGAGCTGGTGCGTCTCGATCCCTCTCTGGTCCTGGACCTCCGTTACGCCACGTCGAACAACTTCATGGGCCTGTCCCTCTACGACCAGCCCCGGGCCTTCCTCCAGCGTCCCGCGGCGGAGGCGGTGGTGAGGGTGCAGCGCGCCCTGGTTCCCCTGGGTCTGGGGCTGGTGATCCACGACGCCTACCGGCCCTGGAGGGTGACGAAGATGTTCTGGGACGCCACGCCCCCGGGACAGAGGGATTTCGTGGCGAACCCCGCCAAGGGCTCCCGGCACAACCGGGGCTGCGCCGTGGACCTCTCCCTGGTGGATCTCGCCACCCGCAGGCCCCTGGAGATGATCAGCGGGTTCGACGAGTTCTCCTTCCGTGCCCGGCCGGACTACCCCGGGGGAACCTCCCGACAGCGAGCCCTGCGGGATCTGCTGCGGGCCCGCATGGAGGCGGAGGGGTTCACGGTGTTCCCCGACGAGTGGTGGCACTTCGACTACCGGGGCTGGCAGAGCTACCCCCTCCTGAACGTACCCTTGGGGGATCTCTAGACGATCCTGTCGTCCTCCCGGGGCTCCGGCGACGCGCCGGGGCCCCTTTGTTGTCGTGTCTGGGTTTTTGCTGTAAACTAGCAGCTATAGCAAGGAGGTGGGCCCATGGATCGCTCTGGAAGGCTGAAACTGCTGGAAACGCTTCTGCGGGAGGCGGGGGGCCCCTTGAGCGGGGCGGAGCTGGCGGAACGCCTGGGGGTGAGCCGCCAGGCGGTGGTGCAGGACGTGGCGCACCTGCGCAACCGGGGGCTGCCCGTGGCCGCCACCTCCCACGGCTACGTCCTGGAGACGTCGGGCCGGTCGGTGCGGCGGATCGTGGCGGTGCGCCACGACCAGGAGGACATCTTCGACGAACTGGTGGCGGTGGTGGAGGCGGGGGGGCGTGTGGTGGACGTGGTGGTGGACCATCCGGTGTACGGGGAGCTGCGGGGGACCATCGGCTGCTCCACCCGGGCGGAGGTGGTGCGGTTCGTCCACCTGCTCACCAGCACGGGGCAGCGGCCCCTGTCCAGCCTGGCCGACGGGTTCCACCTGCACACCCTGGAGGCCCCCGACGAGGCCACCCTGGATCGGGTGGAACGGGCGCTGAAGGAAAAGGGGTTTTTGTCCCCCGCCGTGACGGGGGAGGGGGAAAGGAGAAAGGGATCGTGACCACTCGGGAGCGGGTCTGGTGCGCCGGGGGCTTTGCGGCAGGGGCGGGGTGCTTTGTTCTGCCCTGGGGGCTGCCCGACGGAGGCGGCGTCGGGGGGGCCCTGGCGGGATGGATCGGCTTGACCGGGGGGATCATCCTCCTGGGGGCCTGGTACATGAGGGGATGGGGGGGGCGGAGGTGGAACTGACCTGGCTGCTCTCGGGGATCGCGGTGTGGTTCGCCGCGGGGTCCGCCCTGTCGGCCTACGCGAGGCGCCGCACCGGTTCCGGGGTGGTGGAGTACTTCCTGGCGGGCCGGGGCATCGGGGGTGTGGTGTCCGCCCTCACCTACAGCGCCACCACCTACAGCGCCTTCATGATGGTGGGGCTGGTGGGGCTCACCTACAAGTCCGGGGCGGCGGCCATCGGCTTCGAACTCACCTACCTGCTGGGCACGGTGGTGCTCCTCTCGGTGTTCGGGCCGCGCTTCTGGGCGGCGGGGCGGCGGTTCGACCTGGTCTCCCCGGGGGAGCTGCTGAGCCTGCGGTACGGGGACAAGCGGGTGGGGGGGGCGGCGGCGGCCCTGTGCCTGGTGATGCTGCTTCCCTACGCGGCAGTGCAGCTCATGGGCATCGGCTACCTGCTGAACACCCTCTCCGGGGGGGGGCTTCCCTTCGCCATGGGGGTGCTCCTGGCGGCGGGGATCGCCTTCGCCTACTCCTGGTGGGCGGGGATGCGCTCCGTGGCCTGGACCGACGCGCTCCAGTCGGGGATCATGCTGGTGGCCTCGGTGCTGCTGGTGCTGTTCCTGCAGACCCGCATGCTTCCCGGGGGGCTGGGGGGCGCCCTGACGGCGAGGCCGGAGCTGCTTCGGGCCACCTGGTCCTTCCCCCTCTTCCTGGGGCTGGCCCTGCCCTGGGCGTTCTTCGCCGTGACGAACCCCCAGGTGGTGCAGCGTCTCTACATCCCCAAGGACCCCGCCAGCCTTCGGCGCATGGTGCTGCTCTTCGCGGCCTTCGGCCTGGCCTACACGCTGCTGTGCGGCTACCTGGGCCTGGCGGCGGGGGTGGCCCTCCCGGGGCTGGCGAATCCCGACGGGGCCATGCCGGAGCTCCTCTCCCGGGTGCCCGGACCCCTGGCCCTGGTGGTGGCCCTGAGCATCATGGCGGCGGCGGTGTCCACCCTCAACTCCATCGTCCTGACCCTGAGCTCCCAGGTGGGGCGGGACCTGGCCCGGGCACTGAGCCCCTCCATGGGGGACGCCCGGGAGCTGGCCTGGGGCAAGGGGGCCATCCCGGTCATCACCCTGGCCTGCATCGCCTTCGCCCTGGCCCGACCGGGGCTCATCGCGGTGCTCTCCGCCATGGCTTCCGGGGGGCTCCTGGTGCAGCTTCCCGCGGTGACCGGGGCCTTTTTCTGGCGCCGGGGCACGAGGGCGGGGGCCCTGGCGAGCCTCCTGGGGGGCGCGGCGGTCGTGGGAGCCCTCTCGGCCGCAGGATGGAAACCCCTGGGACACTGGCCGGGCATCTGGGGCCTCGCTGTGGCGACGGGGCTGTACGTGGGGGTCAGCCTCCTGACCCGTCCCGATCCGGGGGCGGCGGCCTTCCACGACGGGGTGGAGGAGGACCTGAAGGTCCATTTCGGCCTGTAGGGCCTGGCGCATTTCGACGAATCCGAAGGAGGGATGGGGTGTGAAGATCCAGGACGTGCCCTTCGGGGTCACCCGATGGGAGGATGTGGAACCCACGGAGCATCGGGGCGAGGAAGGGGTGGCCCTCTGGCGCACCTTCGAGGGAGGCAACCTGCGGGTTCGGGTGGTGGAGTACAGCCCGGGGTACCGGGCGGATCACTGGTGCGCCCGGGGGCACGTGCTCTACGTCCTCTCCGGCACCCTGGTGACGGAGCTGAAGGACGGGCGGGTCTTCACCCTCACTCCCGGTATGAGCTACCAGGCGGAGGACGACCCGGAGAACCCCCATCGCTCCCGCACCGAAACCGGGGCGACCCTGTTCATCGTGGACTGAGGGCCTTCGGCGGAATCGAGGAGTCGGGGAGCTACGGAGACCGTCCCAGGGGGCGGTATCCGTGGCTCCTTCTTCTGCTATGTCGCGCTAGAGAGGCGCCGTTTCTTGACGAGGTCTGGGGAACGTGGTGAAATGAGGCGCGTAGATCCGGTGATCGGCGGATGGTGGGATGCGCGCAGGATCGGCGCGCGGAGGGCTTTTTCGAAGAGACGTCGAGAGGGGGAGAGGGAAGATGCGAACCAAGGGAAGGCGTTTCAGCGTGGTCTTGATTCTCTTCGTGGGGGCCCTGTTGGTGGCTCTGCCTGCCATCGTGGGGGCCGTGACGGTAGGGACGTGGGTTCCCACGACCATCCTGACGGCGGATAATTTTGCCATTTCTGCAGATGGTGCCCTCCTGGCAGGGCCGAACGCCGTGGCGGAACTGGAAACCGAAGCCGGGGCAGCGATTCGGACGGCCGTCAGCACGGAACTTCAAAGGCGGGCCTCCGACGCGATCTTCACCACGGTGACCTACTATCCGTACCAGGTTTCAGGGAATATCGGGGCTGCTCCGGCAACGACCACCGCGTTATCCATTTCTATTGTTGGTGTGACTCTTACGGGTGCCTATGATGGGGTAGTGGTTCGTGCTAAAGATGGCGCCAATACCTGGGTTGCCCTGAGTACCGATACGGGGACAAATAACTATGCTACCACTGGTATGGTCAACCTTGGCGATAATACGTACATCAACGTTTCGACGGATACGCCAGGAAATAGCCTCGACGCCCGCATCGCCATCTTCAAGGCAGTGGCAGCCACGCCCACTCCCACGTCCACCCCCACGGGAACGCCCACGCCGGTAGTGTCCCCCGTCCCCACGCTGGCCCCCACCCTGACCCCGGCACCCACGGTGGCGCCGAGGGCCACGGAGACCCCCCTGCCCACGGAGACTCCCGTGGCTTCCCCCACGGGGACCCTCCAGCCTACCCCCGGGACGAGCCTGATCCCCACGGTGGGCCTCATCGGGGAAACCCTCTCGGGGATCACCAACGGAGCGGTGTACAGCCTGGGGAGCGATCCCCTGGCCTCCCAGCGGGCCGCGGAGTTCCGCAACCTGATCCTGGGCACCGGCACCACCTCCGGGACCCGGGCCTCCCAGGTCCGGGCGTCCTCCTTCGGCTACCAGGCCCGGGACCTCATCCAGCGCTTCATGGGGGTTCCGGTGAACCGGTACACGGCGAACATCGCCGTGACCCCCGTGAACCTGCTCCAGGGGGACGGGTCTACCCTGTACGCGGACCTCACCTTCCGCCGTTCCGCAGCGGATGCTGCGGCTCGGTCGGAGATCTTCCTGGTCCTGCCCACCTATGAGGCCGGGGCCTCGGGAACCCGCACCATGACGGGCTTCGTCCTCCTGACCCCCCACAGCACGGCCTCCGCCACGGAGCGGACCTTCCACTTCGACGTGGTGGACAACGCCGTGCGGGATCGCAACGGGGTGACGGGGAAGGTGGAGGCGGAGTACTACGTCGTCCGGGTGGCGGCGAACCCGGGGCAGCTCGTGTCGGCGACCCCCACGGAGCGTTATCGCAGCAGCGGCTGCAGCGCCTTCGGCTACGGCCCCCTGGCCCTGCTGCTCCTGGCGCCCCTGTCCCTGCTGAAGCGGCGTCGCTAGGCTCTCGGCTCCTTCCTGAGGTTTTCGCGAACCTGCCCGCAAGGCGGGGAGGCCCTTCGGGGCTTCCCCGCCTTCTCTTAAGGCCTCTTCGGGATTTGAGGTTTCCCGTCCGGATCGGGGAGGCTTTCGCCCTTCGACCCCGGGCGTCCCCTCTCCCGGGCTATTTCTCCCGGGGCGTACTGGTCCCGGCCCGTTCAAGACCTCGGTCCGGGAGGGATCGGGCTTGGGGAAACGGGGGGGGTTTTGCGGGAAGGGTCTTTATGGCTACAATAAGAGAATAGGTATCATTTGTTCGCGAAGGGGCGACGGGCCATGACGCTAGGCGTGCAGACCTACGGTGTCCTCAAGGGGATGCTGGACGGGAAGAACGAACAGGGGCAGGCGGTGTACCTTCTTTTCTGCGCCCTGGTGGGATCCAAGGACGTGCTCTTCCTGGAGACCACCGGCTCGGTGGAGCCCCTGGATCCCTCCCTTCCCTGGAAGCGGTTTCTGGACGTCCTCCGGGATCGCAGGGAGGGGGACGTGCCCTCCTTCTTCTCCTTCGCCGCCTCCCAGATGGAGACGTTCCTGCTGGACCAGAACCTGCTGCCCCAGACGCAGAAGCACGGGAACGTGAAGACCCTGGAGCACGCCCTCACCCGTTTCCTGGGGGAGCGCCTGGCCCTCAAGGCGGTGGGGATGGTGAAGGCGGAGGACCCGTCTCCGGAGGACGTGCAGGCGGTTTTAGAGGAAAAGAAGGCCCGGGAGGAGGCCCAGTTCCGGCAGGAGGAGCAGGGGGAGGAAGGAGAGGCTCCGGCCCTGGCGGCCCCTGCGGCGCCCCACCTGGTGGTGCTCCGGTGCCAGCCCCTCATGGACCCGGTGCGGGGGGTGCCCCTGCACGATCTCAAGGTGGGGGACGAGGTGTTGGCGGCCCTGCCGGAGGACTCGTTCTTCTTCGGCCTGTTCCGCAACCAGAATCCGACCTTCGACGGGGTGGTGGCGGCGAAGGTGACGGGCATCAAGACCACTGAGACGGGAAGCGCCCAGGTGGACCTGTACCTCTCCGAGGGGATCCTGGGGGCCCTGTGCCTTTCCGGGAACGTGCGGGTGCGGGTGCCCCAGAAGGAACCCCTCCCGGAAGAAGGGAGTTCCCCCCAAAGGTTCCCCCCCTTTCTCCTGGGACTGGTGGGGCTGGGTGTGGCCCTCCTGGGGGCGGCGCTGTATCTCCTCCTGTATCGTTAGCCTGGTGTCTTGGAGAGCCGGTCCGCCAGCCGGGTCGGCTCGGGCAGGCGACAGCGCCCGCAGGCCCGCAGGGTCCACAGGAGGCTCCCGGTGAGGGAAACCCGGTGTCCCGGGCTCACGAAGAGGGGTTTGACGCCCCTCCGGCTTCGCAGCACCCAACCCAGCGCCTCTCCCCGGTCCCAGAGGGGGGAGGCGCTTCCTCGTTCCCACCCCGGTTCCTGATAGGTCCCCATCAGGCGGCTCTTGGCCACGCCGATGGAGGGCACGTCCAGGGCCGCCCCGAAGTGCGCCGCCAGCCCCAGTCTCCGGGGGTGGGCAATCCCCGCCCCGTCCACCAGCCACAGGTCCGGCACGTGCCGCAGCCTCCCTGCCGCCTCCAGCAGCGCCGGAAGCTCCCGGAAGGAGAGAAACCCGGGAATGTAGGGAAACGGAGCGGGCAGGGTGGCGGTGACCTGCTCCACCGGCGTCAGGTCCTCCGCTCGGAGGACCACCGCCGCCGCCACCAGAAAGGTCTTCCCGTCCCTTCGGGGGGCGGCGCAGTCCAGCCCCCCCAGCAGGCGGAGGGGGTCGGGAAAGCGATCCTCCCGGATCACCCGGGAGGCCAGTTCCCTCTGGAGCGCCGCCAGGGCGGACAGGTCCCGGGGCAAGGCAGGGTCGGGGAGGAGGGGGTTCATGGGATCACCTCCGGGGAGAACGATGTCTTATGCTACCCTGCTGTCAGGATCCCCGCAAGGAAGGAAGGGTGCCCGTGAGACGGCTGGCGGCGGTGTGCTGCGTCCTGTGGCTGGGGTGGGCCGGGATTGCGGGGGGGGCTCCCCGCTTTCCCATGGAAGCGGGACCGGGGGTGAACCTCTCGGGGATCTTCGCCCAGTCCCCCCGAGATCCCCGGGTCTGGGGGGAGCGGCTGGTCTCCCTGCCGACGGAACGGATCCTTCGGGCGGGGTTTCGGGTGGTGCGCCTGCCCGTGGATCCCGAGGCCCTCTGGGACGGGGAGGGACGTCTTCTGACGGATCGGGTCGCCGCGGTGACGGAGGCGGTGGAGCGTTGGGTCCGGGGAGGGCTCGTGGTGGTGGTGGACCTTCATCCCTATCCCCATATGGTCCGGGAGATCCTTCGGGGGGGCGACGCCGCGGCGCGGCACCGCCGGCTTCTCTCTTCCCTGGCGAGGCGGCTGGGGACCCTTCGGGAGGACCGGGTGGTGCTGGAACCCCTGAACGAACCCTTCGACGTTCCCGCGAAACGGTGGTCCCGGCTCCAGGAGGGGTACCTCCGGGCGGTGCGGGCCGAAGCGCCCCGTCTCTGGGTGGGGCTTTCCGGGGCCCGTTGGGGGAGCCTGGAGGGTCTGCTGGAGCTGGATCCCCCCAAGGAGGACAGGCTGGTGGCGGGGTTCCACTACTACGATCCCCACCCCTTCACCCACCAGGGGGCCGACTGGGGGCCCGGGGCCTGGAGGGAGCTGCGGGACGTTCCCTATCCCCCGAGGGGAACGCCGAAGGAGGCTCTTTCCCCGGAAGTTCGGGGGCTCCTGCGGGATTATGCCTCCCGTTCCTGGGGGGAGGGTCCGCATCGAGCCGCCCTGGATGCGGCCCGGAAGTGGAGCGACAGAACGGGCATTCCGGTCTGGTGCGCCGAGTTCGGTGCCACCGCCTCCTCCCCCCCTGCGGACCGGGCCCGGTGGCTCGGGGAGGTTCGCAGGGCCCTGGAATCCCTGGGGGTGCCCTGGTGCGTCTGGGAGGGGCGGGGGACCTTCGGCGTCCTGGATCGCCCTCGGGAAGCGGAGAGGCTTCGCCGAGCCCTGGGGGTTTCCCTTCGCGGGTTTACCGGTGGAACGCGATAGCCCTATACTGAACAGGAACCGGGAGGGAGGGAACATCCATGCCTTCGATCCTGATCCTGGCGGGAGGAGAGGGGGTGCGTTTCTGGCCTCGCAGCACCCGGTCCCGTCCCAAACAGTTCCTTCCCCTGGCGGGAGGGGATCGGGTCATGGCGGCCCGAACCTGGGACCGGGCGGTAGCCCTGGTGGGAGAGGAACGGGTTTTCCTGGTGACGGGGGAGCGTCACGAGCCCCTCGTCCGGCAGTTCCTTCCCGAGGTCCCGGAGCCCCAGATCCTCCTGGAGCCGGAAGGACGCAGCACCGCCGCAGCGGTGCTGCTGGGATGCGCCCGCATCGCCTCCCTCCGCGGGGAGGGAGAGGTGGTGGCGGTGCTTCCCTCGGACCACCGCATCGCCGACGAACGGCGCTTCCGGTCCCTTCTGGAGGTGGCCCTGACCTGGGGAAACTCCGGGCGGATGCTCTTCTTTGGGGTGCCTCCCACCCGTCCCGAGACGGGGTTCGGGTACCTGCGGATTCGTCCCCTTCCGGTCCGAGGCATCTTCCAGGGGGTGGGATTCGTGGAGAAGCCCTCGGAGGAAGAGGCCCGGGACCTGATCCGGGGTGGGGAGGTCCTGTGGAACACGGGGATCTACGTCTTCCAGGTGCGGCGGCTGGCGGAGCTGGCGGGGCGGATCGATCCCCGGCTCCGGGAGGGGTACGAGGGGTTCCTTCGGGCCTGGAGGGATCGGGACGGGGAGGAGCGGAAGCGGGTGCACCGGTCCCTCCCGGCGATCTCCCTGGAATACGCCCTGCTTTCGAGGCTCTCGTCCTTCTTTGTGCTCCCCGGGGACTTCGGCTGGGACGACCTGGGAGATTGGCGCTCCCTGGAGCGGATCCGGCCCCGGGATCGGGACGGCAACGTCTCCGCCGGAAGGGCGGCGTTGCTGGAGTGCCGGGACTGCATCGTGGACGAGGGCTCCCAGAGGGTGGCCCTCTTCGGAGTGCGGGATCTGGTGGTGGCGGCGTGCCCCGAGGGGGTGCTGGTGTGCCCTCGGGATCGGGTGGGGGAACTGCGCCGCCTGGTGGATCACCTGAAGGAATCGGGTCGAGCGGACTGGACCTGAGGGCGCCAGGGGGAAGAAAGGAGACGACGGGGCATGAAGACGGGCTGGAAAGGGTGGATCGCGGCGTTGTTGCTGGGGACCTCCCTGCTGGGGGTCGCCTCGGCGGAGGAACGGGCGGTGACCCTCGCGGACCTGGGCTATCGGGAGGGAGTCTCCCTGGAGGGTCCCCGGGGGGAGCGGACCTTCTACTTTCCCCTCCCCCGAGGCAAGGTCCTTCCCGGGAGCCGGGTGGATCTGGCCCTCTCCGCGCCTCCGGGGCTTGCGGGGGACAGCGTGGTCCTGGCGGACCTGGAGGGGCGTCCCCCGGTGTCCCGAACCCTGGGAGGCGTCTCCGGGGAGGTTCGCCTGAGCCTGCCTCTGGATCCCGCTCGGGATGGGGAGTCCGGGGTGTCCCTGCGGGTGCGCACCCGAATCCACCGGACCGACGACCTGTGTCGGGACGCCTTCGGGGGGAACCTGAACGTGACCCTCCGGCCCCAGACGGCCCTGGTGCTCCGGTACGCCCCCCTGCCGGTGAAGACCGCCGCGGACTGGGTGGCGGCGCTCCAGAACGGGGTGGCGGTGGTCCTCCCCGACGAGCCCACCCCGGAGGAGGTCGCCTCGGCGGTGGGCCTCTTCGCCCGGTTCTCCCGGCGCTTTCCCGGACGGGTCTTCTTCCTCCGGGGATCCGAGGAGGCCGGGGCGGGGGTCCTCCCCCGGGTACGGGTGCAGACGGATCCCCAGTCCGCTTCGGGGCTTCGGGTGGAGGGAGGGCGGGATCTCCTGATTTCCGGGGCCGACGGGACCGCCCTGACGGCGGTGGCCCGGCAGGTGGCGGACCTGTCCCTGATGGGAGCCGCCGCCTCGGCGGTCCTGGGGGTGGAGGAGTCGGATTCCCGCAAGCCCGAAGGGATTCCCTCCTTCCTGCCCCTCCGGGGGACCCTGCGGGGCGAGGGGGTCCTGACGGCGGAGCTGGAGGGGACGGTCTACGCCGCTTCGGACGCCTCCGTCCCGGGGGCGGTGGAGCTGACCCTTCGGGGGGCCTGCTCCGTCCCGGAGGACCCCCGGGTCCCCGTGCAGGTGGACGTGTTGTGGAACGGAGCCCTGGCGGCCAGCGCGGCCCTTCCCGGGGGGCGGTTCGACCTGAAGGTCCCGGTTCCCCCGGAGCTGGGGATCGGTCCCCGCAACGATCTGCGGCTGCTCTTCCGCTACGGGAAGGCGGGCAGCCCCTGTCGGGTGCAGCCCGCCCTGCGCCGGGCGGAGCTCTACCCGGGCAGCGGTGCCCGGGTGACCGGCTCCGGATCGGCGGCGCGTCTGGGAGTTGTCGGGTTCCCCCTGGCCATGACGGGGCGGGGCGTCCTGCTGGTGGATCGGGACCTGAAGGGGATGGGCCTGGCCGCGGCGGCGCACCTTTGGGGTGCTCTCTGCGCCACCCTTCCCCCGGACCGGTTCCCCTTCCCGGAGGTCCGCTTCCTCCAGGAGCCCGGGGACCTGAAGGGGGTGGGGTACGCGGTGGCCGTTTCAGGGAAGGCCCTCCCGGAGGGGCTGAAGCCGGACTTTCCCCTCACCCTCACCGACGCCTCCACCCTGGTCCGCCTGCCGGACCGGAAGGTCCTCTTCAGGGGACGCCCGGAGGTTCCCCTGGCGGTGGGGCAGGTGGGAAGCCTTGCCGGGGTGCCCTCCCTGGCGCTGCAGGCGGTGGTCCGTCCGGAGGTGCTCCAGAGGGCGGGGGCGTGGATGGAGGATCCGGCCCATCTGGGGCGGCTTTCGGGGAACGTCTTCCTCTTCCAGGACCCCGGGCGGGCCACGGTGCTGGATACCCGGGAGCAGCTCCTCCGGGTGGAGGAGGAGGGCAAGCCCGCGTTCCCCTGGTACGGGTACGAGCGGTTCCGCCCCTACGTGTTCTTCGGCGCCTGGGTGCTCCTGGCGGCGCTGCTGGCGCGGCTGTACTTCGGCCAGAACTCCCGGCGCCGGGGGGCCCAGGAGGAGAAGAAGCGCCGGTTCTCCGACTCGGAGTCGCGGGATCAGGAGTGAGGACGCCATGCGGGTGGGCGAGGCCCTGCTGAAAAGCGGGGACATCGGGCAGGAGGATCTGGACCGGGCCCTGGGAATCCAGAAGATCTGGGGGTCCCCCATCGGCACCATCCTCATGGCCCAGGGGATCATCAACGGGCAGCAGCTGGCCCGGGTTCTCTCGGAGCAGTCCGGCCTGCCCTACCGGAACCTGGTGGAGGAACCCCCGGACCCGGAGGCGGTGAGCCTGGGGGTCCGGGGGGTGGGGGAGGACTTCCTCCGCCGTCGCCAGATGGTGCCCTGCGAGGTGGGGGAGGGGGGCGTCCTGGGGGTGGCCCTGGTGAACCCGGAGGATCGGGAGGGACTGGAGGAACTGGCCCGTCGCCTGGGCTGTCCGGTGGAGCCCTTCGTCACCAGCGACCGGGATCTGTACTTCGCCCTGGACCGGAGCTTCCGAAAGCGCTACGTGGACGAGAGCGTCATGGGGCTCTTCTTCCGGACTCCCGAGGAGTCCGCCCTGGTGACCTTTTCGGGGGGGCAGATCCTCTTCCTGGGGGCCCTGGTCTCCCTGCTCGCGGCGGCGTTCTGGCGGGACCCGACCCGGACGGGGACGGCGCTTTTCGTGGCGGTGAACGCCTTCTATCTGGTGTCCATCCTGTTCAAGCTGGCCGCCTCCCTCCAGGGGGCGCGGTACGAGATCCAGGAACAGGTGTCCGACGAGGAGGTGGCGGCGCTTCGGGAGGAGGATCTGCCGGTCTACACCCTTCTGTTGCCCCTGTACCGGGAACCCGGGGTGGTGCCCAAGCTCGTGGAGGGCATCCGGAATCTGGACTACCCCGCCAGCCGCCTGGACGTGAAGGTGCTCCTGGAGGAGGACGACCCCCAGACCCTCCAGGCCTTCCGGGAGGCGCGGCCTCCGGCGAACTTTCAGATCGTCCGGGTCCCCCGTTCGGTGCCCACCACCAAGCCCAAGGCCTGCAACTACGGCCTCCTCTTCGCCAAGGGGGAGTACCTCACCATCTACGATGCGGAGGACGTGCCGGAGCGGGACCAGCTGAAGAAGGCCGTGGCGGCGTTCCGCAAGGGGCCGCCGGAGCTGGTGTGCATCCAGGCGGCCCTGAACTACTACAACAGCGAACAGAACTTCCTGACCCGCATGTTCACCCTGGAGTACTCCTACTGGTTCGACTACATGCTCCCGGGCATCGAAGCCCTGAGGCTGCCCATCCCCCTGGGGGGCACGTCGAACCACTTCCGCACCCGGGTGCTCCGGGAGCTGGGGGGGTGGGATCCCTTCAACGTGACGGAGGACGCGGACCTGGGGGTGCGGGCGGGGGCCCACCGCTACCGGGTGGCCACCCTCAACTCCACCACCTACGAGGAGGCCAACAGCCGCCTGGGCAACTGGCTGCGGCAGCGCTCCCGGTGGATCAAGGGGTACATGCAGACCTACCTGGTGCACATGCGCCACCCCCTGCGGCTCTACCGGCGCATCGGGGGCCGGGCCTTCTGGGGGTTCCAGCTGCTCATCGGAGGCACCTGCGTCACCTTCCTGGTGAACCCTCTCCTGTGGGGGCTGTTCCTCCTCTGGCTGACCCTGCGCCCCGAAGCCCTGTCCCTGCTCTTCCCCCCGGGGGTCTTCGCCATGTCCACCTTCTGCCTGGTGGTGGGCAACGCCCTGGCGATCCACCTCAACATGCTGGCGGTGTTCCGGCGGAAGCTCTTCCGCCTCACCCCCTACGCCCTCCTGAACCCGATCTACTGGCTGCTGCACTCCCTGGCGGCCTACAAGGCCCTGTGGCAGCTCTTCACCAAACCCTTCTACTGGGAGAAGACCACCCATGGACTGGGCTGATCGGCCTCTCGCCGCGGCGGTCCTGGCATCCCTGACGACGGGGGGGCTGGTGGGGGAGACGGCGACCCGTCTCTTCCGCGCGGGGCTGGTGACCCCGGAGGCCCTGGACCTGACGGGCAAGGCGGCGAGGTCCCTGGCGAATCCCCCGCAGATGGTGCTGGACACCCCCCTGATCCCCTCCCTCATGGCCCACTCCCTGGGGGGGATGGACCCTGCCCGGCTCTGGGGGCTGCTCTGCGGTTTCGCCGCGGCCCTCCTGGTGCTGGGCTTCCTGGTGGTGCTGGCGGACGCCCCCCTGGGGCCGGGGACCAAGACCGCCGCCTCGCTCCTGGCCTTCGTGCACCCTGCGGTGATCCTGCTGGTCACCACCAGCCCCTCGGGCACCCTGGGGCTGCTGTTTCTGGCCATGAGCCTCCACTGTCTGCATCACTACGGGAAGACGGACAAGAGCCTCTACCTGTTTCTGGGGGCCCTGACCCTGGGGGTCGCCCCCTTCTGCCACCCCCTGGGGGCCTGGCTGGCCCTGGGGCTGGCCCTGGGGCTCTGGGGGGCCTTCGAGGGGGATCGGCACAAGACCCTGGCCCTGTACACCGTGATCTTCACCCCCCTGGGGCTGTTCGCCTTCGGGGTCGGGTTTCTCCGGCGCCTCTTCGGAGCGGGGGGCGGGGTCTTCCCTCCGGCCCCCCAGCTCCTGACCCTCTGTGCCGAGGTGCTCCCCCCCACCGTGGGGATCCTGGCGGCGGGGACGGTGTTCCTCTGGGGAACCGAGGGGCGGGCCAGCCGGTTCTGGGCGGTCTGCGGGGTCGTCTGGGTGGGCCTGTGGTTTCTGGTTCCGGGGGGGTGCAGCCTGGACCGGATGCTCCTGGGAGCCCTGGGGGTGGCCCTCTTCCTCCTGCCGGCGTTTCATTGGAGGGGACACGGGAAAGGCGGCAGCGCCCTGATCCTGGGGGTCCTGCTCCTCTCCGTCCTCTGGGGATGGCACGACATGACGACCCACTCCCCCGTGGCGAGACGGTGGGTGGAGGTCGTCCGGGAGGCGGTCTCGGTCAGCCCAGACCCAGGACCGCCAGCCAGAGGGGGAAGCTGAGGGCGGAGAGCAGGGTGGAGCCCAGCACCGCGTCGGCGGCGTAGGGGGCGTCCAGGTCCATCTCCTGGGCCACGATGAAGCAGTTCACCGCGTGGGGCATGGCGGACACCAGCACCGAGGCGGACACCAGCTCCCGGGGCAGACCGAAGGGCAGAAGGCAGAGCCAGGCCAGGGCGGGGTGGAGCAGGAGCTTCACCAGGCTGTCCGGCAGGGTGGAGCGCACCGCCCTGCCCAGGGCGCGGAACTCCAGGGAGGCCCCCAGGGAGAGCAGTGCCAGCCCCGAGGCGGTGTCCCCCAGGATCTTCAGGGGCAGGTCCAGGGGGGCGGGGAAGCGTTCCAGTCCCGCGGCGGCGCAGGCCAGTCCCCCCAGGGTGGAGAGGATCAGGGGGTTGCGGGCCAGACGTCCCAGGGCCCTGCCCAGGGTGGGAAGGTCCAGCCTTCCCGTGCGCACCAGCTCCGCCCAGGCCAGGGAGGCCACGTTGTACCCCACCAGCCCCGCCGCCAGATAGGCGGACAGAGCCTGTACCCCCGGCTCTCCCATGGCCAGGGTCACCGCGGGCAGCCCCAGGTAGACGTTGTTGGCCCGGATGGAGGCGAAGGCGGAGAAGGCCTGCCGGGGCCGGTTTCCCCGGTGTGCCCACCGGGCGATCCCCCAGGCCAGGAGGGGCACCGCCAGGAAGGGCAGGTTCACCCCCAGGAAGAAGGCGGGGTGTCCCAGGGCCTCCGCCCCCGCGGAGGCGGCGGTGCGCAGCAGAAGCGCCGGGAGGGCCACCCAGTAGAGCAGCCCCGTGAGGCAGGGCACCACCTCCCGGGGCAGGAGCCCTCGTCGGCGAAGCAGGGCCCCCAGGGCGACCACGAGCCCCAGGGGCAGCAGGATGGCGATTCCCTTCATGGAGACGACCTTCCCTTCCGCAGCGTGGATCGGTCCTTAGGATACCACCGGGGTCCCGCGCGATCCCCGGGACCCTCGGTGGGGAAGTGGTATCATGGCGTTTCGCGGAGCGGGTCACGATCGTCCCCTCCGGGTGTTCGCGAGGAGGTCGGTCCCATGCTCCCATGGTTTTTCCGGCGGGCGATCCTGTGCCTTGCCGTTCTCTGTTGTGCCGTTCCCGCGTCGGCCCAGTCCCTGTTCACCGTGGTCATCCCCCTGGAGCCGGGACGCCAGGTGCGGGTCTACCTGCCCGACGGCACGGTGCGTCAGGTGGGGGAGGTGCGCAGCGTCCCCTACCGCTCCCTCTGGCCGGGGTTCGACGCCTCCAAGTGGGCCCGGCCGGGCTGCGTGGCCGCCACGGGGGCCAACGCCATCCACCTGCTCCTGGCGGTGGAGCGGGGGAGGGGGCGGATCATCAGCCTGATCCCCACCTTCACCATCGCCCCCGCCTCCCGTCCCGCCAGCGCCGTGGTGGTGGACAGCGTGGGAGGGCAGAGCCTCTGGGGGGCCTGGGCTCCCACCGTGGGGACCCCGGTGACGGCCATCGACAAGTCCGGGGCCCGGCAGCCCCTCTCCGAGGAGTCCCTGAAGCAGGCGGTGGCCCTGGAATATACCGTCCACCCCCGGGCGGACTGCCCCCTCTCCGTGGAGTTCGAGAACCGCCTGGAGGGGGCGGTGACGGTGCACTGGCCCGGCCGGTCCCTCCAGGTGGCCAAGGTGGTGCACCCCTTTTCGGGCATCGGCTTCTTCGAGGGCAGCCAGTTCCAGGGGGTGGGGCGCATCCGGGCCAACCACCCCGGGGTGGTGTGCATCTCCACCGCCCCTCCGGGGGAGCGGGGGGGATTCCAGATCCTTCCGGAGCGCCACGCCAAGTCCCCGGAGATGAAGGCCGCCTGGTACGAGCCGGAGTGGCTCATCATCGCCCCGGTGGCGCCGGAGTACAGCGAGCCGGGCCGGGAGCCCCTCTTCTCGGGCTTCCTGGTGCCGGGGCCTCAGGAGCGGGACGAGGCGGGGCAGATCTTCGACCGTATCGTCCGCACCCCCTCGGTGGACGTGCGCCTGGAGGGAGGGGAGTGGCAGCCCCTGCCGTCGGTGACGAAAAACGGACCGGACTCGCCCCTGAAGCGGGTGACCCACCTGCGGGTGAACTTCCCCTTCCCCCTGGTGCCCCTGACCCCGGATCCGTCCCCCACCCCGGTGCCCACCCTCGGGACGAAGCCCTCCCCTGCGGCGAAACCTTCTCCCGGGGCGCACCCCTCCCCGGGGGCGGCCAAGGCGAGCCCGGACCTGAAGCCCACTCCCTCGGCGCAGCCGAAGCCCCAACCTACGCCGAAGCCGCAGCCGAAACCCACCCCCAGACCGAAGCCCTCCCCGCACCCGGAGGGGCCGGCGTACGACCCGGGGGCCCCGGAACCGGAATACCTGCTGCCCGAAGGGGCCTAGCCCCTTCGGAGATCGAGACGGCGGAGGCCGACGAAACGAGAACTCCACTCAGGGGCTAGTTTAGATCCACCACTCCCGGGGGGAGCAAGACGATCGAATAAGGAGGAGAGGACATGGGGGTTCTGCTCATCGGAGGAGTCCTGGCGGCGGGCCTGATGCTGGCGGCGGTCTTCGCCGCCCTGGGACGCATGCGTCACAGCAGCGCCGCCCTGGAACAGTGCGCCCGGGAACTTCTGGTGCGCCTCCAGGCCCTGGAGGCCAGCGTGGAGAAGACGGAGCGCACCCTCGGGGAAGGCCTTTCGGCCTTCCGGGAGGAGACCCGAAGCGCCCAGAGGGAGGCCCGGGCGGAACTCCAGCAGGGCCTCACGGCTTTCGGAGAGACCCAGGCTCGGAGGCTGGGGGAGATCGGGACGCTGCAGAAGGACCAGCTGGACACCTTCTCCTCCCACCTGGGGGAGCTGACCCGGATGAACGCCGCCAAGCTGGACGCGGTGCGGGAGACCGTGGAGGGACGCCTGGCGGCCCTCCAGGAGGGCAACGACGCCCGGCTGGAGAAGATGCGCCAGGTGGTGGACGAGAAGCTCCACGCCACCCTGGAGCAGCGTCTGGGGGAGGCCTTCGCCAGCGTCTCCCAGCGGCTGGAGAAGGTGCACCAGGGACTGGGGGAGATGAAGGCCCTGGCCACCGACGTGGGGGACCTGAAGAAGGTCCTCTCCAACGTGAAGACCCGGGGGACCTGGGGGGAGATCCAGCTGGGGAACCTGCTGGAGCAGATCCTGGCGCCGGAGCAGTACGCCCTCAACGTGGCCACCCGCCCTGGGTGCGCCGAGCGGGTGGAGTTCGCCATCCGCCTCCCCGGGTCCGACGACCGCATCGGCCCCGTCTGGCTGCCCCTGGACTCCAAGTTCCCCCAGGAGGACTACCTGCGTCTCGTGGCCGCCTCCGAGGCGGGGGACGGGGGGGCGGTACAGACCGCCCGCCGCCAGCTGGAACAGCGCCTCCTGGGGGAGGGGCGGACCATCCGGGAGAAGTACCTGGAGCCCCCCTACACCACGGATTTCGGGGTGCTGTACCTTCCCGTGGAGGGGCTCTACGCCGAGGCCCTGCGCATCGACGGGCTCTGCGAACGCCTCATGCGGGAGCACCGGGTTGTGGTGGCGGGACCCACCACCGTGGCGGCGCTCCTCAACAGCCTCCAGATGGGCTTCCGCACCCTGGCCATCGAGAAGCGCTCCGGGGAGGTGTGGAATCTCCTGGGACAGGTGAAGACGGAGTTCGGCAAGTTCGGCGACGTGTTGGACAAGACCCGCAAGAAGATCGAGGAGGCGGGCAACGCCCTGGACGGGGCGGCGGTGCGCACCCGGGCCATCGAACGCCGGCTCCGGGGGGTGGAGGCCCTCCCCTCCGACGCCCTGGATCAGGACCTGGACGCCCTGGGGTCGGGGGAGGACCGTTGACGAGGGGCGTAGGGGAGCCTATCGTTACATGTAACTGGGGGTGAGTCCATGGGTGCGACGGCGAGAGAACGGGTTGCGCGACACAGGAAGCGGCTTTTGGCGGCGGGGATGAGGCCCTTGCAGATCTGGGTCCCCGACACGAGGCGTCCCGGCTTTGCTCAGGAGTGCCGTCGACAGTCCACCCTGCTGCGGGAGGATCCGCTGGAGAGGGAGATCCTGGCCTTTCTGGAGGAGGCGGCGAACAGGGAGGATTGGGATTGATGCGGGGGGATCTGGTGACGGTGGCCCTGCAGGGCGACTACGGGAAGCCCCGTCCTGCCCTCGTGATCCAGTCGGATCTGTTCGACCAGCATCCTTCCGTGACCCTTCTCCCCGTCACCGGGACGCTGCGCCCCACCCCGATCTTCCGCATCTCCGTGGTCCCTTCGCCCGAAAACGGCCTCGGCAAGCCATCTCAGGTGATGGTCGACAAGGCGATGACCGTTCCTCGGGAGCGCATCGGTCCGAGGATAGGTCGCCTGGACGAGGGAACGCTGCTTGAGGTGACCCGGGCTCTGGCGGTCTTTCTGGGGTTTGCGTGATCTCCCTTCTCGGGGAGTCAGGTCTGTTCGGAAAGAAGGGAGGCAGGACCATGACCACCGTGGGTTTTCTGGCGTTTCCCCGCATGGAGGAGCTGGACTTCGTGGGGCCCTACGAGGTCTTCGGCATGGCCGAGGAGGTGTGTCCCGGATCGTTCCGTCCCCGGGTGCTGGGGGCGGACCTTTCCCCCCTGCGGGCCTACCACGGCCTGAGGATCCTTCCGGAAACCTCCCTGGAGGAGGCCCCGAAGCTGGACCTGCTGCTGGTGCCCGGGGGGGACGGACGCAAGGAGGCCTCCCGGGACCCGGTCGTCCTGGATTTCCTCCGCCGCACCGCCCGGTCCGGGGCCCTGGTGGCGTCGGTGTGCACCGGCGCCTTCGTCCTGGCCGCTGCGGGGCTTCTGGAGGGGAAGGAGGCCACCACCCACCACCACTTCTACGACGAACTCCTCGGGACCTTCCCGGGGATCCGCCTGGTCAAGCGGCGCTGGGTGCGGGACGGCAACGTGGCCACCGCCGGAGGGGTCACCTGCGGCGTGGACCTGAGCCTCGCCCTGGTGGCGGAGCTGGCGGGTCGGGAGACGGCGCTCCGCTGCGCCGAAGCCCTTCAGTACCCCTGGGAGGGGTGACGACCTGCGCCTGGGGGGAAAGAAAGGCGTTCTTCCCGGAGCGGCGGGATCACCTGTCCCCGTAGTGGGTTTTGCACTGGGCGATCTCGATTCGGTTTTCCGAGAGTCGGTAGACGAGGCGGTTTTGGGGATCGATGTGCCGACTCCACCAGCCCGAGAGGTTCCCTTTCAAGGGTTCCGGTTTGCCGATTCCCTTGAAGGGGCTCCTTTGGATGTCTCGGATCAGCCTGTTGATCTGCCTCATGGTCCTTTTGTCCTGCTTCTGCCAGTCCAGATACTCTTCCCATGCTTCCGGCGACCAGAGCAGGTTAGGCGATGTCATGGTCTTCCTGGAGGTCGTGGGCGCTTCCCTTCCCCGCATCCAGGGAGGCGATGGATCGCTCCAGACGTCGCATGTTGGGAGGGGCGAAGAAGGGGTCCTTGATGGCCACCTCGAAGGGCAATCCCTTGTTCAGGACCACGCTGGACACGAAGACGCGGATGGCGCTGGCCATATCCAGTCCCAGGGTCTTCAGGATCCGCTCCGCTTCTTCCTTGACTTCCTCGGGGATTCGGGCTTGCACGAGAGCCATCGTTGTCTCCCCCTTTCGTATGGATAGAGCATCTCCATGTATTTGATGGAATGATAGAGACATGCCTTTGGCCCGTCAAGGACGGGGAAGGGATGTCCTCCCCCGTCCCGTTGCCTGAGGGCTAGAGCCCTCGTTCACGCGCCAGGATCCGCACCGGGTCGCCGGTCCGTACCGGGCCTCCCCGGAGCACCCGGCAGAAGATGCCCTTTTTGGGCATGATGCAGTCCCCCGTGGCGTGGTACACCTGGCATCGCGTGTGGCACTCCTTGCCGATCTGGGAGACCTCCAGCAGGGTGGGTCCCGCCTCGATGCGGTCCCCCACGGACAGGGAGCCCAGGTCCACCCCCCGGACGGTGAGGTTCTCCGCGAAGCTCCCGGGGATCAGATCGGGCAGCTTCTCCTTCATGGTGTCGATGTCCTCCTGGGCCAGGAGGCTCACCTGCCGGTGGGCGAACCCCGCGTGGGCATCCCCCTCCAGCCCCAGCTCCTCCACCAGGGTTCCGGAACCCACGTCGCGCTTCACCGTGCCCTTGTGCTCGGAGGTGCACACCGCCACCACGGTTCCCTCAGTCGGCCACACGGTCCGACCCCTCCCCGTGGTCGTGGTCCTCGCAGGCCGGAGCCCCCACGGGGATCGCTTCGCCCCTCTGCCGCCGCCGGTAGTCCTCCACCGCCGCCCGGATGCCCTGCTCCGCCAGGAGGGAACAGTGGAGCTTCTCCGGGGGGAGTCCCCCCAGGGCCTCCGCCACGTCCTTATTGGTCACTTTCAGGGCCTCCTCCAGGGTCTTGCCCTTCACCATCTCCGTGGCCATGGAGCTGGTGGCGATGGCGGCGGCGCAGCCGAAGGTCTGGAACTTCACGTCCTCGATGCGTTCGTCCCGGACGCGAAGATAGATCTTCATCACGTCCCCGCACCGGGGGTTGCCCACCTCTCCCACCCCGTCGGGGTCCTCCAGGCTCCCCACGTTGCGGGGTTGCATGAAGTACTGGATCACCTTTTCCGTGTACTGGGACATGTCCGTTCCTCCTCCCTGAACCGGGCTTTCAGGCTTTCTTGAAGGGCGACAGGCCCCTCAGGGTCTGGACGATGGGGGGGAAGGTCTCCAGGACGTAGTCGATGTCCTCCTCCGCCGTGTCCTTCCCCAGGGTCAGGCGCACCGAGCCGTGGGCGATCTCGTGGGGCAGCCCCAGGGCCAGGAGCACGTGGCTCGGTTCGAGGCTGCCGGAGGTGCAGGCGGATCCGCTGGAGGCTCCGATGCCTGCGAAGTCCAGCCGGAGGAGCATGGCCTCCCCCTCCACCCGGGGGATGCAGAAGCTGGCGTGGTAGGGCAGCCGCTCCGTCCGGCTCCCGGTGAGGAAGGAATCCTCGATGCGGGAGAGCACCCCGTCGATGAGCCGGTCCCGCAGGGCCCGCTCCCGGTCCACGTCCCCGTTCCCCAGGCGTTTTGCCGCCAGGGCCGCCGCCTCCCCGAATCCGGCGATGTAGGGGGTGTTCTCCGTGCCGGACCGAAGGCCGTACTCCTGCCCTCCCCCGTGGATCAGGGGGGTGAGGCGGATGCCCTTGCGGACGTACAGCGCCCCGATCCCCTTGGGGCCGTACATCTTGTGGGCCGCCAGGGTCATCAGGTCCACCGGCAGGGTGGAGAGGTCCATGGGCAGGTGCCCCGCCGCCTGCACCGCGTCTGTGTGGAAGAGCACCCCGTGCTTCCGGCAGACCTCCCCCAGCTTTGCCACGGGCTGCACCGTGCCGATCTCGTTGTTGGCGAAGAGGATCGAGACCAGGGTGGTGTCCGGGCGGATGGCCGCGTCCAGGGCCTCGGGGGACACGAACCCCTCCCGGTCCACCGGGAGCACCGTCACCTCGAAGCCGTTCTTCCCCAGCCACTTCATCGTGTCCAGCACCGCGTGGTGTTCCACCGCGGAGGTGATCAGGTGTCGCCCCCTGTCCCGCCGTGCCCAGGCGGTCCCCTTGACGGCCAGGTTGTCCGCCTCGCTGCCCCCTCCCGTGAAGAGCACCTCCTGGGGTTGGGCTCCGATGAGGGCCGCCACCTTTTCCCGGGCCTCGTCCACCGCCTTGCGCACCTCCCGCCCCCAGGCATGGAGGCTGTTGGGGTTTCCGAAGGAACTCCGGAAGAAGGGGAGCATGGCCGCGAGCACCGATTCGTCCACCGCCGTGGTGGCGGAGTGGTCCAGATACACCTTGCGTGGGTTCATGTCCTTTCACCTCGTTCGACTGGCGTCTCGGGGTCCCTCCCGCCGCAGGAGCGCCGGGGGGATCCACACCGTTCCCTCTCCGCCTGCCGGTCCACGAAATCCTGGATGGTGGTGGAGTCGTACACGCTTTCCAGGGCCTTCTGGGCCCGTTCCCACAGGGGGCGGAACACGCAGTCCCCGTAGAGGCCGCAGGGCTCCCGGCTGGATCCGGGATCGCAGTCCACCTGGGAGAGGGAACCTTGGAGGTACCGGATCACGTCCCCCACGGAGATGTCCCGCGCAGGGCGCAGAAGCCGATACCCTCCCTCCTTGCCCCGGGTGGACTCCACGAACCCCCCCGCCTTCAGGGTGTTCAGGATGCCCTCCAAGAAGCGGGGGGGGATGTTCTGGGCTTCCGCCACGGTCCCGATGCGCACCGGGCCTTCCCCTTCCCTGCAGGCCAGCTCGAAGAGGGCCCGAAGGGCGTACTGGCATTTCTGCGTGATCGCCATGATTTCCCACCAACCCTATCGTTTTAGTAGAGATTACTCGTCCTCCGGCGGTTCGTCAACCCCCGGTTCCCTTCCCCATGGAACGGGATTGTCATCAATGAACCGAGAAGATGGATTACAATACGGAAAAATCCCTATCCCCGCCAGAGTCCAGAGAGGGGACTTCACCCGGCCCCGCAGGGGGCGAAGGAGGAGGTTGACCCGTGGAGGCGAAGGACGCGGCAGGTCTGTCCGGGGTGTTTCTGGATGCGGCGGAACGGTTGGGCATGAAGCTCCAGCAGACCCTGTGGGTGGGAAAGGAGCAGGCCCGGGCGGCGGAGGCCCTGCGGGGGAAGGTGCTGGAGGTGCGGGAGCGCCTGTCCTCCCAGGTCCCTCGAATCGGCGGTGTGGCCCGGGGAGTGGCGGGTCTGGCGGAGGAAAGCGTCGCCCTAGGGGAGCGGGCCCGCTCCTTGGCGGAGGAGGAGGAAAGGGCCCGGGGGGAGATCCGAGGCGCCCAGGAGGAGATCCGGGCCCTGGAACGGACCTTGGGGGAACTGGAGCGGGCCGCGGCGAGCAACGAAGCCCTGACCCAGGGACTGCTGGAGGCGGCGGAGACCGTGTCGGGACTCCTGGCGCAGATCGGCAAGGTGACCCGGCAGACCCAGATGCTGGCCCTGAACGCCGCCATCGAGGCGGCCCGGGCGGGGGATGCGGGGAGGGGCTTCTCCGTGGTGGCCCGGGAGGTGGGGAACCTGGCGGTGTCCACCCAGGACATCGCGGTGCGCATCGACCACGCCATGGGGGACCTTCGGGGGCGTCTGGGAGGGATGGTGGAAGGGCTCTCTCAGGCCCAGGAAGGGCTCCGCCGGGGCGCCGGGGCGGTGCAGGACACCGCCCGGACGGTGGACCGGGCGGGGGGGCTGGCCCTGCGCATGGGGGAAGGGCTCCAGGAGGTTTCCCGGCGGGTGGTGGCCCAGGCGGAGGCGGCGCAGAGCCTCGCCGGAGAGGCCCGCAACCTGGGGGAGGAGGCGAAGGCCGCCTCCTCGGAGGTGGGAGAGCTGGACGGAGCCCTGGCCCGGGAAGCGGAGAGCGCCGGGATTCTCAACGTCTCCCTGGGGGACATGGGCGGGGAGGTCTTCTCCCTCCAGACCCGGGTGGGGCGTTGCCGCCCCCCGGAGGAGTTCTGGGTAGGCTTCACCCCCTTTGCCGCGCCGGAGCACATCCGAAAGACCTACGGCGTTGCGGCGGAGGCCCTGGCAAGGCGCCTGGGCCGGAAGGTCCGGGTCTTCGTCTCCTCGGATTACCATGCCCTGGGGGACTGGGTCCGGGAAGGGGTGCTGGACCTGGCCTGGTTCTCTCCCCTGGCCTACGTGGTGGCGGCGGAGAGGGTGCCCATGCAGGTCCTGGCCATCCCTCGGGTGAAGGGGCATCCCTCCTACCGGGGGCTTCTCCTCGCCCGAAAGGATCGGGGCATCAGGAATCTGGGGGACCTGAAGGGCAAGGTCTTCGCCTTCGTGGACCCCACCAGCGGTTCGGGCTACCTCTACCCTCGGGTGCTTCTCCAGCAGCGGGGCTTCGACCCGGAGACCTTCTTCGGAGAGGTGCGCTTCCTGGGCAGCCATGACCGGGTGATCCGGGCGGTCCTGGCGGGGGAGGTGGACGGAGGGGCCTCCTACACCGATGCGTGGGACGGGGCGGCGAAGGTGCTGGACCTGTCCCCCCTGCAGATCCTGGCGCAGACGGAGGAGATCCCCAAGGACGCCCTGGCGGTGCGGCGCGAGACGCCCCCGGAGGCCGCCGAACTCCTTCGGCAGGCCCTCCTGGACCTGACCCCGACGGACCCGTCGGCGGGAGGCGCCCTGCGGGAGTTGGGCATCGACGGGTTCGTCCCGGGGGAGGACCGGCTCTACGACGTGCTGCGGGCCGCCAGGGAGGCGGAGAAACGGATGAGGAAGAAGGGGTAGCTTTTCCCTCTGTTCCCTACAGCTCCGGCTTGCGGGCCCAGAGGGTGAGCACCACCGCCCCCACGATGAGCCCCCCCGCCACCAGGGTCTCGGGTCCCACCCGCTCGCCCCCGAAGAGCCAACCCAGAAACACCGCCACCACGGGGTTCACGAAGGCGTGGGTGGCCACCCGGGAGACGGGCTCCACCTTCAGGAGCCAGGTGAAGGCCGTATAGGCCACCAGGGAGCCGAAGACCACCAGATAGGCCAGAGACAGAACCGAAAGAAGGCTTGCCTCCCCCAGGTGTTTCCAGTCCCCCCACAGGGTTCCCAGGAGGAGCAGCTGCGACCCTCCGGCGATCATCTGCATGGCCGCCGCAAGCACCCCGTCGGGGTGGACGGGGGCGGTGCGGGTCAGGAGGCTTCCGTAGACCCAGGCGAAGCTGGTCGCCAGGACCGCCAGTGCCCCGAGGAGGTAGACCCCCCCTGTCCCGTGGAAGGACACGTTCGGGTCCCCCGCCAGGAGCAGGACGGTCCCCCCGAAGCCCAGGGCCAGCCCCCACAGCTCCATGCGCACGGGCCGGGGGCCCTGGAAGCAGAACCAGTCGGTGAGGAGGAAGCAGAGGGGTTCCAGGGCGACGATGAGGGCCACCACCCCCGAGGGGACGCGAACCATCGTCCAGGTGATGGCCCCGTAGCTCAGGAAAAACGCCAGGAAGCCGATCCTGTGGGCCTGGAGCCAGCCTCGGGGGGTGGGGGCCTCCGTACGGGGGCGCACCAGGGCGTAGAGAAGGAGCCCCGCCAGGAAGAAGCGGATCCCCCCGGTGAGGAAGGGGGGAAGGGTTCGGACGGTGAAGCGGATGGCCAGGTAGGTGGAGCCCCAGACCCCGTAGATGGCCCCGTAGGCCGCAAGCAGCAGGAGCCGGGACGGGCGGGTTTCAGTCCCCATAGCGGCGCATTTCCTCCAGGGGGATCCGGTGGGGCGGTTTCGGGCGGTGCTCCTCCGGAGGGTAGCCCGCCGCCAGGAGGAAGAGGGGGCGCTCCGACCGGGGCAGGTTCAGGACCCGGGCCACCCCGGAGGCGTCGAACCACCCGAGCCAGCAGGTCCCCAGCCCCTCCTCCTCCGCCTGGAGGACGAAGTGCTCCCCCGCGATGGCCGCGTCGGAGAGGGAGAAGGGCACCCCCTGGAAGAAGGCCCCCAGACGGGCGGTCCAGGGCAGGGGAGCCCCGGCGAGGACCACCAGAACCGGGGCGTCCAGGGCGAAGCGGTTCATGCGGTGGGGGCCGGAGAAGGCCGCCTCTCCCAACCGGGCCCGCAGCGGGTCCCGGTCCGCCAGGACGAACCGCCAGGGTTGGCCGTTGCAGGCGGAAGGGGCCAGCCGGGCGGCCTCGCAGCATCGGTCCAGCACCTCCCGGGGGACCGGTCGGGGGTCGTAGCGGCGCAGGCTGTGGCGGCGGCGTGCCAGTTCGAGAAAGGTCATGAAGGTCCTCCCGGAGATCGAAGTACCGGCAGTGTAGCATCAACTCCCCTCCGGAGGGGGATCAGAAGCGAAGGATCTCCCGGACCTTCACGGCCAGGTCGTTCATGGAGAAGGGCTTGGGGAGGAACTGCACCTCCTCGTCCAGGATGCCCTGCCGGGCGATGATGTCTGCGGTGTAGCCCGACATGAAGAGGCACTTCATCCCCGGTTCCAGGGCCCAGAGGTTTTCCGCCAGTTCCCGGCCGTTCATCCCGGGCATCACCACGTCCGTGACCAGCAGGTGGATGGAACCGTCGTGCTCCGCCGCCAGGGTCAGGGCTTTCTCCGGGGTCTCCGCCGCCAGGACCCGGTATCCCAGGGCCTCCAGCGTCCGGTTCTCCAGGCTCAGGATGGGGACCTCGTCCTCCACCAGGAGGATGGTCTCCCCCTGCCCCCGGGGCAGGTTCGGATCCAGGGGGGTCTCCCGGAGGGGGGACGCCGAGCTTCCCCAACGGGGGAGGTAGATGCGGAAGGTGGTGCCCTCCCCCAGTTCGCTGTCCAGGTGGAGGAATCCCCCGTTCTGCACCACGATCCCTTCCACGGTGGAGAGCCCCAGCCCCGTCCCCAGGTCGTCCTTGGTGGAGAAGAAGGGTTCGAAGGCGTGTTCCCGGACCTCCGGGGACATCCCCAGCCCGTCGTCGGAGAGGGACAGGAGGACGTAGTCCCCCGGCCGGTTGTCCAGCATGCGGGCGGAATCCTCGTTCAGGGTCACGTTGCGCGTCTCCACGCGGACCCGGCCGAAGCCCGAGATGGCGTCCCGGGCGTTGGTGGTCAGGTTCGTCAGGACCTGCTCCACCTGGAAGGGATCCATCCTCACGGACCACAGATCCTCCCCGGGGATCCAGGAAAGGTCCACCGAAGACCCTGCCAGGCGGCGCAACGAGGGGACCAGATCCGTGATCGTCTCGTTGAGGTCCAGCACCTGGAGCACCGCGGGCTGGCGGCGCCCGAAGGCCAGAAGCTGCCGGGTGAGTTCCGCCGAGCGCAGCGCCGCTTTGTGGATCTCCAGCAGATCCTCCCGCAGGGGGTCCTCCTGGGGGAGCTGGTCCAGGATCAGGTTGCAGGTCCCCAGGATCACCTGGAGCATGTTGTTGAAGTCGTGGGCCACCCCGCCCGCCAGGCGCCCCACGGACTCCATCTTCTGGGCCTGCACCAGCCGGTCCTGGAGGACCCGGTGCTCCCGCTCCAGGCGAAGCCGGTCCGTCACGTCGTGGATGATGGAGAAGAGCAGCTTCCGGTGCCCCCAGGAGATGGGGCTGGTGTAGGTTTCCACGTCCCGAAGCTCCCCGTCCGCCAGGCGGTGCTGGAAGAGGAAGGGCATGGGGGACCCCGCCAGGCCGTCGGCCATGGCCTTCCGGATCGCTCCGGGGGGGCTCGTGTTGATCCGCCCCACCTTCATGTGGGACAGCTCCTCCCGGCTCCAGCCGTAGAAGGCCGCGGCTGCGGGGTTGGCATCCACGATGGAGCCGTCCTCCGGGTCCACCACCCACATCATGGCCCGGTGGTCCTCGAAGAGGCTCCGGTAGCGCTCCTCGCTGCTCTCCCGCTGCGCCTCCGCCTGGGTCCGCAGGGACGCCTGGTCCTGGAGGTCCCGCCGCCAGAGAAGGATCCCCGCGCTGCACAGGAGGGCCAGGAGGGCTCCGAAGAGGGCCAGGATCAGCCGGGCCTCCTGACGCCAGTTCCCGAAGGCCTCCTGGACGTCCACCTTGGTCTCCAGGAACCAGGGGGAATCGGGAACGGGCAGAAGGGCCGCCAGGACCTTTTCTCCCCGGTAGTCCACCCCCCGAACCACGCCGGTGGTTCCGCGGACCGCCTGGACGGCGGGCAGATCCTGCCGGAGCAGGGGAAGGCGAAGCTTCAGGGGGCCTTGGGGGGTGTGGCGCAGCGGGTTGAGGTAGACCGCCCGGTCTCCCTCCCGCCGGACCAGCAGGGCCTCCGCCGTGGCGCTGGGCACGGGCCAGGTCCGCAGGAGGGGGTAGAGGTGGGTTTGAGCCTGCTGGACCAGCACGAGCCCCGCGACGGGGCGAGAGGCGGTCCCGGTCCGGTCGAGGAAGGGAACCACCAGCCCCAGGTGGGGGACCCCCTGCGGGCCCTCGTGGAGGTCCGAGAGCTGGGCCCGGCGTTCCCGGAAGGCCCGCTCCAGGAGGAGGAGCGAGGTGGCGTCCAGGGAGGGATTTTCCGGCTCCAGGCTCCAGAGGACCCGACCCGAAGGGGACACCACCAGGATGTTGTCGTAGCGGTAGGCACGCCGCAGGTTTTCCAGGACAATCCGGATCGCCTCGGGGGGTTCGGGGGCGGCGGAAGCCAGCCAGCGGGAGAGATCCCTCCGAAACAACGGGTTGTTCCCCAGGACGGCGCCGTCCCCCAGACGCTCCGCCCGCCAGGCGGCGATCTGCTCCACCTTGAGCTTCGCCACGGCGAGGAGTTCGTCCTCCACTCGCCGGGAATAGGAGGCTTCCTGGGAGCGGTAGAACCAGAGGCCCAGGGCACAGAGAGCGGCCAGGAGGACCGACAGGCCGAGGGTCCTGCGGGATCGCCGCGTCACGAGCCCAGACCTCCCCGGGAAGACGGACCGGGGAAACGACGGGGGAACGACAGGGAAGAACGGATCGAGACCATCACCGCCATGGGGGTCCCTCCTCCGGATGGGAAGCTGCGCCGGGCTTTTCAGAAGTATAGGTTATTTCGGTGCCGCAGAAAAGTGATGATCGGGGAGATGCCTGCCGAGGCCGGTGGGGCGGCTCGGTCCCTCGGCCCCGGCAGGTCCCCTCATCCCAGGAAGAGTCGGCAGGCGGGGTTGTCCGTCTCCTCCACGTAGGGGTAGCCCAGGTGCTCCAGGAACTCCTGGAAGGCCTCCCCGTCCTCCTCGGGCACCTGGATGCCCGCCAGCACCCGGCCGTAGTCCGCCCCGTGGTTGCGGTAGTGGAACAGGCTGATGTTCCAGTCGCTCCGCAGGTGCTCCAGGAAGCGCATGAGGGCTCCCGGCCGCTCGGGGAACTCGAACCGGAAGAGGCGCTCGTGGTCCGCCGCCGGGGCGTGTCCCCCCACCAGGTGGCGGATGTGGAGCTTCGCCGTCTCGTTGTCCGACAGGTCCAGGGCGGCGATGCCCTTCTCCTTCAGGAGGCGCACCAGCTCTGCCGGTTCCTCCCGGCGCTGGATCTGGAGGCCCACGAAGATGTTGGCGGTGTCGGGATCCCCGTAGCGGTAGTTGAACTCCGTGACGCTGCGGTCCCCCAGGTGGGAGCAGAAGGTGCGGAAGCTCCCGGGGCGCTCGGGGATCAGGGCGGCCAGCACCGCCTCCCGCCGCTCCCCCAGCTCGGAGCGTTCGGAGACGTACCGCAGCCGGTCGAAGTTCATGTTCGCCCCGCTCAGGATGGCCACGTAGGTGCCCCCCCGCAGGCCTTCCCGCTCCAGGTAGGCCTTGGCCCCCGCCACGGAGAGGGCCCCCGCGGGTTCGGTGATGGATCGGGTGTCCTCGAACACGTCCTTGATGGCGGCGCAGATGGCGTCGGTGTCCACCAGGACGATCTCGTCCAGGTACTCCCGGCAGAGCCGGAAGGTCTCCTCCCCCACCTGCTTCACCGCCACCCCGTCGGCGAAGAGCCCCACGTCCTTCAGGGCCACCCGCTCCCCCTTCTCCAGGGACAGGGCCATGGCGCAGGAATCCTCGGGCTCCACCCCGATGATCCGGATCTCCGGGCGGAGGCGTTTCACGTAGGCCGCCACCCCCGCCGCCAGGCCGCCCCCTCCGACGGGGACGAAGATCCCCTCCAGGGGGCCGGGGTGCTGTCGCAGGATCTCCATGGCGATGGTGCCCTGGCCGGCGATGACGTCCGGGTCGTCGTAGGGGTGCACGTAAACCCCCCCGGTCTGCTCCACCACCGTCTTGGCGTGGGCCCCCGCGTCGCTGTAGGAGTCCCCGTGGAGCACCACCCGGCCCCCCCGCCTCGTCACCGCGTCGATCTTGATCTGGGGCGTGGTGACGGGCATGACGATGGTGGCGGCGCAGCCCAGGACCTGGGCCGCCAGGGCCACCCCCTGGGCGTGGTTGCCCGCCGAGGCGGCCACCACCCCCCGGGACCGCTCCTCCGGGGACAGGCGGCTCATCTTGTTGTAGGCTCCCCGGAGCTTGAAGGAGAACACGGGCTGCAGGTCCTCCCTCTTCAGCAGGATGCGGCTGCCCACCCGGGCGGAGAGGGACGAGGCCTCCTCCAGGGGGGTCTCCTGGGCCACGTCGTAGACCCGGGAGGTGAGGATGCGTTCCAGATAGTCGTCGTGCATGGGAACCCTTCCTTCTGGCCCCGGGGGATCCGGGGCGGAGATGATGCAGGGGGAGACCGGGATCATGGGGGAGGATCGACGGTGAGGGGCTCGAGGTTCCCTTGCGATGCGGACCCACTGACCCAACAGGATACCACGGCAGAGGGGGGAGCGAAAAAAAAAGACCCCCGGAGGGGTCCGGGGGATCGGGGTCTCAGGCCTGGAGGATCTCCACCAGGGTGACGTGGAAGTTCAGGTCCTGTCCTGCCAGGCGATGGTTGCCGTCCAGTACCACCTGGTCCTCCTCGAAGCCCGACACGGTGACCACCATGCCCTGTCCCGTGGGCAGGCCCATGCGCACCTGCATCCCCACCTCCGGCTCGAAGGGGAAGGCCCCCTTCTCCACCCGGAACAGCAGGTCCTCCTGCACCGCCCCGTAGGCCTTCTCGCAGGGGATGTGCACGCTCCGGCTCTGTCCCGGCTCCAGCCCCGTCACCGCCTCGTCGAACCCCGGGATCACCTGTCCCGAGGCCACCACGAACTCCAGGGGGTCCCGCCCCTCGGAGCAGTCGAACTGGGTCCCGTCGTCCAGGGTTCCCCGGTAGTGCACCCGCACCTTGTCTCCCGCCTTTGCCTGAGCCATGGATGTCCTCTCCTTCGGAAGCGCCGGTGGGTTCCCGGCGACGTCCCATCCTACCAGGATCGGTCCCGCAGGGCCACAGAGGGGGAACTCCCGGTCCCGGGGGTCGGGAAAACCACCGAGGCGGGGGAGGTTCGGGGGGCGTAGGATAACACAAAGAACCTTTTCAAAAAAGGAGGCGGAGGGCATGGATGCTCGAAAAACAAGATGGGTTGCGGTGCTGGCGGCGCTGGCCCTGGGGATCTTCCTGGCAGGGGCGGCACTCGGGGCGGAGAAGCTCCTGGTCTGCGGGCCCTGCTCCCGATCCTTCCTCCCCGTGGCGGAGAAGGCCGTGGCGGACCTGGGGCTTTCGGGGAAGGTCCAGGTGGCCAAGACCTCCTGCCTGGGGGACTGCGCGGGGGCTCCGGTGCTGGAGTTTCGGGGCCAGGTGTATTCCCGGATGACCGAGGGGAAGCTGAAGGACCTGCTCCGGAAGGCGAAGCTGTAGGCCCCGACGTTGCGGTTCCCTCCCCGGGGGGGTAGGGTACGGGAGACTTTACCTTGTGGGAGGGACCAGCATGAGCGAACCCCGGGACGTCTACGCCCGGTCGTTGGAACTGCATCGGGCCAAGCGCGGCAAGATCCGCATGGAGAGCCGGGTCTCCATCGAGACCCTGGACGACCTGGCCCTGGCCTACACCCCCGGGGTGGCGGAGCCCTGCCGGGAGATCGAGCGGAACCCCGAGGCGCTGTACGAGGTGACCTCCAAGGGGGACTGGGTGGGGGTGGTCACCGACGGCAGCGCCGTCCTGGGGCTGGGGGATATCGGCCCCGCCGCCGCTCTGCCGGTGATGGAGGGGAAGTGCTGTCTCTTCAAGCGCTTCGCGGGCATCGACGCCTTCCCCCTGTGCGTGGACCAGCGGGACCCGGACCTCTTCGTGGACCTGGTGGCCCGGTGCGCCGTCTCCTTCGGGGGCATCAACCTGGAGGACATCGCCGCCCCCCGGTGCTTCGAGATCGAACGAAAGCTCCAGGAGCGTCTGGACATCCCGGTGTTCCACGACGACCAGCACGGCACGGCGGTGATCGTCCTGGCGGGGGTGCGCAACGCCCTGAAGCTGGTGGGCAAGGACCTCTCCCGGGTCCGGGTGGTCATGAACGGCATGGGGGCGGCGGGAAGCGCCATCGCCGCCATGCTGGAGGCGGGGGGAGCCCGGAACCTGGTGTGTTGCGACCGCTTCGGGGTGATGGACCCCCGGGACGACCGGCTCACGGAGCCCCAGAGGGCCCTGGCGGGACGCACCAACCCCGAGGGGATCCGGGGGGACCTGAGTGAGGCCCTTCGGGGGGCGGATCTCTTCGTGGGGGTCTCCCGGGCGGGGCTGGTGACGGAGGCCATGGTGGCCTCCATGGCCCCCCGGGGGGTGGTCTTCGCCATGGCCAACCCCACCCCGGAGATCTTCCCCGACGCCGCCCGGGCCGCCGGAGCGGCGGTGGTGGCCACGGGGCGCAGCGACTTCCCCAACCAGGTGAACAACTGCCTGGGCTTCCCCGGGATCTTCCGGGGAGCCCTGGACGTGCGGGCGACGCGGGTGGACGAGGCCATGAAGCTGGCCGCCGCGGAGGCCCTGTCCGCCCTGATCCCCCAGGGGGAGCTGTGGGAGGATCGGATCCTTCCGGACGCCCTGGACCCCCGGGTGGTGCCCGCCGTGGCCGCGGCGGTGGGGGCGGCGGCCCAGCGCTCCGGCCTGGCCCGGAGGTAGGAACGGTTTTCGAGGATGCAGAAGGGGCGGGGCCTCCCAGGAGGCCCCGCCCCTTCTCGTCCGTTGCGGTCCTTCCCCCGCCGCCCTAGCGCTTCCTGCGGAGGCCCAGAGCGGGGATCAGCAGCAGGAGGAGGAAGGGCGCCAGCCCCGTCACGGAGCAGCCGCTGCTGCCGCTGTCCGGGGCCACGTAGCCCGGCACGTCCTCCGCCCGGGGGGCCTCCCCGGTATGGAAGGTGGGAGCGAAGGTCGCCGCGGCCCCTGCGGGAAGCGCCGCGTCCAGATCGCCCTGGAGCTTCTGGGCCTGGGCGATGGTCCGGGAGGAGAAGAGGGCGGCCTGGTCGTTGAGGTACGAAGCCAGGGCGTCTCCCGTGGCGTTCTTCCTCAGGGCGGAGTCCTGGAAGCGCTCGAAGGACCGGGTCAGCTCGTCCTGGAAGGGATCCCAGTAGCCCCGCAGCCCCGCCTCCAGGTGGGTGCCGTGGGTGTCGTCATGCTCCTGGGCCTTCCTGGAGGAGCCGTAGAAGGACCAGTAGGGGGACTGAGCCTCGGGCTGGTCCGTCCCCAGGGCGAAGGAGGCGGGCAGGGCGGTGAGTCCCTGGCAGAAGGGCAGGTAGACCCCGTCGACCCCGTTGCCCAGGTTCAGCCAGAGGACGTTGCCGATCTCCCCGGGGATCCGAGGGCTCTGGCCCAGTTCCACGATGTGGGACTCCAGATTGGTGCGCACCGCGATGGGCCGGGCCGTGGAGGTGACCCCGGGCTTGGGGTTCTCGTAGGGGGTCCCGGTGTAGTTGTCCGACTTCAGGAAGGCCATGATGTCCTTCTTGGTGATCTTCCGGTCCGGGGCCATGAAGAAGGGGTAAAAGGCCTGCTCCGGGGCCTGGGCCTGGGAGGGGGAGAAGTGGCGGTGTCCCCACCAGACCCGGACGCCGTTGGTCTTCCAGGTCTGGGTGCCGAAGGCCTTGGCCACGTTCAGGCCGTGGGCGCGGACGTAGGCTTCCGTGGTTTCCTCCTCCGGGAGGAGGTGGTGGTCCCGGGCCAGGGCCACCAGGGAGGCGGTCCCCAGGAAGTTCGCGGAGTCGTAGGGGTTGAAGTTGGAGAGCACCTTCTGGTTGGGCACCACGATGTACCGGTCGTCGGGAACCCGGGCGGCTGCCCAGGTCCGGCCCTGGTACTCCACGTACCACACCTCGTCCCGGTCGGCGACGGCGAAGCCCCCCGCCTCCCCGGATCCGAAGGCCTCGATGGCGGCGCCGAAGAGTTCCACCCCCTGGCGGGCCGTGGCGGCCCGGGGGAGAATGATGGAGGGGATCTGGGCCTCCTCGATGAGCCCGTCCAGGGGAATGGCGACCTTGGCGGCGGCGGAGAGCCCCTGGGTCTCCGTGGCGGAGACCGCCACGCCCTTTTCGTTGATCCCCACCTCGTCCATGGGGGTGTATTCCTGGCTGGGGTCTCCGGGGGCTACCTTGGGATCATAGATCCAGTCGGGGACGGAGAAGTAGCGGTAGGTCCGGGTCATGTCCTGGGGGTAGCCCAGCTCCATGCCGCTCCAGAAGGACTGCTTCTCCCCGGAGGCCACGGAACGGGACGGGACCACGAGGAAGTGCTTCGCCCAGCCCGCCCGGTAGTCCTCGTTGCGGGCGATCAGGACGTGCCCCGTGGCGGAGGCGTCCTTGCCCACGAAGACGGAGGTGCAGGCCCAGGCGGGGAAGGCCCATACCAGAAGGCAAAGGGCCGCTCCTGCAAGGCGGGGACAGGAGATGGGAGAGGGTCGGTGGCTCATGATGCGAACTCCTCCTTTCCGGGATGGGGAGGGGGACCGGGTGATCCCACCCTCCGGGGAAGGGAACCTTCCCCGGAGCGAGTATAGAATCCGTGGTGACGGATCGCAAGGAAAACGCGAGGGCCGTCTTCCTTCATAAGGTTGGGTGCCCCTTTGTTCTTTCCATGGGGGGCGAGTCAGGGGGAACGGCTCTGTTTTGTTTCTTTTGTTATTCCGAGAACCGGAGGTGAGGGCTTGACGGGAAAGACGGAGGATCCGGTGCGCTGCCCCTGGCCCGGGGAGGACCCCCTCTACCGGGCCTACCACGACGAGGAATGGGGGGTGCCCCGGCGGGACGAGGGGGGGTGTTCGAACACCTGATCCTGGAGGGCTTCCAGGCGGGGCTCTCCTGGATCCTGGTGCTGCGGCGCCGGGAGGCCCTGCGGGCGGCCCTGGAGGGGTTCGACCCGGTGCGCCTGGCCTCCTGGGGGGAGGAGGATCTGGCCCGGGCCCTCCAGGCTCCGGGGATGATCCGAAACCGCCTCAAGGTGGCGGCGGTACGGGACAACGCCCGGGCGCTTCTCGCCCTCTGGGACCGGGGGGAGTCCCTGTCGGGGCTCTTCTGGGACCCCGTGGGAGGGGTGCCGGAGGTGCACGCCTACCGACTGGGGGAGCCCCTGCCCCCCCACACGGAGGCCTCCCGGTCCCTGAGCCGGGAACTGAAGCGCCGGGGCTTTCGTTTCGTGGGGCCCACGGGGTGTTACTCCGCCATGCAGGCCCTGGGGGTGGTGGACGACCACGCGGTGGAGTGCTTCCGCCACACCGGACGCAGGCAGGGATAGCCGCCCCGAACGACCGGGTGGGGGCCCGGCGGGGCGGGACGAGGGAAGGGGAGGGGCATGGAGACGGTGCGGGTATGGGTGGACCTGACGGAGCGTCGCGTGTGGACCGAGCGGGTGGACGAGCGCACCACCCGGCTGTGGGGGGGCGAAAAGGGCCTGGCCCTGCCGGTGCTGCTGGACCGTTTGAGGGGGGACACGGACCCCCTGGGGGCGGAGAACCCCTTCGTCCTGGCGGCGGGGCTGCTGAACGGCCTGGCCTTCCACGGCACCTGCCGCACCGGGGCCTACGCCCGAAGCCCCCTGGGGAAGGGCATCGGGGAGACGGAGATGGGGGGCTTCTTCGGCCCGGGCCTGAGGCGGCAGGGGGTGGACGCCCTGGTGGTGCTGGGGCGCGCCGAGCGACCCGCGTACCTGTGGGTGGAGGACGGGACCGCCCAGATCCGGGACGCCTCGGACCTGTGGGGACAGGAGACCGGTCCGGTTCTGGAGGCCCTGAAGGGCCGGCACGAAAACCCCACGGCGGTGATGATCGGTCCGGCGGGGGAGCGGCGGGTGCGGTTCGCCTGTCTGGTTCACGACCTGCATCATGCGGGGGGGCGCTGCGGCCTGGGGGCGGTGATGGGCTCCAAGAACCTCAAGGCGGTGGCCTGCCCCGCCCCCAAGGCCCTTCCCCCGGCGGACGCCCCGCTGCTGGGGGAGCTTCAGAAGCTCTTCTCGGGCTGGAAGGACCACCCCGGAGCCTGGGGCCTGAGGGAGAACGGCACCTCCGCCACCCTGGCGGGGCTCAACGCCCTGGGGATGCTCCCCACCCGGAACTTCCGGGAGGGGGTCTTCGAGGGGGCGGGGAACATCGACCACGAGACCTTCAAGTCCCGCTTCCTGGTGGACCGGGGAGGGTGCTTCGCCTGCGCGGTGCGGTGCAAGCGGGTGGCCTCGGGGGGAGACTACGGAGCGGACCCCCTCTACGGGGGGCCGGAGTACGAGACCATCGCCGCCTTCGGGTCCCTCTGCGGGGTGGGGCGCTTCGACCCCATCCTCAAGGCCCACGAACTCTGCAACCGCCTGGGGCTGGACACCATCTCCACGGGCATGGCGGTGGCCTGGCTCATGGAGTGCGTGGAGGAGGGGATCCTCTCTCCCGACGAGGCGGGGGTTCGGGGTTTCGGGGACGAGGCGGGGATGCTGGACCTGATCGGCCGCATCGCCGCCCGGGAAGGGGTGGGGGACCTGCTGGCGGAGGGCACGGAACGGGCCGCCGCCCGGGTGGGCCGGGGCAGCGAACGCTTCGTCCTGACCATCAAGGGGCAGGAGCTGGCCATGCACGACCCCCGGGGCAAGGTGGGGGTGGGGCTGGGGTACGCCCTGGCGGCGGGAGGGGCGGACCACATGCAGGTCCCCTACGACACCCTCTTCACCAACCCGGACTCCTTCGGCTGCGAGGCGGTGAAGTGCCTGGGCATCCTGGACCCCATGGACCTCACGGGCTTCGCCCCCTCCAAGATCTCCGCCCTGGCCACCCTCTGGAACCTCTGGGGAGCCCTGAACCACCTGGGGGGGTGCTACTTCGTCTTCGCCCCCCGGAGCTATTTCCCCCTGCACAAGCTTCCGGAGCTGGTGGAGGCGGGGACGGGCTGGAAGACCTCCCTCCACGAGCTGGTGCGCCTCGGAGCCCGGGGGCACGGGGCGGCGCGGATCCTCAACCGGAGGCTGGGGGTGACGGAAGGGGACGACACCCTGCCGGACCGGATCTTCCAGCCCCTGCCTTCGGGGCCCTTCGCGGACCGGCCCATCTCCCCCGAGGCCTTCCACGAGGCCAAGCGCCTTCTCTACGCCCTTCAGGGATGGGACGAGACGGGGCTGCCCACGGAGGCCACCCGGCGGGACCTGGGGTTGCCCCTCTGACCTTCCGGGGTATCATGGGGGCGGCGCCGACCTTCGGGGCGCCCGGTTGGAAGCACCCGAGAGAAGGGAGAGACCCGTCGTGGATGTGGCAAGCAAGGCATACCAGAACCTGTTGAAGCGCCGTCCCCTCAACGTCCGGGCCCGGTTCGGCAACGAGCCCCTGGGGCTGGTGAGCGGTCGGGACATCGCCTCCGCCATGAACGAGGCGGGAGCCATCGCGCTGGCGGCCAACGCCCGCAACGCCCTGGTCATCAAGGGAGTCCTCAAGGCGGCGAAGAAGCTCGACGCGGCGGTGCTGCTGGAACTGGCCAAGTCGGAATCCACCTACTGCGGCGCCACCTACGAGAACATCCCGGACTACGCCCTGCAGTATTCCGCCGAGCTGGGCCACGGGGTGGTCTTCGGGCTCCACGTGGACCACTACGGCATCAAGGGGCCCGACGACGTCCTCAAGGGGGCCGCCCACCTGGGGCACGTGCTGGCCCGGGGCTTCACCTCCGTGGCCCTGGATGCCTCCCACCTGCCGGACTACGAGAACCTGCGGGCCACCCGGGACCTGGCGGACTGGATCCCCTCGGGCCTCGGCCTGGAGGTGGAGGTGGGAGAGATCAAGGGGGCGGGAGAGCTTTCCACGGTGGAGGAGGCGCTGTACTTCATCGGGGGACTCAACGCCTGGGGGGTCTTCCCGGACTACCTGGCCATCTCCAACGGCAGCCTCCACGGCACCTACGACCCCGCGGCGGGGCAGGTGGAGGGCATCGACCTGGCCCGGACCGTGGAGATCGCCGCCGCCATCGCCCCCTACGGGGTGTCCATCGCCCAGCACGGCATCTCCGGCACCCCCCTGGACAAGGTGGGCACCTTCCGGAACTATGGCATCCGCAAGGGCAACGTGGCCACCCTCTTCCAGAACGTGATCTTCGGCCTGAAGATGGACCCCGCCACGGGCAACGCGGTGATCCAGGACGGGTCCTACGTGAAGGAGCCGGGCCGGGGCATCCCCACGGACCTGTGGAACCAGATCGTGGCCTGGTGCGACGCCAAGGGCTACGGCCGCAAGAGCGGGGACTACAAGAAGGCCAACCTGCCCTTCCACGACCCCATCCTGGACCTGCCCCCCTCGGTGCAGGAACCCATCGTGGAGGAGATCGCCTGGTGGGCGGAGCGGTTCCTGGTCGCCTTCGGCGCCGCGGGCACCGCGGAGCGGGTGATGGAGATCGTCGCCCGCAGGCCGGACCACAACGCCGCGCCGGAGCGGACGATCCTTCACCGACGGGATGCCTTCGGCCCCGGGGCGGCCCCGGGGGGCGGGGTGAAGGGGGAGGGCGACTACAGCGACTAGGTTCGAGAAAACGGGGGAGGGCGACCTCCCCCGTTTCGGTTTGTTCCTTCCTCCAAGGGAGGCTATACTGGTTGCAGGCGGCTTCGACAACGCGGTGAATCGACGGGGTGCGACCGCCTCGCCGCGAGGGGGGAAGAGCATGCAGGGACCTCGGATTCTCCTGGTCTGCGAGGAGGAAAACACCGCTTCCGACCTGGCCGGAAGGCTTCGGGAACTGGGCTACGCGGTTCCGCGGCCCTTCGTCACGGTGCGGGAAGCCCTGGCGGAGCTGGAGGAAGGGGTTCGGCCGGACCTGTTCCTTCTGGACCTGGACCTTCAAGGGGACCTCTCGGGCAAGGTCCTGGCCCGCCTCGTGCGGGAGCGGTTCGACCTGCCGGTGGTCTTTCTGGGGACGGGGGAGCGGGGGGAGGAGGACCCGGAGGAAGTGGACTCCTTCGGCTACCTCGGCAAACCCGTCCGGGATCGGGAGCTGGCGGCGGCCCTCCTCATGGCCCTCCATCGTCGCGACCTGGAGACCCGGCTTCGGGAAACGGAACTCCGGCATCGGGCCTTCCTGGACAACCTGAAGACGGAGGTGGCGGTGTTCCGCCGGGATGCCCAGGGAACCTTCCGCCTCCGGGAACTGAACCGAGCGGCGGAGCGCCGGAGGGGGGAGGATCGGGAGTCCCTGCTGGGCCGGACCTGCGAGGAGTACCTCCCGGAGCTGGGGGACTGGCTGCGGGAGCGGCTTCATCGGGTGGTCCGCTCCGGGAAGGGGGAGGACTTCTCCCTGCCCCTTCGAGAGGATACGGGGGTGCAGTGGCGGGAGGGGGCCGTCTTTCCCCTCCAGGCGGGGGAGGCGGGGGTGCTCTTCCGGGACGTCACGGTCCTCCGACGGCAGACCGAGGCCCTCATGCGCAGCGCCCGGGACCTGACGGAGCGGCTGAGGGAGTGCCGATCCCTGCTGGAGATCGCCCGGACCCTGCAGGAACCCTTTCTAGCCCTGGACGAACGGCTCTGCCGGGCGGCGGAGCTGGTTCCCCGGGCCTTCCGGGCCCCCGAGACCCTGGAGGCCCGGATCCTCCTGGGGGATCGGGAGTATGCCACCCGACACTTCCTGAACACCCCCTGGTCCACCAGCCAGGGGATCTTCGTGGAAGGCGCTCTGGAGGGGGCGGTGGAGGTCTGTCGCCGGACCCTGGAGGAGCCGGACCAGGAGGAGCGCTTCCTGCGGGAGGAGCTGGACTTCCTCCGATCCCTGGCGGGTCTTTTGGGCCAGACGGTGCAGCGGGAACGGGAAATCCGGAGGGCCGAGCAGGTGCGCGACCTGGCCTTTGCGGGGCTTCTCCTGGGGGATCCCTGTGCGGGGGTCCTGCTCCTGGATCCCCAGGGACGGGTCCTGGAGGCGGAGTTCCCGGATCGGGCCCTTCCCGAGGGGCTGCGGCGCATCCAGGGGTGCCGCCTGGACGAGGTGGCCCCGGAAGTGGCGGGATCCCTCCCTGAGGCCTCCCCGGAAGCGGAAGGGGTCCTGTCCCTCTCCCTGGGGGGGGAGGAGGGGGTCCGACCCGGGCGCTGGAGGCGTCTTGGCCGTCCCGAGGCGGGAGAACCCGGGGGCTTCCTCCTGCGCCTGGGTGTCCCGGAGACGAGGTGATCCCCATGGCCCTGGTGGGCGACGACGCGGCGCGACAGAAGCTCCTGGAGGAAAACCTCGACCGGCTTCTGAAGAACCTGGAGGCCTCCTCCCCGGTGGTGGCGAAGGATCTCATCCCTCCGGAGGGAGTGGAGGGGACCTATCGCGTTTCGGTGGCTCCGGACCGCTTCTCTGCCACCGTGGACCTCTTCCCCCCCCTGGGAGGGGGCAAACCCCTGGACTGGATCACCCTGGTGGACGAACTGAACGGCCAGGGCTTCGTGGCCCTCCTGGCGGAGTCCCTGTCCCAGGCGGTGGACCGGTGCAACCAGGGCGCACCCCAGAAGGGCATCCTGGTGGCTCAGGGCATCCCCCCCAAGCTCCCCCGGGAGGCTCGTCTGGAGATCCTCTTCTCCCTGGAGGCGCCCCGGGAGACGGAAGAACCCCCGGAGGACGAGGATTCCCAGGTGGACTACCGGGACCGGGGGCACATCCTGGCGGTCCGGGAGGGAGACCCCCTGGCGATCCTGGAGCCTGCGGAGGCGGGCGTTCCGGGGGTGGACGTCTTCGGCATCCCCGTCCCCGTGGAGCCGCCCCAGGACGTCCGCCTCCTTCCCGGCAAGGGGGTGATCCTGGGGGAGGACGGGAAGACCTTCGTGGCCACCCAGACGGGGCAGCCGGTGCTGGACGGGGCGGTGCTGCGGGTGGACCCGGTGTACGTGGTCTCGTCGGACGTGGACCTGGGCACGGGAAACGTGGTCTTCGAGGGCAGCGTCCTGGTGCGGGGAAACGTGCGGGAGGGCTTCGTGGTCACTGCGGGGGTGGATCTGGAGGTCTTCGGGAACGTGGAGGGAGCGAGGCTTCAGGCGGCCCGGGACGTGGTGATCCACGGGGGGCTCCTGGGGCAGGGCGCCAGCGTGGAGGCGGGGCGGGACGTGAAGGCCCGCCACGTGGAGCACGGCAAGGTCTATGCGGACCGGGACATCCTGGTGACCCAGTATGCCCTCCACGGTTCCCTCTTCGCCTGCGGTTCCATCCTCTTCCAGGGACGCAAAGGGGTCATCGGGGGGAGCCTGGAGGCCTACGACCGCATCGACGTCTTCACCGCCGGGACCCCCTTGGGCACCAAGACCCACCTCCTGGCGGGGTCCCACTTCCGGGTCCGCCAGCAGCTCGGGGGCGTCCGGGAGCGGTCGGAGGACCTGGAGGCTCAGACCGCCAGGATCGGCTCGGTGATCAAGACCACCCTGGCGCGGTATACTCGGGACGGTCGCCCTACCCTGCCTCCGGAGTTGGCGGATCGGATGGAGAAGCTCCTGGCCCACTACAACAAACTGGTGGAGGAGGCCCGGGCCCTGGAGGGACGGCGACACGCCCTGGAGGGACTCCTGCGCCCCCAGACCTCCAACAAGGGGATCATCAAGATCCGGGGCACCGTGTACCCCGGCGTCCTGGTGGAGATCCGGGGCAAGAAGCGGGAGATCCTGGACAAACAGCGCTTCGTCAGCTTCTATCTTGACCAGGACCAGCAGGAACTCACCTTCGGTCCCTACCAGTAGAGAACGCACCACAACGGGAGGCTGTGCCGTGGCAAGCGAATGGCTCGACGACCCCATCCACATACGGGAAGCCCGCTCGGGGGAGGCGGAGGACCTCTCCGACGTGGCCTACCGCTCCAAGGGCTACTGGGGCTACAACCCCGAGACCCTGGACCAATGGGCGGGGCCCCTGACCGTCACCGAGGAGTACCTGGAGGCCAACCCCACCTTCGTGGCCTACGAGGAGGACGACGAGGAGCGCATCCTGGGCTTCTGCGCCCTCCTGTGCGACCAGGGCCGCTGGGAGCTGGACCACATGTGGGTCATCCCCGAGGCCATCGGAAGGGGCATCGGCGCCCGGCTCTTCCTCCGGGCCTGCGAGGAGGCGGAGCTTCTGGGGGCGTCTTCCCTGTGGATCCTCTCGGACCCCAGCGCCGAGGGCTTCTACAAGCACATGGGGGCGGTGCGCATCGACCAGCAGACCACGGTGGTGGACGGCACCGAACGCATCCTTCCCATCCTCTCCCTCCGGCTGACCACGGAGGGTCCCGAGGACCCCGTTCCCCATGACCCGGCGTAGGCGCAAGCCCGCCGAGACGGAGCCCTCTCTCCCCCCCCTGACGGAGGAGGACCTCCATACGGGAGACTCGGTCTGCGAGGCTCCGGAAGGCTCCTCCCTCTTCTACCCCTGGCAGGAACGGGCGGTGGAGGCCCTGGAGGGCAGGAGCGCCATCCTCTCCGCCCCCACGGGAAGCGGCAAGACCTGGGTGGCCTACCGCTGGGCGGGGCTCATGGACCGGGAGGGGAACGCCCAGATGCCCCCCGGACGGGTCATCTTCACCGCCCCCATCAAGGCCCTATCCAACGAACGCTACCTGGACCTCAAACGCATGGGCTTCGACGTGGGGCTGGAGACGGGGGACTTCAAGAAGAACGCCGGGGCGGAGGTCCTCTGCTGCACCCAGGAGATCTACACCCTCAAGTACTGCCGCGTCCCCCACCAGCGGGTGGTGGTGGACGAGTTCCACTACATCTTCAACGACTCCGAACGCACCCGGGCCTACATCGACGGCATCCGGGGCACCCAGCCCTCCACGGAACTCCTCGTCATGTCCGCCACCTTCGGCAACCCCGACAACGTGAAGAACTACCTCCAGGAGATGGCCCGGCGGGACTTCGTCCTCTACGAGACCAAGGAACGGGTCACGAAGCTGGTGTTCCGCCGCAAGGGGGTGCGCTACGCCCACATCCACGACGCCCTGGTGTTCGTGTTCTCCAAGAAGGGCGTGGACTTCCTGGCCCAGGAGATCGCCAAGAGCCGCAAGAAGATCTCCCGGGAGGACCGGGCCCGGCTTCGGGAGATGGCGGAGATCCTGGAGGTGCGCCGCGTTCCCGAGGTGCTCCTCCGGGGAGTGGGGGTCTACTACGGCAGCCTCCTGCCCAAGGAGAAGCTGCTGGTGGAGATGGCCTTCCGGGAGCGCATCCTGGACGTGGTGGTGGGCACCGACGCCCTCTCCCTGGGGGTGAACCTCCCGGCGGAGACGGTGGTGTTCGGCCAGATGGCCAAGTTCGTGGACGGCCCCCTCACCCGCAACGAGTTCCTCCAGATGTCCGGCCGGGCGGGGCGCAAGGGTTTCTTCGACACGGGGTACGTCACCTTCGTCCCCAAGAGCCGCTGCGAGCACTTCGACTTCGACACGGAGACCCTCTACCGGGAGATCCTCACCGCCTCCCCGGAGCCCGCCCGCATCCGCCTGCGTCCCTCCGTGGGGATGCTGCTGCGCAAGGAGCGCACCCCGGAGCAGGAGGCCCGGATGGTCTCCACCTGCTCCCTGCCCCCCCGTCCCTACCCGGAGGTGCTCCAGGAGGTGGACGACCTGATCCAGCTCCTGAACCGCACCATCAACCTGGTGAAGGACCCCAAGACCCGCCGCCGCCTCCGCAAGGCCCTGGCGGACCTGTGGTTCGACGAGATGAGCGTGGCCGCCAACATCGCCGTGGCCCACCTGTTCCTGCGGGAAGAGTCCCCTGAGGCCCTGGACGTGGCCCAGATCCTCCGCCGGGAGGAGCGCAACTACCTCCAGGCCCTCCTGAAGGTGAAGCGCTACGCCAACCGCATGCCCGAGGAGTACCGCCTCACGGGACTGGAGGCCATCGACGAGGCCGTGGACGCTCTGGACGCCACGGTGTTCGGCTTCGAGGACAAGCTCCGGCGGCTTCAGGTCACCGAGGACTCCTGGGCCTTCGAGGACGACGAGGCGGGCAGCCTGTGACCCCTTTGCTGAAGGAGGCTCGGTCCCGCCTGGAGGAAACGTTGCTTGCGGCCTTTCCGGACCTCCAGGGGGTCTATCTCTTCGGCTCCGCCGCCTCGGGAGCCCCGAGGGAGGACAGCGATGTGGACCTGGGGCTGCTCCTGCCCCCGGGAGGTCTCCCCCCGGATCCCTGGAAACTCGGGGAGACCGGAGCCCGCCTGGAGGGGATCCTGGGACGACCCGTGGATCTGGTGGACCTGCGGAGGGCGGACACGGTGTTCCGGCACCAGGTGGTCTCCACGGGGCGGCTCCTCCTGGTCCGGGATCCGAGGGCGGCGGCGGAGTTCGAGATGCTCACCCTGTCCTTCTACCAGAAGCTCAACGAGGAACGGCGGGAGATCCTGGAGGAGATCCGCCGCACCGGGAGGGTGCTCCATCCATGACCGACGACGTGGTGCTGAACAAGAAGGAGAGCGTGGAGCGCTGCGTGCGCCAGATCCGGAACTACTGGTCCCTGCCCTCTGAGGTCCCCTTCGAGAGGGACCATCTCCGGCAGGACGCCATCGCCCTGAACCTCCAGAGGGCGGCGGAACAGTGCATCGACCTGGCGAACCACGCCGTGCGGGTGCGCCGCCTGGGCATCCCCAAGGACAGCCGGGAGGGGTTTTTCCTCCTGGCCCGGGAGGGGCTTATCCCCTCCCGCCTGGCCTCCCTGATGGCAGGGATGGTGGGGTTTCGCAACGTCCTGGTGCACCAGTACCAGGAGCTGGACCTGGCGGTCCTGACCGAGGTGGTGGAGCACCGGCTGGAGGACCTGCTGGAGTTCACCGATTGGATCCTGCGGTTAGAGGACCGGAAGGAGAAAGAGGAGGAGACCCCGTGAAACCTCTCATTGCCGTCTCGTGTCACGAACTGGACGCCCCGGAGCTGGCCCGGGGGATGGAGGCCCTCCAGGGGGATCGGGGGGCCACGTTTATGCTGCTGTGGGAGCTTTACGCGGGGATCTTCGACGGGGTGGCCCGGGCGGGGGGCGTGCCCGTCAGCCTCTCCTGCACCCACGGAACCGAGGACGCGCTCCTTGCGGCGGACCGGTTCGACGGGTTCCTCCTCAGCGGCGGGGCGGACCTGGACCCGGCACGGTATGGCCAGGCCATGGGGGGAAGCCGGAACATCAGCCCCCGGCGGGACGCCTTCGAGGCGGCCCTGCTGGAGGCGGCCCTGAAGCGGCGCAAGCCCGTCTTCGCCATCTGCCGGGGGCTCCAGCTGGTCAACGCCGTCCTGGGGGGCACCCTGATCCAGGACCTGGCCTCGGTGGGGGGGCCCGCAGCCGTCCACCCGATCTGCGATTTCCCTTCGGACAAACGGGTCCACCGGGTGGACCTGGAGCCGGGAAGCCTGGCCGCCTCCCTCCTGGGGCCTTCCTTCGAGGCCAACAGTCTGCACCACCAGGGGGCGGACCGCATCGGCCGGGGCCTCCGGGTGACCGGGCGGGCCCCCGACGGGGTGGTGGAGGCCCTGGAGAGCACGGGGTCCTCCTTCCTCCTGGGGGTGCAGTGGCACCCCGAAAGCCTGGCGGCGGAGGACCCCGCCCAGCAGGGCCTCTTCGACGCCTTCGTCCGGGCCTGCTCCTAGGCCGGGGCCCCTTCCCGGATCTGGGGGCGGGGAGACCTGCGGTGCCGGTCCTCCAGGACGGACAGCACGTCCCGCAGGGGCACCTCCAGGGAGCGGGCGGCCACCAGCAGGTGGTAGAGCAGGTCCGCCGCCTCCTCCCGGAACCGCTCCCGGTCCTCCAGGGCCGTGGCCAGGGCGGTCTCCACCCCCTCTTCCCCCACCTTCTGGGCCACCCGGGCGGTCCCGGCGGCCAAAAGCCGGGCGGTGTAGCTTCCCGGGTCTCCCGAGGCGGCCCGGTCGGCCAGGATGCGCTCCAGCCGCCCCAGGAAGAGCCCCGTCTCCCCCCCCTCTCCGGCGAGGGATCGGAAGAAGCAGGTCTCCTCCCCGGTGTGGCAGGCGGGGCCCGCGGGCTCCACCAGGGCCAGCAGGGTGTCCCCGTCGCAGTCCCCCTTCAGCTCCACCAGGGTCAGGGTGTTCCCGCTGGTCTCCCCCTTGCGCCACAGTTGCCCCCGGGAGCGGCTGTAGAAGGTGAGCTGCCCCGTCTCCAGGGTGGCGTCCAGGGCCTCCCGGTTCGCCCAGGCCACCATGAGGACCCGCCCCGTTCGGGCGTCCTGGGCCACCACGGGGATGAGCCCCCGTTCGTCGAAGATCAGTCCCTCCCACCGGCTCATGCCCTCTCCCCTTTCCCGACGGGGCGCACCGCCACGCCCTGCGCCGCCAGATAGTCCTTCAGGTCCCCCAGGGGGATGCGGCGGTAGTGGAACACCGATGCGGCCAGCAGGCCGTCCGCCCCCGCCCGGGCCCCCTCCAGGAAGTGCTCCGCCTTCCCCGCCCCCCCGGAGGCGATCAGGGGTACGGAAACGGCCTCCCGCACCGCCCGGAGGAGGGGCAGGTCGTAGCCTTCCGTGGTGCCGTCCCGGTCCATGGAGGTGAGAAGCACCTCTCCGGCCCCGGCGGCCACCCCCCGGCGGATCCAGTCCAGGGCGTCCAGCCCCGTGGGGGTCCGGCCCCCCTCCACCACCACCTCCCAGGCCCCCGGTCGGGTCTGTTTCACGTCCACCGCCAGCACCACCGCCTGACGGCCCAGCAGGCGGGCGCAGCCCCCCAGCAGGTCCGGATCCCGCACCGCCGCGGTGTTCAGGCTCACCTTGTCCGCCCCCAGGGCCACCAGCTCCCGGGCCTGGACGGGGTCCGAGATGCCCCCCCCCACGGTGAAGGGGATGTCCAGCTCCTCCGCCACCCGGGCCACCCACTCGGTGCGGGTGCGCCGCCGGTCCGCGCTGGCGGAGATGTCCAGGAACACCAGCTCGTCCGCCCCCTCGTCCCGGTAGGCCCGGCCCAGGGCCGCCGGGTCCCCCGCGTCGATCAGGTTTCGGAACTGGACCCCCTTGACCACCCGACCCCCCTGCACGTCCAGGCAGGGGAGGATACGCACCAGGCTCACCAGACATCGCTCCCTTCCAGGGCCTCCAGGGCCCGCGGCAGATCCAGCCGTCCCTCGTAGAGGGCCCGACCCGCCACGGCGGCCTCGGCACCCAGGTCTCGGAGGGCCAGCAGGTCCCCCAGCCCCGAGACTCCCCCCGCGGCCACGATGCGGTGCCGCTTCGCCAGGGTCCGGTACAGGTCCAGGTCCGGTCCCCCCAGGAGGCCGTCCCGGTCCACGGCGGTGACGAAGAACCGGCCGTACCCTGCCAGAGCCAGGTCCACCAGGGTCTCCTCGGGGGTACGGCCCGTGGTCTCCCGCCAGCCCGACACCGCCACCCGGCCTCCCTTCACGTCCACCGCCGGCACCAGGGCCTCCCCGAAGGTTTCCCGGAGCCGGGCGGGCTGGTCCGGGTCCCGGAAGAGCAGGCTGCCCACCAGGACCCGGTCTGCCCCCGCGTCCAGGGCGGCCCGGATCGCCTCGGGGGTGCGCAGCCCCCCGCCGAACTGGAGGAAGAACCCCAGGCCCCCCAGGCGCTCCAGGACCTTCAGGTGCCGGGGAGCCCCCTCCCGGGCCCCCTGGAGGTCCACCACGTGGAGGTGGGTGGCCCCGCAGTCCCGGAAGCGTCGCGCCGTCTCCAGCGGGTCCCCCCCGTAGTCCGTGGGGCGGTCGAAGTCCCCCCCCTCCAGGCGCACCACCCGTCCTCCGTCCAGGTCGATGGCGGGGAAGAGGATCATGGCCGTCCCTCCAGCAGGTCCAGGAGGCCCCCCAGGAGCCGGGCCCCCTCGGGGCCGCTGCGCTCCGGGTGGAACTGGCACCCCAGCACCCGTCCCCGCCCCGCCAGGGCGGTGAAGGTCCGGTCCTCCTCGGTGCACTCCCCCAGGGTGTCCGGTCCCGGGGGCAGGGCGTAGCCGTGGACGAAGTAGAAGCACCCCGCCTCCTCCCCCGTCCGCCCCAGGGGGGGGAAGGTCCCGGGTCCAGCGGACGCGGTTCCACCCCATGTGGGGGCACCGGGCCGTACCCAGGGGCTCCACGGTGCCCTCCAGAAGCCCCAGGCCCCGGTGGTCCCCGTCCTCCCGGCTTCCCTGGCAGAGAAGCTGCATCCCCAGGCAGATGCCCAGGAGGGGGCGCCCCGCCCCCGCCCAGGCGGCCAGGGCGTCGAACCACCCCGTCTCCCGCAGGGACGCGACGGCGGGGCCGAAGGCCCCCACCCCGGGGAGGAGGATCAGGTCCGCCCCCTCCAGCCCCTCGGGGCGGGAGAACACCTCGCAGGGTCGCCCCAGACGCCGCAGCCCCCGGCGGACGTTCTCCAGGTTTCCCGCCCCGTAGTCCACCAGGGCGATCACGGGGTCACGTCCTTGCTGCTGACGGGGCCCTCGGAGGGGGTCAGGGCCTGACGCAGCGCCCGGCCCAGCCCCTTGAAGACCGCCTCGGCGGCGTGGTGCCCGTTGTCCGCCGCCAGGAGGGCCGCGTGGAGGGTGATGCGTCCCTCCCGGGCGAGGGCGGTCAGGAACTCCGGCACCAGCTCCAGATCGAAGTCCCCACAGGAGGGAACCGGGAAGGTCCCCTCCCAGGACAGCCCTCCCCGACCGGAGAGGTCCAGGGCCACCCGGGCCAGGGAGCCATCCATGGGGAGCAGGCACCAGCCGTACCGCTCCCGGGGCTCGGAGCGGGCCAGCTCTCCCAGGGCCTCCCCCAGGACGATGCCCAGGTCCTCCGTGAGGTGGTGGGCGTCCACCTGCACGTCCCCCCGGGCCTGGACCTCCAGGTCGAACCGGCCGTGGAAGGCCAGAAGCTCCAGCATGTGGGCCAGGAAACCGCAGGGCAGGTCCAGGCGGCAGGTGCCCCCGCCGGGGTGGGTCAGGGCCAGGGCCACGTCGGTTTCCCGAGTGGTCCGGCGGCGTTGGATCCTCACGGACGTCTCCTCCTCTCGCAGGCGCGGGCGATGCGTTCCGTCACGTCCTCCAGGGCCTCCCAGGCCAGTTGGGAGGCGGCGAGGCTGGACACCAGGCGCAGGGACACGGGGAAGAACTCCTCCAGCACCACCAGGCCGTTGGCCTTGAGGGTGGTGCCCGTCTGGACGATGTCCAGGATGCAGTCCGCGATCCCCAGAGCGGGGGCGATCTCCACGGAGCCGTGGAGGGGCACGGTGCGCACCTGGATGCCCCGGAGGGCGAACTCCCGCTCCGCCGTGCGGGGGTACTTGGTGGCCACCCGCAGGCCCATGCGCTCGCTCTCGTGGCCGCAGAACCGCTCCGCCAGGGCGGGGGGCCCCGCCACGGCCATGCGGCAGCGGCCCTCCCCCGTGTCCAGCAGCTCCAGCAGCTCCGCCCCGGACTCCACGATCACGTCGGTGCCCCCGAAGCCCAGGTCCGCCGCCCCGTAGTGCACCAGGGTGGGCACGTCCGTGGGCTTGGCCAGAAGGTAGCGGAAGTCCCCGCAGCGGAACTCCAGGTTCCGTCCCGGCCGGAGCAGGGGCTCCGCGGGGAGCCCCCCCTCCAGGAGCAGGGCGGTGCAGGCCTCCAGGGAGCGTCCCGTGGGCAGGGCCAGGGTCAGCACGATCCCACCTCCCCGTAGAAGGTCTCCAGGGACTGGGACGTCTCGTCCCCCAGGCGCAGCGCCGAGCCCTCGGAGGGGTCCACCCACCAGGGGACCCCCCGAAGCCTGGCCAGTTCCAGGGAGGCGGAGCGTCGGGGATGCCAGCTCAGCTCCGCCCGGATCCCCCGGGCCTCCAGCTCCCGGGAGAAGGCCAGCCCCGAGGCGGGGGAGGCGGTGCCGCACCACACCAGGGCGTCGCAGGGGGCGGGCCCTCGGGGCACCGCCCGGCCCAGGGCCTCCAGCTCCAGGGCGAAGCCCACCGCCTGGCCCACCAGCCCCAGGTCCGCCAGGAGGCGGTCGTAGCGTCCCCCGCCTCCCAGGGGGGTCCCTCCGGGGGTCCCGTAGGCCTGGAAGAGGGGGCCGCTGTAGTAGCCCAGGTCCCGGATGAAGCCCAGGTCGTAGCGCAGCCGGTGTCCGTAGCCCAGCTCCGTCAGGGTGCTCCCCAGGCGCCGAAGGGGCTCCAGTCCTTCCGGGTCGTCCATGAGCCCGGCCGCCCGGTCCAGCACCTCCGGGCCCCCCTTCAGGCGGGGAAGGCGCCTCAGGGCCTCCGCCCGGTCCTCCTCCAGCCCCTCCAGGAGCCGGTCGTACCGGGTGAGGGAGCCCTCCTGCAGGGCCTCCACCAGCCCCCGGGCGCGGGGGGGCGGCAGTCCCCGGAAGGTGCGGGCCACCAGGGAGGCGTCCCCCAGCACCAGGACGCTTTCGGGCAGGTCCAGCCGGTCCAGGAGGCGCAGCAGCAGGTGGGCCACCTCCGCGTCCGCTCCCTCCCCCTCCCAGCCCAACAGCTCCAGCCCCACCTGGTAGGATTCAAAGGTCTCCTCCGGGGGCGAGGGGGTGAGGAACACCCGGTCGGCGTAGCACAGCCGAAGGGGGCGCTCCTGGGGGAGGTGGTGCGCCGCCAGGTAGGCCACCGCCGCCAGGGTCAGGTCCGCCCGCAGGGCGCAGGGTTCCCCGTGGGGAGAGGTCAGCGCCAGGACCTGGCGCATCCGTGTGGGGGAGAGGCGTCCCTGCAGGTCCTCCAGGCGCTGGAGGGAGGAGGCGCAGAAGGGGCGGTAGCCGTGGCGGGAGAAGAGATCCAGGGCCTCGGTGCGGCACCGTTCGATCCGGGAGGCCAGGGAGCCTCCCCGGGTGGCGCAGCCCTTAGGGGTTCGGAGCATGGCCCCCCACCTCCGGTTCCGCGCTTTCGCGGCGGGAGGACGGGGAGGCGGGGCGCTGCGGTGCGACGGTCATGGCGGTCCCTCCGTTCATCATGCTATCGGGATAAAGGGTCATCCCTTGACATGGTCCGCATGATATCATCCAAACCGTTTGACAGCAACGGAGGTGGGGGACATGAAAGAGACGGAACAGTTCGACGGATTGCTCTTCGACGTGGACGGGGTCCTGGTGGACGTGACCCGTTCCTACCCCTCGGTGATCCGGGCGGCGGTGCAGTGGGGCTGGGCGCGCCTTCTGGGGCGGGTGGCGGACCGCACCGCCTACACCCGGGAGCACGAGCGGGTCACCAAGAACCACCGGGCCTTCAACGACGACTACGACATCGCCTGGGCCCTCCTGGCGGCGGCGGCCTCGGGGGGGGAGCGGCGCCTCTCCCGGGCCTTCCCCTCCCCCCGGAGGTGGGAGGAGGAGCTGTCCCGGTTCGCCGGGGACGACCCGGTGCCCTGGGTGCGGGAGCGCTTCGGCGACCTCCCCCCGGGAGGGGACGGGACCCCCTTCCGGGACGCGGTGCGGTCTTTCTGCGATAGACTCTACGTGGAGGGCTTCGGGGGGTGGGGGCTCTATCGTCTGGAGCGTCCCCTGCTTCGGGTCTCCTGGAGGGACCTGGGGTACCCCGTGGGGATCTACACGGGCCGCCCCTGGCGGGAGCTGCGCCTGGCCCTGTCCCTCCTGGGGTGGGAGGACTTCCCCCCGGACCACGCGGTGACCCCCGACGACGGCATCCTCAAGCCCTCCCCGGAGGGTCTCGGGGAGCTGTGCCGCCGCCTGGGGATCCGACGCCCCCTCTACTTCGGCGACGCGGAAAGCGACGCCGCCACCCACCGGGCCTTCGGCCAGGGGAGCTTCGTGGCCGTGGGGCCCACCCTGGCTCGGGCGCCTCGGCGCTTCGACACCACCGAACAGGCCCTGGAGGCCCTGCTGCCTCCGGGACGATTCCGAACGAAGGAGTGATCCCATGGACTTTTCCCGCATCGCCCGACCCTGCATCCTCCGAAGGGAGGCCTACTACCCCGGCAAACCCCTGGAGGAGGTGCGCCGCATCGCCGGGGACAACCCCCTGACGGTCCTTTCGGCCAACGAGAACGGCCTGGGCACCTCCCCCCGGGCCCTGGACGCCATGATCCGCGCCCTCCAGGGAGGAGCGAACCGCTACCCCGACAGCACCGCCGGGGCGCTGCGCCGCCGCCTGGCCTCGGATTGGGGCCTCACGCCGGACCACTTCCTGGTGGACAACGGCCTGGACGGGGTGATCACCGTCCTGGGGATGACCTTCCTCAACCCCGGGGACGAGGTGGTCCACGGGGCCCTCACCTTCCCCATCTACGAGGGCATCGCCGGGCGCATGGACGGGGTCTCCGTGCCCGTGCCCATGACGGAGGGCTACGGGTTCGACGTGGACGGGATGCTGGCCGCCCTGACCCCCCGGACGAAGATGGTCTTCCTCTGCAACCCCAACAACCCCACGGGCACGGCGGTGGGGCGGAGGGACTTCCTGCGCCTCCTGGAGGGCGTCCCGGAGGAGGTGCTCCTGGTGTCCGACGAGGCCTACATGGAGTTCGCCGACGACCCGGAGTTCCCCGACACGGTCCCCCTGGTGGCCCGGCACCCCAACCTGGTGGTGCTGCGCACCTTCTCCAAGATCCTGGGGCTGGCGGGGCTGCGCATCGGCTACGCCGCCGCCCACCCGGACCTGGTGGCCCTGGCCCTGCGGGTCCGGGAGCCCTACGCCTCCAACGCCCTGGCCCTGGCGGGGGCCCTGGCGGCCCTGGACGACCGGGAGTTCCTGGAGCGGTCGAAGCGCACCGTGGCGGCGGAGCGCCGCCGGATGGGGGACCTGCTGGCCTCCCGGGGGGTGCGCTTCGTCCCCTCCCAGTCCAACTTCCTCCTGGTGCTGCCGGACCGGGAGGCGGACGGGGTGGCCGAAGCCCTGATGGCGCGGGGGGTGCTGGTGCGCTCCCTCTCCCACCAGGGAGAGCCCCGGGGCCTGCGCATCACCCTGGGGACCCCGCAGGAGAACGACCGAGCCTTCGGGGCCCTGTTGGAGATCCTGGGTCGTAAGGAGGGATGACCATGGAGAGCAGTCGTTTCCTCCCCGAGCAGGCCGCTCCGGGGAAGGTGCGGGATCGGGGGCTGGCGGCCCTGGTGGAGCGGGGGCGGGGGGCCTACAACGCCAAGGACGGGGCCCTGTTCCTCCTGCCCCAGGGCCGGGCGGAGCGGACGGTGCTGCGGGAGAAGCTGTGCTTCGCCCTGGAGTCGGCGGGGGCGGTTCCCGTGGAGGGAGCAACGGAGGAAGGACACCTGCGTTCCCTGGCGGAGCGGTACCTGCGGGACCACCCGGACCGGAACGCCTGGGCCTCCGTGGGACAGGGGGAGATCCGCCTTGCCGCCTGGTGCCGGGAGGGGGAGGACGCCTCCGGCCTGGAGCGGGTGCTGGTGGCTCTGACGGAGGAGGAGAAGGGAAACGGGGCCTTCCGGACCTTCCCGGAGACCACCCCCCAGGGCATCCGCATCCTCTGGGCGGCCCCCTCCTCGGAGGGAGCCGGGGCGGGGCGGCCGGGGCTGCGCTGCCCTTCCTGCGGCACCCTGCTGGGGGCGGACTCCCCCCGGGAGGGGGCGGTGCGTCTGGAGGAGGGGGAGGAGCCCGGAACCCTGGCGGAGGTGACCACCCCCGGGGCCACCACCATCCCGGAGCTGTGCCGTCAGCTGGGCATCGAGGCGGGACGCACCCTCAAGACCCTGGTGTACTCGACCCCCTCGGGGGTGGCGGCGGCGCTGCTTCGGGGGGACCGGGAACTGTCCTGCCCCAAGCTGGAGCGGGCCCTGGGGGAGCCCACGGAGCGGGCGGCCCACGACGCCCTGGTGCGGTTCTTCGGGGACGTGGCGGGGTACTGCGGCCCCCTGGGGCTGCCTCCGGAGGTCCGCCTCCTGGCGGACCGGGACCTGGAGGGGGCCCGGAACCTGGTGGCGGGGGCCAACCGGCGGGACACCCATGTGATGGGGGTCTGTCTGGGGCGGGACCTGACCCCTCCCCTGGCCGACCTGGGGGCCTGGAAGGCCGGGGACCCCTGCCCGGACTGCGGCGCCCTCCTGGAGGAGGGAACCCTTCGGGTTCTGGGGGCCTTCGAACTCTTCGACCCGGGACGCTCTCCGGAGAAGCCCCTGGTGACGGCCAACCGGGAGGGGAAGACGGAACGTCCCCGGTTCTGGCGGGGAAGGATCGACCTGGAGGCCCTGCAGCTGGCCCTGGAGGAGGGGACGTCCCCGTGTGGGAACGCCTGATCCCGGCGGATCCGGGGCTGTTCTTCAGCAAGGGGGACCCCCACGACCCTCGGCTGGGGGAGGTGGTGCGCCGCCTGGGGGGGCCCCAGGACGCCCCGCTCCTGGAGGGGGCGGACGCGGCCCTCCTGGGGGTGCCGGAGGATCGGGGCATCCTGGCCAACAAGGGGCGGGAGGGGGCCCGTCTGGGTCCTCGGGCCATCCGAAAGGCCTTCTACCGCCTGACCCCGGGGTTCAATCCGTTCCTGAGCGACCTGAAGCTGGTGGACCTGGGGGACATCCGCACCCAGGGGCGCACCCTGGAGGAGGTGCACGAGGACCTGGCCTCGGTGGTGGGGGAGGTGGCCGCCCTGGGGGTGGTGCCCCTGGTGCTGGGGGGCGGGCACGACCTGGCCTACCCGGACCTCCTGGGGCTCTGCACCGGTCTGAAGCTGGGGGAGGGGCAGCTGGGGGTCATCAACGTGGACCAGCACCTGGACGTGCGGGACCTCTCCTTCGGGGGCATCACCAGCGGGACCCCCTTCTACCGCGCCCTGGAGGAGCTGCCCGGCCGACCCCTGCGGGGGGAGAACTTCGTGGAGTACGGGGTCCAGGAGTCCCACAACTCCCCCTACTACTACAACTGGCTGATGGAGCGTCGGGCCACCATCCTGACCCTGGGGGAGGTGCAGGGACGTCCCATCGAGACCTTCCTCAAGTCCCTCCAGCTGGCGGGGCGGGGCCCCCGGGTCCTGACGGTGTCCGTGGACATCGACGCGGTGCGCAGCACCGACGCCCCCGGGGCTTCCGCAGGGAGCCCCAACGGCCTGTCCGCCCAGGACGTGGCCAAGATTGCCCACCTGGCGGGACGCACCGAGCGGGTGCGCCTCCTGGACATCCTGGAGACGTGCCCTCCCCTGGACCAGGACGGCCGCACCGCCTCCCTGGGGGCGGACATCCTCTTCTGGTTTCTCAAGGGCATGTGCGAGCGGCGGTGATCCCTTGGAGCCGGAGGTCCTAAGGGGACGCCTCCTCGGCCCGCCCCGGTTCCTGCTGGGGGAACGGGAGCTGAGCTTTCCCTTCCGGAAGGTGGAGGCCCTGTTGGTCTACGTGCTTCTGGAGGGGAAGGCCTCTCGGGAGTCCTTGGCGTCCCTCTTCTGGGGGGGGCGGGACGAGGTCCTGGCGGCGCGGAACCTGCGCAACGCCCTGTACCAGCTTCGTCTCGTTCTGCCGGAGGGGGTGGTGCTGGCCGACCGGGTGTGGGTGGTCCGGGGAGACTATCCTACGGACCTGGACCTGGAGGGGCTGGACCGGCTGGGGGAGGACGAAGACCTGGCTGCCCGGTGCGTCCGCCCGGTCCTGGAGGGCTTCTCCCTCCCCGACAGCCCGGAGTTCGACGAGTGGCTCCGGACCGTACGGAGCCGGTGGGAAAGCCGGGGAAGGAGGGCCCTGCTGGACCTGGCCCGTCGGAGGGCGGCCCTCTCCCCCCCGGGAGCCCTGGGGCCGCTCCGGCGTCTTTTGGAGGCGGACGGGGGAGACGAGGAGGCTGCCCGGATCCTGATGGACTGCCTGGGACGCCTGGGACAGCTCCGGGGGGTGGAGGGGGTGCACCGGGCCCTGGTGCGCCGGCTCCGGGAGGACCTGGGAGTCCCTCCGGAGGAGGCCACGGAGGCGACCTATCGGGAGGCACTGGGCCGATGCCGAAGGGGCCTTGAGGTGGGAGGGGAGCCCTCTCCTTCCTCCTCTCCGGAACGGGGCTTCTTCGGCAGAACGGAGGAGCGGGTCCGAGCGGTCCGGTTTCTGGAGGAGCCCGGGGACCTGCCCCGGGTGCTGTGCGTGGACGGGGAGGCGGGGGTGGGGAAGACCTGCCTTGCCCGGGCCTGCCTGGAAACCCTGGCCCCGGAGACCCTGGTGCTTCGAGGGAACGCGGTGCAGGGGGGAGAGCGTTTCCCCCTCCTGCCCTGGAACGACCTTCTCCGAGGGCTGGCCCGCCCGGGAGGGGGAACGGACTTCCGGGACCTGGGCTTCCCCGAATCCCTCTGGTCCCTCCTGGGGGAGACCTTCCCCTCCCTGGGGGTTCGGTCCACCTCCTTCCAGCCCGCCGACCCGGGGCGTCTGGGGGCGGTGCTGGCGGCCCTGTTCGACCGCCTCTCCTCCCGTCGTCCCGTGGCGCTCTTCCTGGAGGACCTACACGGTTTCGACGGCCCTTCCCTGGACGTGCTGGAGAGCGTGCTGGCCCACGGCCCGGGGGGGATCCGTCTCCTCTCCACCAGCCGCCCCGCCCCGGACAGGCGGGACCGGCGCATCTACCGGGGACTGGAACGGGGAGGCCGGATCCGCCTCCTGTCCCTGACCCTCCGCCCCTTCTCCCTCTCCGAGACCCGGGATTTCTGCGCCTTTCTCCAGCCCTGCCGCCCCTTCGATCCTCGGGAGGTGGAGTCCCTGTTCCGCCGCACCGAGGGGCTCCCCCTCTTCCTGACGGAGCTGCTTCGGGACCCCCGGGGTCCCTTGTGCCCGGGGGGAGAGGAGCTGGACGGGGTCATGGAGGGATTTCTGGCGGGGCTCGCCCCGGTGGATCGCCGGACGCTGGAGTGCCTTGCCGCCTTCGAAGGCCCCGCCGCCCTGGATCTCCTGCGGGAAACGGCGGATCCGGAGACGGAGGACCTGGAGGGGCGCCTGGAATGCCTTCGCGAGCGGGCTCTCCTGACGGAGGACCGGACGGGAGGGGAGACGACGGTGGACTTCGGGCACTCTCTGGTGCGGGAGCACCTCTACCGGACCCTTCCGGAGGGGCGTCGGCGGTCGTTGCACCGAAGCCTCGCGGAGGCCCTGGGACGGCGGGCCGCCGCGAACCCCGGGGACGGTCTTCTGGAGGGCCGACTGATCCACCACTGTCGCAGGGGCGGCCTGCGGCGGGAGGAACTGACCCACCGCATCCGCAGCCTCCGCCGGCACATCGCCCTGTACTACGAGCTGTTCCCCCTGTTGAGCGACGAGGAGCTTCGCAGCTCCAGCACCTTCTTCGGGGGGCGGGACGCCACCCTGGAGAGGTTGGAGGAGACCCGGTCCCTGCTGGGGGATCTGAAGCGCTCCCAGGAGGATCGAAAGACCCTGGAATCCCTGGAGCGGGAGTATCGGGCCATCCGAGGGGGATTCCACCTCTGGTGGGGGGAGTCCGACCAGGGCCGAGCCCTGGTGGAGGCCGCACTGGAGCGGGCCTCGGAGGGCGGGGACCGGAGGGTGGAGGCGGACTGTCTCAAACACCTGGGGTACGACGCCATCCAGCGGGAGGACGGGGCGGAGCTGGAGGGGATCGCCCGAAGACTCCTGCCCCTATGCGGGGGAAGCCGGGGCCTCCCTTGGAGGGGCATGGCCCTGCGCTTTCTGGGCCTGGCTCGCCTGTTCCTTCGGGACCACGGAGAGGCGGAGCGGTTCCTTCTGCTTTCCATGGACCGGTTCCGGGACCTGGAGGCCCTGGACGAACCCTATCGGTTCCACGTCCTGGCCGCCCGGGGGTACCTGGGGGAGTGCCGTCACCGCCAGGGCCGTCTGGAGGAGGCCCGGGCGCTCTACGACGCCTGTCTGGAGGAGTGCCGCCGGGAGGGCTTCTTCCGGGGACTGGGGTTCTTCCACGGCCTGGGGGCCCAGGGGGCCTTCGACGCGGGGGACCGGGAAGGCCTGGCACGCCACCTCTCCGGAGCCCTGGGGGAGATGGCGGGGTTGCCTTGGAGCCGGGGGGACGCCCCCACCTACGCCCTGGCGGCCTGGGAGGCTGCGGGGCGGGGGGACGGAGCCTCCGCCGTGGAGCACCTGGGCAGGGCGGCACGGCTCTGCGAATCCCTGAACAAGCGCTCCTGGACAGCCCTGCTGGAGCTGGTGAAGGGCCTCCTTCCCCGGATGCGGGAGCTGGAGCCCCTTCTCCCCGACCCGCCGGAGGCTTCCCTGGCCCGGGCGGAGGGGCTTTGCCGGGATCTGGGGATGGGACACCGCCTGGCCCTGCTGGAGCGGCTCCGAGAGGGGCGGCACCGGGCGTTGTCCCGCCCTGGTCGGTAGGGTCCCCAGGGAGGCGACAGCGTGGGCGAGGTGGACACGCGCAGGGACTCGGGCAGATCCCGTCGTTTCGGGGGAAGGGTTCTCTTCCTGGCTGCCCTGGCGTTTCTCGGGGTGTGGGGGGCTGGGGGTTTCCAGGCGGCTTCCGCCGCCCCCTTGCCCCGGGTCCGCCTCCTGGCGGTGGGGGATGTGCTGGTCCACGAGCCCCAGCTGGAGGCGGCCCGGCGGGGGCCCGATTCGTGGGACTTCCGGCCTGCCTTCGCCCCGGTGGCCGCGCTGCTGCGGGAGGGGGATCTGACGGTGGGGAACCTGGAGATCCCCCTGGGAGGAGAGGCGGGGGACTACACAGGATACCCCGCCTTCAACGCTCCCGACGCCCTGGGGGAAGCCCTGGCCTGGGCGGGGTTCGACGTGCTGTTCACGGCCAACAACCACTGCCTGGACCGGGGGGAGGCGGGGGCACTGCGGACCCTGGAGGCGCTGGACCGGCTGGGGCTGGCCCACACGGGCACCTTCGCCGCCGCGGAGGCCCCCGCATCCCTTCGGGTGGTCCGAAGGGGCATCTCCTTCGCCTTCCTTGCCTATACCTACGGCACCAACGGCGTCCCCGTGCCTCCGGGGGTTCGGGTGAACCGCATCGACCCGGAGCGGGTGGCCGAGGACGTCCGGTCCGCCCGGGCTGCGTCCCCGGACTTCGTGGCGGTGGCGTTCCACTACGGGCCGGAGTACCGCACGGAGCCCCACCCCTCCCAGGAGGAGGCGGTGGAGGCCGCCCTGGGGGCGGGGGCGGACCTGATCCTGGGGGGGCACCCCCACGTGCTCCAGCGGGTGGATGTGCTCCCCCCGGGCCGTCCGGGGGGCACCTCTCGGGTGGTGGCCTGGTCCCTGGGGAACTTCGTCTCCTCCCAGCGCACCCTGCCCCGGGAACGGGGGGCGGTGCTGGAGGTGGAGGCCCTCCGGGGGGCCGACGGGGTGGCCCGGATCGTCCGGGTGGGGGCGGTGCCCCTGTGGGTGCGCTTCGACCGCCCCGGGGGAAGGCGCCGGGTGGAGGTGCTCCCCCTTCGGGAGAAGGGAGACCCGGAGGGATCGGGGCGCCTGGACCGGGTGCGCCGCCAGGTCCTGGACCTGCTCACCCGGGGCGCCCGGGGGCAGACCCCCCTGCGTCACGACGGAAGGAGCTGGGTCCTCTTCGAGGCCCCCGAATCGAAGGCCCCGTAGGGCGTAGGCCTCGAGAAGGACGAAGGCCCCGGATCGGGCGATCCGGGGCCTTCGCCGATTTGCGGGGGAGGGGTGGCCGTCGGGCCTACAGGTCCGCGATCTCCTCCACCCGGGCGGTTTCGGGGCAGTTGGCCAGGTCGTACCGGTCCTGCCGGGCCACCATGCGCACCACGCAGTAGGCCATGAGGAGCATCAGGAAGAGGATGGGGAACCCCGCCACCGTGGCGATCTGCTTGGTGGCGTCGATGCCGCTGATCTTCCCCGCCGGGGCCAGGATGTTCACCAGGGCCATGGAGGACATGGCGAACCCCCAGAAGAGCTTCAGGGACACCGGGGGTTCCACCCCCTCCTTGTGGGCGATGGTGGTGGACAGGGAGGCGATGGTGCGGGTCATGGAGTCGCAGAGGGTGACGATGGAGAGGATCAGCACGAAGATGAAGATCCAGCTCCACATCTGGGAGAGGGGGAAGTTCTTCAGGAAGGCGAACACGGACACCTCCAGGCCGCCGCTCTTCTGCATGGCCCAGATGCTCCCCCCGTGGAGTTCCTTGAAGATGGAGGCCCCCCCGAAGACGGAAAACCACAGGATCCCGAAGAGGGCGGGGAAGATCAGGTTGAAGGACACGAACTGGCGGATGGTGCGCCCCTTGCAGAGCTTGGCGAAGAACATGCCCATGAGGGGGGCGTAGGCCAGCCAGATGGCCCAGTAGTACACGGGCCACCACCGGGGCCACTCGGATCCGTCCACGGGGCTCAGGTAGGTGGTGCGCACGAAGAAGTCCCCCAGGAAGACCCCCAGGGACTGGGTCATGAGGTTCAGGATGAACTGGGTCATGGGGATGCCCCCGGCGAAGAAGAAGAACACCATCATGACGAAGTACAGCTTCGTGTTCACGTCGGACATGAGGCGCATGCCGCTCATGAGGCCCGTGTAGCTGGACACCAGGTAGACCGTGATGATGGCCGCCAGCACGTAGACCCACACCGCCTTGGGGTCCGTCACCATCCCGGGCAGGAGCAGGCTGAGGCCGCTGGCGGTCTGCATGGTCCCCACCCCCAGGATGGCCGCCACGCCCCCGGCGATGGCGAACAGACAGATCCCGTCCACGAAGGTGGCCACAGGGCCCTGGATGCGCCTGCCGAACAGGGGGTAGAGGGAGGAACTCACGTTGTAGGGCAGCTTCATGTTGTGGGCCGCGAAGGCGATCCCCACCCCCGCCAGGGTGTACATGGCGTAGGGGATGAAGGTCCAGTGGATGAAGGTGGTGACCATGGCGAAGGTGGCGGACCCCTCGGTGCCCGGGGCCAGGCCCAGCTTGTCCGGGGGGCTCATGAAGTGGGTCATGGGCTCCGCCACGCCCCAGAACATGATCCCCGTGCCGATGCCTGCGCAGAGGAGGATGGAGAACCACTGCCAGTCCGTGAGTTCCGGCTTGGCGTCGGGGCCGCCGAAGCGGATGTTCCCCGTCCGGGAGTAGGCCAGGTAGAGGCAGATGAGCAGGAAGAGGACCCCGGAGAGCTGGAAGAGCCAGCCGAAATTGAGGAAGGCGAACTGGACGACGGCGTTCTCGGCGTTGTAGAACGCCTCGGGTTTGAAGAGGCCCAGCAGGACCGCGCCCACGAAGAGCACGCTCATGGGCACGAAGATGGACCAGCGGATCTGCACGCGCTGCTTGTCGAATCCTTCCACGGCGGAACGACCTCCTTCACGTGGCGTCCCGGAGAGCCGGGGCGCCTCTGATGGGTTGGGGGGACGAGGGCTTGGAGGGGCGGGAGGACGGGGGCCTCACCTCCCCTCTGGGGAGCCCAGGGCTTCCCGGGCCGCCGCCAGAAGCTCCCGGGAGGCCACCAGACGGCGGGCCTCCCGGATGTCCCGGGAGAGTTCCCGGTCCGTGTCCAGGAAGGGGACGGACTCCCGGAAGCGTCGGTGTGCCGCCTCCGTGCCCCGCCCCAGCCGGGGGGGACGGCGCAGGTCCACCGCCTGGGCGGCGTGGAGGAACTCCATGCCCAGGATGTAGGCCAGGTTGTCCAGGATCCTCCCCAGGTTCAGCATCACGTAGGGGGTGTTGCAGCCCCGGTCCTCCTGGTCCTCCGAGAGGGGGGTGGTGTCCCAGGAGAGGGGGTGGGCCAGGTGGTGGATCTCCGCGTCCAGGGTGGTGAAGGTCTTCTGGATCACCCCGAAGGCGTGGCAGATCCCCTCCCGGGGGTTCAGGAACCGGGGAAGCCCGGTGAACCGGGGGGAACCCAGGCGCAGGGTCCGGCGGACGGAGGTCTGGGAGAGGTGTCCCGCCGCCACCCCCAGGGTCTCGAAGGGGAGCACCCAGTTGAGGGGCTCGAAGTTGCCGCAGGGCACCAGGCGCCCCTCCTCGACGAGCACCACCGGGTTTTCGTCGCACCCGTTGAGCTGGACCGACAGCAGGGCCTCCGCGTGGTCCAGGGCGTCCCGCACCGCCCCGTGCACGTGGACGGAGCAGCGGAGGGACAGGGGGTCCTGAAGCTCCGCCTGGACCTCCCAGAGGTAGCTTCCCTCCAGGAGCTGCCGGGCGTGCTCCATGCTGGCGATGCCCCCCCGGTAGGGACGCACCCGGAAGGTGGCCGGGTCCAGGGGGGACACGTTGCCCCGGAACCCCTCCAGGGTCAGGGCGTAGGCCAGGTCCGCCGTGTCCACCAGGGCCCGGAACTCCTCCAGGACCAGGGCCCCCAGGGCGGCCCCCAGGGCGTTGGAGCTTACCAGGGCCAGCCCGTCCCGGGATCCCAGGGTCCCCGGGGTCAGCCCCGCCTTCCCCAGGGCCTCCGCCACCGGGACGGTGCGTCCCCGGTAGACCGCCTCCCCCTCCCCCAGCAGGGCCATGCCCAGGTGGGACAGGCTGGTGATGTCCGCCTCCCCCACGGAGCCCCGCAGGGGGATGAGGGGGTGGATGCCCTCGTTGAGGAAGTCCCGGTACAGGAGCACCAGGTCCGGCTTCATCCCCACGTGCCCCCCCAGGAGGCTGTGGAGCTTCGCCGTCATGACCGCCCGGGTCTGTGCCTCCGTGGCGTAGGGAGGGACCCCCACGCAGTGGACCCGGAGCATGTTCTGGTTGTATTCGATGTAGTGCTCCGCCGTGACGGCCTGGTCCTTGTTGATCCCCACCCCCGTGTTCAGGCCGTACACCTTGGGGGTTCCCGCCTCCGCGATGCGATGCAGGAAAGCGGAGGCAGCCCGGACCCGCTCCAGCGCCTCCGGGGCGATCTCCACCCTGCGGCCCTCCCGGGCCACGCTCACCAGGTCCGCCACGGTCAGGTTGCTTCCGTCCAACACCAGCGGCTTCATGCTCCCTCACGTCCTTTCCGGGCCTCCCGGCCCTCCCCGTCCCGTTCCCGCAACCCCTCCAGGATCCGCTCCGGCGTCAGGGGCAGGTGGGTCAGCTCCGTCCCCAGTGCCCGGTTCACCGCGTTGACCACCGCGGGGGCCGCGGGCACTGTGGCGATCTCCCCGATGCTCTTGGCCCCGAAGGGCCCCCCCGGTTCCCCTTCCTCCACCAGCAGCACCCGGATCTCCGGCATGTCCGGGGCGTTCACCGTGTGGTAGCGGCTCAAGGAGGCGCACCTGGGGACCCCCTTTCGGTCGTAGCGCAGCTCCTCGCACAGCCCCATTCCCAAGCCCATCTGGACCCCCCCGTAGATCTGTCCCCGCAGGAGCTTGGGGTTCAGGGCCCGCCCCACATCGTGGGCCGCCAGGTAGTCCGTCACCCGCACCAGCCCCGTGAGGGTATCCACCCGCACCTGGGCGAAGTGGACCCCGAAGGAGGCGGGGTTGCCCCGGGGGGCGAAGCGCAGGTAGTCCCCCAGCTCCTCCCGGAGGACCTTGGCCGCCTCGCAGACCAGCTCCCCATGGGTCCAGGTCCGGTCCCCCGCCCTCAGGGTCCCCTCCCCCAGGACCACGTCCTCCCGGGGGCACCCCGCCAGACGGGCCGCCGCGTCCACCATCCGGTCCCGGACCCGCTCCGCCAGTTCCAAGGCGCAGGCCCCGCAGACGTAGGTGACCCGGCTGGCCACGCACCCCACGTCGAAGGGGGTGAGGTGGGTGTCCGCCTCGGAGACCCAGACCTGCTCCGGCGTCGTGTGCAGCGCCTCCGCCACGATCTGGGCCATCACCGTGAGGGTGCCGTTGCCCAGCTCGTGGAAGGCCCCATTCAACAACACCGATCCGTCCTCCGCCACCCGCAGGGCCAGGGAGAGGAAGTCCGGGTAGGGGGAGCCGAAATACCCGTTGCCGTGGGTGGCGCAGGCCAGGCCCACCCCGGTGCGGTACCGTCCCGTCCCGGGGGGGGCGGCGAGGCGCTCCGTCCAGCGGAAGGCTTCCGCCCCCCGGTCCAGGCATTCCCGCACTCGGGCGTTCCCCAGGTCCGGTGCCCCCGTGGGGTCCGGGTCCCCGGGGTGGACCAGGTTGCGCCGCCGCAGTTCCGCCGGGTCCATCCCCAGCTTTCGGGCCAGCAGGTCCAGGTGGATCTCCGTGACGGCGTGGATCTGGGGGGATCCGTAGCCCCGGCAGGCCCCGCTGGGGGTGGTGTTCGTGAAGACCGTGCGTCCCCGGAAGGACTGGGAGGGGATGCGGTAGAGCCGGGAGGTCTTCTTCCCCATGGCCATGGTGATCCGGTGCCCCCCGGTGGCGTAGGCCCCGCTGTCGCAGAGCACCTCCGTCTCCCGGAAGAGCAGGTGCCCCTCCCGGTCCGCCACGGTGCGCACCCGACCCTCCGCCGCCGCCCGGGTGCGGGTGCAGAGGATGGTTTCCCGTCGGTCCAGGACCAGACGGACCGGAAGCCCCGTGGCCAGGCTCATGAGGGCGCAGGGAAGCTCCAGAATCACCTCCTGCTTGCCCCCGAAGGTGCCCCCCATGGGGGCCTTCACCACCCGAATCCGCCGGAAGGGCAGCCCCAGGGCCTCCGCCAGGGCGAAGCGCACCGTGAAGGCCATCTGACAGGGGGACTCCACCACCAGCAGATCCCCCTCCATGCGGGCGCAGCAGAGGTGGGGTTCCAGGGCGGTGTGGTGGATCTTGGGGGTGCGCACCACCGTCTCCAGGCACACCAGGTCTTCCGACGGTTCCGGTTCGCCGGGGCCGTAGGCGATGCGGCCCTCCAGGAAGGGAGGGCGTCCCTCCACCGGGGAGGGAGAGGTCAGGGCCTCCTGGAGATCCGTCACCGCCGGGAGGGGCTCGTAGTCCACCCGCACCAGCGCCGCCGCCTTTCGGGCCGCCTCGTCGCTGTCCGCCAGCACTGCCCCGATGCGATCCCCCACGAAGAGGGGGTGGTCCGTGAAGACCCGCTCGTCCCTTGGGTCCGTCTGGTCCGGGAGGAACACGGCGCTGTTCACGGGGCGCCCCGGGTCGTCTTCGGGGGTGAAGATCCGGATGACCCCGGGGACCCGCAGGGCCTCCTCCAGGTCCAGGGACCGCACCCGTCCGTGGGGCACGGTGCTGGTGAGGAGGCGGGCGTGGGCGGTGCCCCCGGCGGGTCGGTCTCCCAGGTAGGGGAAGCGCCCCGTCACCTTCTCCCGCAGGTCCAGGCGGGGCACGTCCCGGCCGATGTGGCGGAGGTCCTCCGGTTTCCCGCTCATCGTCCCGCCTCCTCCAGGGCGTCGCACAGGTCCGCCCCCAGGCCCCGCACCGCGTCGCGCTTGTAGGCCAGGGAGGACCGCCCCGGGATGGTTCGGTCCACCGTCCCCGTCAGGGCCTCCTCCAGGGCAAGGCGTCGTTCCACCCCCCGAAGGGCCAGGGCCTGTTCCCCCTCCGGGCAGGGGACGGGCAGCGCCCCCAGGGCTCCCAGGAAGAGCCGGGCCGTTTCGCCGTGGGTCCACAGGGCCAGGTTGACCCGGGAGATGCTCACCGCCCTGCGGCTTCCCAGCTTGTGGAAGGAGGACCATCCCTCCCCCAGGGGAACCAGGAAGGCGGAGAGGAACTCCCGGGGCCTCAGGGCGCTTTCCCCGGGGCCGGAGATCAGGGAGCCCAGGGGGCGGACCTCCTCCCCCTCCGGGGTGACCACCAGGGCCCGGGCCTCCAGGCAGGCCAGGGCGGGCAGGGAGTCCGCGGCGGGGGAGGCGTGGGCCACGTTGCCCCCCAGGGTGGCGCGGTTGCGGATCTGCGTGGACCCCACCGAGGCGGCGGCCCGGGCCAGGGCGGCGGCGTGGCGCCGCACCAGGGGGTGACGCTCCAGGTCCGCGAAGGTGGCGGCGGCGCCGATGCGCAGGAACGGCCCCTCGGGGGACTCCTCCCGGCGGACCTCCCGCAGCTCCGGGATCCCCCAGAGGTCCACCAGGTGGGGGGTCTCCTCGGGGTGGGCCCGCAGGTGCACCACCAGATCCGTGCCCCCCGCCAGAAGGCGGAAGCCCTCGGGGGCCCGGGCGACGCAGTCCTTCAGCTCCTCCAGGGAGGCGGGGACGTCGACCCTCATGAAAGGGCCTCCGCCGCCGCCCGAACCGCCCGGAGGATGGGCACGTAGCCGGTGCACCGGCACAGGTTGCCCTCCAAGGCTCGGCGGATGGCCTCCTCGTCGGGTCGGGGGTTTTTCTTCAGCAGCCCGTAGGCCGAAAGGATCATGCCGGGGGTGCAGAAGCCGCACTGCACCGCGTCGTGCTCCTCGAAGGCCCGCTGCAGGGGGTGCAGCTCCCCCCGGGCCGCGAGGCCCTCCAGGGTGAGCACCGACCGCCCCCGGGCCTGCACCGCCAGGGTGGTGCAGCTGGTCACCGCCTCCCCGTCCAGGAGGACCGTGCAGGCGCCGCACTCCCCCTCGGAGCAGCCCTCCTTGACGCTGGTCAGCCCCAGCACGTCCCGAAGCAGGTCCACCAGCCTCAGGCTCGGATCCACATCCACGCTTCGCTTACGGTCGTTCACCGTCAGTTCCAGCAGCAAGGGGTTCCCCTCCGTTCCTTCGCCCCGCAGGACTTGCGCGAAGAGTATCCAACGGGCGTCAAAACACCGCCAAATCTTCCCCTGTCGCATCTGTGTCCCTCCCCAGGTGTTCCCTTGCGTTTCCTTTCGGGGACAAAAGCAACATAATTCCCTCGCAATGACATGAAACGTTGCTTCAGTAAAATGTAACAGGTAGGGAACGCCAGTACCGAAAGGGAGGATCGGGATGACCATCAAGGTGAGGCTGTGGATCCTGGCACTGGGGGTTCTGGTGGGGACGCTGGTCATGGCGGGGACGACGTTCCTCAAGAGCCGCGCGGTGATGAGCGAGCAGTACGACCAGGCAGGGCTAGCCTCGGTGGAAGCCTCCGCCCGGAACATCGACCTGCTCTTCCAGGGGATGGAGAAGGTGGTCTTCAACGCCGCCGGGACGGTGCAGCACGCCTGGACGGAGGGGAACATCCGGACGGAGGAGCAGCTGGAAAAGCTCATGACCCAGATCACGAAGGGAAACGTGGACATGGGTTTCCAGGACGTCTTCATGGGGATCGCCGCATCGGGGCGCTTCGCCGACGGCACGGGGTGGAAGGAGCCGGTGGACTACGACGCCCGGAACCGGGCCTGGTTCAAGGACGCCCTGGCGGCGGGACCGGGGAAGGTGATCTACACCGCCCCCTACGTGGACGGCATCACCAAGAAGCTGGTCATCAGCATCGCCTGTGCCGTGGCGGATCCCTCCGGGGGCGTCCTGGGGGTGGTGGGGGGAGACATCAACCTGGAGAGCCTCTCCCAGTTCGTGGTGGCCCAAAAGGTGCTGGGCCACGGCTCGGGGATCCTGGTGGACCGGGAGGGTCTGGTGCTGGCGGCTCCCAACCCGGAATGGGTCATGAAGGAGAACATCACCAAGACCTCCGCCGCCCTGGAGGAATCCGCCACGGCGGCGGGAAGGGCCATGCTGGGAGGTCATCCCGGTTTCTCGGACTACGCCCTCAAGGGGGTGGACAAGCGGATCTACTTCGCCCCCACCAAGGCGGGGTTCATCCTGGGGATCCTCTACCCCCTGGAGGTGCGGGACGGGGTGGTGCGCTCCATGACCAACAGCCAGCTCCTCATCTCCGCCCTGGTGCTCCTGGTGGTGATGGGCCTCGTGGTGTCCATCATTCTGGGGCTGAGCCGAAGCATCCGCTCCCTCTTCGAGACCACGGATCAAGTGGCTCAAGGGGACTTCACCGTGGCCTACGAGGCCCGGGGGAGGGACGAACTGGCCCTGGTCTCGGGACGCCTGAACGGGATGCTCGGCTCCCTCCGGGAGGCCCTTCGGGCCATCCGCGGAGAGGCCCAGGAGACCCTCACCCGGGCGGAATCCCTGGCGGCCCTTTCGGAGGAGTCCGTGGCCTCCATGGAGGAGGTCCGAGGGGCCATCGAGCAGGTGGCCCACCTCTCCGAGTCCAACTCCGCTGCCCTGGAGGAGACCAACGCGGGGGTGGAGGAGGTCTCCTCCGGGGCCACCAGCGCTGCGAACAGCGCCACGGAGGGGGCGGAGGTGGCCTCCCGGGTCACGGAGGTCTCCGAATCCGCCGTGAAGACCGTGAAGGGGGTCATCGAAGAGGTCCAGGCGGTGAACCAGCGTTCCCTGGAGACCACCGCCAAGATCCGGGAGCTGGCGGAGTCGGTGAAGGGCATCACGGGCTTCGTGGCCACCATCTCCCAGATCGCGGACCAGACGAACCTGCTGGCCTTAAACGCCGCCATCGAGGCGGCCCGGGCGGGGGAGGCGGGACGGGGCTTCGCCGTGGTGGCGGAGGAGGTCCGCAAGCTGGCGGAGGAGTCCAACGGGGCGGCCCGACAGGTGGGGGAGATCATCGGGGTGCTCCAGGGGCACGCGGAGGCTTCCATCCGGGTGACGGAGCAGACCTCCTCCATCATGGCCGCCACGGTGGAGCGGGCCCAGGAGGCCCGTTCGGGTCTGGAGACCGCCCTGGAGGAGATCGGGAGGATCAACGACGTGATGCAGAACATCGCCTCCGTGGCCCAGGAGCAGGCCGCCGCCAGCGCGGAGATGGCCACGGGGATCGACCAGGTCACCAAGGGGACCGTGGAGGTGGTGGAGAGCATCGAGAACATCCGCAAGTCTGCCGTGGAGACCACCAAGGCCTCCGAAGGGGTGGCCCAGGAGGCCCAGTCCATGGCCACGGGGGCCCAGCGGATGCACGGGCTGCTGGAGCGTTTCAAGGTGGAGGGAGGCTCCGACCTGGCCCTTTCGGGAGGCCGATAGGGGCGTCGGGGGAACCGTCCGGAACGGGTCGGGGGAGGGGCGCAAAGCCCCTCCCCCGACTGCTGCGGTGCGGGGTCAGGCCTCCTTGCGGGCCAGTTCGGAGGCGGTGCGGAGCCGTCCGGAGAACTCCGAGAGCCGGTCTATGACCTCCAGAATCTCGTTCATGTGCTCCGTGTGCTGCTCCACCACCGAACCGGTGCGCCGGATGCCCTCTTCGATCCCCACCATGCCCCCGTGGATGCTCTGGAGGATCTCTTCGATCTTCCCCGCGGCGGACACGCTCACCTCCGCCAGCTTGCGCACCTCGTCGGCCACCACCGCGAAGCCCTTGCCGTGGTCCCCCGCTCGGGCCGCCTCGATGGCCGCGTTCAGACCCAGAAGCTTCGTCTGTCCTGCCACGTTGCGGATGAACCGGAGGATCTCGTCGGTCTCCGCCACCTTCTTCTTCGCCTCCGAAGAGCTGGACAGGAGCATCCCGGAAGTCTCCACCAGGGATTCCACCTGCTCCTGAAGCGCCCGGGCCCGATCGGAAAGGGCCGACACGTCCCCCACCATGGAGGCGGCGATGTCCTCGTAGTCTCCGCTGAGGCGAGCCTTCTTGCACTTCTCGAAGCCGATCTGGGACAGGGTGTTGGCCACCAGATACAGCAGGTCCGCCGCCGCCCGGATGCTCCCCTCCGGGACCACCCGGACCTTCCGCACCGCCCGGACGTAGGCCTCCGGGTCCACCCCGATCTCCCGGGCGATGCGGCGGAACTTATCCTCGTCCGGGGGTTGGGGAAGCACCTGTCCCGCCAGCATGCTGCCGATCTGGCGTCCCTCCACCATGATGGGAGCCGCCATGTCCATGAGCCCTCCGTGGCAGAAGTACACCGAAGGCTTTCCCGTGCGGGCCGCCTCTTGTCCGCCCCGGACGTCACATTCGCTGCACCGCCGGCCTCCCTCGGGGCTCTTTCGGGTGATCTCCATGCAGAACTCGGAGAAATTGCTCGGTTGGGTGACGGGGTTCCCCTGGGTGTCCACCGCCAGGGCCGCCATGCCCATGGCCTGGGCAAAGGCGTCCTGGAACTTCTGGAGGAAGTTCAGGTCCAGCACGTCCTGGAGTTGCACCTCGGCATGTGATGCCATGTTTCCACCTCCCTGGGTTGGGGGCGGAGAGCATCGGCCCCCACTGTCATGATAGGGGATCTGGGCGCAGCGGTCCTATGGTGCGTCGGGAACGGGAGATCCGTCAAAAAAACGAAGACCCCCCGAAAGGGTGTCGAGGTTTTCCGGAGACGGACGGGGAGCCGGGCCTTCCGATGGAGGAGTCCCGGTGGAAAACGGAGGCTACTCCCCCTCCTCCCCCAGCCAGCCCCGGGCGCGGAAGTGGGCGTGGAGACGCTCCACCCGGTTCTCCAGCGACTCCAGGAGGGGCAGGAGCACCTCCTGGGGTTCCTGATGGAGGTGGTGCAGCTCCTCCGCCAGGCGGGTGGCCTCGGGGTCCCCCAGGTGGGACAGGCTGCCCTTGAGGCGGTGGGCCGCCGCCTCCACCCCTTTGGGGTTGTCCCGAAGCAGGGCCACCCGAAGGTTTTCCAGCATCAGGGGGGTTCCCTGGAAGAACAGGTGCACCGCCCGACGCATCAGGTCCTCCCGGCCCCCCGTGAGGTCCGCCAGGACGGACAGATCCGGGGCGGGATCGAGGGCTTCGCAGGGAGGGGCCGGGGGCTGCCCGAGGTCGGCGGTGGGGGGGATCAGACCCTCCAGGGTCTTCTGGAGGGTCTGGAGGCTCACGGGCTTGGCGAGGTAGCAGTCCATGCCCGCCTCCAAGCAGCGGATCCGGTCCTCCTCCATGGCGTAGGCGGTGAGGGCGACCAGGGGGAGCCGACATCCCGTCCCCTCCTCCCGGCATCGGATGTGCCGGGCCGTGGACAGCCCGTCTCCGTCGGGCATCTGGATGTCCAGGATCGCCACGTCGAAGGGGTTCCTTTCCAGAGCCTCCAGGGCCTGGCGGCCGCTGGAGACGGCGGTCACCCCGTGTCCCCAGAGGGTCAGCACCGTCTCCATGAGTTCCCGGTTCATGGGGCTGTCCTCCGCCAGGAGGATCCGCAGGGGCGCGGGGGTCTTCTCGCCGGGCACCTCCGGGGCACGGGCGCAGGTCGGGGAGAGGGAGGGGGACGGCTCCGCCTCGGCCTCCTCCAGGGGCAGGCGGACCAGGAAGGTGGTCCCCGAACCGGGAAGGCTGCTCGCCTCGATGTTTCCTCCCATGCTTCGGGTCAGCTGGAGGGCGATGGGAAGCCCCAGCCCCATGCCCTGGGCGGAGGTGGAAGGCGAAGCCTGCCAGAAGGGCTGGAACACCCGCCGAAGGTCCTCCGGCTCGATGCCCTGCCCCGTGTCCTCCACCGCCAGCTCCAGCCAGGGTCCCTGCGGGTCCTTCCGGGCGCGCAGCTCCACCCGTCCCCGATCGCAGAACTTCACCGCGTTGGTCAGCAGGTTCACCAGGATCTGCTGGATCCGTCCCGGGTCCCCCAGGAGGCGTTCCGGAAGGCCCGGTTCCTCCCGCAGGGCCAGGGCGAGTCCCTTGGCCTCCCCCTGTGGCAGAACGGCCTTGAGGGCATCCCGGAGGAGCTGGGGCAGGGAGTAGGGAACCTGCTGCAGCTCCAGTTTTCCCGCCTCCACCCGGGAGAGGTCCAGAACGTCGTTGGCGATGCGCAGCATATGGGTGGAGGCCTGGTGGATGCTCTGGATCCAGTGGCGCTGCCTCGGCTGGAGAGGGGTCCCCAGGCAGAGTTCCGACAGCCCCAGGAGGGTGCTCAGGGGGTTGCGGATCTCGTGGCTCACCTGGGCCAGGAAGGCGCTCTTGGCCTGGTCCGCCTCCTCCGCCGCCTTGCGGGCCTCCCGAAGGATCGCCTCCCCCCGGGCCCGTTCCGTGACGTCGAAGAGGATTCCCAGGAGGCCCTCTTCCTTGCCGTCGTTGCAGGGAGAACGGCGCAGGAGGAACTGGCGCGTTCCCGAAGGGCCGGAGAAGTCCAGGGAGAGGGTGCGGCTCTCCAGGGGGTCCAACCGGGAGAGGGAGTCCAGGGGGAGGTCCGCGAAGAGGCGTCCCGTCATCTGATCCCGAGACAGCCCCGTGAGGGCTTCGAAGGCGCCGTTGCAGTCCCGGAAGAACCCCTGCACGTCCAGGAAGAAGGCCGGTTCCGGGAAGGCCCCCAGGAGGGCCCGGAGGGTGCGTTGCCGGCGTCGTCGGTCCCCCGGGGATTCGGAGGAGAGGGAGCAGAAGGGATCCCGCCCTCCCAGGAACAGCAGGGGGCACCCCTCCCAGAACCCGAGGAAGAGCTGCATGGGCACGGGGAAGGGAAAGCCGTCTTGGGTGGCAAGGATTCCGTTTCCCAGGGAGGAGCCTTCCAGGAGGGCGCGGAGGTGGAGGGCTGCGGTCTGTCCCCGGTTCGGGAGGGGGGTCACGTCGTAGAGGCTTCGGCGGCGCAGGGCCTCCAGGGGGATTCCCAGGCGCTTGCAGGCGGGGCGATTCGCCCCCAGGATGGTCCCGTCGAGCCCCAGGAGGAGAAGGGGGTTCCCCACCAGATCCAGGAGGGGGGGAGACGTGGAGCGCTCCGGGGGGATCGGGGAGCCGGAGGGACAGCAGGACCGGCGGACCAGCAGGAGGACGTGGGTGCCCTGTCCGTCGGGCAGGGCGTACCGAAAGCCCGTCGTCTCGGAGTCCCGAGGGGACGACGGGAGGAGACGACGCCACGCGGAGGAGACGGAGGGGACCGCGGGCGGGGTCGCCAGCTCCGGTGGCAGGGGCAGGCCGCAAAGCCCCCCGGGGGGGACTTCCCAGAACCGTTCCGCCGCCTCGTTGCAGAGGACGGTTCGCCCCTGGCGAAGGACCAGCAGGGGAAGCGGCCTTTGCGGGACGAAGAGGGTCAGGCCTGGATAGGGAGGTTCGGGGGCGGTCATGGCAGGGAGGTCAGTCGAGGACCTGGTACTTCTTGATGGGGCGTCCCTTGGACTGGTAGTGGTTCTTGGAGACCAGGCGGCCTGCGGACACCAGGGCCTCGCAGTACTTGCGCACGGTGATGCGGGAGACCCCGAGCTTTTCCGCCACTTCCCCCGCCGCCATGGACTCGCTCTCCTGGTTGAGGATCTCCAGGATGCGGTCCGTCATGTCCCCGCGATGGGCCAAGGTGCCCAGGGAGGAGAGAAACTCCCGTCCCTCGGGGTAGAAAAGCCGGTCCAGGTGGTCCTGGGTGAGCTGGGGCGGGAGGTTTTCCCGATACCGGAAAGCGTCCCGATAGGTCTCCAAGGCGATCCGAAGGCGGTCGTAGGAGAAGGGTTTGACCACGTAGTCCCAGGCCCCCAGTCGAAGGGCGTCCAGTGCCCGGGAACGGTCCGTGGCGGCGGTGATGACGATCACGTCCACGGGGAAACGCTGGGCGCGAAGCTCCGCCAAGGCCTGATCGCCATGCTTGCCCGGGAGGAAGAGGTCCAGGAGCACCAGGTCCACCGTGTGGCTCTGGATCTGGGCCAACGCCTCCGCTCCCGTGGCGGCTTGTCCCACCACCAGGAAATCCCCCAGGGAGTGCACGATGCGCCCCACGATGAAGGAGACCATGGGGTCGTCTTCGGTGATCAGGATCCGGATGGGCTTCATCCCGTCGACCTCCCTGTGCGCTTGGTGGTTGCCTGGGGAGCCGTGCGTAACGCGCGTAACGTACGTATCATACCAAAAGTTTCCCATTGGGGGTAAGAGGTGGCGCAGGCGGATTGACGAACGAAGAAGAAAAAGTAAAGTGGAAACAGGGAATAGAAATATCAGCTTCGGCTTCGGTCTGAAATCGTGGGAGGAGGAACGATTCCATGTTGCAGCAGCAGCGGGTTGCGCGGCTTCGGAGACGTTTGGAGGAGGAGGGACTGGATGCGGTGTATCTGGGGCCCTCTTCGGACCTGGAATATCTGTCCGGCCTGGTGCTGTTTCCCGACGAGCGCCCCAAGGGGCTTATGGTCTCCCGAAGCGGTCTCTTCGCCCTGACCCCCATGCTCTATCAGGAGGACATGGGGTGCACCCTGGGGGCGGACGTGCCCCTCCAGGTCTGGGAGGACCACCAGGGCTTCCTGGGTGCCTGGACCCGGGGGTGCGAGGCCCTGGGGCTTGCGGGCAAACGCATCGCCGTCAACGACGGAATGCGGGCGGTGGACCTGCTGGACGCCCAGGGGGCGCTGCCGGGGACGTACCTCAACGGGGCCCGGCTGCTGGAGCCCCTGCGCCGCCGCAAGGACCCGGAGGAGCTGGACAAGATGCGCCAGGCCTCCAAGATGGCCGACGAGGTGGTGCGGCGTCTGGCGGCGTACCTGCGTCCCGGGCAGGTGGAACGGGAGCTTTCCAAGAAGATCCTGGAGTGGTTCGAGGAGCTGGGGGCTCAGGATCTCTCCTTCCAGCCCATCGTGGCCTCGGGGCCCAACGGTTCCATGCCCCACTACGGGGGGTGCGACCGGGTGATCCAGGAGAACGACCTGGTGATCTTCGACCTGGGGTGCCGCTACCGGGGCTACTGCTCCGACACCACCCGGACCCTCTTCGTGGGAGAGCCCACGGCGAAGCAGAAGGAAGTCTACGAGATCGTCCGACAGGCCCAAGTCGCAGGGGAGGCGGCGGTGCGCCCGGGGGTGCCCGCCCAGGAGGTGGACCGGGCGGCGCGGAAGGTGATCGCCGACGCGGGCTACGGGAACTACTTCCTCAACCGCCTGGGGCACGGCATCGGCGTGGCGGTCCACGAGGCCCCCTACATCATCGAGGGGAGCGAGCTGCCCCTGGAGGTGGGGAACGTCTTCAGCATCGAGCCGGGGATCTACCTGCCCGGAGAGTTCGGGGTGCGCATCGAGAACCTGGTGGCGGTGACGGAGACGGGGTGCGAACCTCTCAACGCCTTCCCCCGGGAGCTCACCGTCGCGGGCTGAGGGCGGAGGCGGGGCGCCCCGCAGGTTGGGGCGAAGAGGCGACGCCAAAGAGAGGGGGGGAGGCTGGCGCCTCCCCCCCTCTCTCTTTAGACGTCCAGTGCCCGTTTGATGAAGAGATTGCGGTGGGCTTCCCGGCAGAGTTCGATGATTCGGGTCTGGTCCCCCTCCTGGAGGAGGATCTTGGGCTGGAGGAGGTTGCCCTCCGTGGAGGCCGCCACGGTGCCCACGGTGCCGTCGGAGAGTTCCACCACGCAGCCCGGCGGGTAGATGCCCATGCCGCTCAGGAAGACCCGGCACACGTCCGGGTCGAAGTGGGTCTCGTTGGCGCTCATGATGAAGTTGAAGGAGACCTTGGAGGACACGGCGTTCTTGTACACCCTCTGGGAGGTCATGGCGTCGAAGGTGTCCGCCACCGCCAGGATGCGGGCGATCACGGGGATCTTCTTCTCCGTCAGCCCGTCGGGGTAGCCCGAGCCGTCCCATCGCTCGTGGTGGTGCAGGATGCCCTCCAGGATGTCCGGATCGGAGACCCCCGAGGCCCGGGCGATGCGGACGCTCTCGGCGGGGTGGGAGCGGACGATTCGAAGTTCCTCCGCCCCCAGGGGTTCCGGCTTCTCCAGGATCTCCCGGGGGAGCGTCGCCTTGCCCAGGTCGAAGAGGAGCCCCGCCTGGATGGCCTTCTCCACCAGGGAGGGGTGGAAACCCTTGAGTTCGCAGAGCCGCTTGGCCAGGTAGCCCGAGAGGAGGGAGACGTTGAGGCTGTGGGTCTGGGTGTAGGTGTCCGCGGTCTCCGGGTTCACCAGAGACATCAGGATGTGGGTGGCCTTGCCCACCTCCTCCGCCAGCATCCCCCCCAGGCGCTCCACCTCTCCCCGGGGGAAGTGGAACTTCTGGTCGATGGTGAGGCGGGAGTAGATGTCCGAGAGGTCCTCCACCACCTGGCTGCTCAGCTGGGCGTCCACCACCCGGAAGGAGGAATCGATCTCCTCCAGGAGGGCCTTGGTCTTCTGGACGTCCAGGGGGTGACGGAACTCCAGCTCCACTTCCCGGATGCCCTGGCTCTCCAGGGAGCGGATCAGCCGTTCCGGTTCCGGAAGGCTTGCCACCAGGTCGCAGATGGGGACTTTGTTGGGCACCAGGACGGCGCTGCCGTTGGGGGTGAAGATGTTCTGGACGAAGCAGGCCTTGGGGTGTTGGAGCACTTCCTTCACCGGGACCATCTTGCGGTACTTCCGGGTTCGCTTCATCGCGTGGAGCCCCCCTCCTCCCCAAGGACGGGATGCCCCGGTCACCTCCTCTTGACGGAGAAACACTTTGCAGCCCAGCATTGAGCCGGGAGCAATCAAGAGTATAGCAGAACCTCAAGATAGTGAGGCAGAACCCCGTCCCGCCGGTTCCCCCTCGCCCTTGGGAAGGGGCGACTTGGGGCGGCCCCGGGAGGGCGCTACAATGACCCCGGGTTTTTCCCGCCTGAGAGCGGGGGCGAGGAGGGCTGGAGGATGAACGATCGATCGGTGGAGCGGATTCTGGAGGTGCTGTCCCAGTTCGGTCCGGGACTGCTTCAGGACCCGGACCAGCTTTCCCAGCTCCTGGAGGAGCGTTGCGGCGACGATTACCGCAGGGAGAACTTCCTCTTCTCCTTCGCCCTGAGGGAGGCGCTGCAGGAGGGGGTCCCCTTGGACCGTCCCCTGGAACGGGACGTGCTGCTGGGGTTGGGGGAGCACCTTCAGGAACGCCTGGGGGTCTCCCGGGAGTCCGCCATCTGGGTTCTCTCCGCCCTGGAGCGGGTCCTCCTGACCCTGTACCCGGAGGAGGGAGGCCGGGGGATCGAGGCCCGACCGGGCAACCTGCCCCCCCTGGACGGTTCCGGGGGACGGCCGCTTCGGCGTCTGTCCCCGCGACAGCGGTTCTGGGCGGGCATGGGGATCCTGGCGGTGGTGCTCATGATGGGGGCCCTGGTCTACCGGATCGTGGCGGACCGACGCCCCGAGGGGGGGGAGTTCCGCCTGGTGCTCCTCACCGCCCTGACGGGCCCTCAGGGGCCGGTGGGGCAGGCGCGCCTCAAGGCGGCCCAGCTGGCGGTGGACCAGATCAACGCCCAGGGAGGAGTCCGGGGGTACCGGGTGCGGCTGTTGGGGTACGACGCGCCGGACCCGCAGAAGGTCCTTCCCCTGGCTCGCAAGGCCACCCAGTCCCTGCGGCCCTCCCTGATCCTGGCGGCCTGCGGCAACGAGGGGGGGCTGGCGCTGGCCCCCTGGAGCACCTCCGCCCGGGTGCCCCTGGTGGTCCTGGAGGGGGGGGATTCCCGGATCACCCTGGCCGCCCCGGACCGCCCGTATCCCTACGTCTTCCGGCTGGTCTTCGACGACGCCTACGAGGGGAAGCTCCTGGCCTACTTCATCCGACAGGGATTGGGGCGGCGCACCGCGGCCCTGTTCTTTCCCCTGGAGGACCCCCGGGGGGTGGCGGTGGACCGGGCCTTCGAGGCGGCCTACCGGCGCCTGGGAGGGGTGGTGACCGCCCGGTTCGGGGTGGAGGGGCCGGAGCAGGACATCGCCCCCGCCCTGGGGGTGGTGAGGGACGCGGGCACGGAGGTCCTGGTGTTCCCCGCCTCCGGCAGGATCCTGGCCCGGCTGCTGATTCAGGCCCGGGAGGCGGGGTTCGAAGGGCCCGTCCTCGGGGGCACGGGGTACGACGATTCCCTCTGGGCCCAGGGCGGGAGCGCCCTGAACCGGACCTGGTGGCTGGTCCACGCGGCGCCGGGAGACCCGGGGCTCCAACCCTTCCTGAAGGCCTACCGACAGAAGTACCGGGATCCCCTGCCCCGATCCCTGGTGGTCCCGGGGGTCCTGGCCTACGACGGGGTGAAGTGGGCGGCGGATGCCCTGGAGCGGGCCTCCTCCTACCGTCCCGACGGGATCCGCCACGCCCTGGCGGCCACCCGCAATCTCTCCCTGGCCCACGGGACCCTCACCATCGACGCGGCCACCCACGGGCCGCGCAACAAGGCGGCGGCTCTCCTCTACGCCCTGGACGGGATGGGGCGTTTCCAGAAGCGGATCTGGATGCGCCGATAGGGAACGGGGGCGCGATGTTTGCCGGGGACAAGGTCCTTTGGCCCCTGTAGAATAAGGTGTTCCCGAGGGAAACCGGGGGGATGCCTTGGATTTGCAGGTCCGATCTCCTGGGGGACCTTTCACAGAGAGGAGAGACGCCCATGGCGGAGCGATTGGAGGAGGCCCTTCTCGAACGGCTGCGGGAGGACCCCGCAGCCCCCTGTATCTGGTGGAAGGGGTCCTGGTGGAGCCGGGAGGACCTGTCCCGGCTGGTTCGGTCCTGCGAGTCCACGTTGGCGCGGTCGGGCTTCGGGGAGGGGATGCGCCTGGCCGCCCCTCTGCCCAACTCTCCGTTGCTCACGGCCCTGTCCATTGCCTGTTGGCGCCTGGGAGGGGCCATCGCTCCCCTGAACCTCAAGGCGGGGATCCAGGGGATGCAGCGGACCCTGGGGATGCTGGACGTCCACTCCGCGGTGGTGCCTGCGGAGAAGCCCGAACTGGCCTCCGCCCTGGCGCCCCTGAACCTCCCCTGGACGGCGGCCTCCGCCGAGGGGCCCCTGGGGGACTTCACCGGCCGGGGGGGGGCCCCGGACGGGGCGGACACGGCGGTGGTCTTCAGCACCTCCGGCACCACGGGGCTTCCCAAGGCGGTGCCCATCAGCCACGGCAACCTCCTGGACAACACCTCCGCGGTGACCCGCCACATCCCCTATCTGAACCCCGGGGGGGTGCTTCTCAACGCCCTGCCCAACTTCCACACTCTGGGCTTCAGCGTGGCGGGGGTACTGCCCCTTCTCTGCTCCATGGGACAGGCCATTCTGCCCACCTTCATCCCCGCCGAGGCGGCCCTGGAAGCCATCCGCCAGGCCGGGGTGACGGGGATCGTGGCGGTGCCCACCATGATCTCCCTCCTCCTGGGGGCGGTGGGCCGGGGAGGGGCTCGGCCGGAATCCCTCTCCTTCATCATCTCCGGGGGGGACCGGCTGAACCCCCAGCTGGACCGGCGGGCCCGGGATCTCCTGGGGGCGGGACTGCTGGAGGGGTACGGCCTCACGGAGTGTTCCCCCGTGGTGTCCGTGAACCCGGACTACGAGAGGCGCAAGCTGGGCACCGTGGGGACGGTGCTGGACAGCTACCAGGTGCAGGTGCGGGGCCCGGAGGGGCAGGTCCTGCCTCCCGGACAGGACGGGGTGCTCTGGGTGAAGGGGCCCTCGGTCACCTCGGGGTACTTCCGGGATCCGGCGAACTCCGAGGGGCGCTTCGTGGACGGGTGGTTCGACACGGGGGACGTGGTGCGCCTGGACGACGAGGGTTTCGTTACGGTCCTGGAGCGGGCCACGGACATCCTCATCGTGGGAGGGTTCAACGTGTACCCCCAGGAGGTGGAGCGGGTTCTCCAGGAGCACCCGGCGGTGCACACCGCCGCCGTGGCGGGGGAGCCGAACCCCCTGACCGGGGAGATCGTCAAGGCCTTCGTGATCCTCCAGGAGGGGGCCTCCGTCACCCCCAAGGAGCTGGTGGACTTCTGCAAGGAGCGGCTGGCCCACTTCAAGGTCCCCCGAAAGGTGCGCTTCGTGACGGAGCTGCCCCTGTCCAGCACCGGCAAGGTGCAGCGCCGGGCCCTCCGGGACCTGGAGGCGTAGGAGTACCGCAAGAGGAGAGGGGCCGGGGCGGCGATCCGCTCCGGCCCCTTTTCGTTGCCCTCAGTTCCCCGGGACGATCTTGCGGGGGTTCAGGATGCCCTTGGGGTCGAAGGCGGCCTTCACCCGACGGATCAGGGCCAGTTGGGCCTCGTCCAGGAACAGGGGGGTGTCGTCCCGGCGCTTGAGGCCGATGCCGTGCTCCCCCGACAGGGTGCCTCCCAGGGCCGCCACCCGGCGGTACAGGTCGTGGCGAGCCTCGCGGAGCTTCTCCGGCCCTTCCGGTCCCTCCGGGGGCAGCAGGGTGACGTGCATGTTCCCGTCCCCCACGTGGCCGTAGGCGATGTGTTCCACCCCCCAGGCACGGTCCACCTCCTCCAGGGCCACCATGAGCGTCGGAACGGAACCCGTGGGCACCACCACGTCCTCCTTGGCGTAGCGGGAGTGGAACGCCACGATGGCTTCCGGCACCGCCTTGCGGGCCTTCCACAGCTTGTCCCGGGCGGTGCGGTTGTCCGCCACGTACACCTGCCGCGCCCCGTGGGCCAGGCACAGGTCCCCCACCTTCTCCACCTCGTCCGCCAGCACCTCCGGGTCGTTCCCCTCCAGCTGGATCAGCAGGTGGGCCGCCGCGTCGGGTTCCGGCAGCTTGGCGTTCAGGTAGCGCATGGCCACCTCCACCGCCCGCCGGTCCAGAAGTTCCACCGACGCGGGCAGCAGCCCCGCTTCGATGACGATGCGGGGGACGAACCCCAGGGCCTCCTCCACGGAGCCGAAGGGGGCCAGCAGGTCCGTGGTGTGCTTGGGCAGGGGCAGCAGGCGCAGGATGATCTTCGTGATCACCGCCAGGGTGCCCTCGGAGCCCGCCAGGAGGTGGACGAAGTCGTACCCCGTCACGTCCTTGCGCCGCTTGCCCCCGAACCAGGTGACGGACCCGTCCGCCAGCACCGCCTCCAGCCCCAGGACCTGGGCTCCCGTGGCGCCGTACTTGATCACCTTGTTGCCCCCCGCGTTCTCCGCCACGTTGCCCCCGATGAAGGAGGCGTCGCCGCTGCAGGGGTCCCCGGCGTAGAGGAGCCGGTGCTTCGCCGCTGCCCGGTTGATCTCCGCCGTCACCACCCCGGGTTCCACCGTGACGGTGAGGTTTTCCCGGTCCAGCTCCAGGATGCGGTTCATCTTCTCGAAGGAGAGGAGGATGCCCCCGCAGGCGGGCACCGCCCCGCCGGAAAGCCCCGTCCCCGCCCCCCGAGGGGTCACGGGGATGCGGTGTCGGTCCGCGTAGGCCATCACCAGCGAGACGTGCTCCGTGCTCTCCGGGAACACCAGGGCCTGGGCCAGGGTGGCTTCGGGCAGGGACGCGGAGGGCACCTCGTCGTGGGAGTACGCCGCCAGCTTCTCCGGGTCGCCGCTCACGTTGCGGGGCCCCACCAGCTCCGCCAGGTCCCGGAGGGTTTTTGCCGTCACGCTCCCGTAGGGTTGTCGCTCTTCCATGGGGGTCACCTCTTGTAAGGGTGCAAGTTGGGAGGATTATAGCAACCGATTCCCCCTTTTCCCCGGAAACGCTCCGTCCCGCCCTACAGATACCGCGCCGTGACGGAGCGGTCGCAGGCCACCAACCCCTCCGGCGGCCCCTGGTAGAGCACCTCCCCCCCCCGGTCCCCCGCGTGGGGCCCCAGGTCCACCACCCAGTCCGCGGCGCGGAGCACGTCCAGGTTGTGTTCCACCACCACCAGGGCGTTGCCCTGGTCCAGGAGCTTCTCGAAGCAGGCCATGAGGGCCCGGATGTCCTGCAGGTGGAGCCCCGAGGTGGGTTCGTCCAGCACGTAGATCTGCTTCCGCCCCCCGAGGCAGGCCGCCAGCTTCAGCCTCTGCCGTTCCCCTCCCGAGAGGGTGGGCAGGGCCTGGTTGAGGCGCAGGTACCCCAGCCCCACCTCCTGCAGCTGCCGCAGGGGGGCGGCCAGGGCATCTTCCTCCTCCCGGAAGAAGTCCAGGGCCCGGTCCACGTCCAGGTCGTAGAGGTCCGCGATGGAGAGGCCCCGGTACAGATGGGCGCAGGCCTCCGGGGAGAACCGCCTCCCCCTGCAGGCCTCGCAGAGGTGGGAGACCGTCCCCATGAAGGCCATGTTGGTCTCGATCCACCCCTTGCCCTTGCACTCCCCACAGGCCCCGGCGGAGTTGAAGCTGAACAGCCCCTTGCTCTGGCCGGTTCGGGCGGCGAAGAGGTCCCGGAGGGCGTCGGCGAACCCCAGATAGGTGGCCGGGGTGGATCGGGACTGGACCCCCACGGCCCCCTGTTCCATGACCGTGAAGGGGCGATCGGGGTTCTGGCGCATCAGTTCCTCCACCAGGGAACTCTTGCCGCTGCCCGCCACCCCCGAGACCACCGTCAGACAGCCCAGGGGAAACCGGGCGTCCACTCCCTTCAGGTTGTGGCGGCCTCCGGCCCGGACCTCCAGGAAGCCCTTGGGTTCCCGGCCCGGGCGACGGAAGGCCGCCCCCTCCCGCAGGACCCGACCCGTGGCGGTTTCGGATCCCCGCAGTTCCGAAGGGGTTCCCTGGAAGGTGATCTCTCCGCCCTTTTCCCCCGCCCCGGGCCCCAGCTCCACCACCAGGTCGGCGATGTCGAAGAAGTCCCGATGGTGTTCCACCAGCAGCACCGTGTTCCCTCGCTCCTTCAGCCGCAGGACCGCCCGCTTCACCAGCTCGATGTCGTAGGCGTGCAGCCCCGCGCTGGGCTCGTCCATCACGTAGACCAGGTCCGAGAGGCTGCTTCCCAGGAACTTGGCCAGCTTCACCCGCGCCGCCTCCCCTCCGGAAAGGGTGGTGGTGGGGCGATCCAGGGACAGATACCCCAGGCCGATGCCCGAGAGGGTGCGCAGCCTCGCGAGAAGGGCCTCGGTCAGATCCCGGAAAGGGCCGGGGTCCAGACCCTCCAGGAACGCGATGCCCCCGTCGACGGAGAGGGCGGTGAACTGGGCGATGTGGAGCCCCCCGATGCGGCAGGAAAGGACCTCCGCGTTGAGTCTTAGGCCCCCGCAGCAGGGGCAGGGGATGCGGGTGACCAGCTGGGCGATCTGTTCCCGGTGGTGGTCCGCCTCCTTCTGGTGCAGGATGGACCGCTTGATGCGAGGGACGAGGCCCTCGTACAGGGCCGTCTTGGGCCACCGGGCGGGAGGGTTCGGGACCTTCTGCTGCGGCGCGTGGAGCAGCAGGTCCAGCTCCTGGGGGGTGTAGTCCCGCACCTTCTTGTGGTTGTCGAAGAGGCCGCTGTAGACGTAGCGCTTCCAGCGCCAGGTGTCCACCCCGAAGCTGACGAACCGGATGGCCCCTTCGTTCAGGGACTTGTCCCGGTCCAGGAGCAGGGACTCGTCGATGTCCTCCACGAAGCCCAGCCCCTCGCAGCAGGGGCAGCTCCCCTTGGGGTGGTTGAAGGAGAACACGTCGGAGTAGCCCACGAAGGGTTTGCCCATGCGGGAGTAGAGGAGCCGAAGCAGCGCGTGGGTGTCCGTGTAGGTGCCCACGGTGGAGCGGATGTTGGCCCCCACGGGCTTCTGGTCGATGAGGATGGTGACGGGCAGGTTCTCCAGGGCCGCCACCTCCGGTCGGTCGTACCGGGGCAGCAGGTGCTGGACGAAGGAGGGGAAGGTCTCGTGCAGCTCCCTTCGGGACTGGGCGGCGATGGTGTCGAAGACCAGGGAGGACTTCCCCGAGCCGGAGATGCCCGTGAACAGGACGATCTTCCTCTTGGGGATCTTCAGGGAAAGGTGCTTCAGGTTGTGTTCGCTGGCGTCTCGGACGCCGATGTAATCGTGGGAATCCATGGGGCACCTCGCAAGGGGGGATGGGGCGGCGCGGCCCCGAAGGGGCGCCGCAGGGTGGGGCTCGGAGGGTCAGTATAGTCCATGGAACGCACCGGGGGGAGGCGACTTTTCCCCGGGAAGCCGTTAGAGGGTAAAATGGGGCATCACGACACGAGGGGGGCGAGGGGATGGCCGGATCGGTGGTGCATGGCGTGAGCCTCCTGACGGACTACGACCTCTACCTGTTTCGGGAGGGGAACCACACGAGGCTCTACGAGGTCCTGGGGGCCCACCCCATGACGGTGGAGGGCGTCCCGGGGACCCTCTTCTCCGTGTGGGCTCCCAACGCGGAGTGGGTCTCCGTGGTGGGGGACTTCAACGGGTGGGACGACGGGGCGCACCGTCTGGCCTCCCGGTGGGACGGGTCGGGGATCCACGAGGGCTTCGTCCCGGGGGTGGGCCCCGGGGCGCTGTACAAGTACCGCCTTCGTTCCCAGGTGCAGGGGCGGCTCTTCGAGAAGGGGGACCCCTTCGCCGTCTCCTGGGAAGCCCCGCCCAAGAGCGCCTCCCGGGTGTGGTCCCTGGACTATGACTGGGGAGATGGGGCGTGGATGGCCTCCCGGGGGGAGCGCAACGCCCTGGGGGCTCCCTGGTCGGTCTACGAGGTGCATCCGGGCTCCTGGCAGCGGGTCCCGGAGGAGGGAAACCGCTTCCTGGGCTACCGGGAGCTGGGTGCGCGCCTGGGGAACTACGTCCAGGAGATGGGGTTCACCCACGTGGAGTTCCTGCCGGTGATGGAGCACCCCTTCTACGGTTCCTGGGGGTACCAGACCCTGGGGTACTTCGCCCCCACGCGGCGCTATGGGGACCCCCAGGACTTCATGGCCCTGGTGGAGGAGCTGCATCGCCGAGGCATCGGGGTGATCCTGGACTGGGTGCCCTCCCACTTCCCCCAGGACGGCCATGGCCTGGCCTTCTTCGACGGCACCTGCCTGTACGAGCACGCGGACCCCCGGCAGGGGTTCCACCCGGACTGGAAGTCCGGGGTGTTCAATTACGGGCGCAACGAGGTGCGCAGCTTCCTGGCCAGCTCCGCCTCCTTCTGGCTGGATCGGTACCACGCCGACGGCCTGCGGGTGGACGCGGTGGCCTCCATGCTCTACCTGGACTACTCCCGCAAGGAGGGGCAGTGGGTCCCCAACCGCTACGGGGGGCGGGAGAACCTGGAGGCGGTGAAGTTCCTTCAGGATGCCAACGGAGAGCTTTACGGCCGCTACGAGGGCATCCAGACCATCGCGGAGGAGTCCACCGCCTGGCCCCAGGTGAGCCGCCCGGTCTTCCTGGGGGGGCTGGGGTTCGGCATGAAGTGGAACATGGGGTGGATGCACGACGTGCTGGCCCACATGGGCCGGGACCCCATCCACCGCCGATGGCACTGGAACGAGCTTACCTTCGGCATGTGGTACGCCTACACGGAGAACTTCCTCCTGCCCCTGTCCCACGACGAGGTGGTGCACGGCAAGGGCTCCCTGTGGGGCAAGATGTGGGGGGATTCCTGGAACAAGGCGGCGGGGCTCCGGCTCCTCTACGGGTGGATGTTCGCCCATCCCGGGAAGAAGCTTCTCTTCATGGGGGACGAGTTCGGCCAGGAGGGGGAGTGGGACCACGACCGCAGCCTGGACTGGCACATCCTGACGGACCCTCTGCACGACGGGGTGCGCCGCTGGGTGAGGGACCTCAATGCCCTGCTGCGCAGCCGTCCCGCCCTGCACCGGCTGGATTTCTCCCCCCAGGGGTTTCAGTGGATCGACTGCACCGACTCCGCCGGAGGGGTGCTGGCCTGCCTGCGCCTGGACGGGGACGGGGGGACGGTGCTGGGGGTGGGGAACTTCACCCCCGTGCCCCGGCGGGGCTACCGGGTGGGGGTGCCCCGGGGGGGATTCTGGCGGGAGCTTCTGAACTCCGACGCGCCCTGCTACGGCGGTTCCGGGGGAGGCAACCTGGGGGGGCGGCAGGGAGAGGACGTTCCCTGCCACGGTCGGCCCCACAGCCTGTGCCTGGACCTGCCGGGGCTGTCCTTTTCGTTCTTCGAGCCTGCCTGAGGAGGGGATGGGGTGTTCTCCCGGCGACGCAAGGGCGTGCTGCTTCACGTGACCTCTCTGCCCGGCCCCTACGGGGTGGGGGATCTGGGGCCCCGAGCCCGGGGGTTCGCCCGGACCCTGGGGGACCGGGGCTGGTCGGTCTGGCAGGTGTTGCCCCTGGGGCCCGTGGAGGGGGCCTTCGGGTTCAGCCCCTACGCCTCCCCCAGCGCCTTCGCCCTGAACCCCCTCCTCGTCTCCCCGGAAGACCTCCGGGAAGAGGGATGGATCGACGAGGGGGAGGAGGCCGCCGCCCGGATCGCCCCGGCCCGGCCGGACCGGGCGGAGCTGGAACGATCGGTCCGCGCCAAGAACCGTCTGCTGGCCGCCGCCTGGGACCGGGCCCGACGGGACGGGCGCTTCCGGGAGGACCGGGAGCGTTTCGCCGACGAGGCCTCGGGGTGGCTGCGGGACTGGTGCCGCTTCGTGGCCCTGAAGGAGCGGTTCGGCGGGGTTCCCTGGACCGATTGGCCCGAGGCTCTGCGGGACCGCAGCCTCGAGGCCCTTGCGGCGCTGGACCGGGACGGCTCGGCGGGGGAACGGATGGCCTTCGAGGGGTTCGTCCAGTTTCTGGCCCACCGGCAGCTGGACCGCCTGAAGGGGCACTGTGCCGGGGCGGGGGTGCACCTCTTCGGGGACCTGCCCATCTACGTGGCCGCCGACGGGGCGGACGCCTGGGCCCACCGGGAGCTTTTTCAGCTGGATGCGTCCGGTCGGCCCGTGGAGGTGGCGGGGGTGCCGCCGGACTACTTCAGCGAGACGGGACAACGGTGGGGCAACCCCTTGTTCCGGTGGGACGTCCTGGAGGCCCAGGGCTTCCGCTGGTGGGTGGACCGGCTGCGCTGGACCCTGCGGGGGCTGGACACGGTGCGCATCGACCACTTCCGGGGGTTCTGCGGCTACTGGGCCATCCCGGCGGGGGAGGCCACGGCGGTGAAGGGGTGTTGGCGCCCCGGTCCGGGGAAGGCCTTCTTCGACGCCCTCCACGCCGCCTTCGGGGTTCCTCCCGTGGAGGACCTGCCCCCCGGCGTTCCCTCCCCCCTGCCCCTGGTGGCGGAGGACCTGGGGGTCATCACGGAGGACGTGATCGCCCTGATGCACCGCTACCGTCTGCCGGGGATGCGGGTGCTCCAGTTCGCCTTCGGGGGCGACGGGGACAACCCCCACCTTCCCCCGAACCACGAGCCCCTGGGGGTGGTCTACACGGGGACCCACGACAACAACACCGCCCGGGGCTGGTGGACCTCCGACGCCACGGGGGAGGAGAAACGGGCCCTCTTCGACTACCTGGGGCGCCCCGTGGGGGCGGAGGAGGTGCCGCGGGAGCTGACCCGGTTGGCCCTCCAGTCCCCATCCCGCCTGGCGGTGGTGCCGCTTCAGGATCTCCAGGGCCTCCCCGGTTCGGCCCGGATGAACCGTCCGGCGTCGAAGGGGGGCAACTGGGCCTGGCGGGCCCGGAGCCTGGAGTTTCCGGGATAGGGGGAAGCCGCCGTGGAGGAGGCCCTTCGCGGACGAGGAAGAGGACGCTGGTTTCTGGGGGGGCTTGCGGGGCTCTTCCTGACGGTCTCCCTGGTGTTGGTGTCCCTGGCGGTGCAGGTTGCGGGAACCCGCATGAAGGAGGATCTGCTCCAGCAGGTCCTCTGGCTGGCGGCAGCGGTGGATCCCGAGCTGGTCCGGGGGCTTCGGTTCTCCCCGGAGGATCGGGACAACCCCGCCTTCCTGCGGATGCGGTCCCAGATGGTGCTGTTCCGTCCCTGCCACGTCCACGGGGATCCCCTCCACCGAAGCGCCGGTTCCGACGATGCCTCCCAGGGCCTTTCCTACCTGAGCATCTACACCATGGCCCTTCGGGGCGGGCGGATCCTCTTCGGTCCGGAGAACATCGACGAGGGGGCCCCCCAGGCCTCTCCCCCCGGAACCCCCTATCTGGAGCCCCCCGACGAGGTGCGGCGGGTCTTCGAGACCGCCCGCCCCGAGGTGGCGGGGCCCTTTCGAGACGAGTACGGATCCTTCGTCAGCGCTTTTGCCCCGGTGCTGGACCCCCGAACCGGCGAGGTGATGCTGGTGGTGGGGATGGACCGGATGGCCTCGGGTTGGCAGAAGGACCGGTTCCGGGCCGCCCTCCTCCCCCTCTCCTTCCTTCTGCTCCTTCTCCCCCTGATCCTCCTGAGACGAGGGGATCGGTCCCCGGTGCGTCTTGCCCGGGCCCTTCGGCACCAGGAGGCCCTGGTCGTGGGCGTCCTGGGGCTGGTGCTCTCCCTCCAGGCGGCCTCCCTGGTTTGGCAGATGGAGGATCGCTCCCTCCAGAAGGCCTTTCTCCATTTCGTGACCCCCCAGGTATCGGCGGTCTCCATGGCGGTCCGGGACCTGCGGGGTTTCCTCCTGGAGGGGCTGGCCCGCTTTTTGGAGCAGAACCCCGAGGTGGGGAAGGAGGGATTCGCCCGTTACGCGGAGCCTCTGGTGCGGGAATCCTTCGTAGAGGCACTGTTCTGGATGCCAGCGGTGCGGGAGGGAGACCTGCGGGCCTTCGAAACCTCCATGCGTCGCCAGGGGAGACCGGACTACCGCGTCTGGCAGTTCGATGGGCGGGGGATGCCGATTCCCGCCTCGGGGCGTCGGGTCTTCTTCCCGGTGTGCCAGATCCTCCCGGAGGAGGGGAATCGGGCGGTTCTGGGGTTCGACGTGGGGTCCGAGACGCGACGCCGCTCGGCCTTGGAGGAGGCGGCCCGGACGGGGTTCGCCACCATCACCGATCCCCTGACCCCCGCCAACGAACGGGGGAACCCTTCCGTGGGCTTCCTCTACCTCCCCGTGTCTGCCCCGGGGGCCCCCGATCCTGCGGGTTATGCCGCCGCCTGGTTCCGGTACGAGGCACTGCTTCGGACGGTGCTTCGGGGTTTCGGAGGGGGGAGCTGGGTCCGGTGGACCCTGTTGCAGCTTCGGGAGGGGAAGGAGCCTCTCCTCCTGGCGGCCTCGGTCCCCCAGGGGCGTTCCCGTCCCCTTCCCCCTTCCTGGGAGGCCTACCAGATCCCCCTGTTCGCCTTCGGCAAGACCTTCGTCCTGCGTCCCGCGCCGGGGGAGGCCTTTTGGGGCCAGCATCTTTCCTGGGTGCGATGGCTGGTTTTGGGGGCGGGGCTTCTGATCACCCTGGCGGGGGCGGTCTTCGCGGGGTATCTGGCCAATCGCAGGCTTCTCCTGGCCCGGGAGGTGGGGACCCGCACGGAGGAACTCCGCCGGGTCCTGGAGACGATCCGCCGGGAGCGGGACCTCTTCTCCGGGGGGCCCGTGGTGGTCTTTCTCTGGGGGACCGACGAGACGGGGACGGTGGAGTACGTCTCCGGCAACGTGGAGGCGGTCTGGGGGTACACCCCGGAGGAGATGACCCGGAAGGGTTTTCTCTTCATGGAGCTGGTTCACCCGGAGGACAGGGATCGGGTGGTCCGGGAGATCCGGGACCACGCCGACCAGGGGCGATCCCACTTCGAACAGTCCTACCGCCTGCGGCGCCGGGACGGAGAGTACCGCTGGGTGGCGGACTTCACGGTGCTGGAGAAGGACGAGGCGGGGGAGGTGGAACGGCTTCGGGGCTACCTGGTGGATCAGACGGTCCTCAAGGAGGCGGAGAAGGCCCTGCGGGCCACGGGGGAGGAGCTGGACCGGTACTTCACCCTCAGCCTGGATCTGCTCTGCATCGCCACCACCGAAGGGCGGTTCGTGCGCCTCAACCCCGAATGGACCCGGGTGTTGGGCTATGCCATGGGCGAACTGGAGGGACGGAGTTTCCTGGACCTGGTGCACCCGGAGGACCTGCCCGCCACCCTGGAAGCCTTGGGACGCCTCGGAGGGCAGGAGGAGGTGCTGGACTTCGTCAACCGCTACCGCTGCAAGGACGGGACCTATCGGTGGATCGAATGGCGATCCCGCCCCTTCGGGACCCTCATCTACGCGGTGGCCCGGGACATCTCGGACCGGGTGGAAACGGAAGCGCGCCTTCAGGAGGCGAACCGCCGCCTGGAGGAACAGACAGCCCTGGCCCGGAGCATGGCCCTGCAGGCGGACCAGGCCAACCGGGCGAAGAGCGATTTCCTGGCCAACATGAGCCATGAGATCCGGACCCCCATGAACGGCATCCTGGGGATGGCGGCGCTCCTCCTGGACACGGACCTGACCCCGGAACAGCGCCACTTCGGGGAGATCGTCCAGGCCAGCGCGGAGAACCTTCTGGGGCTGCTCAACGACATCCTGGACCTCTCCAAGATCGAGGCGGGGCGCCTTGCCCTGGAGGAGGTGGACTTCGACCTGCGCTCCCTCTTCGACGACGTGGGCGCCGCCCTGGCTGCCCAGGCCCAGGCCAAGGGGCTGGAGTTCCTGGGCAGCGTGGAGCCCGACGTCCCCTCGGCCCTGCGGGGCGATCCCGGAAGGCTGAGGCAGGTGCTGACCAACCTCCTGGGCAACGCGGTGAAGTTCACCCACCGGGGGGAGGTGGTGGTTCGGGCCCGGCGGGTTTCCGAATCCCCGGAGCGGGTGCAGGTCCGGTTCTCCGTGCGGGACACGGGCATCGGCATCCCTGCGGACAAGGTGGACCTTCTCTTCCAGAAGTTCACCCAGGCCGACGCCTCCACCACCCGGCACTACGGGGGCACGGGGCTGGGGCTGGCCATCTCCAAGAACCTGGTGGAACTCATGGGGGGAGAGATTGGGGTGCACAGCCGGGAGGGGGTGGGTTCGGAGTTTTGGTTCACCCTCGACTTCGCCAAACAGCCCGGGGGAGAGGGGGCCAGAGGAGGAGACTCCCGGGACCTGAAGGGAGTCCGGGCCCTGGTGGTGGACGACAACGCCACCAACCGGGAGATCCTCCTGGCCCGCCTGACGGGATGGGGCATGGCGGTGGAGGCGGTGGCGGACGGTCCCTCGGCGCTGGAGGTTCTCCGCGCCGCTTCGGCCAGGGGCGTTCCCTTCGAGATGGCGGTCCTGGACATGCAGATGCCCGGCATGGACGGGGAGACCCTGGGGCGGATCCTCCGGGAGGACCCGAAGTTGGGTGGCCTGAAGCTGGTGATGATGACCTCCATGGGACAGAGAGGCGATGCCCACAGGATGGAGGAGATCGGGTTCTCCGCCTACCTCACCAAGCCCCTTCGCCACCAGGACCTGCGGGACTCCCTTACGGCGGTGCTGGCGGGGGAGAAGCAGCCCCTGGTGACCCGCCATCGGATCCGGGAACTGCGCCGTCGGGGGCGGGCGCTCCTGGTGGAGGACAACGAGGTGAACCGCCAGGTGGCCCTGGGGATGCTGCGTCGCCTGGGCCTGAGGGCGGATGTGGCGGAGGACGGGCTGGGGGCTCTTCGGGCGCTGGAGGAAGGGGACTACGACCTGGTGCTCATGGACGTGCAGATGCCCGGCATGGACGGCGTGGAGACCACTCGGGCCATCCGGGCTCCCGGGTCCCGGGCCCGGAACCCCCGGGTCCCCATCGTGGCCATGACCGCCCACGCCATGCAGGGGGACCGGGAGCGGTGCCTGGAGGCGGGGATGGACGGCTTCCTCTCCAAACCCCTGGACTTTTCCACCCTGGCGGAGAGCCTGTCTCCCTGGTTGGGGGGAGAGGATAACGCCCCCTCGGAGGTTTCGCCGGGGGGGGCGGAAGGGGCGGGGGAAGGGGTGCAGACTCCCAGCCCCCCGGACTACGACCGGGAGGGTCTGATGAGGCGCCTGGGGGGAGACGAGGACCTGGCGGCGGAGATCCACCGAGCCTTCCTGGGGGATCTGCCCCGACAGCTCCGGATGCTTGAGGACCTGGTGGACCGGGGGGAGGCGGCGGAGGCGGGGCTTCGGGCCCACACCATCAAGGGGGCCGCCGCCAACGTGGGAGCGGAGGCCCTGCGGGAGGCGGCCTGGGAGATGGAGCAGGCGGGGCGAAGGGGCGACGGGGAGGCCTTGTCTTCCTGGCTCCCGGAGGTGCGGGTCCGGTTCCTGCGGTTCCGCGAGAGGGTGGAGGCGATGGGCCGTGAAGGTTCTGGTGGCGGAGGATGATCTGACCTCCCGGACCCTCCTGGTCTCGGTGCTCCGCAAGTGGGGTTTCGAGCCGGTAGTGGCGGAGGACGGAGAGGAGGCCCTGGCGCTTCTGGAGGGGGCGGGGGCGGCGAGGTTGGTGTTGCTGGATTGGTCCATGCCCCGGGTGGACGGCGTGGAGGCCTGTCGGCGCCTTCGGGAGAGGGAGGACCCCGACGACCCCCCCTACGTGGTGCTTCTCACCGGGAGGAGCGAGAAGGAGAGTATCGTGGAAGGGCTGGAGGCGGGGGCCAACGACTACGTCACCAAACCTTACGACAACGAGGAGCTTCGGGCCCGGCTTCGGGTGGGGGAACGAATGCTGGCCCTTCAGGAGGCCCTGAACGGGGCCAAGGCGGCCCTGATCCATCAGGCCCGACACGACGGCCTCACGGGGATCCTGAACCGCCGGGCGGTCCTGGAGGAGCTGGAGCGCCTTCTCCTGCGGACCGGGGTGGTCGTGGCCCTCTGCGACCTGGACCGGTTCAAGGAGGTGAACGATCGTCACGGCCACCTGGTGGGGGACGACGTGCTTCGGGCCTTCGCCTCCCGGATCGGGGAGCGCCTCGAAAAGGGGGATCTCTTCGGGCGCTACGGGGGGGAGGAGTTCCTGCTGGGGTTCCCCTCCCCCGGGGAGAACCGTCCCAGGCTTGAGGGGCTTCTTCGGGATCTCTCGTCCCGAGGTCTGCCCACCCGTTCCGGGGAGGTCCGGGTGACCATGAGCGTCGGGGCGGTCTGGGGGCGCGGGGGAGGTCGTCTGGACCTCCTCCTGGCCCGGGCGGACGAGGCCCTCTACCGGGCCAAGAGGGAGGGGCGGGATCGGGTGGTCTTCGCCCCCTCTCCGGAGGGTGAGGCTACTTGAGGGTCTTCAGGGAGCCCGCCAGGGCGTTCACCGCTCCGGGAGGTCCCCAGAGGCAGATTCCCGAAAACCCCAGGGCCCCCGGGTCCGTGCCCTCCATGGCGGTGCGGTAGGTCTCGTAATCCCGGCTGCGCTGGGCCAGGGAGCTGAACCCCAGGGCCCGGAGGTCCGCCGATTCTCGGGCTCGCCGGTACAGCTCCCGAAGCTGCTCCCCCGAGGCGGCCAGCACCGGCAGGTTCACCCGGGTGATGCCCCCGTGGACCCCTCCGGCCCGGTCCGTCACCGCGGGGCCGCACAGCCCCTCCTCCTGAGCCCCCAGGCTCAGCCCCAACGCCGCCGCCGCGTTGGCCTGAAGCCCCCGGGGCAGGTCTTGATCCACCACCAGAACCACCTTCATGTTCCCATCCCTTCCTGCGGATGTTTCCTGAGGATCAGGATGCCCCCTTCGGCCCCTCGGGGATAGGAAAAACTTGCTCCCCCCGGGCGTAGTCCCGAGGACGGACCCCGCACCGCTCCCGGAAGGCGGCGGCGAAGTGGCTCTGGTCGAAGAACCCCATCTCCTGGGCCACCCGTTGGACCCCCATTCCCTGGCGGAGCAGATCCTTGGCGGCGTTGATGCGCAACGCCGTCTGGAAGGCGTGGGGAGGCATCCCCGCGTGGCGCCGGAAGGCCCGCACCAGGTGGAACCGGCTCAGCCCCGCCCGGTCCGCCAGCTCCTCCAGAGAGACCCCCTCCCGAAACCGTTCCCGAAGCAGGGCCTCCACCGGAAGCATCCGGGGGTCCCGGAGAGGGGGTTCCAAGGGGATGCCTTCCCCCAGCAGGGCCGCGGCCCTCTCCAGCAGTTCGTAGAACCGGTGCTCCCGATCCGTCGGGGAAAGGCGGAGGGAGGCCAGTTCCCGGAAGAGCCGCCCCAGGGGCTTTCTCTCCTCCGGGGGAAGAAGCACCGCTCCGGGTCCCCCGAAGGGAAGGGGTTCCTCCGGGCCCTGAAGGAAGAGCATGTCGTAGCGCCACGACGAGGGGTCCTGGGGGTCGCAGGAATGGGGAGTGCCCGGCGGGAAGTGCACCAGCATCCCCGGACCCAGGAGGTGTTCCGTCGTCCCCAGGACGGTGCGGCTGGTTCCCTCCCGGATGAAGGCCAGGGCCCGCTCGGGGTGAAAGTGCCGGTGTCGGGCGTGGGGATCGAAGCGGCAGACCTGCACCTCGAAACGGAGGGTTCCCTCCTCCCGGAGGTAGACCACCCGGCGGCTTGCGGCCCCCTTCTTCTCGGAATCCATGGGATCGCCCCCTCTCGGTCAGGGTACCACAGCGGAGCGGTCATCTTTTTGTGAACTTGACAAGTGATTGCCGATGGGGTACAAAGCGTCCAGAAAACATGCGTTCGGAATCACAAGACGATTCGCATCCTGCGGCGAGGCCGCAAACGAGGAGTGGTGTCTCATGGTGCAGGCGGTTCTGGTCCTCATCGTGCTGGTCAACGGGTTGTTCGCGTGGCGGTTTTTTCAGGACTTTCGGGCCCATCGGCAGGAGGCCCTGGCGGAGCCGGGCAGCGGGGCGTTTCTGGGCGCCTGGGGGGCGGTGGTGTTCTTCCTCTCCACCTTCGGCATCTCCGACTTCGCCCTGTCCACGGTGTTCTACCGGATGCGCAAGCTGGTGGAGGACGCCAAGCTCCCCGGGACCCTGAACACCCAGTGTGCCATCCCCGTGGCGGTGATGGCCCTGGCGTACATCTCCGCCATCCAGGTGGAGCCCGTCACCCTGGTGTCCTGCATCGCCGCCCAGATGGCGGGGGCCTACCTGGGTCCCCGGTTCGTGGTGAAGCTGCCCGTGCGGACCCTGCGGGTCTGCATGGGGGTGGGGTTGATCCTGGCGGCGTTCTTCGTGGTGGCGGGCAAGTTCGGCTGGGTCCCCTCCGGCGGGGAGGCCACGGGGCTTTCCGGGGGCAAGCTGGTCCTGGCCCTGGGTCTGCTCTTCGCCTACGGGGCCCTCAACAACGTGGGCATCGGCTCCTACGCCCCCACCATGGCCACCATCTACGCCCTGGGCATGAGCCCCGCGGTGGCCTTTCCCATCATGATGGGGGCCTGCACCTTCTCCGTGCCCCTGGGGGCCATGGAATTCGTGCGTCTGGGAGCCTACGGCCGGAAGATCACCTTCTTCGTGGGGCTTTTCGGGATCGTCGGGGTCCTGGCGGCGGTGTTCGTGGTGAAGAGCCTCAACCTGGCCATGCTTCAGTGGGTGGTGGCGGCGGTGGTGCTCTATTCCGCCCTGACCCTGCTGCACAGCGCCTTCGCGGAAAGGGCTTGAGACAGCTTCGACGTTTGGATCATCCAAAAAGGGGAGGTCGGGACATGCTGGTGCTTTCGGGAGAGGAGATCCGGTCGGTCTTCACCATGAGGGACGCCATCGAGGCGGACAAGGAGGCCTTCGTCCTCCATTCCCAGGGGAGGACCCAGGTCTCCCTGCGGACGGGGGTGGAGGCTCCTGGGGGAACCTGTCTGTTCATGCCCGCCTTCGCCGGGGGCATCGACCGGCCGGGCATCAAGATCGTCTCCGTGTTCCCGGGCAACGCGGCCCGGGGCAAACCGGTGGTGCCCGCCCTGGTGGTCCTCCTGGACGGGGCCACCGGGGAGGCGGAGGCCCTGCTGGACGGGACGACGCTGACCCAGATGCGCACCGCCGCCATCGCCGGGGCGGCCACGGAGCTGTTGGCCCTTCCCGACGCCTCCGTGGGGGCCCTCTTCGGCACGGGGGGACAGGCGGAGGCCCAGCTGGAGGCCCTGCTCACCGTCCGCCCCCTGGTGGAGGTGCGGGTCTACGACATCGATCCGGGGCGGGTGAAGGCCTTTCTGGAGCGGGTCTCCCCCCTGGCGGAGCGGCATGGCGCCCGGCTGGCGGCCGCTGCCTCCCCGGAGGCGGCGCTGGAGGGGGCCCAGGTGGTCACCGCCGTCACCACCTCCCCCCGTCCCGTGTTCCCGGGGAACCGGGTGGAGCCGGGGGCCCACGTCAACGGGGTGGGTTCCTACACCCCCCAGATGCAGGAGTTGGACGAGGTCCTGCTGGCCCGGGCGGATCGGGTGTTCGTGGACAACCGGGAGGCGGTGCTGGCGGAGGCGGGGGACCTGATCGTCCCCATGCGCCAGGGCTGCTTCGGGGAGGAGCGCCTCGCCGGGGAGCTGGGGCAGCTGATCCTGGGGCAGGTGCCTGGGCGAGGCGACCGGGAGGAGATCACGGTGATGAAGACCGTGGGGTTTGCCGCCCTGGACGTGGTGGCGGGGCACCGCATCCTGGAGAAGGCCCGCGCGGCGGGGGTGGGACGCCCCGTCTCCCTCTAAGCCTCGGACAAGAGGTATCATGAAGAAGGGATGGAGCGGAGCGGGGATCCCCGCTCCGCCCGTTTCCTTCGAGAGGAGGCGTTGGTCCTGCCCAAGCGATCCTGTCATCCCCTGCTCAAGCCCCTCGTCCCGGTGGTGCACACCCTGGGAGCCGCCCTGGGGCCGGAGTGGGAGGTGGTGCTCCACGACGTGTCCGGGGGAGACCACGTCATCGTGGCCCTGGAGAACGGCGCCCTCACGGGGCGCACCGAGGACGCCCCCCTCACGGACTTCGGGGCTTATCTGCTCCACGCGGAGGAGTTCCGGGAGGTGGACCACCTGGCCAACTACGCCTCCACCGCCCCGGACGGACGGTCCCTGCGCTCCAGCGTGGCCCTCATCCGGGACGAACACCGGCACATCGTGGGGTTTCTGTGCCTCAACCACGACACCACCCGGGCCCGGATGGTGCGGGAGTGGGCCGACGCCCAGACCCGCACGGAGCCCCTTCCGGTGGGGTGCGACCAGGCGGAGCGCTTCGCCGCCCGCAAAGAGGACCTGCTGGAGGGGATGCTGGAGGAGGTGCGTCCCCTCTTCGGCAAGCCCCTGCGCTACCTGGACCGGGGGGAGAGGATGACCCTCCTTGCCCGGCTGGAGGAGCGGGGGTTCTTTGCCTTTCGGGGGGCGGTGGAGCTTCTTTCCCGGGAGACCGGGAAGAGCCGCTTCACCCTCTACGGCTGTCTGCGGGAGCTGCGCCGAAACGGCGTCCCGGAGGCCACGTCGTGAGCTGGCTGGTGCTCTTCCTGGCGGGGATCTGCGAGTGCGGCTGGGCGGTGGGGCTCAAGTACACCCAGGGGTTCACCCGCCTGGTCCCCAGCGTCGTCACCCTGACGGTCATGACCGCCAGCGTGGTGCTTCTGGGCTGGGCGGTGCGCCGCCTTCCCCTGGGCACCGCCTACGCCGTGTGGACCGGCATCGGCGCCGTGGGGACCGCCCTCTTGGGCATCCTGCTCTTCGGGGAGTCCGCGTCCCCCGGAAGGCTGCTTTCCCTGGGCCTGGTGCTGGCGGGTCTGGTGGGCCTCAAGCTGACCACCCACTGAACCTCCCTCAAGGGCCGGTGGAGGGGATCCCCCGCTCCAGCAGGGCGTCGCTGGCCGCCTGGCGGCGCATCGCCTCCCGCCAGGCGCTGCGCACCGCCACGGACAGCACCGCTCCTCCCGTGTGCCGATCCCGCACCCGCTGGCCCTCGAAGGCGCTCCAGTAGTCCCGGTCGATCAGCTCGGGACGCCGGAACACCACCAGCCCGTCGGGGTGGTTCAGCAGGTCCTGCCCCAGGGCCCAGGGGAGGGGAACCCCCAACAGGGACGCCAGGGTGGGGGCGATGTCCACCTGTCCCACCGGCGCGTCCATGCGGCCCTGAAGGGTCGGGACCCCCTCTCTTCCCGGCGCCAGAAGGATCAGGGGCACCGTCAGGGTCTGGCGCCACCAGAAGGCGTCCTCCCTTTCCCCCGTCGGTCCTCCGCCCCCGGTGAGGGCGTAGAACCGGGCCAGATCCCCCCTCTGTTCCAGGGTGATCCCCCGATGGTCCCCGTAGAGCACCACCAGGGTGTTGCCCCCCAGCTCCGAGGCCTCCAGGTGCCGCACGAAATCCCCGATGCAGCGGTCCGCGTAGTGGACGCTCCGCAGGTAGTCCCCGAAGGGGTTTCCCGCGAAGGGGCCCGGATGGAAGTCCGTGGCGTCCCCCACCTGGAAGGGGTGGTGGCTGGAGAGGGTCATGAGGTGGGCGAAGAAGGGACGACGCAGCTCCTTGAGGCGGGGCAGGGTCTGTTCGAAGAAGCTCCGGTCCGAAAGGCCCAGGCCGATGCGCTCGTCCATGCCGAACTCCCGGGCGTGGACGTACAGATCCATCCCCAGGCGGGGGTAGATGCGGTGGCGGTTCCACACCTCCGGCTCGTTGCCGTGGAAGACCGCGGTGCGGTAGCCCGCCGCCTTCAGCGCCCGGGGCAGGGAGGGCAGGTCGCACCCGGCGCACCGCCGAAACGCCGCCCCCTCCTGAAGGGGCAGCAGGGAACACAGAGCCAGCAGCTCCGCGTCGGAGGTGTTGCCCCCCGCTGTCTGGCCGAAGCAGCAGGTCCACTCCAGGCCCCGCTCCGCCAGCCGGTTCAGCTCCGGGGTGATCTCCCTTCCCTCCAGCCTCCTGTGCAGGGGGAAGGTCTGGAGGGACTCGATCTGGATCGAGACCACATTGCACCCCCCGTAGGCCCCCCGAAGGGGGGAGGGGGCCTCCGCGGCGGCCCGCCATCGCGCCTCGAAGAACCCCCGCAGCTCCGCCTCGTCCAGGGGAGCCGCCCATGCGGGAGAGATCAGAATCAGGGCCAAGGACACCCAAGCGACCCCAAAGGGAAGCCTGCGGCTCCCGAGGTGGTCATCCTTCCGCATACTGCTCCTTCGCCTCCTCCAAAACCTGCTGGCGGAAATAGGGGCTCAGGTCCTCCGGGGTACGCAGGTCTACCCGACGTCCTCCCCAGAAGGCGGAGAGCTCCCGCTCCAGTCGGGCCATTCCCAGGAGGCCGGGGATGTGCTCCGGCCGGAATTCCACCAGGAGGTCGATGTCGCTGGATTCGCGAAAACCGGGGCCCAGCGCCGAGCCGAACAGTGCCAGCCGGCGGATGTGGTGGCGGCGGCAGAAGGCAGCCAGCTCTTCGGGGACTGGAGAGGTCTGCAACGACATGGGTCTCCCTCCTTGGGGCGCGGGTTTCTCGATTCGCCCCGCCTGGTCCCAGCGGGTCCCCATCAGTATAGGCCCCTTGCGAGGCGGCAGGGAGATGGGTATTCTTCATTGGAGTTCATTTTTATTTCAGGAGGGAGTTGCCATGGGGCGATCTTCTGTCCTCGCTTGTCCATCCACGGAAGAGGTCCGTTTCGAAACGCAGGATGCGGGGATTTTTCGCATCCCCGACGTGAAGACCCGGCTGGAAGCTCTGCAGAGCTATTTCTTCCCCCGCCTGGAGCGCGTGGTGATGCTCCTCCTGGGGCGGACTCGGGAGGTTTACGGGATCGACCCCTTTGGGGACACGGTGCTTCGCCGTCGTCCCTCCCACCGCAAGGACGCCCGGGAGGTGAAGGACTATGCGGAGGTCTTCGTGGGAGTTTGTGGAAGGAAGAACGAGGAGGGGCTGGCGGTTGTCCACCCCGACGGGACTCCGTTCCGTTATCCCCCCTGCGAACTGTTACTGGTGGTGGAGCCCGCCGGGGCCCTGCGAGTGTCCTTCCGCCCCTTCGTCTACCACGTGGATGGGGTTTACCGAAGGCGGGTGATCCGGGAGATGCGCCTCGCCTGGCAGGGACTTGCCCCGGCCCTGGTCCAGGCACGGATAGCGCCGAACTATTATGATGCCAAGTTGCTGGAGAGCCTTGGGGAGCCCTGGGTCACCTGGGACTCTCCGCCTCTTCCCTTTCCCTTCGGTTCCCATGGATGGATGCGTGAACTGGTGCTTCCCTTCGTGGCCCTGTACCCTTTGCTGGATTGCGGCCTCCGTCTGGCGAGGGGCGAACCTTCGCGGCTGGGGATCCTGGTGCGTCGTCTGAAAGCAAGCGTGGCACAGTGGGCAGAAGAAGGCGTCCCTCCCCTGACCCAGCCCCCGGAGGCATCGGAGGAGGAGCCAGATCTCCCGGAGATGGAATCCTATCGGTTCCTTCGGCCCCGAAAGTGGTGGCAGGTCCTCTCCCGGGATCGGTACACCTGCCGCCTCTGCGGGCGTTCTGCGGAAAGGCACGGGGTGGTGCTCCACGTGGACCACATCGTGCCCCGATCCAAGGGGGGGACCGACGAAATGGACAACCTGCGGACCCTCTGCATGAAGTGCAACCTGGGCCGATCCAACCTGGAGGAGGTCCAGTCGGAAGGATGAGGTGGGGGACCTTGCAAGAAGTTCGACGTCGTACTATATTCCCCCCATGAGCCCTTCGAAGGTCGTCGCCCAGATCAGCCGCATCCATGAAGGCGCCCACCGCCTGATCCTCCGGGAGCTGGAGGTTCGAGGGGTGGAGGGGGTGGTCCCCTCCCACGGGGACATCCTGCACCACCTGTTCGTGGAGGACCGGCTCCCCATGACGGAGCTGGCGGGGCGCATCGGCCGCACCAAGGCCACCGTCACCACCCTGGTGGACAAGCTGGAATCCCGGGGGTTCGTGGCCCGGGAGCGGGACGGGGGGGACGGCAGGGTCTGTCGGGTGCGCCTCACGGAGCGGGGGCAGGCCCTGCGTCCCGCCTTCGAGGAGGTGTCCGAGGCGCTGAACCGCCGTCTCCTGGACGGCTTCAGGGAGGAGGAGGTCCGGGCACTGGAGGGGATGCTGGACCGTCTCCGGGCGAACCTGAGGGAGGAGTAGCTCTTTTTTTGCGCTGTTGGTTCGATGTCGAACTAAATCGGGTCCCGAGAGGCAAAGGAGGAAACGAGATGGAAGGCGTGCGAGAGGTGTTCGAGTTTTTGGGGAAGAATCGGTTCGGGTTTCTGGCCACCCAGGAGCCGGAGGGGGCCCGGGTCCGGCCCTTCATGTTCCAGTTCGAGGACGGCGGGTGTCCCCTGTTCTGCACCGCAAACTTCAAAGACGTGTTCCGGCAGCTTCAGGAGGATCCCCGGTGCGAGGTGGCGTTCTGCTCCCCCGACTGGTCGGTGACCCTGCGGGTCCGGGGGCGGGCGGTCTTCTTCCCCGGGGAGGAACAGAAAACCCGGATCCTGGAGGAGAACCCGTCCCTGAAGGAGATGTACGGTTCCCCGGACAACTCGATCTTCGAAGTCTTCCGCCTGGAGGATTGGGAGGCTCGGTTCTGGGACTTCTCCGGCACCACCCGGGTGGTGCGGCCTTAGAGGAGGCTTCGGGTCCGGCGGAGACTCTGCCGCCGGACCCGGAGGGCCTACCTCTTCAGGGTCACCTCGTCGCCGGGGCGCAGGACTCCCCCCCGCTCCACCTCCAAGAAGAACCCCACCGTGGGCAGCAGGCACCAGCCCCGGTAGTCGTAGCTGTGGGGCTCTTCGGGGCGTTTGCCCTTCTCCGCCACCCGAAGCAGCGCTCCCCCGATCTCCAGCAGGTCCCCCACCGCCAGATCCGGCAGTCCCTCCACCACCAGGTTCTCCGCCAGGGAGCCCGGGGGGAAGGGGAAGCCTGCCAGGACCTCCACCTGCTCCACGTCCTCCCTCCGCAGGAGGCTCAAGGGACGTCCGGGGATGCCGAAGTGGGAATCCCCCTCCAACCCCTTGCCCTCCACGCAGGTCCCTTCGGGCAGCTCCACCTTTGGCTCCTGCCGCACCTTGCTCGCACACACCGCCACCAGACGGGCCATGGGGATCGACCTCCCAAGGATGATGGTTTCGTTCCCCCTATTGAGTGTCCTGGAACGAGGGCCGTCAAGGGGCAAGGGTTGGGTAGGGTAAAATGGCCTTGACGTTTTCCTGGTTCTTGGGTTTTCCGGGAGGTGCGGCATGGGTGAGGAAAGGGACGAGGCCGGGAAGGCCTCTGTGACCGAGGAGACGGAGCGATACCTGGAGGCGCTGCGGGGGGTGGGGTGTCGGATCACCGCCCAGCGGCGGCGCATCGTGGAGGTTCTGCTGGAGGCGGGGGACGGGGTCGGTGCCCAGGACCTGTTCCTCCGGGTCCGGGCTCTGGACCCGTCCGTGGGGTTGGCCACGGTGTACAGGACCTTGGACCTTCTCGGGGATCTGGAGCTGGTGCATCGTCGGGAGGGGGAAGAGGGAAGGCAGCGCTTCGCCCCCACAGAGGACCGTCCCCGGCTGGAGCTGGTGTGCCGCTGCTGCGGCCGGACCCAGGAGGCCCCGGCGGAGCTGGTGGATTCTCTACGATCCTGGGCTCGGGAGCAGGATTTCTCCCTTCTGGGGCAGCGGATTTCCCTGCGGGGAGTGTGCGATCGCTGCCGGGGGGAGGGGCAGGAACTGCCCCGGTGCGCTCTTTGCGGGGGCTGCCGATGCGGCCGACGGAAGGGGCGCTGGGGGACGGGGCCAGCGGCTTGACGGGGGGACCCTTCGGCGCTACGCTCTTATTGAGAACTAAACTCAATAAGGGGGGATCATCATGGGATTCGGACGGGGTTTTGGCGGTCGTTTCGCCGGGAATTGCGGTCCAGGAACCGGGCCCGGAGGCGCCAGGGGTTTTCGCGGAGGCATGGGGTCGGGCCGAGGTCTGGGGCCTTGCGGCTGGGGCTTGGCCGCCGGTTCGCAGCAGGCCTGGGTGGACCAGAGGCTTGCGTACCTCCAGCAGGAGGTGGCGAGGCTTGAGGCCCTGAAGGCGGCGCCTCAGCAGGAGGGAAACCAGTGAGCGCCCTGGTGCGCGTCGCCTTCCCCGTGGAGGGGAACCAGCTCTCCGGGCACTTCGGCCATGCCCCGGAGTTTCTTCTGGTGGACGTGCAGGAGGGCAAGGAAGTCTCCCGGCAGACCCACCCCAGCCCGGAGCACCAGCCCGGCCTGATCCCCCAGTGGCTTCGGGGCTTCGAGGTGGATCTGGTGGTGGCGGGGGGCATCGGGGCCCGGGCGGCCCAGCTCTTCGAGGAGGCGGGGATCGACCTGATCTCCGGGGTTTCGGGCCCCGTGGAGGACGTGCTTCTGTCGTATCTCCGGGGACAGCTTCGCTCCACCGGAGCGCTCTGTTCCTCCCACGGACACGATCACGGGGAGGAACACGGTTCCTGCGGGAATGGCTGTTCCCACTGATCCTGCGGGGGGACGTCCCTTCTCCCTCGTCGTGGTCAGCGGCAAAGGGGGTACCGGCAAGACCTGTGTGGCCGCTTCGATGCTGTGTCTGCACCCCGAGGCCCTGGGGGTGGACGCGGACGTGGAGGCCCCCAATCTGTGTCTGATGCTGGGGGCGGAGTATCGGGAATGTGATCTGGTCCGGGTCCTCCGTCCCGTGGTGGACCCGGATCGGTGCGATCGTTGCGGCAGGTGCGCCCAGGCCTGCCGGTTCGGGGCGCTTCTCTGCCTGGGGGCCGGGCCCGTGCGGGTGCTGGAGGACCTGTGCCACGGCTGCGGCCTTTGCGCCCGGGTCTGCCCCCGGGGGGCGATCCGGGAGGAGCCCGTCCCCGTGGGGGAGCGACGGCTTGCCGCAGCGGGACGGCTTTCCTGTCTGGAGGGGCGGCTGTTCCTGGGGGAACCCAACCCCATCCCGGTCCTGGAGGCCACCTTGGCGGCGGCGGAGTCTTTCGGTCGTCCCCTGGTGGTGGACGGTCCGCCGGGAAACGCCTGCCCCCTGGTGGCCACCCTGCGCCACGGGGACTTTGCGGTGCTGGTGACGGAGCCCACCCCCTTTGGGGTTTCTGATCTGGAGTCCACCCTGGAGGTGGTGCAGGACCTGGGGATTCCCGCAGGGATCCTGGTGAACCGCGCCGGCATGGGGTCGGAGGATCTGACGCCCACGAGCGAGCGGTATCAGGTCCCCATCCTGGGATACTTGCCCTATTCGGATCAGGTGGCTCAAGGGTACGCCAGGGGACAGCTTCCCCTGGACGCGGACCCGAGGTGGGAACCCGTTTTGGCCCATATCTGGCAGGTGGCCCGGAAAGAGGTGGCCCCGTGAGGCCCTTTCGCTGCGTGGTTTTGAGCGGCAAGGGGGGGACGGGGAAGACCTGCGTGACCTCCGTGCTGGCGGCTCATTTCGCCAAACGGGGGGTCTTCTGCGATGCCGACGTGGATGCCCCCAACCTTCGCATCCTCCTGGATCCCCAGAGCACGGAAGAATGGCCCTTCGTGGGCAAGTCCGTGGCGGTGCTGGACGAGAAGCGCTGTACCCGCTGCGGTGCCTGCCGGGATCTGTGCCGGTTCGACGCCCTCCCGTGGGAGGAGGGGCCCCGGGTCGACGCGACTCGGTGCGAGGGGTGCGCCCTGTGTCACCATGTTTGTCCCCAGGAGGCTTTTTCCCTGGTGCCCACGGAGCAGGGGAAGCTCCTCCGTTCGGTCTGCGCCGCCGGGACCTTGTGGCATGCTCGTCTGAAGCCCGGCGGGGAGAACTCCGGGAAGCTGGTGCAGCAGGTTCTGGAGCGAGGGGCGGAGGAGGCCCAGCGGGAGGGTTTGGGGTTGGTCCTGGTGGACGGTCCGCCTGGAGTGGCCTGTCCCGTGGTGTCGTCCCTGGCGGGGGCGAACCTGGTCCTTCTGGTGGCGGAGCCCACCCCCACGGCCCGGGAGGATCTTCGCCGGGTCGGGGACGTCTGCGCCCGCTTCCAGGTTCCCGTGGGGTTGGTGGTGAACAAGGCGAACCTCTCCCCCGAGGGGACGGAGGCCCTTCGCGCCCTGGCGCGGGAGAGGGGCTGGCCCCTTTGGGGGGAGGTCCCCTTCGATCCGGGGATCCCCAAGGGGCTTTCCCACCGCCGGATTCCCTCGGACCACGTGTTCCCGCACCTTCGAGGAGCCGTGGAATTTCTGGAGCGCCAGGTCGCTTCCCGAGCCGAGTAGAGGACGAGGGCCGGGAAACGGACAAGGGGGAGGGACCGACCCGGTCCCTCCCCCTTGCGCATTCCTCCGGTGGCGGATCGCTACATCACCGGGAAGATGGCCCGAAGCCCTTCCTCCAGAGGGGTCAGGACCTGGTCGTTGCGGTACTCCTCCAGCTTCCCCCGGTCTCCCAGAGCTGCCAGGTCCGGGTCCAGGGGGAGACGGATGCCCACGTCCATGCCCCACCGGTCCTGGATGGACTGGAGGTTCCCCGGCCCGAAGGGCTCGAAGGTCTTGCCGCAGCAGGGACAGAGGGCGTAGGACTGGTTCTCCACCACCCCCGCCAGGGGCGTGTCCAGCTCTCGGGCCAGGTGGAGGGATTTCTCCATCACTTCCCCCGCCAGGCCCTGGGGGGTGGTGACCGCAAGGAATCCGTCCAACCGGGCGGTCTGGAACACCGTGAGGGGGGCGTCGGAGGTCCCGGGGGGAAGGTCCACCAGAAGCAGGTCCAGGTTTCCCCAGACGGTCTCGCCCCAGAACTGGCGGATGGCCTGGGCAATGAGGGGGCCTCGCCAGATGACGGGACGGCTGGGGTCCTCCAGCAGGAGGTTCATGGACAGGACGGAGATTTTCAGCGTGGAGGTGACGGGGGGGAGGATCCCCTCCCCGTACCCCGTGGGACGTTCCGTGACCCCCAGGAGCTTGGGGATGGAGGGGCCCGTGAGGTCCGCGTCGAAGATCCCCACCTTCAGGCCCCGCCGGGCCAGGGCCACCGCGGAGAGGGCCGTGACGGTGCTCTTGCCCACGCCTCCCTTGCCGCTGCCCACCGCCAGGACCCGGGCCACGCCCTCGGGGTTGTGCCGCTCCGGCAGGGAGGCGGGCCCCCCCCTGGGCGGCGGCGCAGCCGCTCATCCTCGGGTCTCCAGGGAGGCCGCCAGCTCTTTCAGCGTGGGGCCGCCGGTGAGGGGCAGGGCCTCGATCCCCGCGGCGTCCAGGGCCGTCTGGGCCTTGGGGCCGAACTGGGGGGCCACGACCCTCCGGACTCCCTTTTGGGCGAGCTGCATCACCACGCGCCCCCCCACTCCGGAACTTCCCTGGGCCTCCTGATTGGGGATCGCCTCCACCAGGTTCCCGCCCTCCACCAGAACGAAATAGGGTGCCCTTCCGAAACGCTCCGCCGGGACCGCGTCCAGGGTCGGCCCTTCCGCGGCCAGTGCCGTCAACATGGGATCCACTCCTTTTGAGATCGTTTCTCAATAATTTGTAGTCCCCCCGGTCCGCCCCGTCAAGAGAGAGGTGGCCGCCTCGTGGAGCGTCCGGGAATGGGAAGCGATCCGAAGGACGGGTGAAAGGGTTTGGTCACCTTCCCGTTACCTGCTCGCAAGGAGGGTGTATAATCCCCCCGTTGCGCGAACCCCTGCGGAGCCATGTTTCTCTATGGAGGAAAAAATCATGCGTCTGCGTTCCCCCCGCCTTCCCGGGTTCGGGGAGGTCGTTCTGGCGGCCTTCGTGTACCTGGCCCTGGTCCTCAAGTTCTTCTCGGTGAACGATGAGGTGGTGCCGGGATCCCACCTTCAGCTCGCCTCTTTGGCCACCACCCTGGGAGCCGCTCTTCCCTTCGTCCTGCTCCCCCTTCTGCTTCCCCGCAGGCTGCGGGGGGTGGGACTGTTGGGGGTGGACCTGCTCCTCACCGCCCTGGTCCTCACGGACCTGCTTTCCTTCCGCTATTACACGGACCTGTTCACCCTGCGCAACCTGGGTCTCTCCAGTCAGGTGGGAGAGGTGGCCGACTCGGTGCTGGCCCTCCTGCGTCCCGAGGACGCCCTGCTCCTTCTGGACCTGCCCCTGGTGGCGGGGGCCGCGGCGATGCTGGCCCTGGGGCGATCGGCTCTTCCGGTTACCCGTCGTCGGGTGGGGGTGGTCCTGGGGGGCTCCCTCCTGGCCCTGCTGCCCTTCGCGGGACAGATGGGCCTGTTCCGCCTGGACATGCCCGCGGTGGTGGAGGCCATGTGGGACCGTCCCGCCATGGCCACGGGCATGGGGGTTCTGGGGTACCACCTGGCGGACCTGGGCATGGTGGCCAAGGATCTCGTCACCTCCGAGGCCGTGGCGGCCCAGGAGGAGGAGGCGGTGGTCCAATGGGTGAGCCGACGGGACCGGGACCTGCCCCCGGAGGACCGCCCCCAGGGATGGGGCATCGGCGCCCGGAAGAACCTGGTGATGATCCAGGTGGAGGCGCTGCAGCAGTTCGTCCTGGGGCGGACCGTGGGGGGGCAGGAGATCACCCCGAACCTGAACCGCTTCGTCCGGGAGTGCCTGTACTTCCCCAACGCCTACAACCAGACCGCCCTGGGCAACAGCGCCGACGCGGAGTTCATGACCAACACCTCCCTCTACCCCTCCGCCCGGGGCGTGGCCTACACGCGATTTGCCGGGAACCGGTACGTCTCCCTGGGGACGGTGCTGCGCTCCCAGGGGTACGGGACCCTGGCCCTCCACGGGGACCGGCCGGGCTTCTGGAACCGCAACCGCATGTACCCCGCCCTGGGGTTCGACCGGTACGTGAGCAAGAACGACTTCAAGATGGACGAGGTCATCGGTCTGGGCCTTTCGGACCGCAGCTTCCTGGATCAGAGCCTCCGGATCCTCCGCAAAGAGAAGCAGCCCTTTTACGCCTTCCTGGTGACCCTCACCAGCCACTACCCCTACAACTTCCCGGAGCTGGGGAACCGTGGGGACCTGCCCCTGGGGGACCTTCAGGGCACCCTGGTGGGGGACTACCTCCGGTTCATCCACTACACGGACCGACAGCTGGGGCGATTCCTGGAGGGGATGCGGGCCTGCGGCCTGCTGGAGCGGAGCGTGGTGGTGCTCTACGGGGACCACACCGCCATCCCCAGCGCCAACAAGGGAGAGCTGGGGACCTTCCTGAAGGGGGACATGATGGACCCCCTGGCCTGGAAGGCCCAGCAGAAGATCCCCCTGATGATCTGGGTGCCCGGAGGCGCGATCCGGGGGGAGAAGGAGATCGCCACGGGGCACATGGACATCGCCCCCACGGTGGCCTCCCTGCTGGGGGTGCGCCTTCCCGTGGCCTTCGGCCAGGACCTCCTTTCGGCGGGCAGCGGGCGGGCTGTCTTCCGCAACGGGTCGTTCCTCCAGGGGAACGTGTGGGTGCAGCCCGAAGAGGGGCGGGCGGTAAGCCTCAAGACGGGGCAGGAGCTGCCCTTCGAGGCCTACGCCCCCATCCTGGAGGAGGTGCGCACCTCCCTGCGCTTCAGCGACCTGATCCTGGAACAGGACCTGCTGCCCCGCATCTGCCGGGTCCTGCCCTGAACGAAGCACCTGTGTCCCGCCCCTCCCTGCGTTGTCGGGGGGGGCGGATTGTGTTTTTGGGGTCCTGCGCCTATGATGGGCCCACCCGGGAGCCGCAGCGCGACGCCCGAAGACTTCGTATGCGGAGGCATCGCTAGCATGAGCGGATCGGAAGAGCTGTTCTACTGGATCGTCTGGTGGAGCTGGTGGATTCTTCAATGTTGCCTGTACACCCTGTTCGGCGTCCTCATCCTGGACGGGATCTACCAGTTCGTGGTGGGGTTCCGGGGATGGTGGTCCGCCAAGCCCCTGCCTGCGGCCACCCGGTATCGGCGCTTCGCCGTGCTGGTGCCGGCGCACAACGAGGCTCGGGTCATCGCCTCCCTTCTGGAGAGCCTGCGTCTCCAGGACTACCCGAAGAACTGCTACACCGTCTTCGTCTCCTGCGACAACTGCACCGACGACACCGCCGACGTGGCCCGAGCCCACGGGGCACAGGCGCTGATCCGCACGGACACCTCCAAGGGCGGCAAGACCTGGAACGTCCGCTGGGCCCTCACCCAGCTCCCCATGGACGCGGTGGACGCCCTGGTGATGTTCGACGCGGACAACCTGGCGGAGCGGAACTTCCTCTCCCGCATGAACGACTACATGGAGCAGCACCCGGAGGCGGAGGCGGTGCAGGGGGTCCTGGACGTGAAGAACCCCGACGACAACTGGCTCACCCGGGCCTACGCCCTGGCCTACTGGTACACCAACCGGTTCTGGCAGCTGGCCCGGGGCAACTGGGGCCTCTCCTGCACCCTCGGGGGCACGGGGCTGGTGATCCGGTCTTCCACCCTGCGGCGCATCGGCTGGAACCTGGAGAGCCTCACGGAGGACCTGGAGATGTCCACCCGTCTGATCCTCTCGGGAAGCCGGGTGCACTGGAACGACCACGCGGTGGTGTACGACGAGAAGCCCCTGGACTACCGGGTCTCGGTGCGGCAGCGCACCCGCTGGATGCAGGGGCACTACTGGGTCTGCTGGCGCTACGGCATGGAGGCCCTGAAGAGCTTCTTCCGCACGAGGCGCATCCAGTACCTGGACCTGTTCCTGTACCTGCTGGCCCCCGCCAAGGCCTGCATCTCCCTGGTGGCCATGTTCGCGGGGATGATCTACACCATCGTGAACAACGCCATCCTGTTCCCCACCCTGGAGAACAAGACCCCCCAGACCATGTTCGAGTGGGTGGCCTTCGTGGGGATGCCCCTGTTCCTCATCTTCGCCCACTGTGCCTTCGTGGTGGTGGTGGGGCCTTCCATGCACCGTCGGAAGCTCTCCTTCCGCTACGCCAAGGATGCCTTCGGCTACTTCTGGTTCGGCCTCACCTGGATCCCCATCCTCTTCCGGGCGGCCTTCCTGGCGAGCAGCCAGGCGGTGTGGGTGAAGACGGAGCACACCCGGGACATCTCCCTGGAGCAGGTGGGGCATCGGGACTGAGCCTTTTCACCCCCCCGATCCCTGGGCCCCCGGACCGAAAGGTCGGGGGCCTTTTTCATGGTGGCCCTTCCGTTTGCGGAGGCGTATCCTTTCGTCGCAAGGGGGGGAGAGGCATGGCACTTCCTGACGGATGGCAATGCGGGGGGGACGCCTGTCCCGGCCCGGGGATGTCCCTGATTTCGAAGGAGCCGGGGACGATCCGGGTCGTCCTGATCTCCGAGACGCCCCCGGCGGATCCGGGGGACCGATACGACGCCCCCGGGAACCCGCTGCACCTCCGCACCACCCTGGAGGCGTTCCGGGACGCGGGACTGGACGTAGGTTCCCTGGAGGACCTTCGGGACGTGGGGATCGGCTGTATCTACGCGGTGCGCTGTCCCAAACCCAAGCCTGCCGTTCCCCGGGAGGTAGCGGAGGCCTGTTCGCGTTTCCTGGAGGAGGAACTGGAGAGACTATCGGAGGTGAAAGCCTATCTCCTCATGGGGGACGTGGCCATTCGAGGGTTCAACGCCCTGGCGATCCGGACTCAGGGAACCCCGGCAGTGCCCCGGGGCTCCACGTACAGGGTTCGCCAAGGAGCGTTCTTCTATCGAGTGGCCCGGGTTTTTCCCTCCTACCTCCAGGCGGGGCCCTGTTTCTACGTGGAAAAGAGCAAACGGGCCATGATCGCCCAGGATCTGCGGGAGGCGATGCTCCTCTCGGGGATTCCTCTCGGGGCGGGGGAACAGGGCGCCAGCACGGGCCTTCCTGCCCCGAGACCGGGTGCCGTGGGGCGTCCCCCACGGGGGGTGTCCTGAAACGGGGAGGTTACGGACATGCAGGTTCTGGTGACGGAGCGGCTCGTGTTGCGGCATCTGGAGGAGGGGGACGGGGCATTTCTGGTGGACCTGCTGAACCAGCCCTCGTTCCTGCGGTACATCGGGGACAAGAAGGTCCGAACCGAGGCGGACGCGGCCCGGTACGTCCGGGAAGGGCCCCAGGCCAGCTACGATCGCCACGGCTTCGGTCTGTACCTGGTGGAGGAGAGGGAGACGCAGGTCCCCCTGGGGATCTGCGGGCTGGTGCGACGGGAGGGGCTGGACCACCCGGACCTGGGCTACGCCTTCCTGCCCGGGGCGGAGGGGAAGGGCTATGCCCTGGAGGCGGGCCGGGGCGTCCTGGACCATGCCCGAGCGCTGGGCCTTTCCCGGCTGCTGGCGGTGGTCACCCCGGACAACGAACGGTCCCGCAGGCTTCTGGAAAAGCTGGGGTTCCTTCGGGAGGGAACGGTGTCCCTGGTTCCGGGGGAACCCCAGCTGGAACTGTACCGACGGGACGACTGATGTCGGCCTACGGGACCCCGTCAGGGGCAGGGGGAGGTTTCCCGGCGGAGGAGGATCTCCAGCAAGGAACGGTCCAGGTCCTTCATCCCCTTTTCCGTGACTTCCCGCAGGTTCCTCAGGGTTTCGCGGAAGTCCTTTCCCACCAGCCCGTTTCCCGGGGGGAGGGCGGCCCCTTCCAGGGCCAGGAGGGCGCTTTCCAGGGCGACTCCCGCGGAGGTGGAGATCTTCAGGGCGCATCCGTACTTCGCGCCGTCGCAGAGCATCCCCGCCAGATCGGCGAACAGGAGCAGTACGGCCCTTTCCGCCTGTTTCGCGGTGCCCCGGCGCAGGAGGACAAGCCCCGCCGCCGCGCCGCATCCCGCAGCGACGGCGCATCCGCAGTGGGGGGTGAGGATGCCCGTCTGGGCCTTGATGCTCCCCACCACCAGAAGCCCCAAGGCCAAGGCCCGGGCCAGGTCGTCCGGCGATGAGCCCCATGCCTCCGCCGCAAGCCCCAGGGTGAGGAACAGAGTGATCCCGTGGTTACCGCTGCCGAAGCAGCCGAAGATGGGGACTTGCTCGCCCCCCATGCGGGCATCCGCGGCCCCCGCCGTCAACCTTCGGATGCGCCCCCGGAGGTCGTCGTCTTCCAAGAAGCCCTTCGCCGCAAGGGATTCCAGCCGTTTTCCCAGACCCAGTCCGGATCCCCTTCGCAGCCCCACCTCGGCGGCTCTCCGGTTCAGGGAGACGCCCTCCAGAAGGAAGCGGGTAGCCTCCGGGGGGAGCGCCTCCGCCAACTCCTTCAGGTCCTCCATGGAGGCGTCCTCCAGAAGAGCCAGGGGGCACCTCCGGGGGGCCCCTTCCTCCTCCCCCTCGGCTCGACAGAACAGCAGCTCTCCGTTCCGGCGAACCTCCTCCAGACGGTCGTGTCCTCCCTTCAGGACGGCTTCCCCCTCCCCCCGATCCGTGAGGACCGTGGCGTGGACGAAGATGCCCTCCGCCCAGGGGTCAAGCTCCAGAGTCACGGAGGACCGGGCGAGAAAGGCCTCCGCCTGAAGGACCTGCTCCGGGGTCACGTCCTCCAGGAGGGCCAGTCCCTTCTTCGGGTCTCCCTTCAGGGCGCCCAGTGCGGCCGCAAGGGGGAGGCCTCGGCTGGAGGTGCCGGGGATGCCCACCTCCAGAGCGTCCTTGTAGACGTTCTTGTCCAACCGTACCCGGATGGACAGGGGGTTTCCCTGCCCCGCCCGGGCGGCGTGGGCCGCAGCCAGGGCGATGGCGATCGGATCGGTGCACCCCACGGTGAGGAAAGCATGCTCCCGAAGAAGCCCGAGGGCTTCGGCGGGGGAGATCCCTCCAAAGCGGTGCGGTATCGGCTGGTCCGTCATGCCCGGTAGGCGACCACGTCGATTTCCACCTTGGCTCCCAGGGCCAGCCGGGAGACCTCCACGAAGCAGCGGGCCGGAGGGGGTCCGTCGAAGCGCGTGGCGTAGGCCGCGTTGATGTCCCCGAAGTCTCGGATGTCCACGGCGTAGATCACCGCCTTGACCACGTGGCGGAAATCCATGCCCCCCTGGCGGAGGACCGCCTCGACGTTGTCCAGGATCTGCTCGGTCTCCGCGGCGGGGTTGCCGTCTCCCACGAGGGCGTTGGTGGTCGGATCCAAGGCGATCTGTCCGGAAAGGTAGAGCGTGTCGCCGGCCCAGCAGGCCTGGCTGTAGGGGCCCACGGCCTTGGGGGCTCCGTCGGTCTGGATGGTGCGTCTCATGGCTGTTCCTCCTTGTCGTCTTGTGGTCTTCCCCCCTCTCCGTCCCGCCGCTCCAAGGGGATGCGCCGAAGCGGCGGGACGGAGGGATTCATGCTGCGGGGGTGAGGGTTTTCGTGCGCTTGCGGTCCCAGTAGTAGAAGGCGGGGAGTCCCGTGACCACCACCAACGCTGCCGCCACCAAGCCCTGGACGGGAGCCCAGAGGAAGGTCCCGTAGGCCATCCAGCCGCAGCCGAGAACGGACACGGCGGTCATGAGCCGCCACGCGGGGGTGCGGAAGGCGGGACGATAGTCGGCTTTGCGTCGGCAGAAGATGATGGAGCCGAAGATGAGCATGTTCATCAGCAGGTATACCAGGGTGAGGTACCCCAACAGGGTGACCAGATCGGAGAGAAAAACCAAGAGGATGCCGTACCCCACCTGGATGAGGATGGATCGGTCGGGGGTCTCGTATCGCGGGTGCACGTGCTCGAAGATCTTGAAGAACATGCCGTCCTTGGCCATGGCGTACTGCATCCGGGGCTGGTACATGATGCAGGAGCTCAGGGAACCCAGGATGACGATCACGGCGGCGCAGGAGACGAACTTGGGGCCCATCCCGGAAAAGGCGGGCATGTAGTTCAGAGCGTCCGCGATGGGGGCCTCGGAGGCCAGGACCTTGTCGAAGGGCATGACACCCATGACGGCCAGGGAGACCAGGGAATAGAGGGCCATCACCACCAACGCCGCTCCCACCAGCGCTCGGGGCATGGTCTTTCCGGGGTCTCGGACCTCTCCGGTCATGTAGCAGATGGAGGTCATCCCGACGTAGGCCCAGCTGGTGGCGGAGATCCCTCCGAAGAGCCGATCGGACAGGGACGAGGAGGCCACGGCGGCGGGGACGTGGAAGAGGTTGTTCAGATTCAGGTAATACAGTCCCAACCCCACCACCACCGCGAAGGGAAGGATCTTGGCCCCGGTGAGCAGAACCTGGAGAGACCCGCCCCCCTGCACGCTGCGGTAATGGATGGCCGTAAAGACCAACACCAGCCCCACGGCCACGAATTTCCCCGTCAGACCGCCGAGTCCGGGGATGAAGAACCCCAGATACGACACCGCCGCCAGGGACAGGATGGAGATGGAGGGCGGATCCAGCGCCAGGAAGGTGGCCCAGCCGTAGAGAAACGCCAGGGGGCGGGAGCCCGCCTCGGAGAGGTACACGTAGCCGCTTCCGTTCTCCGGATAGGCCGTGGCCAGCTCCCCCAGGACCAGCATCTGCGGGATGATGATGATCCCTCCCAGGAGCCAGGAGAGCACCGCCATGGTGGGGCTGCCGGCCGCTCGGGCCACCTCCCCGGCCGACACGAAGACCCCGGAGCCTACCGTGGTTCCCACTCCGATGGCTAGGGCGGCCCAGAAACCCAGTTTTCGGGACAGGTTGTTCTCGGTCAAGGCTTGCTCACTCCCATTCTGTTTTGTCTGTCCTGTCTATCCGGCTCCGTCCCGAGGGACAAAGCCACCCAGCACCCTCCTCCCGGCCGGAAAAAGAGGGTGTTCCAGGTCCTTGGGGAAGGGTGCTTCCTCCGGAGAAACGCGGAGGGATCGGAGGGCTAGAGGATGCGATGCCCCCCCACGAAAAGGGCGGAGGCCCGGGCACCCCGGATCTCCTCGGGGGACGAGGAGAAGAGGTCCCGATCGCAGACCGCCACGTCGGCGGCCCACCCGGGGATCAGCCGCCCCCGCCTTTCCCCCGCCGCCTCTGCGGGGCCATGGGTGAAGAGCCCCAAGGCTTCGTCCAGGGTCAGCTTCTGCTGGGGCTGGAAGCCCCCCTCGGGGAGTCCCGGGAGGGTCGTCCTCGTCAGGGCGGCCCAGAGGCCCCGGAAGGGGGAGAAGGGCTCCACGGGGGAGTCGCTGGAACCGGTGACCACGAAGCCCCGGCGGACGAAGTCCGCCCAGCGGTAGCTCCAGGGCAGACGGTCCCGACCCACCCGGTCCTCCAGCATGGGGAGATCGCTGGGGACGAAGGCGGGCTGGATGTCCAGCACCGGGTCCAGCTCCGCAAGGCGTTCCATCTGGTCGTCCCGGCAGAACATGGCGTGGTTCACCCGGTGACGGAAGCCCAGGGGATGGGGCCCCGCCCGGCGAAGGTCCTCAAGCAGCCGGATCATCTGATCCAGCGCCGCGTCCCCGATGGTGTGGACCTGAAGCTGGATGCCCCGGGCGTGAAGCTCCCGGGCCTGCTTGAAGAGGGGGGCATCCTCCCAGCACAGCTGCCCGCAGGTGGCGGGGTCGTCGGCGTAGGGAGCGGAAAGGGCCGCGGTGCGTCCTCCCAGGGAGCCGTCCAGGAAGAACTTGAACCCCCCGTAGCGGAGCCAGGGGTCTCCGAAGCCGCTGGCCATGCCCAGGGAAGGTTCCTGGTCCGAGTAGAGCAGCACCCGCAGGGGCAGGTGTCCCCGGGACCGGAGCTTCTGGTAGGCCAGGAGGTTCTCCGAGACACCCACGTCCTCGGCGCCGCAGGTGTGGATCTCCGTCACCCCGCAGGAGGCCCAGGCCAGGAGCTGTTCCTCCAGCGCCTGTTCCTCCGCTCCGCTTTCCCGGACCCATCGGTTGTAGGCGTGCACCAGGGGGCCCGCATCGTTCTCCTTCAGGACCCCCGTCGCTTCGGGACCGTGGGGAAGCCCCGCCTGTCGCAGGGCTTCCCCGTTGCCCACCCGGACGTGGACGCAGCTTCGGGTCAGCAGCACCGGCTGGGAGATCCCCAGGGGGTCGAGATCCTGTCTGGTGGGGACGCGGCTCTCCGGCCACGAGGCCTCATTGAAGCCCGTGCCGTGGATCCAGTGGTCCCGAGGGGCGGATTCGGCGGCCCGTCGGATTCGCCCCAGGGCTTCCTCCAGGGAGGCGCAGTCCGACAGGTCCAGGGTGTTCCGGTTCTGGGCGGTGTAGAGGGCGTGGGCGTGAGCGTCCGTGAGGCCCGGCAGGACCGTCTGTCCCTGCAGTTCCACGACCTCTGCCCCCGCCGCGGAGGGATGGGAGCGGACTTCTTCGTCGGAGCCCACGGCGGCGATGCGCCCTTCCCGCAGGAGAAGGGCCTCGGCGAACCGAGGGGGGCGACCGGCCTCGGCGATCCAGCAGCGGCCTCCTCGAATCAGGACGGGGTGGGGCGGTTCGTCGAAACCGGGGACGGAGCAGCGGTTCTGGTTCGTCATGGAGGGTTCCTCCTTCTGGGGTCTTCGGGGCCGCTTCGCGGCAGCCCCGCCGGGGAAGACGGGATGCGGGGGCCTGGCTACAGGAGGCCGAGGATGTCCATATCCTCCCGCAGGAACAGCCGGTTTTCCTTCCAGAAATGTTCGAAGAGCTTCACCTGTTTTCGGGAATGCTCCGGGTCCTTCAGAAACACCCCGATGAGCAGGGCGTGCATCAGCGCCATGGGGGCCGCCAGGGGATCGACGAAGCTGATGAAACGCATGGGAACCACCAGGAGGGTCGAAGCCAGGGTCGCCAGGGGGGCCAGCTTGGAGTCGGTGACCACCACGATGGGGACCCCTTTGCCGTGCAGGTGTTCCGCCAGGACGCTTGTCTGTGCGGCGTATCGCGGGAAGCTGAAGGCCAGGACCACCGAGTCGGGACCCACGTCCTGAAGGGATGTGTAGGACCCTACGCTCAGGTCCGTGACCAGGCGGACGTCGGGGCGCAGGACCCCCAGGAAGAAGGCGGCGTAACTGGCGACGCTGGCGCTCGGCGGAGTGCCCAGCACCACGACGCTGCGGGCCCGGGCGAGAAGGTCCACCGCCGTCTCGAAATCCCGGGGACAGAGGGCCTCCTCCGTGGCGGCCAACAGGGAGGCCTCCAGGGCGAACACCTTGCGGTACAGGGGGACCGCTTCGTTCTCCTGCCCCAGGGGGTACTGGTCCAGCTGGGCCACCTGGTCCTGGAAGGCCCGCTGCAGTTCCTTCTGGAGCTGCGGGTATCCCTCGAATCCCAGGAGGACGGCGAAGCGGATCACCGTGGAATCGCTGACCCCCGCCTCCGCCGCCAGGGCGGTGGAGGTCAGGAAGGCGGCCTTCAGGGGATTCGCCAGGATGTGGCTGGCCAGGCGGTGCTGCTTGGGGCTCAGGGTCCCCGCCAGGTTCGTGATCCGCTCCACCAGAGGGAGATCGTCGGGGATCGGCATAAGAAGAATCTCCTTCGTCTTTGATTTTTTTGAAGAATACTATTCGCCTTTGGTCCTGTCAAGGATGTCCGGAGCCGGGTAGCGCAAGGTCTTCTGCTCCTTTCTACTGTATCCCTGTCGGTGCTCCCTCCTTCGGCGGAGCGAGTCCTCTTCTCCCCTTTGCGGGTTGCCGCGTCCGCCGCCCTATGGCCTGGAAGGGTGTCCCGAACCTCCCTGTCCCTCTGCGCCGTCCGGGCCGGGGCATGAGCGGGAGGAGCCCTTGCCCTTCTCCGGGGAGACGGACTATGATCCAAGGCCGTGGGGTTTCTTTGAGGAGAGGAGGAGTGACGATGATCCGGACGGGACGTCTTTGACCTGACCGAAGCCGGGGTGCAGGGTCTGCATCCCCGTCGGGGGTGATCCCGGGCGGCCGGGGCGGCGCGGATCCGTCGGTCTTCTCTCTTCCTCCTTCCCGCCTGCTCTGAACCAACCACCCTCCCGTTTCTTCCCCGACAGGATACCTACTCCCACGAAGACGGGCCTGCGCCCTTGGGGGGCGCAGACCGGATGGGGCATGTTCCCGAAAGGTGCGTTTCATGATGGATAGCCGCAAGACGAACCAAGGCCCAGGTCCCGGTTCGGGGTTTTTCGTGCCCGAAAGGCCGGGCGCGAAGAGGCTCGGCGTGGGAGTGGACCTGGGGTCCATGGGGACAAAGGTCGCCCTCTTCGACGGGGCCCTGGTGGACCGCCTCCTGGTGCCCACGGGCTGGAACCCCCGGGAGGCGGGGGAGAAGGCCCTTCGGGCGATCCTGGCCCGCAACGGCCTGGAGCCCTCGGACGTCCTCCCTCCCGTCCTCACGGGGTACGGAAGGAACAGCATGAAGGAACGGGGCCGGACGGTGACGGAGATCACCTGCCACGCCGCCGGGGCGAGCTTCCTCTACCCGGGGGTCACCACGGTTCTGGACATCGGCGGGCAGGACAGCAAGGTCATCGCCCTGGAAGAGCGGGGGACGGTGCGGGATTTTCTGATGAACGACAAATGCGCCGCCGGGACGGGGCGCTTCCTCCAGGTCATGGCGGCCCACCTGGAGATGGAGCTGGAGGACTTCGGTTCCCTCCCCGTGGACGGGACACCCCAGCCCATCTCCAGCATGTGCACGGTCTTCGCGGAGTCGGAGGTGGTGGGGCTCCTGGCCCGGGGGGTGGACGTGGAATCCCTGGCCCTGGGGTTGCTGGATGCGGTGGCCAGCCGGGCCTGTTCCATGCTCCAGCGGTTGGGAGGAGCGGGGCCCGTGGCCTTTACCGGCGGGGTTTCCCGAAGCTCCAGCCTGGTCCGGCTGTTGGAGCGGCGGCTGGGGCGCCCCGTGGTCACCTCCCCGGAGGGACAGATTGCCGGGGCCCTGGGGGCGGCCCGGATCGGTTGGGAGGAGCGGAAGGCATGAGAACCGTCGCGGAGATTCTGGAGGAGGTTCGGATTCACGCCCAGGACGGGATCCTGGAGATCAAGGAGGCCCACGAGCGGGGGGTCCCCATCGTGGGGACCTACTGCGGCTACATGCCCTGGGAGATCGTGGACGCCGCGGGGGCGATCTCCGCGGGGCTCTGCGCCCGAAACGACGCGGCCATCCCGGCGGCGGAGGAACACCTGCCCCGGAACCTGTGCCCCCTCATCAAGGCCAGCTACGGACACGCCCTTCGGGGGAGCTGTCCCTATTTCCACTTCTGCGACTTCGTCATCGCGGAGACCACCTGCGACGGCAAGAAGAAGATGTACGAACTTCTGAACGACATCAAGCCGGTGCATCTCGTCCAGATCCCCCAGAGGCCCGACCGGCTGGAGGACCTGGCCCTGATGCGGGCGGAGTTCCTCAAGGTCCGGGAGCGGATGGAGGAGGCGGTGGGGCGGCGGATTCGGGACGAGGACATCGCCGCGTCCATCCGCCTGCGGAATCGGGAGCGGGCAGCCCTGCGGGCCCTCTGGGAGCTGGCCCTGCGGGAGAACCCGCCCCTTACGGGGCTGGAGATGCAGGAGATCACCGAGCGCGTGCAGTACTGGTTCGACAAGGATGCCGCCATCTCCTGGCTGGAGGGGATCACGGAGGAGCTGGCCCAGGCCCCGGCGGAACGGGACCTTTCCGGGCGTCCCCGCCTTCTGGTGACGGGGTGTCCCATCGGGGGGGTCCTGAAGAAGCTCCAGCTCCTGGAGGATGCGGGGGGACTGGTGGTGTGCTACGAAAACTGCGGCGGCCAGAAGGACGCGGGCTTTTCCGTGGACGAGGAGGGAGACGTGATGGACGCCTTGGCGGAGAAGTACCTGGCCATCGGGTGTTCCGTCATGAGCCCCAACCCCCGGCGCATGGAGGACCTGAAGAGGCTGACGGAGCGCTACCGGATCGACGGGGTGGTGGAGATCGTCCTCACCGCCTGCCACACCTACGCCGTGGAGAGCACCTCCGTGCGGCGGCTGACCCACTCCCTGGGCAAGGGTTACCTGGCCCTGGAGACGGACTACTCCCCGGGGGATCAGGAACAGATGGCCACCCGGGTGGGGGCCTTCCTGGAGATGCTCTGAGGCTCACGGACACATAAGACCCGAAACGGGAAAGGATGAATCGACATGATCAAGAGGTTTTTGGGAATCCTCGCGGTGCTTCTTCTGACGGCGGGGGCGGCGGTGGCCGCTCCCCTGCCCCCCAGCGGCAAGGGCATGAAGGTGTGGTTCGACGGGGGTGGCGCGGCGGGGGAACCCTACACCACCATCGTGGTGAACGGAGCCAAGCAGGCGGCGGCGGACCTGGGGGTGGACCTGACGGTGGTCTACTCGGACTGGAACGCCGAGAAGATGCTGGAGAACTTCAAGCACGGCCTGGCCGCCAAGCCCACGGGCTACGTGGTCATGGGACACCCCGGGGACAAGGCCTACGGCCCCCTGGTGGACGAGGCCTTCAAGAAGGGCATGATCGTCACCGCCGTGGACACGGAGCTGCCCGGGCTCCAGGCGAAGTACCAGGCCCGGGGTTTCGGCTACGTGGGCCCCGACGGCTGGAAGCAGGGAGAGGACATGGCCAAGGAGATCCTGCGCCGCAAGGCCTTCAAACCCGGGGACAAGGCCTTCGTCTGGGGTCTCAAGAGGCTGGAGAGCCGGGGACGGCGAGCCCGGGCCATGCTGGAGGTCTTCAAGAAGGCGGGGCTCAAGGTGGACTATCTGGAGATCTCCGACGAAATCAACAAGGACGCCTCCCTGGGGGCCCCGGTGCTGACGGGCTACCTGGCGGCGAACAAGGACTGCAAGCTCATCGTGGTGGACCACGGAGCCCTCACGGGGCAGATGCAGAACTTCCTCCGGGCGGCGAAGCTCAAGCCGGGGCAGGTGTACGCCACGGGCTTCAGCCTCAACCCCGCCACGGCGGCGTCCATCGAGAGCGGCTACCTGAACCTGGTCTCGGAGGCCCAGCCCTACCTCATGGGCTACCTCGGGGTGCTCCAGATCGTGCAGACCGCCAAGTACGGCTTCGGCGGCCTCACCGTGGACACCGGCGGGGGCTACGTCTCCCAGGAGAACATCGCCGCCGTGGCGCCCCTGGCCAAGAAGGGCATCCGGTAGGGACGGCCTCACAACGAAAGAGACGAAGCGAGGGCGGGGGGATCCTTCCTCCCGCCCTTTTTGGGGCGCAGCCCCACCACGGAGGGGGAAGACCATGGAGACCGCAGTCCGGATGAGGGGAATCACCAAGTCCTTCGGCCCCGTGCGGGCCCTGGAGGGGGTGGACCTGGACCTGCGCCGGGGAGAGGTCCTGGCGCTTCTGGGGGACAACGGGGCGGGAAAGTCCACCCTGGTGAAGATCCTCTCGGGGGTGCACCCCGCCGACGGGGGCGTCCTGGAGATCCAGGGGCAGCCGGTGGACTGGAGGCGCCACGACGTGGCCTCGGCCCGACTTCGGGGGGTGGAGACGGTCCACCAGGAGCGCTCCATCGGGGAGAAGCAGCCCCTTTGGAGAAACGTCTTCGTGGGCCGCCACCTGAAGAACTCCCTGGGGTTCATCGACGCCAGGCGGGAGCGGGAGGAGACGAAGCGTCTCCTGTCCGACGTGATCGGGTTGAAAGGGGCGGGGATGCACCCCGACGCCCGGGCCGCCACCCTCTCCGGGGGGGAGAGGCAGGGCCTGGCCATCGCCCGGGCCCTGTACTTCCGGGCCCCCATCCTGGTGCTGGACGAGCCCACCACCGCCCTGGGGGCGGGGGAGGCGGAGCAGGTCCTCTCCTTCGTGGAGCGCCTGCGGGAGGAGGGGCATTCCTGTCTCCTGGTGAGCCACGAGCTGCACCACGTCCACCGGGTGGCGGACCGGTTCGCCCTCCTGGAGCGGGGGCGGGTGGCGGAGGTGCTGGAGCGTTCCCGGACGAGCCTTTCGGCCCTGGCGGACCGGCTCCTCCTGGGCTCCCGAGGAGGGGCGTGATGGACCTCCTCCTGGGACGCTTCCGGCGCCAGCTCCTGGTGACCCTGGCCCTGGCGGGGGTGTGGGGCGTCTTCGTCCTGGCGAGCCCCGAGGCCTTCCTGGACGGGCGCATCTACAACTCCTTCCTCTCCACCATCCCCGTCACCCTGGTGCTCACCCTGGGCATGACCCTTCTGGTGGTGCTGGGGGAGATGGACCTGAGCTTCCCTTCCGTCTCCGCAGCGGCGGCCTACGTCTTCGCCTTTCTCCACGCCCAGGCGGGGTGGTCCCCGGCGGCGGCCCTGGGAGCGGCGCTCCTTGCGGGGGCCGCCATGGGTTTTCTCAACGGCCTCCTGACGGTGAAGGTGGGGGTCCCCTCCATCATCGCCACCATCGGGACCCAGTTCTTCTGGCGGGGCCTGATCCTCCTGCTGGCAGACGGCCTGGCCATCCCCCTGGACGCTCTCCGGGGCCAGGGGTTGCACACCCTCCTGGTGGGGCGTCTGGGACCCTGGGAGATCCCCGCCCAATCCCTCTGGGCCCTGGCCCTGGGGGTGGGGCTGGCCCTGCTGCTCCACCGGCACCCCTTCGGGGACGCCCTCCTCTTCATCGGGGACAACCCCCGGGCCGCGTCCTCCCTGGGCATCCCGGTGGATCGGGTCCGGGTGGGGGCCTTCACCCTCATGGGGCTTTTGGCGGCCTTCGCGGGGCTTCTGGCCACCCTGGAGCTGAACAACTGGTGGCCCACCCAGGGGGAGGGATACATGCTCCTGGTCTTCGCAGGGGTCTTCGTGGGGGGCACTTCCGCCTACGGGGGGGAGGGGACGATCTACGGCTCCTTCGTGGGGGCCATCCTCATCGGCATCATCGAGGCGGGCATCGTCACCGCGGGCCTCGTGGGCTTCTGGACCCGCCTGGTCCACGGCCTGGTCATCCTGGTTTCCGTGTCCGCCTACGCCCTCATGGCCAAGCGAAGGCGGGGGTGAGGGGAGAAAGGCCGCGAGAGAAAAGGGCGAGGCGGGCGGGGAGATTCCCCGCCCGCCTCTGGCCGTTTGCCGGTTGTTCTGAGCCCTACAGCCCCGTGGCGCTGATCTTGTTGCCCGAGACGCCGGTGAAGCGCACCGGCAGGCCCTGGCGGGAGAGCCCCGCCATCAGGTCCTTGGGGGTGCCGATGTACTGCACCGAGAGGGTGGCCACCCCCCCGGCGTAGGAGGTCACCGCCGCCCCCCGGGCTCCCGCCAGGTGCTGCGCCGCCTCCAGCACCGCGTTGACGGTCTGGAAGCTGGTCACGTCGGTGATGAGGATCTGCACCTCCTGAGCCGTGGCGGGGGCCGCCCCGCCGCCGGAGACGCCCCCGGCCTTGCCTTCTCCCGCCAGGAGGTTGGCGGCGATGATGCGGGACGCCGCCTCGATGGCCTTCTGGGACGATTCGTCCGGGGTGCCCCCCAGCTCCTTCCCCGAGGCCATGTCGCTGAACAGGTACTTGGCGTCGGAGGTGGAGTAGGCCTGCACCGCCACGGTGGCGGTGCCCGTGTAGGTGCCGAAGTCGTTCTTCATGGGCTCCGCCAGGGTGGCCCGGCCCACCAGGAAAATCTTCACGTCGTAGATCTTCCCCAGCTCCCTGATGGCCTTCTTGTTCCCCTGGGCCAGCAGCTCCGCCCGCTTGTCCTTCTTGATCTTCTCCACCTGGGCGGCGTTGACCACCGGGTAGCCGTTGCCGATGAGGGTCTGGGTGATGAGGGTCTCCGCCGCCCCTACCCCCAGGCCCTGGCGGAAGAACCCGCTGGCCTGCTCGAAGATCACCACGGCGATGCGCTTGTGGGGAGGCAGGGGAGCCGCCGAGGCGGCCCCGGCCAGGGTCAGGAGGGCTCCCAGGAGGGCCAGGACGCCCAGAGCGCGCTTGGTGGAACCGTTCATGGGACGAGCCTCCTTCGGATCAGCGGATGCCGATCTTCACCGTCTCCGGGTCCCCGTGGAAGGGAACCGCCTTGTCTCCCCGGCGCACGTCCACTCCCTTGACGATCTCCCCCCGGGAGTACTTGGGCTGCACGTCCGTGAGCTTCACCAGGGCGAGGGTGATCTTCTCCACGTCCAGGATCTCCCCCTTGATGCCCAGCACGGCCTTGCCCTCCGCGTAGACCAGGTAGAGCTGTCCCACCTGGGCTCCCGCGTTCACCGCCCCCGCGTCCAGGGTGACGGTCTTGGCCGCCTCGGCCAGGACGTTGTACACGTCCCCGCCTCCCCGCATGGCGGTCTGGGTCTTGAGCTTGGTCACCACTTTGGTGACCGCCTTGTAGGTGGCCTGTCCCAGGATGCCCCCGGCCTTGCCGGTGCCGAAGACCGCCCAGTCGTAGGCCAGGCCTCCCTGGCTCTGGTTCGCCGCCCCTTCCTCCTTGGCGGTGAGGAGCACCTCCCCGGTCTGGGCGTTGATCATCCTCACGTCCAGGGTGACGTAGGCGGTCTCGGAGCCCACCGCCACGCCGCTGAAGTTCCCGAAGGGCAGGGGGATCACGCCGCCGGAGGCCTCGTACTTGTACTGGGTGACGGAGCCGGTGAGGAGGTAGTCCACCCCCAGCACCTTGCCCATCTGCACCGCCGTGGTGCTGTCCGCCAGGCCCTGGCCCGCCAGGCGCTGCTCCGTCGCCAGGGCGTCCATGCGGCTTCGCTCCACCACCGTGAACATCCCCGTGTTGAAGAGTTCCGTGGTCATCATGTCCGTGATGGCCTTGGCGGGGGCCCCGGACCCGGAATTGTCCTGAAAATCCAGTACCGCCACCCGGGGCTTGGCCTCCGCCCCGACGGCCACGACCAACAGCGCCAGCGTCATCGCCGCGACGAGGAAGCGTCCCCGAAGCCCCTTCCGATCCTTCCCTGGAACCATGCGGTCCATCCCTCCCTGTGGATTCACGCCCCCTACGGGGCTTTCGATGGCTTCCCGCTCCCGGATCGGGAGGGTCCCTATCGTGGGGCCATTGTATCATCCCATCGCATCGACGCGGGGGGGCGACAGGGCCCGAAGCTGATGCACCAGCGCTTCTTCGAAGCCCATGCCCGGCTCCAGGAAGGCCCGGTCCTGGGCGGCCTCTCCGGCCTCTTTCCGGAGGTCCGGGGGAAGGGCCTCCAGGTGGGCCGCCAGCTTCGGGGAGAGGGAAGGGCGGGAAGGCAGGGCCAGGCGACGGAGCGCCGCTTCCCGCAGTGCCCGGCGGTTCGGGGAGGGTGCGGCGTCCCGGAGGGAGTCCAGGAGAAGCCAGCGTCGGAGGTTCTCCGGCGAGGCCTGCCTCAGGGGGCGTCGCGCCGCCGGGGTGTCCGGAATCTCCCCGTCCCGAGGAAGGGAGAGAAGCGCCAGGAGGTCTCGCAGGGCTCCCCGGGGCCACCCCAGGGAGAGGAGAGTTTCCGCAGGGGCGGGGGGATCCTGGGGCGGCAGGGTTTCCAGCAGGGCGGCGGCCCGGGCCACCGGGTCGGAGGTGCGGGCGCAGGTTCGGCGCAGAAACGGGGGAGCCGAGGCGGGGAGGGGGGGCAGCTCCGGAAAGGGGTCCCGAAGCCCCAGCAGGCGGACCCAGCGAAGGAACCGGGCGGGGTCCGTCCCCAGGGCCCTCCAGAGTTCTCCTCCCCTGCGGCCCGGGGGCAGGGTCCCCAAGGGGAAGGCAAACTCTCGGCAGCAGCGGACGGCGTCGGGGGTGGGGGCGAAGCCGGGCATCTGGGCGGCGAAGCGCGCCAGGCGCAGGGCCCGAAGGGGGTCCTCCCGGAGGCGGTCCGCGCCCTCGCCGGTGAAGCGAAGCCGTCCAGCCAGCAGGTCCTCCCGCCCCCCCGTGGGGTCCAGGAGAAGTCCACGGGGGTCCAGGGCCAGGGCGTTGACCGTGAGGTCCCGCCGGGCCAGGTCGTCCTGCAGGGTTCCGGGGAAGGTGGAGACGGTCTCGTGGAGGAGCCCCTCGGGGCCGGGGAGGAGGAAGGTGGTGCCTCCCGGGCGGTCCAGGCGACGGAGGGAGGGGAAGAGGGCTTCCAACGCCTCCGGAGGGGCCGCCGTGGCCAGGTCCCCGTCGTGGGGTGTCCTTCCCAGCAGCAGATCCCGCACGGCGCCTCCCACCAGGACGGCGGGGTGCCCCAGGCGGGACAGGGTCCGGGCCAGTTCCAGGGCGGAACGGATCGGGTCCATGGGAATCCCTCCCGAAACGAGAGCAGGCCGGACCCAAGGCCCGGCCTGCGGGAAAGCGAAAAAGGGGCGGCTCTACTGGGAAATGGCGCTCACGGGGCAGGTGGCGACGCAGGCGCCGCACTCCACACAGGTGTCGGCGTTCACCTGAGCCTTCCCGTCCTCCATGCTGATGGCGCTGGTGGGGCACACGCCCACGCAGGCCTCGCAGCCCACGCAGGTATCCTTATCCACTACGGCCTTGGCCATGGATCTCTCCTCCTTCTGTCTGTCTGGATTCGACGGTCTCGCCTCGCGGCGAAACCCGCGCTCATTCTACCCGGTCTTTCGGGGAGGGACAATGGGAGGTCATCTCCCCTTCGGGAAGTGGTTCATCCGGTGATTTGGTAGAGCAGCCGGATTCCCCCGTCCTCCAGGACTTCCGTCAGGGGGAAACGCAAGGGACCCCGGGCGCAGGCCCGGGGTCCCTCGGGGTGCCGAAGCAGTCTAGTGAGCCTTCAGTTTGCCGTCCTCCTCGTATTCCGAGACGGCTTTGGCCACCACCTTGAACAGCCCGATGAGGGCCACCAGGTTGGGCAGCACCATGAGGCCGTTGAAGGTGTCCGCCAGCTCCCACACCAGGTCCACCTTCAGGGTGGCCCCCAGGATGATGAAGCCCACCACCAGGATCCGGTAGGGCATGAGCCCCTTGGTGCCGAAGAGGTACTTCACGTTGGCTTCCCCGAAGAAGTACCACCCCACGATGGTGGAGAAGGCGAAGAAGAGCAGGCACACCGCCACGAAGGGGTTGCCGAAGGCGCCCATGCCCACGGTGAAGGCCGCCTGGGTCAGGGCGATGCCCGTGGTCTTTCCGTCCAGCACGCCGGTGCAGAGGATCACCAGGGCGGTCATGTTCAGCACCACGAAGGTGTCGATGAACACCGCCACGATGCCCATGAGCCCCTGCTCCGCAGGCATGCGGACCTTGGCCACCGCGTGGGCGTGGGGGGTGGAGCCCATGCCTGCCTCGTTGGAGAAGAGGCCTCGGGCGATGCCATACCGCATGGCCTGCTTCACCGTGGCGCCGATGATGCCTCCCGTGGCGGCTACGGGGTCGAAGGCCCCGATGAAGATGGACTTGATGGCGGGGATCAGGCTTCCCGCGTGGAACACCAGGATGCCCAGACCGCCCACCAGGTAGAGCCCTGCCATGAGGGGGACCATCTTCTCCGTCACCGAGGCGATGCGGCCGATGCCCCCGATGAAGATGAAGGCGCCCAGGAGACCACAAGCGATCCCGACTCCCAGGTGGGGCACCCCGAAGGCGGTGTGGAAGGCGTCGGCGATGGAGTTGGACTGCACCATGTTCCCGATGAAGCCCAGGGCAACGATGATGGCCACGGAGAAGAACGTCGCCAGGGCGGGGCTGCCGAAGCCGTCCCGGATGTAGTAGGCCGGGCCGCCGGTGATCTGTCCGTGGTCGTCCCGGGTCTTGTAGACCTGACCCAGGATGGCCTCCGCCATGTTGGTGGCCATGCCGAAGAACGCGGCCAGGTACATCCAGAAGATGGCCCCGGGGCCTCCCATGGCGATGGCCGTGGCTGCCCCCGCCAGGTTCCCCGTGCCCACCTGGGCGGCGATGGCGGTGGCCAGGGATTGGAAGGAGGACATGCCGTCGCTGCCCGCCCGCTCGCCGAAGAGATTCAGGCCTCCGAAGGCCTTCTTGAAGGCGGCTCCGAAGAGCCGGACCTGCACGAACCGGAGCCGAAAGGTGTAGTAGATTCCCGTGCCGCAGAGAAGGAAGATGAGAACGTAGTTCCACAGAATGCCGTTGATGTCCTGTACCAAGGAAAGAAGATCCATGACCTGCGCCTCCTTACGAGGAAACCTCGATGCCGCGTTCCGCGCTTGGAGCTGGGCATCGAACCACGAGGGGTGCCGCGGGAGTCCGAGGCACCGCTGGGTCTCCCCTCGGAAGAGGGTGCAGAAGATGCAGGCCCCCCGGATCGGCCGAACTCGGCCGAGGAGGGGCGGTTCAGAGCTGGGGTAACAGGGGAAAACCCATCATGCCCCTTCTCCGGGAACGCGGAAGGAAGGGGTGCGAGACAGCCGCCCAAGGGACGGAGGACGACGAAGACCCGGCCGAACTCGGCCGTGGGGCTCCGGTTCAGGGACGAAAGGGGATCGAAGTGATCGGAACGGTTCCGCGGGACATGGGCAACCCTCCCCCTTGCTTCGGTTCTCCCGTGGGAAGAGATTGTGCGATTGTTCCCATTTTAGAAATACCCGAGGAAGTCGTCGAGAAGGTTTGAAAGTGCAGTGTTTTAACGGGGATTCATCTTTTGTTTTTGCGGGAAACGGGGGTTTGGGTGGATCGGAGAGAATGGGGCGCTCCGGGGTTTCCGGAAGCCCGTGAAATGGGGCTAGCGCTTCGGGGCGGAGGGTTCGGGGTCCCAGACGATCCGGTTTCGCCCTGCGGCCTTGGCCCGGTAGAGGTTTTTGTCTGCCCGCCGGTAGAGGGACTGGGCGTCCTCGTCCTTCTCGGGGCGGTGGGAGGCCACGCCGAAGCTGGCGGTGACCCGGGGCTCCGTGCCCTTCCCCGCCGGGCAGGGGGCGGAAGGCAGGGGACGCAGATTCTCCACGGCCATCCGGACCCGTTCCGCCGCCGCGCAGGCTTCCTTCAGGGGGGTCTCGGGGAGCAGGATCCCGAACTCCTCTCCCCCCAGCCTGCCCAGCACGTCCTCCTGCCGGAGGGTGTTTCGCGCCGCGATGACCAGGCGCTGCAGGACTGTGTCCCCCGCATCGTGGCCGAAACGGTCGTTCACCCTCTTGAACAGGTCCACGTCCAGCACCACCAGGGACAGGGGCACGCCGTAGCGGCGGCTTCGGTGCATCTCCCGGGCAACGGCCTCGAAGAAGGCCCGGCGGTTCGTCGCTCCCGTCAGCGGGTCCGTCTGGGCCTGGTGGAGCAGCTGTTCCTCCATGTCCCGGCGGAGCAGGAACAGGTCGATCAGGCTGGCCCCCGCGGCCAGGAAGTTCTCCAGAGCCGGGGGGATGGGTGGTTCCTCCGTGCCACAGGGAGAGGGGGCGAAACGGACGCAGAGGCAGCTTCCCGAGGCGTTCAGGGGGAAGCGGAGGGACAGACCCTGGGACGCCTCGTCCTCGGGGCCCGCCACGGAGAAGGGACAGGTGGGGAAGGGGGGAGGGGTGGATCCGGAGGTGGCCACCGTTACGGTCCGCAAGGGGGGCTGGGGCGAGTCCTCCTCCCCCTGGGCCTTCCACTGGCAGACCATCAGGTTCTGGGCTCCCGCGGCCTCCTGGAGGTGGCGGCAGATCCGCTCCAGGGTGTCCGGGGCGGTTCGGGCCAGCAGGTCCCGGGCGCAGGCAGCCAGGGTCTGCTCGAAGGCCAGGGTTTGAGCGAGGAGCTGTCCCTGCCGGCGGATGCGCTGGTCCTTCTTGTGCCAGAGAGCGATCAGGGCGATCAGCAGGAGGATGAGCCCCCCCGCGCCGAGGAGAAGAGAGAGCCCCCAGCGGGGGAAGAAGGTCAGGTTCTCGTCGTAGAACCAGCGGCTCCGCAGGCGGTCGTAGGTCGACCCGGGGGTCTCCCGCAGGGCGTGAAGCTCCCGGTCCAGCGCCTGAAGCAGGTCCGCGTTCTTTCCCTTGGTGGTACCGAAGAAGATCCGAGCGGGGGCGAAGACCAGGGGGCTCCGTCTCAGGGAAAGTTCCCGGGTGTCCCCCAGGGAGGTCAGCTGCTCCGCCGCGCAGGCGTCCACCTTCCCCTCCAGGAGGGCCCGGAAGGCTTCCCTCATGGTGGGGTAGGTGAGGATGCGGGCGTCGGTCTTGGTCTGGCGGAGGATCTCCGTCAGTTCCACCAGGGCGTAGAACCCCCCCTGGATGCCGATGCGCTTGCCCCCCAGATCTTGGAAGGAAGACAGGCTTCGGTTCGGGAGGGTGTAGAAGGTGTACCAGGTGGAGAACACCGGTTCCTTCCCGAAGTCGAAGCGTTCCTCCAGCCGGGGGGTGGGGGCCATGCTCAACAGGTCCAGCTCCCCTGCCTGGAGCATCTTCACCAGCTTGTCCCCGTGGGCGAAGACGAACTGCACCTTCCAGTTCTGCCGCTCTGCGATCTCCCGCAGGAGGTCCGGGAGAAAGCCCGCCGCCTCTCCCGAAGAATCCCGGAAGAACACCGGCGGGTGTTCCGTCACGCCGAAGCGCACCACCCGGAGGCCCTCCGCCCCCTGAGAGACAGACGCCCCGGAGGTCCAGACCCACAGAACCAGAAGCAGGAGCCTCGCCCACGCGGTAACGCCCCGGGAGAGGAGCGCCCGGGCGCGGGGGCGGTGGATCTGGCGTTCCTGGTCTTCGGGCAAGGGGACCGCCTCGATTCCGTGGGGAGTGTCTAGGCCGGGGTGTTCCCGACGGGCCGTTCCCGCCGGGGTAGGGCTAACAATTTAACGAAACAGTGGACTGTGGAAAATCATACCGATCTTCCATGTTCTATGTCAATCCTCCGTCAATCCACGTCGGTCCGAGGGTAGCCTCGGGTCTTGACGTATACCCTATGGTGGTATATGCTTGACAAAATCAAGACAGCGCGAGGAGGGGTACGGCATGGAGGAACGGAAGGCGAAGGTCCTCATCCTGGGAGGCGGTCCGGGGGGGAGGGTGGCCTACATGGCCCTGCGGCGCATGGGGGTGGATTCCGTCGCCCTGGTGGCGGACGAGGAGCCCACGGTGATCTGCAGTCTCCCCTACGGGGTGGGGCGACGCCTGGTCCCTGACGGGCCGGAGAAGGTGGTGGTGGACTTGGCCCGGTCCCCCCGTCTGCCGGAGGACATGCCCAAGGACGTGATCTGGGGGACTGCACACTCCGTGGACCCCCAGGGCAGGACGGCTCAGGTGGTGACCCGGGACGGAGAGGTGCGGGTCTCCTACGAGTCCCTGATCCTCGCTCCCGGGGCCGCCCCTTGGCTTCCGGAGCTTCCCGGGGTGCTTCGCGACGCCCCCGGAGAGGGAGGTCCCACGGTGATGGTGGGGAACCGCCTGGTCCCTCGGGGGGCACTGGGGGAGAACGTCCACGTCCTCCGGGGGGCCCGGGACGCCCGAGACCTGGACGAGCTGGCGGGGTGGGCGAACCGGGTCGTGGTGGTGGGTACCGGGGCCATCGGCCTGGAGACGGCGGAGGCCTTCGCGGACCGGGGCGTGGCGGTGACCCTGGTGGAGGTGCTGGACCACGTGGTGGCCGCCCTGGATCCGGAACTGGCGGCGGTGGTGGAGAACACCCTGTGGAGCCGGAAGGTGGAGGTCCTCACGGGGGTCAAGGCCGCGGCGGTGGAGCCCGGGGGGCTGCGCCTGGAGGACGGCAGGCTCCTGGAGGCGGACGGGGTGGTCTTCGCCTCGGGGGTCCGGCCGCGGCTGGACCTGTCCCGGGCCATGGGGGTGGCGACGGATCGGGGCATCCTCACGGACTCCCGCATGGCCACCAACCTCCCGGGGGTCTACGCGGTGGGGGATGCGGCGCAGATCCCCGACGCCGCTACGGGGCGCTCCCTGTTGCCTCTCATCGGGACCCTGGCCATGAGGCAGGCACTGGTGGCGGCGGCGAACCTGGTGGGCATGCCCATGGCCCTGCCCCCCGCCACGGTCTGGGGGGTCAGCGAGATCTTCGGCCTCCACTGGGGCAGCGTGGGCTGGACCCTGGAGGCGGCGACCCGGGCGGGTATCCGGGCCTTCCCCCTGTCCCAGCCCGTGCGGTCTCGGGACCCCTTCATGGCGGGTCGGGACGGGGTGTGGCGGCTCACCGTGGCGGCTCCGGGGAACGAGGGCCTCGCGCCGGGGCAGATCCTGGGCTTCCAGGTGGTGACGGAGGGGGATTCCCCCCTGCACCTGGCGGAGCGGTTCGTGGACGTGGTGACGCGGCGGGAGACGGTGCAGGACCTCTTCGCCCGGTACTTCATCCACAGTCCCTCCCACAACGGGGTGGACGATCCCTATCTGGGGCTGCTCTTCCAGGCCCAGGAGGCCATGCGGCAGGGGTAGGGCAGGAATAGAAAACAGCAAGGACGAGGCCCCGCCGGATCTGTCCCGGCGGGGCCTCGTCCTCTATCGGTACCAGGGGCGTTTTTCCGCCATCCCCGGCCGACGGGGGTACTTGGAGGGGCAGGGGGCGATCTTCTCCCATCGCACGAAGCACCGGACCTTGTCCCCCAGGTCGTAACCCAGCCGCTCCGGTTCCCCCAGGCCCAGGCGATCCCACTTTTCCCGGCCTCCCTCCAGCTCCTCCTCCGCCCTTGGCCCCTTGAAGGCCAGCAGGTGTCCCCCCGGACGCACCAGGGGGGAGAGAACCTCCGCCAGCACCCCCGCCTCGCACACCGCCCGTGCGGAGGCCAGGTCGAAGACCTCCCGGTTGCGGGCGGCGAAGGTCTCGGAGCGTTCGCACACCACCTGGACCCGTTCCGGGGGCAGCCCCAGGACCTGGACCATCTCCCCCACCAGGGCGCACTTGCGCTCCACGCTGTCCAGCAGGGTGACCGCCACGTCGGGGCGGCAGAGGGCCCATACGAGCCCCGGCAGGCCTCCCCCGGTGCCCACGTCGATCACCTGTCCCCCCTGGGGGAGCAGGGCGAGAGCGGCGGCGCAGTCCACCACGTGGTCTTCCCAGAGGACGAGTTCGTCCGTGGGGCCCGTCAGGCGGGCCCGTGTGTTGGCGGTGGCCAGGAGGGCCACGAAGTGACGTACCTCCCCCTCGTGGCGGCGCAGCAGGTTCAGCGGTTCGGTCAGGTCCAGCTCCATGGGGTTCCTCCCGTTTCCTCAGGTTGGGTCTTGATCCATCAGGATACCCCGGGCTTGCGCTTCCGTCATCCCGCGGTGTTCACGGGTGCCGTGGTGCGGTAGGATCAGGGGGTTCGGGAGAGCCGCGAGGAGAGTGGACGGAATGAGGAGACGGCGAGACGTCGGCTGGTGGGGGCTCCTGTTGGTGCTGGGATGGGCCGCCGTCGCTTCGGCGGCGACCCTGGGAAGCAACGATCGGGCCCTGGAGGCGATCCGGGCGCGGGATCCGGGGGACCGGGATTTCTCCTTCCTCGTGGTGGGGGACAGCCGAGGCCCCCGTTCCCGGTTCCCTCAGGTGGCCGAGGAGATGCGCCCCGTGTCGGGGGACTTCGTCTTCCACCTGGGAGACCTGACCAATCGGGGCACGTCGAAGGAGTACGAGGAGGTCCAGCGGAGCCTGGACTCCCTGGGGCGTCCGGTGCTGGCGGTGATGGGCAACCACGAGCTGGTGGACCGGGGGCGGGGACGCTTCGCCCTGCGGTTCGGCCAGAGCTTCGACGGGGCCTTCCGCTACGGAGGGGGGCTCTTCCTGTTCCTCGACAACGCCGACGGACGCCCCTTGGGGGAGAAGCGCCTGGCCTGGCTGCGCTCCGCCCTGGAAGAGGGGCGGGACGCTCGCTTTCGGCTGGTGTTCTGCCACCAGCCCCTCTACGACCCCCGCAAGGGGCAGGAGGTTTCGGGGCACAGCATGGACCCCCGAGGGGCCCGGGAGCTGCTGGAGGTCTTCCGGGAGGGGCGGGTGACCCGGGTCTTCGCCAGCCACGTGCACGGCTGGTACGACGGCGCCTGGGGCGGCGTGCCCTTCACCGTCACGGGAGGGGGAGGGGCGCACCTGTACGACAAGGACCCCGCCCACGGGTTCTTCCATTTCCTCCGGGTGGACGTGACGGGGACGGAGGTTTCGGTGCGCGTCTTCCCGGTGCCGACCCGTTGACACCGTCCTTCCGGGCGATACGATGACTTCACTTTGCAGAAGCGATGAGCGAGCCGAGGAGGCAAGGGACATGGACCAAGGCGGCGGAACGAAGCGGAGCTACGGCGTCTTTTCCCTGGTGACCCTCTCCGGGTCCTGGAGGGGCATGGGGCGTCGGTGCGGGGAACTCCTGGGGCAGGAGCTGCGGGACCTGTACCGGGTGGCGGTGACGGAGACCCTCTTGGGGGAGCAGGGGCAGGACCCGGAGCACCTGAAGCAGGTGGCGGCGTCCTTCTTCGCCCTGTACCCGTACCGGTTCAAGGAATTCCTTCGGGGCATGGCGGAGACCTCCGGCCTGGACCTGTCCCAGCACCTGCTGCTCAACGCCCTGGAGGTGACGGCGGCGGAATCCCTGGTACGCCCCCACTGTTCGGGCATCGCCGCCTGGGGGGACTACACCGGCGGGAACCCCCTGGTGTTCGGGCGCAACTACGACTACCTGCCCGTGTTCCGGAAGTTCACCCCCTACCTGAGCGTGGTGGTCCTGCACCCCGCCGACGGATCCCGCCCCGTGGCCACGGTGGGCTACGCCGGGTCCTGCTACGTCACCACCGCCCTCAACGCCGACGGCCTCTTCCTGGAGCTGAACAACGGCATGCCCTCCGGGGGAGCCCTGTGGTACGAGAGCCGCATCCCCACCATCGCCTCCCTCCTGGGCTTTCTCCTGGACAGCACCACCCTGGAGGAGCTGGACGGGCACTTCCAGACGGTGCGCTCCAACTTCGCCTACATCGTCTCCGTGGCGGACGATCGGGTGGCCCGGTGCTACGAGTGGCCGGTGTTCGACGTGAAACGTCGGGCCTCCTACCGCCCGGGGCTGCTGGTGGCCACCAACCACTTCGCCGATCCCGACTGGGGCCTGCCGGAGCCGGAGGACCGGGCCTTCTGGCTCACCGCCACCCGCCGGAAGAACCTCATGGCCCTGGGGGAGCACTTCAAGGGAGACATCGGCCCCCTGCGGATGCGGGAGATCCTGGACACCTCCATCCCCGACCTGGGAGCCACGTCGGACCTCACGGTGTACCAGGTGGTGGCGGTGCCCCAGACCCGGACCCTGTGGCTGAAGGCCCCGGAGGTGCAGGACTGGACGGAGATTCCCCTGGCGGAGGCCCTGGCCTCTCCGCCGGGCCGGTAGGCGGGGCTCCCGCATCGCGCCCCGGAGGATGGAGCCTCGATGGGCCGCGTGAGCGTTCGTTCCCTCAAGGAAGGCATGGTGCTGGAAGCGCCCCTCCGGACCCCGGAGGGGCGGGTGATCCTGGGGGCGGGAGCCGCCCTGACGGACAAGCACATCCGCATGTTCAAGATCTGGGGGGTCACCGACGCGGAGGTAGAGGGCTTCGAGGACGAGTCCCTCCGGGCGGAGGAGGCCCTGAAGTCGGAGCAGCTGGCCCGGGCGGCCGCCCTGGTGGCCCGGTGGGCCCCCCCTCCCGGGGAGGACCCCTTCCTGCGGGAGGTGACCCGCATCGCCACGGAGGAGATGGCCACCCGGCTCCTCAAGGAGGGCAACGTCCCCGCCCCCTGGGTGCCCCAAAGGCCGGAGAAGGCCCCTCCCCTCCCGGAGGAGCGGGGGGCGGAGCTGGGGGCCGGGGGGATGCGGGAGCTGGTGCGCCACCAGGTGCGCCTGGTCTCCTTCCCGGCGGTGTACTTCAAGCTCCGGGAGATCATCGACTCCCCCGTGAGTTCCGCCACCCACATCGCCGAGGTGGTGGGCAAGGACCCGGGCCTCACGGTGCGCCTGCTGCGTCTGGTGAACAGCTCCTTCTACGGTTTTCCCACCCGCATCGATTCCATCCCCCGGGCGGTGGCCATCATCGGCACCAACCAGCTCACCGCCCTGGCCCTGGCCGTCTCGGCGGTGAAGGTCTTCAAGGGGGTTCCGGCGAAGTTCGTGGACATGGAGTCCTTCTGGGAGCACTCCGTGGCCTGTGGCGTCCTGGCCCGGGTGATCGCCTTCGCCCTGCGGCTTCCCCATGAGGAGCGGTTTTTCGTGGCGGGGCTGCTCCACGACATCGGGCGGCTCATCCTCTTCCACAAAGTCCCCTGGCTCCTGACGGGGGCCATGGAGCAGGCCCTGTGGCAGGAGCGACCCCTCTTCGAGGTGGAGACCCAGATCCTGGGGTTCCACCACGCCGCCCTGGGGGAGCGCCTCATGGCGGAATGGAACATCCCGGAGCCCATCCGGGCCCTGGTGGGGGCCCACCACAGCCCCTCGGAGGGGGAGAACCCCGGGGAGGCGGCGGTGGTGCACCTGGCGGACCTGCTGACGGGGGTGCTGCGCTGGGGCACCAGCGGCTCCGTCCACGTGCCCGAGGCGGACCGGGGAGCCCTGGAGGTGCTGGGGTTGGCCCCGGAGGCCCTGGAGTCCGTGGTGGCCCAGGCCAGGCGGCAGGTGGCGGAGATCCGTCGGGCCTTCCTGCTGTAGGAGAGGAGGGGGACCATGACCTTTCGGCTGGCGGAACTGGAGGAGCGGATCCGGCGTCTGGATCAGGAGCGGGACGCGGTGAACCGCATCCTGGACGCGGCGGTGGGGGCGCTGAACTTCTCCCCCGGCGCCCACGGGGCGGACCCGAACGGACAGGCCTCTCCGGAGGAGGAGCGGGAGGGGCTGCTCCGGGAGACCGCCCAGAAGGTGCGCGCCCTGGTGCCCCTGCGCGCCCTGGCGTTCTACCTCCTTTCCGAGGACGGTCTGGACTTCCGGGCCGCCCTGACGGACCCCGTCGGTGCGGGGAAGTCCTTCGAGGCGGAGCTGGAGCCCCTGGTGGAGGACGGCACCCTGGCCTGGGCCCTGAACCACCCCCACCCGGTGTTCGTTACCACCGCCGACGGTTCCCGTCCCCTGCTTCTCCACGCCCTGAGCACCCCCAATCGGACCCTGGGGGTGCTGCTGGGGGAACCCTCCTGCGACCCCCAGACTCTCCCGGACATCGCCCTGGCCTTTCTGCGTGTGGTGCTCAACGCCGCCGCCGGGGTGCTCCAGGACATGGAGCGGGTGCACACCGTCCAGGACCTGAACGCCCGCCTCCGGGACCAGGTGCGCCGCCTGGAGGAAACCCGCCTGGCCCTGGAGGAGGCCCACCGCACCAAGGACGCCTTCCTGGCCCACATCAGCCACGAGATCCGCACGCCCCTGAACGGCATCCTGGGGCTCTCCCGCCTCCTGGGGGAGGGGGACCTCTCCCGGGAGCAGGAGGAGCACGTGTCCCTCCTCCTCCTGGAGGGGCAGATCCTGGTGCGTCTCCTGGACGACCTGCTGGACTTCTCCAAGATCGAGGCGGGACGCCTGGAGGTGGAGTCCATCCCCTTCGCCCCGGGGCAGCTCACCCGGGACGTGGGCCGGGCCTTCGCCCACCGGGCCTCGGAGAAGGGCCTGCCTGTGGAGGTGCGGGTGCGGGATTCCGTGCCCCCCGGCGCCCTGGGGGACCCGAACCGGCTGCGGCAGATCCTGGGGAACCTCCTGTCCAACGCGGTGAAGTTCACCTCCCGGGGGCGGGTGCTCCTGGAGCTGGACGCCCCGGGGGACCGGCTGGTGTGGTCCGTGGAGGACACGGGGGAGGGGGTCGCTCCCGAGGCTCTGGAGCGGATCTTCCAGCCCTTCGTCCAGGCGGACCCCTCCGTGGCCCGGCGACACGGGGGCACGGGGCTGGGCCTGCCCATCTCCCGCAGCCTCGCGACCCTCATGGGGGGCACCCTGGAGGTCTCTTCGTCTCCCGGCGAAGGAAGCCGCTTCGTCCTCTCCCTGCCCCTGACGGCGGCCCCCGCCCCGACGAAACCCCAGGCCCTCCGGGAGGAGGCTCCCCCCCGGGTCTCCCGGGGGAGGATCCTCCTGGTGGAGGACAACCCCACCAGTCGCCTGGTGGGCCTGGCCTTCCTGCGCCGCCTGGGCTTCGAGGCCCAGGGGGAGGAGAGCGGGGAGGGGGCCCTGGAGCGTCTTCGAAGGGAGCGCTTCGACGGGGTGCTCCTGGACATCCAGATGCCCGGCCTGGACGGGGTGGAGACGGTCCGGGCCCTTCGGGACCCTGAGACGGGGTGCCGGGATCCGGAGGTTCCCGTGGTGGCCCTCACGGCGGCGGTGACGCCGGGGCAGCGGGAGAGGTATCTGGAGGCGGGGATGGACGACGTGCTCTCCAAACCCCTGGTGCCGGAGGATTTGAGCCGCGTCCTGGGACGCCTGCTTCCCCTTCCGGAGGCGGCCCCGGTCTTTCGGGAGGAGGAGCTTCTGGCCCGGACGGGGGGGGATGCGGCCCTGGCGGGGCAGGTTCTGGCGGCCTTCGAGGAGGACCTGCGGGAACTCTCCGGGGCGATGGACCAGGCCCTGACCGCGGGGGATCGCCCGGCCCTGCGGAAGGCCGCCCACGCCCTGCGGGGGGCGGCGGCCAACCTGGGGGCCCCGGGGATCCGGGACGCCGCGGCGGCCCTGGAGGAGGACTCGGGGGAGGACGAAGAAAGGACGAGGAGGCTTCGGCAGAGCTTGGCGGAGCAGGCCCGAGCCTTCGAGGGACGGAAGAGGACCCCCCCTGCGACGGAGGGCGGGCAGACGGGAGGACAAGAGGGCATGAGGATCCTGGTGGCGGAGGACAACCGTTCCTCCCGCATGATGCTGACGGGGTTTCTGCAGCAGAAGGGCTACGAGGTGGAGGTGGCGGAGGACGGGCGCCGGGCCCTGGACCTGCTGCTGCAGGACGACCCCCCTCGCCTGGCGGTGCTGGACTGGATGATGCCGGGGCTGGAGGGGCCCGAGGTGGTGCGGTGGGTGCGCCGAGCCAACCAGCGGGACAAGCACTACACCTACCTGATCCTCCTCACCGTCCGGGGTGCCCGGGAGCACCTGCTCCAGGGCCTGGAGGCGGGGGCGGACGACTACGTCATCAAGCCCTTCGACCCGGAGGAGCTGGAGATGCGCATCGCCTCGGGGCGGCGGGTGGTGGAGCTTCACGAACAGCTCCTCTACGCCGCCACCCACGACCCCCTCTCGGGGCTCCTGAACCGCCGGGCCCTGCTGGAGCAGGAGGAGGCGGAGCTGACCCGGTCCCGGCGCACCGGCGAGCCCGTGAGCGTAGCCATGATGGACCTGGACCGCTTCAAGGCCATCAACGACCGGTACGGCCACCTGGCGGGGGACGAGGTGCTTCGGGAGGCGGCGCGGCTCATCCAGTGCAACCTGAGGGAGTACGACCTCTGCGGCCGTTACGGAGGGGAGGAGTTCCTCCTGGTCTTCCCCGGAGCCAGCGCCTTCGAGGCCGCTCAGGTGTGCGAGCGCCTGCGGTTCCGCATCGCCGACGCCCCCCTGGAGTACCAGGGCCAGTCCTTGGCCTTCACCGCCAGCTTCGGCGTGGCGGAGTACGACCGCATCGGCTCCCTGGACGCCCTCAACGCCGCCGCCGACGAGGCCCTCTATCGGGCCAAGGAAGCGGGGAGGGATCGGGTGGTCTGGTAGGTTTCCGATCCCTCCCTTTGGGAAAACGACAAGGCAAAGACCAAAAGGAGAACAGCAAGAAAAAGCTAAAGCAAAAATGGTCCTTTTCTTTGAAGATTAGCTATTTGAGCCCCTTCGAGTCTGGACAAAGAAACCCTCAAGGTTTAGCCTCGTAACGTCCTTTCGGTCTACTTCATACACAAAGGTATCCCAAGGAGGGAAAAGGATGGGCTTTCGGATCCTGGCCATCAACCCCGGCGCCACGTCGACCAAGATCGCGATCTTCGAGGACGAGCGCCCCCTGTTCAAGAAGACCGTGCCCCACTCCATGGAGGACCTCAGGGGCTACCCCCGGGTCATGGACCAGATCCCTTACCGGCGCGATCTGATCCTGGCAGCCCTGGAGGAGGCGGGGATCGCCCTGGGGGACCTGTCGGCGGTGGTGGGACGGGGGGGGCTCCTGCGCTCCATCCCCGGAGGCACCTACCGGGTGAACGAGACCATGGTGGGGGACATGAAGGCCGCCGCCCGGGGGGAGCACGCCTCCAACCTGGGGGCCGTGCTGGCCCTGGACCTGGGGGATCGGGCGGGGATCCCCAGCTTCATCGTGGACCCCGTCTCGGTGGACGAGATGGAGCCCGTGGCCCGCATCTCCGGATCCCCGGAGGTGGAGCGTATCAGCATGTTCCACGCCCTGAACCACAAGGCGGTAGCCCACCGGGTGGCCACCGAGCTGGGGCGTCCCTACGAGGACCTGAATCTGGTGGTGGCCCACCTGGGCTCCGGGGTCTCCGTGGCGGCGCACCGTCGGGGACGGGTGGTGGACGTGAACGACGCCAAGCAGGAGGGTCCCTTCTCCCCGGAGCGGGCGGGGGGGCTCCCGGCCTACGAACTGGTGGCCCTGTGCTACTCCGGCCGGTACAGCTTCGACGAGATGAAGAAGAACCTCCTGAGCCGGTGGGGCATGGCGGCTTACCTGGGCACCAAGGACCTCCAGGAGGTGGAGGCCCGGGCCCGGGGGGGGGACGAAAAGGCGGCGCTGCTGCTGGACGCCTTCGCCTACCAGGTGGCCAAGGAGATCGGGGCCCAGGCCACGGTTCTGGAGGGCAAGGTGGACCGGGTGGTGCTCACCGGGGGCATGGCCCACTCCAAGGAACTCATGGCGAAGGTCATCGCCCGGGTGAGCTTCATCGCCCCCGTGGCGGTGGTGCCGGGGGAGGAGGAGCTGGAAGCCCTGGCCCTGGGGGCTCTGCGGGTGCTCCGGGGCGAGGAAGCGGCGAAGGATTACTAGGGAGGGACGGCAGGTGCTGCGGAACTTCGAGGAAGTGATCGAACAGACCCGGAAGCTCGGGGGAAGGGAAGTTGCGGTGGCCGCCGCGGGGGACCGGGAGGTCCTGGAGGCGGTGCGCCTGGCGGGGGAAAAGGGCGTGGCCCGGGGCCTCCTGGTGGGGGACGAGGGAACGATCCGTCCCCTGGCGGAGGAGCTGGGGCTGGGAGACCTGCGGGTGGTCCACGAGCCGGACCCCGCCGCCGCGGCGGTTCGGGCGGCGGAGCTGGTGCACCGGGGGGAGGCCCAGGTGCTCCTGAAGGGCCTGGTGAACTCCAGCGACTTCATGAGGGGGGTGCTCCATCCCGAGAAGGGACTCCGCACCGGCCGTCTCCTGAGCCACCTGGCGGTCTTCCAGATCCCCGGGACCCCCAAGCTGGCCTTCCACACCGACGGGGGCATCAACATCGCTCCGGACCTGGAGGCCAAGAAAGGCATCCTGGCCAACGCTCTGGCGGCCCTGGCGGCTCTGGGCTACGATGCCCCCAAGGTGGCGGCCATCACCGCCAACGAGCAGGTGAACCCCAAGATGCCCGCCACGGTGGACGCGGCGGGGCTGGTGGAAGCCTGGAAGGCCGGGGCTTTCGAGGTCCCCTGCGTGGTGGAGGGGCCCATCGCCCTGGATGTGGCCCTCTCCCCCGAGGCGGCGCGGCACAAGGGCATCGAAAGCGCCGTGTCCGGGGACGTGGATCTGTTCCTCATGCCCAACATCGAGGCGGGGAACGTGGCGGGCAAGAGCCTGCTGCACTACGCCGGGGCCCAGATGGCGGGGCTGGTGCTGGGGGCGGCGGCGCCGGTGGTGCTCACCTCCCGGGCCGAAACGGCCCAGGGCAAGCTCATCTCCATCGCCCTGGCCTGCCTGGCCGCGGCGAAGGGCTGATCCGAGGGGTTGGCGACCGGGTCCCGCGGGGGCGCGGTCGGAAGAGACGGCAGAGAAGGCAGGAAGGACGAAGGAGGGGAAGGGTTTGACGAAGAAGATCCTGACGGGCAACGAGGCCATCGCCCGGGGAGCCTGGGAGGCGGGGCTCCACGTGGCGGCGGCCTACCCGGGCACGCCCAGCACGGAGATCCTGGAGAACATGGCCCAGTACAAAGAGGTCTACTCCGAGTGGGCCCCCAACGAAAAGGTGGCCGTGGAGGTGGCCTCCGGGGCCTCCATCGCCGGGGCCCGGTCCCTGGCGGCCATGAAGCACGTGGGGGTCAACGTGGCGGCGGATCCCCTGTTCACCATGGCCTACATCGGGGTCAACGGGGGCTTCGTGCTGGTCTCCGCCGACGACCCCGGGCTGTTCAGCTCCCAGAACGAACAGGACAACCGGTGGTACGCCCCCCACGCCAAGGTCCCCATGTTCGAACCCGCAGACAGCCAGGAGTGTCTGGACTTCATCAAGGAGGCCTTCGAGGTTTCGGAGCGCTTCGACACCCCCGTGCTCTTCCGGGTCACCACCCGCATCTGCCACAGCAAGGGAGTGGTGGAGCTGGGAGACCGCCAGGAAGTCCCCGTGCGGGAGTACGTCCGGAACACCTCCAAGAACCTCATGACCCCCGCGGCGGCGAAGGTGCGCCACCGCCTGGTGGAGGATCGCCTGGAGGCCCTCCGGGCCTACTCCAACCGCTGTCCCTTCAACCGCATCGAGTGGGGAGACAAGCGGGTCGGGATCATCACCAGCGGCATCGGCTACCAGCACGCCCGGGAGGTCTTCGGGGACGGAGCCAGCTACCTGAAGATCGGCTTCTCCTTCCCCCTGCCCGACGAGATGATCCGGGCCTTCGCCGCCTGCGTGGACAAGGTCTACGTGGTGGAGGAGAACGAGCCCTACCTGGAGTCCAAGGTCAAGGAGCTGGGCATCCCCTGCGTGGGCCGGGCCCTGCTGCCCGGGGTGGACGAGCTTTCTCCCTCGGTGGTGCGCAAGGCCTTCCTGGCCCACGACCAGGAGGAACCCCTGCGCCTGGACGTGCCCATCCCCCCCCGGCCTCCGGTGCTCTGCGCCGGGTGCCCCCACCGGGGCATCTTCTTCGCCCTGAGCAAGGTGAAGGACAAGGTGGTGAGCAGCGACATCGGCTGCTACACCCTGGGGTCCCTGGCTCCGCTGAACGTGGGGGACACGGTGATCTGCATGGGCGCCTCCGTCTCCGCGGGGGTGGGCTTCCAGAAGACCCAGCAGATCGCCGGGCGAACCGGCAAGGTCTTCGGGGTCATCGGGGACTCCACCTTCTTCCACTCCGGCATCACCGGGCTCATCGACTCGGTGTTCAACAAGGTCCCCCTGGCCCTGATCATCGTGGACAACCGCATCACCGCCATGACGGGACACCAGGAGAATCCCGGGACGGGGCGCACCCTCATGGGGGAGGAGACGGTGGCCCTGGACCTGGAGTCCCTCTGCATCTCCTGCGGGGTGAAGCGGGAGAATCTGGTGGTGCTGGACCCCTACGACCTGAAGGCCTGCGACGAGGCGGTGAAGGCCGCCCAGGCCTGCCCGGAGCCCTTCGTCATCATCACCCGGCAGCCCTGCGCCCTCATCAAGGACGTGCAGAAGAAGCGCGCCGGGGTGCGCTGCGTCGTGGACCAGAGCACGTGCGTGAAGTGCAAGTCCTGCCTGCGTCCCGGCTGTCCCGGCATCGCCATGAAGGACGGGGTCATCGTCATCGATCCGGCCCAGTGCAACGGCTGCGGCCTCTGTATGCAGCTTTGCCCCAAGCAGGCCATCTCGAGGGAGGGCGAGGTCCATGAGTAGGGAGACGAAGAGCATCCTCCTGGTGGGAGTAGGGGGACAGGGTACCATCCTGGCCTCCAAGATCCTCTCCGAGGGGCTCATGCAGATGGGGTACGACGTGAAGATGTCGGAGATCCACGGCATGGCCCAACGGGGGGGGAGCGTGAGCACCCACGTGCGTTACGGAGACCAGGTGGCCTCTCCGGTGATCTCCCCCGGCGAGGCGGATGTGCTGGTGGCCTTCGAGAAGGTGGAGGCGGCCCGGTGGATCGACCACCTCAAGCCCTCCGGAGCCCTGGTGGTGAACGACTACGAGATCTACTCCCTCCCGGTGTTGCTGGGCAGTGCCGTCTACCCCCAGGGGCTCAACGAGCGGCTCCGGGAGACGGTACAGAACGTGAAGATCTTCAACGCCGGGCGCATCGCCGAGGAGCTGGGGAACATCAAGGCCCAGAACGTGGTGCTTCTGGGGGCTCTCATCAAGGCCATGGGGCTGGACTCCCTGGACTGGACGGAGGTGCTCCGGGGCATCGTGCCTCCGAAGCTCTTCGACCTCAACGTGAAGGCCCTGCGGGCGGGGATGGCCCTGTAGGGGGAACCGATAGACCAGAAAGGGCGGCCCGGGAGACCGGGCCGCCCTTTCTTCATGCCCTTTGCGGGCTCCTCCGGAAGGAGGCGTCGGAATGTCGGGGTCGATTCTACTCTCATCGGAGCCGTTGGGGGGAGGAGAGAGGCGCGGGGGTGGGAAAAGCGCAAAGCCCCTTCACGGGGAAGGGGCTTTGCGAAACGATTTGCGTCGACGAGGAGGTCAGGAGGGTCGGGTTTCCAGAAGGTCCCGGAGGGTCACCCGACTGCGGGCGTCACCTCCGAACCGGTCCCCGTCGCAGAGCCGAGCCACCTCGGCCGGGGAGATCCGCCTCCATCCCAGGGACTGGGCCCAACGCCGGAAGATCGCCATGTCCTTCGCCTCCTTGGGGACCCCCTTGCCGGGAGTCACTGGGTGAAGGATAACAGGCAGACATCTAAAAGTCAACTATTGGTTGTCATTTTCGTGATGTGGCCGTCAAAGCGTGACACTGCTAACCCTTGGAGTCCAGAAGGCGCCCTTGGGGGTCCCGGGTGAACCGGTGGATCTCCAGCAGGGTCTCCGGGTTTTCCTTCAGGTTCTGCAGGAGGGCCTGCCGCTGGGCCGGGTCCACCGGCTCCGGGCGCCACTCCTTGGGGGGTTCCCCGGAGGGGCGGGGTGGTTGGGGATCCTCGTGGGCCTCGTAGCGATCCCGCTCCCTCTGGTCCGAGGCTTCCTCCTGTCCCTCATCCAGGTTCTCCCGAAGCACGTCCTTCCACTTCTTCCGGGGCGGTTCGTCCTCCCCCTTCGATCCCTTGGGCAGAATGCGCCGCGCCCGAATGGGCTCGACGGCCTTCGTCGCCTCCACGGGTTCCACCTTCCGGTCCATGGGTCCACCCCCCTCCGCCGGGGTCGCGCCGTTCCGGCTGCCCCCGCTCGTCCTGCTTCTAGTATCGGATGGGGACAAAGGGGGGTTGACCGTTCCCTAACGACGGCGGTAGCGGAAGGGACAGCACGCGCCCCCCTCCATGAGGGTGGTCTCCCGCTCCAGGACCAGGTCGGGGTTGAACCCCTCCAGGAAGGCGAAGTCTCGGTGGCAGGAGAGGACCGTTCCCAGATCCTCCAGACCCAGGCGCTCGTAGGCCTCTGCGAAGGCGCACCGCGTCACGTCGAACTCCAGGGCTTCGGGGTCGTCCCTCCGGAAGGAGAGTTCCAGCGCCCCGCCCTCGTTCCAGCGGGCCACGACGGACTTGAAGGCCTCCAGGTCGTTCCTCCCCAGGTCCTGGGCGGTCTTCGCTCCCTGGCGGCGGGACTGGGCGCAGAGTGCCTTGCCCAGAAGGGCCCGGGCCTCCTCCCGTCCCAGCCGTTCCGTCAGGACCTCCAGGACGGGCTCCAGGATCCGGGCTTCGATCTCCCTTTGGGTCAGCAGGGGATTGTCCATGAGCGCTTCCTCCCTTCGGGTAGGCGAAACGGAGGCCCGAGGGCCTCCGTTTCGCGGTTCCACGGGTTGTGGGGTGCCTAGAACTTGAGGATGCCCACGCTGTTGAGGAAGACCAGGATCAGCAGGGCCGGAGACACGAAGCGGATGATGAACCGGTAGGCGTCCACGGTGGAGGCGTTGGCCAGGGTCCCGTGGTTGCTCAGCTCGTCGGCGATGTCCTCCCGTTTGTTGCAGTAGCCCACGAACAGGGCGATGCACAGCCCGCCCAGGGGCAGGATGATGTTGGAGGAGAGGTAGTCGTAGAGGTCGAAGAACCCCTTGCCGAAGAACTTGTACTGCCCCAGGTAGCTGGAGGAGTCCACCGAAAGGGTGGCGGTGATCCCCACCAGGGCGATGAGGACGCAGTTGAAGACCGTGGCCTTCACCCGGGAGACCTTCAGCTCCTCCACGAAGTAGGCGATGGGCACCTCCACCAGGGAGAGCATGGCGGTGGTGGCGGCGAAGCAGGTGAGGAGGAAGAAGCACGCCAGGAGGATGCCCCCGAAGGGCATCTGGTTGAACACCAGGGGGATGGTCATGAAGAGCAGCCCCGGGCCGGCGGAGGGCTCCATGCCGAAGGAGAACACCGTGGGGAAGATGGCCAGGCCCGCCAGCATGGAGACCAGGGTGTCCGAAGCGGCCACCTTGCCCGCCGTCTGGATCATGTGGTTGTCGTCGGTGAAGTAAGAGCCGTAGGTGATCATGGTGCCCATGCCCAGGGAGAGCTTGAAGAACGCCAGCCCCAGGGCGGAGAGGATCACCGGCGCGGTGATCTTGGAGAAGTCCACGTGGAAGAGGAAGTCGATCCCCTTGCCCGCCCCGGGCAGCGTGAGGGCCCGGATGTCGCAGATGATGATGAGCAGGAACAGCAGGGGCATGAGGGTCTTGGTGATCCGCTCGATGCCTCCCCGGACTCCCATGGAGAGGATGGTTCCCACCACCGTCATGACGATGACCTGCCACACCAGGGGGGAGAGGGTGGCGGCGGAGAGGGGCTGTCCCGCCGTGCCCGCCCCGATGACCTGGCCGAACAGGGGGCCCACCGCGTCCTTGGTGATCCCCGCCAGCTGCCCCGTGAAGGCCTTGAAGCAGTAGAAGTACACCCAGCCCGCCACGTCGGAGTAGAAGAACATGATCAGGTAGGCCGCCGCCACCCCCATGAGGCCGATGCCCTTCCAGGGGGTTCCGGGTTTGCCCGTGAGGACCTTGAAGGACCCCACGGCGTTCTTGCGGGTGCGCCGGCCGATGTAGAACTCGCTGACCATGACGGGCACGCCCACACAGACGATGCAGATGAAGTAGATGAGGAGGAAAGCGCCGCCGCCGTTGGCGCCGGTGAGGTAGGGAAACTTCCAGATGTTGCCCAGTCCGACCGCGGATCCGAGGGTGGCGAAGAACACCGCCAGACCGGAGGAGAAGCCTTCCCGTTTAATGTTGGGTTCGCTCACGCTGGTCACTCCTTCTGGGAGATGTCGCCCCGTGGGGCGTTGGTGCAAAGAATCGTCGCGTAAACCTGTTCTCTGCCCCTCCTTTCTGAGAAAAATGAAGGAAAAGACTCTGTCGCCTTAGAGAATCTCTCTTCTGTACCCGATGCCAAGGTGAATGTAGAAGCTGCTTTCCGGTGCGTCAACCCCCGCAAGAGTCAGATCAGGTTCCATGCCTCCAGGCGCTCCCGGTCCCGGAGGATCTCCTCCAGGGGGGCGTCCGCCCCCATGCGGTGGTCTTCCCGGAAGACCACCCCCCGATGGAAGAGCCCTTCCGCCAGGGTCAGGTCGTGGGTGGCCGCCACCAGGGTCTTCCCGGCGGCGTGAAGCCGCACCAGCAGATCCCGCAGGGCCCTTCGGCCCCTCGGATCCAGTTCCCCGAAGGGCTCGTCCAGCAGCAGCACCGACGGGTTGGAGGACAGAACCGCCCCGAGGGCGACCCGTTTGCGCTCCCCCCCGCTCAGGGCATAGGGGGGGCGCTCCCTCAGGGGGCCCAGGTGCAGCAGCTCCAGACAATCCTCCAGGCGCCTTCGGGCTTCCTCCTCCCCCAGACCCAGCTGCAAGGGGCCGAAGAGGATCTCCTCCTCCACGGAGGGGCAGAAGAGCTGGTCCGACGGGTTCTGGAAGAGGAGGCCCACTCGCTGGTGGAGCCTTCGGGCGAAGGCCCCTTCCCGAAGGGATTCCCGGTTCACCTCCCGTCCCTCGAAGCGGCAGGTTCCCGCATCGGGGGGATGGAGCCCCGCCAGCATCCGCAGCAGGGTGGATTTGCCGCACCCGTTGGGTCCCAGCAAGGCCAGGGATTCCCCGGGTTCCACGACGAGGGTGACCTCCCGGAGAGCCACGTGGTCGCCGTAGCGGCAACCCGCACGATCCAGGCGGAACAGGGGGGTGTTCATGGAGTCCTCCCCAGCGCCAGGACCGCCAGAAGGGCGAAGGCACAGGCCAGGTACAGCCAGTCCTCCGCTTCCAGGGGGCGACGGGGAAGGGGTGGCGGGGTTCCCGTGAAGCCCCGACAGGTCAGGGTCTCCTGGGTGCGTCGCTCCATCTCCAGGGTCCGAAGAAACAGCACCCCCACCCAGCCTCCCAGGGGACGCCAGGAAAGGGAGGGGGCGAGGCGGCGCAGGAAAAGGGCTTCGATCAGGGCGGCTCCCTCCCTGGCCAGGAGGTGCAGGGCCCGCAGGGTCAGATCCAGGGCGAAGACCAGATCCGCCGGGACCCCCAGGGTTCGGAGTTCCCGCTGGAGCTGATGTCGCCGGGAGGAAGCCCCGAGGGCGGCCACCAGGGGGACCGTGACGGCCTCCTTGCCCAGGAAGCGAAGCATCGCCCCCGTCTGCCCCAGGAAAGGAAGGGGAAGCAGGAGGAAGAGGGAAAAGCCCAGGGCCCCTGCCCCCAGGGCCAGGACCCGGCGTCGCGGGGCTCGGGGGAGGGCTGCCACGTGGGCCGCCGTCCAGAGCCCCGGAAGGAGCAGTCGTCCCGTATCCCCGGTCAGTCCCACCGCCACCAGGATCCCCAGGGTGGCGAGGAGCTTCGCCCGGGGGTGGAGGGCTGTGAGAAAGGCCTGGCTCCTCCCGGAGGGGGAAGAGGCGGGAGGTTCCGTCGCGGCCCGCAGTCCCCGGAGGGTGCGGGCGAGGAAGGGGTTCTCCCGCTTCGGGGAGGGGACGAAGGGTTCTTCCCGTTCCAGCCAGTCCTTCACCGGTCTTTCCCCCTTCCGTTCTCCCGACCGGATCCATCATAGCTTCCCGAGGGGGGAAAGAGAACGCGCCCGGAGAGGCCTCTCCGGGCGCGGGGGAAACGGGAGGTCCCGGGGAGGGGAAGGCTCACCGAGAGGGGGCGGTCCGGTTCCAGAGCCTGCGGGCCAGGGCAAACAGGCCCAGGAGCAGGGATGTCCCCGCGGCGGCGGAGAGCACGTATCCCAGGACTTCGGAGAGCCCCGGGAAGGCGTAGTCCGGGGCGGGGGCCTCGAACTGAAGCCCCGTCTCGAAGGCCCGGGGGATGAAGCCCACCAGCGCCTGGATCTCCTCCGCTCCCCATTCTCCCCAGGCGGTTCCCGCCGCCAGGAGCCCCAGGGGGCTGGCCGCCACCAGCAGGGCCAGCAGGAGGTAGGCGGGCCGGAAGGAGGGACCCTCCGACCGGCGGGCGACCAGAGAGGGGGCGGTGCGGCGGAGGAACTCCAGCACCAGCACCGTGGCGATCCCTTCCGCCACCCCTGCCACCAGGAGGTGGGGCACCATCATGGCGGGGATCGCCACGGAGAGTGGGTAGGGGGCGTAGAGGGGTTGTCCTGCCGGGTCCGTGAAGAGCAGGGGCTGAATGCCGAACATCACCGCCGTGGAGAAGGCCGCCAGGTTGAGAGAGGTCCAGGCGGCCACGAAGGCGGCGCCCCGTTCCCGGGTCGATCCGGGGGCGGCCCCGCCGCTCAGGGTCCGATAGAGAAAGCTGGCCGCGAAGGGCATGAGCACCGCCATGTTGAAGCAGTTGGCCGCAAAGGGCAGGATCCCTCCGTCGCCGAAGAAGAGGGCCTGGACCAAGAGGGCCATGGATACCGCCAGGGAGGCGCTCCAGGGGCCCAGCAGGATGGCCAGGAGGGCCGCCCCCACCGCGTGTCCCGTGGTGCCCCCCGGGAGAGGCAGGTTGAGCATCATCACCAGAAAGGAAAAGGCCGCGCCGATGCCCAGGAGAGGCAGACGTTCCGGGGAGAGTTCCTCCCGGACCTTGGCGAGAGAGCGGGTCCACAGAGGGATCATGGCGACGCCGAAGACGGCGCAGGTGGAGGGGGAGAGATAGTTCTCGGGAATGTGCATCGGAGCACCTCCTGAAACGGAATGGACCCCATGGGTCATGTTACAGTTTACGCCATTCGTAACACCCGTCCAGGGCATGAGGGAACATGAAAAAAGAACCAATTGCATGATGGAGTTCCCTTTTTGGGGAAGGGCAACGGGAGAGACAACGGGTTTGTGTCTCCATCCCCTTGGAATAGAATGATGTACAAAATAAAGAGTTTGATAAATGTAGAAAAACATAGACCTGTGAAAGATTTAATTCACCAAAAGGGCATACCCCTACGTGATTTTTCGCAAATTTCATGATGAAAGCGCCGGGGGAAGGTAAGCTTGAGTCGGTTCGGGAAAAAACCAACGAGCCGGAGCACTTCATTTTCACTATTTCGAAAGGAGCGGATCCATCGTGACGCAACAGCCTTCCTCCTCTTCTCCCCGAAAGCCCTCCTTGGGGCTTTCCTTGGGCGTCATTCTGGCAAGCGCAGGGATCATCGGGTTCTCGGTGCTGAAGCTGGGCTCCGACGCCCACCTCCCCCTGGTCCTGGCGGCGGTCCTGGCGGCGACCTGCGGGGTTCTCTTCCTCCGCATGCCCTGGTCGGCCATCGAGGAGGGGATGCTCCAGGGGGTCAGCCTGGCGCTGCAGCCCATCCTGATCCTCATGATGGTGGGCGTCATGGTGGGGGTCTGGATCTGCTCCGGCACCGTCCCCGCCCTGATCTACTACGGCCTCAAGCTCCTGTCTCCCAGCATCTTCCTTGCGGCGTCCCTGCTCATCTGCTCCGTGGTCTCCCTGGCCACGGGCAGCTCCTGGACCACCGTGAGCTCCGTGGGGATCGCCCTCATGGGCATCGGGGCGGGGCTGGGCATCCCCGCTCCCATGTGCGCCGGGGCGGTGATCTCGGGGGGGTACTTCGGGGACAAGATGAGCCCCCTGTCCGACACCACCAACCTGGCTCCCGCGGTGGCGGGGAACGAGCTGTTCGACCACATCCGGGCCATGATCTGGACCACCGGCCCCACCTACGTGCTGGTGTTCGCCATCTACGTGTTCCTGGGCCTGCGCTTCCAGGGGCAGATGGGCAGTCTGGAGCAGATCCAGGCCATCCAGGGGGCCATCTCGGGGCACTTCAACCTCAACCTCCTCACCCTGCTGCCCCCGCTCCTCATCGTGGTCTTCGCGGCGGTGCGGTTTCCCGCCATCCCCGGGCTGATCCTGGGGTGCCTCGCCGGGGCGCTGGTGGCCATGGGCTTCCAGGGGGTCTCGGTGACGGACCTGCTCGGGGTGGCCCAGAACGGCTTCGAGTCCAAGACGGGGATGGAGATGGTGGACGACCTGCTCTCCCGGGGAGGACTTCAGGGCATGATGTGGACCATCTCCCTCATCATGTGTGCCCTTTCCTTCGGGGGCATCGTGGAGCGGTGCGGCTACCTGGAGACCATCCTCGGGGCCATGAGGGGGATGCTCCGGAACCCCACCTCCCTGGTGGCCTCCACGGTGGGGGCCAGCTTCTTCGGCAACATGTTCCTGGGAGACCAGTTCTTGGGCATCGTGGTGCCGGGACGGATGTTCAAGCCTGCCTACGAGGAGATGGGCTTGGCGCCCCGGATGCTCTCCCGGACCCTGGAGGACTGCGGGACCCTGACCTCCCCCCTGATCCCCTGGACCGCCTGCGGCGGCTTCATGAGTTCCACCCTGGGGATCTCGGCGTTTCAGTACGCCCCCTATGCGTTCCTGAACTGGATCAACCCGCTCATGGCCATCGCCCTCACCGCCCTGGGCATCGGGGTCTTCTGGAAGGGCAAGGACGGACGTCCCACCCGAGTGCGGCCCGAGAAGGCCTGATCCCCGCCGGGGAAGGGACTGCGGGGGACCGGCGCGCTTGCGCCGGCCCCCCGCTTTTTTCTATCGGTAGTACAGGTGGACGATCCCCCCGTGCAGCAGGGCGGAGGCGAGGGCGGCGATCCCCGCGGTTCTGTGGACCCGCAGGACCCAGGGGCCCGGGAACCGTCGCCTCAGGGCCGCCCCGAAAAGCCCCGTGGTTGCCGCCACGACCAGGCTTGTGAGGGCCAGGATGCCCGAGAGGCGGAAGAGGGTGTCCATGGAGGCGTCAGAAGCGTTCGGGGTGGACGAAGTCCTCCACGGGGCGCCGATACCCCCGGGGCAGAAGCTGAGTCCCCGGCTTGAGGTGTCCCACCGCGATGAGCATGGGCACCAGCCGGTCCTGGGGGATCCCGAAGGCCTCCTTCACCTTGTCCTCCTGGAAGCCGTCCATGGGGTGGGTCTCCAGGCCGTAACCCCGGGCGGCCACCATGAGGTTCATGGCGAAGAGCGCCGCGTTCTTCACCGCGAAGAGCTTGCGGGAGACCGAGTCCGGATCCTGACCGTAGAGGCCGAAGGGCATTCCCCGGGTCTTCTCCCGGGCCTCGGGCTTCAGGTAGCCCAGTTCGATCATCCGGTCCAGCACCGGGTCGATGTGCTCCTCCACCCCCCGGGGGTTCGCCACCAGGATGAGCACCGCTCCCGCCTCCTCCACCTTGGGCTGGTCGAAGGCGCAGGCCCGGAGCTTCTTCTTGTTCTCCCGGTCCTGCAGGGTGATCACGTCCCAGGGCTGCAGGTTGAAGGAGGAGGGGGCCAGGTTGGCCGTCTCCAGGAGTTCCCGCAGCAGATGGGGATCCACCTCCCGCTGCGGATCGAAGAACTGGATGGATCGCCGTTCGTGGATGGCCACCAGCACGTTCATGATCTTCCCCCCTTATCCGATTGTCCGAGCTTGGCGTTGATGCGTCTGGGCAGCATCTCGCAGGGCCAGGGTAGCATGTCCCCCGGGGGGTCACAAGCCGACCGAACTGGTAGACTGGACCGTCGGAACGGGGGAAGGAGGCGGGACGGTGGGGGTTTCGGATCCTCGGAGGGGCGTGCCCCTCCTTCTGGAGTGGTTTGCCCGGGAAGGGCGGGACCTCCCCTGGCGGCGTACCTATCGTCCCTACGAGGTGCTGCTCTCGGAGATCCTGCTCCAGCAGACCCGGATGGAGGCGGCGGTGCCCTACTTCCTCCGGTTTCTGGAGCGCTTCCCCACCCTGGAGGCCCTGGCGGGGGCTCCGGAGGAGGAGGTCCTGGCCCTCTGGACCGGCCTGGGCTACTACCGCCGCGCCCGTTTCCTGCGGGAGGCGGCGGCCCGCCTGAACGCCCTGGGGTACCGGGAACCTCCGGAGGACGAAGGGGTTCTCCGGTCCCTTCCCGGCCTGGGGAGCTACACCGTGGGGGCGGTGCGCAGCATCGCCTACAACCTCCCCGCCCCGGCGGTGGACGGCAACGTGGTCCGGGTCTTGGCCCGGTGGTTCGACCTCCCCGGCACCTTCCAGGGGAAGGGGCGCAAAGAGCTGGAGGCCCTGGCCCTTTCCCTCATCCCCCCCGGGAGGGCCCGGGACTGTAATCAGGCCTTCATGGAGCTGGGAGCCCTGGTCTGTGTCCCCTCCTCTCCCCGGTGCCCCGTCTGTCCCCTCGTCTCCTGCTGTCTGGCCCGGTGGCGCGGCACCGAGGCGCTGCGTCCCGAAAAGGTCTCACGGGGTGCCTCGGTCCAGGCCCTGGGGGTGGCGGGGCTGGTGCGTCACCGGGGAAAGCTGCTGCTGCGGCGGCGTCCCCCCCGGGGTCTCTGGGCGGGGTTCTGGGAGTTCCCCTGGCGGCTCCTGGAGGAGGGGGAGGACCCCGGAGTGGCCCTGGGGCGGGAATTGGCGCCCCTCCTGGGGGAGGTGGAGATCCCCCAACCCTGCTGCGAGGTCCGCCACGCCTTCCTCCGCACCCGGGTCCGCCTGCTGGGGTTCCTGCTGGACCTGCCGGAGGGGTGGAAGTCCACCCCGGGGCAGGGGACCTGGTGGACCCCCGAAGAGGCGGCGGGGCTTCCCGCCTCCGCGGGGTGTCGCAAACTTCTGGAACGGTTGCGCCGGGAGGACGGCGAGTCACCCCGATGCTAGAATGAAGCATCGAGATCCAACACCGAACCTGGGGAAGGAGGGGGCGTGCATGGCCGAGGCGATGACCCCGGAGAGCCGGGAGGCGGAGGTGCTGGCGCGACTGGAGGCCCTGACGGAAGAGGTGGCCCAGCTTCGAGGCCGGGTGGACACGGGGGCGGTGCAGGGGGAAGAGCCTCTGTCCCCGGACGTCCGCAAGATCCAGGATCTCCTGGAGACGGCGGGGAAGCGGGTTGCGGACCTCTGGAACCGGGGTCTGGAGAAGGTGGGCGACCCCAGCCGGGAGGCGGTGGGGCGCGTGGAGTCCGCCCTGGGAGAGTCTCCCCTGGCTACGGCGGCCCTGGCCTTCGGGGCGGGGCTTCTGCTGGGAGCCCTGATGCGGCGTCGGTAGGATGGAGGCCCTTTCCCGCCTGGTGGTGGCCTTCTGCGACCTGGTGGAGGCGGAGGCCAAACTCCTTCGACGCCGGGCCGTGGAGGCCGCCACCGGGGCGACCCTGGTGCTGGTGGCGGGGTTCTGCGTCGCCCTGGGCCTGGCCCTTCTGGGGCGGGGGGGGTATCTCGTCCTGGCCCGGCTCTGGGGCCCCGTGGCCGCCTCGGGCATCACGGGGGGGCTGTTCGTCGCCCTGGGGGGGTGGCTTGGGTGGACCGTGCACAACCGGATCCGAAGCTAGAGGCGGATCGGGCCAAGGCCCGCTTTCTGGAGGCGGCTCAGGGGGCGGACCCCCTCCGCTGGGCGGGTCGGCACCCCTGGTTCACCCTGGGGGGATCCCTGGCCGCGGGGTTTGCGGCGGGGCGCGGCCTGACCCCCGGAGGGGCGGTGCGGTTGCTGCTTCGCTTGCTGACGTGGTAAATCCGGGGGATTGACGGAATCTTTCGGGGAAGGTACAGTACAGCAGCTGGCCGTGAAGGTCCGGCGAAACCGTCCTTCTCTAGTAAGGACTCATTCAGGAGGCAACACTTTGGCGACTCAAGGTACCGTGAAGTGGTTCAACGCGACGAAGGGCTATGGGTTTATCACCACTGACGAGGGGCGCGACGTTTTCTGCCATTTCAGCGCCATCAAGATGGACGGCTACAAGGCCCTCGACGAGGGTGTGCGGGTTTCCCTGGACGTGGAGATGGGGCCCAAGGGCGAACAAGCGGCCAACGTGGTGAAGCTGTAGTTCTGACGGCTTCGATTCCTTCAGGGCGGTCTCCTTCGGGAGGCCGCCCTTTTTTTGTCCTTCCCCGGGCTTTCAGGATCGGGTTTCGGGGGAAGGGCCCTTCCGGAGGAAGGGGATGGGGAGTTCCACCAGCAGGATGGCCCCCATCATCAGGGCCGCCCCCGTGGCCATGGGAGGGGTGAAGGTCTCCCCCAGGAGCAGCACCCCCGAGGCGGCCCCGAAGAGAGCCTCCGTGGAGAAGAGCAGCGCCGCATGCGTGGAGGGGGTGTACTTCTGCGCCAGGTTCTGCAGGGCGAAGGCCCCGATGGTGCAGAACAGCAACATGTAGCCGAAGCCGATCCAGCCCCGCAGGGGGATCCCCCCCAGGTCCGGTCGTTCGAAGAGAGCGAAGGGAAGGGCGCACAGCCCCAGGACGACCATCTGGAGGGACGCCAGGACCAGGGGGTCCCGTCGACGGGTGAACCGCTCCACCGCCATCAGGTGCCCCGCGAAGAACACCGCAGACACCAGGGTGAGCCCGTCCCCCAGGTTGATCCCCGAAGCCCCCCGGAGGGTCAGGAGGGACATCCCCGCCAGGCAGATGCCGGAGGCGGCGAAGACTCGACCTCCCGGGAAAGCCCGGTGGATCCCCCAGGAGAAAAAGGGCACCAGGAGGACGTAGGTGGCGGTGAGGAAGGCCTGTTTGCCTGCGGTGGTCCACTGAAGCCCCGTGGTCTGGCAGGCGAACCCCCCGAAGAGCAGCAGCCCCACCAGTGCCCCGTCGCGAAGGTCGTCCCATCCCGTTTCCCGGAAACGTCTCAGGAAGAAAAGCCCCAGCAGGACGCCGCCGGGGAGGAAGCGCAGAACCAGGAGGGTGAAGGGGGGCAGGTAGTCCAGCACGTCCTTGAGCACCCCGAAGCCCACGCCCCAAAGGGCTGCGGCCAGGAGGATCCCCCCGTCCGCCAGGAAGGTTCTTGTGGAGTTTTTCATGTTGTTTTGCCTCCTTGAAGGGGGAAACAGCCTTCGTTTTGTGGGGTGCCCGCAGGAGAAGGGGCACGGCGAGGAGTGTATCATGGGAAGCAGGGCGGGTCCAACCGCCGGGACGTCGAAATGGGGGGTGACGGGGTGCTCTTGGGGCGCTTTCTCCTGGGTCTGGCCACCTGGGGGGTGATCTTCTCCGTAAGCTTCGAGCGATGGGTGGGGCCCCCGCTTGCCCGGGTCCGCAGGGGGTTCGAGGACGCCGCCCGGGGCGGGGATCTGGAGGGGCAGCGCATCCCCCGGATCCTGGCCGCCCTGCTCTGTGCCCTGGTGCTGTCCGGGGAGATCCTCCTCCAGACGGGGTGGACCGCCTACTGCGCCGAACGCACCCTTCGCTTCGCCGCTGACCCCGCGGCGGGGAGCCGGGTGCCCTTCTATGTCCTGGGGTTTTTGGCCTGCCAGATCCCCCTGGCCCGCATCGCCCGACGGGAGGAGCGCCTCTCCTTCACCGCCTCCCTGCGCTCCATCATCCCCATGGGCATGTTCGCCTCCTTCTGCCTCTACCCCCACCAGCTGGACTTCTACCGCTGGTTGCTGGAACTGACGGGGTCGTGAGGAGGACCTGGCGGGACCGGCTGGGGGCGGCGGGGGACCAACGCCCCGACCTGTACTGTCTCCACCAGGAGCCTCGTCCCTACGAGGTGGACTGCTCCCTGGGGGTCAACCCCCTGGGGATGTCCCCCCGGGTGGCCGCACGCCTCCGGGAGCCCCTTTCGGGGTTGGATCTGGCCCCCTACCCCCGGGGAGAGGGGCCATTGGCGGAGGCCCTGTCCTCCGCCTGGGACGGGCTCTTCCGCCCCGAGCAGGTCCTTCTGGGCTGCGGTTCCATGGGGGTGCTTTTGTCCCTCCTGCGGGTGCTGGCTCGTCCCGGCGCCTCCCTGCTGGGGCTTTCGCCCCAGTTCCCCGACTTTCCCTTCCAGGCCCGCTTCTCGGGGATGGAGGCCCGCTCCCTCCCCCTTTTTTTCCCGGAGTACGCCCTGGAGCCGGAACGCCTCCTCCGGGAGGTCGCCCCGGGGGACTCGGCGGTGTACCTGGACCGCCCCCACAACCCCACGGGACAGGTCCTTCCGCTGGGGGACGTGGCCCGGCTGGCGGAGCGGTGCGGCGACTGCGGGGCGTCTCTTTTGGTCGACGAGGCCTACGGGGAGTTCCTCCCCGAGGCGGAGTCCGCCCTGAACCTGGACCATCCCGCCGTGACGGTGGTGCGCTCCTTCTCCAAGGGCTGGGGACTGGCGGGACTTCGGGTGGGGTATGGGGTGGTGCGGGACCCGCAGCTCCGGGAGGTCCTGGGGTGGTCCACCCCCCCCTTCGAGGTGAGCGCCCTGGGGACGGAGCTGGCCTGCGAGGCCCTGAAAGAACGGGATTTCCCCGCCCGAAGCCGGGCCGCCGTGGCTTTCCTCAAGCGGGAGGTCCTGAAGGTCCTGGGGGGCGTACCGGGACTGCGGACGGCCGCCACGGACCCGGAGGTCCCCCTCCTCCTGGGGGTGGCGGAGGATCCGGGGGAGGACCTCTACGAGACCTTTCTGCGCCGGGGGATCCGGACCGAATCGGGGAGGGCCTATCCCGGGCTCGGGGCAAGGGCCGTGAGGCTTCGGGTTCCCCGGGAAGGGGACCTGGCCCGGTTTCGGGAGCTGTGGGAAGAGCCCGATCCGTCGCCCTCCCCCGAGTGAGGCCCTGCTTGGCGGGGACGCCCGCTTCGTGCTACCCTGAGCTTGGTATGTCTTTCTTCATTTGGTTCAAAAGGGGGAGGATTCGGTCGATCCCCGTTTCGCGATGAGCCGATCAAACGGACGAAGCGGCCCTCCAGAAAAGACCCCCTGACGATCCCACGGCTTTGTGCCAGGAGGTGTGGTCCCATGAAGCGTACGACTCGATCCCTTTCCCCGCCCCGATGAGAGACCGCCGGAGCCCGTCCCATGGATGAAGAGAGCAGAAGGGAGTTCCGGCGTTACTGCGTGGTGTCCCTGTTTCTCTGGGGACTGGTGTTCTTCGGGATCCTCCGTTGCGGAGGGGACGTGGAGGAGCTTTTTGCGGGGCTGTCCCGCATCCTGACCAGTCCCGCCACCCTGATCACGGACTACGTGCTCCTGGGCGGGGCGGCGGCCTTCGTCAACGCGGGATTTCTGGGACTCTGCGTCCTGGGGCTTCTGGCCGCCCAGGGAGCCCGGCTCACGGGGCCCGGCCTGGCAGCGGTGTTCACCGTCACGGGGTTCGGCCTCTTCGGAAAGAACCTCTACAACGTCTGGCCCATCCTCCTGGGAGTGTGGCTCTACGGCCGTCTCCGAGGGGTGGCCTTCCGGGATCACCTCCTCATCGCCCTCTTCGGCACCGCCCTGGCTCCCCTGGTGAGCGAGCTGACCTTCGGGGTCTCCCTGACCCCCCTGGGCCCGGGCCCCGGCTCCTTCCTCCTGGGGCTGCTGGGGGGCGTGGCGACGGGGTTCTTCCTTCCTCCCCTGGCGAAACACCTTTTGTCCGCCCATCAGGGCTACAACCTCTACAACGTGGGGTTTGCCTGCGGTTTCCTGGGACTGGTGTGCATGGCCCTCCTTCGGGCCCTGGGGATCCCCCTGGAAGGGGGCTTCTACTGGATGGAAGGGGGATACGACACCCTGCTTCTTCCCACGGGGTGCTTCTTCTCCGCCATGGTCTTCACGGGGCTGGCGATCCAGCCTCGCTGTCTCCCGGGGCTGCGGGAACTGTACCGTTCCTCCGGTCGTCTGGTCTCGGATTTCGTGCAGTACTCCGGCTTCGGCCCCTCCCTGGTCAACATGGGAGCCCTGGGCCTGGCCGGACTGGCCTACCTGATCGCGGTGGGGGGAGACCTGAACGGTCCCACCCTGGGGGGGCTGCTGACCCTGGCGGGGTTCGGGGGGTTCGGGCAGCACCTGCGCAACACGGTCCCGGTGGTCTTCGGGGTCTGGCTGGGGGCGGTCCTCTCCGTGTGGCCCGTGGACAGCCCGGGGGCGGTGCTGGCGGCGCTCTTCGGGGCCACCCTGGCCCCCGTGGCGGGAGCCTTCGGGGTCCTGGCGGGAGTGGCGGCGGGGTTTCTGCACCTGGTGGTGGCCATGTCCGTGGCCAGCGTCCACGGGGGACTGAACCTCTACAACAACGGATTCTCCGGGGGCATCGTGGCCATGATGCTGCTCCCGGTGCTGGAATCCTTCCGGGAGGACTGAAGCCATGAAGGGACAATGGGCCAAGGCCATCCACGCCTCCGGGGAGCTGGTGGCGTTTTTCATCCGTCGGGGAGCCCGGGACATCGACAACCACTACCGGTTCGTCGACGGATCCCTGGAGGTGTGCGTCCTGGCGAAGGACCTGGTGGTGGATCAGGAGGACCTCCAGAGGCTCCGGCGTCGTCTCATCCACCCCCAGCAGAGGGAGATCGGGGAATACTACTGGGGTCTGGCGGGGGGGGAGCATCGGGGGACGGAGCTGGAGGTGGTGGGCAACGCCACGGAGGTGCTGGAGGTGGAGTCCTCCCCCGAGGAAGGCACCCGCATCCGCCTGCGCCGAAGGGACTGAGGCTTTTCCTTTCCGGTGGAAATGCTAAGATAACCTCCGGGCCGGGGCGAGAAGCCCCTGTCCGGAAGGGACGTGTCCTCATGACTCTTGCGATCATTTTGGCGACCCTGGTGCTCAACGTGCTGGCCAACTCCTTCGTGAAGATGGGCATGACCGGCTTTGCGGGGGGCGTGGGGGGCGGCATGGTGATGTACATGATCCGCAGCCCCTACATGGTGCTGGGTGTGGGTTGCTACGGTCTGGCCTTCGTCACCTACAGCGCCCTCCTCACCCGGATGGACCTGAGCGTGGCCTACCCCCTCATGACGGGGTGCATCGCCGTCACCTTGGCGGCGGTGGCGGTGGCCTGCTTCGGGGAATCCCTGACCCTCTGGCAGATGCTGGGGATCTTCCTGGTGGTGGCGGGCATCTGGCTTCTGGCCCGGTAGGTTCTCTCCCGTGCGCTCCCTCTCCGTGGTGATCCCGGTCTACAACGAGGCATCCCAGCTCCCCCGGACCTTGGAGGTGCTCCGGGGAGTCCTGGGGGGAGTGCGGGAGGACCTCTCCTGGACCTTCGTCCTGGTGGACGACGGCTCCCGGGACGACACCTGGGAGGTCATCCGGGCGGAATCCGCCCGGGGAGACGTGCGGGGGCTGCGCCTTTCCCGCAACTTCGGCAAGGAGGCGGCGCTCTGCGCGGGGCTGGAGGCGGCCTCCGGGGACGGGTGTCTGGTGCTGGACGGGGATCTGCAGCACCCCCCGGCGCTCATCCCCGCCATGCTGGATCTCTGGATCCGCAAGGGGTACGACGTGGTGGAGGGGGTCAAGGCGAGGCGAGGGGACGAAAGCCTCCTCTACCGCCTCTGCGCCGTGGGGTTTTACCGGCTGATGAAGGCCCTTTCGGGCTGCGACTTCGACAACGCCTCGGACTTCAAGCTTCTGGACGCCCGGGTCCTGGACGCCTGGCGGCGCCTGGGGGAGAGCCGCACCTTCTTCCGGGGCATGACCGCCTGGCTGGGGTTCCGGCGGGCCTCCCTGCCCTTCGAGGTGTCCCCTCGGGAAGGGGGCGGCACCCGCTGGTCCCCCTTCAAGCTGTTGCGCCTGGCCCTTGACGCCATCGCCTCCTTCTCCTCCGCCCCCCTTCACCTGGTGACCGCCCTGGGAGGGGTGTTCTTCCTCTTCGCCCTCCTGCTGGGAGGACAGACCCTGTACCGCAAGCTCGCCGGCTCCGCCGTGGACGGGTTCACCACGGTGATCCTCCTGCTGCTGGTCATCGGCAGCACCCTCATGTTCAGCCTGGGCATCATCGGCGTCTACGTGTCCCGGATCTTCGACGAGGTGAAGGGACGTCCCCGGTACCTGGTCTGCGAGGAGGTGCGGGAGGACCGGGAGGAGGTCCCCCGGAAATGATGGGTTTCCTGTACGTCCTCCTGTGCTTCGCCGTGGGTTGGGCGCTGACGGGGCGTTTCCTGCCGGAGCTTCGATCCCCGGAGCTGAACGTCCACCGGCGCCTGGGCACCCGCTGGTTTCTGGGGGAAGAGCGCTACCCCGACGCGGTCCGAGCCGGGGCGGCCCTGGACGTGGCGGTGAGGCCCTGGCTGCTGGTCCTGGTCTCCAGCTACCTCATCGGGACCATCGGAGTGACCTGGGCGGCGTACCTGGGGGCCTACCTCCTTCGCGGCACCGGGGACCCCCTGGGGGCGGGTAACGGGGTGGCCTTCGTCCTGGGGGCCGGGATCCTGATCGCGGAGGGCCTGCGGCGGAGGCCGAGCCTTCCGGTTCCCCGGAGCATGGGCTCCTGGGTCCGGGAGAACCGGGCGGAGCTGGTATTCCTGGGGGCTACTGTCCTGGTGTCCTGGGGGCTGTGCTCCCTGACCCTCTTCCGACGAGGGGACGAGATCTGCATGGGCATGACGGTCTTCGGGGACTTCACCACCCACATCGCCCAGGCCCGATCCTTCTCCCTGGGGCGCAACTTCCCTACGGAGTACGTCTTCTTCGCCGACGGCACGATCCGGTACCACTTCCTCTTTCAGTTCCTCTGTGGGAACCTGGAATACCTGGGGATGCCCCTGGTCTGGGCCTACAACCTCCAGAGCGTTCTGGCCTTCACGGCCATGGCGGCCTTGCTGTACCAGCTGGCGGTGGCCACAAGCGGCAGCCGCCTGGTGGGGTTCCTGACCTGCTTTTTGGGCTTCTTTCGCAGTTCCTTCGCCCTCTTCGTCTTCCTCTGGGAACTTCCTCCCGGAACCTCCGCACTGAAGGCGATCCTTCAGGTGGATCGCTTCATCGGCCGGACGCCCCACGAGGACTGGGGCCTGTGGAACCAGAACGTCTTCGTCAACCAGCGCCACCTCCCCCTGGGGGTGGCGGTCCTGCTGCTGGTGGTCCTGGTGATGCTGCCCCTCTTCGCGGACCTGTGGGACCGTCTTTCCCGGGAAGGTCGAGAGGGAGCGGGGGACCTGCTTCGCGGGGCGTGGGGGGAAGGGGTTTCCTGGATGCCCGAGCGTTGGGGGCGCCCGCTCTTTTTGGGGGTGCTCCTCGGGGCCTCGGGGTTCTGGAACGGGGCGGCCCTGCTGGCGGCCCTGCTGATCCTCTTCGTCCTGGCCTGGGGGTCGGACCATCGCCTGGAATACCTGGTGCTGGCTGGGGTGGCCCTGGCTCTGGCCCAGGCCCAGAAGGCGTTCTTCTTTCAGGGCGCGGCGGGGATCCACCCGTCGATCTACCTGGGGTTCCTGACCCCGGAGAAGACCCTGAAGGGGCTGATCTTCTACTACGTGGAGCTTTTCGGCATCCTCCCGGCGGTGGGGTTGGTTGCCCTGCTCTGCGCCCCCTTCCGCGGGCGGGGGTGTTTCGCCCTCGCCGCCGCGGCTCCCCTGGTCTTCGCCAACGCCGTCAGCCTGACCCCCGACATCAACGTGAACCACAAATACCTCTTTATCGCGGTCCTGGTGGGGAACGTTCTGGTGGCTTTCCTCCTGGGGGAGATGATGCGCTTCCGGAAGACGTGGTTTGCCGCATGGGGGCTGGTGGCGGTGCTCCTCTCCACGGGGGTGGTGGACCTGTTGGCCCTGCACAACAAGAACGTCCCGGAACGGGCCATAGCGATCCAGGAGAAGGCCCCCCTCAAGCTCTGGGCCCAGGAGCACCTGGATCCCAACGGGGTCATCCTGTCCAAGAACTACTACATGCACCCCGTCCTGGCGGCGGGGAGGAAGCTCTTCAACGGCTGGCAGTACTACACCTGGAGTGCCGGGTACGACACGGCGACGCGGGACCGGGTGGTGAAGGAGGTCCTGGAGGGAACGGTTCCGGAACGCCTGGAGGCGCTGCTTCGAGAGAACCGGATCCGCTACGTCCTGGTGGACAGGGATACGCGGAGAGAGTACCGGGTGAACGACGGTCTCCTCCGGCGGGAGGCTTCCACCCCCGGGGGCTGTCTGGAACAGCTCTACGACGACGGAGACACGGTGGTTTACGGCGTGAAGGAACGCTAGAAAGCCTGCTCCCGCAGAGGAGAGGGCGGAGGGCCCCCTCGGGCGGGCCGGATCGGGAGGGTGGACCATGCAGAGCCAGGAAGGACGACAGGAGCGGGAAACCATCGACTTTTCCGTGGTGATCCCCGCCTACAACGAGCAGGAGGTGCTCCACGAGAGCTACCGACGGCTCAAGACGGTCATGGACGGGGTGGAGGGCACCTACGAACTGCTCTTCGTGGACGACGGAAGCCGGGACGCCACCCGGGCCATCCTGAGGGAGCTCGCCGCCCGGGACCCCCACGTGCGCTTCATCGGCTTTTCCCGGAACTTCGGCCACCAGGCCGCCATCACCGCAGGGGTGGATGCCTCCGCGGGTCGGGCGGTGGTGGTGATCGACGCGGACCTCCAGGATCCCCCGGAGCTGATCCCCAAGATGATCGAAAAATGGCGGGAGGGCTACGAGGTGGTGTACGGCAAGCGCCTCAAGCGGGCCGGGGAGACCTGGTTCAAGAAGGTCACCGCTTCCCTGTTCTACCGGTTTCTGCGCTCCATGGCGAACCAGGACATCCCCACCGACGCGGGGGACTTCCGCCTCCTGGACCGGCGCATCGTGCGCATTCTCCTGGAGAACGTGAACGAACGCTGCCGCTACATGCGCGGGCTGGTGGCCTGGATGGGGTTCCGGCAGACCTACGTGGAGTACGACCGGGACGCCCGCTTCGCCGGACAGACCCACTATCCCCTCAAGAAGATGGTGCGCCTGGCCATGGACGCCATCACCGCCTTCACCATGCCCCTGAAGATCGCCACCTGGATGGGGTTCTGTCTCTCCGCCCTGAGCTTTCTCTACCTGCTGGTGAACATCGGCCTGAAGCTCTTCACGGACATCACCCAGCCCGGCTGGACCTCCCTCATCGCGGTGAGCCTCTTCTTCAACGGGGTGATCCTCATCATGCTGGGCCTCATGGGGGAGTACATCGCCCGGATCATCGAGGAGGTGAAGGGCCGTCCCCTCTACCTGGTGGCGGAGACGGGGAACCTGAAGGACCGGTCCTTCAGGGACAACGGGGACCTGGTCCGGGGGGACGGGCGCATGCCCGCGTAGGGCGGAGAGGGAAGATGGTGAATCGGATGGGAGATCTCAGGGCGTTGTTTTCGGGTGTTCGCGGAAGGTTGTTGTGTCTTGGGAGTGAAGAGCGAGATTTTGCTGTTTTTTTAGTGTATATGGTGGCAGTAAGTGCGTTTCTATTCGTTATAGTTAAGATCTTTGGTGTATGGGTGCAAAAGGGGATGGTTTATGCCTACCCCATGAGGCCAGAGGCTTTTGATTTTTCAGCATATTGGGATGGTTTTAAGTCATTATCCAGCAGTGCAAATCCATATAATTCAATCTCCATGCTAGTTACGCCACCTCCTTCGCTCTATGTTATTGGTGGAATATTTTCTTGGGCAACATACGAGCACGCAAGGGACATGGTCTTTGTTTCTTATATTATATTAACCATCTTGTCTGGCTATTGGGTTGCCAGGTCCAGTTTTGATAGGTCCTTTTCTTTTTTGGTATCGGTATTGATTTTCTGGTTTGTGGTGGAAGGACAACCGTTTTATATGTTGCTAGACCGACTCAATGCAGAGTGGTTGATTTTTCCTCTGTGTGCGTGTGGTTTTTGTATCGTTTTTAAAGATGGAGAATCATCCGGAAAAGATCGGTTTGAAATGGTTTTGGGGGGAACCTTGTTGGGATTGGCTGCTTCAATAAAAATGTATCCATTTCTATTAGTTTTGCCATTGGCTATTTCAAAGAAGGGCAAGGCTGCTCTGGCGATGGTGGGTACGGTTGTTGTCCTATTCTTCTTGACGAATGGTTCCGACATGTGGATGCATTTCTTTGATAAATTGAAATGGAGAGGCAGCATGTTGGACTACAAAACGTCACAAAGTGTTTTTTGTTTATTTTACTATCTCTTCAAGGGGTTCCCTTGGTTGGGGAATTACGAGAATCTTGAACTGATAAAATGCTACGGAATGGCCATGTTTTTGATATTTCTGGTACTGAATTCCGCGTTGGACTTGATTAACGCACATAATGCTAAAGTCGAATCCGTTTCGTTTTATAAAATGGATTGTTTTGTGTCGTACATACCTCTTATGATATGGGTTCCGGTGACGGCCTTCTTTTACGAATTGGTATTTCTGGTTTTGCTCTTTCCTGTTGTTTCAAGGGGATTGCGACGTGAGTCTCGCATCCAGGTCCTGTCCTATGTGTATATTGCTTTTGGTATTCTAATGACGCAATTTCAGTCCACTTCTATGGATTTGTTCCTCCAAGAAATTATCCCAAAATGGCAAAATCTACCCTACGTCCTGCAGATCCTTGGAGTTCTAGTGATAAATATTTCATTTCTGGTGCTTAAATTTGACATTCTTTTTTTGAGTATTCGTAGGAGGCAGAAGAGCCGGGTTGCTCTTCTGGAGGAGAGCAACCCGGTCTAACGTCCTCTGCCCCTTAGTCGATTGCTTCCATCTCCAGGCTCAGGGCCTCCCACTCCTCGTAGCGGGTCTTCAGGCTCTCCTGGAGGAGTCTGAGCTCCTTCATCAGGTCCTGTACCCGGGAGGAGTCCCCCAGCACCGCCGGATCGCAGAGCAGGGCCTCCACCTGGGTTTTGCGGGCCTCCTCCTCCCCGATGGCCCGTTCCACCGGATCCAGCCGGTCCTGGAGGGCCTTGCGCAGCCGGTAGAGCCGGTTGCGCTCCTCCGCCTCCGCCCGTTTCGCCTCCCGGGGGACGCTGCGGGGAGGGGCCTGGGTCTGGGGCGCCAGGGCTCCCGCCTCCTCCGCCAGCTGGGCCGCCCGTTTCTCCACGAAGTAGGAGTAGTTCCCCGGGTAGTCGTAGAGCCTTCCGTCCCGGATCTCCAACACCCGTTCCGCCAGGTCGTCCAGGAAGTACCGGTCGTGGGACACCAGCAGGATGGTCCCGGAGTATTGCAGCAGGGCCCGCTGGAACAGGTCCTTGGTGTTCTGGTCCAGGTGGTTGGTGGGCTCGTCCAGGATCAGCAGGTTCGTGTCCGACAGGAGGAGCTTCAGCAGGGCCAGACGGGACTTTTCCCCCCCCGAGAGCACCCCTGCGGGTTTGTGGATGTCCTCCCCGGAGAAGAGGAAGGCCCCCAGGAGGTTGCGCCGTTCCTGTTCGTTCAGCTTGGAGCCGGTGGAGCAGACCTCCTCCCACACCGTGTGGGCGTAGCGCAGATTCTGGGCGCTCTCCTGGGAGAAGGTCCCCTTGCGCACCCCCGAGCCCAGCTCCACGGTCCCCTCCGTGGGGTCCTCCCCCTGGCTCAGGAGGCGCAGGAGGGTGGATTTGCCCGCCCCGTTGATCCCCACCAGGGCCACTTTTTCCCCCCGATGCAGGGTCACGGACACGTCCCGGAAGACCAGATGGTCCCCGTAGCGCTTCGCCAGGTCCTCCCCCCGGAGCACCTCGTAGGCGCACCGGGGCGCCTCGGGGAAGCGGATGTGCACCGACCGGGCCTGTTCCTGCTCCGGGTCGATCTCCAGCTTCTCCAGCATCTTGATGCGGCTTTGGACCTGGGCGGCCTTGGAGGCCTTGTACCGGAACCGCTCCACGAAGGCGGACACCCGGGCGATCTCCTCCTGCCGGGATTGGCGCTCCTTCTCCAGCTGGGCGGCCCGGGCCTCCCGGGCCCGCAGGTAGGCCTCGTAACCGTAGGAGTAGGGGACGATCTTCCCCCGGGCCAGCTCCGCGATGCTTCCCGCCGTCCGGTCCAGGAAGCGGCGGTCGTGGGACACCACCACCAGGGTCCCGGAGAAGTCCCGCAGGTATCCCTCCAGCCACTCCATGCTCTCCGTGTCCAGGTGGTTCGTGGGTTCGTCCAGAAGCAGCACGTCCGGCCGGGCCAGCAGAAGCGCCGCCAGGAGGATGCGCATCTTCCAGCCTCCGGAGAAGTCCGGACAGGGCCGGTCCCCGTCTCCGTCCCGAAACCCCAGTCCCACCAGGACCTTGCGGGCCTCTGCGTCGAAGGCGTAGCCGTCCCCGTAGTGGAGCCTTCCGTGGAGCCGGTCGTGCTCCAGAGTCAGTCCCCGCAGTTCCGGGTCCTCGGAGGTGCAGGCGGCGATGCGGTGCTCCAGCTCCCCCAGGCGGGCTTCCACCTCCGCGATGCCCGACCGGGCCTTCAGGTACTCCACCACCGTGTCCTCGCCCAGTTCCACCAGGTCCTGGGGCAGGTAGCCCACCACCGCCTCGGGGGGCAGCTCCACGGAGCCGTCGTCGGGCTCCGCCTGCCCCGCCAGGATGCGCAGCAGCGTCGTCTTGCCCGTCCCGTTGGGCCCCACCAGGGCCACTCGGGATCGGTCGGGGATGTTCCAGTCCAGGCTGTCCAGGACCACCCGCTCCCCGAAGCGGAGTTGGATGTCGTGCAGACGGATCAGGGGTGCTCCCTCCCTTGCGGGTCCTCGGTGGAGGACCGAGGGCATTGTACCGTTCTCGGAGGGTTTTTGGGGGTTTCTCCCCTTGGAGGACCCTTCCGGTGCCGCTAGGATGGGCCTGCGGGGCGAAGGCTCCGAAATAGGAAGGGGACGAGGCGGTATGGTGCGGTTGCTGGCGTTTCTCCTGGCAGCGGTGTGCTGCGCGGGGGGGATCTCCGAGGCGGCGGAACCCGCAGGCGAGGTCTGGCTCAAGATCGAGAAGGGGCAGCACCGTCTCGTCGTCTTTCGGGGGCAGGCCGTCTGGGACGCCTTCCCCGTGGCGTTGGGGTCGAACCCGGGACAGAAGCAGAGGCGGGGGGACCGCCGTACCCCGGAGGGGGAGTTCTCGGTGGTCCGGATCCAGGATTCCCGGGCCTGGACCCACGATTTCCGGGACGGGAAGGGGGAGATCCCCGGAGCCTACGGTCCCTGGTTCATCCGGCTGAAGACGGGTTGGGACGGCATCGGCATCCACGGAACCCACGACCCTTCCAGCGTCGGGAAGGACGTGACGGAGGGGTGCATCCGGCTCCGCAACGCGGACTTGCAGAAGCTGCGCCCCCTGGTTCGACGGGGCACCCGAGTGGCGGTTCTCCCTTGAGGGTCTCCCGGAGCAGATCGTCCACCCGGGGGCGGACGCCGTGATCCTCCGCGACCTGCTTCGCCGCCTCGACTGGCGGGCCTGGGTCCTCCAGGACGTGGGGAACTCCGCCTTTGCCACCACCATCCTGGCGGTGCTGTACCCCCTGTACTATCGGGAGGTGCTGGGGGCGGGGGCCGAGGCTTCCTCGGTGCTGGCCTGGTGGGGCTACGTCTCCGCCCTCTCCATGCTCCTCACGGCCCTGCTGGCCCCGGGGCTGGGGGCGCTGGCGGACGGGGCGGGGCGGCGCAAGGGGGCGCTTCTGGCCGCCACGGCCCTGGGGGTAGGTGCCTCCGCCGCCATGGGCCTCCTGGGGGAAGGGCATTGGGTCTGGGGGTTGGCCCTCTTCGCCCTGGGTTCCCTGGGGTTTTCCTTCAACAACGTGTTCTACGATTCCTTCCTGCCCCACCTGGCGGCCCCGGAGGAGCGGGCGGGGCTCTCCTCGGCGGGGTACGCCCTGGGCTACCTGGGGGGAGGAACGCTGCTGGTGGCCAACGCCGCCCTGGCTGGTTTCTGGGGGGAGGCGGGTTTCCGCCTGTCCTTTCTGTCCGTGGCCCTCTGGTGGGGGCTCTTCACCCTGCCCTTCCTGCGCCACGTGGGGGAGCCACCTCCGTCGCCGCGGGAACCGGGAGAGACCTGGGGAGCCTCGGCCTACGGGCGTCCCTGGCGCACCCTCCTGGGGCTGCGGCACCAGCCGGACCTGCTCTGGTTCCTGGGGGCCTTCTGGCTCTACAACGACGGCATCGGCACCATCATGCGCATGGGGGTGCTCTACGGCAGCTCCCTGGGGCTGGGACAGGGGACCCTCCTGGGAGCCCTGGTGGCCACCCAGTTCGTGGGGGTCCCCTGCACGATCCTGTTCGGCCGACTCGCCGGACGCTGGGGGGATCGGCGGGTTCTCCTGGCGGGGCTGGGGGGCTACCTGGCCCTGTGCGCCTTCATCCCCTTCGTGGTCCGGCCCTGGCATTTCTGGGTCCTGGCCCTGGGGGTGGGGGTGGTGCAGGGGGGGACTCAGGCCCTCTCCCGATCCCTCTTCGCCTCCCTGGTGCCCAAGGAGCGGAGCGCGGAACTCTACGGTTTCTACGATCTGTCCAGCAAGTTCGCGGGGGTCCTGGGGCCCTTCCTCTTCGGTCTGCTGGCCCAGCTCACCGGGTCTCTCCGGATGGGCGGGCCCGTCCTGGGTCTGTTCTTCCTGGGGGGCATGGCGATGCTTCGTCGGGTGAGGGCGGGGGGGAGACCCTAGCCTTCCCCCCCGCGCTTCTGGAAGGAGCCGTGGATGTGGCTGGCCAGGATCAGCCCCAGACGGTGGTGGGGGTTGGACAGATCCAGGTCCAGCAGGCCCTCCAGGTCCTCCAGATGGTTGCGCACCGTGTTGTAGTGCAGGTGCAGGTTCTGGGCGCAGAGGCGGGCGTTGAAGTCCGTCTGGATGAGGGCCTTCGCCAGCTCCCGCAGGGGCAGGCTCCGCCTTCCCCCCGTCGGCTCCGCCAGCAGGGGTTCCCAATAGCGCCGGTAGACCCCCCGGGCTTCCGGGAGGCGGGCCAGGCTGTCCAGGAGGGCGTAGAGGGACAGCTCCTCGTGGAGGTAGACCCCCGGGGGCAGGGAGAACTCCCGAAGCCAGTTGGAGGTGCGCTTGGCCTCCTGGTAGGATCGGCTGATCTCCAGGGGGGTCTGCACCGTGCCCCCCAGGGCCAGGTGGACCCCCGCCCGTTCCGCCTTCTGTCCCCAGTCCCGCTTGGCTCCGTCCGGGTCCGGCAGGGGCAGAAGCCCCGTCCACTGATCCCCCAGGCGGTGGCTGAACACCGCCTCCGGGGGAACCCATCGGGGGGGCTCCGCCTCCCGACTGGAGGAGGCCACCACGATGCACCCCCGGCGGGGCAGGGCGACCCCCAGCTCCTCCAGATTGGCCCGGACCATCTCCGGGTCGTTGTAGATCTCCAGGCACAGCCCCTCGAAAAACTTCTCCTTCTTCACCACCCATCGGTCCGACAGGGTGGCCACTTCCAGGGCCGCCGCCCGAAGCAGGGTGAGGGCGCGCAGGACCATGCGCTCCTGCCGGGTGGAGGGGGTCTGCTCCCCGGCGCTCAGACCCAGGTGCAGGGTCAGGGGGGTGTCCGCCACGAAGCGGTACACGGCGCACCACTGGAGCACCCCGCTGTTGCGCAGCTCCAGATTCTCCAGGATCTGCCCCCGCCGGGGGAGTCCCTTCTCCTGCACCACCGGGGTTTTCAGGAAGGCCTGCACCTGGTCGGCTCCCTCGATGCGGCCGTCGGGGAGGAACTGGTGGTTCAGCCCCAGCTGGGTGGACTGCACCACCAGGGGAAGCCCGAGGCGCAGGGCGAAGCCGGAGAGGAGGCGCCGCAGGTCCAGTCCCTCCTCCCAGAAGCTCCCCAGGTCTTCCTGGGCCTGGTCCCCCCGGCGTTTTTCCTGGAACAGGAAGGCCTGAACCCCCTCGATGACGTCGGTCCATCGGTAGTTCAGGGGGATGGCCACCAGGGGAAGGTTCAGGGAGTCCGACTCCGCCACCATGCTTCCCGGAAGCTGGTGGTGGTAGCGGTCCAACTTGATCCCCAGGGCGGCGATGCCCTTTTCCTCCACCCTTCGCAGGAAGGGAGCGAACCCCTCCGGGTCCTCCCGGAAGATGTACCCGCTTCCGATGAGGAACTCCCCCCCCCGCATCCAGCGGTCCACGTCCGGGGCGTCGATGACGGACACCGACGAGAGTTCCCGGTTGAGCCCCCCGCTTCCTCCCAGCAGCTCGAAGTCCGGAAAGAGGTGGTGACGCAGAAGGTCTGCGGCGATCATGGCCTGTCCTCCTTCATGTGAATTCAGGTCCAATATGGAGAGAGTTGCCCGGGGCGCGGTGGAAACATGTCACCTGTTGCCATGTGCGCTCCTCTCCCTAACGGGTATTGTAGGTGTGGTGCGAGGATCCGCAAGCGGGTCCGTGGCCGGTAAGGGGGGAGAAACGTCGCGGTGCTGCCTCTTCATCGGGGTTTTGTCCCCTTCGGCTTCACGGCCTTGAGGGGTAACCTGGCGAAGGGGCATGGAATGTTCGGCACGAAGTCCCCTTTCCCCTTCCACGGGGGCTGGCGCGTCGGGACGATGGCGTGGGTTGCCCGGGTCGATGTGGATGAGTGACAAGAACCTCAATTCACGAGGAGGACGTTCTTGATGCGACGAATGATCGGGGCGGCGATCCAGTTCGCCATTGAGCCCATGGATGTGCGGGCCAACCTGGAGAAGGCGGAGGGGTGGATCGACGCCTGCGTTCGGGAATCCAAGGCGGACTTGGTGGTACTGCCGGAGAGCTTCACCACGGGGTTCACCCCCCGGGGGACCGCCTCGGACATCTGGGATGCGGTGACCTCCATCCCGGGTCCCCTGACGGATGTGGGGGTGCGCTGGGCTCGGCAGTTCGGCATCCACCTGGTGTACCCCACCTATGAGCGGGGGGAGGAGCGCGGGGTGGTGTACAACTCCGCCGCCCTCATCGGCCCCGACGGAATCCTCGGGGTCTACCGGAAGACCCACCCCTTTCCCACGGAGCGCCTGGAGGGGGGCGGCTGGACCACCCCGGGGTGCAGGCCCTTCTGTGTCGACACCCCCCTGGGGCGCATCGGCATCGTGATCTGCTACGACGGGGACTTCCCGGAGCTGGCCCGGGCCACCACCCTGCTGGGGGCGGAGGTCATCTGCCGGCCCTCGGCGTTCATGCGCACCTTCGACCACTGGGACCTGACCAACCGGGCCCGGGCCTACGACAACCACGTGTACTGGATCGCCACCAACACCGTGGGGCGGGACGAGTCGGGGTCCTTCTACTTCGGCGGTTCCATGATCGTGCACCCCACGGCGGTGAAGCTGGCCCAGGCCCGGGCCAGCGAGGAGTACATCTGGGCTGAGCTGGACCCGGACCCCTTGCGGAAGGTGGTCCCCTGCGGCTCCTCGGAGCAGTGGTTCGACCACGTGGAGGACCGGAACCTGGGAAGCTACGAGGGCATCCTGCACGAAGGCCGCTGCGCCTTCGAGCCGGCAAGACGCATCCCCTACGGGAGGTAGAGGCCATGACGGAGAGGAAGAAGCCCCTGGAAGGACTGGTGGTGCTGGACCTGACCCGGGTGCTGGCGGGGCCCTTTGCGGGCATGATGCTGGCGGACATGGGGGCACGGGTCATCAAGGTGGAGAACCCCCAGGGGGGGGACGACGCCCGGGCCTACACCCCCTTCCAAAACGGGGAGAGCGCCTACTTCATGAGCCTCAATCGGGGCAAGGAGAGCGTCACCCTCAACCTGAAGCACCCCGAGGGGAAGCGCATCCTCAAGGAACTGGCGGCGCGGGCGGACATCCTGGTGGAGAACTACAAGCCCGGCACCATGAAGAAGCTGGGGCTGGACTACGACGTTCTCTCCCGGGTGAACCCCCGGCTCATCTACGCCGCCAGCTCGGGTTTCGGCCAGACGGGGCCCTACAGCGACCGCCCCGCCTACGACCTCATCGTCCAGGGCATGGGGGGGCTTCAGAGCATCACCGGGACGGACCCGAAGCACCCCCTCAAGGTGGGGTCCTCCATGGCGGACATCCTGGCGGGGATCTTCGCGGTCACGGGGATCCTGGCGGCGCTGCACCACCGGGACCTCACCGGCCGGGGCCAGATGGTGGACGTGGCCATGCTGGACTGCCTGGTGGCCACCCTGGAGAACGCCGTGGCCCGGTACGAGACCAGCGGCGTGGCTCCGGGCCCCATCGGGAACGACCATCCCTCCATCTGCCCCTTCGCCACCTTCGAGAGCGCCGACGGGTTCATCAACATCGCCGCGGGGAACGACGTGCTGTGGGCCCGCCTGTGCGAGGTCCTGGGAATCCCCGAGACCGCCGCGGACCCCCGGTTCCTCACGAACCGGGACCGCATCGAGAACTGGCTCGCCCTCAAGGCGATCCTGAACGCCCAGACCCAGGGGAAGACCACGGCCCAGTGGATGGAGGCCCTGATGGCGGTGCAGGTGCCCTGCGGCCCCATCAACACCATCGACAAGGTGGTGTCGGACCCTCAGGTGCTGGCTCGGGAGATGATCGTCCCGGTGGCTCATCCCGTGGCGGGGGAACTGAAGATGCCCGGGGTGCCCATCAAGTTCTCCGAGACCCCTGCGTCCATCGCCGGTCCCGCTCCCCTGTTGGGGGAGCACGTGGGGGCGATCTACGGCGGCCTCCTGGGGATGTCGGAGGAGGAGATCCGGAAGCTGCGGGAGGAGGGGGCCATTTAGGTGGACACCCCGGTCCTCCTGGGGGTCAGCGTCGACTGGCCGGACGTTCCCCCGCCCCTTCGGGTGCGGGAGGCGCACCGCCGGGCGGTGAACCTTGAAGACCCCCGGGGGAGGCGCTTCAGCCTGGTGACGGACCCTAGGGACCTGGGGCCCCGGACAGCCTGGCTGAGCCTTCTGCCGGAGCTTCGGGAGGGGGAGCCGGGACCGGACCTCCCGAGGGGGGAGGAGGGGCTTCGCTTCGACCCCCGCATCCGTCCGGGGAGGCCCCGCCCCCGGTGGCGGCCCCTGTGGGAGGAATGGCCCGTCTTCCTGGAGGACCCGGAGCTTCGGGTCTTGGGGGAAGCCCTGCGGGAGGAGGACCCCCTGACCCTGGCGGGCCTGGGGCCGGGGCACACCCCCGCGGGGGACGACTGGATCGCGGGGTGGCTGGTGGCCCTGGGGTGGATCGGTTCCCCCGAGAGCCTTCGTGCCCGGGGGGAGCTGGGAAGACGGTTCGATCCGGGGTGCACCGCCTGGCTGGCGGGAGAGGTGATCCGGGACGCCCTGGAGGGGCTCGCCTGGGCCCGTCCGGCGGCCCTGACGGCCGCCCTGGAGGGGGAGGACGGGGAGGCGGTGCTCCGGGCCGTCTCGGCCATGACGGATTGGGGACACACCTCCGGAAGGGCCTGGCTGGCGGGATTCGCCGGGGCACTGGGGAGGTTTGACGCAACAGCCCCCCGCTAGGGGGGAAGGGACGGCCCTCGGGGCCGCACCGGGAGGTGACCGCGCTTGCAGCGCTTGGAAGTGATCGCCCGCACCTACTACGACAGCGTCACCCTCATGAGGGTGGCCAAGGAAATCACCGCTCGGGAAGGGGTCAAGAGCGCCTCCCTGTCCATGGGCACGGAGGCGAACCTGCGGATCCTGGCGGCGGGGGGCTTCGACCTGACGGGGCTGGAAGCCGGACCCAACGACCTGATCCTGGCGGTGGCCGGGGAGGAGTCGGTCCTGGAGGAGGCCCTGTCCACCGCCAAGGCCTACCTGGCCAACCCGCCCTGGCGGCAGAACCAGGACGACGGAGGGACCTACCGGCCCCGAAGTCTGGACGGAGCGGTGACGGTGCTGCCGGAGGCCAACCTGGCCATCGTCTCCGTGGCGGGGCGCTACGCCGGGGACGTGGCCTTGGAGTGTCTGGGGCGGGACCTGAACGTGATGCTCTACTCCGACAACGTGTCCCTGGAGAAGGAAGTGGAGATCAAGAAGGTGGCCCGGGAGAAGGGGCTTCTGGTGATGGGGCCGGACTGCGGCACCATCATCGTCCGGGGAGTGGCCATGGGCATGGCCAACGCCTGTCCCACCGGGCCCGTGTCCCTGGTGGCCGCGGCGGGGACGGGGCTCCAGGAGGTACACGTCCAGCTGGCCAAGCGGGGCGTGGGGACCCTCCACGGCATCGGAACCGGCGGCCGGGACGTGAAGGCCGAGGTGGGGGGCCTCATGGTGGAGATGGGGGTCCAGACCCTCCTGGCGGACGACGAGGTGAAGGTCCTGGTGGTGGTGGGCAAGCCCCCGGCTCCGGAGGTGGAGCAAAAGATCCTGGCCCAGGTTCGGGCGGGGGGGAAACCCGCCGTCCTGGGGTTCATCGGCGGGGAGGCTCGGGGGGACCAGCCCCCGGTGTACATCTGCCGGGAGCTGGAGGAGACCGCCGCGGTGGCCGCCGCCCTGGCCAAGGGGGAGGACGTGGCCTCCGCCCGCCGAAGCCTGGCGGAGGCGGACGATGCCCTCAAGGCCCTGGCGGGGAAGATCGGCCCCCGCAAGGGGTGGCTCCGGGGGCTCTACTCCGGCGGCACCCTGTGCTACGAGGCCCAGCTCATCGCCCAGGACCTGCTGGGGCCCATCCACAGCAACACCCCCCTGAAGAAGGAGCTGCGCCTGGAGGACAGCCTGGCCTCGGTGGAACACTCCATCGTGGACTTCGGGGAGGACGAGTTCACCCAGGGGCGGCTGCATCCCATGATCGACGTGTCCCTGCGGGCCGCCCGGTTCGAGGAGGAGGCCAAGGACCCGGAGGTGGGGGTGATCCTCTTCGACGTGGTCATCGGCTACGGCTGCAACCCCGACCCCGCCACGGGGCTGGTGGAGGGGATCCTCAAGGCCCGGGCCCTGGGGAAGGACCGCATCGCCTTCGTGGCCTCCATCTGCGGCACCGAGGCGGATCCCCAGGACGGGGCGCGGCAGCGCCGCATCCTGGAGGAGGCGGGGGTGACGGTGTGCCACAGCAACGCCCAGGCGGCCCGCTTGGCGGCGTACCTGCTGAAGGGGTGAGGACGGTGCACGAGAAGCTGAAGGCCCTGCTCAAGGAGGGGCCGGTGGTGGTGAACATCGGGGTGGAGCAGTTCGCCACGGACCTGGAGGCCCAGAAGACCCGGGTGGTGCAGATGGAATGGACCCCCCCCCAGGCCAGTTCGGATCTGCTGGCGAAGCTGCGGAAGCTGAAGAGAGGGTAAGGAGGAACGACCATGGTGGACATCGAACAGGCGAACCGCGAGGCGTTGTCCCGGCTTCTGTCCGCCCAGCCCGTGCTGACGGACATGGGGCTGGCGAAGGACGTGATCCCCGGCATGGGGGAGAAGACCCTGCTCCACGCGGGGCCCCCCATCACCTGGGAGCGCATGTCCGGCCCCATGAGGGGGGCGGTGATGGCGGCGTGCCTCTACGAGGGGTGGGCCGCGGATCCCGAGGAGGCCCAGAGGGTGGCGGCGAGCGGGCAGATCTCCTTCGACCCCTGCCACCACCACCACGCCGTGGGGCCCATGGCGGGGGTCACCAGCCCCAACATGCCCGTGTTCGTCATCGAGAACCGGGATCGGGGCAACAAGGCCTACTGCAGCATGAACGAGGGGCTGGGGAAGGTCATGCGCATGGGGGCTTTCGCCCCGGAGGTGATCGAACACCTCAAGTGGATGCTCCACGTCCTCTACCCCAACCTCCACGCGGGGATCCGCAAGGCTGCGGAGGTGCAGGGGGGCATCGACCTGAAGAACCTCATCGCCCAGGCCCTGCACATGGGAGACGAGATGCACAACCGGAACAAGGCTGGCACCAGCCTGTTCCTCCGGGCCCTCACCCCCTTCCTGATCGAGGCGGTGCCCAACTGCCGGGATCTGGCGGAGGTCTTGCGCTTCATCGACAAGAACGACCACTTCTTCCTCAACCTGGCCATGGCCGCCGCCAAGGCCAGCACCGAGGCGGCCCACGACGTGGAGGGTTCCTCCCTGGTCACCATCATGGCCCGCAACGGCACGGACATGGGCATCCAGGTCTCCGGCCTGGGGCGTCGGTGGTTCACCTGTCAGGCCGCCCTGCCGGACGTGCTCCTCTTCCCTGGCTTCACCAAGGACGACGTGAACCGGGACATCGGGGACAGCGCCATCATGGAGACCCTGGGGGTGGGCGGGTTCGCCCTGGCCGCCGCTCCCGCCATCGTGCAGTTCATCGGCGGCACCCCCGCAGACGCGGCGAAGTACACCCTGGAGATGTACGAGATCACCCTGGGGGAGAACACCATGTACTCCATCCCCTCCCTGAACTTCCGGGGGACCCCCACGGGGATCGACGTGCTCAAGGTGGCGGAGACGGGCATCACCCCGGTGCTGGACACGGGGGCGGCCAACAAGGAGCCCGGCAAGGGGCAGGTGGGGGCGGGGATCGTCCGCATGCCCGCCGAGGCCTTCACCAAGGCTGCCGAGGCCTTCGTGGAGAAGTACCTGGAGGACTAAGAACGCGGTAACTCCGGCGGGATCCCGCCGATTCGGGAAAGACCCCACACAACCACTAAGGAGGCGCGAAGCCATGAGCAACAACTGGGAACTGAAGAACTGGAACGACCTGAAGGTGTACGACCTGTCCATCCCCATCAGCCACCTGACCCCTGCATGGCCCACCTATGAGCCCCTGCAGATCAAGTTCTTCAAGCGCCTGGCTCCCAACGGCGCCAACGGCCAGCTGCTCACCCACTCCAACCACGTGGGCACCCACCTGGACGGTCCCCTGCACTTCTGCACCCACGGGGGAGACATCGCCAGCCTGGAGCTGAAGAACTACCTGGTGGGCCCCGGCGTGGTGGTGGACCTCTCCGACATGGCGGAGGACTACGGCATCTACGGCAGCAAGGACATCGAGGACCGGGCGGAGGTGCACGACGGGGACATCCTGATCATCAACACGGGCTACCACAAGTACGGATGGGACCAGCCCGAGGCGGACGAGATCCGCTACATGATCAAGCACCCCGGTCCCACCCTGGAGTTCGCCCACTGGTGCGAGAAGCGCAAGATCAAGTGGCTCGGGGTGGACTGCGGTTCCGCGGACCATCCCATGAACACGAAGATCCGGGAGTGGATGCCCCAGTACGCCAAGCTGGCGGACGCCCACCTGAAGGGCAAGTACGGCAAGGGGCTGGACGACTTCTTCCCTCCCGAGGACTACCAGCTCATGCACATCGAGCTGTTCCCCCACAACATCATCCACGCGGAGTGCCTGGGCGGGGACATCGACCTCCTGTCGGGCAAGCGGGTCACCATCGGCTGTTTCCCCTGGAAGTTCGTGGGCGGGGAGTCCTGCATCAGCCGCATCGTGGCCTTCGCGGAGGAATAGAGGGTCGGCGGGGGCGTCTCCACGTGGGACGCCCCTTTTTTGTTGCTGGGGGGAGTTGAGTGCATGCTTTCCTTTGAGATGGAACGACCCCGGACCCTGGCGGAAGCGGTGCGGCTTCTGGCGGAGGACGGGCGGGCCCCCATGGCCAAGGCGGGGGGCACGGACCTGCTGGTGTGGATGAAGAAACACGCGGTGCGGCCGGGGCTGGTGGTGGACCTTTCCGCCATCCCGGAGCTGCGGGGGATCGCCTTCGACCCCCGGGAGGGGCTCTCCGTGGGGGCCTGCGCCACCCTGAACGAGCTGGCGGAGCACCCCCAGGCGGGGCTCTTCCCCGCCCTGCTGGACGCCGCTCTCTCCCACTCGGACCACGTGATCCGCAACAAGGCCACCCTGGTGGGGAACCTCTGCGCCTCCGTGCCCTCGGGGGACCTGATCCCCCCCTCCTGTGCCCACGAGGGGGTACTGCACCTGGCGGGCCCGGGAGGGTCCCGGCAGGTGCCCATGCGGGACTTCATCACCGGACCTCGGCGCAACGTCCTGGCCCGGGGGGAGATCGTCACCCGGGCGACCTTTCCCGTGCCCTCTGGCCCCTGCGCGGGATGCTACATCAAGCTGGGGCGGCGCAACGCCCTGGACCTGGCCCAGGTGGGGGTGGCCTGTCTGGTCGTGGACGCCCCCGGGGGGCTTGAGTTCCGCCTGGCCTACGGCGCCGTGGCTCCCGTCCCGGTGCGGGCCGCCAAGGCGGAGGCCCTCCTGCGGGGGGTGCGCAACCCCGACGAGGCCCTGCTGGATCGGGTCGCCCAGGAGGCGGCGGGGGCGGTGAACCCCATCACGGACGTGCGGGCCAGCCGGGAGTATCGGCTCTCCATGGTGGCAGAACTCACCAAGAAGGCGGTCCGCGCCTGCCTGGAAAGGCTGTAGGAGGTCCTGAACATGTCGAAACGATCCGTTTCGTTCACCCTCAACGGCAAGCCCGTGACCCTGGAGGTGGAGCCTCGCACCACCTTGCTGCGGGCCCTGCGGGAGCACGGCGTCACCAGCGTCAAGCGGGGCTGCGAAGAGGGGGAGTGCGGCACCTGCACGGTGCTGCTGGACGACGTCCTCCAGAAATCCTGCATGGTCCTGGCCCTGGAGGCGGAGGGGCGCTCCGTGGTCACCACGGAGGGGCTCCTGGGCCCCAAGGGGGAGCTGCATCCGGTGCAGCAGGCCTTCATCGACGAGGGGGCCATCCAGTGCGGCTTCTGCACCCCCGGCATGATCCTGTCGGTGGTGGACCTGCTGCGTCGCCACCCGGAACCCACGGACGAACAGATTCGCGTGGGGCTCTCGGGGAACCTCTGCCGGTGCACCGGGTACACGGGCATCTTCCGGGCGGTGCGCAAGGCGGCGGCGCTGATGAAGGAACAGGGATAAGGGGGGACGGCCATGAAGCAGACCATCACCAACGACGGGGTGGGCAAGTGGGTCCCCCGCCAGTACGACGTGGAGAAGGCCGCCGGGACCCTGCAGTTCACCGATGACCTTCGGTTCGGTTCGGAGCTGCTCCACGCCCGGGCGGCCCGCTCCACCGTGGCCCACGGGGAGATCCTCTCCATCGACGTCTCCGGCGCCCTGAAGGTCCCCGGGGTGGTCAAGGTCATCACGGGAGATCAGTTCGTCCATCGCTTCGGCCTCTACCTCCAGGACCGCACCCCCCTGGCCATCCGCAAGGTGCGCTACGTGGGGGAACCCATCGCCCTGGTGGTGGCGGAGACGGAGGAGGCGGCGGAGGAGGGGATGCTCCAGATCACCGCCAAGTACCGGGAACTCCCGGCGGTGTTCGACCCCATCCAGGCAGCCACGGACAACGGAGTGCTGGTGCACCCGGAGCTGGAGACCTACGAGCGGGTCCCCTACCTCACCCCCCAGCCGGGAACCAACATCGCCAACTGGTTCCGCATCCGCCGGGGGGACGTGGACAAGGCCTTCGCGGAGTCGGAATACATCGTGGAGGAGGCGGTGAACTGCCCCCAGATCGCCCACGGCTTTCTGGAACCCCACTGCTGCATCTGCAAGGAGGACCCCGCCACGGGGAACCTCACCATCTGGACCGCCGCCCAGTCCGCCTTCGCCGTGCGGGACATCGTGGCCAAGGGACTGAACTACCCCCTCCACAAGATCCGGGTCGTGGCCCCTCCCATCGGGGGCGGCTTCGGGGGCAAGGCGGGGATGACCGTGGAGTCCCTGTGTCTGGCCGGGGCCATGGATCCGGACCTTCGGGGACGCCCTGTGAAGCTCTACATCCCCCGGGAGGAGGTGCTCCTCACCTCCTGGGTGCGCCAGGCCTACGTGGCGAAGATCAAGCTGGGCATCGACAAGGAGGGGAAGATCCAGGCCATCAAGAACACCTTCTTCTTCGACACGGGGGTCTCGGCGGAGTACGGGGCCAACCCGGTGCGCAGCGCGGGCTACACCTCCACGGGGTGCTACTACGTCCCCAACGTGTGGACGGACAGCTACGCGGTGTACACCAACAAGCCCTTCGGGGGGGCCTACCGGGGCTTCGGGCTTCCGGAACTCATGGGAGCCATGGAGGTGATCATCGACATCGCCGCCCGGAAGATCGGCATGGATCCCATCGAGTTCCGCCTGAAGAACATGCTTCAGCCGGGGCTTCCCACCTGCACGGGCATGCCCATGCACAACCACGCCCTGAGCACCATCGTGGGCAAGGTGGTGGACCGCATCGGCCTGAAGCGCAAGGAAGAGGCCACCCGGCCCGGATGGGTTCGGGGCAAGGGCTTCGCCCTGGCCATCAAGGCCCCCGCCATGCCCGCCGACGCCTCCTCCTCCGCCCTGGTGAAGATCCTGGGGGACGGCACCGTGGAGGTCCTGGCGGCCACCATGGACATGGGGCAGGGGGCCTACACCGCCTACGCCCAGATGGTCTCGGAGGAGCTGGGGATCCCCCTGGAGAAGATCCGCTGCCTCTTCCCGGACACCAACAGCCACCCCTACGACTGGCAGACCGTGGCCAGCCGCTCCTGCTGGTCCATGGGCATGGCGGTCAAGCGGGCCGCCACGGATGCCCGGGAGAAGCTGCTCGCCCTCTACGCCCAGTGTTGGCAGGTGGAACCGGAGAGCATCACCATCGAACACGGGGTGGTGAAGTGCCGCAAGGCGGGGCGGTCCGAGCCCCTGGACGAACGGATCCAGAACGGTTTCCTCATGCCCGACGGGAACCTCCACGGCGGGCCCGTGGTGGGGACCGGTTCCTTCACCCCTCCGGACATCACCTACCCGGACGCGGAGACGGGGCAGTCCCGGAAGAGCGTGGTGCACTTCACCGTGGGGGCCGTGGGGATCGACATCGAGGCGGACCCCGCCACGGGGGAAGTGGTGGTCAACCGGGTGAGCGCCGGGTATGATGTGGGCCGCGCCATCAGCCCCATCAACGTGCGGGGGCAGATCGAGGGCGGCACGGTGCAGGGCATCTCCGCGGGGCTCATGGAGGGGATGTACTACGACGAGAAGGGACGTCTCCTGACCCCGGACTTCACGGACTATAAGATGTCCACCTCCATGGACGTGCCGGAGGACATCGACGCCTTCTGGGAGGAGACCCCGGAGGAGCTGTCCCCCTACGGGAACCGGGGCATCGGGGAACACTCCATGATCTCCCCGGCCCCGGCCATCGACAACGCCCTGTTCGACGCCCTGGGGGTGCGGATCCACACCTATCCCTTCTCCAAGGAGCGGGTGTACAAGGCCGTGCAGATGGGCAAGAGGGGGGAGACGGACCTCTGGGAGTATCCCTACGCCCAGGAGCAGAGCTACAAGAGCGCCATCAAGGAATGGCTGTAAGCTGAACTCCGGGCTTCGGGGCGGGGGCTCTCCCGTCCCGGAGCCTGCTTGTGGGGAACCCAAGGAAGGGGTGTGGCGGGATGTCCGCGCAAAAGACCCGGGAGAGCGTGCACGACGACTATGCCCTGACCCCGGTGCCGGAGGGGGAGCGTCGCGGTTTCCTCTCCATGTCCATGGTGATGCTGGGGTTCACCTTCTTCGCCGCCAGCATGTGGACGGGAGGGGCGCTGGGGACGGGGTTCCGTCTCTGGCCGGACCTGGTGGTCGTCGTCCTCGCGGGGAACCTGATCCTGGGGGTCTACGGGGCCTTTCTGGGGTATGCTGCCTCCGCCACCAACCTGTCCACCCACATCCTGGCCCGGCACGCCTTCGGAACCTTCGGTTCCAAGCTGCCCTCCTTCATGCTGGCCCTCACCCAGATCGGCTGGTTCGGCGTGGGGGTGGCCATGTTCGCCTACCCCATCCAGAAGCTCCTGGGGGTTCCCCTGACGCCCCTGATCCTGCTGGGGGGCGTCCTCATGACCGGCACGGTGGTCATCGGGTTCAAGGCCATCGAGTGGATCAGCTGGATCGCCGTCCCCGCCATCCTCTTCCTGGGGTTTTGGTCCATGGCCCGGGCGTTTGCCGACGCGGGAGGGCTTGCGGCCCTCCTGGCCGTGGAGCCCTCCAAGCCCCTCACCTTCGCCAAGGGGGTGGCCCTGGGGGTGGGGTCCTTCATCAGCGGCGCCACCCTCACCCCGGACTTCGTGCGCTTCTCCCGCAGCCGGACCGGCGGGGTGGGGGCCACGGCCGTGGGCTTCACCTTCGGCAACAGCCTCATGTTCTTCTTCGGCGCCCTGGGGGCCATGGCCACGGGGGTGGCGGACACGTCGGAGGTCCTGGCTGCCCAGGGCCTTCTGGGGGGCGGCATCGCCCTGCTGGCCCTGAACATCTGGACCACCAACGACAACGCCCTCTACGCCTCCGGTCTGGGACTGGCCAACATCACCGGGGGCAAGCGCAGGCGGCTCACGATCCTGGCGGGTGCCGCGGGGACCCTGCTGGCCCACTTCCTCTACAACCATTTCGTGAACTGGCTGGTGTTTCTAAGCGTCTCCCTGCCCCCCATCGGGGGCATCCTCATCGGGGATTTCTTCCTCAAGTGGCGAGGGCGCTACCCAGCCCTGGAGGACTACCCCTTCCGCTCCGTCAACGGGGCCGCCCTGATCGCCTGGGGGGTGGCCATCGCCGCGTCCCAATTCTCCCCCCCGGTGGGGACCTTCAGCGTCGCCCCCCTGAACGCCATCGTGGTCGCGGCGCTGGTCTACGCGGCGGCGGACCGGCTGCTCCACGGCCCCGCTCCGGTGCCGGCGGAAGAACCGGGCTGCTGATCCCGGAAGAAGGAGGAGGAGGAAGGGCATGCTGGACCTGGTGGTGCGCAACGCTCGCCTGCGGGGGGCCGAGGAACGGACGGACATCGCCGTGGACGGGGGGATCATCCGGAAGATCGGTCCCGCCCTGGAGGAGCAGGGACGGGAGGAGATCGACGCGGAGGGGAACCTCACCACCCCGCCCCTGTGCGACCCCCACCTGCACCTGGACGCGGTGCTCTCCGTGGGGGACCCTCGCTTCAACGCCTCCGGCACCCTGCTGGAGGGCATCCAGATCTGGGGGGAGCGCAAGCCCCGCCTCACCCGCAAGGAACTGGTGGACAACGCGGTGGAGGCGGTGCTGTGGGAGTTCGCCCAGGGGGTGCAGTTTATTCGTACCCACGCGGACGTGACGGACCCGTCCCTCCTGACACTGGAGGCGCTCCTGGAGGTGAAGGACCGGGTGAAGGACCTGGTGGAGGTGCAGATCGTGGCCTTCCCCCAGGACGGGGTCTTCACCTTCCCGGAGGGGGAGGCCCTGATGCGCCGGGCCCTGGACATGGGGGCGGACGTGGTGGGGGGCATCCCCCACAACGAACTCACCCGGGAGGACGGGGTGCGGGACGTGGAGCTGGCCTTCGAGCTGGCCCGAAAGCACGACGCCCTCATCGACATCCATTGCGACGAGACGGGGGACGACCAGTCCCGGTTCGTGGAGGTGATGGCGGCCCGGGCCCTGTCCACGGGCATGGGGGAACGGGTGACCGCCAGCCACGCCACGGCCATGCACAATTACCACAACGACTATGCCTTCAAGCTCCTGGGCATCGCCGAGCGGTCGAAGATGAACTTCATCACCAACCCCTTCGACAACTCGGTGCTCCAGAACCGCACCGACGGCTACCCCCGCCGGAGGGGGCACACCCGGGTGGACGAGATGCATGCCCGGGGGATCAACGTGTGCATCGGACATGATTCCATCATGGACCCCTGGTACCCCCTGGGGAAGGGGTCCATGCTCCAGGCGGCGAACCTGCTGCTCCACACCGCCCACATGAGCGGCTACGAGCAGATCTTCGCCCTCTTCGACATGATCACTGCCAACTCCGCCAAGACCCTGCAGGTGGAGGGCCGGTACGGCATCGAGGCGGGCAAGCCCGCCAACTTTGCGGTGTGGGACGCGGAGGACGAGTTCGACGCGATCCGTCGGGAGAGCGACTGCCTCTACGCGGTGCGGCGCGGCGTCGCGGCCCTGAAGACCCGTCCGGCGGTGCGGTCCCTGGACCTGGGGGGATTCCGCCGGGACGTGGACCTTCGGGTTCCCGTCCGAGGGGTGGAGCCCAGGGGAGGGGAGGTGCCCGGCCAGAGAAGGCGGTAGGAAGGCAAGGGATCGGGATTCTTCTTTTCGGGAACAACACCCAATCCATCAGGAGGTGCGGACATGGCACGCAAACAGATCGTGTACGGCCTGAACGACAAGCCCCCGACACCCATCATGATCCTCGCGGGGGCGCAGCACGTGCTCACCCTCTTCGGGGCCACCACCCTGGTGCCCCTCATTTTCGGTCCCGCCATGGGCATGGACACCCTCCAGATCGGGGCGTTCATCTCCTGCGTGTACTTCGGCATGGGGGTGGCCACCCTCATCCAGACCTCCCCCAAGCTGGGCACGGGGCTGCCCATCGTCCAGGGCTCCAGCTTCAGCTTCATCCCCTCCATCATGACCGTCATCGGCGCCTACAAGGGGATGGGGCCCAACGTCATCATGCAGTACGTGGGCGGAGGGCTCATCACCGGGGGGCTGCTCCTCTCCTTCCTGGGGTACAGCAAGATCGTGGGGTATATCCGGAAGATCATCACTCCCGTGGTCATCGGCCCGGTCATCATGGCCATCGGCTTCTCCCTGGCCCCGGTGGCCATCCAATTCAACGCGGCCAACTACTGGCCCATCTCCCTGCTGGTGGTGGCCCTCATCATGTTCTTCAGCCTGGTGAGCAAGAACAAGTACGCCAACATCTTCGCGATCCTCTCATCCATCGTCATCGCCTACCTGATCTGCCTGGCCGCCTCTCTGGCGGGGATCTTCGGTCCCACCCACCCCGCCTACATCGACCTGGGCAAGGTGGCCGCCGCCCCCTGGATCCGGTACAACGTCTTCATGCCCTGGGGGGTTCCCAAGTTCAGCTTCCTGGCCTTCGGCGCCATGCTGGCGGGGTTCTTCGCCGTCATGATCGAGTCCATCGGGGATTACCACTCCTGCTCCTACGTCTCCGGGCTGGAGGATCCCACCCCGGAGATGATCAGCCGGGGCATCGGAGCGGAGGGTTTCAACTGCGCCCTGTCGGGGATCTTCGGCTCCGTGGGTACCACCTCCTACACCGAGAACATCGGGCTCATCGGCCTCACCGGCGTGGCCAGCCGCCACGTGGTGCGCACCGGAGCGGTGATCCTCATCCTCCTCTCCTTCATCGGCAAACTGGGGGGGCTCATCGCCACCATGCCCTCCCCGGTCATAGGGGGAGCCTACATCTCCCTGTTCGGCATCATCGGCGCCCTGGGGATCCAGGTGCTCATGCGGGCGGACATGGGATCGCAGCGCAACGTGGTCATCGTGGGCTTTGCCTTCCTCATGGCCCTGGGGCTTCCCGGGTGGATCGAAAAGAACCAGGCCCTCTTCATGAATCCCGCCTACGGACAGGCCCTGGTCACCTTCGGCGGCATGATCTGGGCCATCCTGAAGACCCCCATGGCGGTGGCGGGGATCTGTGCCGCTTTCTGCGACAGCCTCATCCCCGGCACGCCGGAGGAGCGGGGCATCGGGGTGCAGATGAAGTAGGCCCCATTCTCGAAGACCTGCGGAAAGCGCAAGGCCAGGGCCCCGGAGGTCGTCCGGGGCCCTGGCCTTGCGCTGCGCTTCGTCCTGTGTTTTCTCCCGGATTTTCCTCAGGCCTTGGGGGCGTAGAGGTGCCGGATGGGGCGTCCCTTCCGGGCCGGGGCGGGGGCGTCGGGTCCCGCCTTGTACCCCAGGCTCACGGCGTAGAGGGGGTCGTATCCCTCCGGGATGTCCAGCTTGCGTACCTCCTGGGGGGAGGCGAAGAAGAACCGGGCCAGCCCCAGCCAGCAGGAGCCGATGCCCAGGCTTTCCGCCGCCAGGAGCATGTTCTGGATGGCCGCGGCGGTGTCCACCAGGGGGCACAGTCCGTCCTTGAGCCCCGAGACCACCACCGCCAGCGGGGCACGGTAGAACACGTGGAACTCCGGGTTCTTCGCCATGGACACCATCCAGTCCTGCCCGCTGGCCGCCATGCCCGTCCTGCACACCTCGCTCATGTGGTCCAGCAGAGTCCGGTCGTGGACCACCGTGAAGTGCCAGGGCTGGCCGTTGCAGGCGCTGGGGGCGTAGAGCCCCGCCTCCAGGATGGTGTCCAGCTCTTCCGCCTTCAGGGGCTCCGGGCGGTAGGCCCGGGTGCTGCGGCGGCTGTGGATGGCCTGAAGCACAGGATTCATGGGGATCCCTCCTTAGGGTCGTTTGGGGATAGGGTAGCGGAAACGGCGGGGGAAGGGGAGCCTTGAGGCGGAGTTGGAAGCCGCCATGGAGGGGATAGGGTAGCGGAAACGGCGGGGGAAGGGGAGCCCCCCGACTCCCGGGCGGAGCGGAGGGAGGAGGCTGCTGCGGCTGCCAGGACGACCGCCCCGCCCAGGCACTCCCGCAGGCTGGGGGTTTCCCCCAGGAGGACCAGGGCCCCCAGGATGGCGTACACCGGCTCCAGCCCCGAGATGACCCCGGCGGCCCGGGCGGTCACCTTCCTCATGCCCCCGATGAACAGGGAGTGGGCCCCGGCGGTGAACACCACCCCCACCAGGGCCAGGAGGGCCAGGTCCGGCAGGGGCAAGGGGTCCCGCCGGAGGAGCACCAGGGGGGTGAGGACCAGTGCGGCGGCGCCCTGCTCGTAGAAGGCCACCAGGGTTCCCCGGTTGTCCCGCACCAGGGAGCGGTTCATCAGGGAGAGCACCGCGAAGGAGAGGCTTCCCAGCATCCCCCAGAGGATGCCCCGGGTCATGGCGTCCCCCAGGTCCGCCCGGGGGACCAGGATGGCCACCCCCAGGATCAGGACCGAGGCGGTGGTCAGATCGCGGAGGCGGAGGCGCTCCCGGAAGATCAGGGGTTCCAGGAAGGCAGCGAAGAGGGGGAAAGTGGCGAAGGTGAGGGTTCCCACGGCCACCGTGGAGGTCTGGATGGACTGGAAGAAGGCGGACCAGTGCCCCGCCAGCACGACACCCGCCCCCAGGGCCAGGGCGGTCTGTCGGGGGGTGCGCATCCGCAGGCTCTCCCCTCGGAGGAGGAAGAGGACCATGAGGGAGAGGGAGGCGAAGGTGACCCGCCCCCAGGTGATGGTCCAGGCGGGAAGGTGGATGAGCCGGGCGAAGAGCCCGGAGAAGCCGAAGAGCAGCACCGCCAGGTGGATCCGGATCAGGCTTCGATGGCCTTCCGTCATGGCAGGCCTCCCCCGGGACCCGGAGGGACGAGGATCCCGTCCCTCCAGTGTACCCCAGGACCGGGGGCGGCTCTACAGGGTTCCCCGGTGTCCCCGAAGCAGGGGCAACCCTGCCCTCAGGGCGGCCAGGAGCCCCAGACCCAGCAGGGCCCCGGGAACGCTGCTGGCCCCGAAGGCTCCCGCCAGGAAGGCGTACCCCACGGACTTGCCCATGGCGGGGCCCAGCCAGGCGGCGCAGATCCAGGCCCCCAGGGTGCAGGTGGCCAGGGGCTCCGCCAGGGCCCCCAGGGGTTTCAGCCGGTCCGGGAGCAGGGCGGCGGCGAAGCCCACCGCCAGGGCCCCGGGGATGCTCCCGGGGAAGGCGAAGAGGGTGCCCGTGCCCAGGCTCACCCGGAGCAGGCTGGTGATCGTGGCGGCCCCGGCGGCCCACCAGGGCCCCAGGAGTACCCCCGCCAGGGCGTTGAGGGCGTGCTGGGCCGGAAAGCACCGGGTGGGCCCCACGGGGACGGACAGCCCCGAGAGGAGCACCCCCAGGGCGGCGAAGAGCCCCGCCAGGGCCAGGTTGCGCAGGCGTTCGCGGTTCATGATCTCGACCTCCTTATAAAGTTTGGTTGCGTCAGAAACGGAGGAGCAGGGGCGCGGGGTCCACCGGCTTTTCCACCAGCTTCTCCCGGAGGGCGAAGTCGGCGAAACGCCGCCACCGGGCGGGGTCCAGCTTCTGGTCCTTCGCGAAGAAGGGCAGGGTGGCGTCCAGCATCTCCCGTTCTTCCGCTTGGTCCGCCCCGGGAACCGACTGCAGGTAGGCGCTCATGGCCTGTTCGGGGTGTCGCCGCGTCGCCTCCAGTCCCTCCGCCAGGGCCCGTCGGAAGGCCGCCAGGACCCGGGGGCGTTTGCTCAGGGCCGGGGAGGCCAGCACCACCAGCTCGTCGTAGTCCGGGACGCCCCCCTCCTCCAGGGGGAAGACCCGGGGCTTGAGCCCCTGGCGGCGCAGCTGCACCACCTCCACGTTCCGGAAGGCCCCCACCACCGCCGCCACCTTGCCCGAGGCCAGGGGCGGGACGATCTGGAAGCCCACGTGGACCCACTCCAGGTCCTTCAGCCCGTGGTGCCGGGCGAAGACCTTCCCCAGCACGTCCATCATCCCCGGCACGGTGGTGCCGATGCGCTTGCCCGAGAGGTCCTTCACGCTTCGGATTCCCTTGTCCTCCAGAGCCACCACGGTGCTCAAGGGGCGCGCCACCAGGCGGGCGCAGACCCGCACGGGGATGCCCCCCGAGGCTGCCACCAGGGCCTGGGGCATGTACCCCAGGGCCAGGTCCGTCCGTCCCGCCGCCGCCAGCTTCAGGGGGTCCGCCGTGTCCGAGGGGGTCAGGATCTCCACCTCCAGTCCCTCCCGGGCGAAGGCCCCCCGGGCCTGGGCCCAGTAGAGGGGGGCATGGTCGACGTTGGGGGTCCAGTCCAGCATCAGTCGGACTTTCTCCGCCCCCCCCGCCGGGGCCCCCAGGAGGACCAGCAGGACCGTCGCGCACAGAAGTCGTCTCATTTCCTTCCCTTCCTTTCTCTTCGTTCCAGCCACCGGGCCCGCCCCTCCGGGCGGGTCCACCACACCAGACGCCGCTCCAGCCGATCCACCGCCCCGTAGAGTCCCGTCCCCAGGACCACCAGCACCGCCAGGGCCGCGAAGACCCGGTCCGTGGCCAGGCGGGCGTTGGCCTGGAGCATCAGAAAGCCCAGCCCCCGGGAGGCGCCGCACCATTCCCCCAGCACCGCCCCGATGGGGGCCACGCAGACCCCCGTCTTGAGCCCCCCCATCAGGGGGGGCAGCGCCCCGGGGAGGTGGAAGGCCCGAAACCGGGCGATCCTCCCCCCTCCCATGAGGCGCAGCAGGTCCTCCCGCCCCCGATCCCGGTGCTTCAGTCCCTGGAGGAACGCCAGGGCCACGGGGAAGAAGACCACCAGGGCGGTGAGGGCCACCTTGGGTCCCATGCCGAAGCCGAACCACACCACCAGGAGAGGGGCCAGGGCGAACACCGGCGCCGCCTGGGTGGCCACCAGCAGGGGCAGCACCGCCCGCTCCGCCTGGGGCAGGGCGAAGAGGCCTCCCCCCACCAGAAGCGCCGCCCCCAGGCCCAGGAGGATCCCCAGGACCATCTCCCCCAGGGTGACCGCCCCGTGGGCCAGCAGCTCCGGGGCCTGGGAGAGCAGTACCCTCGCCACCCGTCCCGGCGAGGGAAGCAGATAGGGGGGCAGGTCCAGCCCCCGGCAGACTCCCTCCCAGAGCGCCAGGAGAAGCAGGAAGAGCCCCAGGCCCAGGGCCCGGTCCCGGAGCCTAGCCACGGGACCCTTCCAGGGCCCGGAAGGCCCGTTCCCGCAGGGCCGCCAGTTCCCCGTCGGCGGGCCGGGGCTTGGGGCCGGGGGGGACGAGGCGCTCCCGCACCTCCATCCCCGGTCCCAGCACCCAGACCCGGTCTCCCACCCGAAGGGCCTCCTCCAGGTCGTGGGTCACCCAGAGGAGGGTGCGCCCCCACTCCCCCTGGAGGCGCAGCACCTCCTCCTGGAGGGTCCGGCGGGTGAAGGCGTCCAGGGCGGAGAGGGGCTCGTCCAGAAGCACCAGGGGACACCCCCAGAGGAGGGTGCGCGCCAGGGCGCACCGCTGCCGCATCCCCCCGGAGACGGACCCGGGAGGGTAGCGAAGGAACTCCCCCAGGCCGAAGCGGTCCAGCAGTTCCCGGGCCTCCCCCTCCCGGCGCCTCGGGTCCTCCCCCCGCATCCGCACCGGGAGGAGGGCGTTGTCCAGCAGGTCCATCCAGGGGAGCAGCCGGTCATCCTGGGCCATGAGGGCGCAGCGCCCTCGGAGGGAGGGAACCTCCCGGCCCTCCATGCGCATCGTCCCTCCGTCCGGGGGAACCAGCCCCGCCAGGAGGTGCAGCAGGGTGCTCTTGCCGCACCCCGAGGGGCCCGCCAGGGCCAGGCACCCCCCCCGGGGGAGGTCCAGGTCCAGCCCCCCCAGCACCGGCCGCCCCCCGAAGGACTTCCGCAGGGCCCGGACCTCAAGCATCCAGAAGCTCCCGAAGCCTGCGGCAGGCCTCCGCCGGGTCCGGGGCACCCACGGCTTCCCGCACCACCACGACCCCTGCGGCGCCCCGACGCCGCAGGTCCGGCACGGCGGCGGCGGTGATCCCCCCCACGGCCACGCAGGGCAGGGGTACTGAGGCGGCCACGGCGGCGAAGCCCTCCGGCCCGATGACGGTGGTGTCCTCCTTGGTGGGGGTGGGGGCCACCGCCCCCACCCCCAGGTAGTCCGCCCCGTCCTTCCAGGCCCGGAGGGCCTGCTCCGGGGTGCGGGCGGTGGCCCCCACCAGGAAGTCCGGGGGGGCCAGGCGGCGGGCGACCGCCACGGGCAGGTCCTCCAGACCCAGGTGGACCCCCGAGGCCCCGCAGGCCAGGGCCACGTCCAGCCGGTCGTTCACGAAAAAGAGGGCTCCCGCATCGTCGCAGAGGGCCGCCAGGGCCTCCCCCAGGCGACACAGCTCCCGCCCCGAGGCGGTCTTGTGGCGCAGCTGCACCGTCCCCGCCCCCCCCGCCAGGGCCGCCCGGGCCTGTTCCATCAGGCTTCGGGGAGCCCCCGCCCGGAGGTCCGGGATCACGTACAGCTTCAGGTGGGAGCGCAGGTCCCCGGTCACGGCGTCCCCTCCGCCTCCGGCAGGGGAAGCCCTCCCGTGCGGGCCTCCCCCAGGGCGTCCAGGAAGGCGACCCGGAAGGAACCGGGGCCGCACCCTCGGGAGGCCGCCCGGGTCGAGGCGGCGGCGAAGAGCCCCACCGCCGCTCCCGCCGCCTCGAAGGGCTCCACCCCTGCCGCCAAGGCCGCCAGCAGGGCGGTGCCCAGGGCGCATCCGCTGCCCGGGAGGGAGCGCAGGGCCTCGTGTCCCCCCGCCAGGCGTCCGGTATGGAAGGGGTCGGCGAACCGGTCCGTCCCTCCCGTGGCCAGCACCAGGGTGCGGTGTTTCCGGGCCAGGTCCGCCAGATCCTCCTCCCGAACCTCCGTGGTCCCCTCCACCCCCCGGAGGAGGGCGGGGCGCCCCGCCAGAGCGGCCACCTCCGCTCCGTTGCCCTTCACGCAGGCGAACCGGTGCCGGGCCAGCAGGGTCCGGAGGCGCTCCGTGCGGGGGAGGGAGAGGCCGCAGCCCACCAGGTCCAGCAGCCTCGGGATCTCCGTGCCCTCCGTGGCGGCCAGGGCCTCGTCCTGACCCGCCTGGGCCTCTGTCTCCGGGGTTCCGGCGTTCACCAGCACCCCGTCGGCCCCCCGGGCCACCGAGCCCGCCTCGGGGGGCCAACAGGTCATCACCGGGCAGGCCCCCAGGGCCAGGGCCACCTCCGCCTGCAGGGGCGCCGCCACCCGGTTGGTGAGGTGGTGCAGCAGGGGGCGGACCTCTGCCACCCGGGCCCAGACCGACCGGCTCACCGCCGGTCCACCCAGGAGGGCGTCACCCCGTGGCCGGGGCAGCCGTGCCCCCGGCCGTACCGCACCCCCGCCTCCAGGGCCTGGCGCAGGTAGCGCCGTCCCCGGTCCACCGCCTCCGGGAGGTCGCACCCCGCCGCCAGCTCCGCCGCCACCGCGGCGCTCAGGGTGCACCCCGTGCCGTGGGTGTTCTCCGTGTGCAGGCGGCTCTGCCGGAAGACCCGCAGGTCTCCGGGGAGAGCCAGCACGTCCACCAGCTCCTCCCCCTCCAGGTGTCCCCCCTTGAGGAGCACCCCCTTCGGCCCCAGGGCCAGCAGGTCCCGGGCGGCCTCCTCCATGGCCTCAGGTCCCGGGATCCGTCGCCCCAGGAGCACCTCCGCCTCCGGGAGGTTCGGCGTGGCCAGGAGAGCCAGGGGAAGCAGCCGGTCCCGCAGGGCCGCCGCCGCGTCCTCCCCCAGAAGGGGGTCCCCGCTCTGGGAGACCATCACCGGGTCCACCACCAGGTTTCGCACCCCCGCCGCCTCCAGGGCCTCCGCCGTCGCCCTCACCAGGGCCTGGGAGGCCAGCATCCCCGTCTTGACCGCCCCCACGGGGAAGTCGGAGCACACCGCGTCGATCTGTCCCCGCACCGTCTCCTCCGGAACCGGGTGGAACCCCCGGACCCCCAGGGAGTTCTGCACCGTCACCGCCGCCAGGGCGCTGGTGCCGAAGACCCGCAGGGCCGCGAAGGTCTTCAGGTCCGCCTGGATCCCCGCCCCCCCGCCGGAATCGCTTCCCGCAACGGTGAGGGCCACCCCTCGATACAGTCCCATCCGCGTCTCTCCTTCCTCCACAAAAAAAGAGGACCCGCCCTGACGGCGGATCCTCCACGATGGGTCAAGCCCCTGGATCTTCCTTCCTCCGCCGGTATGAACCGGATCAGGTTCGAGGGGTCGAAGGGCCTCGCCCTTCCTCTCAGTCCCGTCTGCGGGACTCCCCCGGAAGCTATGGTCCCGCCCCGGGAGGGGCGGGTTGTGGTCCCCAGTACACCCCAAGGGGGCGGTTTCGTCAAGGGCGCTTCGCCAGGACCTCTCCCAGGGCGTCCAGGGCCCGGTCCACCAGGGGGAGGGAGGCCTGGGTTCCCATGTGGCCGAACCGGAAGACCTTTCCCGCCAGGGGGCCGTAGTTGCCCCCCAGCACCACCCCCCGGCGACGCAGGGCCCCGTCCAGGGCCTCCCAGGTCCACCCCTCGGGCACCCGGGCGGCGGTGACGGTGGGGGAGCAGAAGGCTTCCTCCTCCGGGAAGAGCGCCACCCCCAGGTCCGCCAGGCGGCTTCGGCAGCGGGCCGCGGCTCGGGCGTGGCGGCTCCAGACCGCCTCCTGCCCCTCCTCCTCGTAGAGGTCCAGGGCCTGGCGCAGCGCCGCCAGCCCCCGCCAGTGGTGGGTGTAGGGGAAGGCCCCGGTGAGGCGGGCCTCCTCGAAGGGGGCCAGGGCGTCGTAGCCCTGGTAGCCCCGGAGGCGCACCGCCTCCCGGGCCCGGGGGCTTAGGGAGGTGAAGCACAGGTCCGGGGGCAGGGAGAGGCACTTCTGGCTTCCCAGGAGGCCCAGGTCGATGCCCCAGTCGTCCACCCGCACCGGGGCCCCTCCCGCGCTGGCCACGAAGTCCACGCACAGCAGGGCCTCCGCCTCCCGGGCGATGCGGCCGTAGTCCTCCAGGGGGGTCAGGGTCCCGCTGGGGGTTTCGCAGTGCACCACCGTCATCATCCGGGGGCGGAAGCGCAGGGCCTCCTGCCGCACCTCCTCGGGGTCCGGGAGGCGGGAAAAGGGGAACTCCAGGAGGCGCACCTCCAGCCCCAGGGCCCGCCCCATCTCGGCGAAGCCCGAGCCGAAGACCCCGGAGGAGACCGCCAGGAGCCGGTCCCCCGGTGCCAGGACGCTGTTCAGTGCCCCCCAGAGGGCCAGCATCCCCTCGCCGCACTGGATGGCCACGGGGTTTTCCGTGTGCAGCAGCCGGGCCAGCCCCGCCTCGCAGCTTCGGTAGAGGGAGAGAAAATCCCCCTCCAGGTCCGGGCTGCCGTAGTCCTCAACGTATCGGGCCGCCGCGGCCTCGGGCACCCGAACCGGCCCGGGCACCAGCCCCACGGGATAGCGTTCCATCTCTCGTCCTCCTTCCGGAATCTTCCCGCCCCAACCTAACCCGGGAGTCCCGGGACGGCTAGGTCCAGAAGGAGGCGGGAGGAGGGGGGGTGTGGCCCCTTGAGCCTCGGACGGGTCAGGGGGATGGGGTCTCCTCCGGCGGGGTGCGGCGCATGAAGCGTCCCTCCGTGTCCCGGACGAAGCCGTAACGGGCGTAGAGCCCCGGGGCGTCCCGGGTGGCCAGGAGGCCCGTGAGCCCCCGCAGGACCGGGGTGTCCAGCACCAGTTCCACCAGCCCCTTGCCGAGGCCTCGCCCCCGGTGGGACGGGCAGACCAGGACGTCCGCCAGCCAGAACATCACCGCTCGGTCCGTCACGACCCGGGCGAAGGCCACCTGCTCCTCTCCCAGGTAGGCCCCGTAGCAGAGGGAGTGTTCCAGGGAGGCCTCGATGGTCTCCCGGGTGCGGCGGCATCCCCAGTAGCTTCCCTGCACCAGGGTGCAGATGGCGTCGCGGCGAAGCAGGCCCTGATCGTCCGAAAGGCGGTAGGACCCGATCCATCGTTCCATGGCACCCCCCCCTTGGGGGTCCATGGTACCTCCTTTTGCAGGGGGACGTCTGCCTCCGGCGGGGAAGGAGCGGGTCGGGAAGAGGGCCTTCCGGGAGGACGAAAAAGGTCGGGGGTGCGGCACGAAGCCCCGCACCCCCGACCGGGATCGCGCCCCCCCGTTTCGGATCTAGGCGGGTTTCTTGAAGTGCACCCGGAACCACTTGGAGGTCTCCTTGGGGAGGACCCGGTAGCCCCGGCGTTCCTTGGACATCCAGATGAAGTAGTCCTGGCAGAAGGACTCCTGGAGGGCTCGGATCCCCTTGTCCCGGTTCTCCTTGATGAGGCCGTAGGAGTCCTTCAGGACCCGGTCCTCGTCGTTGTCCCAGCGGAAGGCCCCCAGGGCGAAGCAGAAGCTTTTGAGCACCCCCCCGTAGGGGGAGAACTGGGGGATCAGGAGGGAGTTGTCCGTCCAGTCGTAGACCCCCAGGCCCCGTCCGGGGGTGAGGATCACCTTGGGGATGCCGTACATGCGCACCCGGGGGGCCCGGAGCATGTCCGGATCCAGGGGGGTGAGGTCCATCATGATCTCCCCGGCCTGCTTGAAGCCCACGGGCTTGCCCGTGTCCACGTTGAGGGGGGAAGTGTCCATGCGGGCGCTCCTCGCCGCCAGGGTCATGAACTCCTTCTTGTGGTTGAAGGCCTCCCGCAGTTCCCCCTTGAGGGCGGGGACGCCCTTGCCCTTGTGCTTTCTAGCCGCCATCTCCACCCGGGTCTTCCAGCGCTCCGCCTCGTTGCGCACGTGCACCTCCAGGTTGGCCAGGAAGCGGGTGCGGTCGTGAAGGCCCAGCACCTTCTGGAGTTCCGGGTCGGAGAAGGTCTCGATCTCCTTGGCCGCCCGCTCCAGGCTGATCAGCAGCTCGTGCTCCGCCAGCTCGTAGCGCTTGCTGTTCTCGTGGATCTTCTCCCGGTCCGAGGGGTCCGCCTCCCGGACCCGGCGGGTGCGCATCTCCACCTCCGTGTGGATGCGCAGGTGCGCCTCCAGGTGCGAGAGCATCTCCTCCACCTCCGGAGGGGTGATGAAGCCGCAGCGGGAGAGCACCATGGACACCACCAGGCGGCGGCGCTGTTCCGTGGCCCCCAGGTCCGAGGCGAAGCGGGCCAGCTTTTCCTCCCGGGTGGTGCCCCCTTGGGGGCCCTCGTAGGGTTTCCCGAAGAGGAGGGCGTAGTTCTCCGCCAGGAAGTCCGTGAGGCGTCCGTACTGGTAGATGTCCAGGCAGGCCGGTTGGTCCAGTTCGTCGGCGAAGTGGGGGTTGGGGACATTGGCCTTGGAGGAGAGGACGCCGAAGTTGATGGCCAGCTTTTCCGCGTCGTCGAAGGTCAGGGCTTCGGGGGGGAGCTTCTCCGCGTCGATGCGTGCCTCCACCAGGCTCCAGACCAGCTCCCAGTACTGGTGGGCGGCGCGCTGCCACAGAAGACGATAGGCCTTGCGCTCCTCCGGGTCCTCCGCTTCCCGGAGACGGGCCAGGTCGTCCTCCATGTTGGTCAGTTCTCCGGCAGCGGAGCGCACCGCCGGGTGGTCCTTCCACTTTGCACGGATGGCCTCAAGGGGGCTCGGGTTGTTCACGGGATCACCTCTTCGGGGTCAGATCGCAACGGAATCGCGCCTCGCGGGCGCGGGTCAACGGAAGCTGGGGGAGCCGGCTCGCAGAATCGGTTCGACCAGGGCGAGCCACCGGCCCATCTCCAGAGCCTGCACCAGGGAGAAGGTGGCGTACTGCCCATCTGGCTCTCCCCCCAGGGCGCAGGCGGTGAGGATGCGTTCCCAGTCCTCCTCCTGCAGGACCAGGAAGCGGTCCTTCTCTCCGGGGAGTCGGGTTTCCGGGACGAGGCTGAAGGCCAGGCGTCCCTGCCCGTCCAGGTAGCGCTGGACGACGAACATGCGGGAGTGGTCCGGGCGGGACATCATGGAGAAGCGCTCCCGCTTCTTGAGGCCCTCCGCCTCCGCTTCTCCCGGGGCGTCGTCGCTCTCCCGGGGGTCCACGGTGTGCAGGAGGGGCTGGAGGCGCAGGTAGGCGGTCATGCGGGTCCAGAACTCCCGCCCCTTCCCCGCCAGGTTGGTGAGGGTCTCCTCGGATCGGGAGTCCGGTCCGGGCAGGAGGGCCCAGAGGGCTTCCCCCAGGTCCTGCTCCCCGTCGGGGGACCAGTCCCGGAAGCCCAGGAGGATGGCCTGGGCCGCCGTCATGAGGGGGACCCCCCATCGGTCGGGGTTGGCGTGGGACAGGTCCCGCACGAAGGGCAGGTTCCTCAGGGAGGAGGGGGGGGAACCGGGGAGGTCCATGCCCCGCCAGGGCCTTCCTTCGGTCCGGTGTCCGTCCAAAAGCTGCGTCTCCTCGGGGGTCTCGGCGAAGCAGGGGCGGACCCGGTGGGGGTCCCGGGGAGAGGGGGCGTAGGCCAGCCACAGGGTGTCCCTCTTGGACTCGGGCACGGCGAGGCACTCCGCCTCGCTGTACACGGACCGGGACCGGTGGATCAGGTCGCCGAACACCTGCACGGACCTCCAGAGGAGGGCCTTGAGGGTCAGATCCTGTCCCGCCTGCTCCACCAGCCGGGACACGGCGGCCCGCACGTCCTCCATGGGGTACTCCCGGCTGGAGGTGCGTCCCGTCTTGATCTTGAGGTTCCGTTCCTGTCCCTCCGCCCAGGCCAGGGAGGTGTGCTTCTTCTTGCCGGTGCTCTGGTTGAGGATGGCGAGGCGGGGGAGCCCCTTGCCCCGGACGAGCTGGAGGGTCAGGACTTCGTCCACCGGGATTTCCGCTAGGGTTTCAAAGGGTGTGGCAGCTTCCACGGGAGTCACCTCTCGGAGGCGCCTTCAGGAGGACGTTTCCCTGGACGCCGCATAGGTCCTACAATCGTACCCCAAGGGGACGATGGTCCGATTATACTCCCCGGGTTGTCCCGGCCGTTCCTCGAAGTCACGGCACACCCCGGGACCTTGTCCCCATCCGCGAAGGAGGAAGGTCCATGACGTTTCGAGATTGGTTTCCCCGAGGAGCCCAAGAGTGGATCCCCGGACAGGGGGACAACGAGGGGGAAGAGATCCTGGAGTCGACCCCGCCCCCTCCCCGTAGGCCCTTCCGCCTGGGCAAGCTGCCCCTTCTGGCCGGGGCGGCGCTGGTCCTCTTCAGCGGCCTGCCCTGGCTGGCCCGGTGGGTCACGGATCTGTGGTGGTTTCGGTCCCTGGGACAGGAGACGGTGTTCTGGACCCGGATCCTCCCCCAATGGGGGCTCTTCGCCGTTGCCCTCGTCGCCTCGTCGGCCTTCACCTTTCTGAACTGGCGTCTCGCCGTCTCCCGAGGGTTCGCGGACCTCCCCGGTCCCCACCCCGCGGGGCGCTGGATCCTGGGGGCCTCCCTCGTCCTGGGGGTCCTCAACGGCCTGGGAACCCGGGGCGCCTGGGGGCTGGTGCTGCGGTTCCTCCATGCCCAGCCCTTCGGGACCGCGGACCCGGTGTTCCACCGGGACCTGGGATTCTACGTCTTCTCCCTGCCCTTCTGGCGCTTCGCCCAGGGGTGGTTCTCGGGGCTGCTCCTCACCACCCTGGCGGGTTGCCTGCTGGTCTACTTCCTGGGGCGGTCGGTGCAGCTTCTGGAAGGGCGCCCCTGGGTGTCTCCGGCGGTGCGGGGGCACCTGGCGGTCCTGGGCGCTTCCCTCCTGCTCCTCTGGGGGGCGGGGTGGTGGCTGGACCGCTACGACCTGCTCCTCTCCCCCGGGGGCATCGTCTTCGGGGCGGGGTACGTGGACCTGCACGTGAAGCTCCCCGCCCTGTACCTCAACGTGGGGGCGGCGGCCGTCGCGGCGGTGCTGCTGGCGGTGAACCTCTTCCGTCCCCTGTGGCGTCCCTCCCTGGTGGCCCTGGCGGTCTTGCTGGGGGCGGGGTGGATCGCGGGGGTGGTCGTGCCGGGGATCGTGCAGCAGTACGTGGTGAAGCCCAACGAGTACGAGATGGAAAAGCCCTACCTGCGCTTCCACATGGACGCCACCCTCAAGGCCTACGGTCTGGACCGGATCCGGGCCCTCTCCGTCACCCCCTCGGGGGAGACCACCCCGGAGGACCTGAGGGCGGATCTGGACACGGTGCGGAACATCCGCCTCTGGGACTACGGCCCGCTGCTGCGGACCTACAAGCAGCTTCAGGAGATCCGCTCCTACTACGACTTCTCCGACGTGGACATCGACCGCTATAACTTCGACGAGTCGGGAGTCCATCGGCAGGTGATGCTCTCCGTGCGGGAGCTGGACAGCAGTCAGCTCCAGAACCCCACCTGGGTGAACCGGCACCTGGAGTTCACCCACGGTTTCGGGGTGGTGATGAACCCGGTGAACGAGGTGGCCCCCGGGGGGATGCCGGTGCTCTTCGTGAAGGACCTGCCCCCCAAGGCCTCCGTCTCCCTGGACATCCGCCGTCCCCAGGTCTACTTCGGGGAGAAGACCAACACCTACGCCCTGGTGCGGACGGAGGTGAAGGAGTTCGACTACCCCATGGGGGATGCCAACGCCCGGAGCACCTATGAGGGGACCGGAGGGGTGCCCCTGGGGTCCCTGTGGCGGCGGCTGCTCTTTGCCCTGCGCTTCCGGGACACGGAGATCCTCTTCACGGGCTCCCTGCGTCCGGACAGCCGCGTCCTCTTCCGCCGAAGCCTGGGGGAGGTTCTGCGGGAGATGGCCCCCTTCCTGGCCTACGACGACGACCCCTATCCGGTGGTGCTGGGGGGGCGCATCCTCTGGGTGCAGGACGCCTACACCGCCACGGACCGGATCCCCTACTCCAAGCCCCTGGCCATCGAGGACCCCTCCCTGGAGGGGCTCAACGGGGTGAACTACCTGCGCAACAGCGTGAAGATCACCCTGGACGCCTACGACGGCACGGTGCGGTTCTACCTGATGGATCCCGCCGATCCCCTGGCGGCCACCTGGGCCCGGGTCTTCCCGGGGCTCTTCCGCCCCGTCTCGGAGATGCCCGAGGGGCTGCGGGCCCACCTGCGCTACCCCGAGGGGCTCTTCGAGGTGCAGAGCGAGCTGTACCGGGTCTACCACATGACGGACACCAACACCTACTACAACAAGGAGGACGTGTGGGAGGTGTCCCCGGCGGGCCGGGAGAAGCGCCTCTCCCCCAACTACGTCACCATGAAGCTGTTGGGGAAGGAAAAGCCGGAGTTCGCCCTCATCGTGCCCTTCATGCCCGTGGGGCGGAGCAACCTCATCGGCTGGATGGCGGGACGGTGCGACCCGGAGCACTACGGGGAGCTGGTGGTGTACCAGTTCCCGAAGCAGAAGCTCATCTTCGGGCCCCCGCAGATCGAGGCCCTCATCGACCAGAACCCGGAGATCTCCGCCCAGATGTCCCTGTGGAGCCAGCGGGGCTCCGACGTGATCCGGGGAGACCTGCTGGTGGTGCCCATCGGCAAGTCCCTGCTCTACGTCCAGCCCCTGTACCTGAAGGCGGAGCGGGGGGAGCTGCCGGAACTCAAGCGGGTGATCCTCTCCACGGGAGGACGGGTGGTCTGGGCGGAGACCTTCCGGGAGGCCCTGACCCTGCTGGTGGGGGAGGACGTGCTGGGGGGCGGCAAGGCCGCGAAGAGGCGGCCCCCGGCGGCCCCGGCGGTCCGGGAGGCGGAGCCCCGCCCCGAAGGGGAGGGGGGGGTCCCGTCCCCGGGGACGAAGGACCTGGCCCGGAAGGCCCAGGAACTCTTTGAGCAGGCCCAGCAGGCCTCCCGCGCCGGGGATTGGGCCGCCTACGGCCAGAAGCTTCGGGAGCTGGAGGCGGTCCTTCGCCGACTGGTGGAGGCCGGAGAGGGGCCCCGGTAGGGGACCGGGGAGGGAGAGAAGGGGATGGAAGCCATGGGCTGCCTGTGGGGCCTTGCGGGGGTGGCGGTGTGGCTGGCCCTGTCGGCCCTGAGCCTGGGCCTGGGGGTCTACGCCCTCTTCGCCTACGTGCTCTACCGGGTGGGGAGGAAGTTCCGCCGGGACAGCTACCCCCGGTACCTGATCCCCGTGTACAATCTGATTCTCCTGTGCCGGTGCGCCGACCTGCCCGGGGCCTACGTGGTGCTGCTGCTGGCCCCGGGGGCGGTGGCCCTGGCGGGGGTGCTCCTGGGGATTCTCCTCACGGGGCCCTTTGCGGGGGTGGCCCTCCTGCCCCTGCTGCACCCCCTGGCGTGGCTGGTCGCGGCGGGGGCCCACACGGTGCTGTGGGGGCGCATCGCCCAGAGGCTGGGGAAGGACTTCTGGCTCTGGGGGATCCTGGTGGCCTTCTTCTGGCTGCCCCTGCTGGTGCTGGCCTTCGACGACTCCCTTCCGGCGGGACGGGAGGGAGGGGGCTATCTGACGGCGCCTCCCGCCCCGCCGGGACGGTCTCGCCGGGACGACCCTCCGGAGGGACGCCCGTGAAGGTCCGGGGCTGGGGGGGGCAGATCCAGGGCTCCCGGGAGGAACAGCAGGACGTGTGGGGGCTTTTCCCTCCCCGAGGGGGGAGGGGATGGGTCGCCCTGGTGGCGGACGGCATGGGGGGCCTCCCCCTGGGGGGCCGGGCCTCCCGGGTCGCCGAGGAGGCGGTGCGGGGGGTAGTCCAGGGGGAGGATGCGGAAGAGGTGTCCCCTCGCCTGTTGGAGCGGGCGGTGGCGGCGGCCCAGGCCGCCGTGTCCGCCCTGGGGCGCCGGGAGGGCTTCCCGGGCTACGTGGGCACCACCCTGGTGCTGGCCCTCCTGGACGAGGGGGGGCTCCACTGGTCCACCGTGGGGGACAGCCGCCTGTACCTCCTGCGGGACGGGGAGCTTCGGCTCCTTTCGGAGGACCACACCGTGGGGGCCCGGCTTCTGCGGGCCGCCGCGGCGGGCCGCCTGGACCCGGAGGAGGCCCGCCGGCATCCGGAGCGAGATGCCCTGGTGAGCTTCCTGGGCATTGAGGAGCTTCGGGAGGTGGCCCGGTCGGGGGATCCCCTGCCCCTTCGCCCCGGGGACCGGGTGCTCCTGGCCACCGACGGGGTCACCCGCACCCTGGAGGATCGGGAGGTGGCCCGGGCCCTGTCCGCCCATGGGGAGGACCCGGCGGCGGCCCTGCTGGAGGCGGTGGCCCGGAAGGGAAAGGCCGCCCAGGACAACGCCACGGCGGTGGTGCTGGCGGTGGAGGAGGGGGGGCGGGAGACGTGAGCGAGGATCGGTGCCCCTTTTGCGGCGGCGAGGGCTGGACCGGCGAAGCCTGTCCCCACTGCGGGCGAGGCCCCGTGGAGGTCTCCTCCCCCTCCCGGCTGCCCCCGGGCACCCTGCTGCAGGACCGCTACCGCATCGGGGCGGTGCTGGGGCAGGGCGGCTTCGGCATCACCTACCTGGCCTGGGACCGCTCCCTGGAGCGGAAGCTGGCGGTGAAGGAGTACTTTCCCCTGGGGCTGGTCGCCCGGGACCCTAGGGGCCCCGGGGTGGTGCCCCCGGCGGGGGAGGAGGGGGAGGCCTACCAGGAGGGGCTGGAGCGTTTCCTGGAGGAAGCCCGGACCCTGGCCCGGTTCGACGACGTGCCGGGCATCGTCTCCGTGCGGGATTCCTTCCGGGCTCACGGCACCGCCTACATGGTGATGACCTACCTGGAGGGGCGGACCCTGAAGGCCTATCTGGAGGATCGGGGGGGGCGCATCCCCCTGGAGGAGGCGCTGGAGCTTCTCCATCCGGTGATGGACGCCCTGGAGGAGGTCCATCGAGTGGGGTGGCTGCACCGGGACGTGAGCCCCGACAACGTTCTGGTGCCTCGGAAGGGCACCGTCACCCTCCTGGACTTCGGCGCGGCCCGCTCCGCCCTGAGGCGCAGCAGCCGCAGCCTTTCGGTGATCCTCAAGCCCGGCTACGCCCCGGAGGAGCAGTACCGGAGCCGGGGGGAGCAGGGGCCCTGGTCGGACGTGTACGGCCTGGCGGCCACCCTGTATCGCTGCCTCACCGGCCAGCCTCCCCCGGATGCCCTGGACCGGCTCCACGAGGATACCCTGGTGGCCCCCTCCCTGCTGGAGGTCCCCCTGCCGCCCCAGACGGAGGCGGCCCTGTTGCGGGGACTGGCGGTGCGGGCGCAGGACCGCTACCCCTCCGTGGAGGCGTTTCGAAACGCCCTCATCCAGGGGGAGCGGCGGACCCACCCCCTGCCCCTTCGGCGTTCTCCGAAGAAACGGTGGGTGGTCCTGGCGGTGCTGGCGGCGGGAGCCCTCACGGGGGCGGCGATGCACCTGCGTCCCGATTCCCCCTCGTCCCGGGGAGAGGAGGGGACGCTCTCGGGCGTCCCGAGCCCTTCTCCCCAGCCCTCCCAGGCTTTCCCTTCCCCCGCCCCGTCTCCCTCCCCTCCCGGGGACCTGCTGGCCCGAGCCCAGGCGCGCTGGTCCGCCGGGGACGAGGCGGGGGCCCTGGCGATCCTGGAGGAGGCGGTGCGTTCCTCCCCCCGGGATCCGAGCCCGCACCGGATGTTGGCCCGGATCCACCTGGCCCGGAGGCGCTTCGACGCCGCAGCTCAGGAGGCCCGACGGGCCCTGGATCTGGCTCCCCGGGACGCCCCCGCCCTTTTCCTGGCCGCCCAGGCGGCGGAGGGACAGGGGCGGAACGAGGAGGCCCAGTCCTTCCTGCAGGAACTGCTCTCCCGGGACGCCACCTACCCCGGAGCCCAGGCGTTGTGGGAACGGCTTCGGCAGGGGGATCCCGGAGAGACCGGAAACCCCCTGCCCTGAACGGAACTACGTGGAGGTGTGTTCGATGCGACGATTCCGATCTCTTCGCGGGCTGATCCTGGGGGCCCTGTGGGTCCTGGGGAGCGCCTTGGGGACCGCCCAGGGGGCCCCGCGGGTGGAACTGGTTCCCCGCGTCCCGGCGATCCCCTCCCTTCCCGGGGCCCGCAACGAGCTTCGGCTGCACTGGAAGGGCGACCTCGCCTCGGGGCCCCAGCGGGGGGTGCTTTCCCTCACCTCCGGGTTGGGAGTCCTGTCGGTCCCCGGTGGGGCGGAGGGACCCCGAGTGGAGGTGGAGCTGGACCCCGGCGTTCCCCTGGCGGTGGCCTACCGGTACACCGGTCCGGACCTGAAGGGCAAACCCCTCCGGGAGGAGGTGGACCTGACCCTGCCGGAGGGCTCCGTCCGGACGGGCTTCGACGTGGGCATGGCCCTGGAGGTCCAGAAAGTGTCCCCCGTTCCCGGGGCGCGGGTGTCTCCGGGACTGCCCGTTCCCCTGCGGGTGGAGGTGGTGGACCGGTTCCACCCCGGGGCCAACCTGCCCGCCTGGATCGCCGCCCAGCAGGGATTTCTGGAGCTGCGCCTGGAGGGGCAGTCCCTGGACCCGGAGCCCTCCGGTCTGCGCACCACGGGCACCCAGCGCTGCTCCGTCCGGGAGAGGAGCGGACGGTTCGAGCTGGTGCCCCAGGCGGGGGTTCCGGCCTTTCTGGCCCCCCATCGGGGACGGGTCCGGATCCAGGTCCAGGGAGCCCTGATCCTGGGAAACGCCCGGTCCCCCCTGGCTGGAGGGATCCAGGAACTGACGGTGGAGGGGGAGCCCCCCGCGGGGGTGCTTCTCTGGATGGCCGGAAGGATCCCCCCGGGAGAGGGGGAGGCCCCGTCCCGGAGCCTGGCCGCGGTGGCCCAGGCTGCGGCGTTCTGGCCCGCCGATCCCCGGGGTGCCGGGAAGGCCCTGGCCCCGATCCTGACGGGGGAGGGGGCGGATCCGGGGGGCGCCCTGCTGCGAAACGCGGCGGAACTGCTGGAGGCGGCCCCTCCGGGGGAGGAGACGAACCTTCGTCTGCTCCAGGGAGTCCTGACGGGGGCTCGGGGAGGGCCCTGGGGCCTGGTGCGGGTGGACCGGGGGGGGCTCAAGGCCCTCCGCCTCCTGGACACCCAAGGGGCTCCCTACGGAGGACCGAAGGTTGCCCTGCCCCGGGAGACCCTGGTGGGCCTTCGGGCGGGGCAGCGTCTGGTGCTGCGCCTCTCCGGCAACGGCGGAGCCCCCGTGACCCTGACGAAGATCCTCCCCGAGGGGGTCCGTTCCAAGACCTACCCGGCGGGGACCTGGGAGAAGGCGGTGACGGTGTACGGGGACCGGCTGGCGGCCCCGGCGCCGTAGGGCGTTCCGAGGGGCCTCCGGGGCCCGGAGAGGAGAAACCGCATGTCCGCAACCACGGCGCTGCTTCGGTTCGACCGGGACCACCCCGTGTGGACGGGGGAGCTGTTTGTCCTGGCGGGGGAGTCCCCGGAGGACCTGGACCTCCTGGCCCGAAGGGGCCTGGTGGAGGAGCGGGAGGGAGTCTGGAGCCTGACGCAGGAGGGGACGGCGGGTTTCCGGGCCGAGGCGGCGGAGTGCTTCCTGGACGCCGCCCCAGGCCCTTTCCCGGAGGACTGCCGGCAGAGTCTGCGGCGTACCCGGTGGCAACTCCTGCTGGACCGGGCCTTCCGGGGGCGCTGGGGGCTGAAGGAGTTCCAGCCCGGCGCGGTTCTGTCCTTCTGGCCGGGGCTGTCCCCGGAGGAACGCCATCGCTGCGGGACGGAGGGGGTGCGCTGGCTCTTCGGGGAACACCCGGCGGTGAGGGCCCTTCGGGATCGTCCCCTGGCGGTTCCTTCCTCCCGGGAGGAGGCGGAGGCCTTCCGCGCCCCCTGGGACCTTCCCTGGGGGCGCCTCTCCCTGGACCTGCTGCTGCTGTTCCGCTACGACTTCCACTGCTACCAGGACCAGCTTCCCCTGCCCACCGACGAGGGAGGCTTCGCCAACACCGACCGGCTGCTGTGCCACTTCGTGGGGGCGGACACCACCCTGGAGGACCTGGCGGCCCACCTGGGGGAGGTGCACCTGTTCCTCCTCCACCAGCGGCGTCTGTTGCTTCCTCGTCTCTTCGACCGGGACGCCCAGGAACAGGACGCGGTGACCTGGTGGGTGGGGTGCTGCGAAGAAGAGGGACAGGCCCGGGAGCTGGCGGCGCGCTGGACCCCCCTGGGGGCGCAACTGGCGGCACCTTCCCTGCCCCTGGACCTTTGGCTGGTGAGCCGGGAAGTCCTGGAGGGGGTGAAGGAGCCGGAGGAGTCCTTCTGGGACCTGTTCTCCCGGGGAGGGCACCGGCTGTTCTGCCCGGCCTGAGGGATCGAGGGGAGGAGACGGGACATGAAGGAACGGGAAATGGCCCTTCCCTCGGATCAGAAGGCCCTGCTGGAGGCCCGGTTCCACAAGGACCAGGGGCGGGTTCGGGAGGAAGAGCTGGACGAGGTCCTGCAACGGGTGGAGGGGCACCTGAGGAGCCTGGCGAAGGTCCCCGGGGAGAGGGGGCGGCTGTTGGTCCTCCGACTTCGGCTGATGGCGGACCTGCTCCGGGCCTGGCGTGGGGGGAAGGCGGAGCTTCCCTGGCGCGCGGTGACCGCCCTGGGAGCCACCCTGGGGTACCTGTGCGATCCCCTGGACGTGATCCCGGATTTCCTGCCCGTGGTGGGGTATCTGGACGACCTTTTCATGGTGGAGCTGTGCCTGGCCTCCGCGGGGGATCAGCTGCGGGAGTACGCCCTAGCCCGGGGGGAGGCCCCGGAGACCTACGGGCTGTAGGGACCCCCAGGAGACGAAACGGGGGGCGGGACCCGATCGGTCCCGCCCCCCGCGGTTTGCGCCTTTCGGGATCAGTTACCCTCGGGCAGGAGGAGCTTCATGAGTTCCTCCATGGCCCACTGGTCCCGCTCGTCCGGGTCCTCGTCGGCGTCCCTCGCCGCCGCCTCCGCCTGAAGCCGGGCCACCCCGTCCTCCAGGCCCGAATCCTTCAGCATCTCCTCCAGCGCCTCCTGGTCCTCCTGCTCCAGACGCCCCGTGAGAGACCCCAGGATGAGGGTGGGCAGAGCGAGGAAGCTCGCCCGCTCCTGCGTCTCCGTCCAGGGGGTCTGGAGGTACACCGCCTGGTGGAAGGTCTCCTCCAGCTCCGCCCCCAGCTCTTCGTCCTCCTCCGGAAGGATCGTCAGGTCCAGGATGAGGAAGGGCAGGTTCGTGTCCAGGGACAGGGCGTTGAGCAGGGCCTCCATGGTCTCGTCGCACACCCCCTTGGTCTCCAGGAGGGCCAGGGTCCGGGCGTGCTCTCCCACGGGGGTCTCCAGGGGGTCCTCCTCCAGGGCTTCCAGGATGCGGTCGTACTGCTTCAGGTCCAGCAGACACCGGTAGAAGACCGTGCGTCCCGGGTAGACCCCCTCGTCGTCGAAGGCCACCAGGTCCTGGGCGAAGGCCAGGGCCCGCTCCAGCTCCTCCTTGGCATGGAAGCCGAAGGCCAGGTGCATCAGAAGGGCTCCGTAGATCTCCGTCAGGGGGTTCTCGTCGTACAGGCTTGCGGGAGCGCCGCCGAAGCGCTTCCGCGTCTCCGCCAGGGCCTTCTCCAGCTGTCCCAGGGAGTTCAGGGACTCCTCCTCCTCCATCAGTTCCCACAGGGCCAGGTGACCCGCCGGGTGGGACCCGTCCAGGGTGAGGATGGATCCGGCGATCCGGCGGACCTCCTTGGGGTCCTCCGCGTCCATCAGGGCTTCGAGAAGCTGTTCCAGGTTCTGCGTGTCGCTCATGGCTTTGGTCTCCTTCCAGAAATGGACAAAATGGGGGTCGGTCGCGAGGACCGGCCCCCCATTATACCTGATGCCTTCGGTTTCCCCTCGCCGGTTCCCGGGGCTAACCCCGGCGGCGCAGGAGGAAGAGGGGCAGGGTCAGCAGGAAGCCCCAGGGGAAAAGAAGCCCCGCCGTGCATCCGCCTCCGGAACTGCCGCCCCCGCCCGTGGGATGGGTCCCTGTGGGTGCCGTCGTGGGGATCGTCGTGGGGGGGGTGACGTTGGAGGCGCACAGGCAGAGGGGGTCTTCCAGGACCCCGTCCTCCACCCCGTCGGACACCAGGAAGTAGCCGATGCCGTCCTCCAGGATCGTCGTGACCTCCGGGGTGCCCGAGTCGGCCACCAGAAGGCGGAAGAAGAGGGTGGCCTTCCCCGTGGCGGGGTCGCTGGCCACGGTGAAGAAGGCTTCCCGGTTTCCCGTGGCGTTGGCCAGGGTCAAAAGGTCCACCACCTGAGAGGGGAAGTGCTTGTAGGGGCGCACCCGGGTGAAGAAGGTGGTGAGCTTCTCGCTGGAGGCGGCCAGCTCCTCCAGGAAGGCGGCGGCGTCGGCGGAGGTCAGGGTCTTCTCCAGCATGGTGCGGGAGATCTCCCAGTTCACCAGCACCGGCTGCACCCACGTGGCGGTGGGGGTTCCCTGGGGGATCATGCGCAGGGACACCGCGGCGATGGGGTCCTTCACCAGGGGAAGGTACTTGTCGCTCACCGGCTCCAGGGTCCCCGCGTCCAGGCTTTCGGGGATCTCCCCCGTCACGTCCGCAGGCAGGTCCAGGGTGATCGCGGTCATCTCGGCGCCCCCCACCCGGGAGGTGGTGAACCGCTCGGCGTAGCGCTTCACCAGGAGGGTGATGGTGTGGGTGGAGGAGTAGGTGTACCCCCCCGCTCCCCGAAGGGTGAGGGCGTAGGTGGGGTCTCCGGAGATGGCGTCGGATTTGAGCTGCTGGGCGAAGCCCGGGTAGACCCAGGAGTGCCCCGTCACCGTCGCGTTGGTGCCCGGAAAGAGGTCCGCGTCTTTGGAGACGCCGGTGCCCTCCACGGTGACCAGGTTGGAGCCCCAGTTGTTCACGCGCAGCCAGAGCAGGTCCGCGCTGGCCGCCAGCACCCCCAGCTCCAGGTCTTCCTCCGACCCGTTGGCGGGGTTGAGGGCGACGGTCTGGAAAGCTGCGGGCTGGGTGCCCCCCACGGCGTAGTTCAGGTCGAAGGCGTCCCCCAAGTCCAGCCGGGCCACGTAGAAGGCCTGGCTGCGGGAGCCCTTGTCGTAGGCCGCCTGAAGGGTGAGCTTGGACATGCGTTCCCGGGAGTTGCCGAAGTTCCATCCCAGGGTGAAGTCCTGGCTGGTCTTGGCGGCGATGGTGGCGGAGGATCCCGTGGCCACCTTGCCGGAGGTGGTGAGGGTCACTGCCTTCTTGGTGTCCTGGTTGTTCCCCCAGACCGCCAGGGTGCCGGAGGGCCGCTGGGCCCGGATCAGGAGGGCCGTGAGCCCCGCGGGGTTGACGGCCGTTCCCGTGCCGTTTCCCAGGTGCAGGCCGAAGGCCTTGGAGGAGATGTCCAGGGTGGGGTGGTCCGCCTGCCCCACCGCGTCCTGTCCCTCCTGGGCCAGGCCGCTGCCCGCGGCGAAGAGGTCCGCGGGGGAGTTGATGGGGTAGGGGTAGGTGGTGCTCCGAGGTGTGGCGCTCACCGGCAGGGTCCCCGTCAGGAAGGCCGTTCCCCAGAGGGCCAGGCCCCCGGCGAAGGCCACCCAGGCGCGTCGTGTGGATCGTCTCATGGTCATCCCTCCAGGATCGAAATGGGGTCCCTCCCGAGCGATCGGGCGGCCACCCGTATTATGGCATCGGTCGTCCCGGGTGCAAGGGTGAGTCTTGGGGACGAGGCATCCCCCCGCCCTTAGGGGGTGTCGGCGATCCCTTCCGCCTCCAGGAGGGCGGCGAAGCGGTCCGCCAGGGTCGGGTCAAAGAGGCTCCCCCGGTTCCGGCGGATCTCCGCCAGGGCCAGAGGGAAGGACAGGGGGGGATCGTAGGGCCGGGGGTGGGTGAGCACGTCCAGGGCGTCCAGAAGCTGGAAGAGCCGGACCGGGAAGGGGATGGACTCCTGCCAGAGCCCCTGGGGGAAGCCCCTGCCGTCCCACTGTTCGTGGTGCGAGAGGACCAGGTCCGCCGCAGGCAAAAGCTCCGGGATGCTCTTGGCCAGGCGGTAGCCCGTGGTGGGGTGTTCCTTCCGGGCAAAGAAGGCCTCTTCCTGGAGGGGGGCGGGGAGGTCCAGGATGTCCTGGGGGCATCCCACCAGCCCCAGGTCGTGGAACTGGCAGAGGAGCCGGAGGGTCTTGTGGTCCCCCTCCTTCAGGCTCATGCGGGGTCCGATCCAGTCGCACCAGCGCAGGAGGCGGTTCACGTGGAGCCCCATCTCCCCGCCCGAGACCCGGTGGAGCCGCTCCTCCAGGGCGGCCAGGATGCGCAGCCGGGCCCGACGGCCCTCCCGCATCTTCACCTCGTACATCCGGTCCTCGGAAGTCTTGAGCAGGACGTCCCGGTAGTCCTCCTCCGGGGCGTTCTTGATCCCGTAACCCAGGGAGATGCTGGGGCGCACCAAGCCGCGCCCCTGCCAGGCGGCGCAGAGGGCGTGGATGTGGGCGATGCGTTCCCGTGCCCGGCTGGCGTCCGCCCGGGGGAGGAGGATGATGAACTCGTCCCCCCCCCAGCGGAAGACCTGTTCGTCCGGTCCCGCGTCCTGCTGGAGGATTCGGGCGATGGTGGTGAGGAGGATGTCCCCCTCGGGGTGGCCGAAGGCGTCGTTGGCCAGCTTCAGCCCGTTCACGTCCCCCATGATGAGGCACAGGGGCAGGTGTTCCGGGGTGTCCAGCCGTTGCAGCTCCTGGTCGAAGCAGCGTCGGTTCAGGAGCCCCGTCAGGGGGTCGTGCATGTTCAGGAAGCGGATCTGTTCCTCCGCCTCCCGGCGCTCGGAGATGTCCTCCACCACCCCCACCACCCCCAGGAAGGTGCCCTTCCGGGAGGTCATGGGGCGGAACTGGGCCTTCAGGAAGGAGGTCTTGCCCCCGGTGAGGGAGGTGTACTGTCCCTCGTAGAGCCCCGGGGTGCCCGCCAGGGAGTCCAGGACCGCCCGGCGCATCCAGGGGTTCACCAGCTTTTCGATCATGTTGAACCCCAGGAGGCGTTCCTTCTGGGTGCCCATGATCTGGGCGAAAGTCTCGTTGAGGTCCGTGACGATGCCGTCGTGGTCGATGTGCACGATCCCCAGAGGGGAGTGGTCGAAGATGGTGTGGTACCGCTCCTCGCTTTTTTCCAGCACGTCTTCGTTCTGTCTGTGGTGCCGGGTGTCCCGACAGGACAGGACGAAGGCGGTCTGCCCTCCCAGGAGGGTCCGCCCCATCAGCGCCTCCGTGGGGACCCGCTGTCCTCCCTGCGAGAGGGGCAGGTCCAGGGGGAGGAAGGGGGGGGATTCCCGCTCTGCCAGGTAGAGCACCCGCTCCAGGAAGCCCCGGGGCAGGTAGGAACCCAAGTGCTCCGGGTCTCCCTGGGAGGACAGGGTTCCCGTGGAGGGGGAACGGTGGAGGATGTGTCCCGAGGGATCGAAGACGAAGACATAGTCCTCGAAGCCCTCCAGAAGGTCCTGAAGGGGCGTGGGAGACACGGGGGTTTGAAAGGTCGGGGCTTTTTTCGCGGCCATGGCACTCCCTCGGGGGTGGGGCGTCTGGCAGGTGCCGACCTGATTATACGGTCTCACGGTCCCCTTTCGAAGGGCCGTTTTTCCCGGTTCCCTCGGGACAGCCGTTTCTCCAGGGACAGGAGGGGCAGCGGGAACGTTCCGGCGGGTAGGGACCCCGGGCCGCCTGGGCCGCCACGGCGCGGACCTCCTCTTCCAGAAGGTCCCAGTCCCCCGGGGGGGGGACCTCCAGGGGAGGGGGGAAGGAGCCGTCGTTTCGGGGCCGCAGGAGCCAGAGGGCCAGGTCCGGGGCCTCCCCGTGGGCCCGGCGGGCCGCCAGGGCGTAGAACCGGAGCTGGTGGGAGTACAGCGTCTCCGCCGCCTCGGCGCTTCGGGCCGTCTTGTGGTCCCGCAGGTGCAACCCCGATCCGTCCTGCCAGAGAAGGTCCACCGCCCCCACCAGCAAGGTTTCCCCCAGGGGAACCCGGAAGGGGACCTCCCGTCGGCAGGAGGGCAGGGACAGGGCGGCGCGGAACGCCTCTCCCCAGGGGGTTTCGGAGAAGCCCCCCAGCCAGCGCTCCAGGGTCTCCCGGACCGAGGCGTCCCGGAAAAGGGGGCGCAGGTCCTGGGGGAGCAGGTTCAGCAGGGTCCTCCCCCGTTCCCCCTCCGGGGAGGTCAGCCAGCGGGGAAGGCTGGCGCCTCTCCCGTCCCAACGGGCCAGCACCCAGTGGGCCAGGCTCCCCAGGTCCGCCCCCCCGGCGTCCCCGTCCAGGGGGGAGCCTCCCTCCCATGCCGGATCCAATCCCTGGCGGAACCGCATCCGGTAGGCCAGGGGGCAGAAGCGGAACAGGGAGTAGGCGGTGGCGGACAGGCGGGCCAAGGGGGTCGTCTCCCGAGGCGGCAGGGGCAGGGGGCGCAGGCGCGAGGCGGGGGCCGAAGGGGGAGGAGGAGAGGATCCCTCCGGCGCTGTCTCCACCTCCTCCCAGACCGCACCGGGCAGGGGGTGCTTCCTCAGGACCTCCATCCAGGACCCCGCGGCCCCCCGGATCGTCCCGTCCTGGCCTCGCCTTTGGGTGCCCAAAAGCCAGAGTCGGTCCTGGGCTCGGGTGGCGGCCACGTAGAGGAGCCGTTGCCACTCCTCCCTGGTCCCCGCCTCCTCGAAGAACCCCTCCCAGAGGCCGGAACGGACGGGGGACGCCTCCGGGGGCTCCAGGTCCGGGGGCCAGGAGCCCAGGGAAAGGCCCAGGTGACGGGAGGGGAGGACCCGGGCCTTGCCCCGGGCCTCCGGGGTCTTCTCCAGACGCACCACCGCCACCACGGGAAACTCCAGCCCCTTGGCGGCGTGGACGGTGAGCACCCGTACCGCGTCCTCGTCCTCCAGCAGCTCCGGTTCCGCCTGGGGCAGCTCCCGGGCCAGGGCCTGGCCCAGGTAGGCCGCCGTTCCGGGGAGGCTGGGGCCGAAGGTGGCCTCGAAGGACGCCGCCAGGTCCGCGGCGGTCCTCAGGTTCCCCAGCACCCGCCTCCGGGCCCCGGGGGGGTAGGCCGCAAGCCAGGAGGGGCGAGCCAGCAGGGCCTCCAGCGCCGCCGTCCCTCCCTCCAGCAGGGCGATGCGGCGCAGCCGGTCCCGCTCCGCCACCCCCGCCGCCAGCTCCGGGTCCTCCCCCAGGTCGCCCCGGCCCAGGCGGGGCAGCACCCCGTCCAGGGGCAGGCCGGAGAAGGGGCTTGCCAGGAAGCTCCCCAGGGCGAGGGGGTCCCGGGGGTCCGCCAGGGAGGCCAGGAGGTCCGCCAGGTCCCGCACCTCCCCCCGGGTGAAGAACCCCACCGCGGCGGTGAAGGCCCCGGGGACCCCGAAGGCCGTGAAGGCCTCCTCCAGCAGGGGGTAGTCCGCCCGGGTGGGCACCAGCACCGCCAGGTCCCGGTATGCCGCCGGGCGGTGGCGCCTCTGGGCCTTGTCCCACACCGGGGCCCCCGTCTCCACCAGGGACCGGAATCGGGCCGCCAGGGTTCCGTAGAGGCGGAGGCGCAGCTCGTCCACCTTCTCCTTGGACGGCTCCCCTTCCTCCTCCTCGGGCTCCCGGGGGGTGGCGGTGAGCACCTCCAGGGCGGGCCCGGGCAGGGCGTTGCGCTCTTTCCACCAAGGGGCCTCCTCGGGCCCCCGGAGGGGGTCGTAGCCCAGGGAGAGCCCCGCCCCCAACCCCTCCTCCCAGAGGCTGCCGAAGAGGCCGTTGATCCCCTCCAGCAGCTTTCCCCGGGTGCGGTAGCTGCAGTCCAGGGAGATGCGATCCCCGCCGGTTGCCCGGGCCCGTTGGAGGGTCTCGTCGAAGAGGGCCAGGTCCGCGTGGCGGAACCGGTAGACGGACTGCTTCAGGTCGCCCACCACGAAGAGGGATCCCTTGCCGCCCTCCCACAGGGCCTGGACCAGCCGGTCCTGCAGGGGGTCCGTGTCCTGGAACTCGTCCACCAGGAGGTGGCGGAACCGGGAGGCGTAGGCCGGGTTCCGTTCCAGGGCCTGTCGGGCCAGGGCGATGAGGTCCCGGAAGATCAGGGCGCCGGAGCGCATCCGGGAAGCGTCCCAGGCCGCCCAGCCCAGGGCGCAGACCCGGCAGATCCGTTCCAGCAGGGCGTCCTCCTCCGGGGAGATCCCCTCCTCCAGGGATCGGGCCAGCTCCGCCTCGGAGGCGCGGTCGTCCCTCCAGTCCTTCAGGGAGGAGCCCAGACCCTCCTCCAGGAGGGCCTTCAGCTTGGAGGTTCCCGGAAGGCGCTTCAGGGGTCCCTCGAAGAGTTCCCGGACGAAGCGCCGGTCTCCCTCCCCGTCCCAGGGGAGGCTGGCGGTCCGGGCCAGGAAGCCCCGCAGGGCCTCCCCCATCTTGGACCCGTCCCGGTCCAGGTCCGCCCCCAGGGAGGGGAGCAGGTCCCCGTCCCAGAGGTTGCGGATCTCCCGAAGCCGGGGCTCCAGGGCCTGGGCGATGCGGTCCGCCGCGGCGACGGGGTCGAAGGGGGCGCGGGTCCACAGGTCCTCGGGGGTGTGGTCCCGGGAACCGTGAAGCTCCGCCGCCTCCCGCACCAGCTCCGCCAGTCGCCTCGGGGACAGGGCGTTCACCAGCCGGGGGAATGCCGGATCCCCGAAGAGGTCCTGGCAGCGGTCCCGCCAGGGGTCCTCCAGAAGGCGCAGAAACCAGGCCGGGTCCAGCCGGTCGAAGGCCCCCTCCATCTCCTCGAAGAGGGCCCCCTCTCCGCAGGGGGAGGCGATCCGGGACTCCGGGTCCAGGTCCAGCACCAGTCCGGATTCCCGGATCACCCGCAGGGCGAAGGCGTGGAGGGTGGAGATGTACCCCTCGTCGATGCGCGCCGCCGCGTCCCTCAGGTGTCCCAGTTTCTCCGGTTCCGCCTCCAGCCACTGGAGCAGGCGGCACCGGATGCGGTCCCGCATCTCCCGGGCGGCCTTCTCCGTGAAGGTGAGGGTCAGGATCTGTTCCACCCGGCAGGTGGGATCCGAGGCCAGGAGCCAGGCGAACCGGCTGCTCAGGGTGTGGGTCTTTCCCGTGCCCGCCCCGGCCTGTACCACCACCAGGGATCGAGGGCTGATCACCCCCTGCCGCTGCTCCGGCCGCAGGTCCCCCAGCAGCCTTTCCATCCAGGGTTCCGCGGCGAGGCGGTGCGGGTCAGTCACGGTCCTCCCCTCCTTCCGGGGCTTCCCCCGTCACCCCTTCCGACCGGGCCTCCCCCCTCCGGCAGAGCCCCCCGAAGGGACAGCCCGGGCAGGAAGGGGAGTCGTACCGGGCGGGGTAGCGCCCCGACTCCAGGGCCTCCGCCAGGGCCCCCATGGTCTTCCATGCCTGTTCCTGAAGGGACTCGAAGGAAACCTTGCCCTTCCTCGGGGAGGTCCCCCGATAGGCCTCCGCCAGGTCCTCGTGTCCTTGGGCGAAACGCCCCGCGAAGCCCCCGTCTCCCAGGCAGAGGTAGCCGTACCCCGCCAGGGGGAACGGAAACCCCTCCGGGGGGGACTCCGTCAGGGCGGCGACGTAGGCGGGAAGCTGCAGGTGGGTTTGATACCGCTTCGAGCTGCCCAGCTTGTAGTCCAGAAGCACCGCCACGGTGCCGGCGGGAGTCTCCCACAGGTCCGCCCGGTCGCAGCGTCCCCGAAAGGAGACGGATCCCAGGACGGCTTGAGGTTCCAGGGTCTCCCGGAGGACTCCCCCCCGAGGGAAGAGGGCCTGCAGGCGTTCCTCCTGGGCGTCCTGCACCGCCCCGAGACGCCGGGCCTGTTCCCGCAGCCTCAGGGCGTGCCGGGCCAGGGCGGGGTCGCAGAGCAGTTCCCGGTAGCCTCGGTCCGGGTCCCGGAACACCTCCTCGAAGAGCCGCACCGCCGCCGCCTCCAACCCCTGTGCCCTTTGGGGAGACTGGGGGTCCCAGGCCCGCTGCCACAGTTCGTGGAGGGCATTCCCCACCCGGGCGGGGTCGAACCGACCTGTCGGGAAGGGGGCCAGCCCCAGTTCCTGTTCGCACCAGAAGGCGAAGGGACAGCCGGCGAAGCGGTCCAGGCCGCTGAAGGTCCCCCGCGTCCGGGGCTCTCCCCGCCCCTCCTGGGGGGCGTTTCCCCTCACCCCTCGGAGGAGACGTCGGGAGGGGAGGGGGCCCTCCGCGTCCTCGAAGAGGGGGCCCGCGAGGGGGATCAGCTGGGAGAGGGGGCGGCGACGGGGGGGCTCCTCCTGGGAGAGCTGGTCCACCAAGGGGGCCTCGAAGGGGGTGGGGGGCAGGGGGCGCCCCTGGTCGTCCTGCAGGGGCCGGGTCAGGAGACACCCCTCCCGTCCCGTGAGGACCAGGCGGCGGAACAGGGCCTCCCTCTGGACCCGCACCTCCGAGAGCACGGGCAGGTGGGTGCGCTCCAGCCCCAGGGTCTCCGCCTCCAGGCCGTTGAGGCTGTGCCGGTCCCCGTCCGCCAGGAGGGCGGATTCCTTCAGTGCCCCGGGCCAGGCGGGGGCCGTGGCCCCGGTGAGGACAAACCACCGGTGGTCCGCCAGCACCGGGGGCGATCCAGGGTACACCGTCAGGGCCCCCCGAAGGGGCTGGGCCTGGGAGGTCCGGGCCTCCTCCGCCCAGGTCTCCAGAAAGGCCACCGCATCCCCTCCCGAGAGGGGGTTCTGGGCCGCCTCCCCCAGGGGAGGGGTGGCTTCCTCCAGGGAGAGGATCTTCCGGTCCAGCTCCGCCGTGGCGGAGGCCAGACGGTGCACCGCGCCGTCCCGCTCCGCCCCTTCCCCCGCCAGGTCCGCCAGGGCCCGGGTCCAGGGGGTATCGCGGGACACCAGGTCGCGCAGGAGGCGCAGCAGCTTGGGCGGGGTGCCCCCTCCCTGGAGGTCCCGGGCGAAGCCCCGAAGGCGACGGAACCGGTCCAGGAAGGGCGGAAACCCCTTCAGAAACGCCGTCCATTCCTCCTCCCCCGAGGGAGCCGTCCCCCGGGCCTGGGCGGCGGGGAAGGAGGCGCCCCCCAGGCAGGGCAGGGAAAGGAGCCGAAGGGTCCTCTCCGTGGGCCAGCCGCTTCCCGCCGCGTCGGCGCAGAGCCGGGGCAGGCGTCCCAGGTCCGTCTCCCCCACCGATCCGCCCCCCCTCAGGACGTGGGGGATGCCGTACCGTTCCAGGACGAGGCCGGCCGCCTCCCCCTGATGGGGGTCCACCGAAACCCCCACCGCCTCGAAGCCCGGGAAGGGAGGGGGCAGCAGGGCCTCCGGGTCCCCGGCGGCCCAGAGGGCCAGCTCCCGGGCCAGGGTCTCCAGCTCGAACCTCCGGTCCCCCGCCTCCAGGATCCGCAGGGTCGCGGGAGGGGAATCCAGCCGCGCGGGGAGGACGCCGAACTGATCCGCCGCGTCCAGAAGCCCCTCCAGCCCCGTCCAGGGCTTGAGGATCGTGCAGGGAACCCCCCGGGCCAGCAGCGCCCGCACCAGGCCCCCCTGCCCGTGGGTGAAGGACAGAAAGCCCACGAAGACCAGGTGCACCCCCCAGGCCCCAGGGTCCTCCAACCCCTCCGCCAGCTCCCTCGTCCGGGTGGCCACGGAGGCGCTGTCCGCCAGGCCGTGGCGGTCCAGGTAGGACAGGTAGTCCCGATAGAGGCGGCAGAGCACCTGTCCCGGATGGGAGGGATCGGGGCATCCCTCCCCGCATCCCGGACACCCCAGGGCGGCCCGGAGGTGTTCCGGCGTGGCCTCCTCCCGCAGCAGCTCCCGCAGGTCTTTCCCCAGGAGGGACAGGAACCCCCGGCGCAGGACCCCGGGGGGGAGGCGGTCCTCCCTCTCCTTCCGCAGGGCCTCCACCAGGTGGCGCAGGATCAGGAAGTGGTCCGGCGGGTCGATCTGCCGACGCACCCGCACGGGCGTTCCGGATCGGTCCAGCTCCGCCGCCAGCTCCCGGTACAGGTCGGTCCACTGCCAGATCCGGGGTCGGGGGCCGAAGTAGGCCCGTCCCCCCGCCAGGGTGTCCAGCAGCAGGTCCCGGTCCCCCCCGGAGGGGACCAGGAAGCGGACCGTCTCGTCCGTCCCCAGGCGGCGAAGCTCCGGGGCCAGGTCGTGCACATGCCGGTATTCCAGGATCCGTGGGTCCATGGGGGCCTCCGCAGGTGATGCCATTGATGGAATGAGCCCACGCTAGCACCGCGACTGGGGCGGAGCAAGGGGCGCGGGATGGGTAGGGGGCTTTGCATCCCCTTTCCCGGATGGACTGGGGAAGGGGATCCTCAAAAAGAGAGAGGAGAGAGAGCCCCCGGAGTTTGCTGATAGACATATAATCTACTAAGGACTAAAAAACGCCGTTTGGTAGATTTTTCTGCAACATTCAATTGCATAAACATGAAGGATGTGGGAGCATGGCGGGTTCGTCCATCCCCGAACTGGTGTCCGCCCTGGGGCGAGAGGAGTTCCCTCGAAGCCGTTTGGCAGAAGAATTGTCGCGGCAGGGCTATTGCCGAGTCTCCGATCGCATCGCTCTTCTCGCGAATCAGGGGGTGGTGCGGAGGATCACCCGGGACTGGTTCGTCCTGGGAACCCTTTGGAGGAAGCGAAACCTTCACCTGCGTTGGCTTGCCAACCAGTTGCTTCTGCCCTCCACCCTTTCCCTGGAGTACGCCCTGGGGTTTTACGGGTTGATCCCCGAAGCGACGGGAACCTTCACTTCCGTGACCCCCCGGAGGGGGAGAGGATTCGAGACCTCCGAGGGATCGTTTCTCTACACTGCCATTCCTTCAAGGGCTTTTCCCTGCGGGCGGACTCTCGCCTCCCTGGGGGAGGAGCGTTTTTTCCTGGCTTCGCCGGAAAAGGCCCTGGCGGACAAGGTCTGGACGGAAAGGCTGCCCACGCCGGTGGATTGGGAGGTCTACCTGGTGGAGGACCTCCGATTGGACGAAGGATTCTGGTCTTCCGCCCGCATGGAGGAATTGAGGCGTTTCGCCGCAGCCTACGGTTCCCGCAAACTGTCGTCTCTGGCGTCTTTTTTCGAGAAATGGAGAGGAGGAAGACCTCGTGGCCGTTGAGGTGGTGGGGGAGATGTTGTCCCGATACGACGTGGAGGATCCTGAAGGGGCCCGCAATGCCCTTCGGGAGGTGCTTCAGGAGATTGTCCTGTTCGGTCTCTATGAGGGCGGTTTTTTCGACACGGTGGCCTTCTATGGAGGGACGGCCCTTCGGATCCTCCACAGGCTGGATCGGTTCTCCGAAGATTTGGATTTCTGTCTTCGTCCCGGGGCGGAGACCTTGGAGCTTCGTACCTTCGGGAGAAGCGTGGAGGAGGCTTTGAGGCGGTTTGAAATCGAAGCGTCCTTCGAGCCCCGGGAGGAAGTTTCTCCGGGGGGGATCGTGGCGGCGCAGGTACGCACGGAGCCGCTGCGGGGAATCCTCTCGGTGTCCCTGGTCTCCGCTCTGGGGGAGGTGGTGGCGCGATTGCCCCGCAACCAGACCCTCCGCATCAAAGTGGAGGTGGATACGGGAAGGGCCAGGGGGTTCGAGGACGAGGAATCCTACGCCCTCTATCCCGTCCCTTTTCCCCTGCGGGTTCTGACCCTCCCGTGCCTGTTCTCGGGCAAGATGCACGCCCTCCTCTGCCGCGGATGGGGAAACCGGGTGAAGGGGAGGGATTGGTACGACCTGCTTTGGTTTCTCCGCAAGGGGGTTCCTCTCCATCTCCCCTTTCTGGAGGAGAAGCTCCGGGAAAGTGGCCATTGGGCGGAGGCGCGCCCGCTCCAAGCAGAGGATGTTCGTCGACTCTATCGAGAGCGAGTGGAGCGTCTGGATGTGAAACAGGCTCGCAACGACCTTCTTCCCTTTGTGCGGGAACCTTGGGTTATGGATGCGTGGAGCCCTTCGTTGTTCGCTTCCCTGGAGGAGAGGCTCTTCGCCGCCGGAGGGGTGCCGAGATGATCCCCCTTCTGGGGGCCTTGGCGGGGGATGCGGCGGGGTCCGCCTACGAGCGGGATCCTGCGCCGCCGGGGGACTTCGACCTCTTCCCGTCGGAGGCGCGCTTTACCGACGACACGGTGCTCACCCTGGCGGTGGCGGATGCCCTGCTGGAGGCGGGGGACTACGAGGCCTCCCTGCTTCGCTGGGGGCGAGCCTACCCCGACGCGGGGTACGGGTCCCGCTTTCGGGCCTGGTTGGGGGACCCGCAAGGGACGCCTCGGGACAGCCTGGGCAACGGGTCCGCCATGCGGGTCTCCCCGGTGGCCTGGGCCTTCGACGACCTGACGTCGGTTCTGGTGGCGGCGGAGGCCTCCGCGTGGCCCTCCCACCGCCACCCCGAGGCGGTCCGGGGAGCCCAGGCGGCGGCGGCCTCGGTTTTCCTGGCCCGCACGGGGGTCCCCCGGGGGGAGATCCGGCGGGCCCTGACGGATCGGTTCGGCTACGACCTGTCCCGCTCCCTGGCGGATCTGTCCCGGTCCCCCCGGTTCGACGCCACCTGCCCCGGCTCCGTGCCCCAGGCCCTGACGGCGTTTTTGGAGGCGGAGTCCTTCGAGGATGCCCTGCGGGGGGCGGTGGGGCTTCGGGGGGACGCGGACACCCAGGCCGCCATCGCCGGGGCTGCGGCCCAGGGGTTCTTCGATGTCCCCGATTCCCTGGCCCGTCGGGTTCGGGGCCTGCTGCCCCCGGAGCTGCTGGCCCTCCACGACCGGTTCTGGGGGCGCTTCGTGGAGCCCCGTCTGGGCATGCGTTCCCTCACCCCTTTATCCCGTCTCCCGGATCGCCTATAGTGGGTTCCGGCCCACACGGGCCGAGGCCTCCAAGGAGACGAGAGCGCCCCAAAGAGACGGAGGACCCCATCTGTAGGGAGGGATGTAGTGTGAGCGCAGCGATCCAGAACGTCAGCGCCATGGAGATCCTGGATTCCCGGGGGAACCCCACCGTCCGGGTGCGGCTGGAGCTGGAGTGCGGCATCGTGGCGGACGCCTCGGTGCCTTCCGGGGCCTCCACGGGAGAGAACGAGGCGGTGGAGCTTCGGGACGGGGACAAGGGCCGCTACGGCGGCAAGGGCGTCCTGAATGCGGTGCGGAACGTCAACGAGATCCTGGCCCCGGAGATCACCGGGATGGACTGCCGCCAGCAGGCGGAGCTGGACCGGCGGATGATCGAACTGGACGGCACCCCCAACAAGGGCAAGCTGGGGGCCAACGCCATCCTGGGGGTGTCCATGGCGGCGGCCCGGGCGGCGGCGTCGTTCTGCGATCTTCCCCTGTACGCCTACCTGGGGGGGCCCGGAGCGGTGCGCCTGCCCGTCCCCATGATGAACATCCTCAACGGAGGGAAGCACGCGGAGAACAGCGTGGACTTCCAGGAGTTCATGGTCTTCCCCCTGGGGGCTCCCTGTTTCTCCGAGGCCCTGCGCATGGGAGCGGAAACCTTCCACGCCCTCAAGGGGATCCTCAAGAAGAAGGGCTACGCCGTGGGGGTGGGGGACGAGGGGGGCTTCGCCCCGGACCTGAAGAGCAACGACGAGGCCTGCGAGGTGATCCTGGAGGCGGTTCAGGCGGCGGGGTACAAGCCCGGCAAGGACATCTTCCTGGCCCTGGACCCGGCGGCCAGTTCCTTCTTCGAGGGTGGGGCCTACGATCTGGCCAAGTCCGGTCAGGGGCGCAAGACCAGCGCGGAGATGGTGGACCTCTTCGACCAGTGGGTTCGGAAGTACCCCATCGCCTCCATCGAGGACGGTCTGGGGGAGAACGACTGGGAGGGCTTCGCCTCCATGACCGAACGGATGGGGGATCGGGTCCAGATCGTGGGGGATGACCTGTTCGTCACCAACGCCGCTTTCGTGCGTCAGGGGATGGAGCGGAAAGCTGCCAACGCGGTGCTCATCAAGCTGAACCAGATCGGCACGGTGACGGAGACCATGGAGACCATCGACCTCTGCCGCCGGGCGGGGTGGGGCTACGTCATCTCCCACCGCTCCGGGGAGACGGAGGACGCCTTCATGGCGGACTTCGCCGTGGCCATGGGGGGCGGGCAGATCAAGACGGGTTCCGCCTGCCGCAGCGAGCGGATCTGCAAGTACAACCGGTTGCTGGAGATCGAACAGGAGCTGGGGGCCTGCGCCCGGTTCGGCCGGGCCTGCTGAAGGCGGAGCGTTTGCAAGGCGTTCCAGATGCAGTAGGGGGCGGCCCTGAGGGGCCGCCCTTCGCTTTTGAGAAGGGTGTGCGCGGGGGGCGTGATCGACCGAGGACACTTCGGTCTTCACGGTCGTTTCGGAAGAAGAGAATCGGATAGGATGGATGCCGGGAATCCGGGTCTTTCTGGAGAAACGGAGAAGAACCGTTAAGGGGGAGATCAGGGTGGCCGCACCGTCGTTTCGCGAGCGACTCCGGGGGTTCCTGGGGCTGAACCGCACCCTGGGGACCCTCATGGGCTTGGTGGTTCTGGTGGGGCTGGGGGAGAAGATGGCGGAACGCTTCCTGCCCCTGTACCTGGTGGCCCTGGGGGGATCCGCCTGGGCGGTGGGGGCCTTGAACGGCCTGGATAACCTCCTCTCCGCCCTCTACTCCCTTCCCGGGGGGCTGGCCAGCGACCGGTGGGGGCCCAAGCGGGCCCTGACCCTGTCCACCCTGGTGGCCCTGGGGGGGTACCTGGTGGTGATCCTGGTGCCCACCTGGCAGGCGGTGCTGGTGGGGGCGGTGGGGTTCATCGCCTGGACCGCCGTGACCCTTCCGGCGGTGATGGGGCTGGTGAGCGCCTCGGTGCCCAAGAACAAGCGGGTCATGGGGGTGTCCCTCCATTCCCTGGTGCGCCGGATCCCCATGGCCCTGGGGCCGGTGGTGGGAGGGGTGCTCATCGGCCTGTGGGGTACGGAGAAGGGGGTTCGGGTCGCCTTCGTGGTGGCCCTGGTCCTGGGGGTGGCGGCCCTGGGGCTTCTGTGGCGCTTTCTGGACGACCGGAGGGAGGAGGGGGAGCCCGGAGGGATGCGGGCCGCCCTGGGGAACCTCTCCGGAGATCTGCGAAGCCTCCTGGTGTCGGACATCCTGATCCGCTTCGCCGAGCAGATCCCCTACGCCTTCGTGGTGCTCTGGGCGGTGCAGGTCCAGGGGCTCTCGGCGGCCCAGTTCGGGGTGCTCACGGCCATCGAGATGGTCACGGCCCTGCTGGTGTATCTGCCCGTGGCGGCCTTGGCGGACCGGTACGGCAAGAAGCCCTTCGTGCTGATGACCTTCGGTTTCTTCACCGCCTTCCCCCTGTCGCTGCTCTTCTGCCACAGCTTCGGGTCCTTCGCCCTGGCCTTCGTCCTCCGGGGGCTGAAGGAGTTCGGGGAACCCACCCGCAAGGCCCTCATCATGGAGCTGGCCCCTCCGGGGGCCAAGGCGGCCACCTTCGGGGCCTACTACCTGGTGCGGGACGTGGTGGTCTCCGCTGCGGCCTTTGCCGGGGCCCCCCTGTGGCTGATCTCCCCCCAGGCCAACTTCCTGGTGGCCGGTGTCTTCGGCGCCGTGGGGACGGTGTATTTCGCCCTGCGGGGGCGGGACGTGACCCTGCCCGGGTAGGCGAAACGGGGTCCCCGAGGGGACCCCGCTCCCGTTTCGTGCGCCTTTGCTCCGGCCTCGGTCTAGCGTCCGGAGCCGAGGCTCTTGATCGTTCCCGCTGCCTGGTCCAGGACGAACCGGGCCAGGAGCCTCTTGAGGTGTTCCGCCCCCTCCGCCAGCTTCTGGGACTCCTGGGCCACCGACTCGGAGGCGTGGGCGGTTTCCTCGGTGGAATGGCGGATGCTTTCGATGGTCTCCACCACCTGGATGGTGGACTTGGTGGCCTGGTCGATGCCCTGGGCCATCTCCCCGCTGGCCGCAGCCTGCTCCTCCGACGTGGCGGCGATGTTCTGCATGGCGTCGTTCACCCGGGCGATCTGGGCGAGGGCCTCCTGGAGCTTCGCCTGGGCCTCGTGGGCTTTGGCGATGGTGCCCTCCAGGACCTTCCCGGATTCCTCGGTCACCTCCAGGGAGCCCTTGGTGTCCGTCTGGAGGGAGGTGATTAGGGTCTCCACCTCCTTGGCGGCCCCGGCGGACTCCTCCGCCAGCTTGCGCACTTCCTCCGCCACCACGGCGAATCCCCGTCCCGCTTCCCCCGCCCGGGCCGCCTCGATGGCGGCGTTGAGGGCCAGGAGGTTGGTCTGGTCGGCGATGCTCCGGATGGTGGCCACGAACCCGGAGATGGAGGACACGGACTCCGCCACCTTGCGAAGCCGCTCCGCGCTGAGGCGGGATTTCTCTCCCACCGTGTTCATTTCCGTCACCACGCCGTTCACCTGGGTCACCGCCTCCTCGGAGAGGCTGGTGGTGCGTCCCGAGGCCTCGGCCCCGTCGGAGGCGGCATGGGCGGCGGTGCTGGCCCCGGAGCTGACCTCCTCGATCCCCGCGTTGGTCTGCTGCAGGGCCGCGGAGTTGGACTCGGAGAGGGAGGCCACGTGGTCCACCGAGGCCTTCACTTCCTCCATGGAGGCCACGGATTCCTCGGACAGGGCCGCCAGGGACTCCGCGGAGGCGGCGGTGCGGTCCGCCTCGTCCTTGATGCTCCGGACGCTGTCCCTCAGGGCCTCCTGGAGGCTTTCCAGGGATCGGACCATGAGCCCGATCTCTGTCTTCTGGGCCTTTTGGGCGGTGAGCCAGTTCAGGCTCTCGTCCCGGGTGAGGTCCAGCCTGCCGATGCGCTCCAGGGTCTGGGAGACCCCGTGGATGGGCCCCACGATGCTCTTGGCCAGAAGGACCAGCATCACCCCGAGGAGGAGCAGGACCGTCGCGCCGGCGGCAAGCTGTCGCAGAGCCAGGGAGGCCACCAGGGCGTACAGTTCGGACTTGGGGAAGGCCAGGGCCAGGATGAAGCCGTGGGAAGTGGGGGCGTAGAAGGCCCGGAACTCCTCCCCCCGGAAGGTGTAATCGGCGTAGCCTTCTCCCCCCGTCAGCATCTTTGCCCCTGCCGCCGCCATTTCCGGGGAGACGTCGGATCCGGCCTTGGCCATGTTCTCCTTCATCACCAGCTCCGGGACCGGGTGGGCCAGGACGAGTCCCTGGGGGTCCAGGAGGAAGCCGTAGCCCTTGCCGAAGATCCGATACCCCGTCACGATCCGGGAGAGGGTCTCCAGGTCCACGTCGATCCCCGCCACCCCCAGAAGGCGGCCGTCGGCGCCCTTTGCCGGAGCGGCCACGGTGACCACTAGCTTGCCCGTGTTGGCGTCCACGTAGGGAGCGGTGAGCACCACCCGGTCCTCCTGCACCGCCAGGGTGTACCAGGGGCGTTTGCGGGCGTCGTAGTCCGGTTTCTCCACCCAGTCGCCCCCGGTCCCCACCTTGCCGGTGGATTCCAGGCCGACGTACAGGTCCACGATGTTCAGGTCCTTCGCGCAGGAGCGATAGAACCGGGCCATGGGGGATTCCAGGTCGTCGTCCGTGACGGCTTTCCCCGTTTCCAGGAGCTCCGCGGCCACGTCCCGCATGCCCAGGGCCACGATGCCCAGCTTGTGGAAGTATTCGTCCACCTCCCGGGCATTGCTCCGCACCACCTCGAGGCCTCCGGTGTCCACCTGCCGGGTCAGGATGCTCCGGCTCTGGAAGAACACCAGGCCGATCATCGCCGACAGCAGGACCACGGTCCCCGAGCCGAGAAGGGTCAGTCTCGCCTTGATGGTCAGGTTGCTCACGTCTTTCGGTCTCCTCCTTCGTCTCCCCGGGGCTTTCCGCTTTCCCTCGCGTCCCGACGCCTCGTGTCACCTCCCCGCAAGAGAAGGAGAGGAGAGCTTTGCCCGGGGGATAAAAGTGAATCATGAATAAGGCAATATCTGAATCCTAGAGGGCCAGTTAGAGGGGGACAACCCTGTCTTCGGGCTCATTTCGCAATTTTCGGAATGGAGATGCGGAGGAGGAGAGGGGGACTTGGGCGGGGTGCTGCCTTCTGGTGCGGGATGGGATGCCGAATCGGGGGCACGAAGAAGCGGGGCCCCGGTGGGGCCCCGCTTCTTCGTGTCCCTTTGCTCCGGTACCGGTCTAGCGTCCGGAGCCGAGGCTCTTGATCGTTCCCGTTTCCTGGTCCAGGATGAACCGGGCCAGGAGCCTCTTGAGGTGTTCCGCCCCCTCCGCCAGCTTCTGGGACTCCTGGGCCACCGACTCGGAGGCGTGGGCGGTCTCCTCGGTGGAGTGGCGGATGCTCTCGATGGTCTCCACCACCTGGATGGTGGACTTGGTGGCCTGGTCGATGCCCTGGGCCATCTCCCCGCTGGCCGCAGCCTGCTCCTCCGACGTGGCGGCGATGTTCTGCATGGCGTCGTTCACCCGGGCGATCTGGCCGAGGGCCTCCTGGAGCTTCGCCTGGGCCTCGTGGGCCTTGGCGATGGTGCCTTCCAGGACCTTCCCGGATTCCTCGGTCACCTCCAGGGAACCCTTGGTGTCCGTCTGGAGGGAGGTGATGAGGGTCTCCACCTCCTTGGCGGCCCCGGCGGACTCCTCCGCCAGCTTGCGAACTTCCTCCGCCACCACGGCGAAGCCCCGTCCCGCTTCCCCCGCCCGGGCCGCCTCGATGGCGGCGTTGAGGGCCAGGAGATTGGTCTGGTCGGCGATGCTCCGGATGGTGGCCACGAACCCGGAGATGGAGGACACGGACTCCGCCACCTTGCGAAGCCGCTCCGCGCTGAGGCGGGATTTCTCCCCTACCTTGTTCATCTCCGTCACCACGCCGTTCACCTGGGTCACCGCCTCCTCGGAGAGGCTGGTGGTGCGGCCCGAGGCCTCGGCCCCGTCGGAGGCGGCATGGGCGGCGGTGCTGGCCCCGGAGCTGACCTCCTCGATCCCCGCGTTGGTCTGCTGCAGGGCTGCGGAGTTGGACTCGGAGAGGGAGGCCACGTGGTCCACCGATGCCTTCACCTCCTCCATGGAGGCCACGGACTCTTCCGACAGGGCCGCCAGGGATTCTGCGGAGGCGGCGGTGCGGTCCGCCTCGTCCTTGATGCTCCGGACGCTGTCCCTCAGGGCCTCCTGGAGGCTTTCCAGGGAGCGGACCATGAGCCCGATTTCGGTCTTCTGGGCCTTCTGGGCGGTGAGCCAGTTCAGGCCCTCGTCCCGGGTGAGGTCCAGCCTGCCGATGCGCTCCAGGGTCTGGGAGACCCCGTGGATGGGCCCCACGATGCTCTTGGCCAGAAGGACCAGCATCACCCCGAGGAGGAGCAGGACCGTCGCGCCGGCGGCAAGCTGTCGCAGAGCCAGGGAGGCCACCAGGGCGTACAGTTCGGACTTGGGGAAGGCCAGGGCCAGGATGAAGCCGTGGGAAGTGGGGGCGTAGAAGGCCCGGAACTCCTCCCCCCGGAAGGTGTAATCGGCGTAGCCTTCTCCCCCCGTCAGCATCTTTGCCCCTGCCGCCGCCATTTCCGGGGAGACGTCGGATCCGGCCTTGGCCATGTTCTCCTTCATCACCAGCTCCGGGACCGGGTGGGCCAGGACGAGTCCCTGGGGGTCCAGGAGGAAGCCGTAGCCCTTGCCGAAGATCCGATACCCCGTCACGATCCGGGAGAGGGTCTCCAGGTCCACGTCGATCCCCGCACCCCCAGAAGGCGGCCGTCGGCGCCCTTTGCCGGAGAGGCCACGGTGACCACCAGCTTGCCCGTGTTGGCGTCCACGTAGGGAGCGGTGAGCACCACCCGGTCCTCCTGCACCGCCAGGGTGTACCAGGGGCGTTTGCGGGCGTCGTAGTCCGGTTTCTCCACCCAGTCGCCCCCGGTCCCCACCTTGCCGGTGGATTCCAGGCCGACGTACAGGTCCACGATGTTCAGGTCCTTCGCGCAGGAGCGATAGAACCGGGCCATGGGGGATTCCAGGTCGTCGTCCGTGACGGCTTTCCCCGTTTCCAGGAGCTCCGCGGCCACGTCCCGCATGCCCAGGGCCACGATGCCCAGCTTGTGGAAGTATTCGTCCACCTCCCGGGCATTGCTCCGCACCACCTCGAGGCCTCCGGTGTCCACCTGCCGGGTCAGGATGCTCCGGCTCTGGAAGAACACCAGGCCGATCATGATGGCCAGAAGACCTACCACTCCTGCGGCGAGGAGCCCCAGTTTCGCCTTGATCGTCATCGTCCTCATCCCCCTTCGTGCTTGATGTCCCTGCGGCTGTGCCCCGGGTCGCGCCTCTGTGGAGGGCGGGGCGGGTCAGGCCGCCTTCTTCCTGCGCCTGCGGTGCTTGAGGGTGCATTCGGTGGCCGTTTCCTCCTCGCCGTGGAAGCATTCCACCAGTTCCGCCAGGGTCTTGCTCGCCAGTTCCTGGGAGACCCGCTCCGTCACCGCGTCCACCAGCCCCTTCACCGGACAGGGAGGGCGGTTGCAGCCCTTGAGGGCGCACCCCTGAGACTTCAGGGGGCCCTCCACCGCCTCGGCGATGGAGAGGAGGGAGACCTCCTCCGGGGGGACCACCAGGGAGTAGCCTCCTCCCGGCCCCTTGCAGGAGCGGATCAGCCCCGTCCGGAGGAGCCTCTGGAGGGTCTTGGTGACCAGGGGCTCCGTGGCCCCGAAGTGGTCGCCGATCTCCCGGGCGCTGCAGGGCCGGGGGCCGCGCCTTTCCGCCAGATACACCATGGAGTGGAAGGCCAGGGACAGGGTCTCCGTCAGGTTCATCACGTGGGCCATGGGATCATCCCCCTTCGATTTGCCGGATTGCCGTGATCGCGTACCGCGTCGATGAAGCCGCTTAGAATGACATTATGCTAGTAGGCCGTTTCATTTTGCGCAACCCTGCCAAAAGACCCATTTTATAAGTTACAAATTACAGAAAATCGACGCAAGTCATTTCATGCAAAGGCTTTAACCTTAGTTCTATTGTGCTCCGGTGAATAGGGGATTCGTCTTGACGGGCCGGTCGGGATGGGGTTCCATGCGGGGGGAGGGGATGCCATGAATCGGAACGAGGCTCGGGAAGCGGTGGTGCGCACCGGTCGCCTGCTGGAGGAGCGGGGGTTGACGGTGGGCACCGGGGGCAACCTTTCGGTGCGGGTGGAGGGGGAAGAGCTGGTGGCCATCAAGCCCAGTGCGGTTCCCTACGGCCTGATGACCCCGGAGGACGTGCCCCTTCTGGACCTGGAGGGACGGGTGGTGGAGGGGCGATGCGCCCCCTCCAGCGAGTGGCGGATGCACCTGGGGGTGTACCGGGCCCGGCCCGACGCGGGGGGGGTCGTGCATACCCATTCCCGTTTCGCCACGACCCTGGCCTGCTTGAAGTGGGAGATCCCGGCGGTGCACTACCTGGTGGCCGCTTCGGGGGACGAGCTGGTTCCCGTGGCTCCCTACCGGACCTTCGGAAGTCCGGAGCTGGCGGAGGTGGCGGTGCAGGCCCTGGGGCGTCGGGGCAAGGCGGTGCTGTTGGCCAACCACGGTCTGCTGGCCCTGGGGGCCGACCTGGGGGAGGCCTTCGGGGTGGCGGAGCAGCTGGAGTTCGTGGCGGAACTCGCCTGGCGGGCCCGCTGCGTGGGGGAACCGGCGCTTCTCTCCCGGGAAGAGACCTGGGAGGCCCTGGAGGCCTTCAGGGGGTACGGTCCCGGCCGCTCCTCCTGAGGGCGTCCGCCTCCAGGCGGCTTCGGGCGTTGAGGCGCTCCACCAGGGCCTGCTCCTGGAGCAGGTCCTCCCGTTCCTCCGCCTGGCGGATGCGCTGTTCCGCCAGCTTCTTGCGGAGCCGCTGGAGGTTCAGCTTCTGGGATCGGGCCACCAGTTCGTGGTGCCGGTCCATCATGTCGTTGCGGGTGTGGTCCAGGGATTCCAGCGCCTCCCGAAGCCGTTCGGCGATGTTCTCTTCGGTCTTCTCCGCCTTGGGGACGGAGGCCTCCCGGGCCGGGGGGAGGAGGGGTTCCTCGAACCTTCTGGTGGGGTCGATGCCTTGCATGGCGGATCACCTCCTGGAAATGGGACGTGCCCGTTTGAGGATCGGCTGTCCGGCGGGGACAGACAAGGTTTCGGGAAGGGGTTGAGGAGATGGAAGGCACGGGATGGGCGGACGCCCACGGGGACGTGCTCATGGACCTGGCGGTGAGGAGGGCTCGGGGGGAGCGGAAGGTCCTGGCCTCTCGCTACCTGGAGGGATACGAGTCCGCGGGGCTTCGCCTGTTGGTGTGTTCCCTCTTCGTGGAGGACCGGTTGGTTCCCCGGGCCCTCCAGGAGGCGTTGCTCCAGGTGGGAGCCCTTCTGGAGGAGCAGGAGGAGACCCCCGGACGGTTCCGGCTCTGTCGGTGTCGGGAGGAGCTGCGGGAGACCTTGGAACGAGGGGAGCTGGCCCTGGTGCTCTCCCTGGAGGGAGTGGAGCCCCTGGGACGGGATCTCGGGCTGCTGCGGGTCCTTCGGGAGCTGGGGGTGTGCCTGATGGGCCTGACCTGGAGTCGGCGCAACGAGGCTGCGGACGGCTGTGTGGTGGAGGGGACCTCTCCCCTGCGCCCGGGGGGGCTCTCTCCCTTCGGGCTGGACCTGGTGCGGGAGGCCCAAAGGCTGGGGATCGTCCCGGACGTGAGCCACCTCAACGATCCGGGCTTCGAGGACGTGGCGGCCCTGGGGGGGCTCTTTCTGGCCTCCCATTCCAACTGTCGCGCCCTGCTGGACCATCCCCGGAACCTGACGGATTCCCAGATCCGGGCGGTGGCGGCTTCCGGCGGCGTGGTGGGGTTCAACGCCCACGCCCCCTTTGTGGGGGGAGACGGGGATCCCTGCGATCGGATGCTGCGGCACCTGGAGCACCTGGTGGAGGTGGGGGGACCGGACCATGCGGCCCTGGGGCTGGACCTGTGCGACCCCTTCTTCGCCCTGGCGGGGGAGCAGCCCAAGGATCTCTTCCGAAGCCACGAGGAGGCGGCGCGGTGTCGCGGCCGTCTGGTGGAGCGCTTCGGTCCCCACACGACCCGGAAGATCCTCCGGGACAATCTGGTGCGGGTGGTGGAAGCCGCCTTGCCCGACTGAACCATGGAGCCCTCGCCTTCCGATTCCCGCCGGAAGAGGTGGGTTCTGTGGATCTCCCTGGCCGCCTCCTTCCTGCCCCCCTTCATGGCGTCGGCGGTGAACGTGGGACTGCCCGACATGGGCCGGGAGTTCGCCCAGGGAGCCTCCTCCCTGGGAGCCGTGGCGTCGGTGTTCCTCTTCGCCCTGGCGGTCTGTCTGGCCCCGGCGGGGAAGGGGCTGGACCTGTACGGCCATGCCCGGGGGCTCGGGACGGGGTGCGGCGTCTTCGCCCTGGGGTGTCTGGGGGGCGCCCTGGCCCCCACCTTCCCCCTCCTGCTGGCGGCCCGGGGGTTGCAGGGCGCGGGGGGAGCCCTCATGACGGTGGGAGGGGTGGCGATCCTCACGGAGGCCTTTCCCCCGGGGGAGCGGGGACGGGTGCTGGGGGTCAACGTGGCGGCGGTGTACCTGGGCATCTCCCTGGGGCCCACCCTGGGGGGGCTGCTGGTGGACCTGGCGGGGTGGCGGCTGCTCTTCTGGGTCCCCCTGCTTCCCTGCGGGGCGACCCTGGCGCTGCTGGCCACCCTGCCCGGGGGGCTGCCCCGGGGGACGGGGAGGGGGGTCTTGGACGGGGTCTCCTGCGGCCTCTTCGGCCTGGGGCTTTCGGGGCTGCTTTGGGGGGTTCCCCGGCTTCCGGAGCCCCGGGGTGCGGCGGCCCTGGCGGCGGGGGCGATCCTGTGGGGCGTCTTCGCCCGAAGGCAGCTCCGGTCCTCGAACCCCCTGCTGGACCTGCGGCTCTTCCTCCGGGGCCGGGCCTACGCCTTCTCGAACCTGGCGGCGTTGCTGCACTACGGGGCCACCTACGGGGTGACGTTCCTCCTGTCCCTGTTCCTTCAGGAGATCCGGGGGCTCTCTCCCCGGGACGCGGGGTTGCTGCTGGCGGTGCAGCCGGTGGTGCAGACCCTCTTTTCTCCCCTGGCGGGGCGGCTTTCCGACCGGTTCGATCCGGGGCGTCTGGCCTCCCTGGGCATGGGGCTCACGGGGGCGGGTCTGGGGCTGCTGCTGTTTCAGGACACCCGGTCCTCCCTGGCCCTCCTGGCGGCGGCGGGGGCGGTGCAGGGGCTGGGGTTTGCCTTCTTCTCCTCCCCCAACACCAACGCCATCCTGGGCTCCGTGGGGAGGGGGGACCTGGGACAGGCCTCCGCCACCCTGGCGCTCATGAGGGTTCTGGGCCAGTCCTCCAGCATGGCCCTGGTGGCGGCGGTGCTGAACCTGCGGGGGCTGGGGGCCGTCCCGACCGGAGCGGACCCCCTGGGGATGGTGGGGGCCATGCGGGGGTGCTTCGGTCTCTTCGCGGGGCTCAGCGTCCTGGGGGTGTTTCTCTCCCTGGCCCGGGGGGCGAAGGAGCCTGCGTCCTGAGCGCCGGGAAGGTCAGGAGGGTTTGCGGGCCAGTTCCTCCTCCAAGGCTGCGGCCCGTTCCCGAGTCTCCGGGCTGAGTCGTCCGAAGAGGTCCCGGCGGTATTCCAGGGCCAGGCCGTTTCGGGAGGAGGCCCGGTCCGCCTTCCGGTCTCCGGTCCAGGGGACCTTCTTCCCCTTCGCGAAGACGTCCAGGTCCACGCACCGGCTGCCGTCCTCCCGGTACTCCAGGGCCAGGGCCACCTTCTTGATCTCCTCCGGGGGCAGGGGGGTGAAGAGGCGCACCCGGTAGACCGGCACGCTCATGAGGAGCATGGCTTGGTCCTTCCCCCATCCCTCTCCCAGCACCACCCCCAGATCCAGCCCCTCCACGGCGGTCATCAGCCGTCGATAGTGCAGGTCGTACCGGTCCTCGGCGTCATAGATGCGCACCTCCATGTCGTTCCAGTCCGGGGTGCCCATGGCCAGGGCCAGGTAGTCCATGGCCTTGCCCCGCAGGTGGGTCAGCACGGTGGAGTAGGGCTGGTGGACGATGAGGGCCTCCGGGTGGAAGTCCTCCGGTGTCAGGGGGCGGTTCAGGGGCTGGGTGGTGAAGTACACCACCGTCCCCGTCTCCACGGCGCAGCGCAACCGGGAGCCCCAGCCCCTCTGGCTGGGTTCTCCCTGGAGGTCCTCCCGGATGCGGTCGATGGCCTGGTCCAGGTTCCCCAAAAGGCGCATCACCACCATCCCCGGGGCGGTGGTCACGTGGTCCACCAGGTCCGTGAGGTGCTGGTTGATGAGGTCGCAGAGCACCGTCTCCGGGGGTTCCGGGGTGGAGAGGACCTTGAGCTGTCCCTGCCCTTCCCCGGAGAGGAAGAGGAAGACCAGCGTGGCCTCCTCCCCCGCCAGGTCCACCGCCGCCGCGGGGTCCGTGTCGGAGAGGGTCCCGGAGCGGTTCAGCCGCTCCTCCAGCCGGGGGTCCGAGCGGGTGGTCTCGATCATCAGGATCTTGGGGCCTCCGCGCACCAGGGAAAGCATGGGTCACCCTCCTCGTCGGGTCTCGCGGCGCTACATGCGCCGTCGGCGTCTCAGCATCCGCTCGTCGTCGGTCCCTCCCGGGTAGGGCAGGCGGGTCACTTCCCGGGAGACCAGGTCCACCAGGTGCATGTGCTCCAGGCCGTTCAGGTAGAGCCGTCCGTTCTCCTCCCCGCTTCGGCGGGTAAGGTCGTGGCCGAAGAGGTTCACCGCCTCCGGTTCCGCTGCCACGTCCCGGTAGTAGTGTCCCAACCGGATCCGAAGGGGTCCCAGATCCAGGGTCTCCCCCCGGCGGATGATCCGGCGACAGGGCAGGAGGTCCTCCAGGATCTCCGGGTCGTCGTGGTTTCCCGCCGCCACGATGCAGGGCACGTCCTCCTCCCGGAGGATCCGGGCCAGCTTCCGGACCCGGTCCCGGTAGCAGTCCCGGGAGTTGGGCCACAGTTCCAGCTTGATCTCGTCCGCCACATCCCCGGTGTGCACCAGCCACAGGGGACGAATCCTCTGGAGCACCCGCCTCAGGTATCCGTAGGTGGACGAGGGCGTGTCGGACACGTGAAGGAGGCAGCCGCTGCCGTCCAGGGCCGGGGGCAGGAAGCCCACCCGGGTGAGCAGACGGTCCAGACGTTCCCGGCTTCTCTGCGCGGACTCGTCGTAGGGTGTCACGTCGGGGGGAGAAAACCGTCCCATCAAAGACCCCCTTCCTCGTCCCTCAGTATACTCCCTGGGCTCCGGCGTCTCGTCAGGACCGTGCTAGACTAGGGCACCGAAGGGGAGGTGGGGGCATGGAGCCCGTGGCGGTACTGGACCTGGGGACCAATTCCATCAAACTCCTGGTGGCCCGGGAGGAAGGGGGACGCCTGGTGCCCCTCCTGGATCGGCAGGAGATCGTCCGTCTGGGGGACGGCCTGACCTCCACGGGGGTCTTCTCCCCGGAGGCCATGGAGCGGGGGCTGGGGGCGGTCCGGGTCCTGGCGAAGCAGGCTCGGGATTTGGGAGCCCGGCGGATCGCCGCGGTGGGGACCATGGGCTTTCGCACCGCCCGAAACGGGGAGGCCTTCGCGGCGCGCCTCCTGGCGGAGGTGGGGGTGGAGGTGCGGGTCCTTCCGGGGGAAGAGGAGGCCCGCCTGGCCTTTCGGGCCGCCTCCTCCCGTCTGGGGATCCCGGGCCCCCGGGTGGTCTTCGACACCGGGGGGGGGAGCACGGAGTTCATCCTGGGCTCTCCGGAGGGGATCTCCCTCCGGCGCAGCCTTCCCTTGGGGGCCCTGTTCCTCCACGACCGCTTCCTGGCGGGGGAGGACCCGGTCTCCCTCTCCTCCTGCGAGGCCGCGTGCCGAGCCGCCCGGGAAGGGTTGGCGGAGGCGGCGGAGCTGATCGCCCAAGCCCGGCCCCTGGGCCCCGTCCTGGTGGGGGTGGGGGGCACCGTGACCACACTGGTCTCCGTGGCCCTCGGCCTGACCGCCTACGACCCGGATCGGGTGACGGGGTTTTCCCTGGAGGCCCGGGAGGTGCGTCGCCAGATCGACCTGTACCGGTCCCTGAAGGTGGAGGAGCGCAAGGCCCTCCCGGGGCTGCATCCCAAGCGGGCGGAGATCGTCCTGGCGGGGGCCTGCATCGTGGAGGCCGTCCTGGATGCCTTCGACGCCCCCGCCCTCGTGGCCAGCGACCGGGGGCTGCGCTACGGGGTGCTGGAGGCCCTGCTGGCGGGGGAGAGGATCTAGCCGCCGTGGTGGTATCGGGGGTGGTGGCCCTCCTGGGGGGACTGGCTCTGTTCCTCTTCGGGGTGGAGGAGAGCACCCGGGCGAGCCGTTCCGCCCTGGGGGGGGACGAACGGGCCTTTCTCGGGCGCCTGGCTTCCCGGACCTCCGGGGCCTTCTGCTTCGGGGCGCTCCTGTCCGTCCTCTCCCAGAGCAGTTCCGTGGCCACCTCCTTCGCCGTGGGGCTGGTGGACCTGGGAGCCCTCCCCTTCGCCGGTTCCCTGCTGGTGATGATGGGGGCCAGCGTGGGGGCCGCGGCGGTGACGTTCCTCCTGAGCCTGGACGTGGGGGTCCTGGCCCCGGCGGTGCTGGCGGCGGGTTCCGGGGCGGCCCTGCTGGGTCGGGGTCGGTGGCGCACCGCCGGTCAGGTGGTGCGGGGTCTGGGGTTGGTGCTCCTGGGGATGTTCCTCATCAAGCTGGGGGTGGACCCCCTGATGCGCACCTCCCAGGCCCGGGAGCTGATCCTCGGGGCCTCCCGGTGGCCCCTGGTCCTGGGAGGGGCAGCCCTGGCCGTCACGGCGCTGCTCCAGAGCAGCTCCGCCGTCCTGGCCCTGGGGATCGCCCTGGCCTCCTCGGGGGTCCTCTCCCTGGGTGCCCTGGTCCCCCTGGTGCTGGGGGCCCACGTGGGGTCCGCCGCCCCGGTGCTGCTCTCCAGCCTGGGGGCCAAGCGCAACGCCCGCCGCCTGGGGGCGGCCACCTGCCTGTACAAGCTCTGCGGGGCCCTGGCGGTCCTTCCCCTGGTTCCCTGGCTGGTGCAGCTCCTGGAGGGGGCGGGGATCTCCCCCGCCCAGGCGGTGCCCTGGATCGGGGCGGGGGTGACGGGGCTCAACGCCCTGCTGGGCATCCCCCTGGCGGGGGCCCTGGCGTCCCTGGCGGGACGCTGGTTTGCCGGGGCGGAGGCGGTGGGGGAGCCCCAGTTCCTGGACGACACCCTGGCCCGGGTCCCCGGGCTGGCCCTGAAGCTGTTGGACCGGGAGATGAGCCGTCTGGCCAACCTGCTGGAGACCTTCCTCTACCTGCTAGCGGAGAGCCCCCAGGAGGAGGAGCGGATCGAGCGGTTCCGCAGGGGACTGCCGGACCTGGCGGAGTCCTGCGTGGGGTACCTGGACTCCCTGGAGTTCCCGGATCCGGAGACGCGGCGTCGGGCCTACGGGGAGTACGAGTTTCCCCTCCTTTCCATGGGAGGACTGGCCCGGACCCTGGCGCAGGACCTGAGCGGTCCGGCGATGCGTTTCCATCACCGGGAAGGGGTCAGCCTCTCCCGTGCCCCCGGCTGGTCGGGGCTCTACGAGACCCTCAAGGAGCTGCTGCGGGATGCCCTGGGAGCCTTCGCTCTGGGGGACGAGTCCCTGGCAGAGCGGGCCAGGAGGGCCTTCCGACGCTACGAGGTCCAGGAGGGAGCCTGGAACGGAGGGTGGGCCGGGGGAGACTCGGGGGCGGGGTCCCGCACCCCCCGGCAGGAGGCCTGGTCGCTCCTGGAGGCCTTCGGGTCCCTGGCCCGGTACGCCCAGGAAATGGTGAGGGAGCGGGGGATCACCCCTTCCGCCCCCTCGCCGGAACCTACTTCTTCCCCAGGCCCCCTTCCGCCGTCTCCACCACTTTCCGGAGCACCTTGAGGCGGGCGTATTCCTTGCAGTTGGCCTCCACCACCACCCAGGGAGCCCCGGGGGTGCTGGTGCGCAGGAGCATCTCCTCCGCCGCCTCCTCGTGGCGGGGCCACTTCTCCCGGTTTCGCCAGTCCTCGGGGGTGATCTTCCAGTTCTTGCAGGGGGTCTTCTCCCGTTCCTCGAAGCGCCGGAGCTGCTCCTCCTGGCTGATGTGGAGCCAGAACTTCACCATCAGGGCCCCGCTGCGGACCCACTGCTCCTCCATCTCGTTGATCTCCCCGTAGGCCCGGCGCCACTCCCCCTCGGAGCAGAAGCCCTCCACCCGCTCCACCAGGACCCGGCCGTACCAGCTCCGGTCGAAGATGCCCACGTGTCCTGCCTTGGGGAAGGCGGTCCAGAAGCGCCACAGATAGTGGTGTGCCCGCTCCCAGTCGTTGGGGGCGGAGGTGGGGACCACCTGGTAGCCCCGGGGGTCCAGCTCCTGGGTGAGGCGTTTGATGCACCCCCCCTTGCCCGCCGCGTCGGGGCCCTCGAAGGCCACCACCAGGGGGCGCCGGACCCGGTAGAGTTCGTACTGGATGTCCCGAAGCCGCTCCTGAAGCTCCTTGAGCTGTTTCTTGTACTCCTTCTGGGCCACCGAAAGGTCCAGGTCCAGGCTGCGGAGGATGGCGGGCTTGAGGGGGTCCGGGGTGGATCGGGTGACCAGCGGGGGCGTCGGCGCAGCTCCCAGTGCCCGGGCCGCCTCCACCCGGGCGATCTGCTGCTCCAGTGCCTGGATCACCGTGGTGAGGATCTTGACGGTGGCGTACTCCCGGTCGTGGGCCTCCACCAGCGTCCAGGGGGCGTGCCCCTTGTCGGTGCGTTGGAGCATGCTTTCCACCAGGGTCTCCGTGCGGTCGTAGCGCTTGTGGTGCTCCCAGTCCTGATCCGTCACCCGCCAGCTGGTGGCGGGGTCCGCCTCCAGGGCCTGGAGGCGCTTCTTCTGTTCCTTCTTGGAGATGTGGAGGAAGAACTTGACGATCAGGTATCCGTCCTGGGCCAGCTGCCGTTCGAAGGAGAGGATCTCCTCGAAGGCCCCTTCCTCCAGGGGGTCCTCCAGGACCCGGCGGTACCAGCTCCGGTTGTACAGGGCCATCCGCCCCCGGGGAGGCAGGAGCTTCCAGAAACGCCTCATGGGGGGCCAGAAGCGTCCGTCCTCCGTGGGCCCCCCCACGTTGTGTACCTGGAAGCCCCGGGGGTCCAGGGCCAGGATCAGCTCGTTCATCAGGGTGCCCTTGCCCGCCCCGTCCCATCCCTCGAAGACCACTCCCACGGGGATGTCCAGGTCTTTGGCCCGGCGCTGCAGCTCCCCCAGCCGCTCCCGCAGGTCCGGGGCCAGGGTCTTGAAGGTCCCCTTCTCCAGTTTGCGCTTCAGATCCACCTTCTCCAGCACGAGACCACCTCCCGAAGAGTGCCTAACCATGTCGCGCCGAAGCGTTCTCATGCTAGCAGGTTCCCTCGCCCGGCGCCATGGCGAAGATCCCCCCTGACCGATGGTCTCCCTTTCGCTATGATGGGGCCATTCCGCGAGAGACGGAGAACCCGTCCGCGAAGGGGGAAACGACCATGCCGCAATCCCAGCTCCCGCACCTTCCCCAGGTGGATGCCCTGGTGGCCCACCCGGCGGTCTTCGAGGACTCCCCGGAGGCGGAGCGCCTCTTCGCCGAGGCCATGGCGGAGTGCGACGCCTTCCACCGTCCCCGGCAGCCCTACCTGGACCATCTGGCACAGCGCTTCCGCTTTCATCCTCCCCTGAGCCCCGAGCCGGGGGACTGGCGGCGCCTCCCCCCCCTCTTCGCGGGGGTGATGAAGCTGCACCGGTTCCTGAGCATCCCGGAGGAGGAAGTGGCCCTCACCCTCACCAGCTCCGGCACGGGAGGGCAGAAGACCCAGCTCTGCCTGGACCGGGACAGCCTGGCCCGGGTGGAGGGCATGGGCCGGGCGGTGTTCCGGGCCCTGGGATTCTGCGATCCCGAGCCGGCCCACTACCTGATGTTCGGCTACGATCCCTCGGAGGCCTCCGACGTGGGCACCTCCTGGAGCGCCGCCCAGAAGATGGCCTGCGCCCCCGCCAAGAGCGTCCGCTGGCTCATCCGCCGGGACCCCTCCGGAGCCTTCGACTTCGACCCGGAGGAGGCGGCCCGGTACCTCCTGGAACGGAAGGACGATGCCCCCCTGCGGCTGGTGGGCTTCCCCGCCTTCATGCACCGGGCCTTCCTGGAGGCCGCCCGGCTGAGCCCGGGGGTGAAGGTGCACCCCCGGAGTTTCCTCCTGGCGGGGGGAGGCTGGAAGAGCCACGGGGGCACCCCCATGACCGCGGCGGCCTTCGCCGCCTTCGCGGAGGAGACCGTGGGCCTGCCCGCGGAACGAGTGCGGGACACCTTCGGCATGGCGGAACACGGGGTCCCCTACGGGGCCTGCCGTTTCGGCCACCACCACGTGCCCGTCTTCGGGCGGATGCTGGTGCGGGACCCCCTGACCCTGGAGATCCTGCCTCACGGTCAGGAGGGGCTGCTGGAGCTTCTGACCCCCTACAACGGGGCGCAGCCCAACCAGGCGGTGCTCTCCTCAGACCTGGCGGTGCTGGGACGAGACTGCCCCTGCGGTCTGCCCGGGGACTACCTGGCGTCGGTGCGCCGGGGCGGGGTGCACCAGCACAAGGGCTGCGCCGTGGCGGCCCAGGAGATCCTGAACCGAAGGGGAGGGACGGCCCGATGAGCGAGGCCTGGAAGCGACACTATCTGTTCGGCCGGTGGGCGGATCTGGGAGAGCGGCTCCCGGAGGAGGAGGCGGCAAAGCTCTTCGACCGGCGGGCCCTGGAGGAGCGCAGCCGCCTCTGCCGCCGCACGCCCCTGGACACTATCCTGGGGATCCTGGAGCGCACCGGGCGGCTTCTCACCTGTCCGGAGGGGCGCTACCGGCGGATCCTCCTGGAGACCATGCCGGGGGTGACGGGGTACTCCCTCCAGGGGGTGGAGCTGGGCCTGTCCATCCTGGAGCGGCTGCTCACTCGGCGGACCCTGGAGGGGCGTCTGGCCTGCCTGGGAACCCCTCGGGTCCTGGACGGCTTCCTGCCCCTGCGGCACGGCCGGGTGGCCCGGGCCCTTCCCCTGGGGACGGTGTGCCACATCGCCGCGGGGAACATCTTCCTGGGCTCCGTGGACTCCCTGCTCTTCGGCATGATCACCAAGAACGTGAACATCCTCAAGGTCTCCCGCCAGGACCCGGTCTTCCCCTTCCTCTTCCTGGAGGCCCTGGAGGAGGCGGACCCCAAGGGGGAGCTGGCTCCCTTCCAGGCCGCCACCTACTGGCCCCACGACGCGGGGGAGGTGGACGACCGGGTGAGGGAGGTCTGCGACGCGGTGCTCCTCTTCGGGGGGGAAGAAGCGGTGCGGGCCTACAAACAACGCCTGAGCCCCCGGACCCAGGTGCTGGCCTTCGGCCCCAAGATCAGCTTCGGGGTGCTCCTCCGGGGTCTGGACGACGCAGGCCTGAAGGCGGCGGCGGCGGGCTTCGCCAAGGACGCCTCCCTGTGGGAGCAGCGGGCCTGCACCAGCTGCCAGAACCTCTTCGTGGAGGGAGAGGACCTGATGGACCGGTTCCTCCCTCTGTTGGAGGATGCCATGAGGAACCTGGCGGCGGGACTGCCCCGGGGTGCCCTGGGGATCCACGAGGCGGTGGAGGTGCGCGTGGAGCGGGAACTGGGGGCCTGGCGGGAGCACTGCGGCCAGGGGTGTCTGGTGGAGGACCCCCACTTCACCCTCCTGGCGGGCCGGGGGACCGACGTGATCCCCTCTCCCCTGAACCGCACCCTCTTCGTGCAGGCGGTGGGCCGGGCGGAAGACCTCCTCTCCGGCAGCCTGAGCCTCCTGGACGGCTACCTGTCCACCGCGGGCATCGCCGGGCCCGACAATCGAGTGCAGGAGGTCGTGGAGGCCCTGGCGGGGCTGGGGGTCCTGCGGTTCTGCCGGGCCGGCACCATGGGCCTGGGAGGAGACGTGGAGGGGGCTCACGACGGACGCCAGATCCCCCTGGACCTGGTGCGCCTGCTGAACCGGGAGGACCTGTCCCCGGACCTCTTCGGACTGGAGTGGCGTCCCCGGGAGGAGCGGGAGGGTCGGGTGCTGGCCCGGCTCAACGCCCTGCTGGACGAGGCCCGAAGGAGCCCCTTCTACCGGGAGCGCCTCGCGGGTGTCTCCGGCCCCCTGGATTCTCTGGAGGAGTTCTCCGCCCGGGTTCCCCTCCTGGAGAAGGCGGACCTGGTGGCCCACTGTCCCCCGGCGAGCCGGGACATGCTCACCCGCTCCGAGGAGCGCTCCTACGTCTTCGCCTCCGGGGGCACCACAGGCAAGCCTCGGTACGCCCTCTGGGGAGCGGAGGAGTTCGACCGGGCGGGGCTGGTGACGGGCCGGGCCTTCCGGGCCCTGGGGATCCGTTCGGGGATGCGGGTGGCCAACCTCCTGCGGGCGGGGGCCCTGTGGACGGGCTTCCTGGCCTTCAACCGGGGGCTGGAGGAAACGGGGTGCCAGGTCCTCTCCCTCACCTTCAACCAGGACAACCGGGACACCCTGGATTTTCTCGCGGAGTTCCGCCCCCACGGGATCATGGCCATGTCCTCCGCCCTCCTCTCCCTGGCGGAGACGGCGGAGCGGAGGGGGTTCGACACCCCCGTGGAGCGGATCTTCTTCACCGGAGAACCTCTGTCGGAGGTGACCCGGCGGTACCTCCAGAAGGTGTTCCGCTGTTCCCTGGTGGCCTCTCCCCTCTACGGGGCGGTGGAGATCGGCCCCCAGGGGTACCAGTGTCCCCACTGCGACGCCACCACCTTCCACCTCTGCGACGAGTGGTGCCACCAGGAGATCCTGGGAGAGGAGGGGGAGGTGGTGGTCACCGCCCTGGAGCGGACCCTGCACCCCTTCATCCGCTACCGCCTGGGGGACGCGGCGGAGTGGCTGGAGGAGCCCTGCCCCTGCGGGCGCACCTCCCCGCGTTTTCGCCTTCGGGGCCGCCTGGGGGACTACGTGCGGGTGCACTTCGGCAAGCTCCACCTGAGCGAGGTGGCCTCCGCCTTCGGACGGTTCGAGGAGCTTTCCGGGGCGTTCCAGGTGCAGGTGGACCCGAAGGAGGGAGGGCGCACGGGGGTCACCTTCGCCGTGGAGGCCCTCCGGGAGGGGCCCTGGGTGGGGGACCCGGCCCTGGAGGCCCGGGCCCTGGAGGCGGTGCTGGAGGAGGCGGCGGTCTACCGGGACCCCCGCAACCGGGCTCTGGAGGACCTGGCGGTGCGGGTGACCGCCCCGGGGACCCTGGAGCGGGTGCAGCGTACCGGCAAGATCCGGAGGATTCGAGACGGGAGGATCTAGCCCATGACGTGGGACAGCGTGGCGATGTACGTCTTCAGCGGCACCGGCAACACTCTGAGGGCGGCCCGGGCCCTGGAGGGGGTCTTCGTGGAGGCGGGGGCATCCGTGCGTCTGGCGCCCCTGGAGCGGGGGTTTCGGGAGGAGGACCTGGAGGGAGCGGATCTGCTGGGGGTGGGGTTCCCCGTGGCGGCCTTCACCACCTATCCCCCCGTCTGGGAGGCCCTTCAGGCCCTCCCTCCGGGGCGGGGGAAGCCCCTGTTCGCCTTCGCCACCATGGCAGGGGCAGCTTTGGGCCTCGGGGGCGCGGTCCGGGCCCTGGTGCGTCGCAAGGGATACACCCCTTACGGGTATCGGGAGTTTATCATGCCCAGCAACTACCTCCGCAAGGAGGCTGCCCCCACGGAACGGGACCAGGAGATCCTGGCGGCGGGGGAGGCGGCGGCCCGGGCCTTCGGGGAGGCCCTGCGGACGGGACGGCAGCCCTGGAAGGGCTCCGGCCTGGCGGGTCCCCTCCAGAGCCTGGGGCGATCCCGGTTCGTCTGGAACTGGATGGCCCACAGCTCCTTCAGCGAATTCTCCGCCGACCCGGACCGGTGCGTGCGCTGCGGCCGCTGTGCCCGGCTCTGTCCCGCGGGGAACATCGCCTGGCAGGAGGGGCTGCTGCCGGTGTGGCAGGATCGGTGCGTGGTCTGCCAGCGCTGCGCCGCCGTGTGCCCCCACGATGCGGTGCGCCTCCCCAAGGGGGCGGTGCCCTATCGGGCGGCGGACCCGGAGATTCCCGAGGACGGCCGTCCCGCCGGGGCCTAGGGGGACCCCATGGAGGTCCTGGACTGGAGGCTCTTCGCCGAGGCCATGACGGAGGGGCAGATCCGCCGCCGGGGGGTGCGGGACGAGGGCGTCCTGGCGATCCTGGCCTCCCTGCCCCGGCATCGGTTCGTTCCCTCTCTGGGGGAGACCCCCTCGGAGGAAGAGCTGGAGGCGGCCTACGGGGACTTTCCCCTTTCCATCGGCAGGGGACAGACGGTTTCCCAGCCCTACATGGTGGCCCGGATGACGGAGCTGTTGGGGGCGGAGCCGGGGATGAAGGTGCTGGAGGTGGGTACCGGATCGGGCTACCAGGCGGCGGTGCTGGCCCGGCTGGGCTGCACCGTCGTGGGGGTGGAGCGCGTCGCCTCCCTGGCAGAGCGGGCGGCCCGGACCCTGGCGGACCTGGGACTCCCCGTGGAGGTCCGGTGTGCCGACGGGCGCCTGGGGTGGCCCCCCGGGGCCCCGTACCACCGCATCCTCGTGGCGGCGGCCTGCCCCCGGGTGGAGTTGCCCTGGCAGGAGCAGCTGGCCCCGGGGGGGAGGCTGGTGCTGCCCCTGGAGACGGGACGGGGCTTCCAGCGGATCCTGGTGCGGGAACGGACCTCCGAGGGCTTCCGGGACCGATGGGGAGAGGACTGTCGCTTCGTCCCCCTGAGGGAAGGGATCGAAGGAGCGGCGGGAAAGTAGGACACCCGAGTTTCGTCAACCTATTCAAAATTCGTCTCCGTTTCTCCGGGGCCGAGGGTTCATGGTAGGATGAGGCATTGTGTGGTAGAATGCCCCAAATTTGTGACAAGAACCACAAGATGGAGGTCATGCCATGCCCTTCCCCACGTTCAAGAAGGGGGCCCACCCCCCCCATCGCAAGAGCGCCACGGAGTGCAAGCCCATCGAATCGCTTCTTCCCACCCGTGAGCTGGTCTATCCCATGGTGCAGCACATCGGTGCTCCCTGCGTCCCCCTGGTGAAGCGGGGAGACCGCGTGCTGGTGGGGCAGAAGATCGGGGAGGCGGAAGCCTTCGTCTCCGCCCCCATCCACGCCTCCGTGTCCGGAACGGTGCGGGACGTGGCGCCCCGGTTGGCCATTTCCGGCAACCTGGAGCTGTCCGTGGTGGTGGAGAACGACGGGCTCTACGAACAGGACCCGTCGATCCACCCTCGGGACAACGTCTCCCTGCTGGATCCGGGGGAGATCCGGCGCATCGTCCGGGAGGCGGGCATCGTGGGGATGGGAGGGGCGTGTTTCCCCACGGCAGTGAAGCTCTCCCCCCCTCCGGACAAGGTCATCCGGCACGTCATCGTCAACGGGGCGGAGTGCGAACCCTACCTCACCTGCGACGACCGCCTCATGGTGGAGGAGGCGGACCACATCCTGGAGGGGCTTCGCATCGTCCTGAGCCTTTTCCCCGGAGGCGTGAAGGGGCACATCGCCGTGGAGGACAACAAGCCCGAGGCCATCGAGACCCTGGGGAGGGTGGTCACGGGTCAGGCCCACATCGAAGTCTTCCCGGTGCGCACCAAATACCCCCAGGGGGCGGAAAAGATGATGATCTACGCCCTCACGGGGCAGGAGGTGCCCTGCGGGGGGCTCCCCGCCGACGTGGGCTGCCTGATGCTCAACGTCCGCACGGTGCACCAGATCTGGAACGCCGTGGTCCTGGGGCGTCCGGTTACGGACCGCATCGTCACCGTGTCGGGCAACGCGATCCGGGAGCCCAAGAACCTCCACGTCCGCCTGGGCACCTCGGTGCTGGACCTGGTGGACGGGGCGGGAGGCTTCCGGGCGGAACCCGCTAAGGTGCTGGCGGGAGGCCCTCTCATGGGGGTGGCCCTGAGCACCCTGGACGTGCCGGTGGTGAAGGGCACCTCGGGCCTTCTGGCCTTCACCGAGGGGGCGGCGATGACGCCCCCCGAGTCGGCCTGCATCCGTTGCGGCAAGTGCGTGGAGGTGTGTCCCATGGGGCTGCTGCCCTTCGCCCTGAACGCGGCGGTCATCCGGCGGGACTACGACGCCTTCGAGGCCCAGGGGGGCATGAACTGTCTGGAGTGCGGCTGCTGCGCCTACGCCTGTCCCTCCAAGCGGCACCTTACCCAGGCGTGCCGGGACGGGAAGCGCACCGTGGCGGCCCGACGGCGGAAAGGAGCGGCCTGAGCCATGACCACGAACCGGCTGCTGGTGGTTTCCAGCTCCCCGCACCTTCACGGCCCCCAGACCGTGCGGAGCATCATGAGGATGGTGCTCCTGGCGCTGCTCCCCGCGGGCTTCATGGGGGTGGTCACCTTCGGGGTCCCCGCCTTCTGGGTCATCGTCACCTGTACCGCCTCGTCGGTGGGGACGGAGGCCCTGTGGCAGAAGCTCACCGGGCGTCCCGTCACCGTCTCGGACCTCTCCGCCGCCGTGACGGGGCTCCTCCTGGCCTACAACCTGCCTCCTTCCATCCCCCTCTGGATGGCCGCCGCAGGAAGCGCCTTCGCCATCCTGGTGGTGAAGCAGCTCTACGGGGGGTTGGGGAAGAACGTGGTCAACCCCGCCCTGGCGGCCCGGGCGGTGATGCTCACCTGCTGGCCCGTCCCTATGACCACCTGGACCCTGGACGGAGTGACGGGACCCACCCCCTTGGCGATCCTCAAGGGGACGGAGGCCGCAGGGGCGTCCCTGCCCCCCTTCCTGGACGTGTTCCTGGGGCATGTGGGGGGGTGCATCGGCGAGACCTCCGCCCTGGCCCTTCTCCTGGGAGGGGCGCTGCTGCTTCTGGAGCGGGTCATCACCTGGCACATCCCCGTGACCTACATCCTCACCGTGGGGCTCCTCTCCTGGATCCTGGGGCGGGGCGCGGGGATCCCCGCGGACGCCTTCTACGAGGTGTGCGCCGGGGGGCTCTTCCTGGGGGCCATCTTCATGGCCACGGACTACGCCACCTCCCCCATGGACAAGTCGGGACAGATGGTCTTCGCCTTCGGATGCGGGGTGCTCACCACCCTGATCCGCCTCTACGGGGGCTATCCCGAAGGGGTCTCCTACTCCATCCTCATCATGAACCTCACGGTGCCCCTCATCGATCGGTTCTTCCAGCCCCGGATCTTCGGGCAGGAGGTGAAGTGACGTGGGCAAGAACCTGAAGCTGGGCCTCGTCCTGCTGGCCATCACCGCTGCCACCGGCCTGATCCTGGGCCTGGCCCACGAGATCACTCTGGAACCCATCCGGGCCACCCAGGAGCGGCAGCGCCAGGAGGCCTTCCGGGCGTCCCTGCCCGGGGCGGACTCCTTCTCCTCCCTGCCGGTGCCTCCGGGGTCGCTGGTCCGGGAGGTGCAGGAGGGACGCAAGGGCGGATCGGTGCTGGGACACGTGTTCACCGTGGCGCCCAAGGGGTATGCGGGTCCCGTGGTCTTCGTAGTGGGCATCTCCCGGGACGGGGTGGTGCGGGGCATCCGCATCCTGAGCCAGGGGGAGACCCCCGGATTGGGGGCCAACGCGGGGGAGCCTTCCTTCTCCGGGCAGTTCGCCGGCAAGAGAGCGGAGCCCCTGAAGGTGGTGAAGACCCCTCCGGCGGATCCCCAGGACATCCAGGCCATCTCCGGAGCCACCATCACCTCCCGGGCCTTCGTCGGGGGCGTGAACGACGCGGTGGAAGCCTGGAAGAAGCACTTCGCGGAAGGGGCGAGACCATGATCCAGTCGGCGATCCAACGAATTCGGGCGGGGGTCCTGGACGAGAACCCCACCTTCGTGCAGGTCATCGGGCTCTGTCCCACCCTGGCGGTCACCACCAGCGCCGTCAACGGGGTGGGCATGGGGCTGGCGGCCACGGCGGTGCTCATGGGGTCCAACGTGGCCGTGGCGGCCCTGCGGCGGTTCATCCCCTCGGAGATCCGCATCCCCGCGTTCATCGTCCTCATCGCGGGCTTCGTGACCCTCATCCAGTTCTTCGTGGCGGCCTACGCCCCGGCCCTGGACAAGTCCCTGGGGATCTTCATCCCCCTCATCGTGGTGAACTGCATCATCCTGGCCCGGGCGGAGGCCTACGCCTCCAAGAACGGGGTGATCCCCTCCCTCTTCGACGGGCTGGGCATGGGACTGGGTTTCACCGTGGCGCTGGTCGTCCTGGGGATCATCCGGGAGGCCCTGGGAGCAGGGACGGTCTTCGGGATCCCCGTGATGCCCCACGCCTTCCAGCCCGCCCTCATCCTCATCCTGGCCCCCGGGGGCTTTCTGACCCTGGGCCTGGTGATGGGGGGCATCAACCACTACAAGGAGTGGAAGCGCCACCACCGCCGGGCCACCCGGCGGGATCAGGTGGACGCGGACGCGGAGGCGGAGCAGCTGCGGCACCAGACCGCCTGTTCCGGCTGTCCCCTGCCCTGCGGCATGACCCGGCCGGAGGACGACGGACGATGAGCCTGCTGGGGATCTTCTTCGGCGCCATTTTCGTCCACAACATCCTCCTCTCCCAGTTCCTGGGGTGCTGCCCCTTCCTGGGGGTCTCGGGGAAGGTGGGCACCGCCAAGGGTATGGGGGTGGCGGTGGTGTTCGTCATCATCCTGGCCTCCCTCATGACCTGGCTGCTGTACAACCTGGTGCTGGTCCCCCTGGGACTGGAATACCTCTACACCCTGTCCTTCATCCTGGTGATCGCCGCCCTGGTTCAGTTCGTGGAGGTGGTGGTGAAGAAGACCCAGCCGGGGCTCTACAAGTCCCTGGGGATCTTCCTGCCCCTCATCACCACCAACTGCGCCGTGCTGGGGGTGGCGGTGATCAACATGAACCAGAACTACGGCCTGGTGGAGAGCCTGGTGAACGCGGTGGGCGCCTCCATCGGGTTCCTCCTGGCCATCGTCCTCATGGCGGGACTTCGGGAGCGCATCGAAACCAGCGACACCATGCCCCGGTGCATGAGGGGGCTTCCCATCGCCCTGGTCACCGCGGGGCTCATGGCCGTGGCCTTCATGGGCTTCACGGGACTGATCTAGGAGGGCCGTCATGGACCTGCAGGGCATTCTCTATCCGGCGCTGATCCTGGGAGGGCTGGGCCTGGTCTTCGGCCTTCTCCTCGCCTATGCTTCCAAGCGGTTCCACGTGGAGACGGATCCTCGGGTGGAACAGGTTCGGGAGCGCCTTCCCGGGGCGAACTGCGGCGGCTGCGGCTTTCCCGGGTGCGACGCCTACGCCGAGGCGGTGGTGCTGGAGGGGGCGAAGCCCAACCTCTGCGCCGCCGGGGGGGCGGAACTGGCGGAGGCTCTGGCGAAGATCATGGGGGTCTCCGTGGAGGCCTCGGCGCGCCGGGTGGCCTTCGTGAAGTGCAAGGGGACCCCCGACGTGGCCCGGTGGCGCTGTCTCTACGAGGGGGCGGCGGACTGCCGGGAGGCGGTGGTGCTCCCGGGGGGCGGGCACAAGGCCTGTTCCTTCGGCTGTCTGGGGCTGGGCACCTGCGTGGCCGTGTGCCCCTTCGACGCCATCCATATCGAGAACTCCGTGGCCCGGGTGGACGAGGCCAAGTGCGTGGGCTGCGGGGCCTGCGTCACCCTCTGTCCCAAGGGGCTGATCGAGCTGGTCCCCCTGGACCAGCGGGTGCGGGTGGCCTGCCATTCCACCCACCGGGGACCGGACGTGAAAAAGGCCTGTCAGGTGGGGTGCATCGGCTGCGGCCTATGCGTCAAGGCGTGCCCCAACGACGCGGTCCACGTGGAGAACAACCTGGCCCGCATCGACCCGGACAAGTGCACCCAGTGCTGCCTGTGCGTGGACAAGTGTCCCACCAAGGCCATCCTCTTCCTGGAGCACCGGGTGGACCGGTAGGGAAACGAGCGGAAACGAGAAGACGCGGCCCCTCTCCGCCATCCTGCGGGGAGGGGCCGCGTTCTGTTCCCGGTCTAGGGGAGGGGCGTCTCCGGGCAGGAGGCGGAGAGCACCCCTCGGGCCTCCGGGTGGTGCCCCAGGGCGAGAAGCAGGGATTCCAGATCCCCCAGGATCGCCTCCGGGGAGGAGTGGACCGGGGGAAAGGCCTGATCCACCAGGAAGAGGGCCCGTCGGGTGTCGAAGCTCACCACCACGTCCCGGCAGTCCCGATGGTTCCAGAGCCAGCAGCAGACGCGTTTCTCGTCGGCGTAGACCACCTGCCGGGGGTCTACCGTCTCGTTCAGGTCACCCAGGCCTTGGAAGACCTCCCCCTCCCTTCCGAAGCGCAGCGTCAGGTCCCCCGAAAGCAGGTCCACGTCGTGGGCCCCCATGGGAAGGAGGTGGCGCACCGACAGGGCGTTGTACCCGTCCACCACGTCGGACACGTCCCACAGTCCCTGGTGCTTCAGCACCCTTCGGGCCAGGGCCTCCAGGGAGCTGCGGTACTTGCTGGGCTTGACCCCCATGCGGGAGTAGGTCTCCCGCCACCGGGCCACGTCGGGGTGGCGGGGCAGGTTCGTTTCGTCCAGCCCCAGGGCGTTCAGGTGGGCCTCCAGACCCGATTTGAGGCGTTCCACCTCCGGATGGAAGGAAACGGGGACCACGGAGGCCACCAGCCAGCCCACCCGGGCTTCCGGGAAGGTGGCGAGGAGAGGGGCGTCGATGCGAAGGTTCATGGCTGTCTCCTTTCGGTTTCGCAGGATCCGCCGGGAAGGGGGGACGTCGCCAGGAAGGGATGCCGCAGCAGCATCCGGGCCAGGAGCCCCGTCCCCAGTCCCGTGACCAGGGCCGACGTGGCCAGAAGGGGAGCGTAGGGGAGGGCCACCCCCCAGCTCCCCAGCAGAAGGGCCACCACCAGGAGCTGGGCCAGGTTGAAGGCCCCCGCCTGGGCCACGCTCAAGCCCTCCAGGGAAAGGCGATCCGGGACGAACCGCCCCAGCAGGATCAGGGCCGCCAGGGCCGCCAGGCTTCCCCCGAGGCTGCACAGAAAGGCCAGCCCCAGGCCGGAGAAAAGCCCCCCCAGGAACACCCGAAGCAGGGTCACCGCCGCCGCGTCCCGCCACCCCAGGGCCACGAAGGCCACCAGGCCGAAGACGTTGGCCAGCCCCGGCTTCACTCCCGGAAGCAGGGGGGGGAGGGCCGCCTCCGCCTGGTGCACCGCCAACCCCAAGGCCACCAGCAGCCCGTCCAGGACGAGGCGTCTACTGGGAGATCCCATCCAGATCCTCTCCCTTCCCGGTGCCCCGAACCCTCAAGGCCACCCGATGGGGCAGGCAGACCGCCGCCTGGCCGGGACGGTCCAGCCAGCCCGCCCGGACGCAGTCCCGGTCCGGGCAGTTCGCCTCGACCATGCGGATGCGCCCCCCCTCCAGACGGACCCGGTTGACCCCCCCGCCGGGGGAGGAGAGGACCCATTCCCGGGGAGGGGCGGCGGGGTCCAGGACCACCCGCTCCACCACCCGACCCTCCTGGAGGATCTCCGCCACCGGAAGGGAGCCTCTCTCCCGGTTCCCCGGGAGGAACGCCAGGGCCCCTCCCAGGGCGCAGGCCCCCAGGAGGCCGAAGACCCACCGGTCCAGGGGCTTCACGGGGCCTTCTCCCCGGGCAGGTCCCGGAGGGTGAAGGACCGGTCCGTGAGGCGAAAGCGCCTCCTCAGGGACGGGGTGAGGAGGATCTTCCGATCCTCCGTCACGAAGAGGACCTCTGCGGGGTAGCGGGCCAGGAGGGAGCGGGACCGTGCCGGTCCCAGGACGAAGAGGGCCGTGGAGAGGGCGTCCGCCAGGGCGGAGCTACTCGCCACCACCGTCACCGACAGGAGCCCCGAACGGGCGGGGACGCCCGTGGCCGGATCCAGGAGGTGGTGGTAGCGGACCCCCTGCTGTTCGAAGAACCGCTCGTAGACTCCGGAGGTCACCACCGTTCCCTCCTCCAGGGTCACGGATCCGAGGGGGGTCCCCCGGGGTTTGCGGGGGTCCTGAATCCCGATGGTCCAGTTTCCCCCTCCCGGGTGAGGGCCGAAGACCAGGATGTTCCCCCCCAGGTCCAGAAGGCCTGCAAGGATGCCCCGGCGGCGCAGACGCTCCGCCAGGTCGTCCCCCGCGTATCCCTTGGCGATGCCCCCCAGGTCCAGGGCCTGGCCGGGTCGGGCCAGCTTCCAGCCCTTCTCCGTCCCGTCCGGGGGGATCAGGTCCCGCCAGCCCACCAGCCCCCGGGTCCGGAGGATCTCTTCCTTCCCGGGGATCCGGGCGGCGGGGGTCCCGATGCCCCAGAGGGAGACCAGGGGTCCCACGGTGGGGTCGAAGGCTCCGCCCGAGGCCCGGGCCACCTCCCGGGCCAGGCGGAGCACCCGGTCCGTCTCCGGACGGACCGGAACGGGTTCTCTCCCTGCGGACTCGTTGATCCGGGCCACATCGGATCCCACCCGGTGGACGGAGAAGGCGTCCTCCAGTTCGTTCAACCGATCCAGGGCCCCGTCCAGGGCATCTTCCGCCCCGGGGCCGTAGAGCTTCAGGTGCACCAGGGTTCCCAGGGCGAAGGAATGCCGTTCCGCCGCCTCCGGGGGGCGGTGGTGGGAGAAGAGGAACCCCGCAGTGAAGGCGAGGCTGACGAGGATGCTTGCGATCAGGGGGTGGAGGCGCCGTCTCATGGTCCGATCCTAGCACGCCCCGCTCCCCTTCGGGCCTAATCCTTCAGCAGGGACAGGAGTCGCCGGGCCGCCACCTGCACGGGATCCCACACCGGGGAGAAGGGAGGGGCGTAGCTCAGGTCCAGGTCCACCAGGTCCTGGGCGGTCAAGCCTCCCCGGATCGCCGTGGCCACCACGTCGATGCGCTTGGCCGCCCCCTCGATGCCCACGATCTGCCCTCCCAGGATGCGCCCCGAGGGCCGCTCCGCCAGGAGCTTCACCGTCATGTCCCCCGCCCCGGGGTAGTACCCCGCCCGGGTGCTCTCCTCTATGGTCGCCCCCGTCCAGGGGATGCCCAGCTCCGTCAGCTCCCGCTCCAGCAGCCCCGTGCGGGCCGCCTCGTACTTGCAGATCTTGCAGACCGCCGTGCCCAGGGCCCCGGGGAAGACCGCATCCCCCCCCGCCAGGTTGATCCCCGCCACCCGGCCCATCTTGTTGGCCACCGTCCCCAGGGCCACGTGGAAGGGGCGGCGGCTTGCCAGGTTGAAGGTCTGGGCGCAGTCCCCCGCCCCCCAGATCCCCGCCGTGGGGGTGCGCATCCGGGAGTCCACCACCAGGGCCCCTCGGACCCCCAGGGCCAGCCCCGCCCGTTTGGCCAGCTCCGTCTGGGGTACCACCCCCAGGCCCAGCACCACCAGGTCCGCCTCCAGGAGCCGTTTGTCCGTACGGACCCCCACGGCCCGGCCGTCCCGGACCTCCACCCCCTGGAGGGTCTCCTCCAGGAAGAGACGGATCCCCACCTCCCGGAGGGCCTGGGAGACCAGGGCCCCCATGTCCGGGTCCAGGGTGCCCATCACCTGGGGGGCCCGCTCCACCAGGCTCACCTCCAGGCCCCGGTGGCAGTTGAAGGCCTCGGCGATCTCCAGGCCGATGTAACCCCCTCCCACCACCACCACCTTCCGGGGACGCTGCTCCTCCACGAAGCGCAGCAGCGCCACGCCGCTGACCAGGGTGCTGACCCCGAAGACCCCCGCCGCGTCGATCCCCGGCACGGGAGGGCGCAGGGGGGTGGCCCCCGTCGCCAGGAGCAGGTCGTCGTAGGGCTCCTCGAAGAGGCGCCCCCCCACCAGGTCGTGCACCGTCACCCGTCGGGAGGAAGGGTCCAGGGCCGTCACCTCGTGGCGGGTGGACACGTGGATGCCCTGCTCCCGGAACTCCTCGGGGGTGCGGGCCACCAGGCGGCTCGGGTCCTCCACCAGCCCCGCCACCAGGTAGGGGATGCCGCAGGCGGAGTAGGAGGTGTGGGGTCCCCGTTCGAACACCCGGATCTCCAGGTCCCGGTCCAGCCGCCTTGCCTGGGAGGCGGCGCTCATCCCCGCCGCGTCTCCCCCCACCACCACGATGCGTCGTTTCGCCACTGCAAACCCCTCCTTCTCCGGTTCGGGCTTCCCGCCCCTCGGGCGGGGCTTTCTCGTCGCATTGTACGGGTTTTGGGGCCCCGCAGGATGCCCTGTGGCATAATGGCGGGACTTGTACGTGGGAGGTGCGGCTATGGAGTTGGCGGTTCTGGTGAAACAGGTGCCGGACACGGACGACGTGGTCCTGGACCCGGAGAAGGGAACCCTGGTGCGAGAGGGAGTGGGGGCCATCCTCAATCCCCTGGACCTCAACGCCCTGGAGGCGGCCTTGGAGGCGAAACGCCGCTTCGGGGGCTCCGTGATGGTGGTCTCCATGGGGCCTCCCCAGACGGAGGGGGCCCTCCGGGAGGCCCTGGCCCTGGGGGCGGACCGGGGGGTGCTGCTCACGGACCGGGCCTTCGCGGGGGCGGATACCTGGGCCACCTCCCTGGCGCTGGCGGAGGGGTTGCGCCGCCTGGGGCCCTTCGACCTGGTCCTGGCGGGGGAAAAGGCCACGGACGGGGAGACGGGGCAGGTGGGCCCCGAGGTGGCCACCCTCCTGGAGCTGCCCTTCGCCACCTACGTGGGAGGCTGGGAGCCCCGGGAGGACGGGGTGACGGTGGAGCGGGTGGTGGAGGAGGGAACCCTGGAGCAGGACCTTCCTTTCCCCTGCCTGCTCACGGTGCTGAGCCACCTCAACGATTCCCCCATGCCCACCCTGGAGGGCAAGAAGAGGGCCCGTCGGGCCCCCCTGGAACGTCTGACCGCCCCGGACCTGGGGCTGGACCCGCAGGAGCTGGGGCTTTCCGGTTCCCCCACCCGGGTGGTGCGCATCGCCACCCCCCAGGTGGCCCGGCGGGGCGAGGTGTACGCCGGGGCGGACCTGGAGGCGGGGCTGGACGCCCTGATGGACCTGTTGGCGGAACGGGGCCTGAGGGCCTCCGGAAGGGGGGCGGCCTGATGCGGTCTCTGGTGGACCCCGCCGCCGCGGCGGGCTTCCTGGTGCTGGGGGAGATGCGTCCCGTTTCGGAGGCCCTGCACCCCGTGAGCCTGGAGCTGACGGGCAAGGCCCGGGAGCTGGCGGATCGTCGCGCCGCAGGAGGGGGGTGCGGTACCGTCACCGCTTTGGTCCTGGCGGGGGACCGGCTGCCGGACCCGAATGCCCTCATCGCCGCAGGGGCGGACCGGGTGCTTCTGGCCCAGGCCCCGGCCTTCGAGGCCTACGACGCCGCCGCCCAGGCCCGAGCCCTGGCCTGGACGGTGGAGCGGGAGAAGCCGGAGGTGGTCCTGGCGGGAGCCACCACCAACGGCCGCAGCGTGCTTCCCGCCGCGGCGGCGCGGCTGCGCACGGGCCTCACGGCGGACTGCACCGGCCTGGATCTGGACCCGGAGACGGGGGGGCTTCTCCAGACCCGACCCGCCATCGGGGGCAACGTGATGGCCACCATCCGCACGAGCGCCCATCGGCCCCAGATGGCCACGGTGCGTCCCCGGAACTTCCCCCTTCCTGCCCCGGACCCGAACCGCAGGGGGACCGTCCGGATCCTGGACCTCCCCGAGGAGGCCCGCGCCGGGTCGGTGTGCCCCCGGGCCTTTCGTCGGGCCGCGGCGGGGCGGGGCATCGAGGAGGAGGACGTGCTGGTCTCCGGGGGCAAGGGGCTGCGCCGTCCCGAGGGCTTCGCACTGCTTCGGGAGCTGGCCCGGGCTCTGGGGGGCGGCGTGGGGGCCTCCCGGGCGGCGGTGGAGGCCCGGTGGATCGAGTACCCCCACCAGGTGGGCCTCTCCGGCCGGGTGGTGTCCCCCAAGCTCTACGTGGCCGCGGGCATCTCCGGGGCGGTGCAGCATCTGGCGGGGATGCAGACCGCCGGGACCATCGTGGCGGTGAACAAGGACCCGGAGGCCCCCATCTTCCGGGTGGCGGACCTGGGGCTCTGCGGAGACCTCTACGACCTGATCCCCCGGATCCTCCGGAGGCTTGAAGAGTAAGGGCGTTTCGCCTACCCGCGCAGACGTTCGGGGCCGCTCGGGGACTCCCTCGACCGGCCCCTTCTCTTTGCGGCGGAGGCGTTGACAGGGAGTCGGCGCAGGGAGTAGGGTGGATGAAATGAATTCCTCGTCATGATAGAAAAAGTGTCAGGAAAGCGTGGGAGGAGGTGCTCTCCACGAAGGCCGACGAGATCCTCCGTTTTGCCCGTCCCCTGGTGGATTTTCTGGGGGACGTGATGGGAGAGGACTGCGAGGTGGTCCTCCACGACCTGAGGGACCCGGAGCGTTCCATCCTGGCGATCCGCAACGGCCAGGTCACGGGGCGCTCCGTGGGAGACTCGGTGACGGACTACGCTCTGGAGGTGCTCCGGGAGAGCCAGGGGCAGGACTACCGGGCCCACTACCCCGGTCGGTTGGCGGAGGGGGGCAAGGCCCTGCGTCTCTCCAGCCTCTTCCTCCGGGACGACGAAGGGCGGATCGTGGGCATGCTCTCCCTCAACCAGGACCTGTCCCGGCTCCGGGAGGCCCACGAAACCCTGGGACGTCTGCTTTCCCTGGGAGAGGTTTCCCCTCCGGACCGGGAGGACCCGCCCATCCATCTTTCCATCGAAAACCTCATGAACCTGCAGCTGGAACGGGCCATCCGGGACCGGGGCGTGGAGCCCGGGAGGATGACCGTGGAGGAGAAGCGCGGGGTGGTGGAGGAACTGGACCGCAAGGGCATCTTTCTGCTCAGGGGGGCGGTGGGGGCCGTGGCGCGGCGTCTGGAGGTCTCGGAGCAGACCGTCTACCGGTACCTGCGGGGGTAGGACGTCGCGTCCGTCCGGCTCCGCAGAGTCCGAGGGGAGGAGGGGTACGCATGCTGCTGGTGGGAAACGGAAGGCTGGTGACCCGGGATCCGGAGCGTCCCTACCTGGAGGACGGGGGGGTGCTGTGCGACGGGGGAACCGTTCGGGAGGTGGGGCCCACGGCGGAGCTTCGGGGCCGCCACCCCGAGGCCTCCTTCCTGGACGCCCGGGGGGGCTTGATCCACCCGGGTTTCGTCAATGCCCACATGCACTGCTACAGCGCCCTGGTGCGGGGGTTCGGGGGCAAGGGGGGGGAGCCCGCCTCGGATTTCGTCCAGGTGCTGGAGCGCCTCTGGTGGCGCCTGGACAAGGCCCTCACCCTGGAGGACGTGAAGGTCTCCGCCCAGGTCTGCCTGCTGGAGGCCCTCCGGTGCGGCTGCACCACCCTGCTGGACCACCACGCGAGCCCCCGGGCCATCCCGGGGAGTCTCTTCGCCCTCGCCGAGGCGGTGGAGGAGTCGGGGCTTTCCGCCTGTCTGTGCTACGAGGTCTCGGATCGGGACGGCCCCCAGGCGGCCCGGGAGGGCATCCGGGAGAATGTGGCCTTCCTGGAGCACGTGGGGAAGGGTGGCAACCCCCGGATCGCCGGGACCTTCGGCCTCCACGCCTCCCTCACCCTGTCCGACGAGACCCTGGACGCCTGCTCTTCCGCCTGCGACTACCAGGGGTTCCACGTGCACGTGGCGGAGGGGCCCACGGACGAGACGGAGTGTCGCCGCCTCCACGGCCTGTCCATCCTGGAGCGCTTCCGGCGCTTCGGCCTGCTGGGGCCCAAGTCCCTGGCGGTCCACTGCATCCACGTGGACCGGGAGGAGGTGGGGATCCTCAAGGACACCCGCACCGCGGTGGTCCACAACCCCGAGTCCAACATGGGCAACGCCGTGGGGGCCGCCAAGGTGCTGGACCTGATGGAGGCGGGGGTCCTGGTGGGTCTGGGCACGGACGGGTACGTCAGCGACATGCTGCGCTCCTACGCCCTGGGCAACGCCCTGGTCAAGCACGCCTCGGGGCACCCCAACCGGGGGTGGACGGAGGTGCCCAAGATGCTCTTCCAGAACAACGGGGAGATTGCGGACCGGTACTTCCCCCTGCGGAGGGGGGTCCTGGCCCCCGGGTGGGCGGCGGACCTGGCGGTGCTGGACTACGACCCCCCCACCCCCCTTTCGGAGCGGAACGTGGACGGGCACCTGCTCTTCGGCCCCCTCTCGGGGCGGGTGGTCCACACCGTGGCGGGGGGGCAGGTCCTCTACCGGGATCGGGCCTTCACCGTCCTGGACGAGGGGCGGATCCTGGCCCGGGCTCGGGAGTGCGCCTCCCGGGTCTGGAGCCGCTTCTAGGGGGGGCGGGGAGATGAGAGACCGCCTGCGCCCCCTGTCCTTCGAGGAGGAGCTGCTTTGGATGCTGGAGGAGCATCGCCTTCACGGGTCCCTCTTCGGCATCCCCCGTGCCCTGTTCTTCCGTCCCGATCCGGCCTCCCCCCTGGCGGGGCGGCTCTTCGGGGAGGCCCTGCACGTCCCCCTGGGCCCCGCGGCGGGACCCCACACCCAACTGGTTCCGAACCTGGCCTCCGCCTGGCTCTGCGGTGCCCGGTACCTGGAACTCAAGACGGTGCAGATCCTGGACGAGCTGACGGTGGAACGCCCCTGCATGGACATGGAGGACGAGGGGACCAACGTGGAGTGGTCCCAGGAGCTGAAGCTGGAGCAGTCCGCCTCGGAGTACGCCCGGGCCTGGGTGCTGGTGCACCTGCTCCCCCGGATCCTGGGGTGGGAGGACCCGGGGGAGGGGACCCTGTTCAACCTGAGCGTGGGGTACAACCTGGAGGGGATCCTTCGGCCCCGGATGCAGCAGTTCCTGGCCCGCATGGCCGACGCCTCCGAGGAGATCGAATCGTGCCGCCGGGTCCTGCGGGTCCGTCGGCCGGACCTGGCGGAGATCCCCGTCCCCTCCCGGATCGCCTCCAGCTGCACCCTGTCCACCATGCACGGGTGTCCCCCGGAGGAGATCGAGAGGATCGCCTCCTACCTCCTGAGCCGGGGGCTCCACGTGTTCGTCAAGCTCAACCCCACCCTGCTGGGGGCGGAGGGCGTCCGGTCCATCCTGAACGGGAGCCTGGGCTTCCGGGACCTGCACGTCCCCGACTCCGCCTTCGAGCACGACCTCCGGTACCCCCAGGCGGTGGAGATCCTGCGCAACCTGGCGGAGACCGCCCGGCTCCGGGGGGTCTCCTTCGGGGTGAAGCTCACCAACACCCTGGCCCTGGAGAACCGCAAGGGGCGGCTCCCCGGGGGGGAGATGTACCTCTCCGGTCGTCCCCTCTTCCCCCTGGCGGTGAACCTCTTCCGCCGGATCCGGGAGGACTTCCCCGACCTGCCCGTGTCCTTCTCCGCCGGGGCGGACCAGGAGAACCTGGCGTCCCTCTTCGCCTGCGGCGTCCGGACGGTCACCGCCGCCACGGAGTTTCTCAAGCCCGGGGGGTACGGACGCCTGGCCTCCTGGGCCCGGGGGCTGGAGGAGACCCTTCGGGCGGCGGGCTGCACCGGTCTGGGGGACTTCGCCCGGGACGGGGTGGCCCGCCTGGAAGAGCTGGCGGCGTCCTCCCTGGAGGACCCGCGCTACCGCTTCGCCCCGGTCCGGGTCCCCCGGGTGCCCACCCCCCTGGGGCCCTTCGACTGCGTGGAGGCCCCCTGTACCGCCGCCTGCCCCGTGGACCAGGAGGTGCCCCTGTACGTGCGGCGCCTCGCCCGGGGGGACTTCGACGGGGCCCTGGAGGGGATCCTGCGGAGAAATCCCCTGCCCGGGGTCACGGGACACGTGTGTCCCCACCCCTGCCAGGACCGGTGTACCCGCTCCCAGATCGACGAGCCCGTGGCCATCCGGGCCCTGAAGCGGGCCGCGGAGCGTTACGGGAGAGTCTCCGTTTCTCCCGTTCCCGGAAACGGTCCGAAGGTGGCGGTGGTGGGCGCCGGGCCCTCGGGCCTGGCGGCGGCCCGGGAGCTGGCCCGGGCGGGATTTCGGGTCACCGTCCTGGAGGCCCGGGATCGCCCCGGGGGGATGATGGCCCTGGCCCCCCGGTTCCGTCTCCCCGAGGACGCCCTGGAGGGGGACGTGGTGCGCATCGAGGCCCTGGGGGTGGACTTTCGCTTCTCCTCCCCCGCGGAGGGGCCCCCGGAGAGGCTGCTGGAATCCTTCGACGGGGTGTACCTGGCCTCGGGATTCCCCTGCGACGCCCCCCTGGGGATCCCCGGGGAGGGGACGCAGGGGGTCTACGGAGCCCTGGCGTTTCTGGAGGGGGTTGCCCGGGGCCAAGCCCCGGACCTGGGCCCCCGGGTCCTGGTGGCGGGAGGGGGCAACACCGCCCTGGACGCCGCCCGCACCGCCCTGCGCCTGGGAGCCTCGGTCCGGCTGGTCTACCGGCGCTGCCTGGACCAGATGCCCGCGGCTAAGGAAGAAGTCGAAGCCTTCCTGGCGGAGGGGGGGGAGATCCGGGAGCTGGCCTCCCCCGAAGAGGTCCTCTCGGAGGGGGGGCGCTTCCGGGGCCTGGAGTGCCGCCGAAACCGTCTGGGGGAGGCGGGGCCCGACGGAAGACCCTGCCCCGTCCCCACGGAGGAGCGTTTCTCCCTGGAGGGAAGCGCCCTGATCGTCGCCATCGGCCAGTCCCAGGGAACCCTGCTCTTCTCCCAAAGCCGGGTGAAGCTGGAGGGGGGCAGGGCCCGGGCCTTCGACAGCCTCGTCTCCACGGTGCCGGGGGTGTACGTGGGGGGGGACCTGGTGCGGGGACCCGAGACGGTGGTGGCCGCCTGCGGGGACGGAAGAAAAGCCGCCCGATCCCTGTGTCACGCCTTCGCCGTGCCTTTCCCGGAGGAGGAGCCGCCGGAGGTCCCCACGGAGGAGGAGGTGGAGCTCCTCAAGCTCCGCCGCGCCGTGAAGGTCCCCGCCCGTCGGGAGGGGCGGGGGGACGCCCGGGGCTTCGGCCTCGCCGAGCTTCCCCTGACCCGGGAGGAGGCGGTGGAGGAAGCGGCCCGGTGTCTTTCCTGCGACCTGGTGTGCGACAAGTGCGTCGACGTGTGCCCCAACCGGGCGAACCTGGCGGTCCGGGTGCGCCCCGCCTGGGGGACGGCGCCGGTCTTCTCCTGCCGGGGGGAGGGGGTCCGGGTCACCTCTTCCCGGGAGGTGCGGGTCCGCCAGGACCGGCAGATCGTCCACCTGGAGGACCTGTGCAACCACTGCGGCAACTGCGAGACCTTCTGTGTCCACCAGGGGGGGCGTCCCCACGCGGACAAGCCCCGGCTCTTCCTCTCCCCGGAGGCCTACGGGATGGAGGAGGAGAACGCCTTCCTGGCCCGAAGGGGACGCATCGCCTGGAAGGAGGGAGGGATCGAGGCGTCCCTGGAGCGCCCCCCCCGGGGGTGGCTCTACCGGGACCCCTTCCTGGAGGTGGAGCTGCTGCCCTCCTTCGGGCCTCGCCGGGTGCGGCTGCGCTGCCCCTTCCCGGGGGAGCGGTCCCTGGAGCGGGCTTTTCTCATGGGGGTCCTTCTGGAAGGGATGGAAGGGAGCGTCCCCTACCTGCTGGACAGAGGGGAAAACCGGTAAGTCGGAGGGAGCGGTGCGCCGTGGACGGGACGTTCCAGCGGATTCGGGAACTGGCGAAACGATACGAGCCGGACATGACCCGGTTTCTTCGGGACATGATCGCTCTCCCCAGCGAGAGCTGCGGGGAGCGGGAAGTGGTGGAGCGGATCCGGCGGGAGATGGAGAAGGTCGGGTTCGACGAGGTGACGGTGGACCCCATGGGGAACGTCCTGGGGACCCTGGGCACGGGAGGCCGGCTGGTGGCCTTCGACGCCCACGTGGACACCGTGGGGATCGGCAACCGGGAAAACTGGACCTTCGACCCCTACGGGGGCTTCGAGGACGGGGAGCGCATCGGGGGCCGGGGGGCCAGCGACCAGGAGGGAGGCATGGCCTCCATGGTCTACGGCGGGAAGATCATGAAGGACCTGGGGCTTCTGGAGGGCCTTCGGGTGGTGATGGTGGGCTCCGTCCAGGAGGAGGACTGCGACGGTCTCTGCTGGCAGTACCTCGTCCGGGAGGGGGGGCTGCGGCCGGAGTTCGTGGTGAGCACGGAGCCCACGGACGGGCGCATCCACCGGGGGCAGCGGGGGCGCATGGAAATCCGGGTCCGGACCTCCGGGGTGAGCTGCCACGGCTCCGCCCCGGAGCGAGGGGACAACGCGATCTACAAGATGGCCCCCATCCTCCGGGAGCTGCGGGCCCTGCATGAAAACCTCCAGGACGACCCCTTCCTGGGCAAGGGATCCCTGACGGTTTCGGAGATCTTCTCCTCCAGCCCCTCCCGCTGCGCCGTGGCGGACGGCTGCTGGATCTCCATCGACCGGAGGCTCACCGCCGGGGAGACCAAGGAGGGGGCGCTGCGGCAGATCCGCAACCTTCCCTCGGTGGCGGAGGCCCGGGCGGAGGTTTCCCTCTACACCTACGAGCGTCCCTCCTACACCGGCCTGGTGTACCCCACGGAGTGCTTCTTCCCCTCCTGGGTCCTGGAGGAGGACCACCCGGTGACCCGGAGCATGGTGGAGGCCTTCCGGGGCGTCCTGGAGAGGGAGCCCGTGGTGGACAAGTGGACCTTCTCCACCAACGGGGTGGCCATCATGGGCCTTCTGGGGATCCCCTGCATCGGCTTCGGCCCGGGGCACGAGGATCAGGCCCACGCCCCCGACGAGGTCACCTGGAAATCCGAGCTGGTGGACTGCGCCGGGGTGTACGCGGCCCTTCCCCGGATCGTCGCGGACCGTCCGGCCCGATAGGCCCGGGAACACCCACCGAACCGAGACAGAGGAGGAGTGCACATGAAGAGCTACTTTCGGGGAAGGCACTTCATCAACCTGGAGGACTTCGACCGGGAAGAGGTGGACACCCTGCTGGAGGTCTCCTTCGACCTCAAGAAGAAGTTCGCCATGGGGGAAGCCACCCCGTACCTGCTCTACAAGACCCTGTTCCTGATCTTCTTCGAGCAGTCCACCCGTACCCGGAACTCCATGGAGGCGGGGCTCGCCCAGCTGGGGGGGCACGCGAACTACCTGGACTCCAGCACCATGCAGGTCTCTCACGGGGAGACCGCCAAGGACACCGCGGTCATCCTCTCGGGCTTCGGACACGCCATCGCGTGCCGCTACTGCAACTGGGGGTACGGCAACCGGTACCTGACGGAGATGGCCCGGTGGGCCAAGGTTCCCGTCATGAACCTTCAGTGCGACCTGTACCATCCCTTCCAGGCCCTGGCGGACCTCATGACCATGAAGGAGAAGTTCGGCCGCCTCGACCGGCTCAAGGTCTCCATCATCTGGGCCTACGCGGAGAGCCACAAGAAGCCCATCTCCGTCCCCGTCTCCCAGGTCCTCCTGTTCCCCCGGTACGGCATGGACGTGGTCCTGGCCCACCCCAAGGGCTGGGAGCTTCCCGACTGGGTCATCGCCCAGGCCCGGGGCAATGCGGAGAAGTACGGCGGCACCGTCACCGTCACGGACGACGAGGAGGCCGCCTACCGGGGCGCCCACGTGGTCATCCCCAAGAACTGGGGCAACTGGGTCACGGACCAGACGGGGCTTGCGGCCGCCGGGGCGGTGAAGGTGGTGGACGAGAAGCTCCTGGCCCACCGGTCCTGGAAGTGCACCCAGGAGAAGATGGCCTGGACGGACCGGGACGGGGTCTACATGCACGCCCTTCCTGCGGATCGGAACCACGAGGTGGAGGACGAGGTCATCGACGGTCCCCGGTCGGTGGTGTACGACGAGGCGGAAAACCGTCTCCATACCGCCAAGGCGGTGATGACCCTGCTGATGGGAGGGCGCTAGGCGTGCCCCCCCGGGAGGAGGTGGCGTCATGAGGTTCCGCAGTCCCGGCACCATTTCGGCCGAGGAGATCGACGCGCTGCTGGACGTGGTGGAACACCGCATCCTCCCCCTGACGGAGGAGTGCGTCCGCCGGGGGCACAACCTCTTCGGCGGGGCGGTGCTGGACCCGGAGACCCTCCAGCCCCTGGCGGTGGGGAGCAACCGCCGGGGGGACAACCCGGTCTTCCACGGGGAGATCGACACGATCCTGCGGTTCTTCGAGCTGCCGGACCATCCCGCCCCGGGGGAGACGGTGTTCCTGGCCACCCACGAGCCCTGCTCCATGTGCCTGTCCGCCCTGGCCTGGTCGGGGTTTCGGGAGGTCTGGTACCTCTTCGAGTACGCCGAGACGGCGGAGGACTTCCACATGCCCGACGACCTGACCATGCTTTCTGCCCTCTTCGGGGCGAAGGGGACGAACCACCACAACGCCTACCTGGACCTGCACGGCCTCCGGGAGGCCGTGGCGGTCTCCCCGGAGGCCCCGAGGCTGGAGGAGCGCATCCGGGGCCTCAAGGAACGCTACCGGGCCCTGCCGGTGGACCTGGGATGACCTTCTCCCTGCGGGACCTGCTTCCCTTCGCCCGGGGGGAGGTCCCTTCGGACCTGGTGATCCGGGGGGCCCGGGTGGCCAACGTCCTCTCCCTGGAGTTCGAGGAGGTGGACGTGGCGGTGGCCCGGGGGACCATCGTGGGGATGGGGGAGGGGTTCGAGGGCCGGGAGGTCCTGGACGCCCGGGGGAGCGTCCTCATCCCGGGGCTGCTGGACGGACACCTGCACATCGAAAGCTCCTGCCTCACCCCCTCCCGGTTCGCCGAGATCGTGGTGCCCCGGGGGACCACGGGGGTCTTCGCGGACCCCCACGAGATCGCCAACGTGCTGGGGGCGGCGGGGGTGCGGGGCATGGCCGAGGCGAGCCGGGGGCTGCCCCTGGACGTGTTCCTGGGAGCCCCCTCCTGCGTGCCCGCGTCGCCCTTCGAGACCTGCCGGGTCCCCCTGGGGGCGGCGGACCTGGCGGACCTCTTCGCCGACGGCACCTGCCAGCACCTGGGAGAGATGATGAACTACCCCGGGGTGGTGGCGGGGGACCGGGAGGTGTGGGCCAAGATCGCCGCGGCGGGGGACCGTCCCCTGACCGCCCACGCCCCGGGGCTTTCCGGACGGGCACTGGGGGCCTACGCCCTGAGCGGTTGCGACGGGGACCACGAGAGCACCTCCCTGGAGGAGGGGCGGGAGAAGCTGCGCCGGGGGTTCTGGGTGATGATGCGGGGCGGTTCCGTGGCCCCGGACCTGGAGGCCCTGGCCCCGCTGCTTCGGGAGGACCCCGCCCGGGCGGGGCGCTGCATGGGAGTGAGCGACGACGTGGACGTCCGGACCCTCCTGGAGGAGGGGCACCAGGACGCCAAGCTGCGGCGGCTCTGCGCCCGGGGGGTGGATCCCCTGGCGGCGCTGCGCTGCCTCACCCTCTCCCCGGCGGAGTACTTCCGCCTCCCCCGGCGGGGGGCCATCGCCCCGGGATGGAGGGCGGACCTGGCCCTGGTGGACTCCCTGGAGACCTGCCGGGTCCACCGGGTGTGGAAGGACGGGGTCCTGGTGGCCCGGGACGGGCGGCTCTGCGTGTCTCCCGATCATGCGGTGCCCCCGGCCCTGCTGGACCGGGGCGAGCCCCTGCCTCCTCTGGACCGGGAGCGGCTGCGGGTGCCCGCCGCAGGGAGGCTCCTGCGGGTCCTGGGGGCTCGCCCGGGGTCCCTCCTGACGGAGAACCTCCTCCTCCCCCCTCGGGTGGAGGAAGGACAGGTCGTCCCGGACCCGGAAAGGGACCTGGTCAAGCTGGCGGTGCGGGAGCGGCACACCGGGTCCGGCCGGTTGGGGGTGGGGTTCGTCCGGGGTCTGGGGCTGCGGCGGGGGGCTCTGGGGGCCTCGGTGGCCCACGACGCCCACAACCACATCGCCGCCGGAGCGGACGACCGGTCCCTGCACCGGGTCCTTCGGGCTCTGGAGGAGCTGGGGGGAGGCTTCGTGGCGGCGGAGGGGGATCGCATCCTGGCGGCCCTGCCTCTTCCCGTGGGGGGGCTCATGAACCCTGGCCCCGGGGAGGAGACTGCCCGTCTGCTGGAGGAGGTGGACCGGGTGGTCCGGGGGCTGGGAGTGGAGGGTCTCCATCCCTGCATGGCCCTCTCCTTCCTTTCCCTGTCGGTGATCCCCCGGCTGAAGCTCACCGACCGGGGCTACGTGGACCTGGAGGGCGGCGGGCTCCTGGGGCTTTTCGAGGACTAGAAACCTCCGGGGGACGGGGTGCGCCGTCTCCCGGAATCACGGAGGAGGTGCGGGGACATGGAGTGGCTGGAGAAACGGTTTCATCTGAGGGAACGGGGTACGGACGTGCGGACGGAGGCCCTGGCGGGGGCCACCACCTTCATGACCATGGCCTACATCATCTTCGTCAACCCGGGCATCCTGTCCAAGGCGGGGATGCCCTTCGGCCCGGTGATGGTGGCCACCTGCCTCGCCTCTGCCCTGGCCTCCCTGCTCATGGCCTTCCTGGCCAACTACCCCATCGCCCTGGCCCCGGGGATGGGGCTCAACGCCTTCTTCGCCTTCACGGTGGTGCTGGGCATGGGGGTGAGCTGGCAGGTGGCCCTGGCGGCGGTGTTTCTGGAGGGGATCCTGTTCATCCTCCTGACCCTCACCCGGCTCCGGGAGGCGGTGGTCAACACCATCCCCTTGAGCCTGAAGCTGGGCATCTCCGGGGGCATCGGCCTGTTCATCGCCTTCATCGGCCTCCAAGGGGCGGGGATCATCGTGAAGAACGACGCGGTGCTGGTGGGCCTCACGAGCTTCCGGGGGAACCTCCCGGCGGTGTTGGCCCTCTGCGGCCTCCTCCTCATGGTGACCCTGGAGCACTACCGGGTGCGGGGGGGGATCCTCTTGGGCATCCTGGCGGTGACCCTCGCGGCCATCCCCCTGGGGGTGGCCAAGATGCCCCAGGGGGTCTTCTCCCTTCCCCCCTCCCTGGGGCCCGTGTTCCTGAAGATGGACTTCTCCCAGATAGCCACCTCCGGCTTTTGGGTGATCCTGTTCACCTTCTTTTTCGTGGACTTCTTCGACACTGTGGGCACCCTGGTGGGGGTGGCCAGCCGAGGGGGACTTCTGGACGAGCGGGGGCGGCTGCCCCAGGCCCGGGAGGCCCTGATGGCGGATGCGGTGGGCACCGTGGCGGGGGCGGCGCTGGGCACCTCCACCGTCACCTCCTACGTGGAAAGCGCCAGCGGGGTGGAGCAGGGAGGGCGGACGGGCCTCACCGCCCTGGTGGTGGCGGGTCTCTTCCTCCTGGCCATGTTCCTCAACCCCCTGGTCTCGGCGGTGCCTCCCTGCGCCACCGCCCCGGCCCTGATCCTGGTGGGGGTCTACATGATGACGGGCATCAGGGGCATGGAGATGGAGGACTGGACCGAGACGGTCCCCGCCATGCTGGCCTTCTTCATGATGCCCTTCGCCTACAGCATCGCCGTGGGCATCGAGGCGGGCATCGTCTCCTTCGTGGCCCTGAAGCTCCTCGCCGGAAAGGGCAAGGAGCTGAACGGGGTGTTGGTGGGCCTGGCGGTGCTTTTCGTGGCCGCCCGGGTCTTCGGCCTCCACTAGGCCGTTCGGACGAAGGGACCTGCAAGGGGGGGCGGGGATGGGAACGGTCTTTGTCGGGGGACAGGTGGTCTCCCCCCAGGGGGTCTGCCGGGCGGACCTGCGGGTGGAGGGGGAGCGGATAGACGCGGTGGGCTTCGGCCTCCTGCGTCGGGGGGACGAAACGGTGGACGTGTCGGGTCGGCTTCTGCTGCCCGGGGGAGTGGACGGGCACACCCACTTCGACCTCCCCGCGGGGGAGTTCCGCACCGCCGACGACTTCGCCTCGGGCACCCGGGCGGCCCTGGCGGGGGGCACCACGACGGTGGTGGACTACGCCACCCAGTTCCGGGGGCAGACCCTGGCCCAGGGGGTGGAGGCCTGGCACGCCCTGGCGGAGGGCCGGGCCTTCTGCGACTACGGCTTCCACCTGGCGGTGACGGACTGGAACGAAGGGGTGGAACGGGAGGTCCCTGCGGTGGTGGAGGGGGGCATCCCCTCCTTCAAGATGTACATGGCCTACAAGGGGGCCCTCCAGGTGGACGACGGGGTTCTCCTGCGCATGGCCCGGGTCCTCGCCCCCCTGGGGGGGCTGCTCTGCGTGCACTGCGAGAACGGGGACCTGGTGGCGGCCCTTCAGGAGGACCTCTTCGCCCGGGGGGAACGGGGGCCCCGGGCGCACCCCCTGTCCCGGCCCGCGGAGGCGGAGGCGGAGGCGGTGCACCGCATGACCGTCCTGGCGGAGCTGGCGGGAGCCCCTCTCCTGGTGGTGCACGTCAGCGCCGCCCGATCCCTGGAGGTCCTCCGGGCCGCCCGATCCCGGGGGGGGAGGGTCTTCGCGGAGACCTGCCCCCAGTACCTCCTCCTGGACGAGGGGCGCTATCTGCTGCCTCCGGAGGAGGCCCGGAAGTTCGTCCTCTCCCCGCCCCTGCGGACCCGGGAGGACCAATCGGCCCTCTGGGAGGCCCTGGACCGGGGAGAGGTGGACACGGTGGCCACGGACCACTGCTCCTTCCACGCCCGGGGGCAGAAGGACCGGGGGGCGGAGGACTTCCGCCGCATCCCCAGCGGCCTGCCGGGGGTGGAGCACCGCATGGAGCTGCTCTACTCCGCCGGGGTGGCGGAGGGACGCCTGTCCCTGGGGCGGTACGTGGAGGCCCTCTGCGCCCGCCCGGCGCGCCTCTTCGGCCTGTACCCCCGCAAGGGCGTCCTGGCCCCGGGGAGCGACGCGGACCTGGTGGTGTTGGATCCCCTGGGGAGCCGGATCCTCCGGGCGTCGGAGCAGGTGCAGCGGGTGGACTACTGCCCCTACGAGGGGATGGAGGTCCGGGGGCGCATCGAGCAGGTGTACCTGCGGGGGCGTCGGGTGGTCCACCGGGGGCGGCTGCTGGAGGGCCCCCCCGGGGGCGTCTACCTGCGCCGCAGACCCTTCGAGGGGAGGAACTAGGATGTTCGCGTTTCGGGTCAACGGCGAACCCTGTCGGGAGGAGCGGGACCGGAACCTGCTGGACTACCTGAGGAGGGAACGGGACCTCACCTCCGTCAAGAACGGGTGCGGCGAGGGGGTCTGCGGAGCCTGCACGGTGCTGGTGGACGGCAGAAAACAGCGGGCCTGCCTGCTGAAGCTCTCGGGGGTGGCGGGCAAGGAGGTCCTCACGGTGGAGGGCCTCTCGGAGAGGGAGGCGGAGGTCTACGCCTGGGCCTTCGCCTCCGCCGGGGCGGTGCAGTGCGGCTTCTGCACCCCCGGCATGGTGCTGAGCGCCAAGGCTCTCCTGGACCGGAACCCCCATCCCACCCGGGGGGAGATCCGGGAGGCCCTGCGGGGCAACCTCTGCCGCTGCACCGGGTACGCCAAGGTCCTGGACGCCGTGGAGGGAGCTGCCCGGGCCTTCCGGGAAGGGACCGTCCCCCGGGAGGAGGACCGGGCCTGGAGGATCGGGGAGCGGATGCCCCGGGTGGACGCCCGGGACAAGGTCCTGGGTCGGGCCCGGTTCGCCGACGACTGTTCCCTCCCCGGGATGCTCCACGGGGCGGTGCTGCGCTCCCCCGTGCCCCGGGGGCTGGTGCGGCGGATCGACGTCTCCGAGGCCCGGGCCCTGGAGGGGGTGGAGGCGGTCCTCACCTGGAGGGACGTGCCGGGCAGGCGGACCCTGGGGCACCTGGTGCCGGACTGGCCGGTGCTGGTGGCGGAGGGGGAGGAGACCCGGTACGTGGGGGACGCCCTGGCCCTGGTGGCCGCCCGGGATCCCGAGACCGCCCGGGAGGCCCTGGGACGCATCCGGCTGGAGGTCCAGGAGCTTCCCCCGGTGCTCTCCCCGGAGGAGGCCCTGGCCCCGGGGGCCCCGCAGCTCCACCCCTGGGGAAACCGGGTGGAGGTGAAGACCCGGGTCAAGAGGGGGGACGCGGAGGAGGCCCTGGCCCGGTCCGCCCACGTGGTGTCCCGGACCTACCGGACCCAGAGGGTGGACCACGCCTTCCTGGAACCCGAGTCCGCCCTGGCGGAGCCGGTGGGGGACGGCCTCGTGGTGACCACGGGGGGGCAGGGGGTGTACGACGAGAACCGTCAGATCGCCGAGCTGTTGGGGATCCCCCCGGAGAAGGTGCGCTGCGTCACCGCCCTGGTGGGGGGAGGCTTCGGGGGCAAGGAGGACCTGTCGGTGCAGCACCACGCGGCCCTGATGGCCTGGATCACCCGCAAGCCCGTGAAGCTCACCTGGACCCGGGAGGAGAGCCTTCGGGTGCACCCCAAGCGGCATCCCATGACCATCCAGATCACCTCGGGGTGCGACGGGGAGGGGCACCTCACCGCCCACCGGATCCGCATCACCTCCGACACGGGGGCCTACACCTCCCTGGGGGGGCCGGTGCTCCAGCGGGCCTGCACCCACGCCGGGGGGCCCTACAAGGTTCCCTGCATGGACGTGGAGGGGCTGGGGGTCTACACCAACAACCCCCCCTGCGGGGCCTTCCGGGGCTTCGGGGTCACCCAGTCCGCCTTCGCGGTGGAGGGCAACCTGAACCTCCTGGCGGAGGCGACGGGGCTCTCCTACTGGGAGATCCGGTGGCGCAACGCCATCGCCCCGGGGGACGTGATGAGCAACGGCCAGATCGCCGGGCCCGACGTGCGCCTCAAGGAGACCCTTCTGGACGCCAAGGAGGCCTTCGAGTCCTCCCCCCGGGCGGGCATCGCCTGCGGCATGAAGAACAGCGGCCTGGGGGTGGGGGTGCCCGACGTCTCCCGGGTGCGCCTGGAGGTCCGGGAGGGGGAGGTGCGGGTCTTCACCAGCGCCGCCTGCATGGGCCAGGGCATCGCCACCATGACCACCCAGATTCTGAGCCACGTCACGGGCCTGCCCCTCTCCCGGATCCGGCACATGCCTGCGGACACCCGTCTCACCCCCGATGCGGGGACCAGCACCGCCTCCCGGCAGACCGTGTTCACCGGGGAGGCGGTGCGGCGCTGCGCCGAGGCCCTGCGGCAGGACCTGCTTCAGGCGGGTTCCCTGGAGGCCCTGGAGGGGAAGGACCTCTACCGGGAGTTCGACTTCCAAAGCGACCCCATGGGGTCGGAGGTGCCCCATCCGGTGAGCCACATCGCCTACGGCTACGCCACCCACGTGGTCCTGCTGGACGAGGAGGGGCGGGTGGAGCGGTACGTGGCCTGCCACGACTCGGGACAGCCCATCAACCTCACCTCCCTGGAGGGGCAGATCGAGGGCGGGGTGGTCATGGGGCTCGGCTACGCCCTGACGGAGGAGTTCCCCACCCCCGGGGGCTATCCGGTGAAGAGGTACGGGACCCTGGGGCTCTGGAGGGCCCCGGATGTCCCCCCCATCGAGGTGAAGCTCTCCTACGCCCGGGGCGGGGAGGTGGCCTTCGGAGCCAAGGGGGTGGGGGAGATCGCCCTGGTGCCCCCCGCCCCCGCCGTCGCCCTGGCCTACCGGAGGCTCGACGGCCGGGAAAGGACGGAGCTGCCCTTGGCGGGAACGCCCTACCACAAGCGGGGAAGCGGCGGCGGAACGGAAGGGGAGGAATAGGATGAACGGCAAGGTGGTGGGGACCTCGGTCCCCCGCAAGGACGGCATCGACAAGGTCACCGGGCGGGCTCCCTTCGTGGCGGACATCCCCGTGCCGGGGTGCTGGGAGGGGGCGGTGGTGGGCTCCCCGGTCCCCCACGGGATCCTTAAGGGGTTCGAGAGGGACCCGGCCTTCGACTGGTCCCGGGTGGTCTTCCTCACCGCTCGGGATCTGAGGGGAAAGAACTTCGTCCACCTGGTGCGGGACGACCTGCCCATCCTGGCGGAGGAGCGGGTGGCCTACGCGACCCAGGGGATCGCCCTGCTGGCGGCCCCGGACGAGGCGCTCCTCCGGGGGGCGTTGAAGGCCCTTCGACCGGTCCTGGAACCCCTGCCGGCGGTGCTCTCCCTGGAGGACTCCCTGGGCCGGAAGGGGATCGTCTGGGGGGAGGACAACATCCTGGACGAGTACCGCATCCAGCGGGGAGACCTGAAGAAGGGCTTCGCCGAGGCGGATCGGATCGTGGAGGGGATCTACCGCACGGGGCTCCACGAGCAGCTCTACCTGGAGACCCAGGGCATGCTGGCCCTTCCCCAGGACGACGGAACCCTGGAGGTGGTGGGGTCCATGCAGTGTCCCTATTACGTCCACGGCGCCCTGGTCCAGTCCCTGGGATGGGACCCGGAGCGCATCCGGGTCCGCCAGGCCGTCACGGGCGGGGGGTTCGGGGGCAAGGAGGACTTCCCCTCCCTCCTGGCCCTCTGGGTGGCCAACCTGGCCCTGGCCGCAGGGCGGCCCGTCCGCCTGGTCTACGACCGGTCCGACGACCTTCTGGGGACGCCCAAGCGCCACCCTTCCCGGACCCGCATCGTGGCGGGGGTCAAGGAGGACGGGACCCTGACGGCCCTGGAGGTGGAACTGGTCCTGGACGGGGGGGCCTTCACCACCCTGAGCCGGGTGGTGCAGCAGAGGGCGACCCTCCACGCCCAGGGGTGCTACCGGGTGCCGAACGTCTCCATCCACTCCCTCTCCGTGGCCACCCACATGGTCCCCTGCGGGGCCTACAGGGGCTTCGGCGCCCCTCAGGCCCTCTTCGCCATGGAGCGCCACATGGACAAGATCGCCCTGGTCCTGAACCTGGACCCCCTGGACGTGAGGCTCCGCAACGTCCTGGAGGAGGGGGACGTCCTGCCTTGCGGGCAGGTCCTTCGGGATGCGGTCCACCCCAAGGAAGTGCTGCTTCGGGCGGCGGAGCTGGGGGACTACCGGAACAAGCGGGTGGCCCACGCCGCCCAGACGGGACGGGTGCGCCGGGGGGTGGGCATCAGCCTGGCCCTCCACGGGGGAGGATTCACGGGGGACGGGGAGGCGAACATGGGCACGACGGTGCGGGTGGAGTACGCCTCCGGCGTCTTCACCGTCCACGCCAGCAGCGCCGACATGGGCCAGGGCATCGGCACGGTGCACCCCATGATCGCCGCCCAGGCCCTGGGGGTGCCCTACGACCAGGTGGCCTGCCCCAGGCCGGACACCGCCGTCACCCCCAACAGCGGCCCCACCGTGGCCTCCCGGAGCACCATGTACGTGGGGCGGGTGGTGCAGGAGGCCTGCGGCGCCCTGATCCGCGACCTGGCGGCCTTCTTGGGGGATCGGGAGGGGACGGGGCCCGCCCGGTTCGAGGAGGGGCGGTTTTTCCTGAAGGACCGATCCTGGACCACCCGGGAGGCGGCGGACCTGGCCCGGGAGGCCCGGGGGAGCCTGGAGGCCTGTGGCACCCTGCCCCCGGGCTGCACGGGCCGATGGGACCAGGACGCCTTCCGGGGGGAGGCCTACAAGGCCTATTCCTGGATCGCCCAGACGGTGGAGGTGGAGGCGGACCTGGACACCTACGAGGTGACCCCCCTGGAGGTGGCCGTGGCGGCGGAGATCGGGAAGGCCATCCATCCGATCCTGGTGGAGGGGCAGATCCTCGGGGGCTTCCTTCAGTCCCTGGGATGGAGCCACATCGAGGACCTGACCCTGACGGGGGAGGGGAAGCTCTCGGCGGAACACCTGAACGCCTACCTGATCCCCACCACCCTGGACACCCCCCGGTGGAAGGTGGAGGTCCTGGAGCCCGGGACCTGTCCCGTGGGGCCCTGCGGGGCCAAGGGGCTGGGGGAGCTTCCCCTGAACGGGGGGGCCCCGGCCTTCGTGTCCGCCCTGCAGGACGCCACGGGGGTCTTCGGCACGGAGGTCCCCCTCACGGGGGAAAAGCTCTTCCGGCTTCTGGAGGAGCGGGACGGGGCCTCCGCCCCGGACCGGCAGTGAGGAGGTTCGGACCATGAGGATGCGGGTCACCGTCAACGGAAAGGTACGAAGCGCCCAGGTCCACCCGCTCAAGTCCCTGCTGCGGGTCCTGCGGGAGGATCTTGACCTCCCGGGAACCAAGGAAGGGTGCGGCGAGGGGGAGTGCGGCGCCTGCGCGGTGCTCCTGGACGGGGTGCTGGTGAACTCCTGCTGCGTTCCCGCCCTCCAGGTGGCGGGGCGGGAGGTGCTCACCGTGGAGGGGTTGGGCGTCCCCGGGGAGGAGGGGCAGACCCCCGACGCCCTGCAGATCGCCTTCGTGGAGGAGGGGGCGGTGCACTGCGGTTTCTGCACCCCCGGCATGGAGATGGCCTCCCGGGCCCTCCTGGAGGAGAACCCCCGCCCCACCCGGGAGGAGGTGCGGGTAGCCCTTTCGGGAAACCTGTGCCGCTGTACGGGCTACGAGCCCATCTACCGGGCGGTGGACCGGGCGGTTCGGGAGGAATACCCCGCCTCCTTCCGTCCCCGTCCCAACCCCTGCGCCGGGGATCTCCCGGAGTTCGACCCGGAGGAACGGGGGCGCTTCTTCGCCCCCCGAAGCCTGGAGGAGGCCCTGGCGGTCCTGGCGGAGCACCCCGACGCCACCCTCCTGGCGGGGGGCACGGACATCCTGCCGGACCGGAAGAACCGCAAGGCGGACCCGGAGAAGGTGGTGGACCTGTTCCGCCTGGAGGAGCTGCACGGGGCCGTGCGGGAGGGGGAGATCCTGCGCCTGAGGGCCTGCACCACCAACGGGGAGATCCTGCGCACCCCCCTGGTGGGGGAGCTGCTGCCCGCTCTGCGGGAGGCCTCCTTCCGCAGCGGGGCCCCGGCCATCCAGAACCGGGCCACCCTGGGGGGCAACCTGGCCAACGCCTCCGGGGCGGCGGATCTGCCGGTGGTGCTCCTGGCCCTGGGGGCCCGGGTGCGCCTGGCCTCCGCCCGGGGGACCCGGACCCTGTCCCTCGGAGAGTTCATGCCCCGGTACCGGGAGAACGCCTGCGCCCCCGGGGAGATCCTGGAATCCCTGGAGATCCCCGTGCCTGCCCCGTCCTCCCGGCAGCGGTTCTACAAGCGGGGTTCCCGCAAGGCCCTGACCCTCTCCCGGGTCAGCCTCGCCCTGTTCCTGGAGGAGGAGGGGGGGACGATCCGGACCTTCCGGCTGGCGGCGGGGAGCATGGCTCCCCTGCCACAGCGCCTGACCCGCACGGAGGAGGCGGTGCTGGGGCGTCCCCTGGACCGGCAGACCGCCGACCTGGCCTCCCGCACGGCGGGGGAGGAGGTGCAGCCCCGCAAGAGCCCCTCCTACCGCAAGGCCATCACCGCCAACCTGGTGCGCCGGTTTTTCGACGAGCTTCTGTAGGGGGCGGAAGGAGAACGAAGCGAGGGGCCGCCGGGAGTCCGGCGGCCCCTCGCCTTGGGATCAGGACCCCTGGGGAGGGTCGGGCAGAAGGGCCTGGCGCAGCCGCTCCAGGAAGGCTCGTCGCGCCTCCCGGTCCGGCAGGCCCGCGAAGTCTTCCGGGAGGAGGGCCTCCCGGAAGGTCACCCGGATCTTCCGGGGCCGGGGGAAGCACCCCGATGTGGGCAGGGCCTCGAAGGCCCCGTCCACCCGCACGGGCACCACGGGCACCCCGGACTTGAGGGCCAGCAGGGCAGCGCCCCCCTCCAGGGGCTGGAGGGTGCCGTCGGGGCTGCGTCGCCCCTCCGGGAAGATCATCACCGACTCCCCCCGCTCCAGCAGGTGCAGGGTCAGACGCAGCACCCCCGCGGCGCTGCGCCGGTCCTCCTGGGAGACGGGCACCGCCCCCAGCAGCCGGATGATCCCCCCCAGCAGGGGGACCCGGAAGAGACCGTCCCAGGCCAGGCCCCGCACCACCCCGGGGAAGGCGACCCCCACGGCCGGGGGGTCCAGGTAGCTCCCGTGGTTCGCCGCCAGGATCAGGGGGCGGGTCGCGGGCAGGCCCTCCCTCCCGACCAGGGAGAGTCGATGGTACACTCGAAAGTACAGGGCCAGCACCAGCCAGGCCAGTCGGTAGAAGAACGTGGACAAGGGCAGACCTCCGTCCCGGGGGCACCGCCCCGTTTTCCCCAAGCATAGCCCACGGCGGCAGCGCCGTCCAAGGAGGAAGGCCCCATGAGCCCGCAAACGGAACAGACCCTCCACAGGGGACGCCGCTGGATCTCCGAGGGAACCCGCACCTTCGCGGCGGGTCTGCTGGTGTTCCTCCCCCTCATCGTCCTGGTGGTGGTGCTGCGGTTCCTCTTCGAGGCGGTGCAGTCCCTGGCGGCCCTGGTCTTCGGTCTCACCCGCTCCGTCCCCGGGGCGGTGGGGGTGTTCCTGGTCACCCTGGCCCTCATCTTCTACGCGGGGCACAAGCTCCGCCGTCGGGAAAAGTGGCTCCTCGACCGGGTGGAACGGTTTCTCGCCGCCCTGCCCCTGCTGGGATCCTGGTACCAGACCCTCAAGGACCTGGTGGAGGTCCTGGCGGGTCCGGGGCAGAAGGACCGCTACCTGGGGGTGGTGAAGGTCCCCTTCGGGTCGGGGCACGTGCTGGGCTTCGTCACCCGCCGGGAGGTACTGGAGGGGCGCACCACCCTGACGGTTTTCGTCCCCACCAGCCCGAACCCCACCTCGGGGATCGTCCTCTTCTTCCCGGAGGAGGCGGTGCTCCCCACGGACCTGTCCCCGGAGAGCGCCTTCGCCCGCATCATCTCCCTGGGGCTCAAGGCATGAACGGAGCGGAGGGGCGTCCGCCCTTCCCGGAGGAAGGGCAGCCGGGGGCCCGGGGCAACCTGGAGGAGACGGCGTACCGGCGCATCCGGGACGCCATCCTGGCCCGGCGCCTGCGCCCCGGGGCCAAGCTCTCCGAGCCCGCCATCGCCCGGATGATCGACATGAGCCGCACCCCCGTGCGGGGGGCCCTGCGCCGCCTGGCGGCGGAGGGGCTGGCGGTGGTGACCCCCCGTCAGGGGGCCGCGGTGGCGGTGCCCAGCCCCAAGGACATCCGGGACGCCTACCTCACCCGGGAGGCCCTGGAGTCCCTGGCCGCCCGTCTGGCCTGCGACGCCGTCACGGAGTCCTTCCTCGCGGGCCTGCGGGACGCGGCGGACCGGGAACTCTCCACCCTGAAGGACCGCTCCCTGGGGGATTACATCGAGGCCAACAACGACTTCCACCTCCTGGTGGCCCGGGGGGCGGACAACCGTCCCCTGGAAGGGGCGATCCGCCGATGCCTCGCCCTCACCAACGTGTACCTCTCCCTGTACGACCCCTTCTACGAGGCCCAGGCGGAGGATCTGCGCTCCCAGTGGGAGCACCGCATCCTCATCGACGCCCTGACGAACCGGGACCCCCTCTGGGCGGAAGCGGCCATGCGCGCCCACATCCGCTCGTCCTTCGCCACCCTGGACATGGACCGCATGGCCGACGGGCTGCGGACCCTCTAGCCTACATGTGCCCGGCGTACCGGGTGGGCACCAGGGCGGAGTGGACGTGGCGGATCAGGGTGGTGAAGTCGAACACCGGCCGTCCCGTGGCCTCGTGCACCGCCGCCGCGTAGGGAGGCAGGTCGCTGCACTCCAGCAGGATCGCCCCCACCTCCGGATGCTCCTCCACCATCCGGGAAGCCACCCCCACCACCTCCCGTTCCACCTGATCCGAGTCCAGGGTCCCCTTCTCCTCCAGCACGGAGGTGCGGAACTCCTCCTGGTCCTCCATGCCGTAGAGCACCAGGGGGGCCCCGTCGGGGATCCCGGTGTTGCGGAAGTGGTCCGGGGTGAGGCAGGAGGCGTTGGCGCTGATGATCCCCACGCTCCGGCCCGGGCGCAGGGTCCGCAGGATGAAGGGCACCTGCATCAGGCTGGAGAGGAACACGGGCACGTCCACCGCCGCAGCCACCTGGGGCTGGAACAGGGCCATGAAGCCGCAGGCCCCCGTGATGGCCCGCACCCCCTCCGCCTCCAGCTCCTTGGCTCCCTCCACGAAGGGCTTCAGCAGCTCCGGGTCCCGCTCGTTCAGGAGGCGTTCGATGCTGGAGCCCCGGATTTCCTTGTACCGCACCGGGAAGGGGAAGGTGGTGGCGTTGCCCACGTTGCCGGGCACGCAGGGATAGGCGGCGTCGAGGATCAGGATGCCGATGGGTTCGCCGTCCCAGGAGCGGGACTTGCTCTTGATGCGGTACACCGTCATGGATTTCGCCTCCTCGGAGATGGGGTGCTCCGCAAAGCATACCGGATTTCATTTTAAATCTCCAGCGAAAACGACAGTTTTTTGCCGGATCCCGGGGCGCGACAATTCGGGGTGCCCGGCACGGTCCCTCCGCCCCCCCTCTTTCGCGTCTTGCCCCGAGGGGGTGCCTTCCTCGCGTTTCCTTTTTCTTTCCGGTCCCTTGACGGAGGGCGAACTGGGGGTATGATGTTTTAGATCTCAAACATAGCCCCTGCCGGGCGTAGAAGGGGTGTTGTCCATGAAGGCTCCCCCCGCCGCTGGCGGAATCTCCTCTCTTTCCTGGAACGATCCCATCTCCGAGACCCTTCTCATCCCCCTCTGCATGAGGGCGGAGGAGACAAGGCGGGCGGACCGCCTGTTTGACGACCCCTTCGCGCAGAGGGTGCTGCGCGACCTCGGGCTGGACCTTCGGGGATACGAAGGCAAGCGCATGAGCCAGGTGGGGACGGCGATCCGGGTGCGCCACTTCGACCGGCAGGTCCGGCGCATCCTGGCCACCTGGACCCGTCCCGTGGTGGTGCACCTGGGCTGCGGCCTCGATGGCCGCTTCCTCCGAACCGATGGGGGGCTGGGGGTCCAGCTGGACCTGGACCTTCCGGACGTGATGGCGTTGCGTGGGCGGTTTTACCCTCCCTCGGACCGCAACCCCCAGTGGAGCGGGTCGGCCCTGGAGACGGACTGGATGGACCGGCTTCTCCAGACCTATCCGGGAAGCCGCTTCGCCTTCTTCATGGAGGGGCTGCTCATGTACTTTCCGGAGGAGTCCGTCCGCACGCTCCTGTGCCGTCTGGCGGATCGTTTCCCGGGGGGGGAGCTGCATTTCGACTACGTCTCCCGGTGGATCGCCGGGCACACTTCCCTCCACGACACGGTGCGGAGCAGCGGGGTGGAGTTCCGTTGGGGCACCGACGATCCGGAGGGGCTGGGGGCGTGGCATCCCCGGCTGGTCCATCGCGAGACGGCGTACTTCATGAGTCAGGAACCCCGACGCTGGGGCTGGGGGAACCTCTTCCGCCTGGTCCCTTGCCTCGGCAGGGGGAGCGGGGCGCTTCGCTATGACATCCTGTCCTAGCCGGGGCTGCCTCGAAGCGGCGGACGGGGGTTCGCCGGAGAGGAGGTTGGCTGTGGGAAAGTCCTTGGTTTGCGCGGCGGGTTTGCCCGAGGGATGGAAGGGAGCCTTCTCCAAAGCGCCGGAAAGCACCTCGGTCTGCCCGGTGGAGTCGGAGGCCCCGGCCTCCTCGGAGGGGGAGGTGCGCCCCCTTCGCCTGTGGGAGCTGGAGGTCTACCTGAAGTGCCCCGTGGTGGGGCTTTGTCTGACGAAGCAGGAACAGCACCAGCTTCTCAAACGGTTCGGCGTCCAGACCAAGCGCATGAGCCCCTTCGACGTGCACGAGGTCTTCGTGGCCTGCGGGGAGAACGAAAACCGGCTTTCCCTGCGGGTCCAGGGTTTCCTGGAGAGGAAATACGCCCGGCGCTGTCGGGAGCTTTCCGGGATGGACGAGCCCTCCCTGCTTCGGGAGTGGGGGCGGGACTTCGCCGCCGGGAGGATGGGCGAGTCCTTCTGGCCCCTGGTCACCCACCCTGCCCTCTCCGACGCGGGGAGGAGGAAGGTCTTCGGGGACGTCCACATGGCCATGCACGACTCCCTGGAGGACCGGGGGCTGCGGCTTCGGGAGATCCAGGAGCTTCGGGAGGCCCGGGAGGGGCTTTCGGCCAAGCTCCGGGATTCCGAAACGGCGTGCCGGAGGTTGGAGGCGGACATGAGGGCCCTGGAGAAGGAGTCCGCCGCCCTGTTGCGCCGGGTGGAGGAGGCGGAAGGGGCTCGGGCCGCCTCGGGGCGGGATCGACCGGCCCGGGAGGTGGAGCGGATGGCCCGGCCGGAGGAGGAAAGGCAGCGGCTTCTCGCCCGTGCGGAGGTGGCGGAGGAACGCCTCGCCGCCCGGGAAGGGCAGATGGAGGTCCTGAAGGCCCGGGTGGAGGAGCTGGAGCGGGAAAGGGAGCAGAAAGACCTGTTCATCCGGGAGACCCATTGCATCCTGGAGGGCATGAAGGGGCAGGGAGGCTGCGACCCCAACTGCCCCGCCTACGACCTGTGCAGCAAGAGGGTGCTCATCGTGGGGGGCATCGCCCGCATGGAGACCCTGTACCGGCGCCTGGTGGAAGAAAACGGGGGCGTCTTCGAGTACCACGACGGCAAGGTCCGAGGGGGTTCCCGTCAGCTGGAGGAGCGCCTCAAGAGGGCGGACATGGTGCTCTGTCCCGTGACCTGCAACAGCCATGCCGCCTGCCTGTTGGTGAAGAATCTGGGCAAGAAATACAACAAGCCCGTGCGCATGCTGGAAAACCACAGCGTATCCAGCCTGGCTCGGGCCATGGGATCGTAGGGAGAGGGGAGGGGTTCTTCGTGGGGATGCGGACGGGGGAAAAGGGGAGGTCCTTCGAGGGGATCTGGGGCGGACGGAACTACGAGGCCCTGGCTTCCGCCTTCGGCATGGGACCTCGGTTCTACGAACGAGCCCTGGGGGGGCTTGTCCTCGCCCCGGGCATGAAGGCGCTGGACCTGGGGTGCGGCCCCGGGGGGCTCAGCTTCGCCCTGGGAGCCAGATCTCCCGTGGACACCCAGATTCACGGGGTGGACCTGTCGGTGGACCAGCTGGACCTGGCCTCCCGACGGGCCGGAAGGGTTTCCTGCTCTCTCCGGTTCCACCGCTGCTCCATGGACGAGCTGCCCTTCCCCGACGGGGAGTTCGACCTGGTGATGACCTCCATGGCCCTGCACGAGACCCCCCCGGAGGTCCGCAGAAGGACCGTGGGAGAGGTCGCCCGGGTCCTCCGGGACGGGGGGCGGTTTCTCCTGGTGGACTGGAGCCGCCCCCACCTGGGACTCTGGGGGGCCGTGTGGTTCCCCCTGGTCTGCTGGGGGGAACGGAACCGGGACAACTGGAACAACGTCTACCCGGAGCTGTGCCGATCCCGGGACCTGATTCTGGAGGAGGACTGCTACCTGAACTCCATCACCCGAAGGCAGCTGTTCCGAAAGGCCCCGCGCCCCGCCGCCTGAGGGCTTTTTGTCCTGCGGCGGTCCCCTCGTCGGGGTGAGGCGTCCTTTGGGCGAGGTCTGCGCCGGGATGTTTGTTTGGTGAATAAAACAAGAGGGTTTCCAAGGGAGGCAAGAGCGCATGAACGGTACCGTGCGACACACCGGCCTCGTCCGGTTGTTGGAGATTGCCGGGGCCAAGCCGGGCCTGCTGATCCTCTCGGCTCTGCTGTCGGTGGCGGCCAACGTTTGCCTGGTGATCCCCCTCTGGGGGATCTATCGCATTTTGAAAGAACTCTTTCTCCATGCCCCCCGGCCGGACCTGGTGGACCAGGGGCTGCTGCTCTTCTGGGGCGGCTGGGCCTTCGGCGGGCTGATCCTGGCCCTGGTCCTGTTCTACGCCTCCACCATGTCCAGCCACGTGGCGGCCTTCCAGATCCTCTACGGCCTTCGGGTGCGCCTGGCGGAACACCTGGCCACCCTGCCCATGGGGTTCCACACCCGGGAGGCCAGCGGCGGGGTGAAGAGCGTGGTGGGCCTGGCGGTGGAGCGCATCGAGCTGTTCGTGGCCCACCACATCCCCGATGCGGTGGGGGCGGCGGTGTTCCCCCTGGTGCTGCTGGGGGGGCTCTTCTCCATCGACCCCGTCCTGGCCTCGGTGTGCCTGGCCTGCCTGGGGGTGGCCTGGGCCGTCCAGTCCTCCGCCTTTGCGGGGGGCAGGGGGAGGGCTCTGGTGCGGCGCTACCAGGAGGCGCTGGAGGAGATGAGCAGCGCCGGGGTGGAGTTCGTCCGGGGGATGCCCGCGGTGAAGGTCTTCGGCCTCACCGTCAGGAGCTTCGGATCCTTCCACGATGCCATCCAGGGTTACAAGAGCTTCGTCCTGGGCTGGACCCTCCAGTGCCGGAGGCCCTATTCCCTCTTCCTCCTCCTCGTCACCTCCACGGTGGTCTTCCTCCTGCCCGCGGGGCTGCTGCTGACCGCCCGATCCCCGGACCAGAAGGCCTTCGCCCTGACCCTGCTTCCCTTCCTCGTCCTGAGCCCCGGCCTGGCCATCCCCATGATGAAGGTTCTCTACCTGGGGTCCACCTTTCGGCTCATCAGCGAGGGGGTGGAGAGGGTGGATCGGATCCTGGACCTGAAGCCCCTTCCGGTTCCCGAACACCCGGAGGAGCCCGCCCACGACGGGGTGGCCTTTCGGGACGTCCATTTCTCCTACCCCTCTCTGGCGGGAGGGGAGGTGATCCCGGCCCTGCGGGGGATCTCCTTCACCGCCCGGGAAGGAACCGTCACCGCCCTGGTGGGGCCTTCGGGGAGCGGGAAGAGCACCGTGGCCAACCTCATCCCCCGTTTCTGGGATGTGGACGAAGGAAGCGTCTCCGTGGGGGGCGTGGACGTGCGCCGGGTGAGCACCGAGACCCTGATGGACCGGGTCTCCACCGTCTTCCAGGACGTCCGGCTCTTCCAGGACACCCTGGAGGAGAACATCCGCATGGGCAACGCCTCCGCAAGCCAGGAGGAGGTCTGGGCCGCCGCCCGGCTGGCCCGGTGCCACGACTTCATCCAGGCCCTGCCCCAGGGGTACGCGACCCGGATCGGGGAAGAGGGGGCGAACCTCTCCGGAGGGGAGGCCCAACGGGTCGCCCTGGCCCGGGCGATCCTCAAGGACGCCCCCGTGCTGGTGCTGGACGAGCCCACCTCCTTCGCGGACCCGGAGAACGAAGCCCTAATCCAGCAGGGGCTCTCCGCCCTGACCCGGGGCCGGACGGTGATCGTCATCGCCCACCGTCTCTCCACGATCCGCCGGGCGGACCAGATCCTGGTGCTGGACCAGGGAACCATCGTGCAGCAGGGGACCCACGACGAGCTGGTGGCCCGGGAGGGGCTCTACCGGCGGATGTGGGAGGCCCACGTGAGCGCCGAGGCATGGAGCGTCGCCTCTGCCGCGGCAAAGGAGGTCGTCCGATGAACCGCCTGTTGTCCCTCTTCTCCGGGGGAAGCCCGGAGCTGCTCCCCCGCCCCATCGGGGCGGCGTTCCTGGAAGGGCTGTGCCGGATCTTCCAGGCCGGCCTGGTCTTCCTGGTGGTGCAGGAGATCTACCGATCCTATGCCCTCCCCGACCACCCCCTGGACCTGCCCCTCCTGTGGAAGCTCGCCGCTGCCCTGGGGGTCTGGACCGTGGTGCAGTACGGCATTTCCCTCCGGGCGTACGACGCCACCTTCACCGCCGCCTACGAGGCCTCCGCCCGGGGACGCATCGCCCTGGGAGACCACCTGCGACGCCTCTCCCTGGGATACCTCAACAGCCGGGACCCGGGGGACCTCACCACCATGCTCCTGGAGGACTACGCCCAGCTGGAGACCGCCATGAGCCACTACCTTCCCCAGCTGGTGAGCGCCCTGGCCTTTCCCGTGCTCTTCTGCCTGGGGCTCTCCTTCTGGGACTGGCGCCTTGCCCTGGCCCTCTTCGCCGGGCTTCCCGTGGGGTGCGCCTTCATCTTCGCCTCCCGGCGCCTCCAGGACTGGCTGGGGCGGGCCCACGTGGCGGCGAAGATCGACGCCTCCAGCCGCATGCAGGAGTACCTGAACAACATGCGGGAGATCAAGGCCCACAACCTGGGAGGAGCCAAGTTCCAGCGCCTGGAGCGAGCGTTCCGCAGCTTGAAGCGGGAGGCCATCCGCCTGGAGGGGATCGTGGGTCCCCTGGTGATGGTGGGCATCGCCGCCACGAGGACGGGCCTTTCCCTCGTGGTGCTCCTGGGGGTGTACCGCCTGGTGGGAGGACGCCTGGACCCCCTGGTCTTCACGGGCTTTTTGCTCCTGGGGGGGCGGGTATTCGACCCCATCACCCTGGTGCTGACCAACTACGCGGAGATCCGGTACTCCCTGCTGAGCGGCCAGAGGATCCTGGAACTGCGCCGCCAGCCCATCCCCCAGGGCAAAGGGGAACCGCCCCGGGAAGGGAGCATCGAATTCCGCAACGTCACCTTCGCCTACGGGGACACCCCCGTCCTGAGCCGGGTGAACCTCTCCATCCCCTCCCGGAGCGTCACAGCCCTGGTGGGGCCCTCGGGAAGCGGGAAGAGCACCGTGGCCCGGCTCATCGCCCGGTTCTGGGACGTCCGGGACGGGGCGGTGCTCCTGGAGGGGCGGAACGTGAAGGACCTGGACCCGGACCGCCTCCTCTCCCGCATCTCCATGGTGTTCCAGGACGTCTACCTCTTCCGGGACACCATCGGCAACAACATCCGGGTGGGCAACCCCGAGGCCACCCAGGAACAGGTGGAGGAAGCGGCCCGTCGGGCCCGGTGCCACGAGTTCATCCAGGCCCTGCCCCAGGGGTACGACACCCGGGTGGGGGAAGGGGGCTGCACCCTGAGCGGCGGGGAAAGACAGCGGGTCTCCATCGCCCGAGCCCTCCTCAAGGACGCCCCCATCGTCCTCCTGGACGAGGCCACCTCCTCCCTGGACCCGGAGAACGAACAGGCCGTCCAGGAAGCCCTCCAGGCCCTGGTGGAGGACCGGACCGTGGTGGTCATCGCCCATCGCCTCAAGACGGTGCGCCATGCGGACCGCATCGTCGTCCTGGACCAGGGGAAGGTGGCGGGGTGGGGCACCCACGAAGAGCTTCTGGAACGCGAGCCCCTCTACCAGAAGCTCTGGGGGCTCCAGCAGCAGGCGGAGCGTTGGGAACTGGGCGCCACGGCGTGAGCCCCGACCTCCGAGGGGAGCCCCTTCCCCTCCCCCCCGGAGAGCCCCCGGGACCGAGGGGAAGCCCTTGTTGACAGCCCTAGGAAGCCTCGCTATACTGTCCCTTGCGTTGACCCGGGCGGATAGCTCAGCGGGAGAGCACCTGCCTTACAAGCAGGGGGTCGTAGGTTCGAAACCTATTCCGCCCACCAAGGAGAACAATGACAAACGCATTCCATTTGATGGTGGGGTTGTAGCTCAATTCGGTTAGAGCGCCGGCCTGTCACGCCGGAGGTCGCGGGTTCAAGTCCCGTCAGCCCCGCCAGTCTTTTCGAAACGCCAGCGATGGCGGGATAGCTCAGTAGGTAGAGCAGCGGACTGAAAATCCGCGTGTCCCCAGTTCAACTCTGGGTCCCGCCACCATCTTTGAGACGTCGGGCGGAAGTAGCTCAGGGGTAGAGCACAACCTTGCCAAGGTTGGGGTCGCGGGTTCAAATCCCGTCTTCCGCTCCATTTTTCGCACACACTGGGCGGCATAGCCAAGTGGTAAGGCAGAGGACTGCAAATCCTTCATCCCCGGTTCGAATCCGGGTGCCGCCTCCAAGCTTTTCGCCCTACAGAATTCGAGGGTTTTTACGAAGTTCCGCATCTGATGAATGAAACAGGCAAGGGAAACACGGCAAAAACCTTTGACACTCCTCGATAGCTCAATCGGCAGAGCGGGTGGCTGTTAACCACTAGGTTCCAGGTTCAAGTCCTGGTCGAGGAGCCAGCTCTCTCAAAGGACCTTCCCAAACGGGAGGGTCCTTTTTTTTGTCGTGTGGATAGTGGTATAATTCCATTGAGTTAATCTTTTGCGCGCTGGGTTGAGGCTTGTCGAAGGGATCCGCGGTGGCAGGAGTCGCCCGGACGTGCGCGACAAGACGAGGTCTCATGAACGGTGGCGGGATGGGTGTGGAGGGTGTGAGCCCTGACTTGGTATAGAGGAGATAGGATTGTAGTAGAACAGAGTATAGCTCTGCAGCTCATAAACAGCAAATAGACGGTCTCATATTATGCAGTAGCAGCATCGGGTTGTCCAAGCAAAGTCCCGCAATGGTCTTTGCTACCTGGCCCAAAATCTGGTTCCTCATCATCCCGTATGGGCTACCCCGGAACAGGCCCTTTGAGGCCTGGCGTGTTCCGGGTTCAGTGTTAGCATAGAGTTCAAATTTCATGAGACTCCTTCATGGTTCTCTCACTGGAGGACGGATTCATGCGCAAGGCGCGAAAGAGCGGCGGCAAAGAAGTGACGGACTTGAACCAGCTCTTCCTGGGTTTTCAGGGCCTGGAAGAGCCCTGGTTCATCCGGTCCATCGAATGGGATCCCCTGGAGGGACGGGTGGACCTGCACGTCTCCTTCCGGGAGGGCACCCGATTCCCCTGCCCCAAATGCGGGGGCTCCCATCCGGTTCATGACTGCCTGGAGCGCACCTGGCGCCACCTGAACCTCCTCCTCCAGCACAAGACCTACCTTCATGCCCGGGTCCCCCGAACGGAGTGTCCGGAACACGGAGTTCACCAGATCGCCGTTCCCTGGGGGGAGGAACGAAGCGGCTTCACCCTGCTCTTCGAAGCCTTCGTGATGGAACTGGCCCCCCTTCTTCCCGTGAAGGAGATTTCCCGCATCCTGGGGGAGACGGACACCCGACTCTGGCGGATCATCCGCCGGCATGTGGAGCGCTTCCTGGCCACCCAGGACCTTACGGGACTGCGAAGGGTCGGGGTGGACGAAACCTCCTACCGCAGGGGACACAGGGATGTCACCGCCTTCGTGGACCTGGACCAGGGACACGCCATCGGGGTCACGGAGGGGAAAGGCAAGGTCGTCCTGGCGCGGTTTGCGGCCTACCTGGCCTCACGGGGCGTCGCCCCCTCCGTCATCACCGACTTCACCCTGGACATGTCCGAGGCATTCATCCAGGGGATCGGGGAGAACTTTCCCCAGGCTCGGCTGACCTACGATAAATTCCACGTCATCAAAATGATGAACGAAGCGGTGGACCAGGTCCGCCGGGAGGAACGCCGAAGCGCCGAGGAACGGACGGGAAGCCGCTATCTCTGGCTTTACAACCCCGAAAGCCTCTCGCCCAAGCAGAAGACGGTTCTTTCCACCCTGCTTGCCTCAAAGAACACCCGCAAGACCCAACAGGCCTACGTCCTGAAACTGCTCCTTCAGGAGTTCTACGAGAAGACCCCGCGCTGGGGGACCGTGTGGCTGAAGCGCTGGTACTGGCGCGCCAGCCACAGCCGCCTGGAACCGGTCAAGAAGCTGGCCCGAACCATCAAGAATCACTGGGAGGGGGTCCTGAATCACATCCGAACCGGGATCGACAACGGCATCCTGGAGGGACGCAACAGCCTCTTCAAGGCCGCCTCGGCGAAAGCCCGAGGCTACCGCACCTCCACCTATGCGGCTCTGAGCTATTTACTGGTCAACGCTAAGATGCAACTGCGGTTTCCTGGGCCCCGGGAAGCAGCCCATACGGGATGATGAGGAACCGGGGCTGAACCTTCTCCAGAAGCCCTCGGTGGATCGCCCGGTACACCGTGAGAACCGACACGGCAAGCCCCTCCCGATGAACTACCTGTTCCGGGGCCAGTGCCTCTCCATCCCCAGGCGTAGGGCTTCCTTGATGGCTGGGTCTGCCACCTTGAGGGACCTCCTGCAGCCCTGTCGTACCGCCTGGTACCGGTTCTGAGCCTTCACTCCGCTGTAACCCGAAGGACCCCCGTTACGATGGACCTCACGGGACAAGATGCTTCGGTGTCGCCCCAGGTGCTTGGCCATCTCGCTCAAGGACAGCCCAACCCGCAGGCCGACGACGATGGACTCCCGGTCTTCTCTGGTAAGATGGTGGTGGCTCATGACAGGACCCCCTCGCTGTGGTTGTTGTGGTGACACCCTTCTAGCGAAGGTCCTGTCGTGGGCCTATCTTGTTGTCTAAGGCACCCTATGCCCCGCTACCTGTTGCGTTTGCAGTGTAAATCCAAGGGGCAAAAGGGAACCTTCTGGGGGTGCGCACCGATGCTGAGGATCCGACGGCTGCAGATCCATAACTTCAAGAGCCTGGTGCACTTCGACCTGCCCATGGAGCACCTCACGGGCCTCATCGGCCTCAACGGGGCGGGCAAATCCACCCTTCTGCAGGCCCTGGACTTTCTGTGCCAGCTCTTCCGAGGGGATCTGGAGGGCTACCTGAGCCGACGCGGGTGGAAACTTTCGGACCTCCGCAGCCGAACCGCCGAGCCTTTGCCGAAATGGCTGTATCCGAATACGGATTTCCCCGATTTTCCCATGGAGGGAGCCTTTTTGCGTTCTCGGTCCGGGCTGATCCGGTTTCGGGTGCTCTTTGAGGACGACGAATCGGGCGAGATCGGCAGACGGCCCTGGATGTCCTGGTATGGGGAGATCGACGCCACCAAGGGAGGCCTATCCTGTCTGGGCGAAAAATACCTGGACTCGGAGGGGATGTCCTTCACGGTTCATGAAGGTAGATATTATTCCGATCCGCCTCCCGAGGGCTATGACGGGCGGAGTGAGATTGCCTTCAAGTACCAGGGTTCCATCCTGTCCCAGTTGCTCGAGACGCAGACCCGCCAGATTTCGGGGCTGGAGAGGCTGAAGCGTTTCCTCGTGGAGGAACGGTCCCTGGAGCTGTTGGCCCCGAACCTCATCCGCAAGAAGGAGAGAAAAGAGGACAGCATCGGTCTGGGGGGCGAGCGTCTTGCGGGATTCATCCATGCCCTCCCAGAGGACCGTCGGGGCAATCTGCAGGAGCGCATCGCTCGTTTCGCTCCCGCGCTGCGGGACATCAGAATCCGCAAACGTCCCGGCGGCACCAAGGAACTGATCTTCTCGGAGACCCAGGGACAAAAGATCGTGGACATCAACGAGCGATACGTCAACGACGGAACCTTGCGACTGCTCGCCATACTGGGGCAGCTCGAGGAGGAACCTTCCCTGCTCCTGCTCGACGAGATCGAAAACGGGATCCACCCCGAGAGGATCCGGGACCTGATCGACCTGCTTCTGGAGGCTCCCTCGCAGGTGCTTTTCACGACCCACAGCCCCATGATCCTCAACTACCTTCCCGACGACGTAGCCCGCAGAGGCGTGGTGTTCCTCTATCGAGACCGGTTGGGCCATACCCGGGCGAAGCGATTCTTCGACCTCTCCGACCCGTCGAGCAAGCTGGGACTCCTCGGTCCCGGGGAAGTCTTCGCGGACACCCCCTTGGAGGAACTGGCGAAGGAATTGGCCGACGCCCCCGAGGAGGCGGGTTCTCGGTGAAGTTCCTGCTGAGCGGAGAGGGTTCCTCGGATCTGGGAAGGGTGAACGGACCGGGAGACTGGGGAGAGGGGGAGACCTTCGAGCCCGGCCCCATGGCCTGGATCCTCGATAGGATCGTTGAAAGCCAATGCAACTATTCCCCCCTGGAGACTCAGGCCGTCCGGTACGTCTCCGAAGCCGCTTTGACGAGGCAGGAGAGGGAGAGCCGGGAAAGGGGCACAAACCGGAGTACGGTATTGCCGGGTCGAAGCCGCCCGCAGGGAACGGGCTTTTTCTTCAAGAACGCTCAAGCCCTGGGGCGTCGTGCTCAGGCTTGGCAGGCAGACGAAAGGGATAACCCCGGCAGCGTCGTGGCCGTGTTGTTTCGGGACTGCGACGGAACCCGCAGTTCTTCTCGGGGACTGTGGAGGGAAAAGGTCGATTCGATGCGCTCGGGATTTCGGAGTGTTGGCTGCGAACTTGGGGTCCCCATGATCCCCAAGCCGAAGAGCGAAGCGTGGCTTCTTTGCGCCCTTCAAAAGGCCCCCTATCAGGGATGTGCCGATCTGGAGGATTTGTCCGGAAACGACGACAGTCCCCGTTCCCCCAAGAAGCTCCTTGCCGAAGCCGTGGAGAGCGCTGTCGTCCCGGTGCCTTCGGAGGAACAGGCGGAGTGGGTGCGAACCGGGAGGGTGGATCCCTCTCGAATCCAAATGCCCAGCTTCGATCAGTTCAAGACGGACCTGCTGGAAGCCGTGAGACGAGCCGAATGATCGAAACCTCATCTGTGAGCCGAGGGGAGCGGGACTCGAAGGAAGAGGGTATGAATACCCCGGTCATATGCCGAACGATGACTTGCTATGGCGGTCTCTTGGCCATCGAATCGACTATTTGGAAGGTCGGATAGGGACAAAAACGACGGTCGGGCCTGCAAATCCTTCACCCCCGGTTCGAATCCGGGTGCCGCCTCCAAGCTTTTCGCCCTACAGGTTTCGAGGGTTTTTACGAAGTTCCGCAACGGATGAATGAAACAGGCAAGGGAAACACGGCAAAAACCTTCGACACTCCTCGATAGCTCAATCGGCAGAGCGGGTGGCTGTTAACCACTAGGTTCCAGGTTCAAGTCCTGGTCGAGGAGCCAGATCTCTCAAAGGACCTTCCCATTCGGGAGGGTCCTTTTTTTGTTGTGTGCGCTGTGGTATAATTCCAAAAAGTTAATTTTTTGAACGATGGGTTGGGTCACGTTGGATGGATCTGGGGCCAGGAGCTCCAATCGACGTCCGGTGACGGGGTGGGTGTGGAGGGTGTGAGCCCTGACTTGGTGGGGAGAGTGGCTTAGAGTTGGGGGGTGTTATGTGAGAGAAGCGGCCAGCATGGATGGTCGCGACCGAGCGTTGGACAACATATTCTTGAAAATTTTATTACGGACCTTGAAGTGCGAATGGCTCTACCTGAAGGACTACCACGAGGTTCGGGTGCTTGAGTTGTGACTTCGAGAGTCTATGCGATTCAACAACGATCAACGGCTCCATTCATCGCTGAGCTACCGGACTCCGCAGGAAGTGTACTTCACCAACCCGGGTTCCATGGTGGTCTGATCATGACAAACTTTGCCGCTCCCGTGGTCTTGACAATGGGGTCTACTATAGCTAAAGTGAAAAGTACGGTAAGATCTCTCAAAGAGAGGGGGTGGGCATTTGGACTTGTTGGGAAAGATGGTTGCTTATGTGGCCGTAAGGGTGGTTGAGCGTGCGGTTGAGGAAGTGCTGGGTGAGTAGACTTTTTGGGTGTTGTTTGTGAGATGAATGAAGAGGCGGTTTTTGTTGTTTTGCAGTGGTTTTAGGGTTTGGTGGGGCTGTGTTCATTTGTTTGTGACGGCTGAAGATGCCAAAAGTGGTGCTGTGGTTACAGTCTGTTGTGCCGTTCTAGATTAGCTGGATTAGATTTCCCGGATTTGCATTCGGCCCTCAAGGTCCTGCCCCCCTATAAATGAATCAATGGGTAGGCATATAGAAATTCCTCCTTAGGGTCCTGCCCCCCTATAAATGAATCAATGGGTAGGCATATAGAAATTCCTCCTTAGGGTCCTGCCCCCCTATAAATGAATTAATGGGTAGGCATATAGAAATTCCTCCTTTAGTGAAAATTCCTAATGATCCGTGGATTCTCGCAACCGTGTCGTTGTTGAGCGGCTACATTGGATAATTGCTCTTCCAGTACTGAGAATCTCCCTAGAAAGACCTAAGAGGGGGGGTGGAGTAGTGGGCTGGTTTGGACAAATTGTAGCAGATGTTAATGAGGAAATAAAGTGGTTAGCAATAGCGATCAGAAAAGCAATGGATGATTAGATTTTAAGTGTAAATACATATTTATTTTAAGATAGACCTTGTCGGTGTCGAATACTCTTCGCGCAAATCGGATTCAGACAATGGAGCCCGTCCTCCGGTTCTCTGAGTGGTGCCCTATTTCGCAGTTGCTGTTTCAAGAGGCCGTTTGCTGAAGCTCTGCCTCGTGGAGGGGTTCCGTGTTCATGTACTTCTTGGTCCCCCACTGGTGGGAGAGGACGTAACGGAGACGGGCCGCTACCAGCATCAAGGCGGCTTGTCCATCAAGAAACGTCCACTCTCTGACCGGTAACCAGAAGATCTTTGCAGGAGGACTCGACAGGACTCGGGTCCTCCATTTCAATTCCTCGCATCCTCCCTCCGCAAACACGGTCCTCACCAAGGCATTCCCTACATCCCATCTCTCCATGTTCTTCCCCAATCCAACCTCCCCGACAACGCATCCTTGATCCTCTCTCCTCGAATGACTCCCCACCCGCAAGCACCCCAAGACCCGCATCGATCCCCTTCAGACCAGGCAACACAGACAAACATCATGAACGACACATCATAAACACCCATCAGCCCTTGGTACTCTCTGGGTTCTCCCTTCCTGGTGCCTCCCCGAATCCGACGAATCCACGATGCATTCGTGCAGCTACTGTTTTCCGAATTAGTACATACATCATTTCGACAAATGGGATAAAATAAACGGTGTCATCCAGGTTCGTCGGAGGAGTGGAAGGCCGTTGGGGCAGGACGAGGGAACGAGGAACACCCTGGACGGGGAGGAGTTCAAGCGGGCGACGGAGGAGATCCGGGACCTGAAGCTCCTGGGCTTCTACTGCTTCCTTCGGGGGCGTCTGGGCAACGAAGGAGGGTGGCTGTCCTATCGGGGGCTCTCGGAGGAACGACGGATCTCCTTCCAGACGGTGCAGGAGTTCCTGGGTTCGCTGAGGGATCTGGGGCTGATCCGTCTTCGTCGCCACGGGTGCAAGGGAACCTATCTGTGGTTTGTATCCGAGATGGATTGTCCGTCCGGGGAGACGGGTTGTCCTGCAGAAGGGGATGGGGTCGGGGAGTCGCCGATGGAGCCATATGTCCCGGACACCTCTGGGCTGGTTCCTTCGGGGATCGGCTATGCGGCACTGCGGACCGAACGGTGGCTCTTCCGCTTCGAACGCCTTCCCCGGGCTGGAGAAGGCCTGTCTTGTGGGCGTGTCGTCTCTTCCGGGCCACGTGACCCTGATCTCCCGCAATGTGCCCCTCCGTTGGGACGTGACCTTGTGGATCGCCGTTCTCCCTCTGGGAAAGCCTTGAGGGACGGTTGCCCCAGGCACGGCCGGGCCGGGCGGCCACGTCGTCAGGGAACCGGAAGGGGCTGGGGGTCCTTACGCTCTGCCCTGCGGGCTCGAAGCGCCCTGGTGACGAGTTAGGGGGCGAAATGGGATAATCGGGGCACGCCCGAAGGGCGCCGGACCTGTGGGGTCTTCCGGGAGGCTTTCGGGGCCCTTGAGGAGGCGCATCGGGAGGGGGGATGGGCGTGGCCAGGCTGCTGGAGATGCGGGGGATCACCAAGGAGTTTCCCGGGGTCCGGGCGCTGGACGGGGTCTCCCTGGCGGTGGAGGAGGGGGAGATCCACGGGATCTGCGGGGAGAACGGGGCGGGGAAGTCCACCCTCATGAAGGTGCTCTCCGGGGTCTACCCCCAGGGGAGCTTCCAGGGGGAGATCCTGCTTCGGGGGCGACCTGCGGCGTTTCGCGGCATCTGGGACAGCGAGGCGGCGGGGGTGGCCATCATCCACCAGGAGCTGGCCTTGGTGCCGGAGCTGTCCATCACGGAGAACCTGTTTTTGGGCCACGAGGTGGCCCGGGGCGGGGTGATCGACTGGGTCCGGGCGGACGCCCGGGCCCGGGAACTGCTGGATCGGGTGGGGCTGCGGGAGCGCCCCGGCACGGCGGTGAAGCACCTGGGGGTGGGGAAGCAGCAGTTGGTGGAGATCGCCAAGGCCCTGGGCAAGGACGTGGAGCTGCTGATCCTGGACGAGCCCACGGCGGCCCTCAACGAGGGGGATTCGGAGCACCTGCTGGGGCTGCTTCGGGGGCTGCGGGACCAGGGGGTCACCTGCATCCTCATCAGCCACAAGCTGGGGGAGGTGCTGGGGATCGCCGACGGGGTCACCATCCTTCGGGACGGCCGTTCCGTGGAGACCCTTCGCTTGACGGGGGAGGGGAAGGAGGCGGTGGACGAGGACCGGCTCATCCGGGGGATGGTGGGGCGCTCCCTGGGGTCCCGGTTCCCCGAGCGCGTCTCTTCCCTCGGGGAGCCCTTTTTCGAGGTCCGGGACTGGACGGTGCGCCACCCCCAGGACCCGGACCGTCTCGTCTGCAAGGGGGTTTCCTTCACCCTGCGGCGGGGGGAGATCCTGGGCATCGCCGGGCTGGTGGGAGCGGGGAGGACGGAGCTGGCCCGGTCCCTCTTCGGCCGTTCCTACGGGGTCTGGGAGGGGGGACAGGTCCTTCTGGAGGGGCGGGAGCTTCGGCTTCCCCGGGTGCGCGACGCGGTCCGCCACGGGATCGCCTACGTCAGCGAGGACCGCAAGGCCCTGGGTCTGAACCTGCTGGACTCCCTGCGCACCACCCTGGTGGCCGCCGGACTGGGGCGGATCAGTCGGCACGGGGTGGTGGACCGGAACCGGGAGTTCGCCGTGGCGGAGGGGTACCGCCGGTCCCTGCGCATCAAGGCCCCCAGCGTGGACGCCCGGGTGTCCACGCTCTCCGGGGGGAACCAGCAGAAGGCGGTGCTGGGCAAATGGCTGTTCACCGAGCCGGAGGTGCTGATCCTGGACGAGCCCACCCGGGGGATCGACGTGGGGGCGAAGTACGAGATCTACGTCCTGATCCGGCAGCTGGCGGCGGAGGGGAAGGGGGTGATTCTCATCTCCTCGGAGCTTCCGGAGCTGCTGGGGCTGGCGGACCGGATCTGCGTCCTGTGCGAGGGGGCCGTGGCGGGGGTGGTGGATCGAAGCGAGGCGGACCAGGAGCGCCTCATGCGTCTCATGACCGCCCGGGGGAGCGCGCCGTCGCCCCTGCGGGAACGGATCGTCCGGGAGGAGGCGGGGAGTTGAACACCCTCAAGAAGCTCTTCGGCGGGGAGCCCCGACAGTTCGGCATGCTCTTCGCCCTGGTGGCCCTGGTGACCTTCTTCCAGATCCGAACGGGGGGGCTGGTGCTGACCTCGGCGAACCTGATGAACCTGCTCAACGGCAACGCCTACATCCTGGTGCTGGCGGTGGGCATGGTGCTGGTGATCATCGCCGGGCACATCGATCTGTCCGTGGGGTCCGTGGCGGCCTTCTCGGGGATCGTGGTGGCCCTGGCCCTCCGGGACTGGGGGCTTCCCCCCTGGGGCGGGGTGGTCCTCTGTCTGGTTCTGGGGGTTCTCATCGGGGCCTGGCAGGGGTTCTGGGTGGCCTACGTGGGGATCCCCGCCTTCGTGGTCACCCTGGCGGGGATGATGCTGTTCCGCGGGGCCAACCAGTTCCTGGGGAAGTCCAACACGGTCCCCGTGCCGCCGGAGATCCAGTACCTCGGCGGGGGGTATCTCCCCACCCACGGCGCTGACCTGGGGCTCAACGACCCCACCCTGGTCCTGGGGGCTCTGGGGATCCTCTGGCTCGTGGCGGCGACCCTTCGGGCCCGTCGCCAGACCCTCCGGCTCGGGGGGGAGGTGCTTCCCCCTCGGGTGGAGGCGGTGCGCCTGGGGCTTCTGGGCGGGGTCCTCGCCTGGCTGACCTACCAGTTCGCCAGCGGGCGGCCGGGGACGTCGTTTCCCGTGCCGGGGCTGATCCTGGCGGCGCTGGTGCTGCTTTACAGCTTCCTGGCGGGGCGCACCATCCTGGGGCGCCACGTCTACGCCGTGGGGGGGAACATCCAGGCGGCGCAGCTTTCCGGGGTCGAGACCCGGTGGGTCACCTTCCTGGTGATGGTGAACATGTCCCTCCTGGCCTCCCTGGCGGGGCTGCTGTTCATCGGTCGGGCCACCGCTTCCGGTCCCTTCGACGGGGTGGGCTGGGAGCTGGACGCCATTTCGGCGGTGTTCATCGGGGGGGCGGCGGTGTCCGGCGGGGTGGGAACCGTCCTCGGTTCGGTGGTGGGCGGCCTGGTGATGGGGGTGCTGAACAACGGGCTCCAGCTCATGGGGGTGGGCACCGACGCGACGCAGATCATCAAGGGGCTGGTGCTTCTGGCGGCGGTGGCCTTCGACATCTACAACAAGCGGCAGGGGCGCCCCTCCCTGGTGGGCCTGCTGCTTCGAAGTCCCCGGCACGCCGTTCCCTCCCGGGCCGAGCCGGGGGGAGGGGGATCGGAGGAGCCTTCCGGGGCCGGAGGGCCTTCCCCCGCCCTGCGGGAGACCTGGGAGCTGCTGGCTGTGGGGGCGGCGGTGGCGGTTCTGGCGGCGGCCCTCTATCTGCCCGGCAGCGGGTGGCGCCTCGGCGCTGGCCCGGAGGAGGGGCAGGTCTGGGCGGGGGCGGCCGACGGGGGAAGCGGTTTTGCCCCGGGTTCCCTGGTCGGGGTCTGCCTGCCCCAGAAGACCTCGGAGAACTGGGTCCTGGCGGAGCGTCTCTTCCGGGAGGGGCTTCGGGAGGCGGGGTTCCGGGGGGACGTGCAGTTCGCCAACGGGGGGGTGGCGGAACAGCAGAACCAGCTTTCCGCCATGGTGGCCCGAGGAGCGAAGGTCCTGGTGGTGGGGGCCATCGACGGCTCCCAGCTGGGGGGGCAGCTTCGGGAGGCCCGGGAGGCGGGGGTGCGGGTGGTGGCCTACGATCGCCTCCTGACCAACACCCCTGCGGTGGATTACTATGTGGCCTATGACAACTACAAGGTGGGGGTCCTGCAGGGGGAGGCCCTGCTGGAGGGGCTGCGGCGGCGCAAGGGGCACGCCCCCTGGGGGGTGGAGATCTTCGCCGGTTCCCCCGACGACGCCAACAGCCAGGTCTTCTACCAGGGAGCCATGAGCGTGCTCCAGCCCCGCATCGCCGACGGAACCCTGGTGGTCCGGTCCGGGCAGGTCAGCTTCCCCAAGGCCGCCACCCCAGGCTGGAAGGCGGAGAACGCCCAGAGGCGCATGGATACGCTCCTCGCGGGGGTCTACGCCCGGGAACCCCTCCACGGGGTCCTGGCCCCCAACGACACCCTGGCCCGGGCGGTGCTCACCTCGGCCCGGGCTGCGGGGAAGGAGGTCCCGGTGGTGACGGGGCAGGATGCGGAGGTGGAGTCCATCAAGTCCATCCTCCGGGGGGAACAGTATTCCACCATCCACAAGGACACGGGGGCCCTGGTCCGGCGGACCCTCCTCACGGTTTCGGCGCTCCAGCAGGGCAAGGCCCCGGAGATCAACGACGACCGGAGCTGCCACAACGGGGTCAAGGTGGTTCCCGCATACCTCCTGGAGCCGAAGATCGTGACGCAGGAGAACGTCCGCAGCGCCTACGAGGACGACCCGGTCCTCCGGCGCATCGCGAACCCCTGATCCCCGGTGACGCCCTGCCCGGGGGCACTCTCCCCGGTGGGGGAGAAACACGGGGGCCGGCAATGCTTGGATTCGCCGAGGAACTGGGGTGTGATCCGTTTTCGTTGACCTGGGTTCAAAGGGGCCGATCCGTGGGTCGCCATCCGAGATGGGGACTGGACAGTGCAAGCAGGGAAGGGTGCTTCCCGTCGAGGAAGGATGAGGGGATTGGAGAAGGCGGCGGGGACGGTGCGGATGGGGCTGGGGGAGGGGTGTCTCTGCGGCGCCCCCCACGAGGTGATGTCCGGGGTGGCCCTGGACGTCCAGCGGCGCAGCGGCGATCCCCTCCTCTTCCTGAACGGGTACGTCAACGGCTGCGACAGCTACCTCCCCACGGGGGAGGAGTACGACCGGGGAGGCTACGAGGTGCTCTGGTCCAACCTGTTCTACTACCGCTGCCACGGCAGGGTCATGCCTCTCAACCGGGACACGGCGGAGGGTCTGGCGGAGGAGGTCCTGCGCCTCCGGCGGCTCGCCCGGGGCTGCTCGGAGGAGGGGCGGGACTCCGGGGCTTCCGAGGGAGCCTCGGGTCAGTCCGTTTCCCGGGCGACGATCCAGGCCTGACCCGCCGCCACGGCCTCGTCGTTGCAGCTCAGGCGGAGGTGGGTCACCGGTTCCAGCCCCCGCCGGACCAGGGCGGCGCAGGTCAGGGAGAGGAGCCGTCGGTTCTGGAAGCACCCCCCCGTGAGGCCCACCCGAGAACCCCCCGTCCGTTTTGCGGCCCACCGGGCCCCGTCCCCCAGGGCCTCCGCCAGGCCGCCGTGGAACGCCGCCGCCAGGGCGGGGGCGCCCTCCCCTTCCCGACGCCCCGCAAGGGCCTCCACGGCGGGACGCCAGTCCAGGACCCACCGGTCTTCCCGCACCTCCCCGAGGAAGGGCAGTTTCCCCGCCCCCCGGGCGCAGGCCTCCAGCTCCATGGCGGCCTGGCCGTCGTAGGACACGATCTCCCGCAGACCCAGGAGGGCCGCGACGCCGTCGAAGAGGCGCCCGCAGGAGGTGGTGCGGGGGGTCTCGGGGGCGCGAAGCACCGGAGGAAGAAGCCGCAGGAGGGCTCCCCGGGAGGGGAAGAAGGTCTCGCCCCGGGCCGTCCCCTCCCGTTCCCCGAAGGTCTCCCGCAGGAGGCTTGCGGCGAACCGCCAGGGTTCCCGCACCGACCGGTCCCCCCCGGGAAGGGGGGCGGCCCGAAGGTGTCCCAGGCGCCGGAACGTCCCCCCGTCCCGGAAGAGCAGTTCCCCCCCCCAGACGGTTCCGTCCTCCCCGTACCCCGTCCCGTCCAACACCCAGCCCAGCAGCGGCTCGTCCAGCTCCCGGTCCGCCAGGAGAGCGGCCAGGTGGGCGTGGTGGTGCTGGATCTTCCGGGGCTCCCGGTCCGGGAAGAGTTCCCGCACCAGCCGGGTGGAGACGTAGAGGGGGTGGAGGTCGCAGGCCGTGCGCTCCGGCCGGGCCCGGAAGAGGTGGAGGAACTTCTCCGCCGACTCCTTGTACCGCCGGGCCACGGAGGCCTGCTTCAGGTCCCCCAGGTAGGGGCCGGGGAAGAGGGCCTCCCCGGCGGTCAGGGCGAAGGCCCCCTTCAGTTCCGCCCCGGCGGCGAAGACCGAGGGGCCGGATCGGGGCAGGAAGAGGGGTTCCGGCACGTAGCCCCGGGAGCGGCGCAGCAGGATGGTGCGCCGTCCCGCCGGGGCCACTACCGAGTCGTCCACGGGGTTGTGGATGTCCCGGTCATGGAGGAGGAACCGGTCCGCGAAGTCCCTCAGGGTCGCCAGGGCTTCCCGGTTTCCCGCCGCCAGGGGTTCCTCCCCCCGATTGCCGCTGGTCATGAGCAAGGCCGGAAAGCCCTCCGCCACCAGGTGGTGCAGGGGCGTGGTGGGGAGGAAGACCCCCAGGGTGTCCTGTCCCGGAGCGACCAGGGGACTCAGGGGTCCGTCCTCCCGGACGGGGCAGAGGACGATGGGCCCCCGGGGGGAGGCCAGCAGGTCCCGGGAGGTGGGGGTGAGGCGGACCAGGCGCCCCGCCGCCTCCAGGTCCGGGACCAGGACGGCGAAGGGCTTGTGGGGGCGGCGCTTGCGTTCCCGCAGGAGCGCCACCGGGGCATCCCGGGTGGGGTCGCAGGCCAGGTGGAACCCCCCGAGGCCCTTGAGGGCCAGGATGCGCCCTCCCGTCAGGGCCTCCCGGGCCTGGCGGATCGCCTCGTCTTCCCGGGCCAGGACGTGTCCCTCCCGGTCCGCAAGCCAGACCCGGGGGCCGCAGGCGGGACAGGCGTTGGGCTGGGCGTGGAAGCGTCGGTGCGTCGGGTCCCGATACTCCCCCTCGCAGTCCTCGCACTGGGGGAAGCAGGCCATGGTGGTGCCGGGGCGGTCGTAGGGCAGCTCCCGGATGAGGGAGTACCGGGGGCCGCAGTCGGTGCAGTTGAGGAAGGGGTAGCGGTAGCGCCGGTCCGCCGGGTCCCGGAGTTCCCGAAGGCAGGCGGGGCAGCAGGTCAGGTCCGGGGGGATGAGGACCTCCGTCCGCTCCCGGCTCTGGCTGGGGAGGATGGAGAAGACCTCCGGCTCCAGGGGAGTCGCCTCCGGGGGAAGGTCCCGGAGGGTGCGGACCCGGGCCAGGGGAGGGGCTTCGGTGAGCAGGGCGCCCCGGTAGGTCGAAAGGGCTCCCTCGGGGCCCTCCAGGAGGATCGCCACTCCCTGGGAGGTGTTGCGCACCCAGCCCGCCAGGTGCAGGCGTCGGGCCAGGCGGGCGCAGAAAGGGCGGAACCCCACCCCCTGGACGATGCCGGTGACGAGGAGCTGGATGCGGGGCATGGAAGGTCTCCTTGGGGCCGGTCTCGGGGAGGATCGGTACTTTCCCGCAGGTCCTCCGAATGGCTTATGGTAAGCTTACCACAGCAAAAAACGGGGGGTGACGCCGGTGTCGGACTTGCGTCCCGGCTGGGACGAGTACTTCCTCCGAATCGCCCTGGTGGTGGCTTCCCGGAGCACCTGCCTGCGTCGTCACGTGGGGGCGGTGATCGTCCGGGACCACTACATGGTGAGCACGGGGTACAACGGAGCGCCCCGGGGGGTGCCCCACTGTGCTGAGGTGGGGTGTCTCCGGGAGAGGCTGGGCATCCCCTCGGGGGAGCGGCACGAGATGTGCCGGGGCTCCCACGGGGAGATCAACGCCCTGAGCCAGGCCGCCGCCATGGGGGTCTCCACGGCGGGGGGGATTCTCTACTGCACCCACGAGCCCTGTTCGTTCTGCACCAAGGCCCTGATCAACGGGGGCATCCGGGAGATGGTGTTCCTGAACCCCTACCCGGACGAGCTGGCCCGGGCCCTGCGCCGGGAGGCGGGGGTGTTGTCGCGGCAGGTGTCCTTGGAGGCGCTGTCCATGGAGAAAGAGGGGCCGAAGGCCCCGGAAGGCACGGGAAGGGAAGGGTGAAGAGGACTTGACGCTCACGAAGGATCGGGAGAAGGCATGGGAACTCCTTTCGGCCCACAACCGGGAGGAGATGCACCTGCGCCACGCCCTGGCGGTGGAGGGGGCCATGCGCCACTTCGCCCGGCGGGCGGGGGAGGACGAGGACCTCTGGGGGATCGTGGGGCTGCTGCACGACCTGGACTGGGAGGAGACCCCGGACCGGCACTGCGCCCAGGCGGCGATCTGGCTGGAAGAGGCGGGCTACCCGCCGGAGTTCGTGCGGGCCATGCAGGCCCACGGATGGGACATCACGGGGGTGGAACCCCAGTCCCTCCTGGAGAAGACCCTGTACACCGTGGACGAACTCACGGGCTTCATCACCGCCGTGGCCCTGGTGCGACCCAGCAAGTCCCTCCAGGACCTGGAGGTTTCCTCGGTGAAGAAGAAGTGGAAGGACAAGGCCTTCGCCCGAGGGGTGAACCGGGAGGTCATCACCCGGGGGGCGGAGCTTCTGGGGGAGCCCCTGGAGGGCCTCATCGCCGAGACCATCCAGGCCCTGCGTCCCTTGGAGGCTCAAATCGGCCTGGGAGCTTGAGGAACCGGCCATGTCCATCACCCTGATCCTGGCGGACGACCACCCCCTCACCCGGGAGGGCCTTCGGGCCTACCTGACCCGGGAGCCGGAATTCCGCCTCCTGGGGGACTACGCCGACGGGGACGCGGCCTGGAAGGCCATGGTGGAGTTCAAACCCCGGGTGGCCCTGCTGGACGTGCGGATGCCCGGGCAGGACGGGGTGTCCCTGGCGCGGCGCATCAAGCAGGAGGGGCTGCCCGTCACCGCCCTCATGCTCACTTCCTACGACGCCCAACCCTACGTGCTGGCATCCCTGAAGGCCGGGGCCCGGGGTTACGTGCTCAAGACCTCCCCTGCGGAGACCCTCTGCCGGGCCATCCGGGTGGTGGCCCAGGGGGGGCTGTTTCTGGACTCCGAAGTGGCCGAAGCCATGGGAGGAGACGCCTTCGTCCCCGAACCCATCTCCCCCCGGGAGAGGGAGGTCCTGGTGCAGGCCGCCCAGGGGCTCTCCAGCAAGGAGATCGCCGCCAAGCTCTACATCAGCGAACGCACCGTGCAGACCCATCTGGCCTCCATCTACGACAAGGTGGGGGCGAAGAACAAAACCGAGGCCATGCTGCTGGCCCTCCGGTACGGCCTGGTGACCCTGGAGGAGCTGCTGGGTTGAGGCGACACCTTCTCCTCTTCCTGACCCTGTCCGTCCTCCTGCCCTCCGTGGCGGTGGTGGCGGGTTCGGGGTTGGGGTTGGTACAGGCCCAGAAGGCGCTGGAGTCGGTCACCCGCTCCTACGTGCGCAACCTGGCGGAGAGCATGGCGAACCGTCTGGACGGGGCCTGGAACCTCCAGGCTCAGGCCTACGGGACCCACCACGGTCTCATGGGGCTGCGGTTTCTCTCCCGGGACCTGCTGGTTCCCGGGCTGGTGGCGGTGATGGACACCCAGGGGCGTTTTCTCCTGGGAACCCCCGGGGCGGAGCCCCTGACCCTCCTCTGGAGGCGGGGGATGCCCCTGGGAGAGGCGGTGGAGGCCCGGGGGAACCGGGGGGAGCGCTACACCGTGGCGGCCTACCCCGCCGCGGGAAACCAGCTCTTCGTGGTGGCGGCGGTTTCCTGGGACGAGCTGCTGGGGCCGGTGCTCCGGGTGGCCACCCTGTGGCCCTTCTTTGTGGGGTTCGTGGGCGTCTGGAGTCTTCTGGCGGTGGGGGCCTTCGCCCGCTGGGTGGTGTGGCCCCTCCGGCACCTCGGGGCGGAGGTGGCGGCCCTGCGGTGGGGGGAGGACGCCCCGGCGCCGGAGCCCTTCCCGGCGGTGCTGGAGCTTCAGCGGCTGCGCCGGACCATCTCCCACCTGGCCCTTACGGCCATTGACCGGGCTTCCCTGACCAAACGGTACGTGGGGGACCTGATCCGGGTGCAGGAGGAGGAGAAGTCCCACCTCTCCCGGGAGATCCACGACGGCCCCCTGCAGGACGTGACGGCCCTGATCCAGCGGGTCCGCCTGGCCCGGATGGAGGCGAAGGACCCCGCCGCCCTGGAGGAGCAGCTTCGCCTGGCGGAGGGCATCGCCCAGGAGTGCGTGAAGGAGCTGCGGGGGTTGTGCGACGAGCTGAACCCCCCCTGGCTGGAGCTGGGATTCGAACAGGCCCTGACGGAGCTGGTGGCCCGGCTCCAGCAGCAGTGGCCCGTGGACCTGCGTCTGGAGTGCCTGGTCCACCCGGAACTGGATCGGGAGGAGACCCTGGCCCTCTTTCGGGTGGTGCAGGAGGGGGTGCACAACGCGGTGCGCCACGGGAAGGCCCGCCGGGTGGAGGTCTCCCTGTCGGAGGCGGAAGGGGAGTGGACCCTTTCCCTTCGGGACGACGGGACGGGCTTCGTCTTCCCTGAGGACCTCCGGGCCCTGCGGCTTCAGGGGCACCGGGGACTGGCGAACATGCAGGAGCGCATGGCCCTGATCGGGGGCAGCCTGGAGGTGCGCACCGCTCCGGGCAGGGGGACGGAGATTCTCTGCCGTCTGCGGAAGCGAGTCTGACCCGGCGTCGTCCTTGGGACCACGGGAGAGGGAGGGTTTTCTCGGATGAACTTGAAGTTTTTGGGAGCCGCAGGGGAAGTCACCGGTTCGAACTACCTTCTGGAGACCGAGAACAGCCGCATCCTGGTGGACTGCGGTCTTCACCAGGGGCGGGACGAGGAGGCTCAGAACCGGGACGAGTTCCCCTACAACCCCGGTTCCGTGGACGCGGTGCTCCTGACCCACGCCCACATGGACCACAGCGGGCTGCTTCCCCTCCTGGCGAAGCGGGGCTTCAAGGGGCGCATCTGGGCCACCACCGCCACGGTGGAGTTCTGCGAGGTGCTCTGGCGGGATTCGGCGCACCTCATGGAAGAGGAGGCGGAGTGGAAGACCCGCAAGAACGCCCGCAAGGGCCTGCCCCCGGTGGAGCCCCTCTACGACCTGGAGGACGTGGAGCGGGCCATCTCCCTGTTGCAGCCCCTGTCCTACGATGAGATGATCCGCCTCAGCCCGGAGGTGCAGGTCCGCTTCCGGGACGCGGGGCACATCCTGGGCAGCGCCATGATCGAGGTGTGGCTGGGGCCCCTGCGGGACGTGAAGGTGGTCTTCTCCGGCGACCTGGGGCCCATGAGGACGGTGATGGAGAAGACACCCTCCGTCATTGAGGACGCGGATTTCGTGGTCATCGAGTCCACCTACGGGGACCGGCTGCACCGGTCCAACGAGGAGACCCGGGCGGAGTTCCAGTCCATCCTGGAACAGGCCCTGAACGAGAAGGGCAAGGTGCTCATCCCCACCTTCGTGGTGGATCGGGCCCAGCGGGTGCTCTACGAGCTGGACCTGCTCCAGCGGGCCCTCCCCTCGAAGAACGGGGTGCCCATCTTCTTCGACTCCCCCATGGGGGTCAAGGCCACGGACATCTACCGGGGCCACCCGGAGCTGCTCTCCCAGGAGCTTCAGGGCCGCTTCCGCAAGGGGGAGGACCCCTTCTCCCCCCGGAACCTGAGGCACGTGGCCACGGTGGACGACAGCCGGGCCATCAACCAGATCGGGCACGCGGTGGTGCTGGCGGGAAGCGGCATGTGCACGGGGGGGCGCATCGTGCACCACCTGAAGCACAACCTCTGGCAGGAGAACTGCCACGTGGTGCTGGTGGGCTACCAGGCCCGGGGCACCCTGGGGCGCCGCCTCGTGGAGGGGGAGAAGGTCCTGCGCATCGCCGGGGAGGAGGTGACGGTGCAGGCCAAGGTGCACACCGTCAACGGCTTCTCCGCCCACGGGGACCGCAAGGACCTCCTCGCCTGGGCGGGACACTTCGACTCCGCCCCGGTGTTCCTGGTGACCCACGGGGAACCCACCTCCTCCGAGGCCCTGGCTCAGGGGCTGCGGGAACTGGGCTACCAGGCCGTGGTGCCCCACAAGGGGGAGGAGATGGACCTCAAGCGGGCGGAGCGGCTCTACGTGCCCGCCCAGGAGTGGGCTCCCGTCCGGGCGGACCGGCGGGAGGAAGTGCTCTCCCTGCTGGGGGACATCGCCAGCCTGACCGTTTCCCTGAGAGAGGGGCTGGAGGAGGAGGAAAACCTCCAGGAATTGTTGCCTTTGTTGGAATCCAGCCGTACCCTGCTGAAGACGGTGGGGCGGCTTCGGAAGGCGCCGGAACCGGCGCGGCGCTGATCCCGACGGAGAGCCGCCGGGAAGGGATGGAGGGAAGGTCGTGAAGGGCTTGCGGTGGCGGTTTCCCGAAGCGGGCGGGGTGGTCCTCCTTCGGGAACGGATCCTGAGGGCCTTGGGGAGAGTTCTCCCCAAGGTGGGACATGGGATCCTCGCCCTGGTGGTGTTGGGGTTGCTGGGTCTGTTGGGGGCGTGGATCTTCCTGGGACTGCCCTCCCGAGGGGACCAGGCCCTTGCGGTCTTTCCCGAGCCCGGGGACGGCGTCCCCTGGGTTCTGGTGCAGCTGGAGGAGAAGGGGCTTTCCCGAGAAAGTCTGGCAGACCTGGCGGGGGGACTGGGACGCCTGGGGCAGGAGGATCGGGAGCTGGATCTCCCGGCCCTCCTGGCGGGGCAGGTGCGGCGAACCGCCCTCTTTCTTCCCTTCGGGCAGGAGGGGAACCCCCTGGGGGTCTTCCTGCCGGAGAAGGGGGAGCTGGACTCGCTGCGCCGTGGACAGGTCCCCGCGTCCTGGACCGGGGGAGGAGAGCGTCCCTTCCGCTACGAGTTCGACGGGGCTCTGGGGGCCTTCCGGGTCCTCGATGCCCGGGAGGACCCGGCGGGCTTCCTGGCCCTGGAGGGGGAGCGAGTGCTCTTCGCCCGGAGCCAGGAGGACCTGGAGGCCATGAAGCAGGTGGCCGCGGGGGCGAAGAAGTCTCTGTCCCTGCGTTGGGAGCTGGAGCCCCGGTGGAGGGGGCACCTGCTGGCCTGCGACGGGGGCTGGCTGGACCGTGCCTCGGGGGAAAAGGATTCCCCCTCCCGGGGGGCTCCCCTGTTTCTGGAGATGGCCTGGCGATACCTGCTTCCCGCGGCGGTCCCGGGTCCCGGAGGTCCCTTGGGGGAGGCCAAGTGGAGGGTCCGAGGGGCTTCCTTCCCCTGGGGGGAGGAGAAGCCCGAGTCCCTCACCTGGAATCGCCAGCCCTTCTCCCTGGGGGATCCCCCCGTGCTGGCCCTGGGGGTCAACCTGCCGAAGATGGGCGAAGAGGACCTTCGCCGTTTCCCCGGGCTGGACCGGCTGAAGGGGTGGTTGGAGGAGCTGGCCCTTCCCAAAGAGACCATCGGGACCCTGCTTCGGGGCCCCCTGGTGTTGAGTCTGGGGGGGAAGACCCAGGTCCTGTGGTTCGACCTTCCCGGCTTTCTGGCGGATTTTCCCGGCCGAGGGGAGGCGGGGCAGGCCCTGGCGGATGCGGTGTGGCAGAAGCTCTTCCTGGGGACCAAACCCACCGCCTTGGAGGGGTACGACCACGGGGGCGCCACGGAGCTGCCCTTCACCTTCCTGGCGGCGGCGAACCGCAGCGACGCCCTCCTGGGGCTGGCGAAGCCCGAGGGCATTCGGCCCCTCTCTCCCGAGGGCCCTCCCTTCGGGGGCGAGACCGTGCGAGGCTGGGGCTGGATCTACGCGGACCTGCCCAAGCTGGCGGACACCCTGGGGGAGCTGACGGCCCTGGACGAACTCTTCACGGGGCAGGAACTGAAGAACCCCTTCGAGGAGCAGGCGGGGGACGCCCTTCGGGGATTCCTGCGTACCCTGCACCCCTTCCTCTTGGTGTGGGACCGCCCGGACGGGGGCACCCTGAAGTGGTACGGGCGCTGAACCCCGGCGCCGTCGTCCGGGACGGATCGGAAAGGGTCGGGGGCCCCGGCGGGGCTTCCGGGAAGTGAAGGAGGCAAGGACATGACGGAACGGAAGAATGCCCTGGAGGTGCTGAGCCGCAGGGGGCTCATCGAATGGTGTAGCCAGCCGGAGGAACTCTCCTCCCTGTTCGAGCGGGAGATGGTGACGGGCTACGTGGGTTTCGACCCCTCCGCGGACAGCCTCCACGTGGGGAACATGGTGCCCATCATGGGTTTGGCGTGGCTCCAGCGTCTGGGGCATCGTCCCATGGCCCTGGTGGGGGGCGGCACGGGACTCATCGGGGACCCCTCCGGCAAGACCAAGGAGCGGCAGCTCCTCTCGGAGGAGCAGGTGGTCCACAACATGGGCTGCATCCGTGGCCAGCTGGAGCGGTTCCTGGACTTCGACCGCACTCCCAACGCGGCTCTGCTGGTGAACAACTACGACTGGCTCAAGAAGCAGGGCTACATCGAGTTCCTCCGGGACACGGGGAAGTACTTCTCCGTGAACTATATGATCAACCGGGAGTACATCCGCAGCCGCCTGGAGGACCCGGAGAAGTCCATCACCTACACGGAGCTGTCCTACATGCTCCTCCAGGCCTTCGACTTCCACCACCTCTACAGGACCCAGGGCTGCCTGCTCCAGATGGGGGGCAACGACCAGCAGGGTAACCTCATCGCGGGCATCGACCTGATCCGCAAGAAGGAAGGGGTGCAGGCCTACGCCGCCACCTTCCCCCTGCTGCTCACCTCCTCGGGACAGAAGTTCGGCAAGTCCGAACAGGGGGCGGTGTACCTCTCCCCGGAGCGGACCTCCCCCTACCGGTTCTACCAGTTCTGGATCAACACGGAGGACGCGGACCTGCCCAAGCTCCTGCGCATGTACACCTTCTGGGAGGACGAGGAGATCGGGGCGCTGCTTGCGGAGCAGGCCGCCGCTCCGGAGCGCCGCACCGGCCAGAAGCGTCTCGCCTGGGACTTCACCTGTCGGGTCCACGGGGAAGAGGTGGCCAAACGGGTCGCCCGGGCCAGCGAGCTGCTCTTCGGGGAGTTCGACCTCTCCCGCCTGGACGCCCAGGTGCTGGAGACCCTGGTGGACGAGATCCCCACCGCCCCCCTGCCGGGGGACCTGCCCCGGTCCCTGGCGGACCTGTTGGCGGAGAGCGGCGCCTGTCCCTCCAAGGGGGAGGCCAAGCGCCTCCTCAAGGGCGGCGGGGTGTCCTGCAACGGCCGCAAGGTGGAGCGTGAGGACGCGGCCGTGGAGCCCTCGGAGCTGCTCTTTGACCGGTACCTCTTCCTCCGGTTGGGCAAGAAGCGGTTCCACCTGCTGCGTCGGGGCTAATCTGCGTGTCCTGGAAGACCGCCCTGGTCTGCGCCCTGGGACGGCGCCTCCGCCCCGGGTGGAGCGCCTCGGCCCTGGTGGGGCTCCTGGAGGGGGCGGTGCTGCTGGCCCGTCCCCGTCGCGCCGTGGCCCTGGGGAACCTGCGCCTGGCCTTCCCGGAGAAGACGGCGGAGGAACGCCGGGCCCTCTACCGAGGCTGCGTGCGCCATCTGGCCTGGTCCGCCGTGGAGTGCCTGGTCCTGGACCGGGAGCCTCGGCAGGCCCTGGAGTGGGTGGAGGAGGCCCGGGGGCGGGAGTGGCTGGACCGGCCCCGGGGAGAGGGAAAGGGGGTCGTCCTGGTGACCCCCCACCTGGGGAACTGGGAACTCTGCGCCGCCTGGATGGCCCAGGCGGGGTATCCCCTCTGCGCCATCGTCCGCCCTCCCGACGACCCGGAGGACGCGGGGTTTCTGGAGGCCTTCCGGGAGCGCAGCGGCCTGAAGACCCTGGACAAGGAGGCCCCCATGACCCGGGCGGTGGGGGTGCTGCGCCGGGGGGAGATCCTGGGGATCGTGTCGGACCAGCACGGGGGCCCCAAGGGGGTGGAGGCGCCCTTCTTCGGGGTGGTCACCTCCACCGTGCCGGGGCCCTCGGTGTTCGCCCATCTCACGGGGTGTCCCGTGGTGATGGTGGAGTCCTGGCGGGAGGCCCCCTTCCGTCACCGGATCCGGTTTTCCCCCGTGGACTGGGAGGTCCCGGGGGACCGGGAGGCCCGGGTCCGGGAGGGTACCGCCCGGGTCAACGCGGCCCTGGAAGGGGCCATCCGGCGGCACCCGGAACAGTGGCTCTGGCAGCACCGCCGGTTTGTGGAGGCCATGAGGGAGGGGCACTTCTTCGAGGGGTGATCCCCCCGGTCAGGCCCGGTCCGAGACCAGGGTCCCCGCGATGGCGTAGTGCTCCCGGGGCATCTCCTCCAGGATGATGCGCACCTGTTCCGGGCGTACCTCCAGGTCCTGGCAGATGCAGTTCGTCACGTCCGCCACCACCTTGCGCTTCTGCTCCAGGGTGCGTCCCTCCAGCAGATGAATCTGGACGATGGGCATGGGCTTCCTCTCCTTCCGTGGGGTCGGTGCCCCCTCATTCTCGAAGCTGTCCGAGGAGTTGACAAGGTCATGGAGTGTTCCGCCCTGGGGTTCGTCGAAGGAGCCTTCCTCCTCCTCTGCGCCGCCGGGGGAGCCTGCGCCGCCTCCTTCCTGGAGACCGCGGCGCACCGGTCCGTGCAGGGCCGATCCTGGTGGGGAACCTCCCGGTCGGTCTGCGAGTCCTGCGGCGCCGTCCTGGGCCCCCGGGACCTGATCCCCCTCCTCTCCGCCCTGGCCTCCCGGGGCCGCTGCCGCCACTGCGGCGCCCCCATCCCCCTGCGCCACGGGATCTCCGAGGCGGTCCTGGCTCTGGTCTGGGGGCTCCTCGCCTGGCATTTCGGCCCCCTCTACCCCCTGATCCCCGCCCTGTCCCTCTCCGCCCTGGCCCTGTTCCACGCCCTGACGGACCTGGAGTGCGGCTACATCTACGACCTGCCGGTGGTCGTCACCCTGGCCTTGGGGCTGGCCCTGCGCCTCCCCGGGGGAGTCCCCGCCCTGCTGGACGGAGTCGCCGGGGCCGCCGCGGGTTGGGGCGTCCTGGCGGCGGTCATCCTGGCCAGCCGAGGGGGCATGGGCTGGGGAGACGCCCTGCTCATGCTGGGTTTCGGGGCCTTCCTGGGGTGGAAGGCGGCCCTTCTGGCCCTCTACGGAGGCTTCGCCGTGGGGGGCGTCTGGGCGGTGACCCTGCTCCTCCGAGGCAAGGCCAAGAGAAAGGACCCGATCCCCCTGGGGCCCTTCCTCGCCCTGGGGGCGGTGGGGGCGCTTCTCCTGGGGAACCGGGTCCTGGACTGGTTCGGCTTCGCCTCCTCCTGGCCCTGGGGGTAGGCTACTCTCCCGTTGTCTCCTGAAAGGCCGCCAGACGGTCCCGGATGGCGGAGCCCGACTCCATCCCCTGGATCTCCTCCCACAGGGCCTGGCACGAAGGCCGGTCCAGGCGCAGGAGGGTCTCTTTCACCCAAGGGATCCGGGCGGAGGACATGGACAGGTCGTCGTACCCCAGGGCCACCAGCAGGGGAAGGGCCAGCCGGTCTCCCGCCATCTCCCCGCACATGCCCACCTCCACCCCCGCCGCCCGGGCCCCCTGTGCGGTGAGGGCAAGCAGGCGCAGCACCGCCGGGTGGAAGGGGTCGTACCAGGAAAGCAGCCGGGGGTTCTGCCGGTCCACCGCCAGGGTGTACTGGATCAGGTCGTTGGTGCCCACGGAGAAGAAGTCCACCTCCCGGGCAAGCCGGTCCGCCAGGATCGCCGCGGAGGGGACCTCCACCATGATCCCCAGGGGGATGCGCTCCGCCGTGGGGTTCCCCTGGTCCCGGCACTCCGCCCGGACCTCCTCCAGGAGCGTCCGGGCCTGACGCACCTCCCACAGGCTGGACACCAGGGGAAGCATGATCCGCAGGTTCCCGTGGGCGGAGGCCCGCACCAGGGCTCGGAGCTGCGTCCGGAAGAGGTCCGGATGCTGCAGGCAGACCCGCAGGGCCCGAAGCCCCAGGAAGGGGTTGGCCTCCTCCCCCACCAGGCCCTTCACGTAGGGAACTTCCTTGTCCCCCCCCGCGTCCAGGGTCCGGATGGTGACGGGGAAGGGAGCCAGGGCCGTCAGGGCCTCCCGGTAGGCCTGGAACTGTTCTTCCTCATCCGGGGGCGTCGTGCGCCCCATGAAGAGGAACTCCGTGCGGAAGAGCCCCACCCCGGTGCCCCCCGCGTCGAGCACCCCCGAGGCGTCGTGGGGGGAGGCGATGTTGCCCCACAGGCCCACGGAGTGTCCGTCCCGGGTGCGGGCGGGGGCGTCGATCCCCGCCTTCAGCCTGCTTCGGGTCCGCTCCTGCTGTTCCATCCGATCCCGGAATCGGGATCGGGTCTCCTCGGACGGGGAGACCACCACCTCCCCCGTCTCCCCGTCGCAGAGGGCCGTCTCCCCCGGGACGAACAGGTCGTCCCGCAGGGGAAGGCCGGAGATTCCGGGCAGCTCCAGGGACTTGAGAAGGATGGCGAAGTGGCTGGTGGGGCCGCCTTCGGCGGTGAGCACCCCCCGGACGCCCTTCTTCGTGCCAAGGAGGGCCGCGTCGGAGGGGGCCAGCTCCTCCACCGCCAGGAGGCAGTCCTCCTCGGGCAGGCGGCTCAAGTCCTCCGATCCCGTGAGGATCCGGTGGAGCCGTTGTCCCACGTCCAGGATGTCCGCCGCCCGTTCCCGAAAGTAGGGGTCCGAGAGGGCTTCGAACTGGGCCTTGAGGGCCAGGGTGGTCTCCACCAGGGCGTCCTCCGCGGACTGTCCCTCCCGGATGCCCGAGGCCACCCCGTCCACCAGCAAGGGGTCCTGGGCCATCCACTGGTGGGCCTGGAAGATGGCCGCCTTGTCGGAGCCCAGGGTCTGGCGGGTGGCCTCTTCCAGGGCCTTCAGCTCCTCCAGTGCCCGCTCCCGAGCCCGGGAGAAGCGCTCCTCTTCCCCGGCGGGATCGGACGCGGCCCCGCCGCCTCCGGTCTTCTGGAAGGGAACCGACCGGACCCGGCAGATGCGTCCCTCCGCCAGCCCCGGGGAGAGGGGGATGCCCTTGAGGATCACGTCGGCGCGCTTCGGGGTGTTCATGCTGTCCCATCACCTGGCCCTTCTCGTGGGGGTTTTTCCCAGTTTACCCGCTTCGTCCCTCGCGTTTCAATTCACACCTTGTGTCTGTCGAAGTAAAGCGATAGACTCGTGAGAAGAGAGGGGGGGTCGACGATGAAACAGTTCGAATGGCTGTCCACGGGGTTGTTGGCTCCCTTGCCCGACCAGGAGGAACGCCTGAGTCCCCCGAACGACGGGGAGCCCTTGGTGTTGGTGTACCTTCCCTGGAACCATCGTCTTCTGGGGGTCCGCCTCCTGGGACGCTTCGACGCGTGGTACGTGGGGCGCTCCGGCCCCCGGGTCCAGTGGCGCGAGGTGTTCCTCTATCCCGATCTGCCCGCCGCCCTGACCCTGGAGGGGGAGCGGGTGGAACTTCCTGCGCCGGGGGTCAACCAGCTCCTCGCGACCCTTCAGGCCCACGTGGCCCCCCCGGGAGACCACGGCAAGACGGAGTCCTTTTTGGCGGAGTGCCTGACCCGATCCAAGAATCCCGCCCTTTCGGGGGAGGAGGATCGGCCCTGGAGGCGGATGGCCTACTGCGGCATCCGGTCGGCCCTGTTCTGGAACGACCGGGCCTGCCTGACGCGCATCGCCCTTTGGCTTCGGGAGGCCCGGGACGCCTTCGGTCCCTCCTCGGGGATTCGCCTGTGGAAGCGGTTTCCCCCCTCCCTGGAGGAGGACGTGGTGCAGGACCTGGCCGCTCTGGGCTTCCTTCCGGAGCGCATCCGGCAGCTGGATCTGGAGGACACCAATCCCTGCGTCCTTCGCAACGACCGGGGATACCTGATCCAGTTCTGGAACAGCACCCACGACGAGCCCGGCCTGGAGGGAACCTCCCTGCGGCTGCTCCTCTTCGTCCCCCTGACGGCCTGGACGGACCTCAGGGGCAAGCACGGCCTCTCCCTCAAGGAGATGGTCCATGCCGCCTGGGGCTACGCCGACGCCTACGAGACGTGGCGGAGCTGGCGGTTCTACGGCCTGGAGATCCCTACGGAAAAGGGCAAGACGGCGACCGCGGTCTGAGGGGATTCCCTCAAGGGACCTGCGTCGGGGCCGGGAGGGGGGAGCCCCTCTCGGCCCCATTTTTGCGTTCCCCCACGGCCGAGGGTGGGGAAGTGGCGATGCAGTGGGGCTCCTCAAGTGGCGTCCCGTTTCTTTTCCCGACTTGTCGAAACCGAGAGGATGGGCTACGATGAATCCGCCGTCACGATCAACCCGTGACGCTGCGGTGTGCGGCATCCGGAATTGCCTGATCAAATCGCCCGGGAGGTGCCGTTGATGAATCGCCTACAGGTTTTACGGCAGCGCCTTGCCGAGCACCCCGTCATCTGCGCCGTCCGCACTTCGGAGGATCTGCGCTGTGCGCAACAGCTGGAGGGTCCCCGGTGCGTCTTCCTCCTGGGGACCACTCTGCGCGAAGTCCCCCAGTCCGTGTCCTCCCTTTCTGCCAAAGGACACAGCGTCTTCGTCCACGTGGACCTGGTGGAAGGGCTCAAGCCCGACGCCGCAGGTCTCAGCTTCCTGGCGGAGCACGCCAAGCCCACGGGGGTCATCAGCACCCACCGCAGCGTGGTGGAACAGGCCCGGGAACAGGGGCTGCTCACGATCCTTCGAGTCTTCCTTTTGGATTCCGAGGCGCTCCGCAAGGGGCGCCAGCTGGTCTCCCATCTGCGCCCGGACCTGCTGGAGCTGCTTCCCGGCGTGGCGCTGGTGGGGCTTGGCGAGTCCCGGCTGCGGGAGTTCGGGGCAGGGCTCATCGCCGGGGGGCTGGTGGAGGACAAGTCCCAGGTCGGGGCCATTCTCAAGAGAGGGGTCCTGGGGGTCTCCACAAGCACTCGTTCGCTCTGGTAGTGCCACGTCTCCCCTAGGGGACGACGACAACCGAATAGGGGCTCCCTAAGAGAAGAAGAGAGCAAGTGTCCGCTGTCGGCCTGCGCCGGTAGAGGGTACTTGCTCTTTTTTTGATGGAGAGGAGGTGGATCGCAGGAGACGTTTGGGGTACATCGCAGCGGACGTAAGGACGAGGGCAACGAAACAACGAAGGAGGGATAGGACATGAACGGTCAGGTATTCGGCGAGTTCTTCGGCACCATGGTTCTGATCGCCTTCGGCGACGGAGTGGTGGCTTGCGCGCTCCTGGAGAAGTCCAAGGGACAGAACGCCGGTTGGGTCCACATCAACTGGGGATGGGCCTTCGCGGTCATGTTGGGGGTCTTCGCCGCCATCGCCACGGGTGCCCCCCAGGCGGACATCAACCCGGCGGTCACGTTGGCCAAGGCCCTCAACGGCGTCTACACCGGCAGTCAGGCTCTGATCACCATGGTGGCCCAGCTGGTCGGGGGGATCGTGGGCGGCGTCCTGGTCTACCTCCTCTACCTTCCCCACTGGGGCGAAACGAAGGATCCCGGCCTGAAGCTGGCGGTCTTCTCCACGGGTCCCGCCATCCGCAACCCCATGGCGAACCTCCTCACCGAAGTCATCGCCACCACGTTCCTCATCGTCGGCATCTTCTGCATCTTCTCCAAGCAGGTGGGGGGCATCGCCCCCGGAGTCGGCCCCTTCATGGTGGCCGGACTGATCTACGTGCTGGGTTCCGCCATGGGCGGCCCCACGGGGTATGCCCTGAACCCCGCCCGTGACCTGGGTCCCCGCATCGCCCACGCGATCCTGCCCATCCCGGGCAAGGGCGATTCCGACTGGGGTTATTCCTGGGTGCCCGTGGTGGGTCCGTTCCTCGGCGGTCTGGTGGCCTACGCGGTCGCCAAGGCTGTGGGAATCCTCTAGGCTTCGTTTCGAACGAAGGGGTCCTCTTCGCAGGACCCCCATTTTATCCGGGAGGTGAACCGAGTGAAGAAGCTCATCAACAAGGTCGACGACGTGGTGGTCGAGTCCCTGGCGGGGATGCAGGCGGCCCACGGCGATCTGGTGCGGCTCCATCCCTCCGTCAAGGGAGTGCTTCGGGCGGATGCGCCCAACCCCAAGGTGGCGGTGATCTCCGGCGGCGGCAGCGGTCATGAACCCCTTCACGGGGGATTCGTGGGGTTCGGGATGCTCGACGCGGCTTGCCCCGGCGAGGTGTTCACCTCCCCCACTCCCGACCAGATGCTGGAGGCCGCCAAGGCGGTGCAGGGCGGCAAGGGAGTCCTTTTCATCGTCAAGAACTACACCGGGGACGTGATGAATTTCCAGATGGCGGCGGACATGCTGGCCGCCGAGGGCATCCCCGTGGCCCAGGTGGTGGTGAACGACGACGTGGCGGTGCAGGATTCCCTCTACACCGCGGGGCGTCGCGGCGTGGGCGGCACGGTGCTCATCGAGAAGATCGTGGGGGCCCTGGCGGAGCTGGGGGCACCCCTGGAGGAAGTGAAGCAGGTCTGCGAGAAGTGCAACGCTCAGGTGCGGAGCATGGGCATGGCCCTCACCAGTTGCGCGGTCCCGGCGGCGGGCAAGCCCACCTTCGAGCTGGGGGAGGACGAGTTCGAGCTGGGCATCGGCATCCACGGGGAGCCGGGGCGGCAACGTCTCAAGATGAAGACCGCCCGGGAGATCGTGGAGTCCATGGCGGAGGTCATCGTGAACGACCTGCCCTTCCAGAAGGGGGACGAGGTCCTGGCTTTCGTCAACGGCATGGGGGGCACTCCCCTCATGGAGCTGTACCTGGTCTACAACGACCTGGTTCGGTTCCTGAACGGGAAGGGGATTCAGGTAGCCCGCAACCTGGTGGGGAACTACATCACCAGCCTGGAGATGCAGGGGTGCTCCATCACCCTGCTCAAACTGGACAGCCAGCTGAAGGCCCTCTGGGACTACCCGGTGCACACCCCGGCGCTGCGGTGGGGGAAGTAGATCCATGCCCTTCACCCTTGAGATGGGCCGCATCGCCCTGGCGAAGATGGACCAGGCCGTGGAGTCCCACCGGGAGTACCTCACGGAGCTTGATTCCGCCATCGGGGACGCCGACCACGGCATCAACATGAGCCGGGGATTCCGCAAGACCATGGAGAAGATCCAGGGGGCGGAGCACCCCGATCTGGGGGCTCTGTTCCGGGATGTGGCCATGGTGATGATGGGCAGCGTGGGGGGGGCCTCGGGTCCCCTCTACGGGACCTTCTTCATGAAGGTTTCCCAGAAGCTCGCCGGCAAGGATCAGGTGGAGCTTCCCCAGCTGGCGGAGGCCCTTCAAGAGGGGCTCAACGGGATTGTGGCCCTGGGGAAGGCCCAGGTGGGGGACAAGACCATGGTGGATACCCTGGTGCCCGCTCTGTCGACCTTGGCCGCGGAGGCGGAGGGAGACGAACGGTCCGCCTGGGACAAGACGGTGGCGGCGGCGGAGCAGGGGATGACCTCCACCATCCCCCTGGTGGCCCGAAAAGGGCGCGCCAGTTACCTGGGGGAGCGCTCCGCGGGGCACCAGGACCCGGGGGCCACGTCCACCTACCTGCTGCTGAACTGCCTTCGGGCTGCGGCGCTGGGGGAATCCTGAGGTGATCGGCATCCTGGTGGTCTCCCACAGCGCCGAAGCGGCCCGGGGCATCGCCCTCATCGCCTCCCAGATGTCCGGGGGCGGGGCGTTCGTGCGCGGGGTGGGAGGTTCCGAAGACGGGGGGCTGGGCACCAGCGTCCCCCAGATCCTGGAGGTCCTGCAGGAGCTTTTGGGGGCCTGCGAAGGCGTGGCGGTGGTTCCGGACCTGGGCAGCGCGGTGCTCTCCGCCCGGTCGGCCCTGGAGTTTCTCGATCCGTCGGAGGCGGCCCGGGTGGCCGTGGCCGACGCCCCCGCCCTGGAAGGGGCCATGATGGGGGCGGTGGAGTCGAGTCTGGGGTCCGATCTGGCGAAGGTGGTGGCCACCGCCGAGGGCGCCCGGAACCTGGAGAAGACCCGACATTGACCCTTCGGGGAGCCGGGTCGGAGGGATACGAAGGAGGAGATCTGGATGGCGAAGAAGTACGTGGTGGCCATTGACCAGGGCACGACCAGCACCCGCTGCATGGTGTTCGATGCGAAGGGGCTCCCCGTGTGCTCCCAGCAGATGGAGCACGCCCAGATCTATCCCAAGCCGGGCTGGGTGGAGCACGACGCCCTGGAAATCTGGTCCCGAACCCAGGACGTGATCCGTGGAGCGCTGGAGAAGGGGCGCATCGCCCCCGACGAGATCGCCTCCATCGGCATCACCAACCAGCGGGAGACCACCGTGGTGTGGGAGAAGGCCACGGGCAAGCCCATCTACAACGCCATCGTCTGGCAGTGCATGCGCACCCAGGACTTCTGCGGCGAGTGGCAGCGCACCCCCGGCTGGCAGCAGACCGCTTCCGGGGAAGGCAAGGTGAAGGACCACACGGGGCTTCTCATCAGCCCGTACTTCTCCGGGACCAAGATCAAGTGGATCCTGGACAACGTGCCCGGCGCCCGGGAGCGGGCTGCCAAGGGAGAGATCCTCTTCGGCAACATCGACACCTGGGTGATCTGGAACCTCACCGGAGGCCCCAACGGGGGCGTGCACGTCACCGACGTCTCCAACGCCTCCCGGACCCTGCTCATGAACATCAAGACCCTCCAGTGGGACCAGGAGATGATGAAGTTCCTCGACGTCCCCGCGGCCATGCTGCCCGCCATCAAGCCTTCCAGCTTCGTCTACGGCCACACCAAGGCGGACGGCCCCTTCGGCGCCGCCATCCCCGTGGCGGGAGACCTGGGAGACCAGCAGGCGGCCCTCTTCGGCCAGGCCTGCTTCGGCAAGGGAGACGCCAAGAACACCTACGGCACCGGCAGCTTCCTGCTCCTCAACATCGGCGAGGATCCGGTGCTCTCCAAGAACGGCCTGCTCACCACGGCGGGCTACAGCCTCCAGGAGGGCAAGTGCACCTACGCCCTGGAGGGTTCCATCGCCATCACCGGCGCGGCGGTGCAGTGGCTGCGGGACAACCTGCGCCTCTTCGACGAGGCCCCGGACAGCGAGTACTTCGCCCGCAAGGTGGAGGATTCCGGGGGCATCTACTTCGTCCCCGCCTTCTCCGGTCTGTACGCCCCCTATTGGGACATGGAGGCCCGGGGAGCCATCGTGGGGCTGACCCGGTACATCCGCAAGGAGCACCTCATCCGGGCCACCCTGGAGAGCATCTGCTACCAGACCCGGGACGTGGTGGAGGCCATGAACAAGGATTCCGGCGTGCCCCTGGCGGAGCTGAAGGTGGACGGCGGGGCGGTGAAGAACGACCTGCTCATGCAGATGCAGGCGGACATCCTGGGCACCAAGGTGGTGCGTCCGGAGGTCAACGAGACCACCGCCCTGGGGGCGGCCTATGCGGCGGGACTGGCCACGGGCTTCTGGAAGTCCACGGACGAACTCACGGACCACTGGGCGGAGGACCGCCGCTTCGACCCGCTCCTCGCCGCCGACAAGAGGGCGGAGCGCTACAAGGGTTGGCAGAAGGCCGTCACCAAGGCCAAGGGCTGGATCGACTAGGCCCCTTTTCGGGGCGTCGCCCAGCAGGCGGCGCCCCCCTGTAGAACAAGCGTGATCGTATCGGGGTTCGTGCGGACCAGAGGGAGAGAGGATGCACGTTACGAACGTGCATGTCCTCTCTCCCTTTTTGTCGGGAGCGAGGCGGGGAGGTGAAGGGATGTCGCAAGGCTACAGACAGCACGACGTGATCATCGTCGGGGGGGGGATCGTCGGCGCCGCCATCGCTCGGGAACTGTCCCGTTACCGGCTGCGGATCGCCGTCCTCGACAAGGCCTCGGACCTGCCCTCCGGGGCCAGCCGGGCCAACAGCGCCATGGTCCACGGGGGTTTCGACGACAAGCCCGGAACGGTGAAGGCTTCCTTCTGTGCCGCCGGGAACCGCCTGTACCACGAACTCTGCGATCTTCTGGACTTCCGTTTGGTTCCCTGCGGTTCCTACGTGTGCGCCGTGGGGGAGGAGGAACACGCCCACCTGGAGCTTCTGCGGGAGCAGGGGCGGGCCAACGGGGTTCCGAAGCTGGAGATCCTCTCGGGGGACGAACTGCGCAGCCGGGAGCCCCACGCCTCCGAAGCCATCACCGCCGCCCTCTGGTGTCCTTCGGCGGCCATCGTGAACAACTTCGAGGCCGTCCTGGCCTTCCTGGACAACGCCCAGGCCAACGGGGCGGAGCTGTTCCTGGAGACGGACGTCACGGGTCTCCTCAAGTCCCCCGACGGCCGGGAGGTCCAGGGGGTGGCCACCAACCGAGGGGAGTTCCGGGCTCCCGTGGTGGTGAACGCCGCGGGGATCCACTCCGACGAACTGTCCCGCATGGCCGGGGACGAGAGCTTCCGCATCACCCCCACCCGGGGGGAGTACTACATCTTCGACAAGGCCACCGACGGTCTGGTGAAGGGGTTCTTCTTCCCCTGTCCCTCCAAGAGGGGCAAGGGGATCACCGTGGCCCGCACCGCCGACGGCAACCTCCTGCTGGGTCCCAACTCGGTGCCCCAGGAGGCTCGGGAGGATACCTCCACCACCCGGGAGGGGCTGGAGGAGGTCTTCGAAGGGGCGAAGAAGCTCATCCCCTCCATCCCCCGAAACCTGGCCATCACCACCTTTGCGGGGATCCGGGCCAACACGGACACGGGGGACTTCCACATCGGCGCGGTGAAGAGCCTTCGGGGTTTCGTCAACGTGGCGGGCATCAAGTCTCCCGGATTCACCAGCGCTCCCGCCCTCGCCCTCCACGTGGTGGAGCTGCTCCGCGAGGAACTGGGGGACCGGATCCCCCTGGCGGAAGACCCCGCCTTCGTGCCGGAGCGCCGTCACATCCCCCGCTTTGCCGAGCTGCCCATGGAGGAGCGCATCGCCCTGACCCGTCAGGATGCCCGGTACGGACAGATCGTCTGTCGGTGCGAGACCGTCACGGAGGCCCAGGTGCTGGAGGCCATCCGCCGGGGCGCCCGAACCCTGGCGGCGGTGAAGATCTGGACCCGCGCCGGAGCGGGGCGCTGCCAGGGGGGCTTCTGCGGTCCCCGGGTGGTGGAGATCCTGGCCCGGGAGCTGGGGGTCTCCCCGGAGGAGATCACCCGTCACGGAGGCCATTCCCGGCTCCTCACCGGAGCCACCAAGGAACCCTGGCTGGGAGGTGAGGAGGCATGAGCGCAGCCCGGAACATCGACGTGGCGGTCATCGGCGCAGGGCCTGCGGGCATCGCCGCCGGGGTGGGAGCCCGACGCCAGGGGGCGGAGCGGGTGGTGGTCTTCGAACGGGACTGGGACCTGGGGGGCATCCTCCAGCAGTGCATCCACCCGGGCTTCGGCCTGCACACCTTCAAGGAGGAGCTTACGGGTCCGGAGTACGTGCACCGCTACATCGAGCGGGCCCGGGAGGCGGGGGTGGAGTTTGTCACCAACACCATGGTCTTCCACATGGAGCCCGACGGGTCCTTCTGGACCATGAACCCCGAACGGGGGATCGAACACGTGTCTCCCCGATCGGTGGTGCTCACCATGGGGTGCCGGGAGCGCCCCCTGGGGGCTCTGGCGGTGCCCGGTTCCCGTCCCGCGGGGGTCTATACCGCCGGGACCGCCCAGCGCTTCGTCAACATGGAGGGCTTCATGCCGGGCAAACGGGTGGTGGTCCTGGGGTCCGGGGACATCGGCCTCATCATGGTGCGCCGCATGATCCTGGAGGGGGCCAAGGTGGAGGGGGTCTTCGAGCTCCTGTCCTGGCCCGGGGGGCTCAAGCGGAACATCGCCCAGTGCCTGGACGACTTCGGAGTCCCTTTCCATCTGGAGCACACAGTCACCCAACTCCACGGAAAGGACCGGCTGGAGGCCGTCACGGTGGCCCGGGTGGACGCCTGCAAGTGTCCCATCCCCGGCACGGAACGCACCATCCCCTGCGACACCCTCCTGTTGGCGGTGGGGCTCATCCCGGAAAACGAACTCTCCCGCATGGCGGGCATCCAGATCCACCCCGTCACCGGGGGGCCCGTGGTGAACGAATGGCTCCAGACCACCCAGCCCCGGGTCTTCGCGGCGGGGAACGTGGTGGTGGTGTACGATCTGGTGGACTGGGTCAGCGAGGAGGGCTTGAGGGCGGGGCGCAACGCCGCCCGCTACGCCGCCGGGTCCCTGCCCTCCCCGAAACGGACCTTTCGGGTGGAGGCGGGCAAGGGGGTGCGCATCCTCTCCCCCCAGACGCTCCACGGGGAGGAGGACGTCACCCTCTTCCTGCGGGTGGCGGTACCCGTGGAGACCCGGTGTCGCCTTGTGGCCGAGCCGGGGCTTTCCAGCTCCGTGCTCCGGTACGCTCGTCCCGGGGAGATGAACGAGATCCACCTCAAGGCGGAGCAGCTTCGTGCCCTTCCTCCGGAAGTGGACGTCGTCCGGGTGAGCCTGGAGGAGGTGCGCTGATGAGCGAGACGAAACGCTTCCTGTGCGTGTCCTGTCCCGTGGGCTGCGCCCTCACCGTGGAGGTGGAGGGCACGAGGGTCCTCTCCGTGGAGGGCAACACCTGCCCCAGGGGGGTGGCCTACGCGGAGGCGGAGGTGAGCAATCCCCTTCGGGTCTTTGCCTCCACCGTCCGGGTGGAGGGCGGAGCCCTCTCCGTGTGTCCCGTCCGCAGCCGGGCTCCCCTGCCCCTGGCCAAGGTCTTCGACGTGGCCCGGGAATTGGCAAAGGTCGTCCTCCCCGCCCCCGTCCGCATCGGACAGGTGATCCTCCCGGACGTCTGCGGCACCGGGGTGGACCTGGTGGCCAGCCGCAGCCTCGAAAGAAAGGAGTCCTGACATGCCCGAAATCGAAGTGACCGTCCGCAACCCCCACGGCCTCCATGCCCGTCCTGCCGCCCTCTTCGTGCAGAAGGCCGCCTCCTTCCCCTGCTCCGTCCAGGTTCTCAAGGGGGAGCGAAGCGCCGACGCCAAGAGCATCCTGGGCATCATGTCCCTGGCCATCGAGCCCGGGGAGACCATCCGCATCCGTGCGGAGGGGGAGCAGGTTCAGGAGGCCCTGGCGGCCCTAGAAGCGGTGGCCAAGGACACTACGGCCTAGTGCCTCCACCACGGGGCCGTGCGTCCTGAAAAGTATCCACGCCCCCGGCCTTGACGAAGGTCCGGGGGCGTACTACACTACGCCCTGTTCGCCTCGGCGGGCAGCGAGCGCGGGGCGGACATGCACCATGACACGTTCCTGATAAAGGCGACGAAGAAGGAAGGGCAAGCCCATTCCAGGGGCCCGCAAGCGGCCGGAGCGAGAGCTTCGAAAGCGAGGGATTTCCGGGGGGGCATAGCAAGACCCCGTACCTTTGAGTGTGCAAAAGACCAGTATTGTTCGGAGAGTTTGATCCTGGCTCAGGACGAACGCTGGCGGCGTGCTTAACACATGCAAGTCGAACGGACTGTTAGTGAAAGCTTGCTGGATCTAACAGTTAGTGGCGGACGGGTGAGTAACACGTGAGAACCTATCCCGACCCGGGGGACAACAGGTGGAAACGCCTGCTAATACCCCATAGGCGCAGAGATGCGTGAAAGGAGCAATCCGGGGAGGGAGGGGCTCGCGGCCTATCAGCTAGTAGGTGGGGTAACGGCCCACCTAGGCGATGACGGGTAGCCGGCCTGAGAGGGCGCACGGCCACACTGGAACTGAGACACGGTCCAGACTCCTACGGGAGGCAGCAGTGGGGAATCTTGGGCAATGGGGGCAACCCTGACCCAGCGACGCCGCGTGAGGGACGAAATCCCTTGGGATGTAAACCTCTGTTGTGCGGGACGAAGGACGTGACGGTACCGCACGAGGAAGCCCCGGCAAACTACGTGCCAGCAGCCGCGGTAATACGTAGGGGGCGAGCGTTGTCCGGAATTACTGGGCGTAAAGCGCACGCAGGCGGGTTGTTAAGTCGGCTGTGAAAAGCACGGGCTCAACCTGTGTCTTGCGGTCGATACTGGCAGCCTCGAGTACGAGAGAGGGAAGTGGAATTCCCGGTGTAGCGGTGAAATGCGTAGATATCGGGAGGAACACCAGTGGCGAAGGCGGCTTCCTGGCTCGTGACTGACGCTCATGTGCGAAAGCTGGGGGAGCGAACGGGATTAGATACCCCGGTAGTCCCAGCCGTAAACGATGGATGCTAGGTGTGGGTATCGTAGGGTATCCGTGCCGGAGTTAACGCGATAAGCATCCCGCCTGGGGAGTACGGCCGCAAGGCTGAAACTCAAAGGAATTGACGGGGGCCCGCACAAGCGGTGGAGCACGTGGTTTAATTCGATGCAAACCGAAGGACCTTACCTGGGTTTGACATGCACGTGGTACGGAGATGAAAGTCGAAGGACCCTGGGGCAACTCAGGGAGCGTGCACAGGTGCTGCATGGCTGTCGTCAGCTCGTGTCGTGAGATGTTGGGTTAAGTCCCGCAACGAGCGCAACCCCTGTGGTTAGTTGCTAACGGGAGAGCCGAGCACTCTAGCCAGACTGCCGTCGACAAGACGGAGGAAGGTGGGGATGACGTCAAGTCATCATGGCCTTTATGCCCAGGGCGACACACGTGCTACAATGGCCGGCACAGAGGGCAGCAAGCGTGCGAGCGCAAGCGAATCCCGTAAAGCCGGTCCCAGTTCGGATTGCAGTCTGCAACTCGACTGCATGAAGCTGGAATCGCTAGTAATCGCGGATCAGCCAAGCCGCGGTGAATACGTTCCCGGGCCTTGTACACACCGCCCGTCACACCACCCGAGTTGGGGGTACCCGAAGTCACCGGCCTAACCCGTAAGGGAAGGAGGTGCCGAAGGTATGCCTGGTAAGGGGGGTGAAGTCGTAACAAGGTAGCCGTACCGGAAGGTGCGGCTGGATCACCTCCTTTCTAAGGAGCACGAAAGCCCAAGTACGGGACCGCCCACCCTTCTTTGTCGCCGGAACGTGACGCACCATGACACCGACCAAGCGGAATCAAGAGATCCCCTCGCGAGGGGGGATGTTTTGTCTGCGGAGGCGGGACCATAGGGGAAAGATGAGGTTAAGGTACAGAGGGCACGCGGGGAATGCCTTGGCGCCAGACGCCGAAGAAGGACGTAGCAAGCTGCGATAAGCCTCGGGGAGGAGCAAGCATCCATTGATCCGAGGATTTCCGAATGGGGCAACCTGACGGGAGCAGTCCCGTCGCCCTCGAATGAGGGCGGGCACCCGGTGAAGTGAAACATCTCAGTAGCCGGAGGAGAGGAAATCGAAGAGAGTCCCCAAGTAGTGGTGAGCGAAAGGGGATGAGCCTAAACCATGCACGTGTCAAGCTTGCGGGCGTTGCGTGCGTGGGGTTGCGGGATCTTCCAGGAGCCTTCCGCAAAGGGCTCGGGCAGTTACAAAGGCGCACTCTAGCGGAACCGTGTTGGGAAAGCGGGCCGCAGAAGGTGAAAGCCCTGTACGCGACAGGGTGCGTCCTGCCTGTGGAAGACACCCAAGTAGGGCGGAGCACGTGGAATTCCGTCTGAATCCGGGCCGACCACGGTCCAAGGCTAACTACGTCTGGCGACCGATAGTGAAGCAGTACCGAGAGGGAAAGGTGAAAAGCACCCCTGGCGGGGAGTGAAATAGACCTGAAACCGCGTGCCTACAAGCAATCGGAGCCCCTTCGTGGGGTGACGGTGTGCCTCTTGGAAAATGAGCCGTCGAGTTATGGTTTGTGGCGAGGTTAAGGACTGCAAGGTCCGGAGCCGCAGGGAAACCGAGTCTGAATAGGGCGTCCAGTCGCAAGCCATAGACCCGAAGCCGCACGATCTATCCATGTCCAGGTTGAAGTCCGGGTAACACCGGATGGAGGACCGAACCAGGGCCTGTTGAAAAAGGCTTGGATGAGGTGTGGATAGGAGTGAAAAGCTAATCGAGTGCGGTGATAGCTGGTTCTCCCCGAAATGCATTGAGGTGCAGCCTCGTGCGACGAACGTACCGGGGGTAGAGCACTGAATGGGTGAGGGGGCCGATGGGTCTACCGAGCTCAATCAAACTCCGAATACCGGTACGGGATGCACGGGAGTGAGACTACGGGTGAGAAGATCCGTGGTCGAAAGGGAAACAACCCAGCCCGACAGCTAAGGTCCCAAAGCCCATGCTCAGTGTTGCAAGGATGTGGAGGAGCCCAGACAGCCAGGAGGTTGGCTTAGAAGCAGCCACCCTTGAAAGAGTGCGTAATAGCTCACTGGTCGAGCGCCTCTGCGCCGAAAATGTGGGGGGCTAAGCATGGCACCGAAGCTTCGGCATCAGACCTTAGGGGTCTGATGGGTAGGGGAGCGTTCCGTACGGGGTGAAGCAGGCCTGTAAGGGACTGTGGACTGTACGGAAGTGAGAATGACGGCATGAGTAGCGAGAAGCAGGTGAAAAACCTGCTCGCCGGAAGCCCAAGGATTCCTGGGGAAGGTTCATCCGCCCAGGGTTAGGCGGGACCTAAGGGGAGGCCGAAAGGCGTACTCGATGGACAGCCGGTAGACATTCCGGCCCCGCTTGAGCAACGCTTGTACCGATGGGGTGACGCAGGAGGCTAGGTGCGCCGGGTGCTGGACGTCCCGGTCCAAGGCCGTAGGGGGGTACTTCAGGGAAATCCGAGGTACCGGTACCCTGAGAGCTGATGGGGACTACGAATGATCGTGGGAAGGCATTGAAGCCAGGCTGCCAAGAAAAGCCTCTAGGGAGGAGCTCGAGCGCCCGTACTCCAAACCGACGCAGGTGGGCTGGCTTAGCAGGCCAAGGCGGACGGGATAACCCTCGTTAAGGAACTCTGCAAGTTGACCCCGTAACTTCGGGAGAAGGGGTGCCTCCGCGGTGAAGCGTCACGCATGTGGAGCCGCTGGAGGCCGCAGAAACCAGGCTCAGGCGACTGTTTAATTAAAACACAGGACTCTGCTCAAGGCGCAAGCCGAGGTATAGGGTCTGACACCTGCCCGGTGCTGGAAGGTTAAGGGGAGAGGTTAGCCGCAAGGCGAAGCTTTGAACTGAAGCCCCAGTAAACGGCGGCCGTAACTATAACGGTCCTAAGGTAGCGAAATTCCTTGTCGGGTAAGTTCCGACCTGCACGAATGGTGTAACGATCTGAGCGCTGTCTCGACGAGGGACCCGGCGAAATTGTGGTACTGGTAAAGACGCCAGTTACCCGTGGTGGGACGGAAAGACCCCGTGGAGCTTTACTGTAGCCTGATATTGGATTTCGGTACTCTCTGTACAGGATAGGTGGGAGACGTAGAAGCCATGGCGCCAGCTGTGGTGGAGTCGCCGTTGGGATACCACCCTTGGAGTGCTGGGGTTCTAACCGCTCATAGCTGAAGCGCTAGGCGGGACACTGTCAGGTGGGCAGTTTGACTGGGGCGGTCGCCTCCCAAAGAGTAACGGAGGCGCGCGAAGGTCACCTCAGCGCGAATGGAAATCGCGCACTGAGCGCAAGGGTATAAGGTGGCTTGACTGCGAGAGCGACAGTTCGAGCAGAGACGAAAGTCGGTCCTAGTGATCCGGTGGTTCCGAGTGGAAGGGCCATCGCTCATCGGATAAAAGCTACCCCGGGGATAACAGGCTGATCTCCCCCGAGAGTTCCCATCGACGGGGAGGTTTGGCACCTCGATGTCGGCTCGTCGCATCCTGGGGCTGAAGCAGGTCCCAAGGGTTGGTCTGTTCGCCCATTAAAGCGGTACGTGAGCTGGGTTTAGAACGTCGTGAGACAGTTCGGTCCCTATCCACCACGGGCGTAGGGGATTTGAGGGGATCTGCTCCTAGTACGAGAGGACCGGAGTGGACGAACCGCTAGTGTACCGGTTGTGGCGCCAGCTGCATAAGCCGGGTAGCCATGTTCGGATCGGATAACCGCTGAAGGCATCTAAGCGGGAAGCCGGCCCCGAGATGAGATCCCCCACTGGGAAGCCAGGTAAGGCATCCTGAAGACGACAGGATTGATAGGCCGGGGGTGTAAGCGGTGTGAGCCGTTGAGCTGACCGGTACTAATATGCCGAGGCCTTAACCTCATCTTTCTCTTGTGGTCGGTCTCCGGCCTGTCCGGAAGGACAGGATCTTGGAGGAGCGATTGCAGACAAGTTTCTGGTGGCCCTAGCGGAGGGGACACACCCGGATCCATGCCGAACCCGGCCGTTAAGCCCTCCAGCGCCGATGGTACTACGGGGGGTACCCGTGGGAGAGTAGGTCGCCGCCAGAATTAGTTACCCCAAGAGTAGGGGGGCCGTCCATCCGGACGGCCCCCCTACTCGTTTCGTGAGGAGACCTGACTCGGCCTTCGGGAGGGAGCCTGTCCAGGCCCCTAGCGGAGGCAGTCGCAGAGGTCCTCGTTTCTTCCGCCCCCCGGTTCCACCTCCATCCGGAGGATGCGCACCGAGCCCTTCCGCTGAAGGGACAAGAGGAGGGAGGCAAGGGAGGTGGGGGTCACGCCGATGCGCCCTGCCCAGGCCTCCAGGTCCAGGGTCTTCCGCTCCCCCCGGAACTCCTCCAGGATCTGCTCCTCCAGGCAGGAAACCCACTGGTGGAACAGGGACTGCACCTCCGGGGAGGCGGTGGCGGCGAGCTGCGCGGTCTGCAGCACCGCTTCGATCATCCGCGCCGACACCTTCTCCAGGGATTGGATCAGGTCTTCCGTTGCGTTTCGTTGCTTCTCTTCCACCGCAGACACCTCCAGAAAAGTAGGGAAGGAAATCATCCTGCGGGGTTCGCAGGTTTGCAATGTTCATTTTATAATCGAGGGGATGGAATGGGGAACCCAGGAGGGAGAAGAAACATGACGTGTCGCCCGCACCGAGACCACCCCTTTTTCGCGGTCCTTTCGGACACCCACGGCAGCGTCGGAGCCTGGACGAAGGCACGCCCCCTCTGGTCCGGGGCGGAGGCCATCCTTCACTGCGGCGATGTGCTTTATCACGGTCCCCGAAATCCCCTGCCCTCAGCCCACGATCCCGCTTCCCTGGCCTCTCTGCTGCTCCAGGAGTCTCTCCCCCTGTTTCTGGTTCGCGGCAACTGCGATGCGGACGTGGACGCGCTGGTCCTCCAGCGTCCCCTCTGTTCCCGGGTGGCCTTCTGGTGGAGGGGACGCACGGTCCTGGCGGCCCATGGGGAGGACTTCACCACCTTTCGGGAGGAAGCTCTGCGCATGGGAGCGCACCTGGCCCTTTCCGGGCACACCCACGTGGCTTCCCTGGTGCGGGAAGGAAGCACCTGGTTCCTGAATCCCGGCTCCCTGAGCCTTCCCAAGGGCAAGGACCCGGAGAGCTTTGCCCTGATCTCGGAGGCGGGGATGGAGATCCGAACGCTGGACGGGGAGATCCTGTCCCAAGGAGGTTGGGACTAGGTGGCTCCCTTCTGGAAGGGGAAAGGCGGGCGTCGGATCGTCGGGCGGGGGGAGTTCCTCTGGGAGGGGACGGTTTTGGCCGCCGCCGCCCTGGGCTTCGTCGCTGCGGGGTACTACGGTTCCCCGGTGTTGGTGGCCGTGACGGGCATGACCGCGTTCCTCCTGCTCCACGGGCGGGGCCTGTTCCCCACGCCGGTTCTCTACCTGCTTTTGGGCAGCGCCGCGGCCTTCACCGCCGCCCTGTCGCGCATGAAGCCCTGGGAGCTGATCATGGTGCTGTTCATCATGGGGGTCCCCGCGCTGTTTCTCCACCGCTTCCGATCCCTTTCGGACCGACTTCTGAAGCTCCTGGACGCCTTCTCCCAGCAGGTGTCGGAGTGCGCCTCCCCGGAGGACGCCGCCCGATCCGCCCTGCGGTCCCTCCAGGGGTTGGGGTGGTATTCCGACGCCTCCGTGTTTCTCTGGGAAAAGGAGAAAGACGAGCTTCACCAGGTGGCGGGGTCGGAGCATTTCGACGTGGGGCTTCGCCTGTCCCGGGGGAAAGGGGTGGTCTGGCGGGCCTTCGCCTCCGGCAAGCCGATCCTGGTCAAGGACGTCACCTGCGATCCGGACTTCGTCCCCAGCCAGATGCCCACCCGTTCGGAGGTGGCGGTGCCCCTCCTGGTGGGGGGGCGGCGCCTGGGGGTGCTGAACGTGGAATCCGGCAGCCCCCGGCGCCTTTCCCTGCGGGACTTGTGGTTCCTCTCCATCTTGGGTTCCATGCTCTCCCATGCCCTGCTGAACCTGGAACAGCGGCTGAACCTGGAACAGTCCCTCAAACGGCAGAAGACCGCGGCGGCGGAGCAGAAGGAGTGCAGCACCACCCTGCAGCAGGCCCTGCAGGAGCAGGGGCGGACGGGGGACGAGCTGGAGCGCAAGGCCCGCATCGCCAACACCCTTCTCTCCCTGCTGGAGGATCCCACCAACCTCCAGGACATCCCCCGGTTGTGCTGTCGGGTGGTGGACCTGATCCACGAGAAGCTCAGCTACCCCAACGTGTACTTGCTGGTGCGCAACCTCCAGCAGTCCCGGGACGAGGACCCGGCCTTCCGCCTCGCCTCGTCCTGCGGTCTGCCGCAGGACGAGTACGTGCACACCCTGTCCTTCGAGAACCCCGAGGGAATCTGGGGGCAGGTGGTGTCCAGCCGGAAGCCCTACCTTTGCCGGAATACCCGGGAGGACCCGCACTACCGCAAGGGGAACGCCTCGGTGCTTTCGGAACTCACCATGCCCATCCTCTCCAGCGACGAGCTGTGGGGCATCCTGGACCTGCAGGCGGAGGAACCGGATGCCTTCGACGAGGACGACCTGCGCCTCCTGGAGGGCATCGCCTACCACCTGGGGGGCATCCTGGAGCACGCCTACCAGGTGAAGGCCATGGCCCGTCGGGCCAGGCAGATGAGGATGCTCCACGACGTGGTGCAGGAGACCTCCCGGTGCACCGACGTGGAGGAGATGGGGGCCTGCGCGGTGCGGCTCATCGCCGACCGTCTGGGCTACCAGGCGGTGACCCTCTTTCGGACCGTCAACCCCCAGGGGGGAGTCCGCGTGGTGGCCACCTCCCAACCCTACGAGCAGCCCGAGGCGGCGGAGGAGCTGCTCCTTCGAGGGGCCAGCCTCACCAGTCGCTGTGCCCGGACGGGGGTCCTCCAGAACACCCCCGACGTGGCGGAGGTGCGGGAGTGGATCCCCCTGGTCCCCACGGTGCGAAGCCAGCTGGACATCCCCGTGGAGTTTCAGGGGAAGGGGTACGGGGTCCTCTGTCTGGAGGATTCCCGCCCCAGGGCGTTCCACGGGGAGGACGAGGAACTCTTTTCCATCCTCGCCCGACATCTGGGAACCACGTGGCGTCTCATCGATTCCTTTGAGAGAATCAGGGAGGAGGCGACCCACGACGCCCTCACGGGCTTGGCCAACATCCGCCACTTCCGCATCCGTTTCGCCGAGGAGCTGGCCCGGGCGGAACGCCGCCAGGTTCCCCTCGCCTTCCTGATGATGGACCTGGGGGGATTCAAGGTGGTCAACGACCTCATGGGACACCTCTTCGGGGACGAGATGCTGAAGAAGGTGGCCCGGCTTCTCGAAAGGAACCTGCGGGAGTACGATGTACTGGCCCGGTACGGGGGGGACGAGTTCGTCCTGGTCCTCCCGGAAACCGACGAGGCGGGGGCGAGAAGCGCTGCGGATCGGATCCGCTCCGGGGTCCGCAGCCTGGTGATCGAGGGGATCGGCCCCTTGCCCATAGATGTGGGAATCTCCTTGTACCCCCAGGACGGACAGGACGGGGACGTGCTGATCCGACGGGCGGATGAACGCATGTATCAGGAGAAAAACGACCGGAAACGGCAGAACGAACAGGGAGGGATGGAACGTGGCGACGAACCTCGAAACCCTTAACCTGCAGAAGCCCGACCATGACAAGGAGGCGACCGGGGCGGAGCGGATCCTGCTGGTCTTCGATCTGGTGGGGGAGTACTGCGGCCTGGATGTCAACATGGTGCGGGAGATCGTCCATGTGCCCCCCTCCATCACCCGGGTGCCCAACGCCCCCAACTACGTGCGGGGGGTCATCAACCTTCGGGGCACGGTGATCCCCGTGTTGGACATGGCGGTGAAGATGGGCAATCAAGCCTCGGAGAAGACCAACGAGTCCCGCATCGTGGTGGCGGAGTTCGAGGAGATCCTCTTCGGGGTCCTGGTGGACGCGGTCCGGGAGGTCCGCACCATCCACGAGGCCCAGGTGGAGTCGGGCATGAGCAACGACGTGGGCATCGGCAAGGACTACGTCCTCGGGGTGGCGAAGCTGGAGGACGGCCGGCTCATCGTCCTCCTGGACCTGGCGGGTCTTTTCGGCATCACCGAACTGGTGGAGGAGGAGATCTGACCCCTCTCTGTCCCTGGAAGCGCTCCCCCGGGGCCTCCTGCAGGAGGCCCCTTTCCTTGCGCGTTCCCGCCGCGCTCCTATAATCAGGGTCATGATCCTCATCGACCTGCACATCCACAGCCGCTGTTCCGACGGCACCCTCTCCCCCGCCTCCCTGGCCGAACTGGCCCGGCGAAGGCGGGTCTCCGTCGTGGCCCTCACGGACCACGACACCACCTCGGGGCAGGAGGAGTTCCGCCGCGCCTGCGCCCGGGCGGAGGTTCAGAGCCTGACGGGGGTGGAGCTCTCCGCGGAGGCGCCCTACACCCTCCACATCCTGGGTTACCGCATCAACCCCCATGATGTACCCCTCCAGACGGCCCTCCAGGAGATCCGGGTCTACCGGGACGAACGGAACGAGACCATCTGCCGCCGTCTTCGGGAGGCGGGGTGCGCGGTGGACCTGGAGGAGGTGGAGCGGGAAGCGGGGGGGGAGGTGGTGGCCCGGCCCCACATGGCCCGGGTGCTGGTTCGCAAGGGCTATGTCCCGAACCTGCTCGCCGCCTTTGCCCGTTACCTGGGGCGAGACGGGGTCGCCTACGTTCCGCGAAGGCGTCTTTCCCCTGCCCACTGTCTGCGCCTCATCCGGGAGAGCGGCGGTTTCCCGGTGCTGGCCCATCCCGGCCAGACCAACCTGGACGACGATGCGCTGGACGACCTTTTGAGAAAGCTGACGGACGAGGGACTGTGGGGGTTGGAGTGCCTCTCCTCCCACCACTCCTCCGAGACCATTTTCCGGTACCTGGAGCGGGCCTCCCGCTTCGGTCTGTACCCCACCGCGGGATCGGACTTCCACGGGGAGAACCGACCGGGCGTGGACCTGGGCGTGCCGGTGAGCGAAGACTTGCTTCCCTGGGCGCGCCTGGGGATTCGTCTGGGATAGAAGAAAAGAGGAAGGGGAGAGACGGATGGATTTCCGAAGCGATACGGTAACCCGCCCCACGGAGAGCATGCGCGCCGTCATGGCGGCGGCCCCGGTGGGGGATGACGTCTACCGGGACGACCCGTCCGTGGCGGAGCTGGAGCGGTACGCCGCAGATCTGACGGGGACGGAGGCGGCCCTGTTCGCCTGCTCCGGGACCATGGGGAACCTTCTGGCCCTCCTGGTGCACGGTCGCCGGGGGGAAAGCGTCCTCCTGGGGGCCCAGTCCCACATCTACCATTACGAGGTGGGGGGGCTCTCCGCCCTGGCGGGGCTGTTGCCCTACGCGCTGGACGATGAAAGCGGTCTGCCCGAGGTGGCCTCCCTGGCGGGGGCGGTTCGGGGACGGGACAACGTGCACTTTGCCCCCACCTCCCTGCTCTGTCTGGAGAACACCCACAATCGGGCGGGAGGGGTGGCCGTTTCCCCTAAGGCCCTGGGGGCGGTGGCGGAGGAAGGGCATTGTCTGGGGCTGAAGGTGCATCTGGACGGGGCTCGTCTGTTCAACGCCTGCGCCGCCTTCGGGGTGGAGGCCCGGGAGTACGTCCGTTTCGTGGATTCGGTGCAGCTTTGCCTGTCCAAGGGATTGGGCGCCCCCATGGGATCGGTGCTGTGCGGTCCCCGGGGGTTCGTGGAGGAGGCCCGACACTGGCGGAAGTGCATCGGGGGAGGGCTTCGGCAGGCGGGGGTGGTGGCCTCCGCTGGCCTGATGGCCCTGCGGGACATGCGAAGCCGGCTGGCGGAGGACCACGAGAACGCGGCCCTGCTGGCGCGACTCCTCTCCGAAGGAGGACTGGCTGTGGAACCCTGTGGGGTGCGCACCAACATGGTGTACTTCCGTCTCTCCGGCACGGGGGTGTCCGAGGGGGCGTTCCAGAAGCGTTGCGAGGAGCGGGGGCTGCAGCTGGGGGTCGCGGGGCCCGAGCGCATCCGGATGGTGACCCACCTGGACGTGTCCCGGCAGGATGTGGAGGCCGCGGCCCGGATCGTTCTGGAAACGGTGGCTTGCCCATGAGCTTTTTCCCGTCCCGGGGGGAGGTGGAATCCCTGGGGGAGTGGCTTTTGGACGCGGCACGGTCCACGGGGGTCGCGGAGGCGGACCTGATCTACTCCACGGGAGAGTCCCACAGCCTGGAGCTTCGGGACGGAGAACCGGAGGACCAGTCCTCCGGCGTGTCTCAGGGGATCGGCCTGCGGACCCTGGACGGGCAGGGACGACAGGGGGTGGCCTACGCCAACGCCCTGGACCGACGGACCCTGCTGGATCTGGTCCAGTGGAGCTGGAACAACTGTCGCCGGGGAGAGCCCCGGGAGGGCATCGCCCTGGGACGCCCGGAGGCTCCAGGAGGGGAACCCCTTCCCCTGGAGGACCCGTCGATGGGGGGGCTGACCCCTCAGGAGCGGACACAAAGGTGCCTTCGCATGACCGAAGCGGCTCGGGAGGCGGATCCCCGGGTGGTTTCGGTTCGGGGGGCCTCCTGGCACGACGGATGGGGGGAGTCCTTCTACGCCTCCACGGCGGGGCACGCCTCCTGGGAGCGGGGGACCTTCGCCGGGTGCTCGGCGGCGGTGGTGCTGCAGGAGGGGGATCAGGTGGAGATGGGGGGCTTCGGGGAACAGTCCCGGAGGCTGGCGGACCTCCAGGAGGTTTCCATCGCCCGAAAGGCGGTGGACCGCACCCGGTGCGTTCTGGGAGGCGAGCCGGTCCCCACGGGGACCTACACCCTGATCCTGGACCCGGAGGTGGCGGCCTCCCTGGTGGACGAGGTGGGGGACCTTTTCTGCGTCTCCAACGTCCACAAGAACCGATCCCTCATGAAGGGGCAGCTCGGCCATCCCGTGGCGTCTCCCGCGGTCTTCCTGGAGGACCAGGGACGCATCCCCTGGGGCATCGGTTCGTCCCTGCTGGATGGAGAAGGGGTTCCCACGGGGCGCACCGTCCTGGTGGAGGGGGGCGTGGCCCGGGGCTTCCTCTACAACCTGGAGTACGCCCGGCGGGACGGGGTTTCCTCCACGGGAAACGCCTGCCGCAGCCTCTCCTCCCTCCCCGACGTGGGCACCACGAACCTGGTGCTCCTGCCGGGAACCGATTCGCCGAAGACCCTGCTTCGCGGGGTAAGCCGGGGGGTCTACGTGACGGAGCTGCTGGGCCTGCACACCCTGGACCCGGTGAGCGGGGAGTTCTCCCTGGGGGTCAAGGGGTGGGCCATCGGGGGAGGGGAGCCCCGAGGACCCGTGGGGGGCGTCACCATGGCGGGAAACCTGGTGGATTTCCTGCAGCGCATCGTGGCGGTGGGCAACGACCTGACCTTCTTCGGCTCCGTGGGGGCCTGCACGGTGGTGGTGGACCATGTGGCCGTCGCGGGCAGTTAGGCTTCTCCTGGCCGCCCTGCTTTGTCTATGGGCGGCGGGGGTGGCGGCGGGACAGGACACCTGGATTCTCTGGAGCGGGTCGGTCCGCAAGGGGGAGGTTCCGGTGCGCCGGGAGGCCGGGCAGACCCTGGCGGCGGCGGACGTGATGGTTTCCTCCCTGGGGCTGGCCCCCCGGGGGCGAAACGACGCCCTGGTGGTGGCCTTCGAGGGAAAGAAGCTGGAGTTCTGGGTGGACTCTCCCGTGGCGCGCCTCAACGGCGCCCTGGTCCCCCTGCCCTCCCCCCCCGTCCAGGAAGGGGATCGCTGGTGGGTGGACGCCGCGGCGGCCCTCCGGCTGTTCAACCAGTTCCTGGTCTCCGCGGGACGCCCGGGAGATCTCCAGTGGAAGGGAGTGGGTGAGCTTCCCTCCCCCGCTCCGGAACGGGCGGTTTCTCCCCCCCCCTCTCGGGGGGCGACTTCGCCCTCCCCCGCTTCCGCCTCCCGAGGAACGAAGAACGTCCTCAAGGGGCTCCGCTGGGGCGACCAGGGGGACGCCCTGCGTGCCGTGCTGGATCTGGAGACCTCGGAGGGAGTGGAGGTGCGCAACCTCCCGGGACGGGTGGAGGTGATCCTCCCCGGTGCGGTTCCCGGAGGGGTCTTGCTGACTTCCCCCCAGGAGGATCGGGTGAAGGTGCAGGCCACGGTCTACGGGGATCGGACGGTGCTGGCGTTCCCGCACCGGACCTCGGGGGTGCGGGCCGTCACCCTCCAGAAGCCCCCCCGGCTCGTGCTGGACTTTCGGGGAACCGGAGGGGGAGGCGCGGCCCTGTCCCCCGTCCCCACGGCGGCCTCGGAAGGGGAACGGCCCTCCGCTCCCACGGCGGCCCCGGAACCTACTGGAGGGACGGAACGGATGGAACGGGTCTTCAAGGGCAAACGCCCCGTGGTGGCCCTGGACCCGGGACACGGGGGCAAGGACCCCGGAGCCATGGCCAACGGCCTCCGGGAGAAGGACGTGAACCTGAAGGTGGGACTCCTCCTTCGGAGCATCCTGGAGCAGTACGGCGTGGACGCCCGGTTGACCCGGGGGGACGATCGCTACCTGAAACTGGGAGAGCGAACCCAGCTGGCCAACAACTGGAACGCCGATCTCTTCGTCAGCCTTCACTGCAACGCCCTTCCCGCGGGACGCCACTCCAAGGGAGTGGAACTCTACCTCATGGCTCTGCCCTCCGACAAGGACGCCATGCGTCTGGCCCTCTTCGAGAACAAGGAGCTGGGGGAGGGGGGCAAGGAGGGCCAGGCCGCCTCGGACAGGCGGACCAAGCTCCTCCTCCAGATTCTGGGGGACATGCAGCAGAACGAGAAGATCAGCGAGAGCACCTCCGTGGCGGAGGTCCTCTTCGCGGCGGGGAAGCAGGGGGGGCTCCCCATGAAGCGGGTGGCCCAGGCCCCCTTCTTCGTGCTTCGCGGGGCCGCCATGCCCGCCCTCCTGGTGGAGATGGGCTTCCTCACGGAAAGGGACGAGGCGGCGTTGCTGAACCAGCCGGGCTACCAGGAGCGCATCGCCTCCTCCCTGGCCCGGGGGATCGTGAACTACCTGAAGCGATGAGGGAACCGGACGGCTCCTGAACCCGGGAGCCGAAGGATACGGAGATCGTCGAGGAGGTACGGACCATGCGGGATCAAGAGGAAGACCGGAATTACCGAGCCACGGAGCGTCCCCGGAGGGACTTCGGGGCGACGCGCCGGGAGGAGGAGGACCAGGAACCCCCGCGCAAGGCCCCCTGGCCCCTTCGCCTTCTGGCCTGGGGGGCCCTGGTGGCCATCTTCTTCGCCGTGGGCTACGGGGCCACGTCCCTGGTGTTCCAGTGGCTGGATGCCAAGGGAACCCGGGCGGACCAGACCGTGGCCAACAGCCGGGAGGCCCAGGAGCTGGTCTCCCAGGATCAGGACCGTCCCGAACAGGGACAGGTGACCTTCACCCTGTCCGTCCCGGCGGGAGAGGCCTTCGAGAACCGGAGCATCCAGGTTCTGGGGGGCGGGCTGGTGGAGGAGGACCTGAAGAAGGTCCTGGACGCCTACATGACGGAGCTGAAGAGTTCCGGGTGGATGGCGGACCAGGTGCCGATCCGCCATCTGTTCCGCAGCGGCGAGTGGCTGTACCTGGACCTGGGGTCCTCCTTCGCCGGGGGGCTCAAGGCCCTGGATCCCAAGAGGGCGGGGCTGGTCATGACCGGGCTGGTGAAGACCGTGGGGGACAACTTCGCTCCCCTGCGGAAGGTGAAGGTCTACGTGGAGGGCCGGGAGGCTCCGGACAGGAAGCCCCTGGACCTGAGCAAGCCTTGGGTCCTGAAGTCCTAGGGGGGAAGCCGTGAACCGCATCGACGGCAGGTCCTTCGACGCCCTGCGCCCTCTGGAGCTTGAGCGGGGCTGCAACCGCTACGCCGAGGGGTCCGCTCGGATCGCCTTCGGCCACACCCAGGTCCTCTGCACCGCCACGGTGGAGGACAAGGTCCCCCCCTTCCTGCGGGGCAGCGGCAAGGGGTGGGTCAGCGCAGAGTACGCCATGCTTCCCCGAGCCACCCACCAGAGGACCCCCCGGGACAGCACCCGGGGACGCCCCAATGCCCGGGGCCAGGAGATCCAGCGCCTCATCGGGCGCTCCCTGCGGGCCGCCGTGGACCTGGAAGCCCTGGGGGAGCGTACCGTGTGGATCGACTGCGACGTGATCCAGGCGGACGGGGGCACCCGCACCGCCTCCATCACCGGGGCCTTCGTGGCCCTGGTGGACGCCCTGCGCTGGATCCGAGACCGGAACGGCCTGCCGTCCCTTCCCCTGCGCCACCAGGTGGCGGCGGTGAGCGTGGGCCTTTTGGGGGGATGCCCCCTCCTGGACCTCTGCTACGAGGAGGATTCGGGGGCGGAGGTGGACTGCAACGTGGTGATGGCCGAGGACGGCCGTTTCGTGGAGATCCAGGGGACGGGGGAGGACGCCCTCTTCTCCCGGGCCTCCTTCGATGCCCTCCTGGACCTGGCGCGCCAGGGGATCGCCGCGCTCCATCGGCTCCAGCGATCCACCCTGGACCTGTCCCCGGAGGAAGGAATCCTGGGGGGATGACGCCTCTGGTCCTGCTGGCCAGCACCAACTCGGGCAAGCTGCGGGAGTGGAGCCGCCTCCTGAGGGGGGCCCCGTTGCGGCTGGCGCTGGGAGCGGATCTTCCCCCGGTGGAGGAGGACGGGGACTCCTTCGAGGCCAACGCCCGCATCAAGGCGGAGGCCTGGGGGCACGTCACCGACCTGCCCGTCCTGGCGGAGGACTCGGGGCTGGAGGTGGACGCCCTGGAAGGACGTCCCGGAGTCTTCTCGGCGCGCATGGGCCGGGACGACGGAGAACGGATCCGCTGGCTCCTGGATGCCCTGGGATCGTGCCGCCGCCGGGAGGCCCGGTTTGTCTGCACGGCGGTGCTCCTGGCGCCGGACCGCCGCCGAAGCTGGGTCTTCACGGGAACCTGCGAGGGGACCATCGCCCGGGAACCCCGAGGGGACGGGGGATTCGGCTACGATCCGGTCTTCTGCCCCCGGGGAGAGGAACGGACCTTCGGGGAAATGAGCCCGGAGGAAAAGGAACGGTTCTCTCATCGGGGGGCTGCGGCCAAAAGGATGGTCCAGGCTCTCCCCTCTGTGGTAGAATCATTGCTTGGTTGACGTCCCTTCGGCCTGTGGGCTCGGAAGGGGCGGTCTTCCCTTGTTCGACCACGCCGCAAGGCGATCATCCAGGGGGTGCGTCCAGTGAAAGCCTTCTTGAGCATTCTTCAGATCCTGCTGAGCGTGGGACTGATGGGAGTGATCCTTCTGCAACACCGCAAGACCGGCGGCTTTTCGGGCATGTTCGGCGGCGGCACCCAGGCGGACGCCGGCGGCGGCTCCTGGCAGCGCATGAACGGGCTGAACAAGGCCACGGTGGTCCTCACGGCCCTGTTCATGCTGTTCTCCCTGGTCCTGGTGGTCCTTCCCTCCTAGGGGCACGGAGCCTTGGATCTGCAATCCCCTCCCCGTCTGGACCGTCTGGAGGACCTCCGCGCCCTGAAGGTCGATCCGGGGCGCCTCTATTCCGCCACCCACGAGGAAATCCTCGGGGGGTGGACCACGGACATCTACTTCCTCAAGACCCGGGACGTCCTGCGCGCCGCGGGGCGTCTCGACGTGCCCGTCACGGCGGAGATCTTCGCCCGCCAGGAGGGGGTCTTCGCGGGATTGGGGGAGGTCCTGAGCCTCCTGGACCGCAAAGGGACGGATCTGGCCGTGGAGGCCCTCCCGGAAGGGGAGTCCTTCGCCTCCAAGGAGGTCCTGGTGCGGATCCGGGGGACCTACGAGGCCTTCGGTCTCTACGAGACGGTCCTGCTGGGCATGTTGGCCAGTTCCACCGGCTGGGCTACCGCGGCGCGGCGCTGCGTCGAGGCAGCCGAGGGCCTTCCGGTGATCTGTTTCGGTTCCCGACACGTGCACCCCGCCGTGGCCCCGGTGATGGAGCGGGCTGCGGTGGTGGGAGGCTGCGTGGACGCCAGCTGCATCCTGGGAGCCAAGCTCCTGGGGAAAGACCCCAAGGGCACCATCCCCCATGCCGCCATCCTTCTGGCGGGGGACACGGTGGAGTTGGCCCGGGTCTACGACGGTCTGCTCCCGGAAGGGGAGCCCCGCACCGTCCTGGTGGACACCTTCAAGGACGAGGCGGAGGAGGCCCTTCGCGTGGCGGAAGCCCTGGGGGATCGCCTCTCGGCGGTCCGGCTGGACACCCCCGGCGAACGGGGAGGGGTGACCCCCGACCTGGTGCGGGAGGTTCGCTACCGCCTCAACCTGGCGGGGTACGGTCATGTGGCGGTCCTGGTGTCCGGAGGCTTGAGTCCCGATCGGATTCGCCTCCTGGCGGAAGCGGGGGCTGCTGGCTTCGGGGTGGGGAGCTACATCACCCACGCCACGCCCCGGGACATGACCATGGATCTGAAGGAAGTGGACGGGAAGCCGGTGGCCAAGCGCGGCCGGTTGCCCGGTCCGTTGCCGAACGAACGACTGAAGCGCGTGCGCTGACCCCGAACGGAAGAGGCAGGCGAGAGCCGGCGCTCCTTCGCCCCCACGAGGGACTGTCCAGCTTTTGGCCTTGACAGGAATGTGCCTTCTCCCGTATTCTATCCTACGCTTTGCTGCGGGGAGACCAAGCGCCCGAAGTCGAGTACCTGCGTCAGCAGTCACGAAGGAGGAGACCCCATGATCGGAATTCGCTCGTTCATGGCCAAAAAGGAACAGACCGAGCCCAAGTGGTACGTCATCGACGCCACGGACAAGCATCTTGGCCGGTTGGCGGCCCGGGTCGCCCTGGTCCTCACAGGCAAGCACCGTCCCACCTACACCCCCCATGTGGACACGGGGGATTTCGTCGTGATCATCAACGCCGAGAAGGTGGGCCTCACGGGAAACAAGCGCCAGCAGTCCGTGCTGCATCACTTCAGCGGCTATCCCGGCGGGCTCAAGACCACCACCTATGGAGAGGTGTTGGCTAAGCGCCCGGAACGGCTCGTGGAGCGGGTGGTCTGGGGCATGCTCCCCAAGACGCGCCTGGGGCGGGCCATGTACAAGAAGCTCAAGGTCTACGCTGGGCCGAACCACCCGCACGCCGCCCAGAAGCCCGAGACCCTGGAACTCTAGGAAAAGGGGGGAAATGAACGTGCAAGCTCCCGCGATGTATTTCTGGGGTACCGGTCGACGGAAGAACGCCGTGGCTCGGGTCCGGATCCGTCCCGGCGAGGGTACCATCCTCGTCAACAACCGGACCATCGAAGACTATCTGCCCCGGTTCTTCTGGAAGACCCAGGCCCTGGAGGCACTGAAGGTCGCCGGCGTGGAGGGCAAGGTGGACGTGCTGGTGCGCGCCCACGGCGGTGGCCTCACCGGCCAGGCCGGAGCCATCCGTCTGGGTTTGGCCCGGGCTCTGCTGAAGCTCAACCCGCAGTCCCGTCCCGCCCTGAAGAAGGCGGGCCTGCTCTGCCGGGATTCCCGCATGGTGGAGCGGAAGAAGTTCGGCCAGAAGGGTGCCCGCGCCCGGTTCCAGTACTCCAAGCGTTAGTCCGCAGGGCATCGAAGAACGAAAGCAGGGGCGCCCTCGGGCGCCCTTTTTTTGTCCCTTCCGGTTGACCGTCCTCTTCCCTGTGGCTAGACTTTCGCAGGGAAGAACCCATCCTCCCTTGGAAGGAGAGGACCCAATTCGAGATGGAAGGCAGTCCTAGTCCCAGTCCTCAAGGTCCTGAACCGGCGACCCTGAACTCCTGACCCTCCGGGTTCCCTCCCCTCGCGGCGGCGCCCGGCGGTCAGCCGGGCGTGGAAGAGCCGCATCCTTCCGCCCCAGATCGACATCACATCCAGATCATGACGGTGCCCCGTCCTCCGCGCTGCCGTGCCCCCCGGGCTCGGCTCCGGTGGGTGTGGCCCGCCCGAGGGGGGAATGAACCTTGCTCAAGATCGTAAGAAGCAGCGTCGACGGCTACCGGGAGCTGACCCCGGAGACCTGCGAGGCCGGGGTTTGGCTCAGCCTGGTGAACCCCACCCAGGAGGAGCTGGACACCGTCCGGGCCCTCACGGATGCCCCCATGGACCTCCTCAAGGCCGCCCTGGACCCGGAGGAGACCAGCCGCATCGAGGTGGAGGATCATCACCTTCTGGTGATCACCAACATCCCCAAGACCCGGGAGAAGAACAACTACGATACCCTCCCCCTGGGGATCATCCTTTCGGAGGGGCACATCGTCACGGTCTGCCTGGAGGAGAACGAGGTCCTGGGGGACTTCAACGTCCGCACCCGGAAGGCCTTCCACACCTTCAAGCGGACCCGTTTCCTGCTGCAGATGCTCTACAAGACCGCCACGCTGTACCTGAAGGACCTCCAGCAGATGAACCGGAGGACCGACGACATCGAACGGGATCTGCGCAAGTCCATGAAAAACAAGGAACTCTTCCAGCTTCTGGACCTGCAGAAGGGGCTCACGTACTTCACCTCCTCCCTTCGGTCCAACCGGGTGGTCATCGAGAAACTGCTGCGCCTCAGCGGCAACACGCAGCTCCACCACCTGATCAAGCTGCGGGAGGAGGACGAGGACCTCTTCGACGACGTGAAGATCGAGTACGACCAGGCCATCGAGATGGTCCAGATGCACGGGGAGATCCTGGCGGGCATGATGGACGCCTTCGCCTCCATCATCAGCAACAACCTGAACATGGTGATGAAGTTCCTGGCGGCGGCCACCATCATCATCGCCGTCCCCAACCTGGTGGCCAGCTTCTTCGGCATGAACGTCCCCGTCCCGTTCCAGAACCACCCCGCCGGGTTCCTCCTGGTGGTGACGGGAGCCCTCGTCCTGGCGGCGGGAAGCGGCCTGTACCTCTGGAAGAGGCGGATGTTCTAGCCTGCCCTTCCGAGCCGGCAGCGCAGGGGACCCTTCGGGGTCCTCCTTTTTTTGCGACGGCTTGACAGACCGGTCGGTATGTGGGATCGTGTGGCCGCACTGCAATCGACGGGGAGGTGAAGATGTGGCAGGCACGACGGACGCCCGGGAGCTGATCCTGGGGGAGGCGCGGGTCCAGTTCGCGGCGAAGGGGTACGACGGCACCAGCGTGGACGCCATCGTCCGGGCCGCCGGGGTCAGCAAGGGAGCCTTCTATTGGCATTTCGACAGCAAGTTCTCCCTGTTCCGCATGTTGCTGGAGGAGGAAATCCGCCAGGTGCGGGAGTTCTTCCTCATCTCGGAGGAGGAGCTGGCCCGGCCCCTGGAGACGCTGATGCGCAAGGGGGAGGAGTATCTGGAGAGGATGAGCGCCGACCGACAGTCCCACCTGCTGTGGCTGGAGCTGTGCGCCGGAGGCCACCGGGGGCGGGAGGAGATGATTGTTCTGGCCCGGGAACTCTTTGAGATGGTGCGCCGGGAGATCATGCCCCTGCTGGAGCGGGCCTTCCCCTCCCTGGGGAAGAGGTCGGGGATCCCCCGATCGGAGGATCTGGCCCTGCTGGTGGAGACCTTCTTCGACGGGATGGTGGCGAACCTCTCCCTGCGCACGGACCTGGAGACCAGCAAGGCCCTGTGGCGGCTGGCCATGAAGCGGATCATCGAAGGAGGCCCCAGCTATGCAGCGTAGAGCCTTGCCCCTCCTTCTGTGCCTGGGGGGGCTGTGCCTGGCGGTGCTGTTGCTGGGCCGGAACGCCTGGGCGGAGGAGCGGACCCTGTTGGACCTGCCCCGTCTGGAATCCCTGGCCCTCTCGGGGCACCCTCTGATCCAGGCCGCCCGAAGCCGTCAGGACCGGGCAGAGGCCAAGCTGGCGGAAGCCCGTTCGGCTTTCGGCCCCAAGCTGGACGCGGGAGTGGCGGGGGTCCGGGTGCAGGACGCCCCCCAGACCCTGGCCCTGGACCCGGTGACGGGGAAGGCGGTGGCGGTGGTCCCCCTGGGGTATCGGGAGACGTACAAGGCAGCCCTCACCCTGACCCAGGTGCTCTACTCCGGAGGGTCCCTGACGGCGAACCGCAAGGCGGCGGAGTTCGGCGTCCAGACCGCTGCAGCGGAGGGGGAGCGGACCGTCCAGACGGTGCTGCACCACGTTCGGGCGGCCTTCTACGCCCACCAGAGGGCCGCCGCCCGCAAGACGGTGGCGATCCAGGCCCTGGACCTGGCGAAGCAGCACCTTCTGAAGGTTCAGGCCTTCCACCGCGCCGGGGTGGTGGCGAAGAACGAGGTGCTTCGGGTGCAGGTGGCCGTGTCCAACGCGGAGCTGGATCTGATCCGGGCCAACAGCGCCGTGGCGCAGGCCTGGACGGCCTGCGAGCGGGCCGTGGGGGCCCCCCTGTCCCAGGACCGCTACGTCCTGCCGCCTCCGGAAGCCACCCCTCCCGTCTACGATGTGCCCGGAGACCCCGTCTCCCTGGCGGAGACCCGAAGACCGGAACTCAAGGGCCTCGCCTCGGCGCGCAACCAGGCCCTGCAGGTGGCGGAGGCCGCAGCGGGGCAGGGGCGCCCCCATCTGTCCTTCCAAGGGGAAGCCAACGTGACGGACAACGGGTTCTGGCCCACGGAGCAGGACGACTACCGCCTGGCCCTGAACCTCCAGTGGCGGTTCTTCGACTTCGGGGAGACGGAGGCGAAGGTTCGCCAGGGAAAGGCGGCGGCCCAGGAGCTTCTGCATCAGCTGGACGATCTGCGCATCCAAGTGCGCCAGGAGGTCATCGAGGCGACCCAGCGGCTGGAGGAGGGACGGGCCAGGGTGGAGGTGGCGCGTACCCAGGTGACCCTGGCGGAGGAAGACTACCGCATGGCCCTGAAGCGCTACGAGGCCCAGGTGGGCACCAACCTAGACGTGCTGGACGCCCGGGTGGCCCTGAACAACTCCCGCACCCAGCTGGTGGATGCGGTGTACGACACCGCCGGGGCCATCTCCAACCTGCGGTACGCCCTGGGGGAGCCGGTTCCCGAGGGGGAGAGGGTTCAGGAGAAGCGGGAGACCGGGGACGGCGCTTTTTCTCATTGACAACCCCGGAGCGCCCGATATAATAGCACTCGCGTCGTGCCGGCGTAGCTCAGCAGGTAGAGCAGCTGACTTGTAATCAGCAGGTCGGGGGTTCGAACCCTCTCGCCGGCTCCAAGGAACCAAGCGTTGACGTGGTGGGATGGCCGAGTGGTCAAAGGCAGCAGACTGTAAATCTGCCGGCTAGCGCCTACGAAGGTTCAAATCCTTCTCCCACCACCACTTCTTGGGGGCCGACTTAGCTCAGTAGGTAGAGCACATCCATGGTAAGGATGGGGTCTCCGGTTCGAGTCCGGAAGTCGGCTCCAGAACACAATCCGTCCCCGTACGGCCCCCTCCAGAGGGCTGACGGGGACGGGCTTTTTCTCCTTCCGGGCGTCCGATTCCCCCTACCCCAATCCCCCCCGATCCGGTAAGATGGACGGCGCCGACGGCTGCACCCCCTCTTGCAACGCATCCTGCAGCCGTTCCTGGGAGCTGGTTGCCCTTTTGGGCACGCCGGGCCTATGGTACAATCGCAAATGGGCGCCTGCGGGCGCTTCTTTGTGTCGTGGACACCAACCCCGAAGAGGGTTCATAACGTACATCAGGGAGGTACGCAGGAGATGGCGAAGGAGAAGTTCAACCGGTCGAAGCCGCATCTGAACATCGGGACCATCGGACACATCGACCACGGGAAGACGACGCTGACGGCGGCGATCACTCGTACGCTGGCGAAGAAGGGGTACGCGGACTTCACGCCGTTCGACATGATCGACAAGGCGCCGGAGGAGCGGGAGCGCGGGATCACCATCAACATCGCCCACGTGGAGTACCAGACGGACCATCGTCACTACGCGCACATCGACTGCCCGGGTCACGCGGACTACATCAAGAACATGATCACCGGGGCGGCGCAGATGGACGGAGCGATCCTGGTGGTGTCGGCGGCGGACGGTCCGATGCCTCAGACGCGGGAGCACGTTCTGTTGGCGCGCCAGGTGAACGTGCCTGCGCTGGTGGTGTTCATGAACAAATGCGACATGGTGGACGACCCGGAACTGCTGGACCTGGTGGAGATGGAGATCCGGGACCTGCTGAACAAGTACCAGTTCCCGGGAGACGAAATCCCCATCATCCGGGGATCTGCGCTGAAGGCCCTGGAGTGCGAGACGGAAGACGACTGGACGGCGAAGATCTGGGAACTGATGAACGCCTGCGACGACTACATCCCGGCTCCCACGCGGGAGACGGACAAGCCGTTCCTGATGCCCATCGAAGACGTCTTCACCATCACCGGCCGCGGCACCGTGGTGACGGGGCGAGTGGAGCGGGGGATCATCAAGCCGGGTGAAGAAGTGGAGATCGTGGGTATGAAGGACACCCAGAAGACCGTGGCCACCAGCCTGGAGATGTTCCGGAAGATCCTGGACGACGCCGAAGCGGGGGACAACGTGGGCGTGCTGCTTCGGGGGACAGGCAAGGACGACGTGGAGCGGGGCCAGGTTCTGGCGAAGCCCGGGAGCATCAAGCCGCACAAGCACTTCAAGGCGGAAGTGTACGTCCTGAAGAAGGAAGAGGGGGGCCGTCACACCCCGTTCTTCACGGGTTACAAGCCCCAGTTCTACTTCCGGACCACCGACGTGACGGGGGACATCAAGCTTCCGGAGGGCGTGGAGATGGTCATGCCGGGAGACAACAGCCAGTTCGAAGTTATGCTGATCGTGCCGGTGGCTCTGGAGCCGGGCCTTCGGTTCGCGGTGCGGGAAGGCGGCCGTACCGTGGGCGCCGGAGTCGTCACCGAAATCCTCGAGAAGTAGGCATCCCGTATCCGACGGCGCGGCCCGCGGGCTTCGCGGGCCGCGTCTCTTTGCCAATCCCAACGGTCTGGAGTGAAGTGACATGGCGGACATCATCGGGCTTCAATGCACCGAGTGCAAGCGGCGGAACTACGTGACCATGGTCAACAAGAAGAAGTCCCAGAAGAAGCTGGAAAAGAAGAAGTTCTGCAAGTGGTGCGGGAAGCACACCTTGCACAAGGAGACGAAATAGGGTAAAATCCCGTTTGCGTGCAGGTCCGTAGCTCGAACTGGTTAGAGCACCGCACTCCAAATGCGGGGGTTGAAGGTTCGAATCCTTCCGGGCCTGCCATTTTATTCGTTTCGATCATGGGGAGGCCAGCGTGGTGGAAAATGTTTCCAGCTTCCTTCGGGAAGCCAGAGCGGAGCTGAAGAAAGTCGCTTGGCCGACCAAGCAGCAAGTGTGGTACTCCACCCTCGTCGTCCTGTTCGTCACCTTCGCGGTCTCTGCCTACCTCGGCTTGGTCGACGTGGTTTTGACCGGCATCTTTTCCAAGATCATCCACTGACGGGGCCAGCCGCTTGAAGCGTCCTGTCACGACGATACGAACCTGGAGGTGAGGGGGCCCAAGGCCCCCTTTTGACTGATGAGCGAAAAAAACGAACGACGCTGGTTCATCGTACAGACCTATTCGGGCTACGAGAACAAGGTGAAGGCGAATCTGGATCAACGGATCGCCACCATGGGCATGGAGGAACGGGTCTTCCGGGTGTTGGTTCCCGTGGAGGAACGGGTCTACGTGAAGGATGGGAAGACCAAGCGGATGCGCCGCAAGGTGTTTCCCAGCTACGTCCTGGTGGAGATGATCCTGGACGACCAGTCCTGGTACGTGGTGCGCCACACCCCCGGCGTCACGGGTTTCGTGGGTTCCGGGAACCACCCGATCCCCCTCACGGAGAAGGAAGTCGCCGAGATCATGGGGAAGATCGGCAAGGATCAGGCCAAGCCGAAGATGGAGATCGCCTTCAAGATCGGCGATACCGTGCGGGTCAAGGCCGGTCCCTTCGAGGGTCAGGTGGGGCCCGTGGCGGAGATCGTCCCGGACAAGGGCAAGGTGAAGTTCACCATCACCGTCTTCGGACGGGAAACCCTGGTGGAGGCGGACCACACGGACCTGGAGAAGATCCTCTAGCATCGAACCATCGGCGGGCCGAAACGCCCGCCTTAAGCGCCATAGGCGTCTAAGGAGGTCACAGGATACATGGCAAAGAAAGTCGTGGGCGAAGTCAAGCTGCAGCTTCCCGCGGGGAAGGCCACTCCGGCTCCCCCGGTCGGGCCGGCCCTGGGGCAGCGGGGTGTCAACATCATGGAGTTCGTGAAGCAGTTCAACGCGAAGACCGCGGACCAGGCGGGGCTCATCATCCCCGTGGTCATCACGGTCTACGCGGACCGCAGCTTCACCTTCATCATGAAGACCCCTCCCGCCAGCGTCCTGATCAAGAAGGCCGTGAACGTGGAGAAGGGCTCCTCGGTCCCCAACAAGAACAAGGTGGCGAAGATCAACCGCAACCAGGTTCGGGAGATCGCACAGCTCAAGATGGTGGACCTCAACGCCAACGACGTGGAGGCCGCCATGCGGATGGTGGAGGGAACCGCCCGTTCCATGGGCGTCGAGGTGGTCGGCTAGCGCCGATCCCCCGCTGTGGGAGGGGCCGACCGGCTCCGTCTGACCACGAGGAGGTACGAAGGATGGCCAAGGTGAGCAAGCGTTTCAAGGGTATCCAGGAAAAGGTGGAGGATCGGCTCTACGGCTTCGGCGAGGGAGTGGCCCTGGCGAAGGAGCTGGCCACCGCGAAGTTCGACGAGAGCATCGAACTCCACGTCCGCCTCGGGGTGGACCCCCGCCACGCGGACCAGCAGGTCCGCAGCACCGTGGTCCTTCCCCACGGCACCGGCCGCACCAAGAGAGTGCTGGTCATCGCCGGGGGCGAGAAGGTCAAGGAGGCGGAGGACGCGGGAGCGGACTTCGTGGGCGGCGAGGACATGGTGGCGAAGATCGAGGGCGGCTGGCTCGACTTCGACGCGGTCATCGCCACTCCCGACGTCATGAAGGTCGTGGGGAAGCTGGGGAAGGTCCTCGGTCCCCGGGGCCTCATGCCCAGCGCCAAGACCAACACGGTCACCTTCGACGTGGCCGCCGCCATCGCGGAGATCAAGGCGGGGCGGGTGGAGTTCCGGGTGGACAAGACCGGGATCACCCACAACGCCGTGGGCAAGGCATCCTTCTCCAAGGAACAGCTGGAGGAGAACGCCGCGACCCTGCTTCGGGCGATCCTCAAGGCCCGGCCCTCCGCGGTGAAGGGGCAGTACGTGAAGAGCCTCACCGTGTCGTCCACCATGGGCGTCGGGATCTCCGTGGATCCCAACCTGGCCCAGAAGGAAGTCTCCGGGGAGTAACCTCCCTTTTCGAGACGCCGTTGCGGTCCTTTTGCGACGGCCCCATAGGTACCCAGGACTCAAGACAGCGGGGGCGCCCTCGGGCGCTTGAAATCCCACCCCGCCGAGGTCCGGAGAAAGCGGCGGCCTGGTCCGCCCCTTTACGGCGTGCGCCGACTCCCGGTCCTCATCCTGAGGCCGGGAGTCTTTTTTTCAAGCTGCCACGGGAGGAGGTGAAAACTACATGCCGACAGAAGCGAAAAGGGAAAAGATCGCGGAACTGGCGGAAATGCTGGGCAAGAGCGAAGCGGTGTTCATCTGCGAGTACCGGGGCCTGACGGTGAAGAAGGTCACGGATCTGCGTGCCCGGATCCGCAAGGCCGGAGGCGAGATGAAGGTGGCCAAGAACACCCTCATGCGCCTGGCCCTCCAGCAGGCGGGGCTTCCCACTGCGGACCCCTACGAGACGGGGCCCAACGCCTACACCCTCGTCTACGGGGACATCGCCGCCGTGGCCAAGGCCCTTCGGGACTATTCCAAGGAGAAGGGCAACGAGGCCCTGATCCTCAAGGGAGGAGTCATGGGCAAGGACCTCCTGAACAAGGAACAGGTTCTGGCCCTGGCGGATCTGCCCTCCCGGGACGTGCTCCTCGCCCAGGTGGTGGGCACCATCGCCGCGCCCCTGCGCAGCTTCGTCACGGTGCTCTCCGGGCCCGCCCGGGGTCTCGTCACCTGTCTGTCCCAGATCCAGGATAAGAAGGAAAAGGCCGCCTAAGCGGCCCCCCGTCCCCAAGGGGACCATCTTGCGAAGAACGCCTAAGGAGGAAATGTCATGACCCGCGAAGACCTGATCAAAGCGATCGAAGAGATGTCCGTCCTGGAGCTGTCCCAGCTCGTGAAGGACCTGGAGGAGAAGTTCGGCGTGTCCGCCGCCGCCCCCGCCATGGCCATGCCCATGATGGCCATGGGAGCCGCCGCTCCCGCAGCCGCGGAGGAGGAGAAGACGGAGTTCGACGTGGTGCTGGTGGATCACGGCGCGAACAAGATCAACGTCATCAAGGTGGTCCGCGAGATCACCGGCCTGGGCCTGAAGGAAGCGAAGGACCTGGTGGACACCCCCCCGAAGCCCGTGAAGGAGGCCGTCGCCAAGGAAGAGGCCGAGGAGATGAAGAAGAAGCTCGAAGAGGCGGGAGCGAAGATCGAACTGAAGTAGCCCTTTCCCTTCCCTGGGAACCTCGACGGGGGCCGCGCTGGTCGCGGCCCCCGTTTTTTGGTATAACGAACAAAACATCGTGTGCCGAACACGTGGGTTCGAAGGGAGGTTTTTCATGATCATCGACAGCCACGTCCACATCTACCCCCCCGAGGTGGTCCGAGACGCGGAATCCATCGGGGAGAGGGAACCCTACTTCCGCAAACTTACCTCCTCCCCGGTGCACCGCTGGGGTACCGCGGAGGACCTGCTGGCCCGCATGGACGCCGACGGGGTGGACCAGTCCTGGGCCTGCGGCTTCGCCTTCGCAGACCTGGGGCTGTGCCGTCTCTGCAACGATTATGTCCTGGAGGCCGCCGAGCGATCCGGGGGGCGCCTGCGCCCCCTGGCGGTGGTCCCTCCCCTGGCTCGGGGGGCGATGGGGGAGATCGAGCGGGCCGCCTCCCGGGGGGCCATCGGGGTGGGGGAACTCTTTCCCCAGGGACAGGGCTTCGACCTGACGGACCCGCGCCAGACCTGGCGTCTCGCCGGGGTCTGCCACGAGGGAGGGTTGTTTGCCCTGGTGCACACCGCCGAACCGGTGGGACACGACTACCCCGGCAAAGGGGACGTGGGCCCCCGGGAGGCCGCCGCCTTCTGCGAGCACCACCCGGAGACGCCCGTGGTGTTCGCCCACTTCGGCGGGGGGCTGTGGCTCTACGAGCAGATGCCGGAGATGCGCCGCATCCTCTCCAACGCCTGGTACGACACCGCCGCCGCCCCGTTTCTCTACCGCCCGGGGGTCTTCGACGCCCTCTTCGCCTCCGGGGTGGGGGGCAAGCTCCTCTACGGCAGCGACTTCCCCCTGCTGGGCCTGCCCCGGTACCGCCGCCTCCTGGAGGGCTCCCGCCTGGGGGAGGAGGACCGGGCCCGTCTGCTGGGAGGCAACGCCCAGCGCCTTCTCGGGAGCTTGACAGTCCCCCTGCCCTGTTCGTAGAATCGCTGGCAACGCAACCCACAATCGAATACGGCTCTTATCCAGAGTGGCTGAGGGACTGGCCCGATGAAGCCCGGCAACCTGCCCGCAAGGGGCGTGGTGCCAACACCTGCGGTCGAGACGACCGATTGATAAGAGAGGCAAGGTCTGGCGAACCCCCTTCCTCTCGGTGGGGGGTTCTTTCGTGTCCTCCCTCCGACCCGTGTCCTTGTGGAACCATCCAAACGGGAGGTGCACCTCCATGACGAATCGGACCAAGCAGGGCCTGGCCACGCGGGCGCTCCACGCGGGCTGGCGCAGCGATCCCGCCACGGGGGCCTTCGGGCTGCCCATCTACCTCACCGCGGCCTACCAGTTCCGGGACAGCGAACACGCCGTGCGCCTCTTCGAGCTGGAGGAGGAGGGGCACCTCTACTCCCGCCTCTCCAACCCCACCGTGGCGGCCTACGAGGCGGCGGTGGCGGATCTGGAGGGAGGAGTGGGGGCCCTGGCCACCTCTTCCGGCCAGGCGGCCTTCACCCATCTCCTGGCGGCCCTGTGCAGCGCCGGGGATCATCTGGTGGTCTCCCGGAAGCTCTACGGGGGGACCCTCACCCTGGTGAAGAACACCTTCGCCCGGTTCGGGGTGACCCACACCCTGGTGGACACGGACGAACCCGATCAGGTGGAGGGCGCCTGCACCCCCGCCACCCGGGCGATCCTCACGGAGACCGTGGGCAACCCGGCCCTCAACGTGGCTCCCCTGGAGGAGCTGGGGCGGATCGCCCGGGCCCGGGACGCCGTGCTGGTGGTGGACAACACCTTCCCCACCCCCTGCCTCTGCCGTCCCATCGAGTGGGGGGCCCACGTGGTGGTCCACTCCACCACCAAGTTCCTCTCCGGCCAGGGCAACGTCATCGGCGGCATGGTGGTGGACGGGGGCACCATGGACTGGAAGGCATCGGGGCGCTGGCCCCTCCTGACCCAGCCGGACCCCAGCTACCACGGGGTGGTCTTCTCCGACCGGTTCGGCCCCGCCGCCCTGGCGGCGAAGCTGCGGGCCACCCTCCTGCGGGACCTGGGGGGCACCCCCTCGGCCTTCGACTCCTATCTGCTCCGCCAGAGCCTGGGCACCCTGCCCCTGCGCATGGCCCGGCACAGCGAGAACGCCCTGACCGTGGCCCGGTACCTCCAGGACCACCGGCAGATCGACTGGGTCCGGTACCCCGGCCTGGACTCCCACCCCCAGAGGGAGCGGGCGAAGCGCTACCTTCCCGACGGGTGCGGGGGCATGGTGGCCTGCGGCATCCGGGGGGGCGTGGAGGCGGGACGGCGGTTCCTGGACGCCCTGGAACTCTTCGGCCACATGGCCAACCTGGGAGACTCCCGGAGCCTGGCCATCCACCCCGCCAGCACCACCCACTCCCAGCTCACCCGGGAGGAGCGCCTCGCCGGGGGCATCGAGGACGGCCTCATCCGCCTGAGCGTCGGGCTGGAAGACCCCCGGGACCTGGTGGAGGACCTGGACCGGGCCTTCTCCGCCGCCCGGTAGGAGGGAGTCCCTTGCCGGAGCGCCTCGGCCGCCTCGTCCTGCCCGAACTGACCCTGGATTCCGGGAAGACCCTGGCCCCCCTGGAGCTGGCCTACTCCGTCAACGGAGACCCCGCCCCGGACGGTTCCAACGTGGTTCTGGTGGTCCACGCCCTCACGGGAAGCCACCATCTGGTGGGACCCGACGTGCCGGGTCTCCCCGGGGCCTGGTGGGACACCATGGTGGGGCCGGGAAAGGCCCTGGACACGGACCGCCACTGCGTGGTGGCCTTCAACAACCTGTGCAGCCCCTACGGAAGCACCGCCCCCTGCACCCCCGACCCCGCCACGGGATGCCCCCGGGCCATGGCCTTTCCCGTGGTCTCCTGTCGGGACATGGCCCGGGCCCAGGCCCTGGGGCTGGAGGCCCTGGGCATCCCCCGCCTGGGGGCAGTGGTGGGGGGCTCCCTAGGGGGGATGATCGCCCTGGAGTGGGCCGCCCAGTTCCCCGAGAGGGTGGACCGGTGCGCCGTCATCGCCGCCCCCGCCCGGGTCTACCCCCAGGCCATCGCCTACAACGAGGTGCAGCGCCAGGCCATCCTGGCGGATCCGGACTGGCGGGAGGGGAACTACGCCCCCGGCCCCGGCCCCGTGCGCGGGCTGTCCAACGCCCGGATGCTGGCCATGATCACCTACCGAAGCGAACGGTCCTTCTCCAGCCGCTGGATGCGCGACGTGGCCCGGGGCAACCCCCACGAGTGGGACGGGCAGTTCCAGGTGGAGAGCTACCTCCACCACCACGGGGCGGAGCTGGTGCGGCGCTTCGACGCCAACTGCTACCTCTACCTCACCCGGGCCATGGACCTCCATGACTTGGCGGCGGGGCGGGGGGACCCCGTGGAGGCCCTTCGGGGTTTCCGGGGCAAGCCCCTCCTGGCGGTGGGCATCGCCAGCGACCTCCTCTTCCCCAACTGGCAGGTGGAGGAGGTTGCCCGTCTGGCATCCTCCGCCGGGGCCGAGGGGGCCTACGAGGAGATCGAAAGCGATAACGGACACGACTCCTTCCTCATCGACTTCGACCAGCTGGACGAGATCCTCCGGGGTTTCTGGCTCCGCACCGGATTCTGAGAAAGGGGGCCTCTGCCGGCCGTCTTGCCTCCCTGCCAGAAGAAGGAGTAATCTCCCGTTAGCAAGGCGATTCGTCGACGAAACGGGGGAGAGGAGCATGCAGGTGAGTGACGAAACCGGAGGGGCCTTTTCAATTCGCCCCGCGTCCCGGGAGGAGGTCCCCCTGATCCTGGGCTTCATCCGGGAGCTGGCGGAGTACGAGACCCTGGGGGACGAGGTGGAGGCCACGGAGGCCCTGCTGGAAGAGCACCTCTTCGGCCCGCGGCCCTGCGCCGAGGTCCTTTTCGCCTGTTGGGACGGGCAACCCGTGGGCTTCGCCCTGTACTTCTGGAACTTCTCCACCTTCACCGGACGCCCGGGTCTCTATCTGGAGGACCTGTACGTGCGTCCCCCCTACCGGGGACGAGGCATCGGCAAGGCCCTCCTGGCGCACCTGGCCGCCCTGACGGCAGGGCGCAAGGGGGGGCGGTTCGAATGGGGGGTCCTGGTCTGGAACACCCCCGCCCGGGAGTTCTACGCCTCCATGGGAGCGTGCCCCCAGGACCGGTTCCTCCTCCAACGGATGGAGGGGGAAGCCCTGCTTCGCCTCGCCCGGGCCGCCACGACCCTCTAGCCCCGACTCCCCTCCCACGCCCCGATGGGATCCCGCAGTTCCCCCAAACCCCCAGGAAGATGCCCGGCGGTTCGCGATTCCCTGCCCCGGGGGGCTAGAATCGTACCGACGGCGGACCGCCGGAACGAGACGGCACGAAGGAGGGCTTGGTGGTGGATCGAAGGCTGCTGGAGGTGGTGCACCGGGAGTTGGACGGGGGGCGCTACGGGGTGCTCTCCACGGTGGTGGACGAGCAGGGATCCTCCCCCCGAAGCCGGGGGGCCTCCATGTGGGTGCGCCCCGACGGGTCCATCGAGGGGACCGTGGGGGGGGGACTGCTGGAGCACGAGACCATCCGGGAGGCCCTGGCCCTGCTGGATTCCGGAGGGGGATCCAAGCTGTTCTCCAAGGCCCTGGACGCCTCCCAGGCGGGGGAGGAGGGGATGGTCTGCGGGGGCAGCGTGCGGGTCTACCTGGAGGTGCTGGGACAGGACGACGAGCTGCTGGTCTTCGGAGGGGGGCACGTGGGACGGGCCCTGGCCCAGGCGGCGGCCTTCGCGGGGTTCGCCGTGACGGTGTGGGACGATCGGGAGGAGTTTGCCAACCCGGAGCGCATCCCCTGGGGGCGTACCGTGGCCTTGCCCCTGGAGGAGTTCGCTCGGGAGCTGTCCACCCACGGGCGCACCTATGCGGTGGTGGCCACCCGGGGACACGCCCTGGACGGGGAGGCCCTGGCCCTGCTGGACGGCCGCCCCGCGGCCTACGTGGGCATGATCGGTTCCCGGAGCAAGATCGCCGCGGTGCGGGCGGCGCTGCTGGCCCGAGGGGTCTCCCAGGCCCACCTGGACCGGGTGCGCCAGCCCGTGGGGCTGCCCATCAAGGCGGAGACGCCGGAGGAGATCGCCCTGTCGGTGATGGCGGAGGTGGTGGCGGTTCGCCGGGGGGCGGATCTGGAGTCCCTGCGCCGGGGCTGGTAGCCCCGAAGGGAAGGACGGCACGAAGGGAGCTGGGAGCGTTCATGGGCAAAGCGACGCGGTCTCGGGTGGCGGGGCTGGTGGTGGCGGCGGGGTACTCCAGCCGCATGGGAACCTCCAAGCCCCTGCTGCCCCTGGGGGATACCACGGTGCTGGGGCAGGTTCTGCGCCGTCTCCGCGGGGGGGGCGCCTCCCCGCTCCTGGTGGTGACGGGCCACCGGGGGGAGGAGGTGGCGGAGGAGGCCCGGCGGCACGGGGCGGTGCCGGTGCCCAACCCGGACTACCCCGAGGGGATGTTCAGCTCCATCCGGACGGGGGTGCTGGCCCTGGAGGAGCTGGATCTGCGGGGAGCGGTGCTCCTTCCCGTGGACGTCCCCCTGGTGAAGCCTCGAACCGTGGCGGCCCTCCTGGATCGTTTCCGGGAGGAGGGGGAGGACTCCTGGGATGCCTGGATCCCCACCTTTCAGGGACTCCGGGGGCACCCGCCCCTGCTCTCCCGCCGCCTCTTCGGTCCCCTGGTGGGCTATCGGGGGGAGGGGGGGCTGCGGGCCCTTCTGGTCCAGAGGGGGGATCGGGTACGGGAGGTTCCCGTGGCGGATCGGGGGGTGCTGCGGGACATGGATACCCCGGAGGCCTACGGGGAAGTTCGGGGGCTGCTGGTCCGGGAAGGGGTGCCGGACCGGGAGGAGTGCGAGGCCCTGCTGGCCCTGGAGGGGACCCCGGAGCGGGTGGCGCGTCACGCCCGGGAGGTCTGCCGTGTGGCCCTGGCCCTGGGACGGGCCCTGGAGGACCGGATGGTCCTGGACCTGGACCTCCTCCAGGCGGGGGCGCTGCTCCACGATCTGGCGAAGGGACAGCCCCGTCACGAGGCCCAGGGGGCCCGAAGGCTCCGCCGCCTGGGGTATCGGGATCTGGCTGCCCTGGTGGGGTCCCACAAGGACCTCCCCTCCCGCACCCGGACCCCCGAGGCGGAGCTGCTCTACCTGGCGGACAAACTGGTGGACGGGGAGCGCCTCTCCACCCTGGAGGCCCGGATGGAGCGGATGCGCCAGCGTTTCCGGGAGGACCCGGAGGCGTGGAAGGCCGCCCGAACCCGCATCCGCCGGGCCAAGGGCATCCAGGAGCGGGTGGAGGCTCTGCTGCGTCGGGACGTGGGGGAGGTGGCGTCGTGATCCCCTTGGAGGGACGGGTCTTCCTGGCCCGCCACGGTCGCCCGGACTTCCCGGACCGGCGGGCCTACCTGCTGGGCTGGACGGACCTGCCCCTGTCCCGGGAGGGGAAGGAGCAGGCCCGGGAGCTGGGGACTGCCCTGGGGGGGATCCCCTTCCGACGGGTCTGGTGCAGCGACCTGCTCCGGACCCGCCAGACCGCGGAGCTTCTGGGGGTGGAGGCCCAGCCCCGGAAGGAGCTGCGGGAGATCTTCCTGGGGGAGTGGGACGGCCTGCCGGTGGAGGAGGTGGCGGCCCGGGAGCCCGAGGCCTTCGCCGCCCGGGGGGCGGACTTCGCGGGGTTTCGTCCCCCCGGGGGGGAGAGCTTCGGAGACCTGCAGGCCCGGGCGGTGGCCGCCTTCGAGGTTCTCATGGAAGAGGCGGAGGAGGGGCCGGTGCTGCTGGTGGGGCACACGGGGTTCTTCTGGACCCTGGTGAGCCGCTACGCCGACGTGCCCCTGGACCGGTTCGGCCGCTTCCCCCAGGGCTACTGCGGGGTCCACGTGCTGCGCCGAGGCAAGGCCGGGTTCGCCCCGGAGCGGCTCAACTGGGTCCCCCGGATCGGCTGAAGGGCTTCTCGGGGAGAAAAAAAGCGAGGCGGGGCCCCGAGGGGTCCCGCCTCGAACCGTTCCGGGGCCTTCAGCGGAAGGCCAGCTCCGTGTTCTCGGGGTGCCGCAGGAGGAGTTCCATTTTGAGGACCCGCTCCTCCCCCGGGGCGAGGCGCAGCTTCCAGGTCACCACGCCGGTCCTTCTGTCCGTGTCGTCCGGCTTGGGGGAGGGAGTGGCCTCCACCCGGATCCGGTCGGTGGCGCTTCGGGGGATCCGGTCCTCCACCGTCACGTCCATGGGCTTGTCCAGGCTGTTGCGCACCCGCAGGGAATAGCCTCCCGTCCAGGTCCAGGTTCCCCCGGACCGGGACGTCCGAGGGATCTCCTCCCGGCGGTCCGCCGTCACCCCCGGCACCCGGCCGAAGGGCAGGGTCAGCTCCTCCCCCTTCGCCGTGGGGGGCAGGGATGCCTTGCCCGTGGGCAGGCCGTTCACGGAGAGGCTCGTCTCTCCCCCCAGGAGGGGCCGGGGGAGAGGGGAGGTGCGCACGGTCATCCAGGCCTCCCGGTCCAGGGCGGGAACCGCCCGGACTTCCACGTTCCCCGCCAGGTCGAAGGTTCCCCCCGCGAGCTGTACCGGGTTGCCCGTGCCGGGGACGAGGCCCTGGGTGCGGAAGGAGAGATCCGTCTCCGAGAGGGCGAAGTTCGCCTCCGGGGCCGGGGCTCCCCCGGCGTAGAGGGCCATCTTGGCCATGCCCCGATCCAGACGCTCCGGTCGGGCCAGGTCCACCACCCAGGGGTTCAGATCCGGCAGGCCGTGGCGGTCCGAGGGGGAGGCGGTGTGGCACACCAAGGTGCCCTTCCAGTCCAGGCCGCTCTTCTGGCGCACCTCCAGGAACTCCTCCAGGCGAACCTTCCCGGTGGCGGTGTCCACCGAGGCCCGATAGGTGGGGCGCCAAGAGGCGTCCTGCACCGTCCCGGCCACCCGAGCGGTGCCCCTTCCGGAGGTGCGGAGGCGGATCTGGAGGAACCGCTCCGGGTCCGGGGGAAGCTGGGCCTGGAGCTGGTCCTGGAGAAACCGCAGGTCCCGCCCCAGGGCGTCCCTCTGCCCCTCCAGGGCGCGGATCTCCGTCTCCAGGCGGGTCCGGGCCGCCTCACGGGAGGCCAGCCGGGCCGCAAGCTCCCGGGCGGTGGCAGGGCGGCAGCTCTCGTAGTCCCGACGGCTCTGGAGCTTCGCCGCCAGGCGGGCTTCCACCCCCGTCAGGCGCCCCGAGAGGGCGCCGATGCGGGCGGCCAGCTCCGAAGCGGAGGGAGGAACCCAACCGCCCCTCCGGACCGGCTGGGTTTCCAACCCCAGGAGGGAGGTCCCCTCCACGGAGACCTCCAGGGTTGCGGGGTCGAAGGTGCCGGGGATCTCCAGGGTGGTCTCTCCCGTCACGGGGATCCGGAAGACCGCCTGGGCTCCCCGGGGGTAGAGGTGCGCCTCCTCCGGGGAAGGGGCGGCGGCTCCGGAGGGAGCGGCCGCAAGTCCCAGGAGCAGGGCGGCAAGCAGGGCACATCGACGGGTGCGGGGACCGTTTCGGGGGGTCAAGGCGCATCGCCTCCTTCTGGGGGGATATCGGCGGAAACCAGGGGCAGCAGGAGGCGGACCCGGGTGCCCGCCCCGGGACGGGACAGGACCTCCACGGTCCCCCGGTAGTGGATCGCCAGGCCGTGGACCACCGAGAGCCCCAGGCCCGTCCCCTGCCCCGCCTCCCGGGTGGAGAAGAAGGGCTCGAAGGCCCGGCTGCGCACCTCCTCGGACATGCCGCACCCCTCGTCCTCCACGGAGAGAATCCCGTGGGGGCCCAGCCCCAGGCCCGGGTGGAGGGCCGCCAGGGTGGGGTCCACCTCCACCCGCTCCAGGCGGATGCGGATGGTGCCCTGGGTGCCCGTGGCCCAGAGGGCGTTGGACCACAGGTGGAGGAGGATCTGTCGCAGATGGGCGGGGTCCGCCGCCAGAGGGAAGGGTTCCTTCCCCAGGAGGATCTCCACCCGCACCTCCGGGGGCAGTCCGTCCTGGAGGAAGGAGACGTGGTCCTCCAGGAACCGCCTCCAGTCCAGCCTCGGGTGGTCTTCCCGGGAGGGGCGGCTGGTGAGGAGGAGCTTGCGCACCAGGTTGCGTGCCCGCTTGGTGCCCTCCAGGATGCGGGAGAAACAGAAGGCCGGGTCCTGGTGCCCCGAAGCCCCCATCTCTGCGTAGCCCTGCAGGGGGGCCAGGAGGTTGTTCAGCTCGTGTCCCATCCCCTCCGCCAGGGTCCCCAGGGCCTGCATCTTCTGGCTCTGGAGCAGGTCCCCCCGGAGCCGGAGGATGGGGGTCAGGTCCCGAAGGATCACCAGGAGGGCCTCCTCCCCGTCGGGAAGGGCGATGCGTTTGCCCGTGGTCTGGACGGGGATGGGACGGTTCTGGCGGTTCAGCACGAACAGCTCCCGGGGGGAGGCGTTTCCCTTCAAGGGAAGGAGATCCCGCAGGGCCAGGGGGCCCTCCGGTCCCGTGGCGGTGGGGAGCAGGCGCAGCGGGGTGCCCACAAGCCCCCGTTCCGGGTAGCCCAACAGGCGCTCCGCCTCCCGGTTGGCCTCCCGGATCTGGTCCGTCTTCTCGTCCACCACCAAAAAGGCGTCCAACGCCCCCTCGAAGAGGGTCCGGTAGCGAGCCTCCGAGCGCTCCTGCCTCTGTCGGATCTTCATCCGGTCCGTGACGTCCTGGGCCACCCCGGTGACCCGCAGGGGCTTGCCCTCCTCGTCCCTCTGGCTGACAAACCCTCGGGACCAGACCCAGCGGTCCTCCCCCAGGGCGCAGCGGTAGACCTGGTCGATCCGGGAGAGGTCCTTCTTCTGGAAGAGGTTCTGGTAGGTCTCCTCCAGGCCGGGCAGGTCGTCGGGGTGCACCATCCCCACCAGCTGCTCCAGGGGGTAGCCTTCCGGGTTCTCCGGCAGGTCCGTCCCGAAAGGGTGGGGGGTGAGGTGGACCCGCCCCGTGGGGATGTCCCAGTCCCAGGCCAGGATCTCCCCCCCCTCCAGGGCCAGCTTGAGGCGCTTTTCGCTCTCCGCCAGGGCCTCTTCCATGTGTCGTTCCCGGGTCACATCCCGGCCGCACCCCACCGTGCCCAGCAGGTTGCCCTGGTCGTCGAAGAAGGGGGCCTTGTGCACGTCCAGGTAGAGGAACTCCCCCTTCACGTTGCCCCACTCGTCGAACCGGGAGGGGGCCATGGCCTCCAGGGTGAGGGTGTCCGAGTCCCGACAGATCTCCCCGAAGGTGTGCCACCCCGGGTCCTCCGGGTGGGCCGCCCGCTCCCGAAGGGCGAAGTGGAGGTCCGTCTTTCCCAGGGGTTCCTCCGTGTCCTTGGCGTTGAGCAGCATCTTCGCCTGGGCCCGGTTCACGAAGAGGAACCGTTTCTGGAGGTCCTTGGCCCAGAGCAGGTCCGGGACGTTGTCGCAGAGGGAGCGAAGCAGGGTGGAGACCTCCCGGTGGCGTCGTTCGCTTTCCCGGAGGGCCTGTTCGTAGCGCCAACGGGGGGTGACGTTGATGAGGAGGATCATGCCGCAGAGTACGGCGCCCTCTTGGTTGCGCAGGGGGGCGCTTCGAAGGCTTAAGGCCAGGGTTTCCCCCTTCCGGGAGGGGAGGGTGAAGGACAGGGGGCCCGTCGTTCCCTCCCGGAAGTCCCGGGGGATCGCCTTCTCCGGGACCAGGGGGGTCCCATCCAGGGTGGCGAGGGGTTCCCATCCATGGGGAAAGACCCGGTCCAGCAGGTCCTCCGGGGCCGCGGCCAGGAGGGACAGGGCCTCCCGGTTGGCGAAGACCGTGCGCCCGTCCTCCTGGTCCGTCAGGAGCAACGCCAGGGGGAACCCCTCGAAGAGGGGAAGGTGGGCGGACAGGAAGGCGGCGCGGTCCTCGGAGGAGGCGAAACCCTCGCGTGGGGGCGAGGAGGAAGGACGACAAGGACCGGGGTCGTTTCGTTCCATGGTCGAACCTCATTTCCGGACTGGCGTTCGGTGTTTACGAAGGTGCTACACTGGCGTCGAGCGGGTTGGCGTTATTATAGGCGGAAAGGGTGGTTGCGCAAACCTTTGCGCCATAGAATCCACCGAAACCGGTTCCGGAAGGGAGGCCTTCCCCTTGAGGGTTCTGGAAGGCGAGATCGTGCGGATGAAACTCTACGACGTGGCGGAGGAGATCCGTCTGGAAGCCCTGGCCCCCTCCATGTTCGAGGGGCGCCTTCCGGTGCGGCAGCCCCTGAGCCGCGCCCAGATCCAATCCATCGAACTGGTCCGGCCCCCCATGGTGGTGGAGCTGGGGGAGCGGGAGTCCTCCTTCGAGACGGGGCGGGAGCGGGTGCGCCTGGGGGCCCGGTTCTACGAGGTGGGGGTGGTGGCCCTGGTGGCCCACTTCCCCGTCCGGGATCTGCCCCAGGAAGATTTCATCGACCGAGCCCTGAAGCTGGACTACGACCCCCGGGTGGACGAGCTGCTGGACCGGGAGCTGCGGCAGATCCTGGGGGTCATGGGAGATGCGGTGGTGGGAGCCCACGACTTCGAGGGCTTCGAGGAGGAGTTCGCCTTCTACGTGCTCCGCAGGACCGACCGGCCCATTCGCCGGGAGAATCTGGAGGAGTTCCCGGAGCTGGTGGCCATGCTCCACGGGGAGTCCCGTTCCCTGAGCGGCCAGCAGACCGCCCTGCTCTGCGAGAACAGCCTCTCCTTCTTCGAGAACGACCTGGTGGTGCTGAACTACGACAACGCCCTGGTGGTGGACGACGCGGACCCCGTGGACATCCTGCTGCTGGTGGAGTACGCCGTGGCCCAGGTGCTGGAGGCCCGCTACTACGACGAGACCCTCAACGACAAGCTCCGGGCCCTCTACCGGGAGATGGACAAGAAGTCCACCGTCTGGGAGGTGCTCTTCACCAAGCGCTACCGGGAACTCACCCGACGGGCCATGAAGCTGATGTTGGAGACCCGGCTGGCCACGGACCACCTCACCTCCTCCGTGCGGGTCACCGAGGACGTGTACTACGCCCAGGTCTACAACCGGGCACTGCGGATCTTCCGCACCGGCCAGTGGCTCGCCAATGTGGAGGAGAAGCTCCGGGCCATGAAGGAGGCCTGCGACCTCATGGAGGGGGAGATCCACACCAGCCGCTCCACGGTGCTGGAGTGGATCGTCATCCTCCTCATCGCCCTTGAGGTGATCCCCCTGTTCCTGCACCTGAAATAGCGTCCCCCATCGTGAAGGGAGGCGAGGGGCCGTGGAGGAGCGCCTGGCGCATGGGGACCGTTTCCGCACCTGGACGGTCTACGGAGTGGTGGCGCTGCACGGGGCCATGACCTACATGGTCGGGGCCCCGGGGTGGTGGTATGTCCAGGATCCCGTGCGGTCTCCGGCCTTCACCCTGATGGTGCTGGCCCTGGACGTTTTCCTCATGCCGGGGATGTTCCTGGCGGCGGGGTACTTCGCCCCCCCCTCCCTGGCCAGGCGGGGAACGCGGGGGTTCCTGGGGGAGAAGGCCCTGCGGCTGGGGATCCCCTGGGTCTTGGGGAGCCTCCTCGTCGCCCCCTGGTTCGCCCGGGCCAGCCTGCTGGCGCTGGGGTACCCCGTGGGGCACTTGGGGGCCTTCTACCGGACCGTCTTCCTGGGCCCCGCGTACCAGCAGGCCCACTTCTGGTTCCTGGGGGTGCTGCTGGCCTTCTTCCTGCTCTTCCTCCCCCTGGGGAGGCGCCTCGGGGAGCGGACCCCCGAGCCCCGGCCGATCGGGCTGCCCCTGGCCTGCTGCGTCGTCGGTGCGGCCCTGTGGTTCGGCGCTCTGGGAACCCGCTATCCCCTGGACGTGTGGGTCCACCCGGCCTACGTGCTGGTCTTCCAGCCCCTCCGGGTGGGGGGATACTTCTTCCTCTTCCTGCTGGGGGCCCTGGCCTGGCGGAACCGCTGGCTCGAACGCCCCCCCTCCCCGGGCTGCCTGGCGGGACTGGGGGGAGCGGCGACCCTGCTTCTGCTCCTGTCGGTGGTCCTGCGGCTCCGTCTGCCCGAAGCGCCCCGAGGAGGGGGGCTGTGGCTGTACGCCCTGGCCCACGAGGGGGCGGCGGTGCTGGTCCCCCTGGCCCTGGCGGCGTTGTTGCGCCGGTTCGGCGACGCCCCGAGCGCCCGGGTCTCCGAGGCAGCCCGGGGGTCCTACGGCCTCTATTGGCTGCACCAGATGCTCCTCCTGCCCCTGGAGGCGCTGCTGGTCCCCCTGCCCTGGTCGCCCTGGGTCAAGTTCCTCCTGGCCGTGGGAGCCACCCTCTGGGTGGGGCAGCTCCTGTCGCTGCGGGTGCTTCGGCGTCTTCCCGGGCTGAGGAGGGTCTTCTAGGGCTTCAGCCCCAGCTCCCGGGCCACCCGCTCCCCCCGGGCCGGGTCCAGCCCCAGGAGGATTCTCAGGGCTTCCCGGGCCGCCTTGGGATTCCTCGAGGCCGCCAGGGCGCGGGCCAGCCCCTCCGCCAGGTTCGGGTTGCCCGGGGCGAGGGCCAGGCCTCGACGGAAGGCCTCCGCCGCCTCGCCGGGGACCTTCCGTTCCCCCAAGGCTCGGCCCAGGGCGGCGTAGCTTTCCCCGTCGGGGCGCAGGGTCAGGAGCCGCTGGAAGGCCGTCAGGGCTTCCCCGGTCTTACCCTGGGAGAGCCGGGTGTACCCCAGCCCCTTCAGGGGTTCCGGGTCGTCGGGGGATTTGCGGACCGCCTCCTCGAAGGCCTCCGCCGCCTCGGGGTATCGCCCCAGGGCCTGGAAGGCGTAGCCCAGGCTGGTCCAGGGACACTGCTCCGGGGCGACCCGGCGCACCGTCAGGAAGGCCTCCAGGGCTTCCTGGTGCAGCCCTGCGGCGCCAGCGGCGTAGCCCAGCTTGGCCGCCGCCTCCGGGTCCTCCGGGCGCAGAGCTCGGGCCTTGCGGAAGGCCTCCGCCGCCTCGGGGAAGCGCTTCTGCCCCATGCGGGCATAGCCCAGCCCCAGGAGAAGCGGGAAGGGTTCCTGTCCCCGGTCCAGCCCCGCCTGAAACGCCCCTTCCGCCTCGTCGAACCGCCCCAGGGTCCCCAGGGCGTAGCCCAGGCTCACGTAGTCTCCCCGGGCCGGGTCTGCTTCCAAGGCTGCCCGGAAGGCCGCCGCGGCCTCCTCAGTGCGCTTCGCCTCCCCGTAGGCGTAGGCCTTGCCCAGCAGGGCCTGGAGGTCCCGGGGGTCTCGGGCCAGGGACCGGTCGAACCAGGCGACGGCGTCGTCGGTACGCCCCAGGAGGCGGTACAGGTACCCCATCTGGTTGGGGTCGGCGCTGCCGGGTTGCAGACCCTCCCCTTTCAGGAAGGCCTCCACCGCCTCGGCGGGACGATTCGCCGCCGCCAGGGAGTAGCCCAGCCCCGTCCAGCCTCCCGGGTCCCGGGGTTCGTCGTACAGGTACAGACGGAAGGCCCGGGCTGCTTCGTCCCCCTTCCCCAGGGCCAACAGGGCGTATCCCAGGTTCTTGATGGTCCAGGATTCCCCGGGGTAGGCGGCCTGATAGTCCAGGGCCTTGCGGTAGTTCGCCTCGGGGGTGAGGGGGGCCGCCGCGACGGGAATCGGGGCAAGGAGGAGACTTCCCAGAAGGGTCGCGCAGAGCCACGAAAAACGTCGGGTCATGACGGATCACCGCCTCCTCGGAGAGAATGGGTCCATTATCCCCCTGATGAGGCAGCGCAGGAAGAGGATCAGGAGGGAGAGTTCCCTGCCCCTTCCCCTCCCCGCCGGTTCTTCCGTGGGGTAGGATGGGGGCACATCTGCGGTGGGGGGGAAGGACATGGGCGAAACACCTCGATACGGGGGCTCGGTGCTGCTGGTGGGGGATCTGGAAGCTTCTCGAAGGTTCTACGAGGGTCTTTTCGGCATGAAGGTCGTGACGGACTACGGGCCCTGCGTGGGGTTCGAGGGGGGGCTCTCCCTCTGGCTGCGGGAGGCCGCCCTGGCCCTCACCGGAGAAGGCCCGGTCCCTCGGGGAGGGCGGGACCTGGAGCTGTACTTCGAGACCCCGGAGCTGGACGCCTTCGCGGAGAGACTCCGGACGGCCGGGGTGCGGTGGGTGCAGGGGGTTCACGAGGCCCCCTGGGGACAGCGCTCCCTGCGGGTGGAGGACCCGGAGGGCAATCTGGTGGAGGTGGCGGAGCCCCTGGAAACCCTGGTGCGCCGTCTGGCCGAAGGGGGCATGGGGGCGGAGGCCATTGCCGAAAGGACCTCCATGGCCCTGGAGGACGTTCGCCGGATGCTGTAGGGTGGGGGCCCCCTCAGGGGGCCCCCAGCTCCTCCATCCCCAGACGCAGGTGGTCCCGCATCCGGGCCTCCGCCCCCTCCGGGTCTCCCCGACGGATCGCCTCCAGGATCCGCCGGTGTTCCTCTCGGGAGGCTCCCGTCTCCCCGGGAGGAGGAGGGTAGAAGAGGAGGAATACCTGGGCCTGGGCCAGGACGCCCCCCAGAACCCGGGGCAGTTCCCGGTTCCCCGAAGCCTTCGACAGGAGGAGATGGAAGGCCAGGGAGCGTCGGAAGGCCTCCAGGGGGTCCAGGGGGACCTCCTCCGGTTCCCCGAGGCACTGGTCCAGCCGGGCCAGGGCCACCGGGTCCCGGTATGCCGCCGCCTCCCGCACCGCCAGGACCTCCAGACACTCCCGGATGGCGAAGGTCTCCCGGATGCCCCGAGGGGTGGGGTCCACCAGGCGGGCACCCCCGCCGGGGATCAGCTCCGCGATCCCTTCTCCCGCCAGACGGCGCAGGGCCTCCCGCACGGGGGTGCGGCTGGTGCCCAGCCGGGCCGCCAGGGTCAGGGCGGGGAGGTTGTCCCCCGGCTCCAGCTCCTCCGTGAGGATCAGGCGGAGCAGGCCCTCGTAGGCCCGCTCCGCCGCCCCTTCCGTCTCCCTCACAGCCCCTCGGACTCCAGCTGCCGCAGGAAGGAGGACACCCGCCCAAGCCCCGTCTCCAGGTCGTCGGGGGCGAAGGCGTAGCCCACCCGAAGCCACCGGTCCCGGTCGAAGCAGGTTCCCGGCACCAGGAGGGTCCGGTCCCGGTCGTAGAGACGGCGGCAGAAGGTCTGGGAGTCCAGGTTGTGGTCGTAGTGCAGGAAGGCGGTGGTGCCCGCCCGGGGCTTCACCATGGAGACCCGGGGTTCCGAGTCCACCCAGCGTTCCAGGACCGACGCGCAGCGTCGAAGCAGCGCCAGGTTTCGCCCCAGGATGGCCCCCCGGTGCTCCAGAGCCAGGCATCCCAGCCGGTCGTCCAAGCGGCCGCAGCTGATGGTGGTGTAGTCCCGGTGGGAGAACAGGTCCCCGATGAAGGCCTCCGGCCCCACGACCCAGCCGATGCGCAGCCCCGCCAGGGAGAAGCATTTGGAAAGGCTTCCCGTGACCACCCCCCGCTCGTAGAGGTCCGCCACCGAGGGCACCCGGACCTTGGGATTGTGCACCAGGAAGCGGTACACCTCGTCGCAGAGGATCCAGGCTCCCGCATCCCGGGCGATCCGGACGATCCGCTCCAGCAGGGGACGTTCCATCAGGGCCCCCGTGGGGTTGTTGGGGTTGTTCAGGCAGATCAGCTTCGTGCGGGAAGTGACCAGGGCGGCCAGCTCCTCCGGGTCCGGCAGGAAACCCTGCTCCGGGCGCAGGGGCAGGGTGCGCAGCACCGCCCCGAAGGATTCCGGGATGCCCGTGAGCTGCTGGTAGGTGGGGTAGACCGCCACCACCTCGTCCCCCGGCTCCACCAGGGTGTACAGGGACAGGAAGTTGGCCGCGGACCCCCCATTGAGGATCATCACGTTCTCCCGTCCCTGGCGGTCGTGCAGCCCCGCCACCCGGTCCCGCAGCTCGTCGCTTCCCGGGATGTCCCCGTAGGAAAGCCGCAGGGCCAGGAGTTCCCGAAGGATCTCCTCCTTCCGCCCCGTGAGGTCCAGCAGCCCCTCCAGGGTGAGGGAGTCCACGCAGGTTTCCCCCAGGTTGGCGTCTGCCCCGACCTCGTAGGCGTTCATCCACTGCTCCACGCCGAAGGGTGCGATCTTCATGGGTCTCTCCTCCTCTTAAAGTTCTACCAGGGTGCCCACGCCCCGCTCCTCCGCCCTCTGGAGGGCCCGGTGGGCGCAGATCAGGTCCTGAAGGGCCATGCCGGTGCTGTCGAAGAGGGTGATCTCCTCCGGGGAGTTCCGCCCCGGGGCCAGTCCCTCCAGCACCTCTCCCATCTCCGCCACGTCCTCCCGCCGCACCAGCCCCGCGGAATAGGCGTGGTACAGCTCCCCGTGGTCCAGGGTCTGGGCCCGGGAGTCCGCCACCAGGCGGCAGCGCCTCACCAGCTCCGGTTCCAGCTCCTGCTTGGTGCGGGCGTCGGTGCCGATGGCGTTGATGTGGGTTCCCGGTCGGATCCACTCCGATTTCAGGTAGGCCTCCCGGGAGGGGGTGCAGGCCACCACCACCTGGGCCTGCTGCGCCGCCGCGCCCCGTTCTTCCCAGGGCACCGCCCGCACCGTCAGGTTCGGGTGGAGGTGTCCCATCTCCTCCGCGTAGGCTTGGGCGCCCGCCGCATCCGGGCTGGAGGCGTCCACGTGTTTCAGGGAGGGGAGGACCTCCGCCAGGCCCGCCAGCTGTGCCCGGCCCTGGGCCCCGGTGCCGCAGATCAGGGCCCGGGTCGCGTCGGGCCGGGCAAGCCGGGCCGCCCCCACCGCCCCGGCGGCCCCGGTGCGCAGGGAGGTGAGGCTCATGCCGTCCACGATCCCCAGGGGAAGCCCCGTGTCCGTGTCCGCCACCACCACCACCCCGGAGAGGGCGGGGAGCCCTCGGGCGGGGTTGCCCGCCGACCAGGCCACCATCTTCAGGCCGAAGATCCCCGCCCCGTCCAGGTAGCCCGACTTGATGTCCATGTCCCGGACCCCCGGGTCGAACTCGTGGAACACCGTGGGCCACAGCCCCGCCCGACCGGTGGAGTAGAGCCGGTAGATCCGCTCCACCCCCTCGACCACGTCCTTCATGACCAGAAGCTGTCCCACCTGCGCCGCGTTGAGGATGCGGATGCGGGCCATGGAATCCCTCCTTCGTGGTGAATTCAGTGGATTCACCTTAGCTCCTTCGGGGGGATTTGCCAACCTTGGGGAAAGGAAAAAGAAGTTGACAGAAGGCCGGGCCTGCGTAATGATTCAGGATACGAAACGGGATACCGAATGATTAAGAATTGGGGGGGGCGAGGGATGAGGGGCGACCAGAGCACTGCGGAAGAGCAAGCCTACGAGGGGGTCATCCGCCTGATCCTGGAGGGGCGCATCCCGCCGGGGTTTCCCTTGGTGGAGCAGCAGGTGGCGGAGGAACTGGGGCTGAGCCGTACCCCGGTGCGCAACGCCCTGCGCCGCCTGGCGGCGGAGGGGCTTCTGGAGAACCGGACCGGCCGGAGCTGTGTGCTTCCGGGGCTTTCCCGGAAGGACCTGGAGGATCTCTACCGGGTTCGTCTCATCGCGGAGCCCTGGGTGGCCTACGACGCGGCCCGACAGGCCGGGGAGGAGGAGCGGGAGGTCTTCGAAAACCTGATCCTCCGGGAGCGGGAGTGCTACTTCTCCGGGGACCCGAAGATCTACGAGGTGAACAAGGACCTCCACCTGGGGATCGCCCGACTCACGGGAAACCGGCACATGGAACACCAGGTGAAGCAGCTTTTCTGGCGTTGCGAACTCTACGTGCTGTTCTTCGACAACTTCTTCCGACGCGCGGGAAAGGTGGAGCTGCTCCGGGATCCGGACCGGTCGAAAAGCCACCGGGAGCATCGGGACCTGGTGCGGGCCATCTTCGAAAACCGTCCCAACGAGGCCAAGGAGATCATGGAGGACCACATCCACTCCACCGTGGCGATGCTGCTGCACAACTCCGAGTCCCTCCGGGCCTACGGGGGAGTGTCGCTTCTGGAGGAGTAGACGATCGATCATCGGGAGGTGGAAAGCATGAGGATCCTGCGCAACGCGAGGGTGGCCCCCGAGCCGGGGGGCACGGGGGAGTGGCGGACCGTGGACCTGCTGCTTGCGGGGGGACGGATCCAGGCCATGGAAAGGGGACTTCGGGTTTCGGGGTGCCCTGCGGAGGAGACGGACCTGGAGGGGCGGGTGACGGCCCCGGGACTGGTGGACGGGCACGTGCACTTCACCGGAGCCACCTGGGACGAGGGGTACACCAGCAAGACCCCGGAGATTTTCCTCTCCCACTTCCTTCGTGCGGGGATCACCACCGCTGTGGGGCTTCTGGGCATGGGCTACGGATGCGAGGACCTAAAGGCGCTGGCCTACAAGGTCCTCGCTCTCCGGGATGAGGGTTTGGGGGCCTACATGCACACGGGGAATTTTCGCTTCCCCGCCCCTTCCATCCTGGGAAGCCCCGGGGAGGACGTGGTGTTTCTGCCCTACGTGCTGGGCTGCAAGGTGGCCCTGACGGACCGGTTCTCCTCCCATCCCAGCCTGGAGGAATTCTGTCGCCTCTCCAGCGAGGTGTACGTGGCGGGGCTGCAGAGCGGCAAACCCGGGCTGATGCACCTCCACGTGGCGGAGTACGGGGATCCCTTCGCCTTCCTGGAGGAGGCGCACCGCCGCAGCGGAGTCCCCCTGGACCGCTCCCTCCCCACCCACTGCAACACCAACGCCGACCTTCTGGAGCAGGCCCGGGGGTATGCCCTCCGGGGGGGCAACGTGGACCTGAGCACCATCCTGGAACCCGATCGGGGCTGCCTGGTTTCCGTCAAGGCATCAAAGGCGGTGGAGCAGCTGGTGGCGGGGGGGGTGGCTCCGGAACGGATCACCCTGAGTTCCGACGGCAACGTGGGGCTGCCCCGGAGGGATGCGAAGGGAACCTATCTGGGGCTGTACCTGGAGCGGACGGATTCCCTTCTGGAAAACCTGCAGGCCTTGCTTCGGGGAGGGTTTCCCCCGGAGACGGCTTTCGCCCTGACGGGGGCCAACCCGGCCAAGCGCCTGGGCCTGTATCCCCGCAAGGGAGCCCTTCGGGCGGGGGCGGACGCGGATCTGGCGGTGTTCGGGGAGAACTGGGAACTGGAGCGGGTCTACCTGGCGGGGGAACCGGCGCTGGAAGAGGGACGCCCCTGCCGGTTCAGCTACTTCGAGAGGGACCTGAGGGACGACGGGAAGGGGGAAGGATCATGCAGCAGGTGACGGTACGGGGGGAGCGGTGGTACCCCAGCGAGCGGAACTTTGCGGAGAGCCTGGGGGACTACTGGGGCGACTGGTACTGCGACTCCGAGGCGGGGGTTCTGAAAGCGGTGCTCATGCGTCGGCCCGGGCCGGAGCTGGACGGGGTGACGGACCCTGCGGCGGTGCGCTTCAAGGCCCCCGTGGATCCGGAGACGGCCCGAAGGCAGCACGATGCGCTGGCGGACCTCTACCGGGCCCACGGGGTGACGGTGCACTACGTGGAGGGGTACCGCCCCGACCGGCCCAACGCCCTGTTCATGCGGGATCAGGTGCTCATGACTCCCGAGGGGGCCATCGTGTGCCGTCCCGCCATGGAGGCCCGGCGGGGGGAGGAGCGCTTCGCCGCTGAGGCCCTGGCCCGGCTGGGGGTGCCCATCCTGAAGACGGTCAACGGGGATGGGATCTTCGAGGGGGCCTGCCTCCTGTGGGTGGACCGCAGGACGGTGATCCTGGGGACGGGCTGCCGGGCAAACGAGGCGGGGGCACGGCAGGTGGAACGGGAACTCCGGGAGATCGGGGTGACGGATTTCCTGCGCTTCCCCATCCCCTTCGGGCACGCCCATCTGGACGGGCTGATGAACTTCCCGGACCGGAAGACAGTCATGGTCTTCCCCTGGCAGGTGCCCTACGAGGTCTGCCGCCCCCTCCTCGATCGAGGCTTTCGGATCCTGGAGAACCCCCACGTGGAGGAGGTGAAGCTCACCTTCGGGATCAACTTCGTGACCCTGCGTCCCGGAAAGGTGGTGCTTCCCTCGGGGAACCCCGGGACCCGGGCCCTCCTGGAGGAGGCGGGGGTGGAGTGCGTGGAGGCGGACCTCTCGGAGATCGTGAAGGCCTGGGGGGCCACCCACTGCCTCACCGCGTTCCTCAGGAGGGACCCGATCTAGGGACACCCCGAAGGAAAAGCGGGAAGGAACGGAACCGGAAGGACCGAAAGGAGGGTTTCCCATGACAGAGAGAACCGGACGGGCGCCCACGTTTCTGGAGGCGCTGATCGTGGTGGCTTTTTCCGTGACGGTGATTGGGGCGGGGGTGCTGCTGTGGAAGGTGGACGTCCACATCCCCGTGCTTCTGGCCACGGTCTTCGCCGCGGCGGTTGGCTACTTCGTGCTCCGTCGGCCCTGGGCGGTCATCGAGGAAGGCATCGTCGGAGGCATCACCATGGCCATGACGGCCATCCTGATCATGTACACCATCGGTCTCGTGGTGGGGTCCTGGATCCAGGGGGGCATCGTCCCGAGCATGATCTACTACGGTCTTTCGATCCTCTCCCCCCGGGTGTTCCTGGTGTCCACCCTGCTGATCTGCTCCATCGTCTCCCTGGCCACGGGATCCTCCTGGGGGACCTCGGGAACCGTGGGGATCGCCCTCATCGGCATTGCCGCGGGTCTGAAGATCCCCACCCCCCTGGCGGCGGGCATCATCATCTCCGGGGCCTACCTGGGGGACAAGATGTCTCCCCTGTCGGACACCACCAACCTGGCCCCCGCCGTGGCGGGAGCGGACCTGTTCCAGCACATCCGGGCCATGCTGTGGACCACCGGCCCGACCTACGTCATCGTCCTGATCCTGGCCCTGGCACTGGGGATGCGTTTCGCCGGAGGGACCCTGGAGGTGGAGCGCATCCAGGCCATCCAGGCGGTGATGGCCCGGGAGTTCCACGTGTCTCCCTGGGGACTGTTGCCCCCGGTGCTGGTCATCGCCCTGGTGGCCATGAAGATCCCCGCCCTGCCCGGCCTCATGGCCGGAGTTCTGGCGGGGAGCGCCATGGCGTTGCTCCAGGGGGTGGGGATCGCAGATATGCTGAACGTGCTGCAGAACGGCTATTCCCCCGCCCTGTCCGCCGCCCTGGCGGACGCCTCCGACACCGCCGCGGCCCTGAAGGTGCTGGGAGAGAACAACCTCTCCATCCGGCCGGACCTGGCCAAGGAGGTGGGAGGGATGCTCAAGGACCTCCTCGCCCGGGGAGGGCTGCAGGCCATGAATTGGACCGTCTCCCTGAGCTTCTGCGCCTTGGCCTTCGGCGGAGTCATGGAGAAGTGCGGTTTCCTGGATGTGATCCTGGAGAAGGTCCTGGCGAGGGTTCGCACCGTGGGCGGCCTGGTCACGGCGGTGATCCTCTCCAGCGTTTCCTGCAACATCCTTCTGGGGGACCAGTACCTGGCCATCGTGATCCCCGGGCGGATGTACAAGACCACCTTCGCCCAGAAGGGGCTGCACCCCCGGATGCTCTCCCGCTGCCTGGAGGACGCTGGCACCATCACCTCCGTGCTGGTGCCCTGGAACTCCTGCGGGGCCTACCACGCGGGGCTCTTCGGAGTGCCCACCCTGGAGTACCTGCCCTACGCGTTCCTGAACTGGATGAACCCCATCGTGTCGATCCTGACCGCCTACCTGGGCATCGGCATCGCCTGGCTGGGCAAGAGGGGAGAACCGATCCTGGGACGGCGGCGTCCCGACGAAGCCTGATGGGCACGTCCGAAGGAAAGGGAGGGGAAGCATGAAGCTGCGAGACAGCGCCCAATACTACCATCTGGTCCTCCGGAGGATCCCTTCCCGGGCCCTGCCGGCCTTCGAGGACGAGGACATGCAGGCCCGGGTCTGGGGCCGACGCTGGGGGGTCTACGACGACGTGGGGCCCCTGCGGACGGTGCTGCTCCACCGTCCGGGGGAGGAGATCCTGCGGATGACCTCGGACCGGTACGATCCGGAGCTGGACGCCCTCATCGACGACGAGGAACAGTGGTACTTCCGCTCCGATCGCGGGCCGGATCTGGGGGCCATGCAGAGGGAGCACGACGCCTTCGCGGAGGTCCTGCGGGGCTGCGGGACGGAGGTGGTCTATCTGGAAGGAGGTCCCCGGGACCCCAACGCCATGTTCGTCCGGGACAACGGGATCGTGGTCAAGGGTGGAGCCGTGGTGGGTCGCATGGGACCCGTGGGGAAACCCTATGGGACGGGACGGCGGGGGGAGGAGGCCTTCCTTTCCCGCAAGCTGGCGGAGCTGGGGATGCCCATCCTCCACACCGTCCACGGGGCGGGGCTGCTGGAGGGAGGGAGCTTCACCTTCCTCAACGAGCGCACCGCCGTGGTGGGCACCAGCTCCCGGCAGAACGCCGCGGGGGTGGACCAGCTCCGGTGCGTCCTGCGGCACCAGGATACGGAGCTTCTGGAGGTGCCCCTGGTGGGCTACAGCATGCACATCGACGGGGCCCTTCTGATGGTGGACCGGGACAAGGCCCTGGTGCAGGTGGAGCGGCTGCCCTTCTGGTTCCTGGAAAAACTGGCGGAGCTGGGCATCGAGGCGATTCCCGTGGATTTCCGGGACGACGGGGGAGCGGCCATCAACTGTCTGGCCGTGGCCCCGGGGAAGGTGATCCTGGACGCCTCGGCGGTCTGGACGGCGGAGCTGCTGACGAAGCGAGGCTGCACGGTGCTGACCACCCCTTACGAGGAGTGCCGCAAGCACGGCGGGGGGCTGCACTGCTCTTCCCTGCCCCTCCTGCGGGACCGGAGCTGAAGGGGAGGAACACCCCACGGGGCGACGCGAAAGGGGGCGGCCTGGTGGCCGCCCCCTCTTGCGTGTGGGAGAGGAGCTAGACTTCCGTCTCCTCCTCCCGTAGGGCCACCCCCTGGGCTGCCAGCTCCTCCAGGATGGGCTCGTAGATCTCCGGGAGCACGGGGGTGTGGATGCCCGGGGTGCGGATGCGCCCCTCCAGGATCAGGTGGGCGCCGATGGCCGGGGGCAGACCGGTGGTGCGGGCCACGGAGCTGTCCCCTCCCGGCTCCCCGAAGTCCACCAGGGTGGAGCGCAGGCGCAGCAGTTTGGCGCTTCCCGGGACCTCCACCAGGAACTGGTCCCGCAGCACCACCAGATCCCGCTCCTCCGGGGTGTAGACCAGCTTTTCCCCGAAGAGCCAGGACACCACGTCCTGCGGGGTGGCGCAGGAGGTCGGGATGGGCCGGCGGGAGAAGAAGTCCAACCAGGCGAAGCGCAGGAACACCGCGGAGTGCCGTTCCAGGCCCAGGGCGGCACAGAAGGCCCCCTCCACCTGGTCGCTCCCGCATCCCAGGCGGCGGGCCAGGAGGTCCCGCAGGGGGATCCCCCCCAGGTCTTCCGGTTCGCCGCTCACCAGCCGAAGGCGGTTCATGGCGCAGATGGTCTCGCACCAGCCCAGATAGCGCAGGGTCCCCCGGTAGAGATCCCGAACCTCCGGGATGCCGTAGGCCTCCCGGTAGGGGAGGGAATCGCCGTTGGCGTACACCTCGAACCACCCCAGGCCCTCGATCTCCTCCAGCTCCGGGTGGCGGTAGGTCGTCCCGTCGGGACGGTGCACCGCCAGTCCCCCCTCCAGGATGGCGGCGCTGCGCAGGCTGGCCCCGATGAGGCTTTCCGGGGCCCAGGAGAGCTTGTACCCCCAGGGGTTGGTGTTGGCCTCCGCCGCGGGCAGGGCCCCGCAGAGGGAGCGGAAGGACCGCACCCGGCCCCCCAGGCTTCGGATGCGCCGCACCGTTCGGGCGGCGGACATGTGGTCGATCCCCGGGTCCAGCCCCAGCTCCGGCAGCATCGTCACCCCCGCCGCCTCGAAGCCCGCGCTCAGGGATCGCTGTTCCTCGTCCAGGTAGGCGGGGTGCACCAAGGGGACCCGAGCCTCCAGGCAGATTCGGGCCACCGGGCCCATGAACCGGGGAGGGAGCAGGCAGACCACCAGATCCGAATGCCGTGTCGCCACCAGGGCGGCGGCCTCCCGTCCCGCGTCGCCGAGCAGCCCCGTACCCTGGGGGTGCCCTCCCAGGACCTGGTCCAGGTTCTTCTGGGCCAGATCCACCGCCGTGACGGCATGTCCCTTTCCCAACAGATACTGCACGCAGGGGCGGGCCACCCGTCCCGCTCCGAGAACCAGAATGCTCTTCATGATCCATGCCTCCCATGGCCGAATGTACGTGTTCCCCCCACCGGATCGGGGGTTTGGATGCCCAAGGCGGAATGGACCCATCCCACCAGGGTGACGAAGTCGAAGACCGGCCTTCCCGTGGCGCGTCGGATCGCCTCCGCGAAGGGGGGCAGGTCGGTGCACTCCAGGACGAAGGCGCCTATGTCCGGGGCGGTCTTGAGGGCGTCGAGGGCGGTGTTCACCACCTCCTTTCGGATCGCCTCCAGATCCACCGGCTCCTCCGGGAAACGGAAGATCCGGCTCCACTGGGGGCAGGCGTCGAGGCCCCGGATGTGGGTCGACGCCGGGTCGATGCCGGCGCAGCGCAGGTGTTCCTCCGTCAGGGCGTCCTCCTTGGCGGTGAGGACGCCGATCCGGGCCCGGGGGCCCAGAAGACGGGCCACCCAGGGGACCTGGAGGAGGCTGGAGGTGAAGACCGGCACCCCCAGAGCCTCCGCCAGCCTTTGTTGAAGCAGGATGTTGAAGCCGCAGCTGGTGGTCACCCCCCGGATCCCGGAGGCCACCAGTTCCCGCCCCGCCTCCACCATCCTTCGGTGCACCTCCGGGTCCGGGTGCTCCAGGATGGTGTCCCAGCAGGCCCCCTCCACCCGCCGGAACGCCACGGGGAAGGGATAGGTGAGGGGGTTGGTGCTGTTCCCCCGCAGGGCTTCCAGCTGCACCAGCCCCCGGGGCACCTTGCCCGCCTCCCAGCAGAGGACCCCGATGTGTGCTAGGGGTCGCAGTTCAGATGGTGCGAGGTTACTCATGGCCGTTTGTCCTCCTCCTCGTGCCGGGGTCTGGTGTTTTCCGGGGCGAAGACCGCCTCCGCCGGGATGGGGCAGGCTTTCCCTCCCCGGATCACCAGGGCGGGACGCAGGTAGGAGCGCATCACCCCCGGGATGGACCAGGTGAACCGATAGCCCAGGGGGTTGTCCGCCGCGGCGGCCTCGGGAAACCCCGCCCCGTAGGAGACCAGGGACTCCACCGTCTCGAACCCCCGAAGGGCCTCCTTGCAGAGCACCAGGTCCAGCCCCGGGTCCATGCCGCACTCCGGGAGCAGAATGGCCCCGGTCCGCCGGGCTTCCTCGTCCAGGGCGATCAGCTCCTCCTGCTGGGCCAGACGCCGCTGCGGGTCCCGCTCCCCCGGATCGGCCAGGTACATGGTGCTGACCGTGGGGACCCCTGCCCGGGCGGCCAGACGGGCCACGGGGAGGGCCAACCGCCCCGGGAGAGTCTCCAGGACCCCGTCCGCCCGTTCCATCTCCCGCAGAAGACCCTTCGGGTCCTCTGCGGAGAGGGGAAGGATCGTCTCCTTTCCCCCGCCGTAGCGAGAGGCCACCTCGGCGGTTTCCGGGGAAGGGTCGCATATCCGAAGGGTCTCGATGCTCGGGTCCCGCGAGAGATCCCAGAGGGCTGCCCGTCCCTGCTTTCCCAGGCCGAGAAGAAGAACCTGCTTTCCCGCCATGCCCGTCACTCCCTTGTGGGTGGATTGATGTATCCATATCTAGAGAGAAAAGAAGAACCCCGTCCGGGACGGGGTAATGTATCCATCAATGATCACTTGTCTGATTTTACCCACGACGGGGGAAGCGGGTCAACTTGGAGAAAGAAAAAACGAAAGGGCCCCGGAGAGATACGGGGCCCTCTGTTAGGGGCGAGTCTAGGGTCTGGGGTCTTCGGGGCGGAAGAGGAGGACCTCGTAGCTGCGTTCGATGTGGACCCGCATGAGCCGGGCCGCTTCCTCCGGGTCGTGCTCCCGGATGGCCTGGACCAGGGTCCGGTGTTGTGCCGGGGTCTTCTGGGGGGGCACCTGGCTGCGTTCCACGGATCGGTAGAAGCTGTCCAGGTAGAAGACGTAGAGATTGGACCGCCAGAAGATGTAGCGGCACCAGCGCTCCAGGTAGGCGTTGCGGGACGCCCGGGCGATGCCCAGGTGCAATGCCTCGTTGATGGCGGAGAAGGACTCCTTGGCCAGGGTGCGTACCGCCTCTTCGTCCTGGGCCACCAGGTCCTCCAGATGGCGGATCTCCTCCTCCGTGGCGAGCCGGGCGGCTCCGGCCGCCGCCTCGCTCTCCACGGCGATGCGGGCGCGGAAGACCTGCGCCGCGTCCTCCGGGGTGGGGACGGGGATGAAGCACCCCTTCTTGGGCATCTTGTCCAGAAAGCCCTCCACCACCAGCCGGGCCAGGGCTCGGCTCACGGGGGTCCGGCTCATCTGGAGGCGTTCCGCCAGTTCCACCTCCAGGAGAAAATCCCCGGGGCGGTAGAACCCCGAGAGGATCAGCTTGATGATGGAGCGATAGGCCCGCTCCTCCGCGTTGAGACTCTTCTGCGGCATCCTCTCCGCGCCTCCGCTTGTTCCAGTGTGCCCCAGGGGCCTCAGGCATGATACCGCAGGACCCCGGTTCCCGTCCCCTAGCGAAACCGGTCTTCGTATTCCCCGTAGCCTTCTTCCTTCAGCTTCTCCCGGGGGATGAAGCGCAGGGCGGCGCTGTTGATGCAGTAGCGCAGGCCCCCCCGGTCCGGAGGGCCGTCGTCGAAGAGGTGTCCCAGGTGGTTGTCTCCGCTTCGGCTGCGCACCTCCGTGCGCGCCATGCCGTGGCTTGTGTCTTCCCGCTCCCGAACCGCCCCGGGGTCCAGGGGGCGGGAGAAGCTGGGCCAGCCGCAGCCCGCGTCGAACTGGTCCCGGGAGGAGAAGAGGGGTTCCCCGGTGGCCACGTCCACGTAGAGTCCCTCCCGGCGTTCGTCGTGGGTGGGGTTGCGGAAGGGAGGCTCCGTGGCGTTCTCCCGGGTCACGGCGAACTGCAGGGGCGTGAGAACCCGGCGCAGGGTCTCGTCGTCGGGCTGGGGGTAGGTCCTCGGGGCATCGGGCATGGGGTTTCCTCCTTCGCGGGCGGTCAAAAAAACCCCTGATCGCCCATTAGCGATCCTCTTCCCTTGATCCTATCATGACGCTGAAGCGGTGTGCCCTCCTGGGCGCGGAAGGGAGGATGGACATGGTCGGGGTAGGCGGTTGTCGCTACTACATCCCCAGCCTCAACCTGCTGGGGGCGGGGTGTGTGGGGGAAATCCGGCGGGAGGCCCGTATCCTGGGGGGAAAAAGGGCTCTGGTGGTGGCCTCCCGGGGCGAGGTGGGAGAGGCCCAGGCGGCGCAGATCGGGGAGCTGCTCCGGGAGGGAGGGGTGGATTCGGTCTCCTTCTGCGAGGCGGTGCCCAACCCCACGGTGGACGTGGCGGTGCGGGGGGCGGAGGCCTTCCTGGCGGGGGACTGCGACCTGCTGGTGGCGGTGGGGGGCGGCAGCGCCATCGACTCCGCCAAGGCCGTGGGCATCCTGGTGTCCAACGGGGGAAACCTTCGGGACTACGAGGGATATGGCCGGGTGGCGGTTCCCCTGCCCCGCCTGGTGGCCATCAGCACCACCGCGGGCACGGGCAGCGAGGTGACCCAGTTCGCGGTGGTCTCCGACGACCGGGACCACTCCAAGTTTACCATCACCGACTGGCGTCTCACCCCCTGCGTCTCCGTGAACGACCCGGAGATGATGCTCTCCATGCCCCCCTCCCTCACCGCCGCCACGGGGATGGACGCCCTGACCCACGGGGTGGAGGCCCTCCTCTCTACCGGGGCCACCCCCATCACCGACGGCAAGGCCTTCAAGGCGGTGCAGCTGATCCGCCGGAACCTGCCCCGGGCGGTGCAGAAGGGGGAGGATCTGGAGGCCCGGGAGGGGATGTGCTACGGCAGCTTCCTGGCGGGGACGGCCTTCAACAACGCGGGGCTCGGGCTGACCCACGCCATGGCCCACCCCCTGGGGGGGCTGTACAACCTGCCCCACGGTCTGTGCAACGCCCTGCTGCTTCCCCACGTGGCCCGGTTCAACCTGGACGCCTCGCCCCTCAAGATGGGGGAGGTGGCCCTGGCCCTGGGGGTGGGGAAGGGGTGGCACAGCGAGCGGGAGAACGGGGAGGCGGCGGTGCGGGACCTCTTCGCCCTGGCCCGGGAGGTGGGGATCCCCTCGGGGCTCTCCTCCGTGGGGGTCCGGGCCGAGGATCTGCCCGGGTTGGCGGAGGAGGCCATGCGGGAAGCCATCGGGGCCACCAACCCTCGCCCCTACACACGGGAACAGGTGCTGGCGCTGTACCGGGAGGCCCTGTAACCTTCGGAGGAGGCCGCGACCCGGCCCGAAGGAGGAGAGGCCATGAAGGTTCTGGGCATCAACGGCAGCCCCCGGGAGGGGGGCAACACGGAGATCCTGATGCGGACGGTCTTCGGGGAGCTGGAGGCGGCGGGGGTGGAGACGGAGCTGGTGCGCATCGGGGGGCGTCCCTTCCGGGGGTGCGTGGCCTGTCGCCGGTGTTTCGAGAACCGGGACCGGCGCTGCGTCCTGGAGGGAGACCCCCTGAACGAGCTGGTGGCGAAGATGGCCGAAGCGGACGGCATCCTCCTGGGTTCTCCCGTGTACTACACCGACGTCACGTCGGAGATGAAGGGCTTTCTGGACCGGGCGGGGCTGGTTTCCGGGGCCAACGGGGGGCTGTTCCGCCACAAGGCGGGAGCGGCGGTCCTGGCGGTGCGCCGGGGTGGGGCCACCCACGCCTTCGACACCCTCAACCACTGGCTCCACATGATGCAGACCTACCTGGTGGGGGCGTCCTACTGGAACATGGGCTACGGCATGAAACCGGGGGATGTGGCGGAGGACCAGGAGGGCATGGAGAACATGCGGGTGCTGGGGCGGAACATGGCCTGGCTTTTGGAGCGGATCGTTCCTCGGGGCTGACCTTCCCTCCGCGAGGTCCATGGGTTCCGGAAAAGGAAGGGGGGCGGGGCCTCACCGAGCCCCGCCCCCTCGCCTTCCGGTCTCCGTCAGGCCTTCTGTTTCAACTGCCGCACCACGTCGATCACCGTGCCGTCCCGCCACTCGACGACCCCCACGATGCGCTCCTCCTGGGCCACCGGGTCCATGGGGCCCGCCATGCGGTGCGCCCGGTCCACCAGCTCGTCCACCGACACCAGGGGCACGTTGCCCGCGGCCTGGCAGGCTTCCAGAAGGTCCGTCCGCCGGGGGTTGAGGGTGACGCCGTACTCCGTGACCACCGCGTCCACCACCTCGCCGGGGGTGGTGACGGAGTGCACCTTGTCCACCACGCAGGGGATGCGGCCCCGGAGCAGGGGCTGGGCGATGATGGTGAGCTTCGCCCCCGCCGCCGTGTCCTGGTGCCCCCCGATGCCGTGGAGGAGCGCCCCGTCCGCCTCGGTGTTCACGTTGGCGTGGAAGTTCCGGTCCAGCTCCGTGGCCCCCAGAATCACCACGTCCAGCATGTTCACCGCCGCGCCGCCGTTCCAGGGGTTGGCGTACCAGTCCGCGGAGATCTCGATGTGGTTCGGGTTGGTGGCGATGGACTTCACCGCCTCCAGGTCGAAGGACTGCACGTCCATGAGCTTCTCCACGAGGCCTTCCTTGAGCAGGTCCACGAAGTACCCCGTGATGCCCCCCAGGCCGAAGCTGCCTTTGATGCCCCGCTTCTTCATGGCTTCCTTCATGAAGGCCGTCACCGCCAGGGGGATGCCCCCGGCGCCGGTCTGGAAGGAGATGCCGTCGACGAAGTACGGCGAGGCCTCGATGAGCCGGGAGGCGTACTGGGAGATGAGCAGCCGCAGCGGGTCCCGGGTCACCCGGGTGGTGCCGGAGACGATGCCCGCGGGGTCCCCGATGCTGTCCACCTCCACCACGTAGTCCACCAGGTACTGGGGGATGGAGATGGGGGCGATGGGGTAGGGGCGCAGGTGGTCCGTCACCGCCACCACGCAGTCCGCATACTGGGCGTCCGTGAAGGTGTAGCCCAGGGAGCCGCAGGCTCCGGGCCCCTCCGCCCCGGAGAGGTTGCCGTACCGGTCCGCGCAGGGGGCGGCCACGAAGGCCACGTCGATGTGCACGTCCCCGGCGGCCACCGCCCGGGGGCGTCCCCCGTGGCTGCGGAGCACCACCGGCGCGTCCATGCCTCCCTCGGAGACCAGCTGGCCGATGGGGCCGTTGACGGACCCCATGATGCGCCGGATCACTCCGGACTTGATGTGGTCGATGAGCTTCTTGTGCACCCCGAAGAGGGCCGTGGGGAAGAGGGTGAGGTCCCGGATGCCCAGGGCGGCGCAGGCGTCCATCACCCGGTTCACCACGTAGTCCCCGTTGCGCAGGTGGTGGTGGAAGGAGACGGTCATGCCGCTCTTGAGGCCCGAGGCGACGATGGCCGCCTCGATGTCCTTCAGACGCTTGTCCCGGCAGGAGCCGTTGACCGCCTTCAGCCTGCCCCCCGCCCGGAAGCCCTCGGGAACCCTCGCGAAGGCCCCCTGGTAGGGGCGCACCTCCCCGTAGCCGGGGATGGAGGAGGGGATGTCCCGTCCTGCGGCGTTAACAGCCATGTCCCTGCACCTCCTCCGACAGGCCCGCCCGGGTGAGGGTGTACTGGGCCCGTTTCACCACCGGGGCGTCCACCATGCGTCCGTCCACGGACACCGCCCCCAGGCCCCGCTCCGCCGCGTCCTTGGCGGCGGCCACGACCTTTTTGGCCTTCTCGATCTCCCCCTCCGTGGGGGTGAAGACCTCGTGGATGATGGGGATCTGGTTGGGATGGATCACGCTCTTGCCGTCGTAGCCCAACTGCTTGATGAAGCCCACCTCGCGGCGCAGTCCCTCGTCGTCGGTGATGCGGGGGAACACCGTGTCCAGGGCGTCCACCCCCGCGGCCCGGGCGGCGAAGACCAGCATCCGCCGGGCCCACTCCAGCTCCGTGCCCTCCGGGGACCGGTTGGTGCGCAGGTCCGCCGTGAGGTCCTCCCCGCCGGGGATGATGGCCGCCACCCGGGGGGAGGCCTTCGCCACGTCGTAGGCGTTCCAGATGCCCAGGGCGGTCTCCAGGAGGCAGAAGATCTTGGTCTGCCCCACCGGGATCCCCGCCTTGGACTCCACGCCTGAAAGCTCCTCGTCCAGGATCCGGATGGTCTCGGGGCCCTCCACCTTGGGGACCCGGATGCCCGAGACCCCTGCGGGGACCACGGCGGCCAGGTCGTCCCGCCAGTACTCCGTGTCCACCCCGTTGATGCGCACCGTCACCTCGCAGGAGCCGAACTCCCCCTGGCGAAGCATCTCCCGCACCAGCACCCGGGCGGAGTCCTTCTCGGAGACGGACACCGCGTCCTCCAGGTCCAGGACCAGGCCGTCGGGGCCGAAGAGGTGTCCCCGCACCAGCATGTTGGGGTTGTTGCCGGGCAGGTAGAGCATGGTGCGCCTCATCGCCCCTCACCTCCCGCGAAGCGGCGGTACGCCGCCTCCACTCGGGCCCCCAGGACGATGTCCAGGGCCCCGTTGTCCTGCACGTTCACCGATACGTCCGAGGCCTGGAGGCTCTCCAGGACCTGCCGGACCTTCTTCTCCATGGCGGTGCGGAAGCGCGCCGCCCCGGACCCGGCGATCTGCACCGCCACGCCGGACCCGGCGGTTCCTTCGCTCAGGGTGACGAGGCAGTCCATGGACTCCACCGTCCCCGCCTGTGCGGTCTTCATGGGTTCATCCCTCCCCAAGGAAACGGGGCCCGCCTGTGGATCAGCGGGCCCCGGCGTGTTCCGTCGAGGCTTGCGCCCCCGGGAATCCCTAGTCCTCGAAGCCCACGGTCTTGGTCCAGTCGCACATGGCGTGGACCTTGGCCTTGGCGTCCTCCAGGACCTTGCCCGCGAAGGCCGGGTTGATCTTCCCGGCGATGGCGGCGGCCATGTCGATGGTGGAGGCGGCGTTCTTCTCCCAGTTCGGATCGCCCCGGAAGTCCCGCAGCACGTCGTAGGTGAGGGTGCCGGGCTTGCTCTCCACCAGCACCTCACCCAGGGCCTTCTCGATCTTCTTGGCCGCGTCGTCCAGGCCGAGGTACTCCAGCATCATCTTCGCCGTGAGCACCATGGCGGAGGGGTTCACCCGGTACTGGTGGGCGTACTTGGGCACGGAACCGCTGGAGGGCTCGAAGAGGGCGGTGCCTTCCCCGATGTTGCCGCTGGGGGCGAAGCCCAGGCCGCCGGTGAGCTGGCTGGCCTCGTCGGAGAGGATGTCCCCGAAGACGTTGGAGGCCACGATGACCTGGTAGTCCTGGGGGTTCTTGATGAGCCACATGGCGGTGGCGTCGGCGTTCTCCTCGATCCCCTTGATGCCGAACTGCTCGTACTCCTTGGCGATCTGGAGGAAGAGGCGCTTCATCAGACCGTCGGTCTCCCGGATGACGTTGGCCTTGTTGCAGCAGTGCACGGTGGTGCGGCCCGTGGCCTTGGCGTACTCGAAGGCCGCCCGGATGATGCGCTCGCAGCCCACGGTGGAGAAGACCCGCCAGGAGACGGCCACGTCGCCCATCTTCTTGAACCGCTCCATGCCCTTGTGCAGCGCGTAGTGCTCCGCCGGCAGGGGGAAGAACTCCACGGCGGAGTAGAGGTCCTCGGTGTTCTCCCGGAAGAGGACGATGTCGACCTTCGGGTCGCCCTTCAGGGGGGTGCCCACGCCGGGGAGGGTCTTGGCGGGGCGCAGGTTGATGTACAGGTCGAAGAGCTGCCGCATCTGGAGGATGGCGGACTTGAAGCCCTTCACCCCCGCCTTGGAGGTGATGGCGGCCATGAGGGTGGCGTCGGTCTTCCTGATGGACTCGATGGTCTCAGGCGGCACGGTGTTGCAGCGGGGATCTCCCTCGCCGAACTTCTGGATGGACTTCTCCCACATGCACCAGCCCAGGTCGGCGCGGACCCAGTCGATGGGCAGGTTCAGGGACTCCAGGACCAGGAGGGCCCCCTCCATCATGTCGAAGCCCGAGTCGTCCCCCGCCATGTAGCAGACCTGGTAGCGATCCTTCTGTTCCTTCACCTTCAGCACGTTGCGGGCCATGCGAAAAACCTCCCTTTCGTTTGGTGATTCCCGTGTCTTCCGGAAGGGGCTACTTCAGCCCCAGGGACTTCTTCACGTGGGGGATGAGGCCCCCGTCCTCGATGAGCCCCCGGACGAACTCCGGGTAGGGGGGGAAGGAGAAGGACTTGCCCGAGGCGGTGCGGATCTGCCCCGCGTCGAAGTCGATCTCCACCTGCTCCCCCGCCTGGATGGCGTCCACCGCCTCCGGGGAGACCAGGATGGGCAGCCCCTCGTTGAGGCAGTTGCGGTAGTAGATCCGGGCGAAGCCCTTGGCGATGATGGCCCCGATGCCCCGTTCCACCAGGCAGGTCACCGCCTGCTCCCGGGAGGAGCCGCAGCCCCAGTTCTTGCCCCCCACGATGATGTCCCCCGCCGCGGCGTTCTTGTTGAACTCCGGGTCCAGGTCCTCGCAGGCCACCTTGGCCATCTCGGAGCGTTCCTTGATGGTGTAGGTGTACTTCCCCGGGAAGATGACGTCGGTGTTCACGTCGTCGCCGTACTTCCACACCTTGCCTTGGATCTTCATGGTTACAGCACCTCCCGAGGATCGGAGATCTTGCCGGTCAGGGCGGAGGCCGCCACGGTCATGGGGCTGGCCAGGTAGATGAAGCTTTCCTTGTTGCCCATGCGCCCCTTGAAGTTCCGGTTGGCGGTGCTGATGCAGGCCTCCCCGGGGGCCAGGATGCCCTCGTGGTTGCCCATGCAGGGCCCGCAGCCCGGGTTGGCGAGGACGCAGCCCGCGTCCAGGAACACGTCGATCAGCCCTTCCTTCATGGCCTGCCGGTACACCACCCAGGAGGCGGGGATGACGATGGTGCGCACCGCCACCTGCTTGCCCTTGAGGATGGCCGCCGCCAGCCGCAGGTCCTCGATGCGGGCGTTGGTGCAGCTGCCCAGGAAGGCCTGGTGGATGGGGGTGTCCTTCACCTCGTCGATGGAGGCGTAGTTGTCCACCGTGTGGGGCTTGGCCACGCAGGGAACCAGCGTCCCCAGGTCGTAGGCCAGCTCCTTGGCGTAGGCCGCGTCGTCGTCCGCCCACAGGGCCTCCCAGTCCTTCGTCTTCTCCTTGCCCTGGATGTCCGCCAGCACCTTGTCGTCGGGGGGACAGACGGCGTTCTTGGCGCCCATCTCGATGCCCATGTTGCAGAGGGTCATGCGCTCCGCCAGGGACATGGCGTGGATCCCCGGTCCGTGGAACTCCACGCTCATGTAGTCCGCCCCGTCCGCCTTGATGTCTCCGATGATCTTCAGGATCAGGTCCTTGGCGGAGACCCCTTTCTGGAAGGAGCCGGTGAGGGTGATCTTGATGGACTCGGGCACCCGGAACCAGATCTTGCCGGTGGCCCAGGCGGCGGCCATCTCGGAGCGGCCGATGCCCGTGGAGAAGGCCCCGTAGGCCCCGTAGGTGCAGGTGTGGCTGTCGCTGCCGATCATGACCAGCCCGGGAAGGGCGAAGCCCTCCTCGCACATCTTCTGGTGGCACACCCCGCCCTTGCTGGTGACGTCGTAGAAGTGTTTGATGCCCTGGGCGGCGGAGAACTCCCGGATCTCCTTGTGGTTCTGGGCGTGCTCGTCCGTGGGGGCCGGGATGGCGTGGTCCAGGATGAACACGATGTGGTCCGGCTTCCAGACCTTGGGAACCCCGATCTTCTTGAAGGTCCTGGCGATGGGGGCGGCGTTGTCGTGGCTCATGCAGAAGTGGGGCTCCACGGTCACCACGTCCCCCGCCTTCACGGCGTAGCCCGCCGCCTTGCCCAGCACCTTTTCGGCAAAGGTCTTGCCCATGATCGTCCCTCCCTACTTCTTGGCCGCCTGGGCCTTGAGGTACTCGATCAGGCCCCCCGCGCCCATGATGTCCTTCTCCAGGTCCGTCACCGCGTCGCCGTGGAACTCCGTGCCCTTGGTGACGTTCTTGATCCGGCCGGTGGCGAGGTCCACCTCCAGCTCGTCCCCGTCCTGGATCTTCCCGGCCTTGATGGCGTCGGACATGCCGTTCACGAAGAGCACCGGGTAGCCGTTGTTGATGGCGTTGCGGTAGTAGATGCGGGCGTAGTTCTCTGCCAGCACCACGGGCACCCCGATCTCCTTGAGGCAGTACACCGCGTGCTCCCGGCTGGAGCCGGTGCCGAAGTTGCGCCCCGCCACCACGAAGTCGCCGGGCTTCACTTCCTTGGCGAAGTGCTCCTTGCCGGGGTAGTACTCGAAGGAGTACTGGGCCATCTTCTTGGGGTCCGTCTCCGCCAGGTACTTGTTGTGGTAGATGAGGTCCGTGTCCACGTCGTCCCCGAAGACCCAGGCCTTGCCGCGAAGGATCGCGTCGCTCATGATCGTTCCCTCCCTAGTCCCGTTCCTAGCCCAGGATGTCCCGGGGGTCGGTGATGACGCCCCGGACCGCGCTCGCCATGGCGGAGGCGGGGCTCATGAGGTAGGTGTGGCTGCCCTTGCCCACCTTGCCGATGAAGTTCCGGTTGGTGGTGGAGATGGCCACGTCGCCGGAGGGCAGGGCGCCGTAGTGCTCCGCGGTGCAGAGGCTGCAGGTGGGGTTGGTGAAGACCACTCCCGCCTCCAGGAACTTCTGGATGTACCCCGCCTCGGCGCACTGCTTCATCACTTCCCGGGTGCTGGGGGTGATGATGGTGCGCACCTCCGGGGAGACCTGGAAGCCCCCCGCCTGGAGCACCTCGAAGGCCGCGGTGATGTCCTCGAACCGGCCGTTGGAGCAGGAGCCGATGTGCACCTGCTGGATCTTCTCCCCCGCCACCTCCCGGACCTTCTTCACGTTGTCCGGCGCGTCGGGGCAGGAGGCCAGGGGCTCCAGCTTGGACACGTCCACGGAGACCTCCTGGCAGTAGGGAGCGTCCGCGTCCGCCGCCAGATCCTTCACCCGCTGGCGGACCTCGTCTCCCGCCCGGGCGGCCAGCCAGTCCAGCACGGGGCCGCTCGGCATGATGAGCCCCACCTTGCCGCTCATCTCCGTCACCATGGAGCAGAGGGTGATGCGGTCCGCCAGAGTGCTGTTCTCCACGGTGTCGCCGTAGAACTCCACGGCCTTGAAGAACATGCCGTCCGCTCCCAGGGTCCCCACCAGGTGGGTGAGGAGGTCCCGCATGTACACGCCCTTGGCGAACTTGCCCGTGGCGGTGATCTTCATGGTCTCGGGCACCCGGAACCACAGGGTCCCCAGGATCCAGGAGGCCACGATGTCCGTGTTGCCCACGCCGGTGGCGAAGGCCCCCACGGCGCCCAGCAGGTTCATGTGGCTGTCCGTCCCCAGGATGACGTCCCCGGGCTTCACGTGGCCGTTCTCCAGGAGCACGTGCTGCCCGATGCCCCAGTTGATGTCGAAGACCTTGTCGATGCCCTGCTTGCGGGAGAACTCCCGGATGATCTTCTGGTTGTTGGAGACCTTCTCGGAGTGGGCGGGGGCCTGAAGGTCGAAGGTGAAGGCGATCTTCTTGGGATCCCACACCTTGCCCTGCTTGTCCGTCACTTCCTCGAACTGGAGCACGCAGTTCGGTCCCCCGAAGTCCCGGGCCGTGGAAAGGTCCACGTTGCACCAGACCCGGTCGCCGATCTGCACCTCCTTGCCCGAGGCCCGCTGCATGATCTTCTGGATCATCGTCTTGCCCATCTGGCCTGCACCTCCCGTGTGTCTTCTCAGCCTGCCCGGCGTCGCCGGGTCCCTACTTCATCCCCAGGAACGACTTGATGGTCTCGAAGTTGATGAAATCCGCCTTGTTGACCAGGACCCCTTCGGGGCTGCGCAGGGTGCCGTCCCCCTCGTGGGCGTGGTTGGCGATGATGTGGCCGATCTCGCTGGACACGCCGTTTCGCAGGGCGATGACGGTGCCCGAGAAGGGGTGGCGCAGGTCCTTGCCCATCTGGGACTTCACGAACTTGCCGTCCGGGGTCTTCTCGTACTCCACCAGCTTGCCCACGTCGTGGAGCAGGGCTCCCGCCACCAGCTTGTCGTTGTCCAGCTTGAAGCCCCCCTCGTTCTCGTAGAGGGCGTTGAACTCGTCCATGGAGGCCTTGGCCACCCGGACCACCCCGCGGGTGTGGGTGAGGTAGGAGGCGGGGCAGTTGGGGATGAGAAGGGTGAAGGGGATCTTGGCCATGTCGTCGGGTTCCCACCCGCCGGTCTTCAGCGCGTCTTCGTAGCTGGCCACCACCTGAGCCCGCAGGGTGGGGTCGCCGATCCACTGGATCTCCGGGAGGAGCTGCATGATGCGTTCCTTCATTTTCGTTCCCTCCTGTGTGTATGAGATGGTTCCCCCGTAGGGGCTGGCGTTCGTGGTCAGACCGGTTTCTCCAGGGCCATGACCTCCTGGAGGGTCTTGTAGATCCGTTCGATGTGCGAGGCGGAAAGCTCCGCCGCCCGGGAGCCGTCGTGGTCCAGGATGGCCTCGTAGAGGGCCATGTGTTCGTGGAGGAAGGCCTCCTTGTCCGTCAGGAGGCGGTAGATGCGGTCGTGGGTGGCCAGGATGAGGTTGAAGTTCATCCGCATGATGTTGACGAACACGAAGTTGTGGGTGGCCTCCGCCATGGCCAGGTGGAAGTCGAAGTCCGACTGGGCCCGGTGGTCCAGGTCGTCCAGGTTCGTCTGGGTGACGGAGATGATGCGCCGAAGCCGGGTAAGGTCCGCGGGCAGAGCGCGCCGGGCCGCCTCCCGGGCGATGGAGGGATCCAGAAGCCGACGGGCCTCCATGAGTTCCAGGATGGCCTCGTCCTCCAGGGGCATCTTGCGGCCTTCCCCCGCGGCGCTTCGGGGCCGGCGGACGAACCGTCCCTTCCCGGGGATGCTCTCGATGAGCCCCAGGAGTTCCAGGACCCGGAAGGCCTCCCGCAGGGAGCTGCGGCTGACCCCCATCTCGTCCATGAGCTTGCGCTCCGGAGGCAGGGGATCCCCTGGCCGGAGGGCTCCGCGGGCGATGTCCCCCTTGAGTTCCTCCACCACCTTTTCGTAGATCCGGGTCTGGCGCAGTCGCTGGTTTTCCATCCGCCGACTCCTCCTTCTGGTGGACCACCCAGTGCACTATATAGCATCAGCAGACAATTCGTTCAAGGGGTCGCAATGCGTCGGAATTGCGCGAACACTCGGGAGCGAAAGGATGCCGGGGGGCCAAGAGGGGGGCGTGCTAGAATCGAAACCATGAAACCATGGGTTTTTCAGGCCCTTTGCGGGCCCCGAAGGGGGTAGGGGAATGGGTTTTGTGGTGGATGTGGCGGGAGACGGCAAGCTCCGGTGCGAAACCCCCCTCACGGGGTCGGAGGTGCTCTCCCTGTCCGGCTATGGCGGGGCCAACAACGTGGTGGCCTGGCGGGTGAACCGCAACCTCCGTCCCTTGGGCTGGGTGGTGGACGAGGACGCCTCGGTGGAGTTCGTGGACACGGGCAGCTTCGAGGGCATGGAGGTCTACCGGCGCACCCTGAGCTTCCTTTTGGTGCAGGCCTCCAAGAAGGTCCTGGGGCAGGACGTGACCATCCGCCACTCCATGAGCGACGGCTACTACTGCGAGCTTTCCGGCGGTCCCGCCACGGAGGAGCAGGTGGGGGCCATCAAGCAGGGCATGGCCCACCTGGTGGACCAGAACATCCCCATCCACCGGGAGGTGCTGCCCCTGGACAAGGCCCGGCGCATCTTCGAGCGCCAGGGGAACTACGACAAGGCCCGGCTTCTCCAGTGGACCGCCCTGGACCCCACGGTGGTCTACCGCTGCGCCGACACCTACGGCTACTTCTACGCCCCCCTGGCCTCCAGCACCGGGCAGGTGAAGGTCTTCGACCTGCTCCGCTACCCCCCGGGCATGGTGCTTCAGTTTCCCACCGTCTCCTTCCCCGACCGTCTTCCTCCCTTCCAGGCCGCCAAGAGCCTGGCGGAGGTGTTCCGGGAGTACTCCCAGTGGCTGGACGTGCTGGGGGTGAGCACCATGGACAGCATCCACGAGCGGGTGGCCACGGGAAAGGCCCTGGACCTGATCCTCATCTCCGAGGCGTTCCACGGGGAGGCCCTGGCGAGGATGGCCCGGGCGATCTGCGACCGTCCCTCCGTGCGCCTGGTCTGTCTGGCGGGGCCCTCCGGGTCCGGCAAGACCACCACCGCCAGGAGGCTTCAGATCCAGCTCCAGGTGTGCGGCAGGCACCCCGTGTCCATCTCCCTGGACGACTACTTCGTGGATCGGGAGGACACCCCCCGGGACGAGAAGGGGGATTACGACTTCGAGGCCCTCGAGGCCCTGGATCTGAAGCTCATCAACGAGCACCTGGAGGCTCTCCTGGCGGGGGAGGAGGTGCAGCTGCCGAAGTTCGACTTCGTCACAGGGCAGAGAGCTCCGGGAAAGAAGCTGCGCCTTCGCCAGGGAGACCTGCTCATCATCGAGGGGATCCACGGTCTCAACGACCGCCTCACCGAGTCCATCCCCGACGAGATGAAGTACCGCATCTTCATCTCCCCCCTCACGGGGGTGAGCCTGGACCGGCACAACCGCACCAGCACCACCGACGACCGGCTTCTGCGCCGGATGGTGCGGGACTACCGGAGGCGGGGCCACTCCCCGGAGGGCACCCTGCTGCGGTGGCCCTCGGTGATCCGGGGGTCCCACAAGCACATCTTCCCCTACCAGGAACGGGCGGACGTGATGTTCAACACCGCCCTGGTGTACGAGCTGCCGGTGCTGAAGGGCTACGCGGAGCCCCTGCTTCGGGCGGTGCCGGAGGAGTCCCCCGCCTACGGGGAGGCCCAGCGCCTCCTCTCCATGCTGCGCTTCGTGCCGGTGATCCCCGCGGAGAACGTGCCGAACCTCTCCATCCTCCGGGAGTTCGTGGGGGGCAGCTGCTTCGAGGACTGAGGCGGGAGGAAAACTCGTCGGGGCGAAATCGCTGGGGCGGGGCCGGAGGCATCCGGCCCCGCCCCAGCCTGTTTACGAGAGCCCCCGTTTCGCCTGAAGGGCCCGAAGGAGTTCCTCCGGAGTGTATACGGGAAGGGTGGCCTGGCGGAAATCGTTCCCGTTTCGGGTGACGATGGCTTCCGCCCCCACCGCTCGGGCGGCTTCGTGGAGGACCGCATCCTCGAAATCCGGGAAGTCTACCTCCAGGGCCTGGTGTAACACTTCTCGATCCACGGGAGCCACGTCGAAGAGGTCCAGAAGCCGCCGTACCTGCTCCCGGGCTCGTTCTCTCCCGATCCCCTTGGATGCCAAGTAGTGAAGGGTCGTCAGCGTGGTGGCGCCCAAGAGTCCCCGGATCTCCCCCCGGTCCACCATGCACAGAAGCAGCGTTGCCGGGCGGACGAAGGGTTCCCTGGCCAGGAGCACGTCCAGAACCACGTTGGTGTCGAAGAGGACCTTCACTGGTGTTTTTCCTCCAGATGGGCTCTCCAGTCCTCTTCGCAGACCGAGGGAGGAAGAACCCCCAGCAGGGCCTTCACCCTGGGGGACAGCTCCTCCTGCGCCGGGTCCTGCTCCAGGGTCCGAAAGAAATCCCCCACCATCTGGGAGACCGACTTGCCGGTGCGGGCGGAAGCCCGTTTGGCCCGACGGATCAGGTCCTCCTCCAGCCGCAAGGTCAGCTTGGTCTGCATGGAGTCATCCCCCCGTGACGTATAGATCTTTTCATTAGTATACGTCGTTTGGGGGGGCTGTCCAGGCCTGTCTTGCTTTGGAGCTTCCAGCGGAAGGCCTTGACGCCTCGGCGGAGGGAGGGTAGAGTTGGATGCAATAAAAGTATACATATACGCGGCAGGCGAGACCTAGACGACCGGAGGAGGAGGGGGTTCCCCGTGAAGAAGAAGGTCACCGTGTTGGGTAACGGGCTGGTGGGTTCGGTGATGGCCCTGGATCTGGCGGAGGACGAGGGGTACGAGGTCACGGTCTGCGACCGGGACGAAGCGGGGCTGGGGAGGACGAAGGAGCGGTCGCGGGGGAAAGTGGATACACGTTCCGACGTGGACTTCACCTCCCCCGATTCCATCACCGAGGCGGTGAGGGGGCAGGACCTGTGCATCGGCGCCGTCCCGGGCTTCCTGGGCTACCCCATGGTGGGGGCGGTGATCCGGGCGGGGGTGGACCTGTCGGACATCTCCTTCATGGGGGAGGACTACCGGGAGTGGGACGGGCAGGCCAAGGCGGCGGGAGTCACGGCCTTCGAGGACGTGGGGGTGGCGCCGGGGTCTTCCAGCATCCTCATCGGCTACGCCTGCGACCTGCTGGACCAGGTGGAGGACGTGACCTACTACGTCACCGGGCTGCCGGCGGACCCGAAGCCTCCTTTCGACTACAAGCTGGTGTTCAGCCCCGACGACCTCATCGAGGAGTACGTGCGCCCCGCCCGCACCAAACGGGACGGCCGGATCCTCACGGTTTCCGCCCTGTCGGGCCGCAAGATGCTGGATTTCGATCTGCCGGGGATCAAACTTCCCCGGATGGAGGGCTTCTTCACCGACGGGTCCCGCACCCTGCTGGATACCATCCCTTCCCCCAACGTGACGGAGTACACCCTGCGCTACCCCGGTACGGCAGAGCGCATGGAGTTCCTACGGGAGATCGGCCTGTTCGGCACGGAGCCCGTGGACGTGAAGGGGTGCAAGGTGGTCCCTCGGGACCTCTTCGGAGCCCTGGCGTACCCGAAGATGCGCCTGGAGGAGGGGGAGAACGAGTTCACCTTCTACCACGTGGAGGTGACGGGAAGGAAGGACGGCAAACGCCTCCAGTACCGCTACAGCCTCTACGACGAGCGGGACGGGGTGACGGGCTACCCCTCCATGTCCCGCACCACGGGCTTTCCCTGCGTCATCGTGGGGCGTCTCGTGGCCGAGGGGGTCCTGAAGATGCCCGGGGTCAACCCTCCCGAGGCGGTGGGAAAGAACCACAAGGCGGTGGAGCGGTTCATGGAGGAACTGCGCAAGCGAAACGTGGTGCTGCACCACTCGGTGGTGGAGCTGTAGCCTCATCCCGGGTCGGTGGCCCGAAAGGGAAGGCACGGGGGGCTTCGGCCCCCCCCTTTTCTGGGTTTCCCTTCCGGGCCGGATCGGTGGTTCCGGACGGGGACGCAGCGGGAAGCCGAGAGGGTGGAGCGGGGTAGGGTCGGGCTACCGCAAGCGGAATCCGTTTCCCCTTTCGACCCGGAGGTCGTCGCCGTGGGGGATCGACGCCCCTCTTCCGAGCCCCCTCCGGGGGAGAGGACTCGGAAGAGGGAGAAGGGGCTCAGGCCTCGGACTCCTCCTGGTCTTCCAGCTGTGACAGGGCCTGCAGGGTGCCGATGCGGTTGTCCGTGGACTTGGACTTGATGTCCGATTCCGTCAGGGCCTTGAGAAGCTGGTCCGCCGCGGTCTCCACCTTGGCCCCGCACTTGCCGCACACGGTGGCTCCCGAGGAGATGGGAGCCCCGCAGGTCTTGCAGTGCTGGGAAGCTCCCCCCGCGCCTCCGGTGCTGGCGGGGGCCCCGGGTGCCTCCTTGCTCTCTGCGGGGGCCGCCGGGGAAGCCGACTCGGCGGGCTTTTCCTGCTGGGCCGCCTTCTTCGCCTGCTCGGAGGCCTGGGCCGCCTGTTCCGCCGCGTTGCCGACGCTGTTGATGCGCAGATCCATGGGCGTTCCCTCCTCTTTCTCCTTTGCCTTCGGTGTGTCCCCGGGCGGACGATCCCGGTCCCGGGCCGCGGAGACGCCTTATCCCCGACTCCGGTTCTGTTTCGGCGCTCCGTCCCTTTTGCAGAAGCTCCCGGAAGCCCAAGAAGGCGAGGCCTTTCGCAAAAAAATGCAAAGGGGACCCAAGGAGCCTCGGGGCCCCTCCCGGTTTCCCGAAAGCTGAGAAAGCCGCACCCCCTCTCCGCAGACCTTCGGATCTCACCGCGTCCCCTCCGTGGTAGGATGGCCCGAAAACCGGGTCGCTCCCCGGGCCCGCCGGAGGTGTCGATCATGAAGCCCATCCGATTCCCTCGCCCTGCCTCGTGGCTGGGCGCCCTGCTGCTCCTGTGGTCCCTGGCGGCGGGGGCCGTCGCCGCTCCCCTTCCCGGGGGAGCCGTGGCGGGGCCCCGCATGGGGGGCGTGGCGGAGTACCGATTCCCCAACGGCCTCACGACCCTCATCGTTTCGGATTTCTCCAAGCCCACGGTGACGGTGAACGCGGTGCACCGGGTGGGGTCCGCCCTGGAGGGAGACGGGGAGAAGGGACTGGCCCACCTGTTGGAGCACCTGCTCTTCAAGGGGACCCCGTCGCACCCGGACATCCCCAAAGAGATCGCCGCCCGGGGAGGACGGGCCAACGGAAACACCTGGGCGGACCGGACCTGCTACTTCGAGGTGCTTCCCGCCACGGCGGAGAACCTGGACTGGGCCCTTTCCCTGGAGGCGGAGCGCATGAGCCGGGGGCGCATCACCCCGGAGCTTCTGGACAAGGAGCGAGGGGTAGTGCTCAACGAAATGGAGATGGGGGAGAACGATCCGACGGCCACCCTCATGGACCGCATGGCCTCGGTGGCCTACGACTGGCATGGCTACGGGGGTTCCACCATCGGCAACCCGGGAGACCTGAAGTCCGTCACCCACCGGGAGGTGGTGGACTTCTACCGGCGTCACATGCGTCCCGACACCGCCACCATCGTGGTGGCCGGGGCGGTGGACGAGGCCGCGGCCCTGGGGGCGGTGGCGAAACACTTCGCCCCCCTTCCCAAGGCACCGGGGCAGCCCCCGGCGGGACGCAGCCGGGAGGTGGGGCAGGATGGGGACCGGGCCGTGACCCTCTCCCGCAAGGGGGAAGTCCAGGCCCTGGGGCTGCTCTACCACGGCCCCGCCGTTTCGGAGCCCGACGCGGCGGCCTTCGACCTGGCCCTGGGGGTTCTGGGAGACGCCCCCTCGGGGCGGCTGTACCGACGGTTGGTGGAGAAGGGGCTGGCCAGCTCCGTCTGGGCGGCCTCCTTCGGTTTCCGGGACCCCTCCGGGCCTGCCTTCGTGATGGCTCAGGTGCCCCGGGACCGGTCCCTGGATGCGGCGCAGAAGGTCCTTCTGGAGACGGTGGAGGGCTTCGCCCAGGACCCCCCCTCGGAGGAGGAACTGGGCCGGGCCCGGGAACGGATCCTCCTGTACCTGGACTCGGAGTTCGCCGACCTGGACCGCTTCGCCCTCGGCCTGTCCGAGTGGATCGCCCGGGGGGACTGGCGGCTCTTCTTCCTCTACCGGGACCGGATCGCCCGGGCCACGGGGGAGGATCTGGTGCGGGCGGCGCGGCGCTACCTGGTGGCGGAGAACCGAACCCTGGGGCGGTTCGTGCCCGTGGACCGGCCCCTTCGGGTGGTCGTCTCGCAGCCCCGTCCCCTGGAGGCGACCCTGTCGACCTTCGTCCTCTCCCAGGAGCCGAAACTGGGGGCCTCCTTCGACGTGTCCTGCGCCGCCCTGGACCGGTCGGTGACCCGGGTCGAGGTGGCGCCGGGGCTCAAGGGGGCCTTCTTTCCCCGCAAGACCCGGGGGGGCATGGTGAGCCTGCGTCTTTCCCTGCACCTGGGGACCCCGGAGAGCCTGGCGGGGCGGGTCGCCGTCGGGGAGTTCCTGGCGGGGATGCTGGACCGGGGCACCGCAAGACACAGCCGGGAGCAGATCCAGCAGCTCTTCGACCGCCTGCGGGCCACCGTGTCCTTCTGGGGCGGGGCGGACCAGGTGGGGGTCTTCGTGCTGGTTCCGGAGGAACACCTGGAGGAGACCCTGGCCCTGGTGGCGGAGTGTCTGAAGGAGCCCGCCCTGGACCCCCGGGAGGTGGAGGTGCTCCGGCGGGAGACCCTGGCGGCGTTGGACGAGAGCCGGGACGATCCGGGTTCCCGAGCCTGGGATCGTCTGGAGCGGATCTTTGCCCCCTACCCGGCGGGGGACGTGCGACGTCCCCTCTCCCTGGAGGAGAAGGCCGAGGGGACGCGGGTGATCGACGTCCCGGACCTGCGGGACTTCCACCGGACCTTCTACGGCCTGTCCGTGGGGGAGGTGGCGGCGGTGGGTCCCTTCGAGCCTGAGCGGATGAAGGACCTGCTGTCCCGCCACTTCGGGGCCTGGCGGGCCGCGACGCCCTTCGTCCGGGCGATGCGCCCCTTCGAGGAGGTGCCCCCCCGACGGGAGACCCTGAGGGTGGAGGACAAACCCAACGCGGTGGTGGCCGCCTCCGCCCCCGTGAAGATCCTCCGGGGGGACCGGGACTATCCGGACCTGTGGGTGGCCGCCACGGTTCTGGGGGGAGGCTGGCTGGACTCGAGGCTGGCCACCCGGATCCGCCACACCGAGGGGACGAGCTACGGGGTGCGCCTCTCCCTGGAGGCCTCCAACCTGGACGACTTCGGACGCTGGAACTTCACCGCCATCACCGGCCCCCGGAACGTCCCCCTGGTGGAGCGGGCCTTCTTCGAGGAACTCCAGCGGGCCCTGAAGGACGGGTTCACCCCGGAGGAGGTGGCTCGGGGGACGTCCTACCTCCTGGAGGGGATGAAGGTGGATCGCTCCCGGGACGCTGCCTTGGCGGGGCTGCTGGCTAGGGATCTGTTCCTGGGCCGGACCTTCGCCTGGACGGAGGAGCTGGAGGCCCGCCTTCGGGCCGTGACCCCCGAATCCGCCCTGGCGGCGTTGCGCCGCCACCTGGACCCCCGGTCCTTTTCCGTGGTCCTGGCGGGGGACCTGAAGCCCTAGGCGAGGCGGGGAGTCGAAAGAGGGCCGTATGAACAGGACAGGGGGAGGGGCGGGTACGCCCCTCCCCCTGTCGGTTTTCCTCGGGGACAAAGGCCCTAGCCCCGGCGCAGCATGGCCCGGGCGGCCCAGAGACCCGAGGCGGAGGCCTGGATGACTCCCCGGGTCACCCCCGCCCCGTCCCCGGCGGCGAAGAGCCCCGGGATGCTGGTCTCCAGGGTGGAGGCCAGGGCCAGCTTGAGACTGTAAAACTTTACCTCCACCCCGTAGAGGAGGGTGTGGTTGCCGTTGATCCCCGGCATGAGGGGATCCAGGGCGGCGAGCATCTCCAGGATGCCCACCAGGTGCCGGTAGGGCAGCACGAAGGACAGGTCCCCGGGCTCCGCGGTCTTCAGGGTGGGGCGCACCAGCCCCCGGGCGATGCGGTCCGCCGTGGAGCGCCGACCCCGCTTCAGGTCCCCCAGGCGCTGCACCAGCACCGTGTCCCCCAGCATGTTGGCAAGCCTCGCCACGTGGCTTCCGTAGCCGTTGGGGTCCTTGAAGGGCTTGGTGAACTGGGTGGACACCAGGATGGCGAAGTTGGTGTTCTCCGTCTTGCGGCCCTCGTCCCGGTTGGAGTGGCCGTTCACCGTGAGGATGTCGTGGTGGGTCTGGTACTCCGTGGTCACCTCCCCGTTGGGGCACATGCAGAAGGTGCGCACCCGGTCGTCGAAGGTGGGGGTGTCCAGGATGGCCTTGATCTCGTAGAACTGGTCCGTGATGTCCTTGGCCCAGGCTGCGGGGATCTCCACCCGCACGCCGATGTCCACGGGGAGAGACTCGATGGACAGGCCCAGGCGGCGCACCGTGTCCTCCATCCAGGCCGCTCCCTCTCGACCGGGGGCCAACAGCACCGTGTCCGCCGCCAGGAGCGTCCCGTCCCCCAGGCGCACCCCCGCCGCCCGGCCGTCCTTCACCAGCACGTCCTCCACCGGGGTGTCCAGGAGGATGTCGCATCTTCCCTCCAGGTCCTCCCGGAGGCGGCTCAAGATCTCCTTGGACCGGTCCGTGCCCATGTGGCGGATGGTTGCGGGGATGACCTCCAGCCCTGCCCTGCGGGCCCGGTCCAGGATCTGGTTGGCGAAGGTTCCCTCGGGTACGAACTTTTCCTCGCTGGCTCCGTGGTCCACGTATACCCGGTCCACCTCGGCGATGAGGGAGACCAGGTCCACCCGCCCGCAGTACTGCTCCAGGTTGCCCCCGAACTCCGGGGTGAGGGTGAGCTTCCCGTCGCTGTAGGCCCCCGCGCCTCCCCAGCCGCACACCACGTTGCAGGGGCGGCAGTGGATGCACTGGTCCACGGAGCCCTCCTTGAGGGGGCACACCCGGTTGCGGATGGCCCGTCCCTTGTCCACCAGGGCGACCCGCTTGCCCGCCTTCGTCAGCTCCAGGGCGGCGAAGATGCCCGCCGGGCCTGCGCCCACCAGGATCACGTCATAGGGTTTCATCGTCAGGACCTCCTCGTGTTGGGGTGGGTCTCCGGCAGGGGATTCTACCCGCAAGGTCCCAGGGAGCCAAGCCCGTCCCGGGAAAAGGTGAAGGGAGGACGTCCCTCCCCCAGAAGGGCGCTGCAGGCGTCGCACACCCGAGGGTCGAAGCGGGTTCCCCGCCCGGCGAGGATCTCCTCCAGGGCTGCGGAGATCCCCAGGGCGGGGCGGTAGGGGCGGTGGAAGGACATGGCCTCCACCACATCCGCCACCGCCAGGATGCGGGATTCCAGGCGCAGCCCGTCCCCCCGGAGGCCTTGGGGGTAACCGCTGCCGTCCAGGCGTTCGTGGTGTTCCCGGACGATCTCCGCCACGGGGCCCTCGAAGCGCAGGGGACGCAGAATCTCGTAGCCCGATTCGGAGTGGGTCCGCACCAGGGAGAATTCCGCCTCCGTGAGGGATCGGGGCTTGTTGAGGATCTCAAAGGGCACGGAGATCTTGCCGATGTCGTGGAGCATCCCCGCCACGTGGAGGAGGCGACAGGTGGGGCCGTCCAGCCCCATGGTCCGGGCCAGTCCCTCCGCCAGCTCCGCCACCCGCTGCTGGTGTCCCCCCGTGTAGGGATCCCGGATCTCCGACATGGTGGACAGGGCTGCGATGGCTCCTTCCAACAGGTCCTCCAGTTCCGCCATGCGGCGGCGCATCTGGGTGTAGTAGCTCTTGTGGACGGAGCGCTCCCCCAGGCCGATGATCTGGTCTCGGAGGTCCTTGTTCCAGGGGGTGTCCATGCTCAGAGGGCCTCCCGGAAGAGTTGGGCCACCTCGTCCGGCCGGGGCTGCCTGGGGTTGGTGACCAGGCAGGGGTCCGCCATGGCCCGGGCCACCAGGTCCGGGATGATCGCCTCCGTGGCTCCCAGGGACGCGATCCCCTCCCCCAGCCCCGCCAGCCCCCGGAGTTCCCGGAGTCGGGGGATCAGACCCTCCGGGGAAACCCCCAGGGCCTCGGCGACCCGGGCGTAGCGGGAGGTCGCCGAGGAAAGGTTGAAGCGCACCACACCGTCCAGGAGCAGGGCGTTGCTGTCCCCGTGGATGGAGTCCAGCATCCCCCCCAGGGCGTGGGCCATGGCGTGCACCAGCCCCAGGCTGGCGTTGGAGAAGGCCAGGCCCGAGAGCAGGCTGGCCTTCAGCAGGTGTCCCCGGTGTTCCGGCCGGGCGGGGTGGGCGATGCCCTCCTCGAAATGCGCCCCCACCAGGCGGATCGCCTCCAGGGCCAGCAGATCCGTCACGGGGGAGTGGGCGTTGGACACGTAGGCCTCCGCCGCGTGGGTCAGGGTGTCCATGGCCCCTCCCGCCGCCTGATGGGTGTCCAGGCTGCAGGGGGTCCGGGGGTCCACGAGGGCCACGTCGGGGACGATGAGCTTGCTGATGATGCCGCACTTGCGCCGGGCCCGGGGGTCCGAGAGGATGGCGAACTGGGAGACCTCCGCGGCGCTGCCTGCGGTGGTGGGGATCATCAGGAGGGGGCACCCCGGCTGGGGTACCTGGTCCACCCCCAGGTAGTCCCGGATGTTTCCCCCGTTGGTGGAGAGCACGGAGACGGCCTTGGCGCAGTCGATGGGGGAACCGCCCCCCACGGCGCAGATCATGTCGCACCGGTGTTCCTCGAAGGCCCGGGTCCCCGCTTCCACTTCCTCCATCTGGGGGTTGGGGGAGACCTGGTCGAAGAGGACCCAGGGGAGTTCCTCCGCCTCCAGACTGGCCTCCACGTCCCTGACCCAGCCCGCCTCCCGAACTCCCGGATCGCTCACCAGGAAGACCCGGCTGGCCCCGAGGTTGCGGGCGTAACGCCCCGCCAGGTCCAAGGCCCCCACGCCGAAGACGAACTCCGGGGCAAAGAACTTCCTCATGGGGAAAAGGGTTTCCGTGGTTTCGGCCATGGGGTGTCGCCTCCCTTCGCTTCACCGTCATGATAGCAGAAAACGTCGCCGCGCCTCCAGGGTCCCTGCTTTTCGAAACGCTTTCCGGGCCGGCAGCCCCTTGGTGTATCATCGTTTCGTGAATCTTGGGGCGGATTGTCGGGTCGCCCATGGGGGTGTCGGTATGGAGTGGAGTTATGTCCCCGGTCCGGTCCGGGGTGACGAGGCGGAGGCCCTGGGGGTCTTCTGGCGGGAAGGGATGGAGAGCTGCGAGGGGCTGCTTGCCCCGGAGCTGGAGACCCGGTGTCGGGTCCTGGCGGAGCGGGAGGCTTTCACCGGGGCCAAGGGGGCCCACGCCCAGGGGTTCGTGGAGGACTCCCGGGGGACGCGGCTTTTCCTCGTCGGGCTGGGCAAGCCCGAGGAGGCCCGGGGGGAGGACCTCTTCCGGGCCGGAGCGGCGGAAGTGGCTCGGCGGGCCGCGGAGAAGGGGTGCGTCTCCATCATTCTGGCCGCTCCCGGAGCCTCGGACCCCGTCCGAAGCCGTGCTCTGGCGGAGGGGGTGGTCCTGGGGACCTACCGCTTCCACAAGTACAAGGCTCGGGACGAGAAGGACCGATTTCGCCTGCCCGACCGGGTGGCAGTGGCGGGGGGGAACGAGGAGGGGTGCCGTCGGGGGGCGATCCTGGGGGCGTGCCAGAACTACGCCCGGGATCTGGCCAACGAGCCGGGGAACGTGGTCACCCCGGAGGCCTTCGCCCGGGAGGCTCGGGCCCTGGCCCGGCGGTACGACGGGACCTGCGTGGTGCTGGACGAGGGACAGCTGGCCGCCAAGGGCATGAACGCCCTCCTGGCGGTGGGGCGGGGGTCCGCGAACCCTCCCCGGCTGGTGCACCTGATCCGTCGGCACCCCGAGGCCCGGGTGCGGGTGGCCGTGGTGGGCAAGGGGGTCACCTTCGACAGCGGAGGGCTCAACATCAAGCCCGGGGACTCCATGCGCACCATGAAGGGGGACAAGTCCGGGGCCTGCGTCGCCCTGGGGGTCTTCCGGGCGGTCTGCGAGCTGGACCTGCCCCTGGAGCTTCACGTGGTGGTGGGGGCGGCGGAGAACATGCCCGACGGGGGGTCCTTCCGTCCCGACGACATCCTCCGGGCCTACAACGGCAAGACCATCGAGGTGGACAACACGGACGCGGAGGGGCGCCTCACCCTGGCGGACGCCCTGGCCTACGCGGGAGAACAGCATCCCGACCGGCTGGTGGACCTGGCCACCCTCACGGGGGCCTGCGTGGTGGCCCTGGGGGAGAACACCGCGGGGCTCTTCTCCCCCGATGACGCCCTGGCGGAGGCCCTTGCCGGGGCATCCCGAGCCTCGGGGGAGCGGCTGTGGCGGCTTCCCATGGACGACGAGCGGCTGAAGAAGCAGCTCAAGTCTCCCGTGGCGGACCTGGTGAACTGCGGGTCCCGGTGGGGCGGGGCCATCACCGCGGCCCTGTTTCTGGAGGCCTTCGTGCCCCCGGGGACGGCCTGGGCCCACCTGGACATCGCGGGGGTGGACACGGTGAAGGAGCCCTTCGGGTGGTCCCCCAAGGGGGCCACGGGCTTCGGGGTCCGCTGCCTCGCCTCCTGGTTGGAAACCCTGTAGGCCCATGGAACGCTCCGGACCGACCCTGGCGCTCATCAACGGAACGGTTTACCCCTTCGCCGCCCCGGGGAAGGCCTCGGGGGTCTTCTCCCGGGACGGGGTCCTGGAGGTGGTGGGGGACGATCGGGACGTGCTGGAACGGTGCGACGCCCGGACGGTGGTGCTGGACCTGCGGGGACGCTACGTCTTCCCGGGCTTTCAGGACACCCACCTGCACCTGCTGGAGTACGGGCGGTCCCTGGTGTCCCCGGACCTGCGGGACGTGACCTCCATCGAAGGGATGGTGCAGCGGGGACGGGATGCCCTGGCTCGAAGCGCCGGGGCGAGGGAACTGTGGCATTTCGGTCGGGGGTGGGACCAGAACCGCCTCGCGGAGGAGCGGTTCCCCTCCCGGCAGGATCTGGACCGGATCTCCGACACCCGGCCCATCCTCTACGAACGGGTGTGCGGGCACGTGGGGGTCCTCAACTCCCCCGCCCTGGAGCGGCTGGGAGTCCGAGGGGACCTGCACGTCCACGGGGGCGTGGTGGATCTGGACGACCGGGGGGAACCCACGGGGGTGGTGCGGGAGGGCGCCCTGAACTGGGTGCAGGCCCACCTTCCCCCCCCGGAGGAGGAGCAGCTTCGGGAGTGGCTGCGTCTGGGGGCGGAGGGACTGGCCCGCGGGGGGGTCTCGACGGTGCAGACCGACGACTTCTCCCTGGTGGGGGACCTGGAGCGCCTGACGGACTTCTACTTCGAGGAGGACGCGGCGGGGCGGCTGCCCCTGCGGGTGGACCTCCAGCTCCTCCTTTCGGGGCACCGGGACCTGGAGGCCCTGTCCCGCATCCTCGCCCGGGCCAAGGCGCACCAGGGGCGGCTCTGCCGCCTGGGCCCCGTGAAGCTGGTGCTGGACGGGACCCTCGGGGCCCGCACCGCGGCCCTTCGGGAGGACTACGCCGACGGTCCCGGTCGGGGGCTTCTGGCCTTCGAGACCCGGGAGCTGGTGGACCTGGTGGGGCGCATTGAAGCGGCGGGGTGTCAGGTGGCCTGCCACGCCATCGGGGACGCGGCGCTGGAGCAGGCTCTGGAGGCTTTCGAGACTACCGGAGCGGGGACGCGCTGCGGCCACCCCCCCCGGATCCTCCACTGTCAGGTGGGGGACGAGGAACTCTACGACCGCATGGTCCGCCTGGGGGTGGCGGCGGACGTGCAGCCCGCCTTCGTGGCCTCCGACTGGCCCATGATCCTGGACCGCCTGGGGGCGGATCGGGCCCGCACGGGCTACGCCTGGAAGAGCCTCCTGGACCGGGGGGTGGTCCTGGCGGGGGAATCCGACGCCCCGGCGGAGACCCCCGGTCCCCTGGAGGGGATCCGAGCGGCGGTGACCCGAAAGGACCTGGCGGGGCAGCCGGATTACGGCTGGATGCCCCAGCAGCGGCTGGAGGTGCCCGAGGCCTTCTGGCTCTACACCGGCGGGGCGGCCCACGTCTGCGGACAGGGAAGGCGGCGTGGCACCCTGGAGCCCGGCAAAGCGGCGGATCTGGTGGTGCTCATGGAAGACCCCTTCCGCGTGGAGGGGGAGGAGATCGGGGCCATCCCCGTGGGGCTCACGATTTGCGGCGGGGTCCTGAGGCATCTGGTCTGACCATTTCACTTCGGGAGGGAGAAGAAAAGATGACCACACTGAAGGCGTTTCTTCGCAGAGAGGTTCGGCCCGCCCTGGGCTGTACGGAGCCCGGCGCGGTGGCCCTTGCGGTGGCGCGAGCCTGCGAGGAACTCACCGACCGGGAATCCGTGGCCGCCATCCGGGTCACCGTGAGCGGCAGCATCTACAAGAACGGCATGGCCGTGGGGATCCCCGGGGCCAAGGGGGCTCGGGGCAACGCTCTGGCCGCGGGGCTGGGAGCCCTGGTGGGGCGGTCCGCCTACGGCCTGGAGGTGCTGCGGGACACGACGGACGAGGACGTGCGGAAGGCCCAGTGCTGGGTGGAGGACGAGCGGGTCTCCGTGGTCTGCGATCCCGAACGCACGGGGGTCTACGTGCTGGCGGCGGTGTTCACCCCCACCCACAAGGCGGTGTGCCTCATCTCCGGAAGCCATGACCGGATCGTCCAGGTGACCCTGGACGGCCAGAGGACCTTCGAACTCCCCGAGACTCCGGGTTCGCCGTCCGGAGCGGCCTCGGAGGAGGACCTTCCCGAGACCCTGGAGGAGACCCTGAAGCTCTTGGACCAGATGGATCGGGAGGACGAGGATTTCCTCATGGAAGGGGTGGTCATGAACCGGACCATGGCCGACGTGGGCCTGGAGGGGGACGTGGGGGCGGCGGGCTTCGGCCGGGCGCTGCAGGACCTCCTGTCCTCGGGGGATGTTTGTGACGACCTCCCCACGCGCATCCGCGTCGCCTGCACCGCCGCGGCGGACGCCCGCATGGCGGGGGCGCTGCTTCCCGTGATGAGCAGTGCCGGCAGCGGCAACCACGGCATCACCGCCATCCTGCCCGTGGCCCTGACGGGGGAGCACCTGGGCAAGAGCCGCCGGGACATCGCCCGGGCCCTGGGGGCCAGTCACCTGGCCACCAGCTTCGTGAAGCGCCGCCTGGGACGCCTTTCCCCGGTGTGCGGCTGCGCCGTGGCCGCCGGAGCGGGGGCCGCCGCGGGGATCACGGCCCTCCTGGACGGCACCCCGGAGGTGGTGTCCGCGTCCATGGAGCTGCTTCTGGCCAACCTGGCGGGGATGCTCTGCGACGGGGCCAAGGAGAGCTGTGCCCTCAAGGTGGGGGTCGGCGCCTGCGAGGCGTTCCTGTCCGCCCGGTTCGCCCTGGAGGGACGCGCCCTGAGCCTCCCCCAGGGGGTGGTGGGAGCCTCCCTGGAGCAGACCGTGGAGAACGTGGCCCGGGTGAACCGGGAGGGCATGAAGACCGTGGATCGGGTGATCATCGACATCCTGGATCAGCGGCACGCCCTCGCCCGTTAGGGCATGGGCCGGGACCCCGGGACGGCCTCTTTGGAGGACCGCACGTCCCTGGAGGGAGAGCTGACGTCGGTCTCCTTTCGGGACGACGTCACGGGGTACACCGTGGCCCGGGTCGAGACCTCCCGGGGAGAGGAAGCCACCGTGGTGGGGTGCTTCCCCCTCCCCTCCCCGGGGGAGCGGCTTCGCTTCGAGGGACGCTGGAAGGTGCACCCCCGCTTCGGCCCCCAGTTCGACGTTTCCTTCTGTCGGGCCGAGGCGCCGGTGTCCGAGGAGGGGCTGATCCGCTACCTGGGTTCCGGGGTGATCCGGGGCATCGGCCCGGTGCTGGCGGCCCGCATCGTGGGGGTCTTCGGGGCGGATACCCTCCGGGTCCTGGACGAGGACTTCCCGCGCCTGCGGGAGGTCCCGGGGATCGGCGAGCGCCGCCGGGAGGAGTTTCGCCTGGCCTGGGAGGCCCACCGCCAGAGGCGGGGAGTGCTGCTGTTCCTCCACGACCACGGCATCGGCGCGGCCACGGCGAACCGCATCGTGCGCCGGTACGGGGACGAGGCGGAGCGGGTGGTGCGGGCCAACCCCTACCAGCTGGCGGAGGACGTGGAGGGCATCGGCTTCGCCACGGCGGACCGCATCGCCCTCAAAGGGGGCCTGGACCCCGGAGACCCGGCTCGGGTGCGGGCCGGGCTTCTCTTTGCCCTCCGCAAGGCCGCCGAGGAGGGGCACGTGCTCCTTCCCCGGGGGGAGCTGCTGCGCCGGGCGGGGGACCTGCTGGACCTGACGGCGGATCTGGAGCCGGCCCTGGAGGGAGCCCTGGAGGACGGCCTCCTGGTGCAGGAGACCTTCTCCCCCGAGCCCTGGAAGGGGGAGGCCCGAGGGGTCTACGTCCCCTCCCTCTGCCGGGCGGAGGAGGCAGCGGCGGCCCGCCTGCGGGATCTCCTGGCTCGGCCGGGTTCTTCGGAGGATCCCCGGGAGGCCCAGGAAGACCTGGGAAAGCTGGAGGCCTCCCTGGGGATCACCCTGGCCCCCGCCCAGAGGGAGGCGGTGCTGGCGGCCCTGCTTTCCCGGGTGGTGGTGGTCACCGGGGGACCGGGGACGGGAAAGACCACCCTGGTGCGCCTCCTGGTGAACCTCTGCGAAGCCCGGGGGGAATCGGTGCTCCTGGGGGCTCCCACGGGCCGGGCGGCCAAGCGCCTGGGGGAGGCCACGGGCCGGGAGGCCAAGACCCTCCATCGCCTCCTGGAGTTCGAGCCCCACACGGGACGCTTCCAGCGGAACGCCTCCAACCCCCTGGAGGGAAGCCGCCTGGTGGTGGACGAGGTCTCCATGGTGGACCTGCCCCTCTTCTCGTGCCTCCTCTCCGCCCTGCCCCGACACGGTTCCCTGGTGCTGGTGGGGGACGCGGACCAGCTCCCCTCCGTGGGACCGGGGAGCGTGCTCCGGGACCTCCTGGCCTCCGGGGCCGTCCCCTCCGTGACCCTCCAGGAGGTGTTCCGACAGGCGGAGGAGAGCCGCATCGTCCGCAGCGCCCACCGCATCCTCCGGGGGCACCTTCCGGAGTGGGAGAACACCCCGGAGCTGCAGGACTTCTACTTCGTCCCTCAGGAGGACCCGGTCCGCACGGCGGAGCTGGTGGTGGAACTGGTCTCCTCCCGCATCCCCGCCCGCTTCGGCCTGGACCCGCTGCTGGACATCCAGGTGCTCTGCCCCATGCACCGGGGAGATGCGGGGGCCCAGAGCCTGGGCGCCCGGCTCCAGCACGCCCTGAACCCCTTCGGCCGGGAACTGCGCCGGGGAAGCCGCGTCTTCCGGGAGGGGGACCGGGTGATGCAGCTGCGCAACGACTACGACCGGGAGATCTACAACGGGGACCTGGGGCGGATCACCTGGGTGGCCCCGGAGGGGAACCTGCTGCACGTGCGTTTCGAGGGGCGGGAGGTTCCCTGCCTGGACGAGGACCTGGACTGCCTCATGCCCGCCTACGCCGTGACGGTTCACAAAGCCCAGGGAAGCGAGTATCCTGCCGTGGTGGTCCCCCTGGTGACCCAGCACTACGTGCTGCTCCAGAGGAACCTGTTGTACACCGCCGTCACCCGAGGCAAGCGCCTGGTGGTGCTGGTGGGCTCCCGGAGGGCCCTGTCCCTGGCGGTGCACAACGAGACGATCCGCGCCCGGTTCGGCGCTTTGGCGGAGCGGCTGCGGCATTCAGGAGGCATGGACGAGTGAAGGTTCTGTGCGCGTTGGGTCTGTTGTGTTGTTTGTTGGGAGGGGCCCTTTCGGCCTCGGCCGAGGAGACGGTCACCTGGACGCCCCCGGAGCCGGAGCAGGTTCCCTTCGTCCCGGAGGACGCGGGAACCCTATCCCAGCTGGCGGTGACCTTTGAGGCGACCTACGGGGAACTTCAGGCCCTGGGGGACCGAAAGCTCCCCCGGCGGCTGGAAGGCAAGGACCGGGTGACCCAGGGCTCCCTCACCGGGGAGGTACGCTACACCGTGACCCGGGAGGGGGCACTGAAGGTGCGCCCCGAGGGGGGAGGCATCGCCCTGGAGGTGCCCCTGGCCTTCAAGGCCCGGTTCTCCGGGGGAGCGGGGGGGCTGGGGCTTCCCTTCTCCGCAGAGGCGGACGGTTCCCTCACCGCCACCCTGGTGACCCGGCCCGTCCTGAACCCGGACTGGACCGTCTCCACCCGGCCGGTGGTGCGCCTGGCCTGGCGCAAGGCCCCGGGGATCCACGTCCTGGGGGCGCGACTCACCTTCCAGGGCCTGGCGGACCGGTTCCTGAACGACTGGGTGGAGTCCAAGAAGGCCCGACTGGACCCCATCCTCAACGAGAACCTGAAGCTGAAGCAGCGGGCCGAGAAGGTCTGGAAGGACCTGGGCAAGCCCCTGAAGATCGGGGAGGAGCCTCCCCTGTGGCTGGTGGTGCGGCCGGAGCGCTTCCGAGCCTCCGCTCTGGAGACGGGGCCGGGGGGCGTGAAGCTCTCCGCGGGGCTGGACGCCCGGATCACCGCCCTGGCCGGGGCGATCCCGGTGCTTCCCCTGGCCTACCCCTCCCTTCCCCCCCTTGCCACCGGGGGGCCTCTGGACGGGGCCTTCCGGGTGATCCTCCCCGCCACGGTGCACTATGCCTTCATCAACGGCCTCATCGCCCAGAACTGGTCCGGCCGGGACGTGGATCTGCCCATGGGGGGCAAGGTCCACCTGGAGCGATTCGGCGTGGGGGGCAGCGGGGACCGGTTCGTGATCACCGCGGAGGTCACCGGGACGGGTTCCGAAGGCCGGTCCGCCCAGGGGCGGATGCAGCTCTCCGGGAAGCCCGTGTACGACCCCGCCACCCGGACCCTTCGGGTCACGGGGCTGACGGCGGACCCGGGAACGGTCCGGGCGGTCTCCGCCCAGGCGGCGTGGCTGCTGGAGGGGCCCTGGATCCAGGCCCTGGGGGACAGCCTGGTCTTTCCGGTGGGAGAGAGGCTGGACCAGCTTCGCTCCCTCCTGGAGGGAGCCCTGGCGGGCGGGCGTCCCTACGGCGACCTGGTCCTCACGGGGAAGGTGGAAGGCCTGGGGGTGGTGGGCGTCCGGGTGGACGGCCAGGGCATCCACGCCCGGGGCGAGGCCCACGGTACCCTGAAGGTCGGTCCCAGGAAGTAGGGCTGGAACGCAGGGCAGCGGGATTGTCCCGGACAGGACCCTCGTCGTCGCCGTGGCGGCTGCTGCGATGCCCCTTGGCGAGGGTCCAGGACGGGGTCTGCCGCGTCTGGAGTGGAGCCCTTGAGGCTACTCCTTGAAAAGCTCCGAGTGGGTTCCGGTACGGGTGAGGGTCAGGACGAGAATCTCCCGGTCCTTCATGTAGATCAGCAACCAGTCCGGGGCGAGATGACACTCCCGGTGTCCGAGCCACTCCCCCTTGAGTTCGTGGTCTCGGTAGCGAGATGGCAGGGGGATGTCTTGAGCCAACAGTTCCACCACGCGAACCATGCGCGAGAGATCGCCCCCGCTCTTGGCGATCCCCCGTATGTCTTTCTTGAAACGCGATGTGGGTTTAATCACGTACATCGTTGAGAATCGAATCCATCAGTTCGGCCACGTCGGTGAACCCCTTCACCGAGGGGTCTCGGGCGATCCGCTCCGCCTCATGCAGTGCGGCTTGGGTTTCCTCGTTGGGGTGCTTTTCCTCCAGAGCGTCCATGTAGCCGAGCACCCGGGCGGCGTCTCGTTCCGAGAGACGCCGGAAACGGCGGTACAGTTCCTTTCCAGCGGCTGTTTCCGACACTACCCGAGACATGGGTATCCCTCCTTCGGGCCCCAGAAGGGGCACCCCCATTTTACCGCGAGCTGCGAACGTGGCACCGTCGGTGGAAGTCCCGGGTGCCGCCTTCTGGGGAACGGTCCCCCCATGAAGAAGCGCTCCCGTTTGCCTCGGCGGGCAAACGGGAGCGCCATCCTGTGTCGTGTCTTTTTAGTTCTCTTCTCTCGCCAGGCGGGCGATGGCCAGCAGGTCCGTCAGCAGGGCCTGTCCCGTCTCGGTGCGTCCCGCCCCGGGGCCGGTGATGGTGATCGGGCCCAGGTGGTCCGTGTGGAGGGTCGCCGCGTTGGTGGCCCCCCGGACCGAAGCCAGGGGGTGGTCCAGGGGCAGGCGTTCCGGGGCCACCTTGGCCACCGGGGATTCCGGGTCGGGGATCAGGGTGGCCACCAGCCGGATCCGCCGCCCTTCCTCCTTGGCCGTGCGGAGGTCCTCCGGAGTGAGGGCGGAGATGCCCGTCCGGTCCACCCGGTCCACGGGCAGGGCGACGCCGGAGACCACCCGGGAGAGGATGGCCACCTTCACCGCCGCGTCCCATCCCTCCACGTCCGCCGTGGGATCCGCCTCGGCGTAGCCCTTTCCCTGGGCCTCCGCCAGGGCTTCCCCGTAGGAGAGCCCTTCCTCCATGCGGGTGAGCATGTAATTGGTGGTGCCGTTGAGGATGCCCTCCACCTTGGTGACGGCGCAGCCCGCCAGGTTTTCCCGGATCAGGGCCACCAGGGGGGTGCCGCTCATCACGGCCCCCTCGTAGCGGAAGAGGGCGCCGTGGCGTTTCGCCAGGCTCTCCAGCTCCTCCGCCGCCACCGCCAGGGGGCCCTTGCTGCTGGTGGTGGCGTGGACTCCCCGGGACAGGGCCACCCGCAGGTGGGTCAGCCCCGGCTCGCCGGTGGTCAGGTTGGTGGGGGTGGCGTCGGCGAAGAGGTTCGCCCCGGAGCGGGCCAGGAGGGACTCGAAGGAGCCCAGGCCCTCGGGCAGGCCGTTGAAGGTGCCCCCGTTGCGCAGCTTCTCCAGCAGCGTCCCCAGGTCCAGCCCCTCGGGATTCAGGGCCACCCCCCGCAGGGGGTCCGTGACGAGGCAGACCCGGCAGTCGAAACCGTGGCGCGTCGCCAGCTCCGCCCCCTTGCGGTGCAGGATCTCCAGCAGGGCCGTTCCCACGTTGCCGCAGCCCGCCAGAGCCAGTTTCCAGGTCATCAATCCATTCCTCCCCCTCGTGGTCCGTGGTGGTTCTGGGTCTTGGGTCCGTGGGTCAGTATACCGCCGGTCCCGGTACGGGGCAAACGGGAACGGTCCTTCACGGGAGATCCCTTCCCTCCAGGGGGAAGACCATGCGGCGGACCCGATGCAGAAGACTCTTTTCCGGGTCCAGGTCCCGGCGCTCCGCCCCGGGGGTGAGGGTGGTGACGGCGCAGCGCCCCACCAGGATCCGCCCGGTGTCCCGGGTGCGGAGGCTCCAGAAGTTGTGCAGTACCAGGGGCCTCCCCTCGTAGGGACCCAGGTAGAGGAGGATGTGTCCCTTCATGTGCACCAGGGTGGCGAAGGGTACCCCCTCCCGCATCAGCGCCGCCTCCCGGTCCACCGGAGACAGGGAGGCCAGGTCCCGCCCGGGCAGCTTGGCCTGCTCGCCGGAGTTGCGGGGCACCCAGACCCCGAAGGGGAGGAAGAGGTCCCGGGTGGTGGCGGAGCAGTCCCGCAGGCCGAAGGAGCCGCCCCACCCGTAGGTCTGACCCACCAGGCGGTTTGCCGTCTCCGCCAGGTTGCGGGGTGTCGCCTCCAGGGGGAAGGGGGCGGCGGATCCCTCGGGCAGGTGCACGGGGATCCCCCTGGCCAGCCCCGTGGCCTCGTCCGCCACGGGGATCAGCGCCGCGCCGTCGGGTGTGCGGGGGAGCAGGGTCCCCAGGGGGGCCAGGCATCGGAAGCGTCCCGTCTCGTCCTTGAGGGCGGTGGGGTCGTCCAGGACCGCCAGGTAGGGTCCCGCCAGCCAGAGGGAGCGGAAGGCCTCGTCCGCCGGGGCTACCCGGGAGGACTCCACCCAGCCGTTGGCGGTTCCCGCCGCCACGAAGGCCCAGGCTCCGTCGGGGGTGCGGTGGAGGAGACGCACCGCCTCCCCGGGCTTGAGGGTGCTGTTCTGGAGCTGGTCGAAGGGGTAGCCTCCGCCCCCGTCCCGGGTGAGGGGTTCGAAAAGGGCTCGGGAGGTGGGCAGGAGACGCAGGTCCGCCGGGAGGAGCACCACGCCGCAACGGTTCTCCTCCCCGAAGGGGGCGGCGCAGGCCGCCTCCAGCCAGGAGCGCCGGAGGGAGGCGGGGACGGGGCGGCGGTTCTCCCCCAGCCCTTCCGATCCCGCCAGTTCCTGCCAGCCCTTTCGGGTTTTCGCCGCGTCGGGCAGCGGAAAGTCCGGGGCCCAGGGGGAGAAGTGGCGCTTCAGAAACCGGTCGGTGGCCTCCTCCCGGGCGGCTCCCTCCAGCAGGGGTCGGTCCGGATCCGGGGGCAGGTAGGTCCGCACGTCCTGGGGGAGCCGTTCCAGGTCCGCCACGGGTTCCTGGGCGAGGCAGGGAAGCGCCCCAAGGAGGGACGCGGCGAGAAGAAGCCAGAAGAGGGCACGGAAGGATCGGCATGGGACCATGAAAAAACCTCCCCGAGGCGGATGCCTCGGGGAGGAGCATAGCACGTTTCCGGATGGGGACGGTTCTAGCGGCGAGTCCGGGCGGGCCGGGCGCCGTCCCGGCGGGGACGCGGGGGCAGGGCGTCCGCTTCCTGGGCGCCGTTCAGTCCCTCCCGGGCCAGACGCTCCCGGCGGCCCTCCAGCTGGGCGGCGGCGTGGGGGGACAGCTCCACGAAGGCGCAGTGGTCCCGGAGCCGGATGTTCCCCACGTCCTCCCGGCGAACCCCCAGACCCCGGCAGAGGGCGCCCAGAAGAGCTCCCACCTCCCAGCCGTCCTGGCGGCCCTGGGCGAACTTCATGGTCACCGCTCCGTCCAGGAGCTTGCGCAGGGGACGGTCGGAACCCCGTCCGGTGGGGCGAGGGTCGTAGCGCCGGTTCTGCTCCCGGGCCATCTCCGCCTCCACGTCCTCCCGGATGGCGTAGCCCCGGGCCTGGCTGCCGAAGGCCCGAGCCAAGAGCCCCGCGAGGAGTTCCTCCGTGTCCTCCCTCTGGAGGAGCTGCTGGGCCCATTCCCGGTAGGCTTCCTCGTCTTCGGGGCTTTCCAGGAGGGTCTTCTCGAACTCCGCCCGGGAAATGCCTTCCACCTCCGAGGCGTCCGGGGCGGGGAGCCACTCGATGTCCAGAGCGGTGTGGGACACCAGGCTCTTGAACTGCCGGGCCTCCCGGGCGGTGAGGAGGATCACGTTGCGCCCCTCGTGCCCCGCCCGGCCGGTGCGGCCGCTGCGGTGGATGAAGGTCTCCAGGCAGCCGGGCAGGCCGTACTGGATCACATGGGAGAGGCCGTCGATGTCCAGGCCCCGGGCGGCCACGTCCGTGGCCACCAGCAGGTCCACCCGACCGCGGCGGAAGGACTCCAGGGCGTTGTTCCGCTCCCTCTGGGTCATGTCCCCGTGGAGGGCCATGGCGCGGAAGCCCTCGTCCCCCAGACGCTCCGCCAGTTCCTGGGTCTCCATGCGGGTGGCGCAGAACAGCAGGGCCCGCTTGGGGTGCTCGCAGAGGAGCACGTTGGCCAGTCCCTCGAAGCGGCGGCGGGAAGGGATCACGTAGGCCCGCTGGGCGATGTCCTCGTGTCGGGCCGCGTCGGTGACCAGGGAGATCTTCCGGGGGGCGTTGAGGTACTTCCGGGCCAGAGTCACCACGTCCTCGGGCATGGTGGCGGAGAAGAGCCAGGTGCGCTCCACCGTCCCCAGGGCGCTCATGATGGACTCCAGTTCGTCCCGGAAGCCCAGGTCCAGCATGTGGTCCCCCTCGTCCAGGATGAGGCTTTGGATGCCCTCGGGCCGGAGGGTGCCCCGGCGCAGGTGGTCCAGCACCCGTCCCGGGGTGCCCACCACTACGGCGGCCCCGTCCCGGAGGGAACGGATCTGCCGGTCCATGTCCATGCCTCCCACCAGGCTGGCGGGGCGGATGCCCATCTCGCCGCCCACCCACTGGAACTCCCGGGCGGTCTGCTGGGCCAGCTCTCGGGTGGGGGAGAGCACCAGGACCTGGGGGGTCCGTTCGCCCCGTTCCATCCTCTGGAGCAGGGGCAGGGCGAAGGCAAGGGTCTTGCCGGAGCCGGTGCGGGCCTGGACGATCAGGTCCCCGTCCAGCAGGGTGTCGTCCTCAAGGATGCGGACCTGCACGGGCATGGGATTCTCGAAGCCCTTGCGCTCCAAGGCGCGGAGCAGCTCGGGCCGAAGGGAAAACTCATCGAATCGCGGGGTGGTCATGGATGTACCTCCTGAAGGTGTGGGTGTCTGCGGCACGGTTTCCGTCGTCCGCAGCGTCCCTCCTTCAGCGCCCCGGGCGGGGCGGGCTCGTCCTTCGGGACGGGCTCTCTTGAGCGGGCGATACGGAATCCCTGCGCGCCATCCGGTGGATGGCGCCTCGAGGCGGCACAAAAAAGGGGAGCGTCCTTCCTCAGGCACGCTCCCTCGAACCGCCCATCGAAGCTACCGAACCATTATGACGATTTTTCCCCGTCTGTCAACCGCCCTGAAAAAAGGACCAGAGCACTCCGATGCCCAATCCCACCGCCAGCAGCAGCGCCAGGACCAGGAACCGAGCCAGGGCGTGGAGGATTTTTCCCGCAGAGAGGCGGGGCAGGGAGAGGCGGGGAAGGCGACGCCCCATGCCTATCTCCTCTTCGGGGGAGGGAGAGGCCGCGGCCTCGGGCGTAGCCTCCGGTTCCGGGGCGGGGTCGTCCCGGCGTTCCGGCGCTTCCTCCCTGGGGCCCTCCTCGGGGGATTCGGGGACCTGCGGTTCTTCCCGGGGGAAGAGGGCCTCGTCCAGGAGGGACGCCTCGTCTTCCCTCGCCGGGGCCTCCGGTTCGGGGCCTGTCGGCTCGGGCGGCGCGGCCTCGGGGGGGAGAAGGGCGGTCTCGCCCTCGGGGCCCGAAGAGGGTTCGGGGAGATCGTCGGCAAGGGGCTCGTCTTCGGGAGAGCTTGGCAGATCGGGCTCCTCCCCCTCGGGGGGGGAAAGGGCATCCTCTTCCTGGTCCGAGGGCTCCTCCGGCTCCGGGGCGGGTGCCCCCTCGGGGGAAGAAACCTCCTGGGGGGACGGATCCTCCGGGAGGGAAGAGACGGAAGGCGTTTCGGTCAGAGGGGCAGGGGGGACCTCCTCCGGGTCGTGGGGGAGGGGGGCTGCGGCCTCCGGCGCCTCGGAGCGTCTGGGTGCCCCCTCCATGGAGGCCCCGCATCGGGAGCAGAAGCGGGCCAGTCCCTCGTTGGGGGTTCCGCAGCCCGGGCAGAGCTTGGGGTCCGGGTCCTGGAGGGCGGAGGCTTCGGGCGGGACGAGGGCGCCGCCGCAGAGGATGCAGAACCGGGCGTCGGGAGCGTTGGTGAAGCCGCACTGTTCGCAGATCATGCCTCATCCCTCCTGAGGGGCGTGGTGTTCCCATCCTACCACGTTGCCCCGTTCCCGGAGGGAGTCGTGGTACCCTGGTGCGGAACGGACGAAGGGAGGTCGCGATGTCATGGAGGAGAAGGGTCGGAAGGCCGCCCCCGCCCCGGGGAGCAAGGCCTGGGAGCGCTACGGGGACGATCCCCGCAGGGAGGCGGCGGTGGAGGGGCTGATGGACTTCGTCACCCGGTGCAAGACGGAGCGGGAGACGGTGCGGCACCTGGAAGGGCGGCTTCGGGAGGAGGGCTTCGGCCCCCTGGAGGCCCCGGGCCCCAAGGGGGTCTTCCTGAACTGGAAGGATCGGGCCCTGGCGGCCTACCGATCGGGGAGGAAGCCCCTGGGCGCGGGGGTTCGCCTGGTGGCGGCCCACGCCGACTCCCCGCGCATCGACCTGAAGCCCCGTCCCCTCTACGAGGACGGGGGGCTCCTGATGGGGGACGGGCACTACTACGGGGGGCTCAAGAAGTACCAGTGGGTGAACCTGCCCCTGGCGCTCCACGGGGAGGTGCACCGCACCGACGGCACGACGGTGCGACTGGCCCTGGGGGAGGACCCGTCAGATCCGGTGCTTCTGGTGCCCGACCTGGCCCCCCACCTGGACCGGGAGCAGGAGAACCGCAAGGCCAGCGAGACCGTGACGGGGGAGAACCTGGACGCCCTTCTGGGGCATCGTCCCCGGACGGGTGAGGAGAAGGACCCGGTGAAGGCGGCGGTGCTGGCCCTGCTGGAGGAGCGCTACGGCTTCGGGGAAGAAGACCTCACCTCCTCGGACCTGGCCCTGGTTCCCGCGGGGCCCGCCCGAAGGGTGGGGGTCGACGGGGCCCTGGTGGGGGCCTACGGCCTGGACGACCGGGTCTGCGTCTTCTGCGGTTTCGAGGCGTTCCTGGAGGCTCGGGACCTGCCCCGGGGGGCGGTCTTCCTGGCCCTGGACCGGGAGGAGATCGGCAGCGAGGGGGTGGGAGGCGCCCAGGGGGCCCTGCTGGAGCTGTTCCTGGGGGAGCTGCTCGGCCGGGAGGGGTGCGGTTCCGTCCTGGACCTGCGGCGGTGCCTCGCCGCCTCGGAGGCCCTGAGCGCCGACGTCACCGAGGGGGGCAACCCCCTGTACAAGGAGTCCTTCGATCCCCGGCAGACCCCCCGGCCCGGGGACGGCCCGGCGATGATGAAGGTCACCGGGCAGAGGGGAAAGTACGACGCCAGCGAGGCCCGGGGGGAGTTCGTCGCCCGGGTTCGCCGGGCACTGGAGGGGGAGAACGTGCCCTGGCAGACCGGGAGCCTGGGGCGGGTGGACAAGGGGGGCGGCGGCACCGTGGCCAAGTACCTGAGCCGCTCAGGCATGGACGTGCTGGACCTGGGGCCCGCGCTTCTGTCCATGCACGCCCCCTACGAGCTGGTGAGCACGGCGGACGTGCTGGCCTCCCGGGAGGCCTACCGGGCGTTCTACGAGGGGGACTGACCGTTCCCGGCCGCATCGAGGAGAGCCCCGCTCCCTCGGCGCGGCCTCGGGGGCTTGATCCCTACCAGCCGCCGCCTCCCCCGCCTCCTCCCCCGCCCCCGGAGGAGCCGCCGCTGAAGCCCGACTCGCTTCCCGGGGGCGTGGCGGCGGAGGCGATGTGGGAGGAGAGGCTGTCCCCCAGGGAGGAGGCGAACCGGTCCGGCCGGGTCGGGTCGAAGCTCCCCCCGGCGTACCAGAGGGGGGTGTACCCTCCGGGCTCCCGGGCGGCCCGGGCCAGCACGTCGGCGAACTGCTCCGACCAGTGCTGCTCCACGTCCAGGGCCAGGGCATAGGGGAGGAAGCGCTCGAAAAGCTCCGGGGTGCGCTCCGGCGGGTTGAGCAGGTTCATGCGGTCCTTCTCCGCCACGGAGAGGTACATGCGGAAGCCCTCCAGCTCGTCCAGGGCCTTCCTCCCCGCGACGCTGGGGGCCTTGAGGAGCCAGAAGAACAGGGCGTCGGCGGCTCCCAGGACCGTCGTCATCAGGGCGGCGGCGGGGGAGCCCTCCTCCGCCAGGAGGGCCAGGAGCACCAGGTCCGCCGCCAGGAACGCCGGGACGGCGAGGACCGCCCCCACCAGCCCCAGGAGGCGGGAGAGCCCCCTGCGGAGGCCCCGGCTTTCCCGAAAGCGTCTCCAGGCGGCGGGAACGTTGCGGATCAGCACCCCCGTCACCCCCAGGAGGGCCAGCGCCCCCACGCCCAGGGCGAGGGGGCCCGGATCGCCTCCCCCTTCCCCCATCAGGAGGGTTCCGGCGGCCAGCAGGGAGAGGGACGCCCCCAGGGCCCACCAGCCCCGATGGGAGGAGAAGAAGGTCCCCTCTGTGCCTCTCTTGAGGATCCGGCGGACCCCGTCTTGGGCTGCCCGGACCGTCTCGTCCTCCTCGTCCCCGAAGGTGAAGGCTCCCCGGTCCCCGGGGAAGAAGGACCGCACCAGGAGGGCCTCCTCCGGGGCCAGCCCCGGGAGGTTGCGGTTTCGCAGCTCCAGGCGGAAGGAGTCCTCCTCCTGGACCAGGGTCAGGGCTCCCTTCACCGCCCCGTGGATGAGGGCGCAGGCGAAGGTGCGGGAGTCGAACCCTCCCATGCGCCAGAGGGTTCGGCAGGCGGCGGGGGAGAAACCCTCGGGGGGGGCGAAGCGGGGGACCAGGGTGCCCTTCTTGGGGTCCCGCCCCACCTTCACCCAGGCCAGGACGAAGGCCAGCAAGGTGAGCCCTCCCAGGGCCCAGCCCGCCAGGATCAGCCCTCGTCCCTCCTCCGCCCCCGCCCGGGTCTCCTCCGTGGGGGCCACCACCCCTGCGGGCCACGAGGCCACCACCGTGAGCCCCTCGTGGGGCCCCAGGGGCCGGGTGGTCTCGAAGAAGGCGGAGCCGTCCCCGCCGATCCGCCAGATCGCACCGGAGCCCCGTTCCCCCTGGGCGCCCGTGAAGGCGGCCTGGCGGAGGAAGGGTGCCGTCCCCCCCTCCTTCCGGGGGAGGAGGATGCGACAGGTGGCCCGGTCGATGGGGAAGACCCAGCCGTTGCCCGTGACGTTCCAGTACAGCTCGTCGTGGCCCTCGAAGTGTCCCACCTGCCGGGCGGTGCGGTAGACGAGGGTGTAGGTGTGCACCCCCGGGACCACCGTCCGGTCCCGGCTTCCCGCGTAGAGGCGCACCCCGTTGTCCCGGTCCTCGGTGTGCCAGTCCTCGGGGTGCCCGTCCAGGAGGACCCGGAGCACGTCGAAGGGCACCCGGACCCTCTTCCCCTGGGCGTTCCGGTAGCGGGTGGGGAAGTCCCGGTAGATGCCCCGGCGGATCTGATCCCCCTCCGCCCGGACCTTCAGGGTCTCCGTCACCTCCAGGGAGGCGTCGGGGGCGACGCGCACCACGCTTTCGTAGCCCAGGATCCGCTCCTCCGCCCCCCCGGGGAGGGCCGAAAGGAGCAGGGTCAAGGTCAGGACCAGGGCCGCAAAGGAAACGCGCCCCCCGAAGGAGGCGCGGCTTGGGGTGCGGTTCATGGGGTCAGAACGCCACCTTCGGGACGGCCCGCTCCGCCTCGTCCAGGTCGAAGAAGTCCATCTTGCCGTAGGAGAACGCCCGGGCCACCAGCAGGCTGGGGAAGGAGTCTACCAGGATGTTGTAATCCCGCACGGAGCCGTTGTAGTAGCGCCGGGCCATCTGGATCTGCTCCTCCAGCTCCGCCAGGTTGCGCTGGAGGTCCTGGAAGTTCTCCGTGGCCCGCAGCTCCGGGTAGGCTTCCGCCACCGCGAAGACGCTGCGCAGGGACTGGGTGAAGGCGTTCTCCACCGCCGCCTTGGCCGAAGGGGTGGTGGCGGAGAGGGATTCGCTCCGCAGCTTCGCCACGTCCTCGAAGATCTGCTTCTCGTGGGCCGCGTAGCCCTTGACGGACTCCATCAGGTTGGGCACCAGGTCCCAGCGCCGCTTGAGCTGCACGTCCACGCCGCTCCAGGCCTCCTGGGCCAGGTTGCGCAGCCGGACGAAGCGGTTGTAGATGCCAAGGAACCACAGGGCGACGGCGGCGACGATGCCGAGCACGATCCATTTCATGGGTTCGGGCCTCCTCGTGGAGTGGGTGGATTCGACCGCAGCCTAACCATTTCCGGGGGCGTCGTCAATGTGCGGGGCCGCCCCCTCCGTGTCGGTCTCCTCCCTGGGCGTCCTTGCCTCCTCCTCGGGGGAGGGGGGCTGGAGGAGGGTCAGGAGGCGACCCTCCAGTGCGGGGAGGAAGGCCCCCGGGAGGGTCGGGTCGAAGTCCTCCCCCTCGTACCAGAAGGGGGCTTCGATCCGCCTTGCCACCTCCGGCGAGGGCGCAGGGGGGGCGAAGGACTCCCCCCAGGGACGCTCCGCGTCCAGGGCCAGGGCGTAGGGGAGGAAGCGCTCGTAGAGTTCCGGCGTGCGGGTCGGCGGCTTGTCCCGATCCCCCGGGCCACCCTTCCCGCAGGCGAGGTACAGACGGAACGCCTCGATCTGGCGGAGGATGCGCAGCCCCCTCCCGCCGGGGGTGGCCAGGAGCCTGCGGAAGACCGCGTCCAGCCCCCCCAGGAGGGCCACCGTTCCCGCCGCCGGCACCCCTGCTTCCTGGCTCAGGAGTCCTGCCCCCAGGACCTCCCCGACCACGAAGGGCAGGCTCAGGAGGGTGGTGGTCAGGGCCTGGAGGAGCCGGAGGGTGCGCCCCTCCGAGGCCCTCCACCAGAGGCTCCATCGGGACCGGACCTTCTGGAGCAGCCCCAGGACCCCCAGGGTCCAGGCCAGGAAGGCCGCCCCCAGGAGGGGGGCCCAGGGCGCCTCCGGGCGCCCCGCCGTCAGGACCCCCGCCGCCAGCAGGGAAAGGAGGACGCCCCCCCGCCACCACCCCCGGTTGGAGTCCCCCAGGAGGTCCTCCAGCCCCTTCTCCAGGGCCGCTCGCACCCGATCCCGGGCGTCCCGAAGGGCCGGTCCCCCCGGAGGACAGGCCCGGAAGACCTTGTCCGTCCCGGGGAAAAGGGACCGCAGCAGCCCCGTCTCCTCCGGGGCGAGGTTCTCCCATCCCTGGTCCCGCAGCTCCAGGACGTAGTCCTCCCCCTCCCGGCGGAGGTGCAGGGCACCCTTCACCGCCCCGTCCAGGAGGGCGCAGACGAAGGTCCTCCCGTCGAAATCCCTGCGGCGGAACAGGCGGCAGGCCGCCGGGGAGAAGTCCACCGGCGGGGCGAGGCGGGGCGTCAGGGATTCCGGGCGGGGAGGTCGGCCCACCCGGCTCCACACCCCCAGGAAGTACAAAAGTGTCAGAACGGAGAGGGCGCACCCCCCGAGGAACCAGCCGTGTCCTCTCCGGGTCTCCAGACGCTCCGCCGCCTCCTCCGAGGAGATCACCGTCCCCTTGGGCCAGGAGGCCGTCACCCTCAGGTCCTCCCGGGGCTGGAGGGTCCGGGTGGACTCGAAGGCGGCGCTGCCGTCGGCGTCCACCCGGTAGGAAACATCTCCCTCCCGATCCTCTCCCAGCCCCGTGGTGGCCGAGAGATCCAGAAACGGGGGGACCTCCCCGGAATCCTCGGGCAGGAGGACGCGGCAGGTGGCCCGTTCGACGGGGAGGGTCCAGCCGCACCCCGTGACGTTCCAGCGCAGCTCGTCCCGGTCCGGCCGGAAGGCGATCTGTCCCGCCGTGCGGTAGGAGATCAGGTAGGTGTGCACCCCCGGGGGGGCCGGGCGTCCCGGTTCCCCCAGGAAGAGCCGGACCGTCCCCCCCCGGCTTTCCGCACGCCAGGGCTCCTTCTCCCCATCCCGCAGCACCTCCAGCACCTCCAACCCCATCTCCGACGGCGGGGCGGCTGCCTCCCGGGAGGGGCTCGAGAAGACGCGGAGGAGCCCCCTGCGGGCTCCGTCCCCCTCCGCGACCAGACGCAGGTTTTCCGTGACCTTCAGGGTCCCGTCTTCGGCGACGCGCACCACGCTGTCGAAGGCCAGGATGCGGTCGTCCCCCCGAGCGGAGCTGGGGAGAAAAAGCAGGGCCAGGCCCAGAAGACAGGGGGTCCAGAAGAGGAGGTGAGGCCGCACCCGATCCCTCATGACGCCTCGTGGGGCCTTCGGGAAGAGGCGAACCCTGGGGAGGATGGGGGAGCGGGGCAGGTCGGGACGGTGGGGTGGGTCATGGCGCGGGCCTCCTTGGGTTGATGGCTTGTCGCAGCACAGCCTAACGAAAGGCACCGGGCCCGTCAAACCCGCCGTGGACGCCTGGGGACGCTTTGTCCATAATCCGGGGGAAGGGGGGGAGCGCCCTTGGGGTGACCATGAAGGACGTGGCCCGGGTCGCGGGGGTGGACAAGGGCACGGTGAGCCGGGTGCTTCGGGGAGACCCGCGCATCTCCGACGCCACGGGACGACGGGTCTGGGAGGCCGCTCGGGAGCTGGGCTACCGCATGGACGTCACCGCCCGGGGGCTTTCCAGCGGGCGCACGGGCCTGGCGGGGGTCCTGGTGCCCTCCCTGGGGGAGTGGTGGGTGGGCCCGTTTCTGGAGGGAGCCCGTCGGAGCCTGGGATCTGCGGGGTGGGACCTGCTGCCCCTGGAATCGGGGCGGGATCCCCGGGGAGCCCTTCGGGGGGCGGAGCGCCTCGTCGCCCGAAGGGTGGAGGGGGTCCTGTGGGCGGAGGGGCGCATCCTGCCCCCGGAGGGGTTTTTCCTTCCCACGGTGCGCTGGGGGGCCGACGAGGGAGCCTGCCTGGGGCTGGACGCCCCGGGGGTGCTCCGGGGCGTCCGACGGGCCTTTCCGGGCCGACGTTTCCGTTACTGCGGGGGACCCGGCGCCCTGTTCCCCTTCCTCTCCCGGCTGGAGGAGGAGGGCGAGGGGCTTCCCCTGGCCCTGGTGGACGGAGCGCAGGCGCTGCCCCCCGGCCCTTCCCTCTGGTGCGGCGACGCCCGGATCGCCGCCCTCCTGGGGCTCTGCTGTCTTCCCTGGGGGGCCTTCGAGATCGGCGTCGCCGCGGGGCGGCTTCTGCAAAGACGCCTGCGGCATCCCGAAGCGCTCTTTCCCAAGCTGCGGTGGCTGGTGCACCCCCGGGATTCCCGAGGAGAACCCCTGCCCCGGGAGGAGAAGAGGAAACCATAGGGGATTTTGGTTTACTTGGTCATGTTTAGTGAACCCACGTTGACGTGCCGGCTCCGGGGTGGTATAAAGCCTCCGAGCCCCTTCGGGGGCCTCGAAGGAGGAAGACGCCATGAAGCCTGCGATCCGCTGCGGCCTGCGACGACGACGAACGGAACATCGAGATCAGCCTGGACGAGCCGGAAATGTGCCGGGGACGATGTTTCGGGAGGAGTGGAGGGGCATGATGCAGAACGGATGGAAAGGTACGGAAGAGGCTTCGGGAAACGGTCTCGTGGGAACGGCTTGGGGAAGCGGCTGGGAGAAAGACTCCCGGGGAGCCTGGTTCCTGCGGGGGGCGCAAGGACCGAAACCGCCCGTCGAGGCGGCGCCCCTTTCGGGAACGAGGTCCGGGACCTGGGGACGGAGTTGAATGGAGACTGCGGAGCCGACTTCGGTCGGCTCCGTTTTTTTATGCCTTTGCCTCAGGAAAAGACCCCGTGGGGGTGGGGCGCTGATTGGGACTCCATCAGGGAGCAGAACTGTCGGGCCAGCCGGGGGTCGAACTGCTTCCCCGCGCACCGGCGGATCTCCGACAGGGCCTCCTTGGGGGTGCGGGGGGTTCGGTAGACCCGCTGGGTGGTCATGGCGTCGTAGGAATCCGCCAGGGCGATGATCCGGGCCATGAGGGGGATGTCCTCCCCCCGAAGGCCGTCGGGGTAGCCGTTGCCGTCCCAGCGTTCGTGGTGGTGCCGTACCCCCGCCAGGCAGTTCTCCAGGAACCGGAGGTTCTGCAGCAGCTCCGCTCCCTTCTCCGCGTGGGTGCGCACCTGCTGGAACTCCTGGGGGTTCAGCCCCGCAGGCTTGAGCAGGAGGGTGTCGGCGATGCCGATCTTGCCGATGTCGTGGAGCAGCGCCGCGGTCTTCAGGTCCTGTACCTGAGGCCAGGGCAGCCCCAGATTTTCCCCCAGCTGCACCGCCAGTCCCGCCACCCGCTCCTGGTGCTGCCCCGTGTAGGGGTCCCGCAGCTCCACCGCCCGGGCCAGGCCCGTGAGGGCCTGGACGATGTGGGCCTGCTGCCCCTCGTGGTGCAGCAAGTTGTCCATCTCCTGGGAGGTCAGCTCCGCCAGGCCCTGGTAGAAGAGGGAGTCCTCCTCCGGGAAGGCGTTGGGGGTCGCGCTCTCCAGGTTCAGCACCCCCAGGGGCTTTCCCCAGTGGTACAGGGGCAGGGACAGCTGGCTTCGTGTGGTGTCGTTTCCGGGGAGGTAGAAGGGGCAGCTCTCCACGGTCCCCACGTTCTGGATCTCCCCGGTGCGGAAGGCTTGGGTGCACACGGAGGAGATCCCCGTCAGGGGAAGGACCTCCATGTCGTCGTAGAGATCCTGGGCTCGGGCCCAGCAGGCCCGGCGCACCAGGCGGTTCTGCCGGGGATCGTGGAGATACAGGTCCGCCCCCAGGAGGTCGAAGCGCTCTCCCAGGAAGGAGCCCAGGAGGCGGAACCACACCGACGGTTCCTGCCCCTCCCCCAGGATGCGGGCGGCCCGGAAGAGGGCGTCGATCTGTCGCTCCCGCCGGGTGATCTGCTCGTATTGATCCCGGAGGCTCTCCTCGTTGGCCCAGAGCTGCTGGACCAGGGAGACCAGGTTCTGGGTGTGGTCCACCAGCTCCACGGAAAGGAGGTGGAGCCGGGGGAAGGTGGGAGGGGCCGCGTCCAGGGGGGTCTGCGCCCAGGTCAGAAGCTCCTTGGTGGGGCGCACGATGCACCGGGAGCCCAGCAGGTAGAGGAGGGCTCCCGAGGGGACCCAGAGCCAGAGCAAACGCGGGTCCTGGGCGCGGAAAGCCGCCAGGGCAGGCAGCGCCGCGCCCAGGAAGCAGGCGAGCCACACCAGGGTCCAACACCCCCGAAGGGAGAGGAAGGGACCCCGGGAGAGGCTCACGGCTTGAGGTGTCCTCGGATCTCGTCCATGGAGACGCGGGTCAGCTCGTTCTTGGGGAGAGCCCGCAGGATGTCCCAGGACATGTCCAGGGAAAGGGAGATGTCCCGGTCCTCCTCCCTTCCCTGCTTCAGGAAGCGGGATTCGAAGAACCGGCCGAATTCCAGGGACATCTTGTCGTTCTTGGAGAGCTCGTCTTCCCCCACCACCCCCGCCAGGGAGCGGATGTCCTGCACCCGGCTGTAGGAGGCGAAGAGCTGGCTGGCCACGCCGGGGTGGTCGTCCCGGGTGTAGCCCTTGCCGATGCCGTCCTTCATGAGCCGGGAGAGGCTGGTGAGCACGTCGATGGGGGGGTAGATCCCCTTGGCGTCCAGCTCCCGGGAGAGGACGATCTGCCCCTCCGTGATGAACCCCGTCAGGTCCGGGATGGGGTGGGTGATGTCGTCGTTGGGCATGGTGAGGATGGGAAGCTGGGTCACGCTGCCCTTCAGGTCTCGCACCACCCCCGCCCGCTCGTAGAGGGAGGCCAGGTCGCTGTACATGTAGGCGGGGTAGCCCTTCCGGCTGGGCACCTCTCCCGCCGCCACTCCCAGTTCCCGCAGGGCTTCGCAGTAGTTGGTCATGTCGGTGATGATGACCAGCACGTGCATTCCCAGCTCGTAGGCCAGGTACTCCGCCGCGGTCAGGGCCATGCGGGGGGTGGCGATCCGCTCGATCACCGGGTCGTCCGCCAGGTTCAGGAAGGTGACGATGCTGTTGGTGCGTCCCTTCACCGAGAGTTCCTGGGTGAAGAAGGCCGCGTCGTCGTGTTTGATGCCGATGCCCGCGAAGCACACGGCGAAGTTCTCCGCCCCCACCAGGCGGGATTGGGTGGCGATCTGCACCGCCAGCTGGTTGTGAGGCAGCCCGTTGCCCGAGAAGATGGGCAGTTTCTGGCCCCGGATCAGGGTGGTGAGGGTGTCGATGGCGGAGATCCCCGTGTGGATGAAGTCCCGGGGGTACTTGCGGGCCATGGGGTTCAGGGGCAGGCCGTTGACGTTGACCCGCTTGCCCCCGTACACGGGGCCGCAGCCGTCCCGGGGTTCCCCCAGGCCCGTGAAGGTGCGCCCCAGGATGGAAGGGGCCAGGGGCATCTCCAGGGGCTTGCCCAGGAAGCGCAGCCGGGTGGTGGCGGGCACCAGGTCGCCCGTTCCCGCGAACACCTGGATGAGCACCGCCTTCTCCGTGAGGGAGACCACCCGTCCCCGGCGCAGGGTGCCGTCGGGGACCACCACGTCCACCAGGTCCCCGTACCCCACCCCCGGGACCGCCTCCACCAGCACGAAGGGCCCGTTGATCTGCTGGATGCCGCGAAATTCCGCTAGCGCCATGACGCATCTCCTCCCGCGTCGCCGGGTCGGGGCTCCCGGGTGGGAGTCCGCTCGGCCCCCACCCGGTCCAGGTGGGCGTCCAGTCTCTTGCGCAGGTCCTCGAAGGCTCCCTTGTCCTCCGCCTTCAGCTCCCGCAGGTGGGTGATGGCGTCCACGGGTTCCCCGTCCTTCAGGAGGGACAGGGGCACCCCTTTCTTCACCAGCCCCGCGGCCTTCTCGTGGAAGTGCAGGATCAGGTCCAGGATGGCGAAGCCCTTCTCCGGAGGGGAGTAGGAGTCCGGCCCGAAGGCGCTCTGCTGGAGGTAGCCGTTCTTCACCAGGAAGGCGGTGAAGGCCAGGAGGCGCTGGTCGTCCGGGAGCACGTCCTCCCCCACGAGGCGGATGATCTGCTGGATGCGCTCGTCCTCCGCCAGGATCTCTCGGGCCCGGTCCCGCAGGGAGCCCCATCGGGGGTCCACGTGGGAGGAGAACCAGTCCTCCACCTCCTGGGCGTACTCGCTGTAGGAGTCCAGCCAGGAGATGGCGGGGAAGTGCCGGGCGTTGGCCAGGTTCTTGTCCAGCCCCCAGAAGCAGCGGATGAACCGCTTGGTGTGTCGGGTGACGGGCTCCGTGAAGTCTCCCCCCGGGGGAGACACGGCGCCGATGATGGTGATGCTCCCCGTCTCCCCGCCCTGGGTGACCACCCGCCCCGCCCGCTCGTAGAACTCCGCCAGACGGGTGGGCAGGTACGCGGGGAAGCCCTCCTCCGCGGGGATCTCCTCCAGGCGACCGGAGATCTCCCGGAGGGCCTCCGCCCAGCGGCTGGTGGAGTCCGCCATGAGGGCCACGTCGTATCCCATGTCCCGGAAGTACTCCGCCAGGGTGATGCCCGTGTAGATGGAGGCCTCCCGGGCCGCCACGGGCATGTTGGAGGTGTTGGCGATGAGGATGGTGCGCTCCATGAGGGGACGCCCGGACCGGGGGTCCTCCAGCACCGGGAACTCCTCCAGCACGTCGGTCATCTCGTTGCCCCGCTCGCCGCAGCCGATGTACACCACCACCTGGGCCTCGCTCCACTTGGCCAGCTGGTGCTGGGTCACGGTCTTGCCGGTGCCGAAGCCTCCGGGGATGGCGGCGGCGCCCCCCTTGGCGATGGGGAAGAGGCCGTCGATGACCCGCTGTCCCGTCACCAGGGGCTCGTTGGGCAACAGCCGCTCCCGGTAGGGCCGGGGCAGCCGGACGGGCCACCGCTGCACCAGGGGGATGGGGGTCTCGTGGCCGAAGGGGTCCTTCACCCGGGCCACGATCCCGTCGCTGCGGAGGGCTCCCTGGGGGGCCATCTCCACGATCTCCCCCTCCACCCCGGGAGGGGTGAGGATGCGGTGGAGGAGAAGGGGGGTCTCCTGCACCGTGGCCAACAGGGAGCCCTGCGTGGCCATGTCTCCCACCTTGGCCACGGGCACCAGATCCCATTCCGTCGTCGGGTCCACCTGGGGCACGTTGAGTCCCGGGGCGATGTAGACCCCCTGGCGCTCCATGAGGGTCCCCAGGGGGCGGCCGATGCCGTCGAAGAAGCCTCCCACCAGGCCGGGGCCCAGGGACACGGAGAGGGACTCGTGGGAGCCCGTGACGGGTTCCCCGATCTGGAGACCCTGGGGGTTCCTCATCATCCCGTATGGGCTGCTTCCCGGGGCCCAGGAAACCGCAGTTGCATCTTAGCGTTGACCAGTAAATAGCTCAGAGCCGCATAGGTGGAGGTGCGGTAGCCTCGGGCTTTCGCCGAGGCGGCCTTGAAGAGGCTGTTGCGTCCCTCCAGGATGCCGTTGTCGATCCCGGTTCGGATGTGATTCAGGACCCCCTCCCAGTGATTCTTGATGGTTCGGGCCAGCTTCTTGACCGGTTCCAGGCGGCTGTGGCTGGCTCGCCAGTACCAGCGTTTCAGCCACACGGTCCCCCAGCGCGGGACCTTCTCGTAGAACTCCTGCAGGAGGAGCTTCAGGGCGTAGGCCCTTTGGGTCTTGCGGGTGTTCTTTGAGGCAAGCAGGGGCGGTGAGGGCTGCTTGCTGCTTGGGCGAGAGACTTTCGGGGTTGTAAAGCCAGAGGTAGCGGCTTCCCGTCAGTTCCTCGGCACCCCGGCGTTCCTCTCGGCGGACCTGGTCCACCGCTTCGTTCATCATTTTGATGACGTGGAATTTGTCGAAGGTCAGGCGGGCCTGGGGAAAGTTCTCCCCGATCCCCTGGATGAAGGCCTCGGACATGTCCAGGGTGAAGTCGGTGATGACGGAGGGGGCGACACCTCGTGAGGTCAGGTAGGCCGCAAACCGCGCCAGGACGGCCTTGCCCTTCCCCTCCGTGACCCAGATGGCGTGTCCCCGGTCCAGGTCCACGAAGGCGGTGACATACCTGTGCCCCCTGCGGTAGGAGGTTTCGTCCACCCCGACCCTGCGCAGCCCCGTAAGATCCTGGGTGGCCAAGAAGCGGTCCACGTGCCGGCGGATGATCCGCCAGAGTCGGGTGTCCGTCTCCCCCAGGACGCGGGAGATCTCCTTCACGGGAAGAAGGGGGGCCAGTTCCATCACGAAGGCTTCGAAGAGCAGGGTGAAGCCGCTCCGTTCCTCTCCCCAGGGGACGGCGATCTGGTGGACTCCATGTTCCGGACACTCCGTTCGGGGGACCCGGGCGTGAAGGTAGGTCTTGTGCTGGAAGAGGTTCAGGTGGCGCCAGGTGCGCTCCAGGCAGTCATGAACCGGATGGGAACCCCCGCACTTCGGGCAGGGGAATCGGGTGCCCTCCCGGAAGGAGACGTGCAGGTCCACCCGTCCCTCCAGGGGATCCCATTCGATGGACTGGATGAACCAGGGCTCTTCCAGGCCCAGAAAACCCAGGAAGAGCTGGTTCAAGTCCGTCACTTCCTTGCCGCTGCTCTTTCGCGCCTTGCGCATGAATCCGTCCTCCTGTGAGAGAACCATGAAGAGGCCTCATGAAATTTGAACTCTATGCTAGCACCAAACCCGTATCGCGCCAGCCCTCAAAGACCCTGTTCCGAGGGTGCCCATACGGGATGATGAGGAGCCGACCCTGGGTGTCCTCGTAGACCTGGATGGTGGCCTCGTCTTCCTCCATGCGGATGATCTCCCCCAGGAGGGTCCGGTGTCCCACCAGGACCATCTCCCGCATGGCGTATTCCCCCATGCCCCGCGCCCTGACCACCGGGCCGTTGATGGCCGTCAGGGATCCTTCCTTGCGCGTCCGTTCTCCGTTCACCGGGAGGTCCTCCTACAGAAGCGGCATGAGCCGCTCCGCCAGTTCGTCGGCCATCTCGCGGGCCCGCTGGTGCCAGTCCGCGTTCACCTGCCTCCTGCCGTCCTCGGAGGCCAGCCACACGCCACCCAGGACGGGGGCGGGGTTGGGGTCGAAGGTCAGCTCCAACCCCGGGCGCTCCGTCTTGACCATCCAGACCACCTGGTCTCCCAGGGCGGCGTCGGCGGCGGCCAGGCGGACCCGGTAGGTCCCCTCCTGACCCGCCGCAGCCACCCCCTCCAGCACCAGGCCCGCCAGGATCTGGGGGTAGTCGTCCCGGTCCCGGAGGCGCACCAGTTCGTCCTGGAGCATCCCCAGGGCCTCCCCCAGAAGGCGGTTCTGAAGCCGCAGGGTCTCCGTGGAGCGTTCCCGCTCCGCCGTGAGGATCTGGCGTCTCCGGATGTCCTCCGACCGGTTGCGGGCGTCCTGAAGCACCAGGTCCGTCTCCCGATCCAGCTTCTCCGACTCCTGGGCCGTCCAGGTGTCCGCCTCCTGCTTGGCCTCCCGAAGGAGCACCGACCGCTGTCCGTCCGCCCGGTCCAGGATGATGTCCCGCAGGGCGTTCAGTTTCTCGTTCTGGACGTCGCTCATTCCATCTTCACCCCAATGGCGTCCCGGACGTACCGGGTCAGGAAGTCCGGTCCCCGCAGCGTTCCGTGCCGGTCCGGAATCTCCACCACCAGCGGCAGCTCCCCCCGCTCCCGAAGCCTCTGCATCAGGTCGGGGACGAGCGCCGCAGCCTTTTCGGTCACCACCAGGATTCCCAGGTCCGGGAGGGCCAGGGCTTCCTCCATGGCCTGCCGAGTTCCCTCGGGGCCGTGGACCACCACTCCCTGGATCCCCGCCAGGCGCATCTCCACCTGGGTGTCGTGGTTGTCGCTCACCAGAAAGGCGTGCATGGCCCTCCCGTCTCGCCTAGAACTTGCCCAGGATCAGCAGGGAGACGATGACCCCGTAGATGGCGATCCCTTCCGCCAGCCCCAGGTAGATCAGGGTGCTTCCCAGCATTTCCGGCTTCTCTCCCACCAGTCCCAGGGCGGCGGATCCCACGCTGCTCACGGCGAAACCCGCCCCCAGGCAGGCCAGGCCCGTGGCCAGGCTGGCGGCCAGAAAGCCCAGCCCCGCTCCGGTGCTGGCGGTGGCCACGGCGGAAACTCCCTCCGCCGCCAGGGCGGGATGGCTGCCCAGGGCCACCAGGGCCCCCGCCACCAGAAGCAGAGCCGACCCCGACAGGCTGGAAAGGAGGATCCCCTTCGCCCGGGGAAGGCGCCTGTTTCGCAGCACCAAACCCGCGCCCACCAGACCCGCCACAGAAACCCCGCACAGTGCCAAACCCCACATGAACCTCAACTCCTTCGCCAGCAGATAGAAATGTGGATGCGATTGCCTCAAGTCCCGGCGTCGTCCCGTCCCCTCCGTCAGGAGGGGGTGGTCCGGGCCCGCTCGGGACGGTTCCAGCGGACGGGGTGGAAGGCCTTCCCTCCTCCCCGGTAGAACTTGCTGAAGAACTCGTAGTATTCCAGCCGGAGGGTCTGGATGAAGACGATGAGCCCCTCCAGGGCCACGATCACCGCGTTGCCCAGCACCAGGATGACCACTTTGAAGAAGAGGCCTCCCGGGAGTTCGTGGACCATCTCCGAGAGCATGAGCACCGCCAGGGACAGGCCCACGTGGTTCAGGGCGAAGGCGGCAAGGCGCACGAAGGACGCGGTGTTGCTCAGGAAGGAGAGCAGCCCGTGGAGCACCTCGAAGAAGTGGAGGAACCCCGGCTCCTCCTCCCCGGGAGCGCCCTTTTTCTGGTGCAGCAGCGTCCGGGCCAGCACGTCCCGGAGGAACATGATGGCCAGCAGGCCCACCAGGGCCGCCGAGACCGCCCAGCTGGGGAAGGGCAGGGAAATGCCCGCGAAGCCCGCGAACAGCGCCCCCGCGGCGGACCAGTAGAACACCAGTCCCGTCAGGCCGCCCCCGTCGAAGAGCAGCCTGCCGAAGTCCCCCTCCCGGTACCGGGCGACCATGTTGAGCACCATCCCCAGGCTGACCATCCCCACCCCCAGGCCGATGGAGATGCCCAGGAGCTTGCCCATGTCCTTCATGGGGGAGAGCCACAGGGCGGGGATCACGTCCTCCAGGCCGAAGACGCTGCCGTAGAGGAAGCCGAAGACCACGGACATGGTGCCCGCGGATTTCATCACCGTGGCCAGGGACTTCTTGAGGATGCGCTTCTTCTGGAGGAACAGGGCTCCCAGGATGAGGATCAGTCCGTGTCCCACGTCCCCGAACATGAAACCGAAGAAGAGGCAGAAGCTCAGGGCCACGAAGAAAGACGGGTCGATCTCCCCGTAGGAGGGGAGGCTGTAGAGCCCCACCACGTCCTGGAAGGCCCGCACCAGGGGCAGGTTGCGCAGCAGCGTGGGGACCCGGATGCCCGGGTAGGGCAGGGTGCCCGATTCTTCCACCATCAGGGAGCTTCGGGGGGCCTCCTTGCCCACCGTCTCCTTCACCGAATCCAGAGTGTCCGCGGGGATCCAGCCGGAGAGGACGAAGAGCCCGCTCACCTCTCCCCGACCCTTGCAGAGGTCGTAGACTCGCTGCATGGTGTAGACCCGGGAGAAGAGGGTCTCGTACTCCGTCCGGTGGTCCGAGAGCAGGTGTTTCCCCGCCCGGGTGAGGGCCTCCATGGCCTTGCGGTGTTGGGAGATGCGCGTCTCCAGGGTCCCCAAGGGATTTTTTGGGTCCAAGCGCTCCGCCACCCCTTGGAGGGAATATTCCCTGAAGTAGATGGTCTCCAGGAGTTTCTTCGTCCCCTCCAGGTAGCCCGGCACGGTGATCACCAGAGTCCAGGTGTTGCCCCCGCTGCTTCGAAGCGGGATCACCAGGAGGGGTGCCCCCTCGGCGGACTCCTCCAGACGCTTGTAGTTCTCGTCCGTGGTCCGGCCGAAGAAGATGGGGACGAACTCCGTCTCTGCCAGGTCCCGGGGCGATCGTCCCAGGTCGTTCAGGCAGGCCACGCAGATGCGGGTGGCCTCCAGCTCCTCCAGTTCCTCCGCCAGGAATTCCCGGCGTCGCTCCCAAAGCTCCAGCTTTCCCGCCGCCCCGTGCACCTCCCGGGAGAGGCGCTCCAGGGTGAAGGACTCGTCCAGGGGAACGGGGAAGGGGTCCGGGGCGGACTCCCCCGCGACCTTCCACACCGCCCCCAGCTTGAGGAGCAGGTCGTCGTAGGGGTTGCCCGTCTCGGTGCTTACCCGGGACCGGAGGTTGCGGTCGTTCAGGAGCAGGTCCAGGGGGAGGGGCTGGAACCCTCCCATGAGGACCATCTGCCGGGCCACCGCCTCCATCTCCTCGTTGGGGCCGATGAGGGTCAGGGCCATCATTTTGATCACTGCCATGGGTTGTCACCTCCGAAGAGGAGCGGCCGGGCCAGGTAGACCGCGGCGTGGCGCCGGTCGTAGTCGTACCGGACGTCTTCGATGATGGTGGTCAGGTCCTCGATCTCCAGCTCCCGGAGCATGAAGTAGCTCATGGCGGTGTGGAAGGCAGGGGGCCCCACCCGGTAGATCTCCCGGGCGGAGAGGAGGAGAAAGCGCTTGATGTCCCGTTCCACCACCAGTTCGTCCTGGGGGGCGGATTCGTGGAACACCCGCCCGTAGGGGGTCTGGGAGAGCAGCTCCAGGGCCTCCTCCAGGGTCTGGGCCCGGGTCATGGCCCGAAGCTGAGCCGGTCGGATGCGGTAGCGGCAGGGGAGGAGACGGTTCATCAGTTCCTCCGGGGCCATGCGGAAGAACCGCCTCCCCCGGTAGAGCCAGTAAAGGTTGATGAGGTCGATGCGGGCCCCGAAGAGGGGGAGGATGAGCCTCCGGTCCTCCGGGGCCAGGACCCAGAGGGCCTGGTGGATGTGAGACTCCGCCTCGATGTCCAGGGCCATCTCCAGGGCGAAGAGGTTGGATTCCCCGTCGATGAGGTGCTTCATGGGCTCCCGAATCACTCGGTAGTACCGGGTGCCCCGAAGGGTCTCCAGCAGCTCCGGGAAGTCCCGAGCGGAGAGGAGCAGATCCCCCGGCAGCTTGGAGTCCGGCACCTCCCAGAGGCGCCGGCGCAGCTCCTCCCGGTCCTGGCGCCCGGAGAGGATCCAGCGCAGCAGGCTTTTGAGGTTGTCCGCCTCGTGGCGCTCCACCCAGGCACGAAGGAAGGCGTCCCGGGGCCCGTTGAGGTAGTTCAGGAAGGCCGCCGCCTCGGTGAGGGGGATGGCCTTGATGAGGCCCTCCAGGTCGTAGCGGTGCACGTCCCGGGGAGGCAGGGTTTCCAGGTGGGCCTGGTATCCCGGGGCATGACGCAGCCGCTCCGCGATCTCCCCCACGCTCTCCGCGTGGAGGAGTTCCCAGACCGCTTCGTCCTTGAGAAGGCGACCGTAGAGGACGTGGGACTTGACCCCTACGGCGGTGCGTTCCCCCAGCGCGGTGTCGAACAAGATCTAGGCGTCCTCCCGCCGGAGGATCCGTTCCGCCGTCTCCGCCGCCAGGGCCTGGGCCACCGCCCGGGCGTTCTCGGCGAACCGCTGGGCCATCCGGTCCCGCTCTTTCTTGCCCAGGTCCAGGATCTGGGCGGCCTCGGTCTCCGCGGCGGTCCGGGCGGTCTCCAGGAGGCTGGTGGCCTGCTGTCGCGCCGAGGCCATCCGGTGCTCCCGCTCCAGGGCGAACTTGTCCTGGGCGGTTCGTCTCAGGTCCTCCGACTCGGTCCTGGCCTCGCTCACCACCCGCTTGGCCTCGGTCTCCGCCCCCAACAGCACCGCCAGGGTCTCCTGCAATGCGGCCATGTCTAGTTCCTCCCTCCCGGTCGGTGTTCCTTGGCAATCTTCATGCGGACGAAATCCTCCCGATCCCCTTCCTCCAGCACGTCGGCGATGAAGACCATGGCCTCCCGGTTGGCAGGGATGACCACCTTCTCCAGGGCGTTCACCCTCCGGTGGGTCTTGCGAACCTGCACCGCCAGCCGATAGACGGAGGTCTCCACCTCCGCGAGGCGGGCCAGGAGGGAAAGGACCTCCCGCGCCCGCAGGTAGGCCTTGTCCATGGCGCTGGAGGAGCTGTGGAAGGAGTAGCTGGGGATGGGGACGGGGTCCACCGGGTCCACCTCAGGGATTTCCACCCCCATGACGGAGCGGAGCCGGACGGTGATGTCCGAGACCAGGGGCACGGATTGGGCGATCTCCTCCACCGTGTCGATGCCCAGGGAGACGTTGGCCCGCTGCAGGGATTCGTAGGCCCCGGAAAAGACCGAGGCCATGTCCTTCTGGAGGGACTTGGCGGCATCCATGTGCCGAACCAGCTCCATCATCAGGACCTGACGCTTCTGCTCCAGCAGGTCGTGTCCTCCTTGGGCCAGGACCATGGCACGCGCAGCCTTGACGAGGTTCCCCCGAGTCGGGGGCATCTTCAACTTCATGGGTTCACCGCCCGTCTTGGTCGGTCCTGGGGGCGTCGCCTGCCGCGTCCCGCCCCGGATCAGGCGGCGGAGGCTGCGCTTCGTTCCCGGCGACGGCCGCCTTCCCGAAACCCGGAAAGGTGTTCTATGCTCGCGGAAGCGAACGGCCCCGAGCCGCACCGTGATTCTAACCCCGAGCTTACGAAAAAGCCAACGGGGCATCGGAGGAGTGACAAGGACATGTTCTTCCTGTTCATCGGCGCCAGCGACATCTGCAAGGTCCCGGGGCTTTCCGCCGCCGGGGCGAACCCCCAGGTGGTCCCCTTCACCGCCCCGGCGGACGCGGACCTGGTCTGCTGGGGGCGTCCCCGGGTGGTGGACGTGGTCCCCGTGGACCCCCAGGGACACCCCACCCCTGCCCTCGTCACCCGGGCGGCCCGTCTGGAGTCGGGCTTCCCCTATCTGGCGGTCCGATCGGGGTCCTACCTGCCCCCCGCCTGTCCGTTCCTGGACCTGGGGGCCCTCCCGGGAGGGGACCCCCAGGAGGGCCCGGCGGTGCCGGAGGCCCGGGGGATCTTCGAGGCCGCCCGGGAGCTGGGGGGCAACCTGGCTTCCCTGCCGGGGCCCTTCGTGTTGGGGGAATCCGTCCCCGGAGGTACCACCACGGCGCTGCTGGTGCTGCGGGCCCTGGGCCGTCCCGGCATGGTCTCCTCCGCGGGGCCCGAGAACCCCGTCCCCGCCAAGGAGCAGGTCTGGGAACGGGCCTCCTCCCGGGGAGGGATCTCCTTCGGCGGCCTGGGCTCGGATCCCCTGGAGGCGGTGCGCCAGCTGGGGGACCCCATGCAGGCCGCCGTGGCGGGTTTCGTCGCGGGGCTGCCCCGGACCTGCGAGGTGGTCCTGGCGGGGGGCACCCAGATGGTCGCGGTGGCGGCGGTGCTGCGCCACCTGGGGGAGGACCGTCCCCTCGTTGTGGCCACCACCCGGTACGTGGACCAGGACCCGTCGGCCCACTTCCGGGAGATGGCCCGGGACCTGGAGGTGGAGGCCTACGCGGCACCCCTGGACTTCTCCGCCTGTCCCTTCCCCGGGCTGGCGGACTACGAGCGGGGCTTCGTGAAGGAGGGAGTGGGGGCGGGGGGCTCGGTGTGGTACGCCCAGCGCCTGGGGGTGTCCCCCCAGCGGGTCTGCGCCCGAACGGAGGAGCTGTACCGCCTCATGACCCAGGGGGCCTAGGGGTGCTCCGAGGGCGGGTCCTGGCGGCTTCCGCCGCCCTGGGATGCCTGACGGGAGGGGCCCTCCTCTGCGGCCTCCTGGTGGGGGAGTGGCCCCTTACGGCGGGGGAAGTGCTGCGTCTCCTCCGGGAAGGGCCCGGGGGAGCGTCCGGGGACCCCGCCGCCTCGGTGCTCTGGAGCATCCGGCTGCCTCGAACGGCGGCGGCTTTCGCCTCCGGGGCGGTGCTGGCCGGGGCGGGGGTGCTGTTCCAGGCGGCGCTGCGCAACCCTCTGGCGGAGCCCTATACCCTGGGGGTCGCCTCCGGGGGGGCCTTCGGGGCCGCCTGCGCCATCCTCCTGGGCCTTTCCGCCACGGCTCCCGCGGCCTTCGCGGGAAGCCTCGGCGCCCTGGGGCTGGTGTGGCTCCTGGGGCGCCGGGGGGACGCCACCCGGATGGTGCTGGCGGGGGTGGTGGTGGGCAGCCTCCTGGGGGCGGCCCTGACCCTCCTGAAGGCCCTGGCGGGGGAGAAGGTGGCGGCCATCGTCCTGTGGCTTCTGGGGAGTTTCTCCGGCGCCACCTGGTCCCAGGCCGCCCTGGCGGCGGCGGGGGCGGGGGTCTGTGCCCTGGTGGGGCTGGCCTCCTGGCGGGAGCTGGACATCCTGGCCTCGGGCACCCAGGCCCGGGCCCTGGGGGTGGACGAGGGGCGGGTTCGGCTGCGCCTGCTGGTGGGAGGGTCCCTGGGCACGTCCCTGGTGGTGAGCCAGTTCGGTGTGGTGGGGTTCGTGGGCCTGGTGGGACCCCACCTGCTTCGGTTCTGCGTGGGGCCGGGGCATCGCGCCCTGTTGCCCCTGTCTCTGCTGGGAGGAGGGGCGCTGCTGGTCCTGGCGGACGCGGGGGCCCGCTGTCTGGAGGAGCTGCCCGTGGGGGTCCTGACGGCCCTCCTGGGAGGGCCCCTCTTCTGCCTGATCCTCTGGAGACGGCCGTGATCCTCCTGGAGGCGCGTTCCCTTGGGGTGCTTCGAGGAGGGCGGAGGGTCGTGGAGGGGGTGGACCTCCGCCTGGAGGAGGGGACCGTGACGGCCCTCCTGGGACCCAACGGGGGGGGAAAGAGCTCCCTGCTCCTGGCCCTCTCCGGAGCCCTGCCCCTCTCCTCCGGAGAGGTCCGGGTGGAAGGGGAGGGCACCTCGGGCTGGTCCCCCCGGTCCTGGGCTCGCCGGGTGGCCCTCTGTCCTCAGGCCACGGTCTTCGACGCCCCCTTCCCGGTGATGGAGGCGGTGGTGATGGGGCGTTACGCCCTGCGGGAGGGGCTTTCGGGGTACGACGGGACGGATCGGCGGATCGCCCGGGAGGTCCTGGGGGAGCTGGGGCTGGAGGGCTTCGAGGAGCGCCCCGTCACGGACCTCTCCGGGGGGGAGGCGGCCCGGGTAGCCCTGGCCCGGGCGCTGGTGCGGGAGGCTCCGGTGCTGCTCCTGGACGAGCCCACGGCGGCCCTGGATCCCCGGCAGACCCTTCGGGTGGCGGAGTTGCTGCGAAACCGGGCGGGGGGGGGGTGGCGGTGCTGGCGGCCTTCCACGACGTGAACCTGGCCCTGGCCTCGGCGGACCGGCTGGTCTTCCTCCGGGAAGGGCGGCTGGCGGGGGAGACGGAGCCCCGTCGGCCGGACCTGGACCTGATGGAATCGGTATACGGCGTCCCCTGGGAGCTGGCCCGCACGAAGGGAGGAACCTCCGTGGCGGTGCCTCGCCCCGATCCGATCATCCCAACAGCAGGAAGAGGGCGTTGAGGAGCCCCCCGGCGAGCAGGGCGGCGGCGATCATGAGCCCCATGCTCCGCAGGGTGTCCCGCCCCCCCAGCTCCTTGAGGAGCACCACGAAGGTGGCGATGCAGGGGAAGGTCATGGAGAGCACCGTGGTGGCTACCACCAGCTGGCGGGGGCTCAGGTGCAGGGGAAGGAGCAGCCCCATGGCGATGTCCTTGCGGAAGAGTCCCATGACGATGGGTCCCGCCGCCTCCCCGGGCAACCCCAGGACCCACCGGAAGAGGGGGCCCAGAATCCGGGCCAGCAGGGTCATGGCCCCGACCATCTCCAGGAGGTCCACCAGCAGGATGCCCCCCAGCACCAGGGGAGTGGCCTCCACCAGGAAGTCCTTCACCCGCAGGGCCAGCTTCATCCCCAGTGCCCGGGGGGAGGGGAGGCGGTAGGGGGGGATCTCCACGATGAGTTCCGGGCTGAAGCCCGGAAGGATCCGGTGGAGGAACCGCCCCAGGAGGAGCCAGGAGAGGAGCAGGACCCCGTAGACCAGGGCCACGTAGCCCATGCTGATGGCCCCCAGGGAGCCCACGATCATGGCCTGCAGGGCCGTGCAGGGCACCGCCACGGAGATGAGGGTGCAGGCGATGAACCGCTCCCGCCGCGACTCCAGGACCCGGGTGGCCAGGATGCCCGGCACGTTGCACCCCAGGCCCAGGAGGGTAGGGATCACCGCGTAGCCGTGGATGCCCATGCGGTGCAGCAGGGCGTCGAAGAGCACCGCCAGCCGGGGCAGGTAGCCCACGTCCTCCAGGAGGCTCAAGACCCCGTAGAAGGCCAGGATGTAGGGGAGCACCATGGCGAACTCCACGTACAGACCCGTGGAGAGGATACCGAAGCTCTGCTCGAAGTCCACCTGCCCGTCGAAGAGGGTGCCCAGCAGCAGGTCCCGGGCTGTCCCGGGGCCCAGGGCGGTCCCCAGCCGGTCCAGGAGGGGGCGCCAGAGGTTCTCGAAGAGGGGGTCGAAGACGTGGTCGATGAGCCCTTCCCCCAGGGTGCGCACCAGGAGGAAGCTCCCCCCCAGCACCAGAGCACCCACCAGGATCCCCCAGAGAGGGTCCACGCTGGCGTCCTCCAGCCGGTCCCGCCAGGTGTGGTGCCGGTGGGTCACCTTCTGCACCGACTCCACGATGCGTCCCACGGCGACCCACCGCTCCTCCTTGGAAGAGGGGGCGAAGCGGGCGGGACGGGCCTCGGGGAGCCGGTCCAGCAGCTCCTTGACCCCCTGCCCCGTCACCGCCACGGTGCTCACCACCGGGATCCCCAAGGCCTCCTCCAGCGCCGCCGGGTCCACGGAGATCCCCTTGTGTCTCGCCTCGTCCACCATGTTGAGGGCCACCAGGGCGGGGAGCTTGCGCTCCAGCACTTCCAGGGCCAGCACCAGGTTGCGCTCCAGGGCCGTGGCGTCCAGCACCAGGATGGCCGCGTCGGCCCCCTCGTCCACGATGCGGGAGGCGATCTCCTCCGCTTCGTTGGTGGCCTCCAGGGTGTAGGCCCCGGGGACGTCCACCAGGCGGTAGCACCGTTCCCCGTGGGCCAGGCGTCCCTCCAGGAAGCCCACGGTGGTGCCGGGGTAGTTGGAGGACAGGGCGTGGGTCCCCGTGAGGCGGGAGAAAAGGGCGCTCTTGCCCACGTTGGGGTTGCCCACGAGGAGGAGCTTGCCCCGGCAGGGTTCGCCGGAGGAGGGGGAAGGGCAGGTGGCGCAGGAACCGCGCCGGGGGCAGGATCGGGAGCAGCTCACGTGCAGAACTCCTCCGGGGTTTCGTCTCCTTCCGGGATCACGGCGATGCGCAGGGCGATGCCGTGTCCGATGGCGAACTGCCGTCCGTCCAGGCAAACCGTCACGGGACCGTGGAAGGGCATCCCGGAGATCTTCTGCAGCCTCTTGCCGGGGCGAAGCCCCATGGCCTCCAGGCGCAGCGCCGCCTCACCTGGGGGGAGATGGTCCACCACCGCCCAGCCTCCGTCCTGCAGCCGCAACAGACTTACGCTCAAGTGAAAACGCTCCCTCCGGTGGGGGACGAGTCCCAAACCGACTGGATCGGCGGAATCGTCGACTTGCCTCACTGTACTGCGGATTCTGGAAGGGTGTCAACGAAAAGGGGTTTCAGGAAAGGCCGGACCGGGGACATCGTCCCCCTCCCCTTCCTGGGCCTGACGAAGGGCGCTCAGGACCTGCTCCTCCCGGAAGGGCTTGACGATGAAGCCCTTGACCCCCAGGGCCCGGGCCTTGTTCACGCTCTCCCGGGTGCCCATGGCGGAGACCATGACGATGCGGGCGTCGGGGTGCTCCTCCAGGATCCGCCGCGCCGCCTCCAGGCCGCTCAGAAAGGGCATGGTGATGTCCAGGGTCACCAGGTCGGGGTGGAGCATGGAGTAGAGGGCGATGACGTCCCGCCCGTTGTCCGCCTCCCCCACCACCTCGTGACCCCCGTCCTCCAGGATTCGGCGGAGAACCATGCGCATAAAGTCCGCATCGTCGGCGATGAGCACCTTGGCCACGTCCTGCGCCTCCTCCCCCGGTGGTGCGACCCTGTTTGTGTCGATTCTAACACGTCCCTCCGGTGAAGCGGAGGGACGCGGAAGCCCGGGGGGGTACGGTAGAATGGGGGCGGATTCGGAACGAAGGAAGGTTCCGAGAACGGGAGGAATGGACATGTTGCACTGCGGCATCGTGGGGCTGCCCCTGAGCGGCAAGACCACGGTCTTCAACGTCATCACCCGGGCGGGGGCGGAAGTGAAGCCCTACGCGGGAGGCAAGACGGATCCCAACCGGGCGGTGGTCTCCGTGCCGGACCCCCGGTTCGACGAGCTGGTGCGGGTGCACCAGCCCAAGAAGGAGACCCCCGCCCAGGTGGAGTTCGTGGACCTGGCGGGACTCTCCCGGGACGCCAGCAAGGGGGCGGGGCTGGGCAACGGGTTCCTCTCCTTCGCCGCCGAGGCGGATGCGCTGATCCACGTGCTTCGGGGCTTCGCCAACGGAGGGGTGGAGCACCCCGAGGGGAGCCTGGACGTCCACCGGGACTGGAAGATCGTGGAGATGGAGCTGATCTACCGGGACCTGTCGGTCATCGAGAACCGCCTTTCCCGGCTGAACGGCAAGAAGAAGCTCCTTCCGGAGGAGGAGGGAGAGAAGGCCCTGCTCCTGCGCTGCCAGGACTGCCTCATGGAGGAGCGCTCCCTGCGGGACCTCGCCCTTGCCCCCGAGGAGGCCCGGATGCTCCGGGGCTTCACCTTCCTGTCCGCCAAGCCCCAGATCCTGGTGCTGAACCTGGACGAGGGGCAGAAGGGGGCCGTCGACGCCCCGGGGGGAGAGGCGCTCCTTCGGGATGCCGCGGCGGCGGGGATCCGGGTGCTCTCCCTCTACGGGCGCCTGGAGATGGACCTGGCGGACCTCTCCCCGGAGGAGGCGGCGGAGTTCACCGAGGGGCTGGACATCACCGAGCCGGGGAGGGAGCGGCTTATCGCCGGGGCCTACGGCCTGCTGGGGCTGATCAGCTTCTTCACCTGCGGTCCCGACGAGGTGCGGGCCTGGACCCTCCGGGAGGGGGCCACGGCGGTGGACGCCGCGGGAACCATCCACTCCGACCTGGCCCGGGGGTTCATCCGCGCCCAGGTGGTGGCCTACGACGACTATGCTGCCCACGGCTTCGCCTTCCCGGCCTGTCGGGAGGCGGGGTGTCTGCGCCTGGAGGGAAAGGACTACCGGGTGGCGGATGGGGACGTCATCGAGATCCGGTTCAACGTGTAGGGGCGGGACCATGAAGCTCTTCGAGCCCCTGGAGATCCGAAACCTGCGACTGGAAAGCCGACTGGTGGCGGCCCCCCTGGCCTCCGCCTCCTGCACCCCCGAGGGGGTCCCGACGGAGCGGACCCTGGAGGCGGGGCGCAAGGCCCTCTTCGCCCGCCCCGGGCTGGTGGTGCTGGAGCACCACGCGGTGCACCCCTGGGGGCGGGTCCGGGTGCGGCAGCTGATGCTGGATCGGGACGACGTGACGGAGGGGCACCGCCCCCTGGCGGGGCTCTTCGCCGAGGCGGGAGTCCCGGTGGTGGTGCAGCTGAACCACGGGGGCAGCGGCGTGGCGGATCCGGACCTCTTCGGGGACCCGGCCTTCCGCATGGTGGCCCCTTCGCCGGTGCCCCACCCGGGACGGGACCCGGGGCGGATCCCCGAGCCCCTGTCGGAAGGGCAGATCCGAGAGCTGCCGGGGTTTTTCGTCCAGGCCGCCCGCAGGGCCCGGGAGGCGGGGTACCGGGGCGTGCAGGTTCACGGGTGCCACGGCTACCTGCTGGGGCAGTTCCTGAGCCCCCTCACCAACCGGCGCACGGACCGGTACGGCGGGGACGTCCGGGGGCGGTCCCGGTTGCTCCTGGACGTGGTGGACGCGGTGCGGGGGGCCTTCCCGGACCTGCCCCTGGGGGTGCGCCTGGGAGCGGCGGATTCCTTCCCGGGGGAAGAACCCCGAGGGCTCCGGGTCGAGGAGGCCTGTGCCGTGGCCCGGGAGCTGGCCGCCCTGGGAGCGGACTGGATCGCCGTGTCGGGCAACCTCTGCGGCTACGACGCTCCCGGGGGGTTCGGTCCCTACGCCGGGGCGATCCGGGAGGCCGTGGGCAAGCGGATTCCCGTGGAGTGCACCGGAGGGGTGACTTCCTACGACCGGGCTCGGGAGCTTCTGGACCGGGGGTGCTGCGACCTGGTGGGAGTGGGGAGGCTTCTGCTTTCGGATCCCGCCGCCGCGGCGGCCTGGAGGAGGGACGAGGCGTGAGGATCTTCATCAGCGCGGACATGGAGGGGTGCACGGGCATCGTGCGGCCCTGCCAGGTGGATGCGGGGACGGAGGAGTACGCCCTGGGTCGGGCCATGATGCTCCACGACGTGCGGACCGTGGCGGAGACGCTGCTTCGGGAGGGGTGTTCTGTGGTGGTGGCGGACTCCCACGACCGCATGATCAACCTGGAAGCCCGGGACCTGCCCGAGGAGGTGGAGCTGATCAGCGGAACCCCTCGGGTCCTGGGAATGGTGGAGGGAGCCCAGGGGTGCGACGGGGCGTTCTTCGTGGGGTACCACGCCATGGCGGGGACGGAGAAGGCGGTGTTGGACCACACCATGTCCACCGGGGCGATCCACGAGGTGCGCCTGGGGGGGCGCCTGGTGGGGGAGACGGGACTCAACGCCTTTCTGTGCGGGGCCCTGGGGGTCCCCGTGGCCCTGGTGACGGGGGACGAGGCGGTGGGCTACGAGGCCTCCGCCCTCCTGGGAGAGGACCTGGTGACCTGTGCCGTGAAGGAGGGACTGGGACGTTTCTCCGCCCGGCTGCTGACTCCGGAAGCGGCGGCGGACCGGCTTTCCGAGGCCGTGGGGGAGGCAGTGGGACGTCTCGGGGCGGGACGCCTGTCCTGCTGGACACCCCCGGGTCCCTATCGACTGGACGTGCGCTTCCAGTGTACCTACCAGGCCGACGGAGCCTCCCTGGTCCCGGGGGGGGAACGGATGGACGGGCGCACTCTGCGCTTCGTCACCCCGGATCCCCTGGAGATCCGGCGCTGGTTCGAGGGGGCGCTCACCTCCGCCCTGAGCGTGAGGGCCGACGGATGACCGGCGACGTCTTCCGCGTCGGGGCGGACCTGGGGGGGCACACCCTGGCCTTTGGGACGGTGCGGTTTCGCCCTGGGGAGATTCCCGAGCTGGTATGCCGGTGCGAACGCCCCACCCCGTCGGGAAGGGACCCGGAGCCGGTGCTGGCCGCCCTGGCGGAGGGGGTTCGGGAGGTGTCTCGGGGGCTCCCCGTGGTCGGGGCGGGGCTCGTGGTGCCGGGGATGGTGGACCGGGACCGCCGGCTCTTCCTCAAGGGTCCCAACTTTCCCGGGTGGGACGGTCTTCCCCTGGCCCGGAACCTGGAAGCGCTTCTGAGGGATGCGGGGCTTCCGGTTCCTGTGGCCCTGGAAAACGACGCCAACGCCTACGCCCTGGGGGAGGGCCTGGCCGGGGCCGCACGAGGGTGTTCGGACTACGTGGTCCTCACCCTGGGCACCGGGGTGGGGGGAGGCGTGGTCCTGGGGGGGCGGCTGGTCGCGGGTTCCCACGGCATGGCGGGGGAGCTGGGGCACCTGGTGACGGGAGGGGACCTTCCCTGCGGCTGCGGGGGGCGGGGACACCTGGAGACCCTGGCGGGGGCGGACGGCATCGAGGCCCGTGCCCGAGCCTTGGGTCTGCCGGAGGACGTACGGACCCTGTGGGGGCGGCAGGAGGAACGGGCTGTCGCGGCATGTCTGGAGCCCTTTCTGGATGCCCTGGCCCGGGGTGTGGCCTCCCTGGTCCACCTGCTGGACCCGGAGGTGGTGGTGCTGGGGGGAGGCATCGCCCGGGGGGAGGGGTTGGTCTCCCTGCTTCGGGAGCGGACCCTGCCCTACCTGGCGGAGCCGTACCGGGCCGTCCTGGACCTGCGGGTTTCCCTCCTGGGGGCGGATGCGCCCCTCTTGGGGGCGGCGGGGCTGCCTACTCCTCCGAAGGTCTGCGGCGCAGCCGACTGAGGACCAGTTCCAGCAGCTCCGTGGGCTTCCAGCCCCGAGGGAGGGCGTCCAGCCAGCCCAGCCGTTCCACCAGCAGAAAGTGCAGGATCGTGCCGATCCCCGCCAGGGGGGCCACGATCCAGGGGGTCCAGCTCCCGAAGAACGCCACCCGGTCCAGCCACCCCAAGGCCCCCGCCCAGAGGGCCGTCAGGGCGCACTGTTTCGCCAGCGCCCCCATCCCCACGTGTCGCCACCACCCCGGAAGCAGCCAGTGCCCGTAGAGCAGAAACCCCACCGAGTAGACGATGCTTGTGGCCGCGGCGATCCCCGGGGCCCCGAAGGCCCGGGAGAGGGCCCAATCCCCCAGGGCGTTGACACATACCAGCTGTAAACTCACAAAGGCTAGCCCGACTAGTTTTTTTTGTGCCTGGGCGATTCTAAAGAAAACAACACAGCCAAGGGATGCTGGCATTGCCAATGCGTACGCAGCAAGACAATTGCCAGTTAAAATAACAGAATCAAACGAAAATGCACCGTGCCCAATGACAATGTCAACTAGCGAGATGGAAACGCCGGATAGCACGATACCCAGTGGAAAGAACAAAAACAAAACAATTACAAGGGCTTGGGTTACGCTGGAATAAAATGAGGTATAGTCATTCGTTGAACTGGCATTGGCAGCCAGTCTGCTGCTCTTTGATAAAAAAAGTAACAAAGAAGGGGTTGTTATTATAGAAACTGCCCCAAATATAAAATCAGCATAGCTTATAGTGGTAATAGATCCAATGGGCAGAAGAGACGCAAAATATCTGTCTGTCATGCCGTAAAGTGCTCCTGTACCAAGAAAAATCAGCGACAATAGCGTAGGTTTTAGTATTTCAAAAACAGAATTACGATCGAAATCTGCTAAGCAGAATGGGAAATCTCTTACGCCTAGTTTGGTTAACAATGATACTATAAACCACGAAAAACTAAAAGAAAAAGGGATAGAAAAAACACCTAACCACGAATAGGTCGCCAAGAAGGCAATTAAAGATAATAATCCGGAAAACGAGGAGGCAAATGCAGAAAGAGAATATTTCCCGGAATGCTGGGCCCAAATATCGAACCCTGATTTTAATATTGTAGATATAGTATATGGTAAAAGCCAAAAAAGCATAGATCGACCGATACTTAGTCTATTTTGATCGAACCCACTTGCAAATAGTTTAATTATTTGTTCAGATGACGCCAAAATAGTAAAAAATAAAAACATGGAATATAAAATTAAAATCCACCAAGCCAATGCCATTGTTTTTTTGGCAGACGTTTCCCCCTCTGTTTCTCTTTTGTGAGCCAATAGCGGCAAAACGGCATTCTCCATTGCAGAACCGGCTGTTCCTGCAAATAGCCACATAATGCCAAAGGCAACGTTGAAAACATCCATTTCAAGGGAAGCTCCAAAGAAACTAGCCACTAGCAGTATTCTTAAGTAATTAAACGGTTTCCCTGCCAGGGTCAGGAAGGTGAGCACCAAGGTGGCGCTGCGGGCCTCCTTGACCCCCAGGATACGGTGGATGCCGTTGCGGAGCCGCTCGGGGAGGGATGGGCCGCTCAAATCTCCTTCCATCCCTTGAAGCCCCGGCCCAGGACCTCCGAGGCCTCGGAGACCACCATGAAGGCCCGGGGGTCGTTCAGGGCCAGGTAGTGTTTCAGTTCCATGGTCTGGCGGGGAGTGAGGAGGCACAGCAGGGTGGGGCGGTCCTCCCCGGAGAACCCTCCCTTGCCGGAGAGCACCGTCACCCCCCGGTGCATGTGGTCGGTGAGGTACCGGGTCACGGAGGCGGATTCCTTGGACACGATGAACACCAGCCGCCTTCGGTCGAAGCTGCTCAGGACGTTGTCCGTCACCACCCCGTTGGCGTAGACGCTCACCAGCCCGAAGAGGGCCCCCTCGATGCCCACCACGAAGGCGGACAGGGTGAGCACCCCTAAATTGATGTAGAAGGTGTACTTGCCCACCTCCACGCCGTAGCGCTTCCGCAGGGCCACCACGATGATGTCCGTGCCTCCCAGGGAGGCGCCGCTTCGGAACACCATCCCCCCCCCGATGCCCTTGATGACCCCCGCCAGGATGGCCACCAGGAGCCGGTCGTGGATCACCGGGTGGGGCATCCCCTCCAGCACCTTCATGAGCACCGTCAGCAGGGCCACCCCGTAGATGGTCCAGAGGACGAAGCGGGGGGAGAGTTCTTTCCAGCTCCAGGCGAGGAGGGCCACGTTGGCCAGTCCCACCACCCAGGCGGGGGAGATGTTCCAGACGTAGTTGGCCAGCACCGCCAATCCCGTGATGCCCGAGTCGGGAAAGCGATAGGGCACGGTGAAGCCCATGATGCCCACCACCAGGATCAGACAGCCCAGGGTGGTGGAGACGAAGGTGGGCCACTCCGCCCGCACCAGCGCCGCCAACCGCAGCCCCTGCCACTTCACGCGAAACGACCCGTCCATACTCCTCCCCCTTCCTGCTCCTCCGCTCTTTTGCGGCGGGCGCTACGAGTCTACGCAGGGCGGGGTGGCTCCGCAAGGGGCTGGGGGGGTGCTACAATGGCGGACGGTGGAAATCCTATGGAAACGGGAGGAATCACGGTCATGCCGATGCCCATGCAGATCAGTCTGGACGAGGTGCTGTCCATGCTCCTGGCCCGGGTGGACTCCCTGGCCCTGAACGACGAGAACAACAAGACCAAGTTCAACGTCATCGCCCGGGTGCTCTACAAGAAGGGACTCCTCACGGACCAGGAGATTCTGGACTCGGTGGTGGAGGAGCACCGGATGCTCAAGGAGCTGGGGCTCATCGCAGCGGAGCCTCCGGAGGAGATGGCCCAGGCCATCGCCGACAGTCTCCTGCAGTGGATCAAGGGGGACGTGGCGGCCCTGAAGAAGAGCATGGAGGACTACGAGAAGAAGCTTCAGGAGTACGCTTCCCAGGAGACCCGCAAGCCCAGCATCGCCGTGGCGTCCTCCAATGTGCTCCAGCAGCTGGACAAGATGGGGGGCCCCAAGCCGGGGGGCAAGCTGATCCTTTAGCCCCATGAGCGTGACCGGCCTTTCCCGAAGCCTCGTGACCGGGTGGATGAAGGTCGCCTCCAGGAACCGACGGGTCCTGGCGGGCGACCTTTTTCTGCTTGCCGCGGCGGTCTACCTGGGGTACGCCCTGCGTCTCACCCTCCTCATCCAGCAGGGTTTCCGGGACGATCTGCTCCGGGCAGCCCTGGCCTTCGTCCCCGTCACTCTCCTCGCCCTCTGGGTCTGCGGGGTCTACCGGGTCTACTGGCCCCAGGCCAGCGTGGAGGAATACCTGCGCCTGGGGCGGGGCTACGCCCTGGGGGCCCTGGGGTTCCTCCTGATCGACCGTCTCTGGACGGACCTGACGGTCCCCCGCACCTCTCTGGCGATCCTCCTCCTCCTGGGTCTCTTCTTCTTGGTGGCCTTCCGGGCCTCCTGGCGGGTGGTGCGGCCCCCCTTGGAGGGAACGGCGGAGCCCCGCCCCACCCTGATCGTGGGGGCGGGGGACGCGGGGTCCCGGCTTGCCCGGGACCTGCTGCGCCGGGGGGACGACCTGGTTCCCCTGGGGTTCGTGGACGACGATCCGGACAAGCGGGGCAAGATCATCGCCTCCCTACCGGTGTTGGGGGATGCGGCGGAACTGGGGGAGATCGTGAGGCAGCGGGGGGTCCGGGTGGTGCTCATCGCCCTCCCCTCCGCCTCGGGGCAGCGGATCCGGGCCTTCCTGGAGCGTCTCTCTCCCCTGGGGGTGGAGGTGCGGGTCCTCCCGGCCCTGCATGAGCTGGCTTCCGGGGCGGTCTCCGTCTCCCGCCTTCGCTCCGTGAGCCTGGAGGACCTGCTGCGCCGGGAGCCCATCCGACTGGACCTGGAGGGCATCGACCGGGTGCTTCGGGGGCGGACCGTGCTGGTCACCGGGGCGGGGGGGTCCATCGGGTCGGAGATCTGCCGCCAGGTGCTGGCCCACGGACCTCGGTCCCTGCTGGTGCTGGGACACGGGGAACAGTCCCTCTACAACCTGCTGGAGCGGTTCTCCGAGGAGGGGGTGACGATCCCCTGCCGTCCCCTGGTGGCGGACGTGGGGGACGAAGCCACCCTGCGTCGGCTCTTCGAGACCCACCACCCCCAAGTGGTGTTCCACGCGGGGGCGCACAAGCACGTTCCTCTCATGGAGGAGAACCCTCGGGAGGCCCTGCGGGTCAACGCCCTGGGCACCTGGAACGTGGCCTCTCTGGCGGGGGAGGTCGGGGCCGAGCGGATGGTGATGGTGTCCACGGACAAGGCGGTGCACCCCAGCAGCGTCATGGGGGCCACCAAGCGCCTGGCGGAGCGGATGCTGGAGGAGGCTCAGTCGGCCTTCCCGGGGACCGCCTTCCTGGCGGTGCGTTTCGGCAACGTCCTGGGGAGCCGAGGCAGCGTGGTGCCCAAGTTCGAGGCCCAGATCGCCCGGGGAGGTCCCGTCACGGTGACCCACCCGGAAATGCGGCGCTACTTCATGCTCATCCCCGAGGCGGTAAGCCTGGTCCTGCAGGCGGCCTCCATGGGCCGGGGGGGGGAACTTTTCGTCCTGGACATGGGGGAACCCGTGGTCATCGCCCAGATGGCGGAGACCCTGATCCGCCTCCACGGCCTGGAGCCCCACCGGGACATCCCCATCGTCTACTCGGGCATCCGTCCGGGGGAAAAGCTCTTCGAGGAGCTTTTCTACGACCCGGACCACGTGGACCGGACTTCCCACGACAAGATCTTTCGGGCCCGCCTGGATCGTCGGGACGGGGGCATGGCGGAGAAGATCCGAGCCCTGACGGCGCTGCCGGAAGACCGGCTGCGCCAGGAACTCTTTGCCCTCTGCGAGGACGTCCCGCCCTCCGGGGTGGGGGATCGGTGACCTCCCCTTGGCGCCTCGTCCCGCTCCCACCCCGTCGCTCCCCCGCCGCATCCCCCGACTTCTTCCCCTTGCCCTGACCCTGGCCTTTCTGGGCCTGAGCCGTCCGGGGGAGGCCTTTCGCTTTTCCGCGGCTTCCTGCGATCTTCCCGGAGGCTCCTCGGGCGGCCTGGCCCTGACGTTGGCCGACGAGACCCCCCGGCTGTTCTACGGGGACGGGGAGGGAAAGGTCCGGGTCCTGCGCAAGACCGCCGAGGGGTGGTCCCCGGATCCCCCGATGCCCGATGGGGAAAGCCAGGGGCCCCTGGCTCCGGCCTGGGACCGGGAGCGTCGCAGGCTACTCCTGGCCTTTCATGACCGCCGGGACCGGCGGCTTCGCCTGCTGGTCCGGGAGGGGGACGGCACGTGGCGGGTGGTCTTCCGTCCTCCGGAGACGGGAAGGGGAGCCCGCTCCCTTGTCCTGGGGGTTGCCCCGGGGGGAACCCTGTACCTTCTGGGGAACGACAACGTCCGGGAGGGGGAGGAATACCCCTTTTGCCACCGGGCTCCCGCCCCGGAGGGACCCTGGCAGGAGGGAAAGCTCCTCCTGCGCACCCCGGACGGTCAGGCCAAGCCCCCCCGGGGACGGGGCCGGTACCTTGCCCTGGCCTTCGACGAGGAGGGAAACGCCCACGGGGCCTTCTCCCAGGGGGCGACGGCCTTGAGCTACGGGACGACCCTGTCCCCCGGGGGGGCTTGGGCACCCTTTCGGGTGACCCAGGGGACCTCGGCGGCCCACCATCCCTCCCTGGCCGTCTCGGGGATTTCCCCGGACCAGAAGGTCCGGGCGTTCTACCGGGATGGAAACAGAAAGGCCCTGGTCCGGGAGGAACGGGAGGAGACGGCCTGGGGCTTTCGCGAGGTGGCCTCCTGCGATTCCGCCGCAGGCCCTCGGCTTGCGGCGGCGGAGGCGGGGGACGCGGTCCTCTTCGCCACCCGGCAGGGATCGGGGGAAGCGGTGCGCCTGGCTCTTTGGGGGAAGGAGGGCAACAGGCATCGCCTCCGCACCCTAGGGTTCGCGGCGGAACCCCTCACAGAGGAGGCCCTCTTCCTGGCCCGAAGGGGCAAGGGACTCCTGGGGGGCTGGTGCAGCGGCGGCCGTCTCCACTGGTTCGAGGAGCGGGTCTTTCCGGAGAGGCGGCCTGAGGCGGGGTTGGCGCTGCTGGACGTGCCGGAGGACGGATGGCCTCGGGGCCTGGGGGAGCACCCCCTCCTGGCGGGAGTGGTCTCCCCGGATCTCCTGGGGGGGCGGGACGTGGAGACCCTGGACGTCTGGGCCGTCTCCCGGGATTCCCTCTCTTCTCCCCCTGGGGCAGGGCGGTTTCTGGAGGGGACGGGGCTTCGGTGTGGGATGGAGGCGCAGGAAGGCACGGGCGCCCTTCCCCTGGTGCTGGAGTTCCGGGTGCCCCTGGATCCGGCCCTGGGGACGCCTCGGGGAGCGGATGCGGCTTCCCTGCGGGCGTTCCTTCGGGAGAACCTGTGCCCGGCGAAGGTCCTTTCCGGGGAGCCGGTCTTCCTGCTGCCCCTTCTCCCGGACGGGACCGACGAGACCCTGGGGCGTTTTTTCGACCTGGAACGGGACGTCTCTTCGGATGCCCTGATCGTGGGGATCCGGGTGCTCCTGGCGGACGGTCCCCGCCCCGAAGGGCCGGTCCTTCCCCTGGTGCATCGGGGGAAGGGAGTTTTCGCCGTCTTCGACGGCTGCCGGGACGGAATCCTCCAGGACCCTTGGGCCTTCTTCGGACGAGCCGACGAGGTTCCCCACTCCCCGACCCCTTTCCTGCCCTCCGAAACCCCGTCCCCATCCCCCGCCCTGAGCCCTTTCCTTACCCCCTTGGTCGTCCCCACCCCCTGCCCCAGCCTCCTGCCTGTGTCCCCTTCCCCCACGGGAGGCTCGGAGGCCGGGAGGTCCCCCGGGGGCTGCGACGCGGGCGGCTTCGGGGGAGGGGGGCTTGTGGTCCTGGAGACCAGCCTTTTCTGCCTGTCCTGCCTTCGCGGTGGAGCGCGGTTCTATTCGATCCCATCCCAAAATACAAGAAATACAAGGAGGAAACCTGCATGATCCTGGTCACGGGAGGAGCGGGCTACATCGGGAGCGTCACCACCCTGGCCCTGAAGGAAGAGGGCTTCGAGGTCCTGGTGGTGGACGACTTCAGCAAGGGGCACCGAGATCTGGCCTTTGGGGATAGGCTGGAGGAGGGGGATCTGCGGGATCCCGCCTTCCTGGAGGGAGTCTTCTCCCGGTACCCCGTGGAGGGGGTGCTGCACTTCGCCGCCCGCAGCCTGGTGGGGGAGTCCATGTCCGACCCGGAGGGGTACTACGACGTCAACCTCCGGGGCACCCTGAACCTCCTGGCAACCATGCGGGCTCATGGGGTCCGTCGGTTCGTCCTGTCCTCCACCGCGGCGGTGTACGGAGACCCGACGGAACAGCCCATCTCCGAGGAGGCCCCCAAGGTTCCCACCAACACCTACGGGGAGACGAAGCTCTTCCTGGAGGGGGCTTTGCGGCGGTATCGGGATGCCTACGGCATGGGCAGCGTGTCCCTGCGGTACTTCAACGCCGCCGGGGCGGACCCCCGATGCCGCACGGGGGAGCACCACGTCCCGGAGACCCACCTCATCCCCCTGATCTTCGACGCCATCGAGGGACGGCGGAAGCATCTGACCCTCTTCGGGGAGGACTACCCCACCCCCGACGGCACCTGCATCCGGGACTACGTCCACGTGACGGACCTGGCTCAGGCCCACGTGCGGGCCCTTCGCCGCCTGTTGGAGGCCCCGGACCGGTGCGAGGCTTTCAACCTGGGGAACGGGGACGGCCATTCGGTGCGCCAGGTGCTCCAGGTGGCGGAAAAGGCCACGGGCAGACCCGTCCCCCTGGAAGTGGGGCCGAGGCGGTCCGGAGACCCCTCCCGCCTCGTGGCGTCCTCCCGAAAGGCCCAGGAGGTTCTGGGGTGGGTGCCGGAACATGGGGACCTGGAGGACATCGTGTCTACCGCCTGGGCCTGGTACATAAAGCGGTTTCCTGCGGACTGAGCCCTTGACGGTCGAGGTTTTTTGAGTCATTTTATGACTCATGATCGAATCGCTCATCACCTCCAAGACCCGCACACGTCTTTTGCTCAAGTTCTTTCTCAATCCGGACACCCGGGCGCACCTCCGGGGGCTGGCCGACGAGTTTGGCGAGTCCACAAACGCGGTCCGGGTGGAGCTGAACCGCCTTTCCGAGGCGGGGCTTCTTTCCGTGGCCCCGGAAGGGCGCACCAAGGTCTACCGGGCCAATGAGAGCCATCCCCTTTTCCCGGAGATCCGCAGCATCGCCGCCAAGACCCTGGGGTTGGACCGGGTGGTGGAACAGGTGGTCCGACGCCTGGGGAACGTGGAACTGGCCTTCGTCACCGGGGACTACGCCAAGGGGGTGGACTCGGGGCTCATCGACCTGGTGCTGGTGGGCCAGGTGGACCAGGCCTACTTCCACGACCTGGTGGCCAAGGCGGAGGCCCTGGTGGGCCGCAAGATCCGGGGATTGGTGCTCTCCCGTGTGGAGTTCGGGACTCTCAAAGAACGCTTCAAGGAGGACGCGGCGCTGGTGGTCTGGTCCGCCGACGGAGGCCCGTTTACGGCGGGTTGAGCTGCCCGGTAGCCAAGCTCAGGGGTTTGGGGGATTCGTCCGGTTGATTGGGGAATGAGGGACGAGGGAGGGGGGGCCTGCATGCTTCGTCGGCTTTATGTGAATCATTTTCGTTGTTTAGTGAACTTTGAGGTGAAGTTTGGCTCGTTGCACCTGATTATGGGGGCAAACGGTTGTGGAAAGTCAACTGTTTTTGATATTGTGGATAGAATTCGTCGTTTTGTGACAAACGGAGCGAAAGTGACAGAGGTTTTCCCCCCCGAGGACTTGACCAGTTGGGTAGCCCGGGACGAACAGCGCTTTGAGGTGGATGTTGAGGGCAATGGGGGCTTGTATGCCTATAGACTTGCCATAGGGCATACGAAGGATCGCAAGAAAGAAAGGGTCGACCTTGAAGAGCTGCTATTTAATGGGAATCCGCTCTTTCGCTACGAGCAAGGTTCAGTACACCTCTTCCATGACGATCATGAACCAGGCCCCATCTACCCCTTTGACTGGAGTTACTCTTCTTTGTCGACCATTATCTCTCGGTCAGACAATACGAAGTTGACTTGGTTTAAAAACTGGCTGGAGCAAATGATCATTCTAAAGCCTCTTCCACAGGACATGACCGCCTTAGCCTCCGAAGAATCATCGAGACTGGAATACAGCGGTGCAAATTTTGCCTCTTGGTATCGCTATTTATCCCAGGAACATCAGGATAGGATCTTTTCTCTAATAAATCGATTGAAAGAGATTGTTCCTGGCTTTTATTCCTTTAAACTGGAACAAGAAGGAAATACAAGAGTGTTAAGAGTGGGGTTTGCAGACGAAGAGATACATGGGTCATCTCCCTTTTACTTTGATTTTGACCGACTGTCCGATGGACAGCGTATTCTTCTTGTCCTTTATTCTCTTTTGTGTGACGTAGAGGGGCAGCATCGCACTCTATTTTTGGATGAGCCGGGCAATTATTTAAGCATTGATGAGATTCAGCCATGGCTTGTAGAACTGAGTGACCTTTGTGCAGAAGAAGAGGTACAAGCGGTTTTGATCAGCCACAACCCCGAGTTGATCGATTATCTTGGGGGAGCCTACGGACTATGGATGGATCGAGAGCCTCTCGGCCCAGCAAGAATTCGAGCTATTGCATTGAGCGAGGAAGAAGGTAAAGGCGAAGCGGGAGCATGGGGGCAGCCGCTGAAGCTGTCAGAACGCATCGCCAGGGGTTGGCAAGAGTGAAGAGGCGTCGTGTGCAAATAGTCGCTCTCTGCGAGGACAAGCAGCAGGAGTTTTTTGTCAGACACTTTCTGCTGGCAATGGGGTGGGGAAAGAAACGCTGGGCTGCTATCCGATACGAAACAAGTCCCTCGGGTAAAGGTGCTGCTTCTGGATGGGTTCTGCAGAGTTTTCCCAAGGAGCTTCAGTATTACAGGCAGCACAAAAACAAGGTAGCCTCGGCGCTCATTGTAATGATTGATGCGGACAACCAAAGGGTTGAAACTAGGATAAAATCTCTTGAGGATCACTGTACAAGGATAGGGCTTCCCTTCAGGACGCAGGAGGAAGCTGTCGCGATTGCCGTCCCTAAACGTAACATTGAAACGTGGATTGCCTATCTTGAGGGGTGCGACGTGGACGAGGGGCAGGATTACAAGGCGATGGGGAAGGCAATGGTTATTGATTGCCGATCATGTATTTCAAATCTTGCTTCCGCGTGCAAGGCGAAGGCTCTGCCCCCGGGTGCTCCTGATTCTCTGGCCATGGCATGCAGAGAGTATCGAACCCGCATCGTCCCCATGCAGGACTATCCATGATCGTTCTTCCTTGGCCGTCCTTGCTTCGCCGTTGACGGAGCCCTGTCCTATCTCCTGCCGCTTCCTCAAGGAGCCTGCTCCGAAGGATGGTTCTCGCCGCAAAAACGTGTCCCGTCCCGGGACCCGGCAACCTTAGGAGGTGGAAACGATGAACATCGAACAGTTGGATATCGAAGGCTATCGTTCCCTCCGCAATGTGAGCTGGCGGCCCGGGAACCTCAACATCATCATCGGCCCCAACGGAAGCGGCAAGTCCAATCTGCTGCGCTTTCTGGAACTTCTCTCCCTGTCCGCCCAAGGCAGGCTGGGCAAGCACATCCAGTCCCTGGGAGGCATGGACCCGATCGTTTGGGACGGGGAAGCCCCTTCCATCCGGTGTGTCCTGAAGACGACCACTCTAGGGGATGATCGAGCCCCGGAACAATACGAGCTGGAAATGGCCCGGCTGGGAACCAGCAGTTCCTACCGGATCGGAAGCGAACGCCTGATCAATTCTTTCGATGTGCGATCAGGTTTGAAGGAACAGCCCTTTGTTTTCCTTGATCGAAAGGGGAAGACCGCCGTTCTTTTTGACGTAGAACAAAAACGTTTTACCACTCCCGAGGATTTTATTTCGGAGGAGGAGACCCTGCTCTCCCTGGCTTCCGGTCCCTTCACTCATAACCCGCGCATTCCGCCCTTCCAGCGGGAGCTGGCTTCGATAGCCGTTTACCACGACATCCTTACCCATAGAAATGCCCCGGTCCGTGGCCCCGTGGTTGCCCGAAGGGAGGATCGAGTGGATCCGGATGGACAGAACCTCGTCTCGGTGCTTCACACGTTGTACACGGGAGACCGGGAGTTCAAGCGGGATCTCCATCTTGCCATGCGAGGTGCCTTTGGCGACGATTTTGAGGAGCTGGTTTTCCCCCCTGCTTCCGACCAGAGAGTGCAGATGCGGATTCGCTGGAAGACGCTGAAACGAGAACAATCGACGGCGGAGATGTCCGACGGAACGCTTCGCTTTCTCCTCTTGTTGGCGGTCTTTGCAAACCCCTCGCCTCCTTCGGTGATCGCCATCGATGAACCGGAGACGGGACTTCACCCGTCCATGCTGCCTCTTGTGGCGGAGTTTGCGGTGGATGCGGCTTCCCGCTCCCAGGTCGTCCTGACGACCCACTCCACTCAACTGCTGGATGCCTTCACGGAGACGAAGCCTGTCACCACCGTGTCGGATTGGAAGAACGGAGAGACGGTGCTTCGGACCCTGAACGGCAAAGAATTGGACTACTGGTTGCAGGAGTACTCCCTTGGCACCCTCTTCAAGTCCGGGGAACTGGAGCAGATGTCATGAAGTTTATTCTGTTTGTTGAAGGGCACACAGAAGACAAGGCGCTTCCCGCGTTTTTGAAGAGATGGCTTGATCCGAAGCTGGACTTTCCCGTCGGCATACAGACCGTTCGTTTTGACGGTTGGCCGGATCTTTGGCAAAGTGCGGCGAAGAAGGCGAAGATGTATTTGAAGGGTTCTTCAAAGGATAAGATCATCGCGGTGATCTCTCTCTTGGATCTTTATGGACCGACGATCTACCCGGTGCACTTGACGGGCATAGACGAGCGAGTTGCCTGGGGGAAACGGGAGTTGGAGAACCAGGTGAAGGAAGAAAAATTCTTTCATTGCTTCGCCGTTCACGAAGTGGAGGCCTGGCTCCTGAGCCAGCCGGACCTTTTCCCTTTAGGTGTCCGTAATGCTTTCCCGGGAAAGATCGTGGATCCGGAAACGGTGAACTTCGACGAACCACCAGCGAAGCTCTTGGATCGTCTCTATCGTCAACATACGAAGCATCCCTACAAAAAGGTCATTAACGGAAGGGACCTTTTCAGCCGGCTGGACCCGGACAGGGCCTGTGAGAAGTGCCCGCAGCTTCAGGATCTGTTGGATACAATGCTTCGGTTGGCGCGGGAGAGGGGGCCCGTTCCCAGGAGGCAGGGTGAATGAGCCCGTTGCAGAGGGCTTTTCTCTTGGAGGCCGCAGGGCGGTATCTTTGGTGGCAGCAGCCCGAGGAGGCCCTTGCGTGTCCCCGGAGGATCCTGGCCCAGGTGATGAACCTTGGAGTGTGGGAGGACTGGTGCCGCATGACGGCGCTCTTCACCCCCGAGGAACTGGCGGAGGTCTTGGCCCATGCGGAGATGGGGCAGTTCTCGCCCCGCTCCTGGAGCTTCTGGCATTGCCGTTTCTCGAAGGAGATCCCTCCCATGCCTCACAGGATCGCTCCGTGAGAAGCATTACAAGAATCGTGGTCTCTTTGAGGTCGGTTGGTAATCCTTGTGGACAGATGCAATGTGACCAGAGCAATGCTTTCTGGGAAAGGTGGTGGTCCCCATGGAACGTTGGGTTTCTGCTGAAGCGACAATCAACCCCACCGCCCGCCTGGGCTTCGGCGTGGTGGTGGAGGAGGACGTGGAGATCGGCGCGGGGGCGGAGATCGGCCACCACGTGGTGATTCGCTCCGGGGTCCGCATCGGCCCGGGGTGTCGCATCGGCGACCAGACCGTTCTGGGCAAGCGGCCCGCCTCGGCGGCCAACAGCGCCGTCACGCAGGAAGCGCCGGAGCTGCCTCCCCTCGTCCTGGGGGAAGGGTGCATCGTGGGGGCGGGGTGTGTCCTCTATCGGGGGGCTACGCTGGGCCCCAAGGTCTTCGTGGGGGACCTGGTCACCCTTCGGGAGGACGTGACCGTGGGAGACCTCACCATCCTGGGCCGGGGCGTCACGGTGGAGAACAAGGTCACCATCGGCAGGAAGGTGAAGGTCGAGACGGAGGCCTACATCACCGCCCTCTCCATCGTGGGGGACTACTGCTTCATCGCCCCGGAGGTGACCTTCACCAACGACAACTTCCTGGGCCGCACGGAGGAGCGCCGGAAGCACTTCGGCGGCCCCACCCTGCGCCGGGGGGCCCGCATCGGGGGCAACGCCACCCTGCTTCCGGGGGTGGAGATCGGGGAGGATGCCCTGGTGGCGGCGGGCAGCGTGGTCACCCGGGACGTGCCCCCGGGGGTGGTGGTGGCGGGGGTCCCCGCCCGGATCCTGCGCCCTGTGCCCACGGAACAGCTTTTGGAACACCAGGTCTTCTACGACCGATGAACAGACGAAGAGGTGGTTGGGAACAGGAAACCCCAGTCGAAGGACGGTGGCGCTGGTGAAGGTGGTCTCGTTGGTGGGGGCTCGCCCCCAATTCGTGAAGGAGGCCATGGTGAGCCGGGCGGCGCGCCGCCTGGGGGCGTGGCGGCATGTGCTGGTCCACTCGGGGCAGCACTACGACTGCAACATGTCGGACATCTTCTTCCAGCAGTTGGAGATTCCCGCGCCGGACCATTTCCTGGGGGTGGGCTCCGGGTCCCACGGGAAACAGACCGGCGAGGTCCTGGTCCGCTTCGAGGAGATTCTGCTGTCGGAGCGCCCCGATGCGGTGCTGGTCTACGGAGACACCAACACCACCCTTGCGGGGGCCTTGGGGGCGGTGAAGCTCCGAATCCCCGTGGCCCACGTGGAGGCGGGGTTGCGCCAGGAACCACGAGACATGCCCGAGGAGATCAACCGGGTCCTGACGGACCGGGCATCGACCCTCCTCTTCTGCTGTTCCGAGCGGGGACGGACCGTCTTGGCTGACGAGGGCATCCGCCAGGGGGTACACGTGGTGGGGGACGTCATGTACGATCTGTACCGGACCATGGTCCCCTCGTTGGACCCCGACGCTGCCCTGCGGCGGTGGGGGCTGCGACGCGGTGCCTTTGCCCTGGCGACCCTCCATCGGGATTTCAACGTGGACCGTCCGGAGTCCCTGGAGGGCATTCTGCGAGGCCTTTGCCGGGTTCAGGTGGAGACGGGTTGGCCGGTTCTGTTGCCCCTGCACCCCCGCACCCGAAAGCGAGTGGAGGAGTTCGGGCTTCAGCCTTTCTTGGAACCCCTTCATGTCACCGAACCCCTGGGGTATCTGGAGCTTTTGTCCTGCCTCCAGGAGTGTGCCCTGGTCCTGACGGACAGCGGAGGGTTCCAGAAAGAGGCGTACTTTGCCGGGAAGCGGGCGGTGGTTCTGATGCCCGACACGGCATGGAGAGAGCTGGTGGAGACCGGTTGGAACCTTTTGGCCGCCCCCGAAGAAGGGGCCATCTGGAGGGCTTCTCTGGGTGCCCTCGATCCCTACCCTTACCCGCAGGAACTCTACGGGGAGGGAAGGGCGGCGGAATCTCTCGTGGCCGTTTTGGCGGGGGCTTCTTTCCCGTCATGAGTTTCGATAAAGGGGACGGATATCGTTGACGCTTTTTGATCAGATCACCCAAAAAACCGCCACCGTCGGGGTGGTGGGGCTGGGGTACGTGGGGCTTCCCCTGGCGGTGGAGAAGGCCAAGGCGGGGTTCTCCGTCCTGGGGTTCGACATCCAGACGGACAAGGTGGACCGGGTCAACCGGGGGGAAAACTACATCGGTGACGTGGTGCCGGAGGAGCTGGCTCGCCTGGCCTCTTCGGGCAAGCTTGCCGCCACCGCCGATTTTGCCCGCATCGCCTCCTGCGACGTGGTGGCCCTGTGCGTCCCCACCCCTCTGGATTCCTTCAAACAGCCGGACCTTTCCTTCGTGAGGGCCTCGGCGGAGTCGGTGGCTCAGCACGCCCACCCGGGCATGTTGGTGCTCCTGGAGTCCACCACCTACCCGGGAACCACGGAGGAAGTGGTCCGCCCCATCTTCGAGAAGCGGGGCTTTACCGTGGGGAAGGACCTCTTCCTGGCCTTCTCTCCTGAACGGGTGGACCCGGGAAACGCACGTTTCAAGACCAAAAACACCCCCAAGGTGGTGGGAGGCTGCACCCCCGAATGCACCCGCCATGCCCGGGCCCTCTACGAAGCGGTACTGGAGGCCCCCGTCTTCCCCGTGCGCAGCCCCAAAGAGGCGGAGATGACCAAGATCCTGGAGAACACCTTCCGCATCGTCAACTGCGCCCTGGCCAACGAGATGGCGGTGATCTGCCACAAGATGGGCATCGACGTGTGGGAAGTCATCGCCGCGGCGGCCACCAAACCCTTCGGTTTCGTCCCCTTCTATCCGGGGCCCGGCGTGGGGGGGCACTGCATCCCCATCGATCCCTACTACCTCACCTACCGGGCTCGGGCGGAGGACTACCACACCCGACTCATCGAGCTGGCGGGGGACATCAACGACGAAATGCCCTCCTACGTGGTCTCGCGGCTTCAGGACCTTCTCAACGACCAGGCCAAGCCCCTCAAGGGTTCTCGGGTCGTCCTCCTGGGGCTGGCCTACAAGGGAGACATCGAAGATCTCCGAGAATCCCCGGCCCTCAAAGTATGGGAACAACTGGAAAAGAAGGGAGCCCAGGTGGTCCCCGTGGACCCCTACTGCCCCACCGTTCGGTGGCGAGGAGAGGAGTGCCTCACCCAAGAACTGACTGCGGAGCTGCTGGATTCCTGCGACGCCGTCCTGGTGACCACGGCGCACCTGCACCGGGTGGACTACCGACTGGTTCTGGACCGGGCACCCCTGGTGCTGGACGCCAAAAACGTGCTTGCCCAGGTTTTGGGAAAAGAAGCGGCAAGCCCCCGGGTTTTCCGGCTTTAGGTGTGGCGCACCCGCGAGGAGAGGTGATGTCCCGTTGACGATTCTTTCTCGACCGCCATTGGACCTGACCGCCCTGAGGAACGCCCTGTCCCAACTGGATCGGGCTCTGGAGTTTCACGAAAGGGCGGCCCAGGAAGGACAGGATGAGCTGGCGGAACAGCTTCGGGCCGCCTGCATCCAGGCCTTCGAGTTCACCTACGAACTCTCCTGGAAGATGTTGCGTCGTTATGGGGCTCTCACCGAGCCGAACCCCCAGGAGGTGAAGTCTTTGCCTTTCCCGGATCTCATCCGCTGGGGGTGCGAGCGGGGATTGGTTCTGTCGGACTGGACGGCCTGGATGGCCTACCGGGAGGCCCGGGGCACCACCAGCCACACCTACGATGGAGCCAAGGCCCAGGCGGTCTTTGCGGTGATCCCGGCCTTTCGGGACGAGGCGCGCTTTCTCCTGGCGCGATTGGAGGAGCGGATCGCGTGGTCCACGTAGAAGAAGAGCACCTTCGGGTTCTGCGGGAGATTCTCCGTTCCCGCGTCCCCGAGGGGGAGGTTTGGGCTTTCGGTTCCCGGGTTGCGGGGACCCACAGCCCTTTCTCCGACCTGGACCTGCTTCTGTGCCTGCCTCGGCCCCTCTCCCTGGAGGAGCGGGGGTTGCTCTGCCAGGCTTTGAGCGAGTCCCCCCTGCCCTTTCGGGTGGACGTGGTGGAGGAGAGGGATCTGGACCCGGCATTTCTTGCTTCCCTGAAAAGGACGACGGAGCGGATCGTATAAAGTAGAACAATCACAGGATCATTCTCTGGAGGTTGAAAACCATGCTGCGCATCGCCTTGGTCGGCTGCGGCCGCATCAGCAAAAACCACATCGAGGCCATCGAAGCCCTTCGACAGGAGGGGAAGGCCCAACTGGTGGGGGTCTGCGACCTCCTCTCGGACCGGGCAGAGGCGGCAGCGGCCGTCGCCGGTTCCCCATGCCGTCCCTTCACGGACTACGCGACCATGCTTCGGGAGGTGGAGTGCGACCTCGTCTCCCTCTGCACCCCTTCGGGGCTTCACCCCCGCCATGCCATTCAGGCGGCCCGGGCGGGCAGGCACGTGCTCTCCGAAAAGCCCTTGGGGACCTCTCTGGCGGCGGTGGACGAGGCCATCCGGGTCTGCGACGAGGCGGGGGTTCTCTACATGGAGGTCAAGCAGAACCGCCTCAACCCCCCCATCCGGCTGCTGCGTCGGGCTTTGGAGGCAGGGCGTTTCGGACGCCTCCACATGATCACCGCCAACGTCTTCTGGACCCGCCCGCAGGAGTATTACGACCAGGCCCCCTGGCGGGGCACCTGGGAGTTCGATGGAGGGTGCCTGTCCAACCAGGCGGCCCACTACGTGGACATGGTCCAGTGGATGGGCGGTTCGGTGGAGCAGGTTTTCGCCCTCTCCTCCACCCTGGGACGGCGCATCGAGGCGGAGGACACCATCACCGTAGGCCTCAAGTTCCGCAGCGGTGCCATCGGCAGCATCAACGTCTCCGTCCTCACCTACCCCCGCAACCTGGAGGGCAGCATCACCGTCATGGGAGAGAGGGGCACCGTGCGTGTAGGAGGAGTGGCCATGAACCGCATCGAGCAGTGGCAGTTTGCCGATGACGATGTAATGGATCAACAAGTAAAATCTGTTGGTTACGAACCGAAGAGTGTTTATGGAAGTGGGCATAAGTTTGTTTACGAAAATGTGTTGAATGCAGCTGTGGGAGTGGAGGCTAAAGTGGTGAATGCCAGAGAAGGCAGGAAAACAGTTGAACTAATTGAAGGGGTTTACGGTTTTGCGGAAAGCAAACGCGGATAAAATTGCAAAGGGTGAAGTTTTTTGAATATAATATTGATTACTGACTCTTTGGGCATGCCCAGAAAGGGGATGCCAGTGCAAGATACCTGGGTATATCAATTCTTGCAAAAAGTGGGGAGTAACGGGGTGGCTTATACCTATCTCAGGAGAGGTCTAACCACAAATGATGTGGTTTTAGACTTAAATGATTTATTTTGTGAATTTTCTCCAGATTTTGCCGTAGTTCAGGTGGGAATATGTGATTGTAGCAAGAGGATTGTGGGTAAAAGGCTTGAGTTTTTGTTGTTTCGCGTCCCTCTTGTGGGTTTTATTTATAAAAAAATAAGAAAGAAGTTTTCATACACCCTTACGAAGATCTTCGGCACGAGGTATGTTGAAATTGATAAATTCAAAAAAAATATATCTAAAATTGTAGATATATGTGTATGTAAAGGTATCAGGCTGTGTTTGCTTGGGATATGCCCTCCCGGAGGGTATATAAAATCGATGGTTCATGGAATATCAGAGGATATATCCTTGTATAATGGAACAATTGATACAATAACGCAGCTAAATGAGAATTGCGAGTATATCAATCCTTATCTTATGCACGAAGACGACATTCTGACAATAGAAGATGGGCATCACTTAACTAAATTGGGTCATTTGTTAGTTTATAATGCAATTAGCTTGTATTTTGACAGTATTGCAGTTGCTAGGTCTGATGGCAAATCTGATAACAGATAATGTTCCTTGGAACTTCTTTGAGATTGAACAGCCATTTTGTGGTTGTTATAACTTAATTAGCCGGGGAAAATGCCTTATATGCTACTTTCATCGATTAAGCAGGATATGTGGTGCCCAAGAGGTGTAACAAGGGGAAGCTGCTCTCTAGGAAATGGCCAAGCAGTGGTTAGATTAAAAAACTCTTGATGGTCCTTGTGTTGATCTCTTGGAAAACTCTATGGAATAAAAATAGGCCCTGCCTGAGAACTACTGTCATGCCTTCAGAGGTAAAATTTAGACATGAATTGGTTGTTGTGGAAGTTAATTGGTTAAATGCACCCCCTCTGTTGCGAGATTATGTCGACAAGCAAAAGAGAGGAGTCCTAAAATTGGGGATCTTTAGGGAACTAGTAAGGGCAATCATTCCTCACCGCTTCGTTCCGTTTATCCGTTATCTTTGGAATAAACGTCGTCCGAGCTTAGCGATCCTGGACATCACCGCCGTCTGCAATGCACAGTGCCCGTTTTGCCCGCGAGTGTACATGCCGGAGGAGCGGACGAAGGGCTTCATGAAGATGGAGCTTTTTGAAAGATGCGTGAACGAGCTGAAAGCGCAGAGGATTAAAGACGTTCGCCTGTACGCGACTTCCGAGCCGACGCTGCACCCCTGCTTCGACGAGATCGTGCGACGACTGAAAGCCGAGGGGATGTCCATCTGCGTCTCCACTAACGGCGCTTTCCTCATGAGGCACCGGGACAGCCTCTTGCTTGTGGATACGCTGCAACTCTCCATCGACGGATGGGACAAAGAGTCGTACGAAAAGCTACGCTATCCGTTGAAGTTCGATGTCATACAGGAGCAAGTGTGCTCGTTCTCCGCCTACGCGAAGGAACACACGGATCGTCCGGAGATATCGGCCCATTTGCTTTTAACTAAAAAGACGGACATAGCTCAATACCTCGACTGTTGGGGGGAGTTCGTCGATAAAATAAGCATCAGCTTCCTCATGGGGACGACGCGCTTCGACGGAAGCCGTTTTATCACGGAACACCCGGAGGATCTCAAAGATGATTTCTATTCTTTTGAGTTTAAAAGGGCACGTAGCTGCAACTATCCTTTTGATACGCTGACAATTTCTTTCGACGGTAAAATATCCCTCTGCTGCGCGGATTTTTCTGCCGAACTGCCTTTGGGCAACATCGTCGTGGGGATGAACAAGGTGTTTCACTCCCCGATGTTGCGAAAGATTCGTCGAAGCTTTTTGTGGGGCGCTCCCGATATCTGCGCTGGGTGCAATATGTTCCACAAACCCTTAAAGGAAGATGTGGCAGCTCTTCGTATGGAGATAGAGGCACTGTCGCATGCTCACAAGGGCAAGTTGGTGGTTTGCGTATGAGCGTTCTGGTCACCGGAGCGGACGGATTCATCGGGTCCCACCTTGCGGAAGCCCTGGTCAGGGAAGGGTACGTCGTGCGGGCTGTGGGCCTGTACAATTCCCTTGGTTCCTGGGGGTGGCTGGATCGCATCGCCCCCGAGCTTGCGACGAAGCTCGACGTTGCTCTCGGGGATGTACGGGATCCTCGTTGGGTTCGAGGTGCCATGGAGGGATGCGAGGCGGTGTTGCACCTGGCGGCGCTCATCGCCATTCCCTACTCCTATCGGGCGCCGGATTCCTACATCGACACCAACGTCAAGGGGACGCTCAACGTCCTGCAGGCGGCTCGGGAACTGGGGGTGCGGCGGGTGATCCATACCTCCACCAGCGAGGTCTACGGGACGGCCCGCTACGTTCCCATCGACGAGAACCATCCCCTTCAGGGACAGTCTCCCTATTCCGCTTCCAAGATCGCGGCGGATCAACTGGCCTATTCGTTCTACGCCTCCTTCGGGGTGCCGGTGGTGACGGTGCGTCCCTTCAATACCTACGGTCCGCGGCAGTCCGCTCGGGCGGTGATCCCCACCATCATCTCCCAGATCGCCTCGGGAGCCCGGGAGATCCGCCTGGGGGCTCTCTCCCCCACCCGGGACTTCAACTACGTGGCCGACACGGTTTCCGGGTTTCTCGCGGCGCTTGCAAGCGATGCGGGAGTGGGGGAGGTGGCCAACCTGGGCAGCAACTACGAGATCTCCATCGGCGAGTTGGCAGAGCTGATCGCCGACGTGATGGGGGCCAAGGTCTCCATCTGCTGTGAAGAAGAAAGGCTGCGCCCGAAGAACTCCGAGGTGGAGCGCCTCTGGGCGGACAACCGCAAGGCGATGGAACTTTTCGGGTGGGAGCCGAAGTACGCAGGGCGCGAGGGGTTGCGCCGGGGCCTGGAGGAGACGGTCCGCTGGTTCTCCGATCCCCGAAACTTGGCGTGCTACCGTACGGACCGGTACATCCTATGAGCAGGGCCGAGGGGGATGAGGCATCATGAACGGCGGGATTCCTTCGAAAGAGCGCTCCCTTCTTCTGGATGCCCCGAACCTGGGGGAACTGGAAAAGGAGTATCTGTGTCGGTGCGTGGATGAAAACTATGTCTCCACCGTGGGCCCCTTCGTGGGAGAGTTCGAGGAACGCTTCGCTGCCTATGTGGGGTGTGCTCGGGCCGTGTCCGTCCAAAGCGGCACGGCGGCTCTCCATGTGGCCCTGATGGTTTCCGGCGTCGGCCCTGGGGACGAAGTGATCTGCCCGGCCCTGACCTTCGTGGCCACCGCCAACCCTATCCTCTACGTGGGAGCCGTCCCGGTGTTCGTGGACGTGGACCCGGAGACCTGGACCCTGGATCCTCGGGGTGTGGAACGGGCCATCACCCCCCGAACTAAGGCTGTTCTTCCCGTGCATCTCTACGGGGTTCCCTGTGCCATGGACGAGCTGGGGGAATTGGCGAGGAGACACGGCCTGACGGTCATCGAAGATGCCACGGAAAGCCTGGGGGCAACCTACCAGGGGCGCATGACCGGCACCTTCGGACACCTGGGGTGCTTCAGCTTCAACGGCAACAAGGTGCTCACCACCGGAGGCGGGGGCATGATCGTCACCGACGACGACGAGCTGGGGGGGCGGATCAAGCACCTGGTGAACCAGGCTCGAGACCCGCAGAAGGGGTTCTGGCACACCGGACTGGGTTGGAATTACCGCATGACCAACCTGGAGGCGGCCCTGGGCCTGGCGCAGTTGCAGCGCCTTCCCGGTTTTCTGGAAAAGAAGCGGGATTTCGTCGGCGCCTATCGGGAAATCCTGGACGACTTGCCGCAGGTGCGCTTCCAGCAGGCACCGGAAGGTAGCCTGCCCTCCTGGTGGCTCCCTTCCGTGACGCTTGAAGGTACTGCTTCCGTGTCCTCCGCGCAGGAAGCCCTCCGGGAACGGGGAGTCCCCACCCGGCGGGTGTTCCAGCCTCTCCCGGCGCTGCCCCAGTTTGCTCCTTTTGCTAAGGGGACGTATCCCGTGGCGGAGCATCTCTTCGCCCGGGGGCTGAACCTCCCCGGGTCCACCTGCAACGATGATGGGATGATTCGCTTCGCCGCCGAAGCGCTGCGGCGGGTGCTTTCGGAAGGCGATCAATGAGGAAGATCTGCGTGGTCACCGGCACCCGGGCGGAGTACGGGCTCCTGTACTGGCTCATGCGGGAGATTCAGGCGGCAGGGGACCTGGAGCTTCAGGTGGTGGCCACGGGGACCCACTTGGTTCCTCGGTTTGGGGAGACCGTTCGGGAGATCGAGGCGGACGGGTTTGCCATTGCCGGAAGGGTGGATATGCTTTTGGCCTCCGATTCCGCCGAGGGGGTAGGGAAATCCCTGGGCCTGGGGACCATCGGCTTCGCGGAAACCTTCGCCCGTTTGCGTCCCGATGTGGTGGTGCTGCTGGGAGACCGATTCGAGACGTTGGCCGCTGCCCAGGCGGCGCTGGTGGCGAGGATTCCGGTGGCGCATCTGCACGGGGGGGAGTTGACCCAAGGGGCCTTCGACGATGCCATCCGTCATGCCGTCACCAAGATGGCTTCGCTGCACTTCGTGTCTTATCCGGTCTATCGGGATCGGGTGATCCAGCTCGGTGAGGTCCCCGAAACGGTGCATGAGGTGGGACCCGCCTGTATTGATTCCCTTACCCGGGAACCTCTGCTGGGCAGGGAGGATTTGGAGAAGAAGTTGGGTTTTCCCCTTGTGGCTCCTGTCGGGGTGGTGACGTACCATCCGGAGACACTCTGTTCTCTTTCTCCGGACGAGCAGGTGCGCGTTTTGCTGGGGGCCCTGGAGGGGTTCCCCTGGGGGACCTGGGTCTTCACGGGATCCAATGCGGACACGGGAGGAACCTGTATCAGAGAACAAATCCTCGCGTTCTGCGCACGCCATGGAGAACCCTGCCGGTTTGTCGAATCCCTGGGAAGGCGCCTGTATCCGGCTCTCGTGGCGGCTAGCGATGTGGTGTTGGGCAACTCCTCCAGCGGGATCGTTGAGGCTCCGTTACTGGGGACTCCCACCGTGAACGTGGGGGACCGACAGAAGGGTCGACTTCGCCCGCCTACCGTCCTGGACGTCCCCTTCGACGCGGGGCGGATCCGGGAAGCCCTTTCTTTTTGCCTGGAATCGGCGATGAAGGGGCAGGCCCGACGACAACGGGAGGAAGCCTGCCGCAGGAACCCGGCGGCGGAGATGGTCCGCATCCTGCGTACCTGGAAGCCTGGCGGAACGAAGGGATTCTATGACCTGCCTCGGGGGAGGGATTGAGATGTCCGAAGGAAAGGTCCTGATCATCGCCGAGGCGGGGGTGAACCACAACGGATCCCTGGACATGGCGCTGCGGCTGGTGGATGCGGCGGCCGAGGCGGGGGCTGACGCAGTGAAATTTCAGACCTTTCGGGCCTCCCGGTTGGTGCGCCGTGATACCCCGAAGGCCCGTTACCAGGTGGAGAACATGGGGGGCGAGGGGACCCAGTTGGACATGCTGCGGGCCTTGGAGATGGACGAGGCCATGCATGGTGCCGTGGTGGATCGGTGTGCCCAGCGCGGGATCCGCTTCCTTTCCTCCCCTTTCGACGAGGAGAGCGCCGATTGGCTTGTGGAACGATTCGGCATGGAGCGCGTCAAGATCCCTTCCGGCGAGATCACCAACGGTCCTTTCCTGCTGCACTTGGCAAGGAGGGGGTATCCGGTGATCCTGTCCACGGGCATGAGCACCCTGGGGGAGGTGGAGGAAGCCCTGGCGGTTCTTGCCTATGCTTATGTCCAGGGGGAAGAGCCTCCATCCAGGGAAGCGTTTTTGCGGGCCTTCTGTTCGCAGCGGGGCCAGGATGCCCTGGGGAAAAGGGTGGTGCTCCTTCACTGTACCAGTGAATACCCGGCGCCCCCGGAACAGGTGAACCTGAAGGCTATGGAGGCCCTTCGGGTTGCTTTTGGCCTCCCCGTGGGGTTTTCGGACCACACGGAAGGGGTCGATGTCCCCTTGGCGGCGGTGGCTTTAGGGGCCTGCGTGCTGGAAAAGCATTTCACCCTGGACAAGACCTTGCCCGGGCCGGATCATAAGGCATCTCTTGATCCGGGGGAGCTGCAATCCCTGGTTCGGGGGGTTCGGCGGGTGGAACGGGCTCTGGGGGGGGCTCGGAAGAGATTCTCCCCGGAGGAGGAACAGAACCGTTCCCTGGTCCGTAGGAGTCTGGTGGTGAATCGAGGGATCCGCAGAGGAGAACCCTTGGAAGGGGTCCTTGGCGTCAAGCGTCCCGGCACGGGGCGATCGCCCATGGAATACTGGGCGGCGTGTTCGGAGGTTGCGGAGCGGGATTATGACGCGGACGACTTCCTCTAGCTCTCTGCCCTTCCTTCTCCTGGGAGGTGGTGGGCATGCCCGGGTTGTCCTGGATCTTCTGCAGGAAAGGGGCGACAGAGTCCTGGGTTTTCTGAGTCCCGACGATGCGTGTTCGTTCCTCTATGGAATTTCCCGACTGGGAGGAGACGAGATCCTCGGAGAATGGACCCCCGATCAGGTGGCGTTGGCCAACGGGATCGGATCCGTTGGAGATCCGGGACCTCGCGTCCGGGTATTCGAAGAGTGCCGCCGCAGGGGATTTCGATTCCCTCCTCTCGTCTCCGTTCACGCTTGCGTCTCCTCCTGGGTTGTCCTGGAGGAGGGTGCGCAGGTTCACCGAGGGGCGCTGATCCAGGGGGGGACCAGGATCGGAGAGAATGTCCTCGTCAACACCGGAGCGATGGTGGATCACGATTGCGATGTGGGGGAGCATGTACATGTGGCGCCCGGCTGTGTGCTTTCGGGGGGGGTTCGGGTGGGAGCGAGGACCCATCTGGGGACGGGAGCCGTGGTGATCCAGGGCATCCGAATCGGGGAAGATGTATTGGTGGCAGCAGGGGCCGTGGTGACGGGAGATGTCGCAGACGCAAGACGAGTCAGGGGTATCCCTGCCCGGGTAAACGAAAGGGGTGGTCTGTCGTGAGATTCTGTACCCGTTGTGTCATGCCAGATACAAGACCGGGCATCCGCTTTGACGATGAGGGGGTCTGCTCCGCTTGCCGGGCGTACGAGCGCAGAAAAGAGATCGACTGGGAAAAGCGCTACGAAGAGCTGAAGGCCCTCTGCGACAGACACCGCAACACCGGTCCCTTCGGTTACGACTGCATGATCGCCGTCAGCGGCGGCAAGGACAGTCACTTTCAGACGCACGTGATGAAGGAGAGAATGGGGATGAACCCTCTTCTCGTCACCGTGGAGGACAATTTCCCGATGACCGAGGCGGGGAAGAACAACATTCGAAACATCTCCGAGGCGTTCGGCTGCGAAATCATCGCCATCAAGCCGAACATCCGCGCGCAGAAGCGCCTCATGCGCACCATGTTCGAAAAGCACGGCAAGCCGACGTGGTACGTCGACCGTCTTATCTACACCTATCCGCTTCACATGGCCGTGAAGTTCAAGATACCTCTTCTGGTATACGGAGAGAACATCAGCTACGAGTACGGCGGACACGGAGCAGAGGAGACTTCCTCGGCAAGAGAGCAGATTTCCAACGGTGTCGCGGCGGACATCCCTGTGGAAGAACTGCTGGACGGTGTTGTCTCCACCAAGGATCTCACCCTCTGCCAACCGCCGACAGAGGAGGAGATGAACTCCATCAAGCCTGTCTACCTCAGCTACTTCCTTCCATGGAACAGCTACTCAAACTACCTTTTTGCAAAATCCGCAGGCTTCCACGATCTGACGCACGAGTGGGAACGGAAGCACAACATCGAGAACTTCGACCAAGTGGACAGCAGAGCTTACACGGTTCACTACTGGATGAAATACCCCAAATTCGGGCACCAGATCGCCACGGACTATGCGTCCCGCTTTATCCGCTACGGGCTGATGACACGGGAGGAGGCCGTCGAACGGGTCCGTCGGCACGATCACGATCTGGACCCGTTGGCGGTAAGGGATTTCTGTGCATTCTGCGGCTACTCCGAACGTGAGTTCTGGGGGATTGTAGAGCGGTTCTACAATCGGGATCTGTTCGAGAAGGATCGCTTCGGACGATGGGTTCTCAAACATCCGGTCTGGGAACAACAGAGGGTATCGGATGCCCGTTAGCGACTTGGAAGGTCTTCTGGTGGCGCCGGAGGCCACCATTCGGGATGCTCTTTCCGTGATCGATAGGAATTCCCAACGGATGGCCCTTGTGGCGGACCCGGAAGGAAAGCTTCTTGGGGTCGTGACCGACGGAGATGTGCGGCGGGGCATCCTTCGAGGGGTTTCCCTGGATGCCCCTGTGGTTCGCGTGATGAATCCCAGGCCTCAGAGGACCCGACCGGAGGAACCTCGGTTCTCTCAGCTTCGTCGCATGAAGGACCTGGATCTGCCTTTCCTGGTCCAAGTAGACGAAGAGGATCGCGTCGCGGGAATCGTTCGCTTTGCCGATATGGCCATGCCCCGGAAGAGGAAGAACCCCGTCCTTCTGATGGCGGGCGGGCGTGGCTCCCGTCTCTGGCCTCTCACGGAATCCTGCCCCAAACCGATGCTTCGAATCGGGGACAAGCCTATCCTGGAGCTGATCCTGGAGAACCTGATCGCCTACGGTTTTGAACGGTTCATCCTTTCCGTGAACTACCTGGGGGAACAGATTGAAGGTCACTTCGGAGACGGAGCTTCCAGGGGGGCGCACATCGAATACCTCCGGGAAGAATCGCCCCTGGATACCGCCGGTGCCCTGGGTTTGCTGTCACCATCTCCCGAGTCCTCCCTGCTGGTGATGAACGGGGACATCCTCACGGACATGGATTTCGCAGCCCTAGTGGACCGGCACGAGCAATCCGGGGCTGCGGCGACGTTGTGCCTCCGGGAAGTGCGTTACGAGGTTCCCTATGGGGTGGTGGAGGAGAAGGACGGACAGGTCGCGGCGATCCGAGAGAAACCCGTTTTTTCCTATCAGGCCAGTGCGGGGATCTGCGTGCTGGAACCGCGGGTCTGCGCCTTGGTGGAGCCCGGGGCAGCCTGTTCCATGCCTGCCCTGCTGGAACGGCTGATCGCGAAGAAGGAAAGGGTGTGCTCCCATCTCATCCGGGGACTCTGGATGGATGTGGGCAGGATGGATGATTTTGCATTAGCGCAAAAAATGTTGTGTGACTGGGGGGGGCAGAGACACAGGATTTTCAAAAGTAATAGGGTATAGCTATCTTAACGAAGGGGAGGTAGTGAAATATGGATGATCTTTCTATTCTAGAGGCAAATAAAAATAATTACGAGGGCCTATATTCAAAAGAACAAGCCTTTCTAAGGTACCCTGCGGATTGGATTATTAGGTTTCATAATATGTTCATGAGGGAAAATATTCCCCAGGGAGCGAAGATATTAGATTTCGGTTGTGGATCCGGGAACAACTCTGTTTTTTTTATAAAAAACAACTACGAAGTTTATGGAGTAGACGTAGCACCTTCTTTTATAAGCCTAGTAGAGAAGAATCTCAAAAGCAATGGATTAAATGAAGCTTTAATAAGCAATTTTCGGCAAAAGGATCCCAATACGCCAAAAATTGATTTTCCTGATAGCTTTTTTGACTTTATAGTGTCCAATCAAGTTCTTTATTATATGCCTAATGAGGATTTTTTACATAAAGTATGTGCTGAAATGCTAAGAGTGCTAAAGCCTGGCGGATATGTCTTCTTTACTATGATGGGAATGAAAAATTACTATATTACGCATCATTCCAAGAGGATAATTAATGATCGGATATATGAAGTTATAATTGACGATCCTAACCATAGATTATTCGGGGTTAGAGAATTGATCCTCATAGCAAGAGATGAATCGGATTTATGCCGTCTTTTTAAATCATTCGAGCCGGTTTCAGTGGGTTATTTTGACCAAAGCATGTTTGATATGTATAGCAATTTCCATTATATTTTCGTTGGAAGAAAAACAAATGGCTGATAATGAAATATTCCTTGCCGTATAATGGATAAAAATGGGTAATTATGGTATTTTTTGTTGTTCGAGTGTTGTTGCTGCGGAATTAATTCGTAGTTATCGGTGGTTAATCCGGGCTATTTGAGTCGGGGGCTTCTAGAGAGGCTATTAAGGGTCTATCTATTGATACCGAAGAAACTAACGCTACAAAGAGAAAAATAGTGTTTATTGAGATGATTGGACTGTTTGTTTAGTGGATTTGGCTATACATGCATAGTGAGATGGGGATCGGCCAAAAATCCTAGGTGCTTGTTATGGAAATGCGATATGCTTGGGTGTCGTTTTTTGAGTTTTATCCAATAATCCCCTGGGTTGGTCGGAGAAGGTTTGTTTCGCTCTGAGTGGTTTGAGTATGTTGTTTTTCTTGTTTGCAAGGATTATGGCCATAACGAAACCGAGCGGAGGGGCGTCGATGTTTGAGGGCAAGCGGATCCTGGGCATTCTTGCCGCGCGGGGGGGATCCAAGAGGATCCCCGGAAAGAACCTGAGGGATCTTGGCGGTCGTCCTCTGATCATTTGGTCCGTGGAGGCGGCGCGGCAGGCGAGATTCCTGGACCGACTGGTCCTTTCCACGGAGGATGGGGAGATCATGGCCTGCTGCCGCAAAGCGGGATGCGAAGTCCCCTTCGAGCGCCCGGCGGAGTTTGCCACCGATACGGCCACCAGCGCTTCTGTGGTGCGTCACGCGCTGGTATCCCTCGAGGAGGAATACGACTATGTTGTTCTCCTACAGCCCACTTCCCCCTTCCGGCTGGGGGAGGACATTGACCGGGGTATCGCGCTCTGCGTGGAGCGACGAGCGCCTTCTGTGGTGTCCCTGAGCTCCCTCAGGGAAAAACCGGCCTGGATCTACCGGGTCGACGAGAATGATCGTTTGTGTCCTCATGAGGATGCCTGGCGAGGGGACGAAGGAGCCTGGGGGGTGTTGAACGGGGCGGTTTACGTGATGGAGCGACGCTGGTTTCTCGAAAACGAGGCTTTCATTGGCCAGGAAACCCTGAGTTTCTTCATGCCCCCCGAAAGATCCGTGGACGTGGACACGGAAGAGGATCTCCTCTGGGCCCGCTTCCTCCTAAGTCGGAAGGGGCATGGGAGCGTCGTGTCCCCGTTGTCCGGTGTGTAGCAGCGTGACTAGGGAAAGGGAGTTGAGCCTGGAGGACCTTCTGGCGGTGGAGGACGACCCTTGCCTGCTGGACTATCGGTGCCCCGAGACGGGTATTCTTTTGTGGCCCGCGATCCGCTGTGTCTTCTTTCGGTTCCTGATGGAAGATCTGCTTTACGGGGCCCCCTTGGTGGAGACTCAAAACAAGCCGCCCCTGACAAAGGCTCTCTGGACATCCATGAAAGGCTGGGGACACAATCGTGCCTTTCGCGGCAGGGGTGATGTGTTATTGGTGGCCAGCGGTTCCGGAGTTCGCCAAGACGACGGACGGTGGTTCAATCGGCTGGCAGATCCCTTTGCGCTGCTGTTCCCGGACCGTTCTGTCCTTGTGGAGGACTTCTTCGACTGGAATTGGCCTGGTGCTCGATGCAACCAGAGAGTGCTCTATCGGTTCCCGTTTCTGGTCAAGGCTCTGGTACGGGAGAGATTCGGAGGGGGATCAGCTCGAAGGGCACTGGCTCGGGATTTGGTGGCCCTGGTGAGGGTTCGTGCGGAGGATCTTCTGCATTGGCGACTGGACGAGGACCGTACGGTCTTCCTCGAGAGGATGCTGGTTCGGAAGCTTGCGGGGATGTCCTCCCGCCAAACGATATACCGGGAACTCCTGAAAAAACTGAGCGTCCGGCTGGTACTTCGTGAGGAGGGGTGCTACGGGCACAGCGCCCCCCTTTTTTCGGCCGCCCGTTCTTTGGGGATTGCGACGGCGGAGTACCAGCATGGAGTTGTAAGCAAGGGACATTATGCATATATGTTTGCTGCTAGCCTTTTGAAGAACGTGGAATTCCGCTGGAATCTTCCGGAGCACTTCCTGGGATACGGGAAGTGGTGGAACGAGCAGTTCAACGCTCCCCTGCTGAAGCATGTCGTAGGCAACCCGTATCGGGAGTTTGCCTTGGAGGATCGGGGAAAATCGGTGCCAGATTCTTCCCGAGTTCTGGTGCTGGGCGACGGGATCGAGACGGAGCGTTATCTGGCCCTTTGTCGAGAGTTGGCGAGGGTTCTCGGGGCTTCGGGACAGGTGTGGTTTCGCCCCCATCCCCTGGAACGAAGTCGCGTGAGGGAGAGTTTCCCCTCGGGCAGGAGCGGCGATGTGTTTCTGGACGACCATCGGGATATCTATGGTGCCCTCCTCGCGGCCTCTGCCGTGGTCAGCGAGGTCTCCACGGGACTCTTCGATGCTGTCGGGCTTGCGAACAAGATTCTGGTGTGGGATACCCCGAAAGCCCGATTCGCTTACCCCGAGCTTCCTTTCGAATCCTTTACGGACGTGAACGAGCTTGCGGAGAAGATTCGGGACCCTAACGCCGGAAGGGTTTCGCTGGAATCGGTGGATGAGATCTGGGCGCCGAACTGGCAGGAGAATTACAGCTCCTTTCTGGAGCAGGTGGGTTGTCTTTAGGTCGATTTGTCGGGCCAAAAGCGGCGGGGGGAGAGGACATGCCGACGAAGGGTGCCGTCATCGTAGACTACGAAACAGGAAATCTGGGTTCTCTGCGCAACATGCTCAAACGCCTAGGGGTGGAGGCGGAGATTTCCGGAGACCCTTCGGTCCTTTCTCGTGCTTCGGCGATCTTCCTTCCGGGGGTCGGAGCCTATGACCGAGGCATGGGTAACCTGAACCGTCTGGGTTTGGCGGTGCTCCTGAATGATCTGGTTTTGAAGCGCCGGGTCCCCGTGCTGGGGATCTGTCTGGGCATGCAGCTGTTGTGCGGAGGGAGCGAGGAAGGAGATCTGCGGGGATTGGGATGGATTCCCGGTCGCTGCGTCCGCTTTCGTGAAGCCCCGGGGAAGCGGGTTCCGCTCATGGGATGGCGGCCCGTTGCCCCGAGGAAACCCGATGCCCTTCTGGACGGCATGGACCCCAAGGCTCGGTTCTACTTCGTCCATTCCTACCACATGGCGTGTGAGGATCCTGCGGATGTTCTGGCCACCAGCGACTACGGCGATCCGTTCGTCTGCGCCGTTTCCCGAGGGAACATCCGGGGGGTGCAGTTTCACCCGGAGAAGAGCCTGCGTCATGGGATGAGGGTTCTGGAGAATTTCTGCAGGGGGTGCGGCCTGCTGTGATCGATACCCGGATCATCCCCTGCCTGCTGATGCACGAGAACGGACTGGTGAAGACCGAGCGCTTCGGGGATCCTCGCTATGTGGGCGACCCGGTCAATGCGGTGAGGATCTTCAACGAGAAGGAATGCCACGAACTGGTTTTCCTGGATATCGACGCCACCCGGCGAGGATACCGACCCCGGTTCGACGTGATCGAACGGATTGCCGGGGAGTGCTTCATGCCCCTGGCCTACGGGGGAGGGGTTCGCGATCTGGAGGACCTCCGGATCATCCTGTCCCTGGGGGTGGAAAAGGTGGTCCTCAACACCGTGGCCTTCGAGAATCCGGAGTTCGTGAGGCGCGCCGCGGACGCCTTCGGCAGCTCCACCGTGGTGGTCTCCGTGGACGTGAAGCGTCGTCTGTGGGGCAAGGTCGAAGTGGTGACGAGGGGAGGTGCCGGAAGGACCGGCATGGCCCCGACGCCCTACGCCAAGAGGATGGAGGCCCTGGGAGCGGGGGAGATCATCCTGGGGGCGGTGGACCGGGACGGAACTCGGCGGGGCTACGATCTCCCCCTGATCCGCGACGTGGCCTCCGCTCTTTCCGTTCCCCTGGTAGCCCTGGGAGGAGCGGGTTCCCTGGAGGATCTTCGGGATGCGGTGCAGGCGGGGGCCTCCGCCGCCGCTGCAGGCAGCCTGTTCGTGTTTTACGGCAAGCATCGGGCGGTGCTCATCCAGTTCCCCCAGGACGAGCAACTGCTGGAGGCGGGACTGACCTAGAGAGGCAGGAGGGTGCGATGGAACCGATCCGCGTGTGTTCACGCTGCGTCATGGATATCACCGATCCGGAGATCGTCTTCGACGAACGAGGGATCTGCAACCACTGTCGAGCCTACGATGCCAACGCCGCCCGCTTCGCCTTCTCGCCGGAGGAACGACAGCAGCGGTTCGACGCCCTCGTCGCCCGGATGCGCCAGGAAGGGAAGGGCAAGGACTACGACTGCGTCATCGGCCTGAGCGGCGGCGTGGACAGTTCCTACGTGGCCCATCTGCTGGTGCGTCACGGGGTGCGTCCCCTGGCGGTTCATCTGGACAACGGGTGGAATTCGGAGCTGGCAGTGAAGAACATCGAGAACCTGGTGACGAAACTGGGAATCGATCTGATCACCCACGTGGTGGACTGGGAGGAGTTCCGGGACCTTCAACTGGCCTTCCTGAGGGCCTCCACCCCCGATTCGGAGATTCCCTCGGACCATGCCATCGTAGCCCTGCTGTGCCGCACCGCGGTGAAGCACCGGATCCGATTCATGGTGACGGGGCGGAACTACCAGACCGAATCCCACCTTCCGAGGCGCTGGTCCTCGGGACACCTGGACTGGAAGTACATTCGGGAGCTGAATCGACGTTTCGGCGGACGTCCCCTGAGGACCTTTCCCCACGTCTCCGTGTTGCAGCTGAGTCTTTGGCTTGCCACGGGACGCCTGGAGTGGGTGGACCTGCTCAATCTGGTGGACTACGACAAGGAGCGGGCGATCCGGGAGATGGAAGAGACCCTGGGATGGAAGTACTACGGAGGAAAGCACTACGAATCCATCTACACCCGCTTCTACCAGGGGTACATCCTTCCCCGGAAGTTCGGTTTCGACAAGCGAAAGACCCATCTCTCCTCCTTGATCTGTTCCGGGAAAATGAGCCGGGAAGAGGCGCTGGAAGAACTCAAGAAGCCCCCCTACCCGGAGGAGCTGCAGCGGGAAGATCGGGAGTACGCCACCAAGAAGTTCGGGCTGACGGAGCAGAAGTTCGAAGGGATCCTGCGGAATCCTCCGAAGGACTACCGGGACTATCCCCATTTCGACCTGCTGGAGCAGGGGTGGTACCGCTGGGGTCGGACCCTATACCGCAGGCTGCGCTCCGATCGCTGAGGCATAGGCACGCAGGACCGCTTCGGCGCTTCGGCGGGCGGAGAACTGTTCCCGGTACTGCTCCCGGGCCCTTTGCCCCAGGGCCTGGAGCAGGGGGCGATTCTGGGCGGCCCGGAGGATCGCCTCCGCCAGGGCCTGCGGGTCCCGTTCCGGTACCACCAGGGCGTTGATCCCGTCCCGGACGATGTCGTCCACCCGGTGGACCAGGGCCACCACGGAGGGGATTCCCAGGGCGCCCGCCTCGAAGACGCTTCGGGGGATGGCGTCGAGACGGCTGGGGAAGGCCAGCAGGTCGACGGTGCGGAGCAGCTCCGGCACGTCCTCCACGAAACCCCGGATGGTCACGTGGGTCAACCGGTTCTTTGCGACGAAGGCTTTCATGCGCCTCTCCGTGTCGGGGGCCAACCCCAAAAGATCGCAGATCCTTCCCCCGGGGCTTCGGTAGAACGACGCGGGCCTTCCGTTGCCTCCGGCGAACAGAAAGGTCACGTCCTTGCGGTCGCGCAGCATTCTGGCCGCCTCCAGCAGTTCCCAGACCCCTTTGAAATCGTGGAAGAGGGAGACGAATCCTACCCGAAGGGCTCCTTCGGGGGAGGGAACGTGTTCGGGGGATGTAGGGATGGGTTCCGTGAAGACCGGGTTGTAGACCACCCGGGCTCGGGGCTGATCCCCCAGGGTGCGCAGGACGCTCTCGTCGATGGCCAGGATGGAATCCGCCTCGCGGCGCATCCGGTCCGTCTGGTAGGTCCAGGCCCACCGGGGGGTCTCGGAGAGGGTGGAGCGGGCGTGGAGCACCGTCCGATAGCCCAGGGAGCGGACCACGCCCAGGGGATGCAGGAGGGTGCTGTCGTTGAGGTGGACCAGATGGGGGCGGAACCGATCCAGGGCCTGCCTCAGGGGAGGTTCGTAGCTTCGGCGCAGATGGAAGAGCATCCGGAGGCTCTGGAGCCCCCTCATGGGCTTGGCCCGGAGGTTGGAGAACTCCGGTAGGCGGGGCAGGGTTTCTGCGGGGATCCCGCTGGCACGGAAGAGGTCCTGCGCCGAGCCCTCGGGGCAGAGCACCAACGGATCCACCGTTCCCGGGAGGAAGGCGGCGATGAGGTTTCGGAGGCTGGTGGAGGACCCTCCCCGGGTGGGGCAGGCGTGCAGGTACAGGACCTTCAGCGGCTTTGCGGGAACGTCGGGTTCCCTTGCGGGGTCGGTCACGAGGAGGCCTTGTCTCCGTAGAGCTTCCGCCCCACGTAGTCCGTGTAGGACTCCAGGATCCGCAGGACCTTGGCGGAGACGTTGGGCATGAGGTAGTCCTCCACGGGGCGGAGGAGGCGTTCCCTCCCCCGGGGCTGACGGGCCAGGATGTCCAGTCCCTCGAAGACCCGGTCCGGGTCGAGGCCCGTCATCATCACCGAGCCTTCTTCCATTCCTTCGGGGCGCTCGTGGGCCTCCCGCAGGTTCAGGGCGGGGAAGTTGAGGAGGGAGGATTCCTCGGTGATGGTGCCGCTGTCCGATAGGGTGGCGGCGGCGTGGAGCTGCAGGTGCACGTAGTCGAAGAACCCCAGGGGTTTCATGGCCTGGACCTTCTCGTGCAGGCTGAGCCCCGCCGCCTCCAGGCGCTTGCGGGTGCGGGGGTGGGCGGAGAAGATGATCCGGCGTCCCGTCTCCGTCGCCAGGCGATTCAGGATCCCCACCAGGCGCCGCAGCTTCTCCGGGGAGTCCACGTTCTCCTCCCGGTGAGCGCTCACCACGTAGTAGTCCCCTTCGGAGAGCCCCAGACGGGAAAGGACGTCGGAGGCGTCGATGCGGGGGCGGTAGTGTTCCAGCACCTCGAACATAGGGGATCCGGTCTTGATGACCCGATCCGGGGCGATGCCTTCCCGGAGGAGGTACTCCCGGGCGATGGCGCTGTAGGGCATGTTGATGTCGCTGGCGTGGTCGATGACCCGGCGGTTCACCTCTTCGGGCACCCGGTCGTCGAAGCAACGGTTCCCCGCCTCCATGTGGAACACCGGGATGTGGCGCCGTTTGGCGGCGAGGCACCCCAGACAGGAGTTGGTGTCCCCCAGGATGAGGAAGGCGTCCGGACGGGTCTCCTCCAGCAGCCGGTCCGTGCGGGCGATGACCTCCCCGATGGTCTCCGCGGCGGTGGGGCGGGCGGCCTCGAGGAACCGGTCGGGTCGGCGGATCTCCATCTCCTGGAAGAAGATCTCGTTCAGCTCGTAGTCGTAGTTTTGGCCGGAGTGGACCAGCAGGTGGTCCGTGTGGGCGTCCAGGGCGGGGATCACCCGGGAGAGCTTGATGATCTCCGGCCGTGTCCCCACCAGGGTGAGCACCTTGAGGGTCATGGCGGTTTCTCCTTTTTCTTGGTTTAGCGCTTCAGGTCGCGATAGAAGTTCTCGTGAACTCCCAGGGCGAGAAGGACGCGGGTTTGCGGGTCCCACAGGTAGGCCAAGAGGTATTCCGTGCCTGCGCAAGAGAACTTGTGGACGAAGATTCCGCGAAGGTCTCCTGCTTTTTCCTTGCCTGCGAGGGGGTTTTCCACGAGGTCCCGGATGGCCTGGTTCACCGCACTCTTCTGATGGGGATGGAGCTTCTTGTAGGCGACCCGGAACTGTCTTTCCTGAACGACCTGAACGGGATTTTCCGGGGCCTTCACGGCACGTCCGCTGAAGAGGTGTCTTCGGGGACAAAGGGTTCCGTTTCCATGCGTTCCCTTGCCACCAGGATCTGCTGGATGAACTCCACCGGCAGGTCCGGGTTGTCCAGGCTTGCCTTGCCGATTCGGGCCCAGTATTCCACCTGTCCCGAGATGGTACGGCATTCCGCCTTGGCTGTTTTCATGGCGGATTCGTAAAAGCTGCGTTCGATGCGGACCGAGGTCCCCCGATGGGGGGGCCTGTCCTGCTTTTTCGCGGGATTTCGAGCTGTCTGCATGGCCCATCCCTCCTGCCTACGATTGTAGCCAGGGAGAGGAGGGGGCGCAAGGATCCCGTGACGAGGCGACCGCTGTCCCCCGGCGGAGGCATGGAGGTTCCCGGGGGCGTCCTCGTAGAAGGGCGTCTTGGCAGGGGAGTTGCGGGAGGGTAGAGTGGAGTCTGTGGGCCGATCCTCGGGAGGAAGAAGCCCCCAAGGGGGGTGCGGTAATGGCGATGATCCGAAACGGAACGACCGAATGACGGGAGGGGCACTGGACGGGGTGGCCTCGGAAGGGGTGATTCGGGGGATCCTGGAGGAAGTCCTGAAAGGGTCTCCGGTTCGGGTGTGGCTGTTCGGCTCCCGGGCCCGGGGAGATGCGCGCCCCCTGTCGGATTGGGACCTTTTTCTGCAGATGCCCGAAGGCGGGGCGGTGCCGCCGGACCTTCTGGCTCGCCTGGCGGAGGCTCTGGAGGCAAGCGTCGTTCCCTGCTTCGTCGATCTGGTGGACGGGGCTCGGGCCTCCGAGGGTTTGCGGGAGAAGGTGCGGAAGGAGGGGCTGCTATGGAGAGATTGGTAGAGCGCCTCGACGATGCGAAAAGATCCCTGGTCACCCTTACGGAGGCGTTGGCGCTGGAAGCTCCGTCCCCTTTGGAGCGGGACGGAGCCATCCAGCGCTTCGAATACACGTTTGAAGCCCTCTGGAAGCTGGGGCAGCGTTACCTGTACGTGGTGGAAGCCCTGCAGGCGAACTCCCCGAACGGGGTCTTCCGAAACCTGGCCCTGGCAGGGTTGCTGAGCCAGGAGGAGACGAGCCTTGCCCTGGCGATGGCCCAGGACCGCAACCTGACGGTCCACACTTATCTGGAACCTCTGGCGGTACGGATCCACGGGAACCTGCCCCTCTACCGGGGGCTGATGGAGGTCCTTTTGGAGAGGATCGAGGCTGCCTTGGCTCGATCCTGAAGGATCCCGTCGGTTCGGGGCGTTACCGCAGCAGCTCTCCCTTCGCGCCGGGTTCCAGGTCCTCCAGGCGCAGGCGGTGCCGGGCCAGGAGGGCGCGCACTCCCTCCAGGTCCAGGAGGTCGTCGGCGGAGCTGTACTCCCGCCCCTCCAGGGGCACGGGGGCGAAGTCCCCCTCTTTGCACCGCTCCAGCAGCTCCGGGAGCATGGGGCGCAGGGCCATCCAGGCGCCTCGTGCGGCGGTGCGGGCCCCTTCCTCCTCGGAGACCAGGGTCTCGTGCATCTTCTCCCCCGGGCGGATGCCGGTGACGCGGATCTCCACGTTCCGCTCTCCCACCAGGGCACGGGCCACGTCGAGGATGCGGGCCCCGGGCACCCGGGGGACGTAGATCTCCCCGGGGCAGGCGCCCCGAAGGGCGGCGAAGATGGTGTCCACCGCCTGGTCCAGGGACATGAGAAAGCGCGTCATGTCCGGGTGGGTCACCGTGACGGGGCCACCGCCCCGGATCTGGTCGTGGAAGAGGGGGATGACGGAGCCCCGGGAGGCCAGCACGTTGCCGTACCGCACCCCCACGAATCGGGTCCGGGGGTTGGTGACGCCGGCGGCGATGAAGATCTTTTCCTGCAGGGCTTTGGTCATGCCCATGACGTTCACGGGCTTGCAGGCCTTGTCGGTGCTCACGGAGAGCACCGTTTCCGGGGGGGCGGCGGCCTCTCCCACAGCCCGAACCAGGTTCAGGGCTCCCAGACAGTTTGTGGCCACCGCCTGGTCGGGGAAGTACTCGCAGGCGGGGACCTGCTTCAGCGCCGCCGCGTTCACCACCACCTCCACGTCCCGCAACGCCGCCACCAGATCCTCGAAGCGTCGCACGTCCCCGATGCGGAACTCCAGGAGGTTCATGAAGTTCCGGTAGATGGTCTCGTCGGTGGCCACGGTGCGGTTCAGGTAGCCCATGCGCATGTCGTGCTGCTTGGCCTCGTCCCGGGAGAAGACGATGAGCTTCGAGGGAAGCCCCACCTCTCCCGCCAGGATGCGCCGCACCAGCACCTTGCCCAGGGAGCCGGTGCCCCCGGTGACCAGAACCCGTTTGTCCTGCAGGATCATCGTCCGTCGCCTCCCAAAGCGTAGATGCCGCATGCCAGGTAGTCCCGATGCAGGGCCTCCACCAGTTCTGGCCAGGTGGGGGGGAAATACCCCGTGGTCTCCCGGAACCGGGTGGAGTCCAGGGATCGGTCGATGACCACCCTGTCGAAGGGTTCGATGGGGGTGGACACGCCGTAGTGGGTCGCCAACAGGCGCAGCAGGTCGTACTTGCTGATGGGATCCACGGAGAGGTGGTAGAGGCCGTTCAGCTCCGGATGGGGCAGGACGTAGTCCGCCACCACCCGGGCCAGCTCCGGGGTGGTGAGACCGGAATAGAGGGCCCGGGTGTAGCCCCGGACGGGGGCCTTCTGGGCCAGGAACCACTCCACCAGGGAGAGGCGCCCCTTCAACTCGTGGCCGATGATGGAGGTCCGGAGGGTGATGCAGTGAGGATAGGTCACCTCCCCCAGGTACTTGGTGCGTCCGTAGAGGTCCTTGGCGTCGGAAGGGTCGTCCTCCCGATAGCCCCCCCGGGTCCCGTCGAAGACGCAGTCCGTGCCGATCTGGATCATCCGGGCCTTGGCGGCCCGACAGATGAGGCTGATACGGTGGGGAAGCTGGGCGTTCACGGTGATGGCCGTGAGGGGGTCCTCCGCCAGGGGAAGCTGCTTGATGAGGCCGATGCAGTTCACCACCACGTCGGGCTGGACGGAGGCCAGGGCGCGGATGACCGTGTCGAAGTCCGCCGCGTCCACATGGGGGCGGATCCGGGTCAGGGCCTCGTCGTCGAACCAGCCCTCCAGGCCGTGGAGGTCCCGGGCGGTGGCGTAGACCTCCAGATGGGGCCGGGAGGAGAGGACCTGGAACATCTTGTGCCCCACCATGCCCGTGCCGCCGAGGATGAGGACCCGAAGCCGGTTCATCGGGCCGCTTCCTCCCGGGCCCAGGCCACGTACTCCTTCAGCCCTTCCCGAAGGTCCACCCGGGGTTCGAAGCCCAGGAGAGTCCGTGCCTGGCGGAGGTCCGCAAGGCTGTGTCTCACGTCTCCGGGGCGCGGCGGGCCCGAGAGGACCTTCGGGGAGAGTCCCGTCTCCCGCAGCAGGTCCACCAGGTCGTTCAGGGTGATGCGGGTGCCGCTGGCGATGTTGAAGGCCCCGCTGACCTCCCGGGAGAGGGCCGCCTTGACGTTGGCCTGCACCACGTCCCGGACGTGCACGAAGTCCCGGGTCTGTTCTCCGTCTCCGAACACGGTGATGGGCTCCCCCCGGAGGATCTGGAAGACGAAGATGGGGATGACGTTGCCGTAGGCGTCGAAGCGCTGCCTCGGGCCGTAGACGTTGAAGTACCGCAGCGCCACCGCCTCCAGGTCGTAGAGCTTGGCGTAGGCCAGGCACAGCTTTTCGGCGCACAGCTTGGTGCAGCCGTAGGGGGAGTCGGGTTCCACCGGGTGGTCCTCGGCGATGGGCAGGGTCTTCAGCTCCCCGAAGATCCCCGCAGAGGAGGAGAACACCACTTTCCGGCATCCCGCCGAGCGGGCCGCCTCCAGAACCTTGAGGGTCCCCAGGACGTTGATGTCCGCGTCCGTCAGGGGGTTGTCGATGGAGCGCTTGTTGCCCACCGAGGCGGCCAGGTGGAACACCGCCTCCTGCCCTCGGGCGGCCTGTGCCAGGAGTGCCTCGTCCCGCACGTCCCCCTCCAGGAAACGGAAACCCTCCCGTCCGCGCAGGTGGGCCAGGTTCTCCCCGTAGCCCGAGGAGAGGTCGTCCAGAACCGTCACCCCGTGACCGTCCGCCAACAGGGCATCCACGAGGTTGGAGCCGATGAAGCCCGCTCCTCCCGTCACCAAACAGTTCATGCTCATGCCTCCTTGTGCATTTCCTCCACCCTCGCGTCCCGGAGGATCTCCTCCAGACGCAGGAGAAGTCGTTCCGGATCGAAATGGACGGAGCAGTAGTCCCGTCCCCGTCTTCCCATGGAGCACCGTTCCTCACCGGAAAGGGAGGCGAGGCGCAGGGCCGCCTCCGCCAGGGCCTTCGGGTCTCCCGAGGGGACCGCGAGGCCGCACCCCGATTCACGGATCACCTGGGCTCCTTCCCCGTCCAGGGCCGCCAGGACCGGGCGTCCGCAGGCCATGTAGGCCTGGAGCTTCGCCGGAAGGGTCACCCCGTAGATGGGGTCCCGCTTGAGGGTCACCAGCAGGGCGTCGGCGCAGGCAAAGAACCGGGGCATCCGCTCCAGGGGATGCCGCCCCAGGAGGTGGACCGTTTTCCCAAGTCGGCGCGCTGCCACCTGCTCCCGGACCCAGTCCTCCATCCGGCCGCTGCCTATGATAACCCAGTGGAGGTCCGTGCGGCTTCGCGTGAGTTCCGCCGCCTCCATGATGGTGGGGAAATCCTGGGAGACCCCGATGTTCCCCCCGAAGAGGAGCACGAACCCCACCGGCAGGAGCCCCCGCTCCGGTGCGTCCGGGGGGACCTCCAGGGGGCGGAAGACCCGCTCGGCGCTCTGGGGGTAGTACTCCACCCGGTCCTGGGGAGCCCCGTGCCTGACCACCGAGGGGACGAAGCCCCGGGAGGTGACCAGGGTCCGGTCGAAGCGTCGGTACAGGAACCGCACCATCCGTTCCACGGGCTTGAGGATCCAGGGGGAGCGGATGTTGCCCGCGGAGGTGAGGCTTTCGGGCCAGAGGTCCTGGACCCAGAACACCAGGGGGATCTTCCGCAGTGCCCGCATGACCACGGCGGGAAAGCCCACGGTGATGGGGGAGGGTTCGTAGACGAAGATCACGTCGAAGGGCCGCCCCCGGAGCAGGAAGGGAGCCAGGAGGCTGCCCAGGAGGGCGAAGGAGACGAAGTTGGCCGCCATGCCCAGAAAGCCCCGGTCTCCCCGGGGGAGGTGGGGGAAGCGGATCACCGGGATGCCCCGGTAGTCCTCCCGGAGGCGCCTGCAGAAGCCGTATCCCGGGAAGATCTTCCCGGAGGGGTAGTTGGGGAGCCCCGTGAACACGGTGATCTCGTGTCCCCGGTCCCGGAGCTGCGTCGCCAGCTCGTTGATGCGGAAGTTCTCCGGCCAGAAGTACTGGGTCACCAGCAGGATGCGCACCCCTACACCCTCCGGGTCCCGTCGGTGGTGGGGGGCAGGCAGCGGGCGAGGACCCAGACCGCCAGGGCGGCGCTCCAGGAGGCCCCCCACAGGGGCATCAGGGCCTGAGGGGCCAGGGCCAGGGCCGCCAGGGCAGCGAGGCCCCAGAGGGCGTTGAAGCTTCCCAGGGCCAGGGAGAGGGTCCGGTGGCTGAGGCCATGCCGGGCCAGGCGCTGGTAGGCGTGTTCCCGGTGGGGCTGGACGGGGGAGTTTCCCGTGCCCACCCGAAGCAGCAAGGTGGCGGTGGCATCCACGAAGAACCCTGTCCCCAGGACCATCCAGAAGGGGATGGGGATGCCCCCCAGTTGCCCCGCCAGGGCGACGGCGGCGAAGAGGAACCCCAGGAAGCCGCTTCCCACGTCCCCCATGAAGATTTGGGCGGGAGGCCAGTTCCAGAGCAGAAATCCCCCCAGGGCCCCCGTCAGGCCCAGGCACAGGAACCCCAGGGGGACGGGGCCCCGCAGGAGGAACGCCGCCCCCCCGAGGAGGAAGACCGAGGCTCCCTCGATCCCCGCGAACCCGTCGATGCCGTCCATGAAATTGAAGAGGTTGGTCCCCCACAACAGGGCCAGGGCGGCGGCCATCGTCCCCCCCAACCCCAGGTTCCACCGGCTCGGTCCCCAGTCCAGCACCGGAACTCCCCCGAGGCACAGGAGGGTCCAGAGGGCGGCGGCGGCCTGGACCGCCAGGCGAAGCCGGGGGGAGAGGGACCTGCGGTCGTCCAGCCACCCTCCCCAGGCCACGGGGAACGCTCCAGCCAGGGCCAGCCAGAGGCGGAAGCCGCCTCGGTCCAGCAGGGCCAGCAGGGCCAGCAGGGCTGTGCAGGTCAGGACGAACCCCAGGCCCCCACCCCGGGGGGTGGGGGTTCGGTGGGAGCTGCGTTCGTTGGGCAGGTCCAGGGCCCCGGCTCGTTTCGCCCGGCGCACCACCCCCCCGGTGAGGAGGGCGGAGAGGGCGAACCCCAGGGCTGCGGCCACCAGGGCGTACAGGAGGGTCAAGACGACAATCCCCCGCAGGCGGAGGCCCGCCACCACGCGGCGGTGTCCGCCAGTCCCTCCCGGAGGGTGCGGGGGGGAGTCCAGCCCAGGACCTCCCGGATCCGGTCCGTGCGGACCACCAGGCTGGAGGTGAGCTTGCGGACCGATTCCCTTCGTCCCGTCAGGATCCCCGCCAGGAGGAGCAGGGCGGGAGGGACGGGCAGAAGCCGGGGGGGGACCCCCAGGGTCTCCGCCAGGGCGCGGACCAGCTCGGGGGTGGAGGGAGCCTCCCGGTCCGCCACGTGGAAGGTCTTTCCCGCCGCGGCGGGGTGCAGGAGGCAGGTCCGCACCGCCTCCGCCAGGTTTTGGGAGGACACCAGGCTTCGGGCGTTGCGGATGCCCCCCAGGGGCAGGGGCGTCCCTCGGGCCACCGTCTCCAGCAGGCGGCGGAAGTTGCCCTTCACCCCCGGGCCGTAGGCCAGGGGGATGCGCAGGACCACCGTCTCCAGGTCTTCGGCGGCGCCCACCGCCTCTTCCGCCTCCCGCTTGCTGATCCCGTAGGCGTCCTCGGGGGCGCAGGGGGAGGATTCGTCGTAAGGGGAGCCCCCCCCTTCCCCCACCGCCTTGATGGAGCTGAGGAAGAGGAACCGCCGGACTCCCGCCCGGACGGCGCAGCGCAGCAGGGCCTCCGTGAGGGCCACGTTGGTCTCTCGGTAGAGGGGCAGGGCCGCCGGGTCCGCCGCGTCCCCCCGGTGGGTCCGGGCCGCCAGGTGCACCACCCCGTCGCATCCCCGAAGGGCCCCCTCCAGGGTACCGGGGGAGGCGGGATCGAAGGGGGCGGGGAGAACCCCCGGAGGAAGCCGGGAGGGGTCGGAGCCGGGGCGCAGGGCGGCCAGGACCTCGTTGCCCCCGCCGATCAGGGTTCGGCAGACCGGGACGCCCAGAAAGCCCGTGCCCCCCGTGACCAGAATGCGCACCGCAACGCCTCCCTTCTTCTCATGGGGTGTGGGAACAACCTCCTGATTCTAGCAGCGACCCGGGAGGGGCGCATCGTCCGTTTGACCGGCGGCGGAGGGATGCCTACCATGGGGGGTTGAGCGGAGGAGGGGGTTCGAGCATGTCCAAGGTCGCACTGATCACAGGCATCACCGGGCAGGACGGGGCCTACCTGGCGGAGTTCCTGTTGGGGAAGGGGTACGAGGTCCACGGCATCAAACGGCGCAGCTCCCTGTTGAACACGGGGCGCATCGACCACCTCTACGAGGACCCCCACGAGGTGGGGGTGCGCATGAGGCTGCACTATGGGGACCTCACCGACGCCACCAACCTGATCCGCATCGTCCAGGAGGTGCGCCCCGACGAGATCTACAACCTGGCGGCCCAGAGCCACGTGCAGGTGAGCTTCGAGACGCCGGAGTACACCGCCAACAGCGACGCCCTGGGCACCCTGCGGCTTCTGGAGGCCCTGCGCATCCTGGGGCTGGAGAAGACCACCCGGTTCTACCAGGCCTCCACCAGCGAGCTCTTCGGCAAGGTGCAGGAGACCCCCCAGCGGGAGACCACCCCCTTCTGCCCCCGGAGCCCCTATGCGGCGGCGAAGCTCTACGCCTACTGGATCACCGTGAACTACCGGGAGGCCTACGGGGTCTTCGCCTCCAACGGCATCCTCTTCAACCACGAGTCCCCCCTGCGGGGGGAGACCTTCGTGACCCGCAAGATCACCCGGGCGGCGGCACGGATCCGCCTGGGGCTCCAGAAGCGGGCGTACCTGGGGAACCTGGACGCGAAGCGGGACTGGGGTCACGCCCGGGACTACGTGGAGGCCATGTGGCTCGTGCTCCAGCACCACCGCCCCGACGACTTCGTCATCGCCACGGGGCGGACCCACACGGTGCGGGAGTTCGCCGACGCGGCCTTCCGGGAGGCGGGGCTGCCCCTGCGCTGGGAGGGGTCGGGGGTGGAGGAGCGGGGGATCGACGGGGCCGGGGAGGTGCGGGTGCTGGTGGACCCGCGCTACTTCCGTCCCACGGAGGTGGACCTGCTCCTGGGGGACCCGACCAAGGCCCGGGAGGAGCTGGGCTGGACCCCCAGGGTGGAGTTCGAGGAACTGGTGCGCACCATGGTGGAGGAGGACCTGAACCTCTTCCGGCGGGAGCTTCTCTGCCGGGACGCGGGGTACTCCGTGTGCCCGTCCCTGGAGGAGCGGGGCCCCCGCGCCCCGAGGCGGGGCTGATGGAGCGGGACGCCAAGGTCTACGTGGCGGGGCACCGGGGGCTGGTGGGTTCCGCCCTGGTGCGGGCCCTCCGGGGGGAGGGCTTCTCGAACCTGCTGCTGCGGACCCGACAGGAGCTGGACCTGTGCCGCCAGGAGGCGGTGGAGCGGTTCTTTCGGGAGGAGCGGCCGGACTACGTGTTCCTGGCGGCGGCCAAGGTGGGAGGCATCGGGGCCAACAGCGCCTGTGGGGGGGACTTCATCCTCCAGAACCTGCTGATCCAGACCCACGTGCTGGACTGCGCCCGGAGCTTCGGGACGCGCAAGCTCCTCTTCCTGGGCAGTTCCTGCATCTACCCCAAGTTCGCCCCCCAGCCCATCCGGGAGGAGTCCTTCCTGGACGGGAAGCTGGAGCCCACCAACGAGCCCTACGCGGTGGCCAAGATCGCGGGGGTCGTGGCGGCCCGGGCCCTGGCCCGGCAGTACGGGTGCCCCATGGTGAGCGTCATGCCCACGAACCTCTACGGTCCCGGGGACAACTTCGACCTGGAGACCTCCCACGTGCTCCCCGCCCTGATCCGGCGGTTCCACGAGGCGGCGGAGGTGCAGGCCCCGTCGGTGACCCTCTGGGGCACCGGGACCCCCCGGAGGGAGTTCCTCCACGTGGACGACCTCGCCCGGGCCTGCCTTCTGGTGATGGAGCGCTACGAGGGAGAGGGGATCCTCAACGTGGGCACGGGGGAGGACCTGCCCATCCGGGACCTGGCGGAGCTGGTGGCCCGGGAGACGGGCTACGGGGGGCGCATCCTCTGGGACCCCTACCGGCCCGACGGGACCCCCCGAAAGGTGCTGGACGTGGAGCGGATGAAGGCCCTGGGCTGGGAACCCCGGATCGGCCTGGAGGAGGGGGTTCGGGAAACGGTGCGGTGGTACCGGGAGAGCCTGCGGGGGTGAAGCGAACCGCGGGGAGGAGAGGAAACGCCCTCCCCGCGACGTTGGTCATAGGGGACTACAGGACCTCGAAGCCCGGGCGGTAGATGAGCACCGAGCAGGGGGCGTAGCGGGCGATTTTGGAGGCGGTGCTGCCCACGATGAGCTGCTCCAGGGTGCTCTGTCCCTTGTAGCCCACCACGATGAGGTCCATGTGGTGCTGCTTGGCGTACTCGATGACCTGTTCCCCCGGGTCCCCGGAGGCGTAGACGATGGAGTGGCTCTTGTGTTCCGGGTACGGGGCGTCTTCCTCCGCCTTGCGGACGAAGTAGGCGATCTTCTTCTCCGCGATCTCCCGGATCTCCGTGTCGAAGTTGGGGGGGAACCAGGGTTCGTAGCCCTTCCAGAGCTGGTGCGCGGGCATCACGTGGATGAAGGTGGTCTCCACGTTCAGCCGGTGCGCCAGTGAATGGCCGTAGGTCACCACCGCCTGTCCCAGCTTGCTCAGATCCACCGCCACGAGCATCTTCTTCGGCATGAGGTCCACTCCTTTCGAGGTTAGCGAGATTCTGCCAATAGTTTATCACGGGAAACGGATGGAGAAGAAGGGGTGTGAAACCATGGATATCCGCGTGGTCCTGACGCCGGGGGATCCCCTCCCGGGGGACCGGGACGGTTGGCTGGTGGTGGACCTGCTTCGTGCCACGTCGCAGATCGCCACGTTCTTCGACGGAGGGGGCCAGGTGCTCCTGCCCGTGGAGACTCTGGAGGAGGCCCGTTCCCTGAAGGAACGGCTGGGGGCGGGGTGGCTGCTCATGGGGGAGCGGGAGTCCCTGCCCCCGGAGGGGTTCGACGCGGGCAATTCCCCCCTGGAGCTGCTTCGCCTTCCCCAGAAGGCGCGTCTTCGGGGGGTGCTCACCACCACCAACGGGACCCGGGCCCTGCTGACCGCTCTGGCCTCGGGGGGACGGGTCTTCGCCTCCTGCGCCCGCAACGCCCGAGCGGCGGCCCGGGCGGTCCGGGAGACGGGGGACAGGCTGGGGATCCTCTGCGCGGGGCTCAAGGGGGGGCTCTCCTGGGAGGACGGCCTCTGCGCGGGGCTTCTGGTGGAGCGGCTTCTGGAGGAGGAGCCCCGAGGGGCCACCCTGGACGAGGGGGCGGAACTGGTCCGCCGGGCCTATCGAGCCGGGGCGGGGGATTTCGCCTCCGGGGTTCTGGCCTCGGAGCACGCCCGCCGGCTGCTGGACCTGGGGTTGGGGGGGGACGTGGCCTTCTGCTGCGAGGTGGACGCCGGTGTTTCCGTGCCGGAACTGACGCGCTGGGAGGGGCTGCCCGCCTTCACGGGGTGAAGACATCGCGTAAGTCATCTGTTCTGCAAAACAGGGGCGCCCCTGGTAGGGAGCGCCCCCGCTGTTTTTTCGTGAAAGAAACGGATCGGCCTTACTGCCTGCTTCGCTTGATCTGCCGGTTCAGCTCCTGGATCAGGGGCTGGATCGCGTCCTTGGTGGCCCGGGTGTTCAGCACCCTGCGGCTGTCCAGGTCCTTCTTCCAGTAGCTGCGGTTGGTGTCGTATTCCGTGCTCACCACCGCCCCCTCCAGGGAGAGCCCCGCGAAGAGGCCCTTGGACATGGAGTAACTGTAGATGGAGGCCGTGAGGCTGGAGTCCGTCCCCGCCTCGGCGTTTCGCCCCACCGGGCCCGCCGCTACGGAGAGGTCGCCTCCCAGGGTGACCTTGTCCCCCACGAAGCCCTCCATGCCCCGGTCGTTGGTGATCACCAGCACCAGGGCGGTGGACTGCACGCCAATCTGGAGGCCCCAGGAGGCCCCCGCCACGTTGAGAAAGCTGGGGCCGAACCAGCGTCCCGTCCCGGGGTCCCGGCGGAGGATCAGCCCTTCCCCGTATTTGCCTCCGAAAACCAGCCCCGCCTTCACCACCGAGGGGAAGATGGCCACCCCCTTGGCGGAGCGGATCAGGTCCGCCATGGCTCCGGAGTCGTTCTCCTTGGCCATCTCCCGGAGCACCTTGGTGCAGTCCCGGATGCGTTCCTGGGGGGAGGAGGCCAGTGCGGCGGCGGCTCCCAGAGCCAGGAGGCACAGGGCCAGGGCCAGGGAAAGGAAAGGGCGGGTCGTGCGGCAAAGACGAGTCGCGTTCATGAAAGACCTCCGTTCGGTGATTAGAAGCCCTCGATGGCGGTGGTGATCTGGTCCTCCAGGGGGAGCCTCAGGTTTTTGCGAAGCTGGATCTTGGGCATGGAGAGCACCACGATCCCCGAATCGCCGTCCAGGTGGTACCGTTCCGCGTCGATGTCCCGATTGTAGCCGATCACCGTGTTGGGGGGCACCACGTTGTAGGCGTCCAGGATCACCCGGCGGAGCTTGCAGTTCTCCCCCACCACCACGCCCTGGCCCACGATGCACTCCTCCAGGACCGCTCCGGCGTGGATGATGCAGTTTCGGGACAGGACGGACCGGTGCACGATGGACCCCAGCACCCGGCTTCCCTCGGCCCGGAGGGTGCCCACCACGGAGCAGCTCTGCCCCTTGTCGGGGTAGGTGAATCCCGGCGGGTCCGCGAAGGACACGGTGCGGATGGGCCAGTGGGGGTTGTAGAGAGTCAGGTCCGAGGGATGCTGGAGCAGGTCCATGTGGGCGTCGAAGTAGGCCTTGATGGTCCCCACGTCCTTCCAGTAGGGGCGGTCGTCCCCGGGCAGAACGTTGCTGGGGAAGTCGTAGGCCATCATGCGGCAGCGCTTGAAGACCCGGGGCAGGATGTCCCTCCCGAAATCGTGGCTGCTCCCCTCGATGCGGTTGTCCTCCAGGATGGCCTCCTCCAGGACCTCCCGCTCGAAGATGTAGTTTCCCATGGAGGCGTAGCTGAAGCCCGGGCGACCGGGAATCTCCGGGGGGACGGCGGGTTTTTCCACGAAGTCCACGATGCGCCCCGTCTCGTCCACGGCGATGCACCCGAAGGAGCGAGCCTCGCTTACGGGCACCACGTTGGCCGCCACGGTGACGTCCGCGTGGTTGTCCACGTGGTACTGGAGCATCTGTTCCACGTCCATCTTGTAGATGTGGTCCGCCGCGAAGATGCAGACCCGGTCCGCGTCGTAGAGGGTCACCAGGTGCAGGTTCTGGAACACCGCGTCGGCGGTGCCCTCGTACCAGCGTTCCCCCGTCCACATCTGGGCGGGAACCACGGTGATGAAGTAGTCCCGCCCCCGAAGGGCGGTGCCGAACTGCCAGCCCCGTTCGATGTGCTCGTTCAGGGATTGGCTCTTGAACTGGACGAGGCAGTAGATGGAAAAGAGCCCGCTGTTGACCAGGTTGGACAGGGCGAAGTCCACGATGCGGTATTTCGCCGCGAAGGGGACCGCGGGTTTGGCCCGGTAGCGGGTCAGGGGCATGAGGCGCTCCCCCTTCCCCCCGGCCAGGACGATGCCCAGGACGCGACCGTACTTGCCCAGAATCATGGGAATCCCTCCCTGGAGGAATGTGGTGGTCGGCATCCCGGTGGCGAGCCGACGTGGGGTTCACATTACAAGGAGAATAAGCTAGAGGGCATCCTGGGTCAAGGGAAATTTCATGGGCTTTCCTCCCGGTAGAAGTCCTCCTCCGGTCCGTAGCCCAGGAGGTCCTGGTAAAGGTCCTCATAGGCCCGGGCCGACTGAGCCCAGGAGAAGTCCGCCGTCATAGCTCTCTGTTGGATCTGTCCCCAACGGACGGGGTCGCCCATGGCGTTGGCAGCCCGGCGCACCGCCTGGATCAGCTCCCCCGGGTCGTAGTCCAGGAAGAGGAACCCCGTGCCGTCGGGGGAGCCGTCCGCATCGATCACCGTGTCCGCCAGTCCTCCCGTGGCCCGGGCCACGGGGATGGTCCCGTAGGCCATGGAGATGAGCTGGGAGAGGCCGCAGGGCTCGAAGAGGGAGGGCATGAGGAGCAGGTCGCCCCCTGCGTAGGCCTGGTGAGCCACCCGTTCGTCGAAGTCCGTGAAGGTCCACATCCGGCCGGGGTGTCGCTGCGCCGCCGCCGAGACCCGGTCCCGGAAGAGGGGGTGTCCCGATCCGATGAGCACCACCCGGTTTCCCTCTGCCAGGAGGCGGTCCAGGGATGCCAGGATCAGGTCGATGCCCTTCTGTTCCACCAGGCGACCGATGAACACCAGCAGGGGGCCACCCTCGGCGCTCCAGCCGCAGGTACGCAGCAGCTCCTCCCGGCAGGTTGCCTTGCCCGCCAGGTCCTGGGCGGAGTAGGGTGCCGGGATCAGGGGATCCGCGGCGGGGTTCCAGATCCGGTAGTCGATGCCGTTGAGGATGCCCCGCAGTTTGCCTCGGGATGCGTAGAGCACCCCCTCCAGCCCCATGCCCCCGTCGTGGGTCTGGACGTCCCAGGAGTAGCGGGGGCTGACGGTGGTGATGGCGTCCGCCGCCAGGATGCCCCCCTTGAGGAGGTTCACGTGTCCGTAGAACTCCAGGCCCTCGATGGAGAAGCAGGTCTTGGGGAACCCCCAGCCGTCCAGGCCCGTGTGGGCCACGATGCCCTGGTGGGCCAGGTTGTGGATGGTGAGCACCGTGTCGTATTCCTCCGCCAGGCGGTGGTAGTGCCGGTGCCACTTGAGGAGCACCGAGGCGGTGGAGGCGGGCCAGTCGTGGAGGTGGAGGATCTGGGGTTTCCAGCGGGCCGCTCCGGCCAGCTCCAGGGCTGCCGCCCCCAGGAAGAGGAAGGGGAGCACGGTCTCGCAGGTCATGGAGCCGGGGTAGACCTGGGGGTCCGTGAAGAGCTCCGGCTGCTCCAGCAGGTACACCGGGACTCCGTCCAGGTCGGTGCGCCAGAGGCGACCGGAGTAGACCCGCCAGTTCAGGGCCACGTGAAGGTTCTGGGGGACCCGGCGGCAGGGCAGGCCCAGGTCGTGGACCCGATCCAGCACCCCCGGGTAGGCGGGCAGAAGGGCGCGGCAGTCCACCCCGTCCTCCCGAAGGGCCCGGGGCAGGGAGCCCGCCACGTCCCCCAGCCCCCCCAGCTTCACCAGGGGGGCCAGCTCCGGGGTCACGTGGAGCACGCGGGAGCGCGGGGGACGGTTCGTCGCCTCCATGGCTACAGGCCCCGGAAGACCGTGCCGTAGGCCTTCTCGCAGTATTCCTTCACCACCCGGTGGGTGTTGAAGAAGCTGGCGTTGAGGGCGATGGTGTGTTTCATCATGGAGACCCACTTGTCCCGCTGGTGGTAGTACGTGGGGAGGATCTTGTCCTCCAGCTTGGCGTACAGGTCCAGGGCGTCCTGCATCTCGTCGTAGTCCACCAGCTCCGCCTCCGAGGGTTCCGGGCCGATGGACCAGCCCGTCACGTCCTCCACCCAGCCCTCGATCCACCAGCCGTCGAGCACGGAGAAGTTCATCACCCCGTTGTGGGTGCACTTCATGCCGCTGGTGCCCGAGGCCTCCCGGGGGCGGCGGGGGTTGTTGAGCCACAGGTCCACCCCCGCGGTGAGCACCGCCCCGAGGCTCATGTCGTAGTTTTCCATGAAGACGATGGGCAGGGCCGTGCCGATCTCCTTGGCCATGGAGTGGATGCGTCGGATCAGGGCCTTGCCCGGCTCGTCGTTGGGATGGGCCTTGCCGGCGAAAATGAACTGCACCTGCCCGGAGCACACGTCCAGGAGCTTCTTCACGTCCGAGAAGATCAGGTCCGCCCGCTTGTAGGCCGCGGCGCGGCGGGCGAAGCCGATGGTGAACACGTCCGCGTCCAGTTCCTGTCCCGTCTCCTCCAGAACTCGGGCCAACAGCTTCATCTTCGCCGCCTGATGGGCCTTCCAGACCTCCTCGTCGGAAAGCTGGAGCGCCTGGATGAGGCGGCTGGGGTCGTTGCGCCACCCGGGGATGTCCCGGTCGAAGAGTTTGGCGAAGCCGGGGCAGGTCCAGGTGGTGGAGTGCACCCCGTTGGTCACCGCGTCCACGTGGGCGTTGCCGAACATGTTGCGGCTCACCTCGGCGTGTTTCACCGACACGCCGTTGACGTAACGGCTGTACTTGAGCCCCAGCTCCGTCATGGAAACCCCCTCGGGGCCCATCATGCGCTTGATGTGGTGGACGAAGATGGGATCCATCACCCGGTCGATGAGCTCGTAGGAGAAGTGGTCGTGTCCCGCCGGGACGGGGGTGTGGGTGGTGAAGATCACCTTGTCCCGGATCTTCTCGTAGCTCTCGTAGCCCTGCTCCCGCATCAGCTCCAGGGTGAGGAACCCCGCATGTCCCTCGTTGAGGTGGAAGGTCTTGATGTTCCGGTACCCCAGGTCCCGGAGCATCCGCAGGCCTCCCACCCCCAGGATCAGCTCCTGGCAGAGACGGTAGCGCTGATCCCCCCCGTAGAGGTGCCAGGTGAGGTTGCGGTCCGCGGGGGAGTTGCCCTCGAAGTCCGTGTCCAGAAAGTAGATGGGCAGGGGGTAGCCCGACTGGCCCACCTGGTCGTACACCCAGGTCCGGACCTTCACGGGTCGTCCCTCCAGGCTGACGGTCACCTCGTTGGGAAGCAGGGTGAGGAACTCCTCGGGCTTCCACTCCACGGGCTGCTCCTGCTGGTTGCCCCCTTCGTCGATGTGCTGGATGAAGTAGCCCTTCCGGTAGAGGAGGGTGATCCCCGCCATGGGGACTCCCAGGTCCGCGGCGCTCTTCAGGATGTCCCCCGCCAGGACCCCCAGGCCTCCGGAGTAGGTGGGGATCTCCGGGCGGATGGCGATCTCCATGGAGAAATAGGCGATGGAGCGGAAAACCGGATCGTGTTCCAGGGTTTTGAGCATGGAGCTGCCGATGTTGTCGCCATAGGTCATCACGGTCATGGTTTTTCCTCCTTAAACTCGTTTCGTGGTTCGGGTGAAGGGGTGCGAGGGGAACGAAGCCTTGCGGGTCCTTCCGGAAACCCTAGGGTTGAGGCGTGGCAAAACCCAGCTCCCGGGCCAGGGGCAGCCAGCGACGGGCTGTCCTTTCCTCCGCGCGCTCCAGGGATCTCCAGATCTCGTTCTGAAGCCGCCAGGGGTTCACGGGGATGTCCAAATCCCGGGCCACGCGCCAGAGGCGCAGGAGCCGGTCCAGGATCGTCTCGTCCGGGGCGGTGCGCAGCCGGTGCAGCTCGTCGTGGAAGCCCTCCGCCAATCGGGGGGCGAAAAGGGACAGTTCCGGGGCCAACCCCATGGAGTGGGCCTCCTCCAGAAGCGTCAGGAGGGGGGAGTCGGGCTCCAGCAGGTCCAGCACGTGAGAGACCTGACGGGCCATCCCCGCCAGACGCTCCCGGAAGACCAGGGTGGAGGCGGCCTCCAGGAAGGCCGGGGGCGGGGTGCCGATGTCGTGGAGCTGCACCAGCAGTCGCCAGTTGGCCGTCAGGATGTCCTGGGCCGTGTCCATGTGCCGCAGTTCCGCATGGCGGGTGCGTTCTCCCGCCACCATGAGCCGGTCGTCCGGCGCCAGGACGTCCAGGTGCCAGGGCCCCAGGGGGAAGTGCTCCTCCAGGAAGCTCCCCAGGGAGATGAGGTCCTTGCGGTAGAAGCCCCGGCGCAGGGTCTCCTCGTCCCCCAAGGGAGCGGGGCTCAGACGGCACACGTCGTCGATGCCCCCGGAGGAGAGCACCGCCGCCGATCCGGACCAGGAGGCGCCGGTGCGGGCATCGGTGATCTCCAGATCCGAAACCCGCAGGGCCAGGTCTCCGGAGGGGAGGGTTCGGGTGGCGCTGCGGACGAAGAAGGCGTAGTAGGCCCCGGAGGTGTCCAGGAGGGCCGCCGTGGCCGCCAGATCCTCCAGGGAGCGCCTTCGGGGAAGCATCTTGCGCTCCAGCACCGCCCGGCCGTTGGGCAGGTCGGGGCAGTTGCCCCGGGCCTCCTCCAGGTCCCGGAGGAGCGGGGGTTCCAGGTCCACCCCCGTCACGGAGCGGACCTGTTCCGCCGCCCTCAGGGCGTAGCCCAGGATCTGCTGGGTCTCCAGTCCCGCCACGTCGTTGAAGAACCAGCCGCAGGAGGTGTACATGAACAGGCGGAGCTTCTGGGCCTCCAGGAAGGTCAGGACGAGGCGGGAGGCTTCGGGGTCCAAGCCGGGACAATGCCGAGCCAGAAACCCTTCCCGCGTCGCCTTCGGGGCTCCCAGGTTCTTGGGGCTGTCCAGGTACAGCTCCACCGCCTGGTCCCGAAGCGCCCAGGGGGCATCGCAGTAGGCCCCCACCCGTTCCTCGTAGAGCTCGTCGATCCGGTCGCGCAGGCGGTCCAGGGCGTCCCGAAGGGGGCCCCTCCATGCCTGGTGCCACCCCGGCTCGCCCCCGGTGTGGCAGCCGCAGTCGCTGCGCCACCGCTCCACTCCGTGGGCGCAGGACCAGGAGGTGTTCTCCGCGATGCGGCATTCCCAGGTGGCGGGGTGCTGGCGGAGGAAGGCGTCCACGTTGGTCACCAGGACCTCCCGCTGTTCCGAGAGACGCTGGAAAGCCCGGGCCAGGGCCATCTCCCCGAAGGAGTGGTGGTGCCCGTAGGTTTCCCCGTCCGTGGCCACCACCAGCAGCCGAGGCCCGTCCTCCCCGGGGGTGGAACGGATCAGGTGTTCCGCGAATCGGTCTCCGTTGTCCAGCAGTCCCCCGAAGGCGATCTGCTGGGCAATGTCCCCCTGGTAGAACACCAGGGTCAGGCTCCGCCCCGAGGGGAGGACGACCCGGTAGGGACGGGTGACGTCCAGGCCCTGTCCCCCGGGTGTGGGGCTCCAGGTCCCCCCGGGGGGGCACACGGCGGCGCACTGGGAAGGGGCCAGGATGGTGAAGCGGATGCCGTTTTGGGCCAGTGCCTCCAGGGTGGGGGTGTCCACGGCGGTCTCGGGCAGCCACATGCCTCCCGGGTCCCGCCCGAAGCGGGACCGGAAGTCCGCCATGCCCCAGCGGATCTGGGTGTGCTTGTCCCGTCCCGTGGACAGGGGGAGGATCATGTGGTTGTAAGCCTGGGCCACCGCGTTTCCCGCCCCGGTGGCTTCCAGGGAGAAACGATCCGCCTCGATGAGGTGGTGGTTCAGGGTGGGGTCGTGGCGCACGATCCACCGGTGCAGGGTGGGTCCCACGTTGAAGCTCAGGTGGCGGTAGTTGTTCACGATGAGGACGATGCGCCCTTCCCCGTCCACCAGGCGGGCGGCCCGGTTGGGGCGGTAGCATTCCTCGTCGATGCGCCGGTTCCAGTCGTGGGCGGGCGCGGCGCTGGGGTCCAGGAGCACGTCGTCCAGCCAGGGGTCCTCCCTGGGGGGTTGGTAGAAATGGGCGTGGATGCAGATCCCTCTCAAGATGGTTCCACCTCCCGTCCGCAGCGGTTCCATTATATCGCGTAAAGGACGATGTGCCGTTCTGCCGCGTAACGGCTCTGTGACCTTTTGGGCAGGGACTGCTATGCTGAAGGGGAAGCCGCAAGGGGGGAAGCCCATGCTGGAGGATCTGTCCCACCATGTGTTGGACATCGCCGAGAACAGCGTCAACGCGGGAGCCCGCAACGTCACGCTCCAGGTGGAGGAAAATCGGAGGGACAACCGCCTGCGTCTGGAGGTGCAGGACGACGGCTGCGGCATGGAGGAGCGGGTGCTTCGGCAGGTGACGGACCCCTTCTACACTACCCGCACCACCCGACGGGTGGGGTTGGGGCTTCCCTTTCTCCGGCAGTCCGCGGAGGCCTGCGAGGGAGGACTGGTGCTGGAGTCCGTCCCGGGGAAGGGAACCCGCCTGGAGGCCACCTTCCGACTGGACCACGTGGATCGCCCCCCCCTGGGGGACCTGCCCGCCACCCTCATGACCCTGCTCATGGGGCACCCGGAGATCCGCTGGGTCTACCGGCATCGGGTGGACGACCGGGAGTACCTCCTGGACTCCCGGGAACTCCTGGAGGTGCTGGAGGACCCGGAACTCTTCCGGACCCCCGACGTGGGGCTCTGGATCCGGGATGCCGCCCGGGAAGGGCTGGAGGCCCTGGGGGAATAGGTTTTCTCCCTCCCCGGCTTGCCCGGGGGGGCGCTTCTTGTTAGGCTTGCCGGTGGCGAAGGCGCCCGGAGTCCTGGTGGGCGTGGCCTCCGCCCTGGGAAGAAGGGGGCCCCTGCCGCCCTGTCGCGGGGGCCGACGATTCGGGAGGTGCCTCAATCGTGACGACGCAAAGCGAACAGGAGGACCTGCGCAGCGTTCAGGAAAGGATCCGTTTTGCCCCCGACGCCTGCGGGAAGGACAAGTGCCGCGTCATCGTGGGCCTGGGGACCTGCGGCATCGCCGCAGGGGGCCGAGGGGTGATGCAGGCGGTGCTGGAGGAACTCCAGAGGCGGAACATCCATGACGTAGCGGTGGAGACCACGGGGTGTGCGGGCATGTGCCAGAACGAGCCGCTTCTGGACGTGGTCCGCCCGGGAGAGGAGCGGGTCACCTACGGAAGGGTCACCCCGGGGGACGTGCCTCGGATCATCGAGGAACACCTGCTGGGGGGAAGGGTGGTCCGAGACCTGGTGGTCCATCGCCCCGAGTGAGCCCGTACCGGCGGGAAGCGGGGCCCCGCCCCGTTTTCTTGCAAATCCATCGGGACGGACTATAATATGTTAAATAAACCCTGCGGTGTTCGTGGACAAGGGACTGTGTCTTGAGCCAACACTCAAGCCCGCGGAGGTCCGCTCCGTTCCGGCAGAAACGGCCCACGGGTCGTCCAAGGCCAAGGTTCGGGGGGCTTCCATCCTTGCTAAGGAGCGGGTCAAGGCCTTCCCATCACGGCACTGTGGGGTTTACCTTTGAGGTGTTCCCATGACGGAATCGCTTTCCCCCTTCTGGCACCCTTCCCGAGTTCGCGCCCTGCTTCTGGATTGGGACGGGGTCCTCGCGGAAACCCACCTCGACTTCACCGAAATCCGCCGTCGCTTCTACGACGGCAGACGGGCCATGCTTCTGGAGGAAGCCCACACCCTGGATCCGGAAAGGCGTGCCGCTCTCATGGAGGCCCTGCGGGATCTGGAGATCCGGGGAGCCCGGGCCGCGGAGCCCATCCCGGGGGTCCAGGAGCTGCTTACCTGGCTTCGGGAAACCGGGACCCCCTGGGCGGTGGTGTCCCGGAACTGTCGGGAGGCCATCGACGAGGCCGCCCGGCGTCTGTCCATCCCCCTGCCCCCGGTCACCCTGACCCGAGAGGACGGAGACGCCCCGAAGCCGGACCCCCGAGTGCTCTGGCACGCCGCGTCGTCCCTGGAGGTGGAGCCTCGGGCCTGCGCCTTCGTGGGGGATTTTCTCTACGACCTGGTGGGGGCGCGACGGGCGGGGATGAGGGCCGTGCTGGTGCAGAGGAACGACCCCGCCTGGGAGCCTTGGGCGGACGTGGTCTTCCCCACTCTGGCGGACTTCGCCTCGGAGCTGCGTGTCTGCCGCCCCCTGGTTCCCTGGGAGTACCGGGAACTGGTGCAAGAGGAGGGGGGAGAGGTCTTGTCTCGGCGTTTCCACCAGCCCCTGCGGGTTTCCCTAGCCCCGGATCTGGAGGGCCTGGCGGCGGATCTGTTGGCCGCCGCCGCTCGCGGCTACGGCCGCTTCGTCCTCCCCGAACCGGGGCGCCTTTCCCCGGAGAGCTGGAAATCCTGTCCCTCCCTGGACCCCTCCCTCCTGGGGGAACCCCTGGAACGGGTGCTCGCTGCCCTGCTGGCTCCCCGTTTCCCCCTGGCGCGGGTGGAGGTCCGTCCCCTCGAGGAAACGGCGACCCTTCCGGAACTGCCCCGCCGGGCCCCTCGGGAATCGGCGGCATGACCCGTACAAGGGGGATCTTCGACGGCCTGGAGGGAGAGGAACCCGGAAAGGACGTCTCCCTTTCCTCCTTCGAAACCCCCCTGGCGGAGCGCATGCGCCCCGCCTCCCTGGAGGACTACGTGGGTCAGGAGCATCTGGTGGGCCCCGACGGTCCCCTGCGCCGCCTCCTGGACCGGAACCTCGTCCCCAGCTGCATCCTCTACGGTCCTCCCGGGGTCGGGAAGACCACTCTGGTGCGCCTCCTGGCCCAGGTCACGGACCGCCCCCTCCTGGAGATCAACGCGGTGAGCGCCAAGGTGGCGCAGCTTCGGGAGATGGTGGAGCAGGCCCGGGAACTGAAGCGGGCCCGGGGGGGGCAGTCCGCCCTGGCCTTCGTGGACGAGATCTACCACTTCAACACCCAACAGCAGAACGCCCTGCTCCCGGCGGTGGAGACGGGGGACCTGGTGCTGGTGGGGACCACCACAGAGAACCCCTGGTTCGAGATCAACAAGACCCTGTTGTCCCGCATGTTGGTGTACACCCTCCAACCCCTGGAGGAGCGCCACCTGCTGCTGCTGCTGCGCCGTGCCCTGGAGGATCCCGTGCGGGGGCTGGGGCGGCTGGAGGTGGCCGCGTCGGACGCCGTTTTGGGAGAGCTGGCCGCCCGGTCGGGGGGGGATGCCCGACAGGCCCTTCTGCGCCTGGAGGCCTGCGTCCAGGCGGTGGCGGTGGGGGGCGGCCGGGTCCTGGACGAGGAGATGGTGGAGCGGGTGACGGGTCGGGCGCTCCAGCGCTATGATCGGTCGGGGGATGACCACTACGCGGTGGTCTCCGCTTTCATCAAGAGCCTGCGCGGTTCGGACCCCGACGCGGCGCTGTACTGGATGGCCCGGATGCTGGAGGCGGGGGACGACGTGCGGTTCCTCGCCCGGAGGATGTGCATCTTCGCCGCCGAGGACGTGGGGCTGGCGGACCCCTTCGCCCTGGTCCTGGCGGAGTCCGCCGCCTCGGCCTGTGACCGGGTGGGCCTGCCGGAGGCGGACCTGATCCTGTCCGAGGCGGCGGTGTACCTGGCTGCGGCGCCCAAGAGCAACAGCACCTACCTGGCGATTCGGGATGCCGAGGCCGCCCTGCGCAAGGGGGACCGGCTGGAGGTTCCCCACCACCTGCACCCCCAGGGATCCGGCTACCGCTACCCCCACGACGACCCCCGGCACTGGGTGCCCCAGGCCTACCTCCCCCAGCCGAGGCGCTTTTTCTTTCCCGGCTCCCTGGGGGCGGAGCCCCGCCTGACGGAACGGCTGAAGCGGTTCTGGAAGCGTTTCGCCGCCCCGGGAGAAGACCGCACGGACAAGGAGGAAGCCTGATGGACCCCTCGAACCTGAAGGTGCTGCTTGCCGCCCTGGGGAGGGCGGAGAGCCGGGACGCCCTGGCGGAGACCCTCCTCAAGGCAGTCTGCGAGATCCTGAAGAGCCCCAAGGCCTTCTGGTGGTGCCGGAAGGAGGAGTTCTGCCAGGTGTGGTCCTACAGCGGCACCCTGCGCCGCATGGAGGATCGATCCCCGGAGGAGCGGGAGGCCACCCTGCGGGCACTGGAGTCCTTTGAACCCGTGGGGGGAGCCCCGGCCCTGAGGGAGGGGCCTTTCGTCTTCCCCAGCGGGGTGGAGGTGGACCGGCTCATCGTGGCCCCCTACGACCGGCTGGGAAGCCCGGGCTGGATCGTGGCGGCGGGGCGGGAGACCCCCTACGCCGCAGAGGACCTCATGGTCCTGTGGACCCTGGCGGAGGCGGCGGCCCTGGCCCTGGAGGCCTTTCGGGGGCGCCAGCGCAACCAGCTCGCCCAGAAGTGGGGGCACTATCTGCGCACCCCCCTGTGGACCCTCACCCTGGCCCTGGAGGACCTGGAGAAACAGCACTCCCGGGAGAGCTACGCCCTGGCCCTGGGGGCCTCCCGGGTGCTGGCCTCCCAGGTGGATACCTTCCTCTGCGAGGTGGAGCTGGAGGGGGAGCGGTTCGGCACCCCCCTGCCCCTCCAGGAAGCCCTGGGAACCCTGCGGGGACTGGGGGCGGCGTGGCAGCGCATGGAGGGGCGGGAGTTCGAACTGCTCCTGGAATCCCTGAATCCCCAGACGCGCATCCGCTACGGGGGACTTCAGCTCCTCCTGGCTCTTCTGAATCGCGCCTACGTGGACCGGGAGGCCCAGGGGGTCTTCCTGGCCCTCCGAGGAGAGGAGGGAGCGTTGCACGTCTTCGGGGAAGCCTGGGGGATGAAGGCCGGGTCCGACGGAGCTTTGGACGGGGTCCTGGCCTCCCTGGCAGCGCGCTACGCCCAGGTCTGCAAGACCCTTCCCTCGGTGCGGGGCGAAGCCCTGGAGGTCCGGATCCCCCTGCTTCCGGGAGGGGCCACGGTGGTCCGTTCCCTGGGGACCGTCCCGAAGGTGCTGGTGGTGGACGACTCCCTGGTGAACCGCAAGGCCTTGGCGGGCATGCTGGAGCAGATGGGCGTTCAGGCGATCACCGCCTGCGACGGGCTGGAGGCCCTGGACCGGGTGGCCCAGGATCCCCCGGACCTGGTCTTCATGGACCTGCTCATGCCCCGGATGACGGGAATCCAGGCCACCCTGGCGCTTCGGGAGCGGGGGTTCGAAGCCCCCATCCTGGCCCTCACCGCCGGGGGGGAGTCGGACCTGGCGGGGGCTCTGGAGGCGGGGATGGACGAGACCCTCTTCAAGCCCATCTCCGGGAAGCTGCTTCGGGACGTGCTGGCCCAGTGGACCGGCTATGTCCCCCGGGAGGGGAACGAGCTGGGGGACAAGGTGCGCCGCCTGGCCCGGGACGCCTTCCTGGAGGAGCTTTCGGACCTGGCGGGCCGCCTGAAAACCGCTTTGGACGAAAGGGACGGCGAGCAGGTCCGCAAGCTGGCCCATCGCCTCAAGGGGGATTCCGCTCAGGGGGGATTCGGGGATTTCTCCCGGTGGATCCAGAGCCTGGAGGACGTGCTGGGGACGGGGGGAGATCTGACCCCCTTCCGGAGTCACCTGGACTCGCCGGACCTCCTGAACCTGCCGAAGACCTCGTAGGCCCCCAGCCCGACCCACTCCCGAAGGCCCAGCACCGAGGCGTTCAGGGACAGGGGCAGGTAATCCGCCGCCCCTAGGGGGGATCGGTCCGTGAGCCTCCCTGCGGGCCAGGGGTGCACCTCCAGCCCCGGGAGCAGCCTGCGGGCGGAGGCCAGGGACCGGGGCATGTGGAAGGTGCTGGTCACCAGGACCACCCGGCGGATGTCCCGCTCCTGCAGCAGGGTCCCCACTCGGACCAGGTTCTCCCAGGTGGTCCGGGACCCCGTCTCTGCCGTCACCGCCACCCCGGGGTTCCAGGATCGCAGGACCCGGGCCATGAGATCCCCCTCCGAACCTCCCGTCCCCCCCTGCACCCGGCCGCCGCAGCAGAACAGGGGCCAACCCCGGTCCCGGGCCACCTCCGCCGCCGTCACCAGCCGTTCCAGGGTGTAGGCCCCGGGGAGGATGGGTTCTCCCCGCTCGTCGTACCGCACCCCGCCCCCCAGCACCACCACCGCCGCGGGAGCGTCCCCCTCGGGCAGGGAGGGGCGGACGCGGTCCTCCAGGGGGGCCGTCACCAGCCGTTCCCCGAAGGGGCAGGAGAGGACGTAGACCCCCAGGGCCAGGGCACCCAGAGTTGCCGCCAGAGCGGGCCTTCGGGGGCGTCGCCAGGCCGCTGCCGAGGTCAGGGCCAGCAGAAGGCACAGAAGTCCCGGAGGAACGACCAGGGCCCCGAGGAGCTTGTAGAGGAAGAAGGCAGGGGACACGGAAGGGGCCTCCCTAAACCAGGGTCATGACCAGGACTCCCGCCACCACCAGCCCGATGCCCGACAAAAGCTGGGAGGACAGGCGTTCCCGCAGCACGAACACCGCGAACAGCGCTGCCAGGAAGGGACGGGCGCAGGCGATGCAGGTGGCCAGGGAGACGGGGATGGTGCGGAGGCTGTAGGTGTACAGCAGGTTGCCGACGGTGAGTCCCAAAGCCCCCGCCAGGACCATCTCCCCCAGGGAGGAGAGGGTGAGGGCCCGGACCTGGTGCTTCCACGTGCGGTCCGTGAGGACGAAGGCCAGCCACGACGCAGCGGTGATGGCCACGGCGCGCCACCACTCCAGCATGGGGATGGGGATGTCCCGGATCAGCAGCTTGTTGGTGATGATGCCGAAGCACCAGCAGAGGATGGTCCCTAGGGCGAAGAGCATCCCCCGGCGGAAGTCCGTGGGCCTCTGCGCCTCCGGTCCCCGGGGGCTCAGCAGGTAGATTCCCAACACCGTGCAGGCCGCCGCCAGGAACACGGACAGGTGCACCGGCTCGTCCAGAAAGAACCAGGAGGCCATGACCACCACCACGGGAAAGGAGGAGGTCACCGGAACCCCCACCGTCACCCCCAGCTTGTGAAGCGCCGCGAAGTAGCAGAGGTCTCCCAGCACCAGCCACACCACCCCTGCCCCCATGGCGGGCAGGAGCACCTTCCAGGGCAGGGGGACGAACCCCGAGGGTCCCTGGACCGCCAGCAGGTAGAGCCCCGCGCTGGCCAGGTAGCCGATGCATCGAAAAGCCCCCAGGCCCGTGTAGGAGACCCGGTCCACGCAGCGCCGGTAGAGGACCGGGGCCACGGCCCACACCGCCGCGGCGGCGAAGGCCAGGAGAAGACCCTGCCACATGGTCCGGGAGCCCTAGGGCTGCAGGGCCGGGTCCAGGGCCTCGGGGTGGTGGCGGATGTACACCACCAGGGCCTCCCGGGCGTGTCCCAGGTGTACCCGGAGCCGCACCTTGGCCGTATCCAGGTCTCCGTCCAGGATGGCGTCGATGAGGGCGATGTGCTCTCCGCAGGACTGTTCCAGCGAGACCCCCTCGATGGAGTAGTGGCGACAGAGCTGGATGAGGTCCGTCACGTTGTGTAGCACCGTCTCCAGGAAGTTGTTGTTGGAACGCACGCTCAGGAGAGAGTGGAACCGCCGGTCCTCCTCCAGGTAGGCGTTGGGGGGCGTGGCGTTGGTGATCCGGCCGAAGAGTTCCCGGAAGCGGATCAGGTCCTCCCGAGGGGGACGGGCGCACAGGTGTTCCAGGGCCAGGGTCTCCAGGGCGGTGCGGATCTCGTAGAGGTCCGAGGCGTCCTTGGGGGTGGGGAGGGCCACGAAGGCTCCCTTGCGGGGGACCAGCTTCACCAGCCCCGTCTGGGCGAGCTGGCGGATGGCCTCTCGGACGGGGGTGCGGGACACGTCCAGCTTCCCCGCCAGCTCCACCTCCGAGAGGCGCTGCCCCGCAGGGATCAGGCCGTTGACGATGGCCTCCTTGATCTTTTCGTAGACGATCTGCCTCAGGTCCGTGCTCGTGGCGGGCGTCAAAGGATGCTCCGTCATGGTTGCCCCTCCTTAAGGAAACGGCTCACAAACGTATAATGGGTTCATTATACAGGAATCAACCAGAGGATACCATGAGGGGGAGAAAAAAAGGAAACCTCTATGGGGGAAAGAGGTTTCCTCGGGGGGTCGACGAAGGGGTTCATGGACGGAACCGGAGTTTCAGATTTTCTGGGATTGGTCCCTCATTTCCTGGTCCACCCACAGGGAAAGGGCGTAGATGGCGTCGGAGAGGCGGTTGAGGTACACGTACTCCGTCTCCTGGAGTTTCCCCTCCCGGTAGAGCTTCACCGCCACCCGCTCCGCCCGGCGGGCCACCGTTCGGGCCTGGTGCAGCGCCGCTCCGGGGATGGAGTCGCCGGGGCGCACGAACCGGAAGGGGCCCCGGAAGACCCCCTTGACCCGTTCCACCAGGGCCTCCAGAAACGCCGGGTCCGGGGCGGGCAGGTCGGCGCAGAGGGCCAGGCTTCCCATGGCGTAGGACAGGTTCTCCTCCAGCCGGAACAGCTCCTCCCGGATCTCCGGGATCGGGCAGGTGGCCCGAGCCATGCCCACGTGGGCCTGGCATTCGTCCATGGTGCCGTACACCTCCACCCGCAGGTCGTCCTTGGGCACCCGTTCCCCGCTGCACAGGGAGGTGGTCCCCTTGTCCCCTCCCTTGGTGGTGATGACGAAATCGCTCATGTCCCCGCTCCTTTCCGGTCTCTCTAGCCGCAGCAGCCGCTGCAGCTCCCGCAGGTTCCGGAGCACCCGCCCTCCGGAGCGATCACCGAGAAGGCCATCCGCAGGATGCCATCCATGAGGAGCCCCGAGGGCAGAGCCTGAAAACGGGCGCCCTCCTCCACCACCAGGGTGCGGCAGATATCGCCGCATTCCTCGCAGAGGTCGTGCTCCACCCGCACCCCCAGCAGGGCCTCCAAGGCCGTCTCCGGCTGATCCGCCTCCGGGCAGGCCAGGGTCACCAGGTTTCCGAAGGCCCGGTTCTCCGGGGTGTCGGGAAGCTCCACCTCCTGCAGGGCAAGCTGCAGGTCCATGGCGGCGAAGCGAGGGGCCATCTGACGGCACAGGTCGTTCAAGGTCTTCAGGGTTTCCGCCCAGGGTGTGCAGGCCAGGCCCTCCACCCGGTAATGCCGGATCTGGATTTGGTTCATGGGAAGCATCCTCCTCGAAGAGATCGGGTTGGGGTCACTCGGGATCAGCATACACCACCTTCTCCAGGGCGAGGAGCAGCCTTCGGTTCGAGGCCCGATCCTTCACCCCCAGGCGGATCCAACGGTCCTCCAGGCCGAAGGACCCGCAGCGCCGCACCAGGATGTCCCGGGGGCGGAGGCGTTCCGCCAGGGTTCCCCCGGGCAGGGGAGCCCGGCAGAGCAAAAAGTTCGCCGCCCCCGGGAGCACCCGAAACCCCAGGGCCTCCAGCCCTCGGGTCAGGGTGCGGCGTTCCGCCGCCAGAAGCTGCCGGGACCGGGTCAGGAACGGTTCGGGCCGGGCAGCGCAGGCCGCGGCGAAGGCCTCCCCCGGGGTGTTCACCGGCCAGGGCTGCAGGTGTTCCCGCACGGCCCGGGCCGTCTCGGGGGGAGCTGCCAGGGCTCCCAGGCGCAGCCCCGGGGCGGAGAAGTCCTTGGTGAAGGCCCGAAGGACCGTCAGGGGGGCGGGCCAGGGGAGGGAGGCGGGGGAGAAGGCGGCGGGCCAGGTGAGGTGGAGGAAGCACTCGTCCAGCAGCATCCGTGCTCCCCCGGCGGCGCAGGCCTCCAACAGGGACGTGACCTCCTCCCTGGTCCAGGCCCGGCCCGTGGGGTTGTTGGGTTGGCAGAGCACCAGCAGGTCGCGGGGCCCCAGGGCGGATCGCAGGGCGTCGAGGGAGGGGGCGAAGTTCCGGGATTCCTCCAGGGGAACCGGCAGCACCGGAATGCCCAGGCGTTCCGCCCAGGCGCCGTACTCTCCGAAGGTGGGAACGGGCAGCGCCACCTGTCGGGGCCGGAGGCCCGCCAGGGTCGCCCCGATCAGCTCGCTGGCCCCGTTGCCGAAGACCAGCATCTCCTGGGGCAGGCCCGTCCAGCGGGAGAAGGCCCCCTTCAAGGCTCGCTGGTCCGGGTCGGGGTAGACGGAAACCCGTTTCAGCGCCCGGGCCGCCGCCCGCAGGGCGTGGGGAGGGGGGCCGTAGGGGTTGATGTTGCTGGAGAAGTCCAGGACCCCTTCCGGGTGGGGCAGGTCGAAGATCCGTCCCCCGTGTTCCCTCACAGGGACATCAGCGCCCCCAGGCCCAGGGCGGCGAAGGACGCCCCCGCATAGGCCCCCCAGTAGAGGGTCAGGCCCCGTTGCAGGTCCTCCGGGACGGGACGAGGGCCGTCCCCCATGAGGGGGTTCTCCTCCCAGAGGCCGAAATAGCGGCTTCGTCCTCCCAAGGTCACCCCCAGTGCGTAGGCCAGGGCGGCCATGGGCCAGCCGGAGTTGGGGCTTTCGTCCCGGGGCGCGTCCTTCCGGGTCCCCTCCCAAACGGGGAGGAAGGAGCCTCCCACCAGGGGAGAGGCCGCCGCCAGCGCCAGGGCCGCCGCCCGGGCGGGCAGGAGGTTCAGCAGGTCGTCCAGCTTGGCCGCCGCTCGGCCGAACTCCGCGTACTTGGGGTTGCGGTACCCCACCATGGCGTCCAGGGTGTTCACCGTCCGATGCAGCCACGCCAGCACCGGACCCCCCAGGGCGGCGTAGAGCAGGGTGGCGCAGGCCGCGTCCCCGAAGTTCTCCGAAAGGGTCTCCAGAGCCGCCGCGGAGGCGTCCTCCTCCGTCATGGGGTCCACCTCCCGGCTCACCAAAAAGCCCAGGTGCTCCTTGGCCCCCTCCAGGTCCCCGGCGCGAAGGTGCGTCTCCACGGAGGCCACCTCCCGGGCCAGGCTGGTGCCCCCCAGGGCGAAGTAGAGCACCCCTCCGGCGAGGAGCCACCCCAGGGGCAGGGCCCCCGCCACTTCCATCGCCAGGGCCACCGGGGCCAGGGTGCAGAGCAGCACCAGAAAGACGAACACCCCTCCCTGGGAGGAAGCGGACACGGGCAGACTTCGACAAAGGGGCTCCAGTTTCTCCGCCAGCACTCCCACCAACCGCACCGGGTGGCCCTTCCACTGCGGGTCTCCCAAAAGAAAATCCAGCACCAACGCGGTCACCAGGGCGGGTACGAGCATGACGTCGCCTCCTTGAAGTTGGGGGTTCCCGCCACAAGGGTACGGGAGGATGCGGAAAAGTCAACGAACCCGGAGGGAAGAAAGGGGCGGTCCTGGGTGGGGCGGACGATCTGGACAAATCCGCTGCCCCCGTGGTATCAATAGGCACGCGAAGCCGGGGTGGCGGAATGGTAGACGCAGCGGACTCAAAATCCGCCGAGGTTACCCCTCGTGGGGGTTCGAGTCCCCCCTCCGGCACCATGTGAACCTCCAACAAGGGCCCTCCGGAGCTTCTCTCCGGGGGGCCCTTCGTCGCGGGAAAGCCCTCGGGGCCGAAAACGGGAACACCCGTTCGGTCTGTCCTCTCCGGGGAATCCATCGCTCCCCCTCTGATGGTACCATGGTTTCCTGGCACGCCATGGGAGTGATTCGGGGTTTTCGTCGGCCCCAGGAGGACGCAGAAAACCCCCAGGGGGGTACACGCATGGTGTCGTCCCGCAGCGTTTGGAGGTCCACGGAGTACGGGTGTCTGGTGTTGCTGACCTTTGCGGTCCTGCAGTCGGTGTTGGTGGTGATGCACGAGTTTACCCACAGCACCGTGGCTTGGTTGCTGGGATACATGCCCACTCCCTGGGGCATCCGTTGGGGGAATCCCCTGACCCTCCGAGGGTGGGACGAAGGGGTCGCCTATGCGTCCCTCTTTGCCTCCGGGCACGGGCATGGGGCGGCGATCGTCGGCGTCAGCCCCCTGGTGTTGCACGCCGCCATCGTGACCCTGGGGCTTTGCGGGATGCGCCGGGGGATCCCCCGAGGAAAGTGGGGGTTCCACTGGCTCTTCTGGTTCGTGGTGGCCAACTTCATGGAGCTGATCTCCTACATCGTCATGGGGTCCTTCCTGCCCTTTGGGGACATGGGGAACTTCAACCGGGGGACGGGACTCTCTCCCTGGATCCTTTTCCTGGGAGGATCGGCGGCGATCCTCTATGGGTTGCGGGTCCTCTTCGGGGAAGTGGTGCCCCGGTTGGATCGCCTGTTTGCCCGAGGGGATCGGCTGGTGGAGTGGAGCATCCTCTTCTGGACCGGAACGATGCTGTTTCTCTGGGGCAGCGGGCTGCGCCTTGCGGTCCTCCTGTACCCCGATCCCCAGTGGTTGTTCGGTCTTCTGGGTGTGGGGGTTTTCGGGGTGGCGCTGGTCCGCTACGGACCCTCACGGAGGGAACGGGAATAAGCAACGGGGTCCCCTGCAGGAGAGCCGAGCCCTCGACGGGGGCAGGACGGGCCGGGTCGTGGGGAACGGTCGGATTCCAAGGTGCGGGGCCGGAGAGGGACGGCCCCCGCCCCTGGTGCTCCCGGGTCGATTCCCGGGGCGAGACGGAGAGAAAGGCGGGGTATCATGATTTCGAAGGTCAAGGTCTGGGGAGTCGCGATTCTGCTTGTGGTCTTTCTGGCCGGGCCCTGTTTCGCCTCCCGTTTCGGGGCCTACGAGAACGGAGCCCTGAAGATCCAGGACCCCCACCACCTTCTGGTCTTCAAGGAGGGGTCCGCCACCCAATCCCGGACCATCACCGTCCAGCCCGAGCGGATCGTGAGGGCCGCCTGGAACGGCCGGTACCTGGAGCTGGTGCTGGAAAAGGGCGGCAAGACCCACGAAAGGGTCTACGAGAGCTTCGACAGCTACCAGGACATGGAGTAGGGAACGCGACGGAGGGGTCGGACAAGCCGGGGCCTCCACCGCGGTTTGTGTGCGGGGCCCCTCCGGGAGGGGGTCTCCGCTTCTGTCGCTTGGATCGAACCGGTTTGTCCATGAGCATGGCCTGGGATAGCCTGTCCTCGTGGTGTCCTCTGCTCGCTCTGTCCGAGGAAAGGTGTCAGGCCCGGCAGCAGGCGGCGGATCTTCTGGAACCCTTGGCGGAAGAGGAACGGGCAGCGCTTCTGGAAGCCATGGGGTGCATCGAGGCCCTCCTCGCTCCTTCCGTTCGGGGAGCGGAGCGAACGGAGGGGTAAAGGTCGCCGCAGAGGCGGGGAAGGGGGAAGGACGTGGAGACCCGAGAGGTGATTCTGTTCGTTTTCGACGGGCTTTCGGACTGGGAGATCGGTTACGTCACCCCGGGGATCCAGGTGCCGGATTTCCAGAAACGTCCCGGGGCCTGGCGGGTCCGGGTCGTGTCGGCGGGGGGGCGTCCCGTGACCACCATGGGAGGGTTGCGGGTCCTGCCGGAGGGATCCCTGGAGGAGACGGACCCCGCTGAGGCGGGAATGCTGGTCCTCCCCGGGGGCATGGCCTGGGAACGGGGAGGCAACGGGGAAGCCCTGGACCTGGCCGCCCGGTTCCTGGAGGCGGGAGTCCCGGTGGCGGGGATCTGCGGGGCCACCTACGGGCTGGCTCGGGCGGGGCTGCTGGACCGGAGGCGGCATACCAGCAACGCCCGGGAATACCTGGCCGCCACGGGCTACCGGGGCGGGGACCTCTACGAGGAGGCCCCCGCGGTGACCGACGGGGACGTGATCACCGCCCCCGGAGTTTCACCGGTGGACTTCGCTCTGCACATCTTCCGGCGGCTGGACCTGTTCACCCCGCCGGTGGCGGAGGCCTGGTTCGGCCTCTTCAAGACCGGGCGCCCGGAGTTCTTTGCCGCCCTTGGCAGTGCGCTGGAAAAGGGGGCCCCGAGCGGGGCGGAACGCTGAAGGGCAAATGGAAGAGGCAAACCGCCCCCTTCCCTCGCGGGAGGGGGTTTTTTCGTGGGCCGGGACATAAGCGGGCGCGTCATCCCTTCTTCTGCATGGAGAGACGATGCTTTAGAATGAAGGTCGATTTGCGCCTGGGGTTCCGAGAGTTCTCCCGTGGTTTCGGGGGAGCCGCGGGGCAACGGGATCCGAAAGGGAGGTGGAGGCATGGAGGTGTTGTGGCTGTCCCGGGGAGACGTGGCGTCTCTGGGGGTCACCATGGTGGAGGCCATGGCGGAGGTGGAGCGGGGGTTCCGGCTGAAAGGGCAGGGGAAGGTGGAGATGCCCGCCAAGATCGGGGTGCACACCCGCCCCGACTGCTTTCTCCATGCCATGCCCTGCTTCGTTTCCGGGGAGGTGGACGTCTCGGGGCTGAAGTGGGTGGGAGGCTATCCTCCGAACCAGGCCAAGGGGCTACCCTACATTACCGGAATCTACTGCCTGAACGACTGCGAGACGGGGTTTCCCCTGTCGGTGATGGATGCCTCCTGGCTCACGGCGCTGCGGACGGGGGCTGCCACGGGGGTGTGTGCCCGACATCTGGCCGCCCCGGGGGCGGAGGTGGCGGGGATGGTGGGGCTGGGGGTGCAGGCCCGAACCAGCCTGCTTGCCCTGCGGGAGGCCCTGCCGAACCTGCGTCGGGTGCAGGTCTACGATCTGTTTCCTTCCCAGACGGGCCGCTTCGTGGCGGACCAGGAGCCGCTGCTTCCGGGGGTGGAACTGGTGCCCTGTCTGGAGGCGGAAGCGGCGGTGCGGGAGGCGGACGTGACGGTGACCTGCGTGCCCATCGTGACGGATCCCAAACGCTTCATCCCTGCCGCTTGGCTGAAACCCGATGCTCTGGCCATTTCGGTGGATTACGACGCGGCCTATTGCGAAGACGTCATGGCGGGGCTCTTCGTCTGCGATGATCGGGAGCAGTACCTGTGGACCCAGGAACACGGGGTCTACTTCCGGGGATACCCCGGGGCGGAGGGGATCTACGGAGACATGGGGGATCTCTGCGCGGGGAAGACCCCTCCGGCGCGGGAGGGGCGTCGGGGGGCGGTGCTGATGGGTATCGCCCTGGACGATGCCCTGGTGGGAAGCCTTCTCTACCGCCGCGCCCGGGAGCGGGGTGTGGGGAAGACCCTGGAACTCTAGTCCGTTTCTCGTGGGGACGAGGCCCCGGACCCGAAGGTCCGGGGCCTCGTCGTGTCTTGAGCATCGGCAGGGACGGCCCGGAGGGGGAGAACCTCGTCCCTTGCGGGGGCGAGCCCCCTCGGGGCTCCCTGCAGGGTGGGGTTGACAGCTTGGTGAATATGGCTATGATGTTTGCGTTATAGCAAACGTTATTTCTTTTTGTTTGTATATATGCCCCCATGGGGTGGCCGGGGGTGCGCATCGGAGGGACAATTCGATGAAGAAGAGAGTCGAAGAGAAGCGCAAGATCCCCGGCGTCTGCTACGCCTTTTCGGACGACGGGGTGGAGCTGCCGGTACCGGACGTGACCCACTGGGCCTTTCTTCTGGATCCCGGGGAAGAGGAACTTCGGCGTCGGGAGGTGGCCTACCTGGAGGGGATGCGGCGCTGGGAGCGGCTTCCCTCCCCGGTGCGTCGGGGGCTTTCGTGGTTTTTCCAGCGGCGTTCCCTCCTGGCTCGGGCGGGGACGGGGACGGAGGGCTCCCTCCTGAGCGGCATGAACACCTATCTGATGAAGCTGGGGCCGCGTCCTCTGGGGAAAGGGTACGCCTCCGCCCTGGACCGCAAGGTGGCGGACGAGCTGCCCCCCTTTGGGGTACGTCTGCGTCTGCGGGATCAGGCCTGCCTGGTAGCGGAGGCTCTGGGGGGCCTTCTGGAGACGGGCAGGACGGGGCCGGTCCTCCTCTGGAACATCGCCGGGGGAACCGGCATGGACAGCCTCAACGCCCTGATCCGGATCCGGAAGGAGCGACCGGAGCTGCTGGCAGGCCGGGGGGTACGGGTGCTTCTCCTTGATTCCGACGAGGCGGGTCCCCGGTTCGGCAGCCGGGCGGCGGAGGCCCTTCGAGGCCCCGGAGGGCCCCTGGAGGGGATGGACCTGGAGGTCCGGAGGGTCCCCTACGACTGGACGAACCCGTCGGATCTGCGGCGCATCCGGGACAGAGAGGGAACTCCTTGGGCCGGTTCCTCCGAGGGGGGGCTCTTCGAATACGGGTCGGACGAGGAAATCCTCTCGAACCTGGAGGTGCTGGGGGAAATCGCGGGGCCGGGGTTCTTCCTGACGGGGTCGGTGCTGCGGGACAACGAGGTCACCCGGGTCATGGGGCGCAACAGCCGTCTGGCGATCCGATGCAGAGGGGTGGCAGGTTTTGTCCCCTTGGCGGTCCGCAGTGGCTGGGAGATTCGCAGGATCCTGGACGGTCCCACCATCCACAGCCTGCTCTTGGGCGTGGCGGGCCGGGGAACCCCCGTCTGATCAAGGCGGGGAGAGACGTGGAGAAAGCGAGGGAACAAGGATGCACGTGGCGACGGAGGCCTTTGAGCGGGCTTCGGTGGAGGAACTGGCAAAAGGGGTTCTCTTTGACGGGCAGAGGCGGTGTTGGGTGTGTCTGGTCTGCGGGCGATCCTTCGCCGAAGGGGAGGTCTTTCCCCGAGAAGGGCGGTTCTGGGAGGCCGGTGCGGCGGCACGGCTTCACGTCCGGGAGGAGCACGGCCCGTTGGGGCGGTGGTTGGTGGATCTGGAGCGGGAGTGGGGAGGGCTTTCGGAGGCCCAGGGGAAGGTGGTGGAGGGGTTTCTGGAAGGGTTGGACGACGGGGCCCTGGCGGCGCGCCTCTCCCTGAGCCGTTCCACCGTGCGGAACCATCGGTTTCGGTTGAAGGAGCGGGCCCGGCAGGCCAAGGCGTTTCTGGCGCTGATGTGGGTGCTGGAGGAGGGGCGTGCGGAGGGAGATCGGTTCGTGGAGTACCCTGCCCACTCCCGGGAGGTGGACGAGCGCTACGCCGTGACGGAGGAGGAGTACGCCCGGATCCTGCGCAAGTACCTGGGGGAGGACGGGGCGCTGGTCCGGTTTCCCCTGAAGGCGAAGGAGCGGGTGGCCCTGCTGCGTCACCTGGTGCAGGGGCTGGAGCCGGGGCGACGCTACGCCGAGCGGGAGCTGAACGAGATCCTGTCGGCCTTTCACGCGGACTACGTCCTGCTGCGGCGCTGCCTCATCGACTACGGCTTCCTGGATCGGACCCGGGACGGCTCCGCCTACTGGGTGCGTCTGTAGGGCTCAGCCCAGGGCCCCCCGAGCGGCCAGGATGTACCGGGCCCGGTCCAGGGGGCTCACGCTGCGGCGGGGGGCCTCCGCCCGGATCTCCTCCGGGCAGTCCCGGTAGCCCGCGAAGCGGGTGGAGAAGCGCCCCCGCCCTCCCGTGAGGGAGCCCAGGCGGACGGCGTAGTCCCCGCAGGGTTCCGCCGGAAGGGTTCCCTCCACCCGGAAGACCCCCTCCTCCACCCGCGGGGCGTCGAAGGTCCCCCGCATGCGCAGCAGGTCTCCCAGCACCGCCCCTGCCGCCTCCTCCGGGGCGGCCAGGGCAAAGCGAAGCACCGGCTCCAGCAGCCTGGTGCCCCCTTTCTGGAGGGCGTCGAAGATCCCCATGGGGGTGGCGATGGCGAAATCCGTGGGGCGGGAGTGGACCTCGTGGTCCTCCCCTTCCAGCAGGGTGATCCGCAGGTCCGTCACCTCCCAGCCCAGGAGCCCCTGCTCCAGGGCTGCGGGGAGGGTGCGCTCCACCTCCCTCTGGTACTTGAGCTTCACGTCGTCGGTGCTTACCCGGGAACGGTAGACCACCCCGGAGCCCCGTTCCCCCGGTTCCACCAGGAAGCGCAGCACCGCCCAGCAGGGCTTGGGAAGGGTGTATTCCACGTATCCTTCCGCGGCTTCCTGCAGGGTTTCCTTGTAGAGGGTGGCGGGTTTCTCGAAGGTCGCGGCCAGACCGAACCGGTCCGACAGGAGGGCGGTCAGGATCTCCACCTGCAGGGGGCCCAGGATGCGCAGGTGCATCTCCTGCCTTTCCCGGTCCAGCACCAGCCCCAGGTGGGGGTCCTCGTCGGAGAGCACCCGAAGGGCCGCAAGGAGTCTCGGGGCGTCCTCGGGGGTCGGGGGGACGGCCCGGACGGAGAACAGGGGCTCCGCCAGGGGCACCCCACACGGAAGGCCTTCCGGGTCTCCCAGGGCGTCTCCGGCCCTGGCCTCTCCCAGGCCGAAGACCAGCCCCAGATCCCCCGCCTCCAGGGAGGACACGTCCTCCCACCGTCCTGCACCGGCCCGCCGGATCCGGGTGACCTTGCCGGGCTCCTCCCGGCCGGGAAGGGGCAGGGCGTCCCGGGTGCGCAGGGTTCCCCGGTGGACCCGCACGTAGACTCCCCGTCCCAGGGCGGGGTCGTGGACCACCTTGAAGGCCCGGGCGCTTGTGGGGGCCTCCGGATCTCCCCCCGCGGGGGGAAGGAACCGCACGAGCCCGTCCAGCAGGAGCTCCACCCCCAGACCGTCCAGGGCGGCGCCGAACAGGAGGGGGAACAGGCGCCCCTTTCGGGCGTGGGGCTCCGCCCGGCGCAGCAGTTCCTCCGGCGGGAGGGTCCTGCCCTCCAGGTAGGCTTCCATCAGGTCCTCGTCCAGATCCGCCAGGGCCTCGAAAAGCCCCGCCGCCGCTTCCGGGTCCCCTGGGTCCGAGAGGTCCCGCAGGAGGAGGCGGTCCGTTCCCGCTCCTGCCAGGGTCTGCAGGGGCACGGCGCGGGGGGTGAGGAGGCGGCGGATCTGTCCCAGGACGCCGGGGAGGTCCGCTCCCACCCGATCCACCTTGTTCAGGAAGAAGAGGGTGGGCAGCCCCAGGGCCGCGAGGGCCTCCCAGAGCACCTCCGTCTGGGCCTGCACCCCTTCCGCCGCCGAAACCACCAGCACCGCCCCGTCCAGGACGGAGAGGGTGCGCTCCACCTCCCCGGCGAAGTCCCCGTGCCCGGGGGTATCCACCAGGTTGAACCGATGCCCCCTCCATTCGAAGGAGGCCAGGGAGGCGCGCACGGAGATGCCCCGACGGCGCTCCACCTCCAGGTCGTCGGTGCAGGCGGTGCCCGCGTCCACGCTGCCGGGGATCCGAAGGGCCCCGGAGGCGTGGAGCAGTCGTTCCGTCAGGGTGGTCTTGCCCGCGTCCACGTGGGCCAGGATGCCGAGGTTCCGCAGGGTGGGTCCGCTCAAGAAGAAGCCTCCTCAAAGAGGTGTGGGGTTCCCAGGGCGCGAAGGGCGGCGGCCACGGGACCGGGCTGAGGGGGATGCACCCAGGAGTATAGCTTCTTCTTCCGGCCCCGAAGGGTTTTCAGCAGGCCAGGAGGGTTTCTTCCTGGGAGAAGAGGGCTAGGGCCTGTTTCTGCTCTTCCGTCAGCCTCCCTGCCCCCTCTCCCTCCGGAAGGAGCCGGGCGGATTCCCAGAGTTCCCGGGGGATGTGGGCGCTGGGGCCGATGCGCCGCCGCAGATCCCGCAGGGATGCCAGCAGGGAGGGTAGGTGAAAGAGGAACACCGATTCGATAGCCCAAGGAGCGGAGGCGTCGCCCTTTTCCGGGGGGAGGAGCGCCTCGGGGCCCGCCAGCACCAGGAGGTATTCCGCCGGGGTGCCCTCGCTGAGGGAAAGGAGGCCGTCCCAGCGGAGCCGCCACTGCACCGCCACGGTTTTCCCCGCCAAAGAGCCTTCCCGGAAGCGCCCCGTCCAGGGGAGGTGTTCCGTCCCCTCCAGCGGATCGATGGCAAAGACCTGCGAGGCCACGTAGGCCCCCAGGGATTCGGGCTTCAGGGGGTGCCCCACCAGGTCCGAAACTTCCGTTTCTGTTTGGTTTCTTTGCGCGATGAGCGTTGCCAAACGGTTCAGTGTGTCCATGTGTTCAGGCCTCCTTGGGGGTCTTTCTTTGGTCCGAGATTTTAGCATGGGATGACTTGCGGAACAAGAGTTGCCTGTATCTCTCTCGCGGAGAGGTCGAGCATCCGCCCTTGCGGCGACGGGATGGAGTGACCCTGTGGCGAGGACGAGAGGAAAGGGACACGATAAGTAGGCCATGAATTGGCAATTCATGGCACAATTAACACAATTCCCCCTTGATCCTCTCCCTTTCCGGTCCTATAGTTTTTCGGGATGGGAACTTCTTCTGTGAGTGCACGATGAAGCATTCGTCCCCTTGGGGCGGGTGTCTGGGGAGGGAATCGAGATATGTCACAGTTCTTCCGGCGGTGGGGCGTGGCGCTGATGGGAGGTGGGCTCCTCCTGGTCCTTCTGATCCTGGCGTCGAGCGTGCCCCCCACGGTGTTCCCGGGAAAGACAGCTTCGACCGGTCCCGCGACCCCGCGGACCGCAGCTTCGGGTGCAACAGGGACGGCCCCCCGAAAGGGCTCGCCGACCTCGGAGACGGGACTGCTGGCCTTCGACCACGCCCTGAAGCAGGGACGGGTCCGCAGCGCGGTCCTGAACCTGGAGACGAGGCAGCTCGTCTGGGTCGAGTCCTCCGGAGCGACCCGCCGGACGGGGGTGGTGGACCCCGCGAAGACGTCCCAGCAGCTGGTGGCCCGGGGGGTGGAGGTGCAGGTGGTGGCGCCTTCGGGCTTCCGTACCCGGGATCTGCTCCTGGGGCTCGCCTTCCTGGCTCCCCTGCTGTTCCTGCCTCTGGTCCTGCGGGCGAGCCGTCGGCGGTCCGGGGGGGCGCAGGAGGGGCGCTGGGGCATCGCCGAGGCCCGGGAGCTTCCGGAGACCCGGTTCGCTGACGTGGCGGGGTGTGACGAGGCCAAGCAGGACCTGGCGGAAACGGTCTCCTACCTGAAGGACCCGGACACGTTCCTGGCCTGGGGGGTGCGCCCTCCCAAGGGGGTGCTCCTCTTCGGACCCCCCGGGACGGGGAAGACCCTTCTGGCCCGGGCGGTGGCGGGAGAGGCGGGGGTGCCCTTCTTCCGGGCGGCGGGGAGCGATTTCGTGGAGATGTACGTGGGGGTGGGGGCCAGCCGGGTTCGGGAGATCTTCCAGCGGGCCCGCCGCCATGCCCCCTGCATGGTGTTCATCGACGAGATCGACGCCATCGGCCGAGCCCGAGGGGCCTCGGCCACCGGGGGCAACGAGGAGCGGGAGAGCACCCTGAACCAGCTCCTGGTGGAGATGGACGGGTTTTCCCCCAGCGCGGGCATCGTGGTGATGGCCGCCACGAACCGACCGGACGTGTTGGATCCCGCCCTCACCCGGCCCGGGCGTTTCGACCGGCGGGTGATGGTGGACCGGCCCGATGCGGCGGGGCGGGAGGCCATCCTGGGGCTTCATCTGCGGAACAAGCGGACTGCCCCGGACCTGGACCTGGCGGAGTTGGCGACCTTCACCACGGGGTTCACCGGGGCGGACCTGGAGAACGCCTGCAACGAGGCGGCCCTGGTGGCCATGCGTCGGGGGAGGGAGCACATCGGCCGGGAGGAGTTCTCCGAGGCGGTGGAGCGGGTGGTGGCGGGACCGGAGCGCAAAAGCCGTCGCTTGTCCCCGCAGGAAAAGAGGGTGGTGGCCTACCACGAGGTGGGGCACGCCCTGGTGGCCCGGCTGCTTCCCGGAGGGGATCCGGTGAAGAAGGTTTCCATCGTCCCCCGGGGCATGGGGGCCCTGGGCTACACCCTCCAGACCCCGAGGGAGGACCGGTTCCTCTCCTCCCGGGGGGAGCTGCTGAACCGCATCTGCGTCCTCCTGGGGGGGCGTGCGGCGGAGGACCTGTTCTGCGGGGACGTCACCACGGGGGCCCAGAACGACCTGAAGCGGGCCAACGGCATCGCCCGGCGCATGGTGACGGAGTTCGGCATGGGGGAGAAGCTGGGGCTGCTCACCCTGGCGGGGGCGGACGAAGGCCCCTTGCGCTTCGACCAGCCCGGGCCCGGTTCCGCAGGTCCGGTGGCGCAGCTGGCGGACTCGGAGGTCCGGGACATCGTGGAGACCTGTTACGGCCGGGTGACGGAGCTGCTCTCCCGGCACCGGGAGGCGGTGGAGCGGCTGACGGGGGAGCTGCTGAACCGGGAGGTGATCCTGGGGGAGGACGTGGACCGGGTCCTGGCGGTGGAGGGATAGGACAGAAAGGGTTCCCCGACGGGAGGGGCGAAGGGAGGGATGCCTCCCTCGTCCCTCCCGTTTTTGTGGGGGGTCAGTTCCCCCGGTCCAGGGCCTCTCGCAGGGAGGCGGCGAAGGCCCGCACCTCCCGGTGCAGGGCCCGATCGTTCCCGGAGTGCCGGGCGATCCGCTCCACCAGGGCGCTGCCCACCACCACCCCCTCGGCGAGGCGGGCTCCCTGCGCCGCCCCCTGGGCGTCCCGGATGCCGAAGCCCAGGGCCCGGGGGGCGGGGACGAGGCGTCCCACTCGGTCCAGGTAGGTCTCCAGGTTTCCCCCGGATAAGGGGCTTCCCGTGGTGCCCAGGAGGGAGACGCAGTACACGAACGCCGGCTCCGTCCGTCCCAGGGCGGCGAGGCGCGCCTCCGGGGTGTTGGGGGCGGCCATGGGGAGCGTGGGGACTCCCTGGGCCTTCAGGGCTCCGTGGACCTCCTCCCCCTCATCGAAGGGCAGGTCCGGAAGGAGCACCCCCGAGACCCCCGATTCCGCCGCTTCCCGGGCGAAGCGCTCCGTCCCGTAGGCCAGCAGGGGGTTGAGGTAGCCCATGAGGAGCAGGGGGAGGGCGGTGGCCTCCCGGACCCGAGCCGCCGTCTCCAGGGTCTTGCCCAGGGTGGCCCCTCCCTTCAGGGCCCGGCCCGCTGCGGCCTGGATCACCGGGCCGTCCGCCTGGGGCTCCGAGAAGGGCATCCCCAGTTCCAGGGCGTCCGCCCCCGCCTCCTCCAGGGTTCGGGCCAGGGCCACGGTGGTTTCCGCGTCCGGGTCCCCCGCCATGAGGTAGAAGATCAGGGCCTTGCGCCGCTCGAAGATCCCCTTCAGGGGGCTCATCGTGCTTCCTCCTTTCCCTGTCCCAGCACCGTGGGCAGGTCCTTGTCCCCCCGACCGGAGAGACACACCACCAGCAGGTCCTCCCGCCTCAGGGAGGGGGCCAGCTGCGCCGCCCCCGCCAGGGCGTGGGCGCTCTCCAGGGCGGGGAGGATGCCTTCGGTGCGGCAGAGGAGGGAGAGGGCCTCCAGGGCTTCCCGGTCCGTGGCGCTTCGGTATTCCACCCGTCCCGTGTCCTTCAGGAAGGAGTGCTGCGGTCCCACGCCGGGGTAGTCCAGCCCGGCGGAGATGGAATGAGCCTCCTTCACCTGCCCGTCCTCATCCTGAAGCAGGTAGGCGAAGCTCCCGTGGAGCACCCCGGGGGTTCCCAGGCTCAGGGTGGCGGCGTGTCGCCCCGTTTCCAGGCCTTCTCCCGCCGCCTCCACCCCCACCAGCCGGACATCCCGATCCTCCAGGAAGGGGGCGAACATCCCCATGGAGTTGCTGCCGCCCCCCACGCAGGCCACCGCCAGGTCCGGCAGGCGTCCCTCCGTCTCGAGGCACTGGCGCCGGGTCTCGTCCCCGATGACCCGCTGGAAGTCCCGCACCAGGGCGGGGTAGGGGCGGGGGCCCACCACGGAACCCAGGACGAAGTGGGTGTCCTCCACCTGGGCGCTCCAGGCCCGGATGGCCTCGCTGGTGGCGTCCTTCAGGGTGCCCGCCCCGGAGGTGACGGGCACCACCTCTGCTCCCAGCAGGCGCATGCGGTCCACGTTGAGGGACTGGCGGGCCATGTCCTCCGCCCCCATGTAGACCCGGCACTCCAGGCCGAAGCGGGCGGCGGCGGTGGCGGCGGCTACCCCGTGCTGCCCCGCCCCGGTCTCCGCCAGGACCCGTCGCTTGCCCATGCGGGCCGCCAGGAGCACCTGGCCCAGGGCGTTGTTGATCTTGTGGGACCCCGTGTGGTTCAGGTCCTCCCGCTTCAGCAGGATCCGGGGCCCCCCCAGGGCTTCGGAGAGCCGGGGGGCCGGGGTCAGGGGCGTGGGGCGCCCGCTGTATCGGTGCAGCAGGTCCGCCAGCTCCTCCTGGAAGGAGGGATCCTCCCGAAGGCGTCCGTAGGCCTGCTCCAGTTCCTCCAGGGCGGGGATCAGGGTCTCCGCCACGTAGCGTCCGCCGTAGGGGCCGAAACGGCCCGGTCGGTGCGTCACGATGCCTCACCTCTTTCTCGTCGTTCTGTCTGTTCTCGTCTCATCTCGTCCTGCCTCGCGTCGAAGTCCCGCACCGCCGCGAAGGCTCGGCGCAGCTTCTCCCCGTCCTTGATCCCCGGGGCGGATTCCACCCCGCTGTTCAGGTCCACCCCCCAGGGACGCACCCTCTCCAGGGCGACCCTCAGGTTCTCCGGTCCCAGCCCTCCCGCCAGGAGGAAGGGGCGAGGGGAGGGGCGTCCCCGCAGCAGGGACCAGTCGAAGGGGATCCCCGTCCCCCCCCGTCCGGGGGTGCCCCCGTCCAGGACGAAGGCGTCCGCGTTTCCGTAGGCCTCCAGGCGATCCAGGTCCGCCGGTCCCCGCACCGCCAGGGCCTTCCAGGCCCGCAGCCCCGGCACCGACAGGTCCTCCGGGGCCTCCCGGCCGTGGAACTGGAGGACGTCGAAGAGTCCGGAGGCGCGGATCTCCTCCCGTTCCTCCGGGGTGGGGTCTACCACCACCCCCACCCGCAGCGCCCGGGGAGGGAGGTCCCGCACCAGGGCCTCGACGGTCCCCAGGCTCACCCGACGGGGGCTGGGGGCCAGGAGGAACCCCAGGGCGTCCGCCCCCAGCTCCGCCGCCAGGAGGGCGTCCTCCCGCCGGGTGAGGCCGCAGACCTTCACCCGGGTCACGGGGTGCCCCCGGCGGCGCGGAGGCGCCGCAGCAGCTCCGTCGGGTCCGGATCGGTCATGAGGGCTTCCCCCACCAGGATCCCGTCGGCCCCCCACCGGGCCAGCTTCTCCGCGTCCTCGGGGGAGCGCACCCCGCTTTCCGACACCAGGACCCGATCTTTTCCCCCCAGCCGGTCCAGGGCCTCCACCAGGCGGCGGGTGGTGGTCAGGTCCACGGAAAAATCCCGCAGGTCCCGGTTGTTCACCCCCAGGACGCGGGCGGAGGTGTCCAGGACCCGGCGCAGCTCCTCCTCGTCGTGTACCTCCACCAGGGCCTCCATCCCCAGGGAACGGGCCAGGTCCAGAAGTTCCCTCAGGGCCCGCTGCTCCAGGGCGCAGGCCAGGAGGAGCACCGCATCGGCCCCCAGGAGGCGGCTTTCGTACACCTGGAGGGGGTGGATCAGGAAGTCCTTCCGCAGCAGGGGCAGGGAAGTCCGGGGGCGCAGGGCCTGCAGGGTCTCCGGATCCCCGTGGAAGAAGGTTCGGTCCGTCACCACCGACACCGCCGCCGCTCCTCCTTCCTCGTAGAGGTGCAACTGGGCCGCCGGGTCCGCATGGGGGGCGAAGGCTCCCCGGCTGGGGGAGGCCCGTTTGATCTCCCCGATCACCCCCAGGCCGGGTTTGCGCAGCGCCTCCTCCAGGGAGGCCCGGGGGGCGCAGGCTTCCGCCACCTCCCGGGCCTTGGCCTCCAGGATCTGCGGGAGGATCATGCCGCCCCCTCCTCTCGGCTCCGGGCGAAGGCCAGCACCTCCGCCAGCTTCGCCGTCCCCGCCCCGGAGTCCAGGACGCGGCGGGCCTGTGCCGCTCCCTCCGCCAGGGAGGAGGCGTGCCCCGCCACCAGGAGGGCCGCGGCGGCGTTGAGCACCACCACGTCCCGACGGGGTCCCGGTGCGCCTCCCAGGATCTCCCGAAGTATCCGGGCGTTCTCCTCCCCGCCCCCCCCCGCCAGGGCCTCCAGGGGGGCAGGGGAGAGCCCCGCGTCCTCCGGGCGGATCACCTCGTCCCGCACCGTCCCGCCTTCCAGGCGGCAGGCTTGGTTGGGGCCGGAGAGGGAGAGTTCGTCCACCCCCCCGTGGCCGTGCACCACCAGGGCCCCCCGGGCCCCCAGAAGGCCCAGAGCCTCCGCCAGGGGGCGGACGAGCTCCGGCGTGGGAGCCCCCACCAGCAGATGGGTGGCCCCGCAGGGATTGGCCAGGGGGCCCAGAAGGTTGAAGAGGGTCCGCACCCCCAGGGCGCGCCGGGCGGGTCCCACCTTCCCCAGGACCCGGTGGAAGTGGGGGGCGAAGAGGAAGCCGAACCGGGTGGTCCGGACGGAATCGGCGATGGCCTCGGGTTCCGAGAGGAGGGGCAGCCCCAGGGCCTCCAGCACGTCGGCGCTGCCGCAGCGCCCCGAGACCGCCCGGTTGCCGTGCTTGGCCACGGGGACCCCCGCGGCGGCGCACACCAGGGCCACGGTGGTGGAGATGTTGAAGGTCCTTCCCCCGTCCCCGCCGGTGCCTACCACGTCCAACAGCGTCGTCTCCCCCGTTTCCACCCGGGTGGCCCGGTCCAGCAGCAGCCGCGCCGCCGCGGCGATCTCCTCCCTGCTCTCCCCCTTGGAGCGCAGAGCCGCCAGGAAGGCTCCCACCTGGGCCTCCGGGACGGCCCCCTCCAGCAGGGCCTCCAGGGCCCCTCTCGTCTCCCCCTCCGTCAGGTTCTCCCGCCGCAGCAGCTTCTCCAGGATCTGCCTCATCGTCCCGTCCCCTCCCTTCCGGTGCATCGACAGAAGTTCTCCAGCAGCCTCCGTCCCCCCTCCGCCAGGATCGACTCGGGGTGGAACTGCACCCCGAAGACCGGCCAGGTCCGGTGCTGCAGCCCCATCACCACCCCGTCATCCGCCCGGGCGGTGACCTCCAGTTCCTCGGGCAGGGTGGCGGGGTCCACCGCCAGGGAGTGGTAGCGGACTGCCCGGAAGGGATCGGGCAGTCCCTCCAGGATCCCCCGGCCCCGGTGGCGCACCGGAGAGGTCTTGCCGTGGAGGGGTTTGGGGGCCCGGCCCACGGAGGCCCCGAAGGCGGCGGCGATGGCCTGGTGTCCCAGACAGACCCCCAGGAGGGGGACCTGTCCCGCCGCGGCTCGTACCAGCCCCAGGGTTCCGGGGACCTCTTCGGGACCCCCCGGCCCGGGGGAGAGGACGACCCCCGCAGGACGCAGGGTCTCCAGGACGTCCGGGGTCGCCCGGTCTGCCGGGAGCACCCGGACCTCCTCCAGGGAGGCCAGAAGCTGGGCCAGGTTGTGGGTGAAGGAATCCCGATGGTCCACCAGCAGGATCATCGGACGACCTCCTCTCCCGCCGCCGCCCGCAGGGCCCGCAGCAGTGCCTCCGCCTTGTGCCCCGTCTCCGCCAGCTCTCCCTCCGGGGTGGAGTCCGCCACCACCCCCGCGCCGGTGCGCACCTCCACGACCCCGTCCCGGTGCAGCAGGGTGCGCAGAGCGATGCAGCTGTCCAGGTCCCCGCAGGGGTCCAGGAAGACCAGGGCCCCCGCATAGGGCCCCCGGGGGGATGCCTCCAGTTCCTCGATGCGCTCCATGGCCCGTACCTTGGGGGCTCCGGACACGGTGCCCGCAGGGAAGGAGGCCGCCAGGGCCTCCAGAGGGCTCGTGTCCTCCCGAAGGCGTCCCTCCACCTGGGAGACCAGGTGCATCACCCGGGAGAAGCGCTCCGTCTCCATGAGTTCCGGCACCGTCACGGAGCCGGTCTCGCAGACCCGGCCCAGGTCGTTTCGGGCCAGATCCACCAGCATCAGGTGCTCCGCCCGCTCCTTCTCGTCCTCGTGGAGTTCCGTCTCCCGGTGCCGGTCCTCCTCCGGGGTCGAACCCCGGGGGCGGGTTCCCGCCAAGGGACGGGAGACCACCCGACGCCCCCGTACCCGAAGCTGGGTCTCCGGGGAGGACCCCACCAGCCGGAAGTCCCCCAGGTCCAGCAGGAACAGGTAGGGGGAGGGGTTGGCGTCCCGGAGGGCTCCGTAGATCCCCTCGGGGCTCAGGTCCGTCTCCAGGGTCAGGCGGCGGGAGAGCACCACCTGGCACAGGTCTCCATCGTGCACCAGGTCTCGACCGGAATGCACCATCTCCCGAAACCGCTCCGGGGAGGCGTCGGACCGGGGCGCCCCCAGGGTCCGGGGAACCGATTCCTCCGGGGGGAGGGGGGACGTCAGGACGGCCTCCAGGAGGTCCAGCTCCCGATGTCCCGTCTCCTCGGCCTCCTCCGGGTTTCTCCGGTGGATCAGGGTCCAGCGCCCCGTCCCTCCGTCCCGGATCGCCAGGGAGGGGTATCCCCGGAGCACCGCGTCGGGCTCCCGGGCGGGGCGAAGGGACCGGGTTCCCCGGAAGAGTTCCTCGAAGACCCCGGACATGCCGTAACCCAGATAGCCCGAAACCGCCGGGAAGGGGAGTCCCCACACCCCTTCCGTCCGGGGGCCCAGGTAGGTCTCCACCCGGGGGAAGAGATCTTGCGGGGTCCCCCGGAAGAGGACCTGTCCCGTCCGGTCCGTTTCCTCCATCCTTCCCCCGCGGACCGTGAAAGTCCGGTCCGGACGGGCCGCCGCCACGGCGTAGCCCGGTTCTCCCTCCACTGCCGCCCGCTCCAGGAGCAGGGCCCCCTCGCATCGGGCCCGAAGCCTTCTTCCCGCCTCCAGGGGGTCCAGGTTCCCCCGCAGGGGGCGGAAGAGGAATCCTTCCGCCTCCCTCCGGGGCCCGGGCCTTGCCGCTCCTCTCGTCTCCGCTCTGCTCTCCATGGCTCTCCTCCTAAGACGCCCCCTCCGGGGCGCAGGCCTCGTCCCCCGAAGGGGACGCAAAAAAAGGGGAGGGGCCTCCGTCGAGGTCCCTCCCCGGGTGCGCAAACGCGGGAAGACAACGGGCCTCGCAGGGGATCCCTGTTACGGGATTCGCCTCCAAGACCCCGGGAACTACGCGGTGCTTCGCGTCCTCAGGCTCCTGGCGGCAGACCGCAGGTCCGCCACCACCAGCCCAGAAAACCCTGTCGCGCCATATCGGTCCGCCTCCTTTCCCGAAGTTGGGGGGATTCTAGCGCCCCCTTCCGGGAGGTGTCAACCCCGGGGTTCACGATTCCACCGGGTAGGACCCCAGAATCCGGAGTCGGAAACACCGTGCCTCCATGGCCTCCAGGGCTCGGGCCGCCTCGGGAGCCTCTGCGGGGCCCTGGAAGTCCACGCAGAAAAAGTACTCGAAGGGGTTCTCCGGAAGGGGGCGGGACTGGATCAGGGTCAGGTTCAGCCCCGCCTCCCTCAGGGGGTCCAGGGCGTCCAGCAGGGTCCCGGGGCGATGGGGCACCGTGAAGAGCAGGGAGGTCTTGCGGGGGTTCCCCTCCGGGGCTTGCCCCGTCCCCAGGACCCAGAAGCGCGTGGCGTTGTGGGGGTGGTCCTGGACGTCCCGGGCCAGTACCGTCAGGCCCCGAAGCCCCGCCGCCTCCCGGGAGCAGAGACACGCCGTCCCGGGGGTGCGGGCGGCCCGCTCCGCCGCCCCGCTGGTGCTGGCCTCGGGGATCTGGGGCGTTCCGGGCAGGTGTCCCGCCAGCCAGAGGCGGCACTGGGCCAGGGCCTGAGGGTGGGAGTGCACCTCCCGGATCCGATCCAGGGCGGGTTCCCGGGAGGCCAGGACGTGGCGCACCGGCAGCCGAAGCTCCCGCAGCACCCGAACCTCCGGGGCGGCTCGGGAGAAGGCGTCCAGGGTGGGCAGCACCGTTCCCTCCAGGGTGTTTTCCACGGGCACCACCCCCAGGGCGGCGCTTCCCTCCTCCAGGGCCCGGAACACCGAGGGCAGGTCCGGCTGAAGCGCCAGGTTCGTCCCGTGCCCCAGGGCCCGCAGGGCCGCGGCGTGGGAGAAGGAACCCTCCGGTCCCAGGCAGGCGGCGGAGAGGTGCCTCTGAACCCCCCGGCACAGGGAGATGACCTCCCGGTGGACCGCCCCCAGGGCCTCCGGGTCCAGGTCGGGGTGTCGGGCCTGGAGGTTTCGGAGGATCCGGGCTTCCCTCGCCGGGTCGTAGGTCGGACCGTCTCCCTTGGCCGCCCCGATCTCCCGGGCCGTCTCGGCCCGCCGTTCCAGCAGGACCGCCAGCGCCTCGTCCAGCTCGTCGATCCGCTCCCTCAGCGCGCGAAGCCTGACCTCGTCCATGGGAACCCCTCCTCGGTGGAGAGCAGGGTACCCCAAGGGGGACGTTTCTCCAAGAGGGGAGTTTTTTGTCCCTTCTTTGGTTGACAAATCGACGGGAGTGCCTAAAATGTCCTCTCAATACGGCCCGGGGCTCAGCCCGCGAGCCGGAATCCGTGAGGAAGGAGGGAGTTGGATGACGGTGACCAAGGGAGCGGCGCGGGACAAGGGGCTCGGATTCTTGGGTTATTTTGCGTTTCGCGACGGCCAGTGGCGGTTTTATTACGCCAGTGGTCCGATCACCCGTGGGAATCCGTCGAAGGCTCCTTCGCCCCCCGCCGGGGACTGACGCGACCCCCCGGTGATCCGGGGAGAGAAGAGAAAGCAGCAAAAGGCCGGACTCGGGTTTCCATCCCGGGGCCGGCCTTTTTGCGTGGAGTGGAGACGAGGAGGGGTTTTCATGTTGGTGGTGCAGATGGAGGGTTCCTGCGGCGGTCTGGATGTGGCCCGGGTGTGTGACGCCCTGGAGAGGCAAGGACGGTCCGCCCGGGTGGTCCCCTGGCAGGGTGGCTTCTGCGTGGTGGCCCAGGGAGGACGGGAGGGAGCGGGGGCCTTGGCTTCCTGCGGCGGGGTCCGAAGGGTGACCGGGACGACCTGCTCCTTCCCCTTGGCCAGCCGGGAGGTGTTCCCCGGGACCACGTCGGTGGAGCTGGCCCCGGGGGTGGTCTTGGGGGACGGATCCCTGACGGTGATGGCGGGACCCTGCGCCGTGGAGAGTCGGGAACAGATGCTGCGCACCGCCCGAGGGGTGAAGGCGTCGGGGGCCCGTGCCCTCCGAGGGGGAGCCTTCAAGCCCCGCAGCAACCCCTACGCCTTCCAGGGTCTGGGGAGCGAGGGCATCGCCCTGCTGATGGAGGCGCGGCGAGCCACGGGGCTGCCGGTGGTGACGGAGGTGATGGCCCCGGAGGACGTGGAGTGGCTGGCTCCCCACGTGGACGTCCTCCAGGTGGGCACCCGGAACATGCAGAACTACAGCCTCCTGAAGGCCCTGGGCTCGGTGGACCGACCGGTGCTGCTGAAGCGGGGCATGGCCGCCACGGTGGACGAGTGGCTCCAGGCGGCGGAGTACATCCTGGCGGGGGGCAACCAGCGGGTGGTGCTCTGCGAGCGGGGGATCCGCAGCTTCGATCGGAGCACCCGGAACACCCTGGACCTGAGCGTGGTGCCCCTGGTGAAGTCCCTGAGCCACCTTCCCGTGGTGGTGGACCCCAGTCACGCCACGGGGCGTCGGGAGCTGGTGGCCCCCATGAGCCTGGCGGCGGTGGCGGCGGGGGCGGACGGTCTCATCCTGGAGGTGCACGCCCGGCCGGAGGAGGCCCTCTGCGACGGTCCCCAGTCCCTGGACCTGGACCAGTTCGACGCCCTCATGAAGGCCCTGAGTCGACTCCACGGGGCCCTGGGGGAGGAGGAGGACCCGTGCTTGCGGGTTGCCAGGTAGGGATCTGCGGGGTGGGGCTGCTGGGGGGATCTGTGGCGGCCCGACTCTCCTCCCGGGGGATGACGGTCCGGGGTTGGGACCCGGACCCGGAGGTTCTGGACTTCGCCCGGGAACGGGGGTACCTGGCGGAGGGGACGGACTCCCCGGAGGCCCTGGCTCAGGCGTCGGACCTGCTGGTGCTGGCGGCCCCCCTGGGGCAGCTCGGAGAGGCGGGGCGTCTCCTGGCGGCGGGAAGTGGGGAGGCCCTGAAGGGGGTCTTCGATGTGGGCAGTTCCAAGGTCGCGGTGGGGAGGGAGCTGGCGGCGCTCTGGGGGGACCGGTACGCGGGGCTGCACCCCCTGGCGGGGCGGGAAGGGGGCACGGTGCGTCGGGCCTCGGCGGATCTCTTCGAGGGGTGTCTGTGCGCCCTGGTGCCCTTCCCCGACACGGCTCGGGAGGTGCGGGACCTGGGGAGGGAACTGGGAGAGGCCCTGGGGGCCCGGGTGCAGGAGATGGGGCCGGCGGAGCATGACGCTCTGGCCGCCTGGGGAAGCCACCTGCCCCTGCTGGCCGCGTCGGCCCTGGCCCTGGCGGCGGAGGAGGGACGGCGGGAACACCCCGACCTGCCTCCCCTGGCGGCGGGGGGCTACCGGGACGGGACCCGGATGGCCGAGAGCCCCCCCTGGCTGCTGGCGGACCTGTGGGAGACCAACGGGGTGGAGCTGCGTCGGGCCCTGGATCGCTACATCGTGGTGCTGGAGGCGTTTCGGGATCTCGCGCCGCAGGATGTCTGGGCGTGGGCGGAGCGGGCCCGAGAGGCCCGAAGAAGGATCATGGGGGAGATCCCCGGGAGGTGGAGGGCATGAAGGATCGGGATGTGACGGTGGCCCCCCGGGGCGTTCTTCGGGGGATGCGGGAGGTGCCGGGGGACAAGTCCGTTTCCCACCGGGCGGCCCTGATGGGAGCCCTTTCCCGGGAAGGGGTGGAGGTGGAGGGCTTCGCCCCCGGGGCGGACTGCGCCAGCACCCTTCGCTGCCTGGAAGCCCTGGGGGCTCGGGTCCAGCGTCGGGGGGACCGGGTTCGGGTGGCCCGAGGAGAAGGGCCCTTGGGGGCCGCGGCGGTTCTGGACGCGGGGAATTCCGGAACCACCGCCCGGCTCCTCTGCGGCCTGCTGGCGGGGCAACCGGGCACCTTCACGGTGATCCAGGGGGACGAGAGCTTGAGCCGCAGGCCCATGAGGCGGGTGGTGGACCCCCTGCGCACCCTGGGGGCCCGCATCGACGGCCGGGAGGGAGGCGGGCTGCTGCCCCTTTCCGTGCGGGGCACCAGCCTCAGCGGCGGGGTCTGCACCCCCGGCGCTCCCAGCGCCCAGGTGAAGAGCGCCCTGCTCCTGGCGGGACTGTCCGCCCGGGGCTCCGTGACGGTAGCGGAACCCCTGAAGACCCGGGACCACACGGAGATCCTGCTGGAGCACCTGGGGGTGCCCCTTCGCCGGGAGGGGGCCGCGGTGACGGTGTACCCCCTGGAGGATCTGCCCGGAGGGACCTGGAAGGTTCCCGGGGACTTCTCCTCCGCCGCCTTCTGGATCACCGCCGCCGCCCTGTTGCCGGAGGGGGACCTGACCCTGCCGGAGGTGGGGCTCAACCCCACCCGTACGGGGCTGCTCTCGGCCCTGGGGCGCATGGGCCTGGACTACGGCGTGACGGACCTGGCCCTCTCGGGAGGGGAACCCCTGGGGACCCTGCAGGTCCGTTCCTCCTCCCTGGAGGGGACGGTGGTGGATGCCCCGGAGATCCCCGCCCTGGTGGACGAGCTGCCGATCCTGGCGGTGGCGGCGGTCCGGGCGAAGGGGGTCACGGAGATCCGAGGGGCCCGGGAGCTGCGCTTCAAGGAGTGCGACCGCATCGCCGCCATGGCGGAGGGCCTTCGGACCCTGGGGGCGGAAGTGGAGGAGCGGGAGGACGGCTGGATCCTCCGGGGGCCCTGCCGCCTTCGGGGGGGGGAGGTGGACTCCTTCGGGGATCACCGGGTGGCCATGGCCCTGGGGGTGGCGGCCCTGACGGCGGAGGGGCCGGTGCGGATTCGGGGGGCGGCCTGTGCGGACATCTCCTACCCCGGGTTCTTCGAGGCCCTTTCGGAGGATACGGCGGGATGATCGGCCCTTCCACCCGCCTGGCGGCCCTCCTGGGGGACCCGGTGGATCACAGCCTTTCCCCCCGGATGCACAACGCCGCCTTCCGACACCTGGGGCTGGACTGTCGCTACCTGGCCTTTCGGGTCTCGGGGGAACGCTTCGAGGAGGCCCTGCGGGGCCTGGGGGCTCTGGGGGCCCTGGGGGCCAACGTCACGGTGCCTCACAAGGAGCGGGCCCGCCGGGTCGTGGATGCCCTGGACGAGGATGCCCGGGCCTGCGGGGCGGTGAACCTGGTGCTCTTCCGCCGGAACGGGAGCGCCGCCTGGGGGGCCAACACGGACGTGGCGGGTCTTCGGGCCACCCTGGACGAGCTTCCTCCCCCTCGCCGGGAGGGGGCCCTGCTCCTGGGAGCGGGGGGAGCGGCCCGGGCCGCCGCCCTGGCCCTGGCGGAGCGGACCGAAGGGAACCTCTGGGTGGCCGCCCGGAACCCGGAGCGGATCCGGGACCTGGAGGCCTCCCTGCCGGGTCTGGAGGGGCGCTGCCGCCCCCTGGCCTGGGGGGATCTGCCCCCGGAGCCCTGGGACCTGCTGGTCCAGGCGACCCCCCTGGGGCTTCCCTCCCGGCCCTGGGACGAGGCGTACCTGTCCCGTCTGTTGGACGCGGCGCCCTCCCGGGCCTTGGACCTGGCCTACCGCCCCGAGGGGCTCACGGAGTTGGAGGAGGCGTCCCGTCGCCGGGGGATCCCCGTGGCGTCGGGGCGGAGGCTTCTGCTCCACCAGGGGGTCGCCACGTTCCGCCTCCTCACGGATCGGGAGCCTCCCCTGGAGATCATGGAGCAGGCCCTGGAAGGGGGGGAGGCATCGTGACCCTTCGGTTTCTCACCTCCGGGGAGTCTCACGGCCGGGGGTACCTGACGGTGTTGGAGGGGTTTCCCTCGGGGCTGGCGGTGTCTCTGGAGAGGCTGCGGGAGGAGCTGGCCCGGCGCCGTCGGGGCTATGGCCGGGGTGCTCGGATGGGCCTGGAACGGGATGTCCTCGCCTGTTGGGGGGGGCTTCGGGATGGGTTCACCACCGGAGCGCCCCTGGGGTTCGTCCTGGAGAACACGGAGTGGGAGCAGTGGCGCCCCGTGCTGGACCCGCAAGGAGTGGACCCGGAACAGGCGGAGGCCCGGGGGGTCACCCGACCCCGTCCCGGTCACGGGGACCTGACGGGGTGTCTGAAGTACGGCCACGGGGAGGCGCGAAACGCCCTGGAACGGGCCAGCGCCCGGAGCACCGCCGCCTGGACCGTGGCGGGGACCGTGGCCCGGATCCTCCTGGAGGGACTGGGAGTTCGGGTGCGGGGGGCCGTGACGGGCCTGGGGGGGGTGGAGATCTCCCCTCCCGAGACGGAGGACCAGTGGCTTCGGGCCCGAGGTTCGGAGCTGGGCTGCCCCCGGGAGGAGGACGAGGCTCCCTGGCGGAGACGGGTGGATCAGGCCCGAGAGGGGGGGCAGACCCTGGGGGGGACCTTCCTAGTGTCCCTGACGGGGCTTCCCCCAGGGCTGGGATCCTTCGCGGAGTGGGACCGCCGTCTGGACGGGCGCCTCGCCGGGGCTCTCATGGCCGTCCCGGGGATCAAGGGGGTGGAGGTGGGGGATGGGTTCCGCCTGGCCGCCCTGGAGGGAGGGCAGGCCCATGACGAGATCTTCCCCGCCCCGGGAGGGTTCTGCCGCCGCACCAACCGGGCGGGGGGACTGGAGGGAGGCATGACCAACGGGGAGGAGGTGCTCCTCCGGTGCGCCATGAAGCCCATTCCCACCCTGGGGCGTCCCCTGCGGACCCTGGACCTGCGCACCCACGAGGCGGTGGAGGCGCAGGTGGAGCGGGGGGACGTGTGTGCCGTCCCCTCCGCCTGCGTGGTGGCGGAGGCCCTGGCGGCCTGGACGATGGCCTGTGCCGCGGCGGAGTGCTGCGGCGGCGACCGGATGGAGGAGCTGGCGGGACGTTTCGAGGAACTCCGGGAACGGGGGAGGTGGGAACGATGAGGCGAAGGAACCTGTACCTGGGGGGCTTCATGGGGTCGGGGAAGACGACCGTGGGGCGATGCCTGGGAGAACAGGCCGGGCGGCCCTTCCTGGACCTGGACGAGCTGGCGGAGGCCCGGACGGGTTTTCCCGTAGCGGAGCTGTTCCGACGTCGGGGGGAAGAGGCCTTCCGGCAGCTGGAATCGGAGCTTCTGGAGGAAGCGGCGGCCCTGGAGGGGTGCGTGGTGGCCCTGGGGGGCGGCGCCCTGTTGCGGGAGGAGAACCGGGCCCTCCTGACCGGGGGGACCCTGGCGATCCTGGAGGTGTCCCCGGAGGAGGCGGCCCGCCGAACGGCCCGGGAGGCGGGACGACGACCCCTGCTGGACCGGGGAAACCTGGAGGACCTCTGGGCGCGCCGTAGGGGGCTGGAGCCTCCCGGGGACCTGCGCCTCCCCACGGACGGGAAGACCCCGGAGGACCTGGCCCGGGAGCTGGCGAAACTCCTGGGGTGGGACAGCCCTGCCCCGCCCTCCCCGGCTCGGCCTCTGGGTTCCCAGGGGTGCCGGGTCCTGGTGGGCCGGGGGGTCCTGGTGGCCCTGGAGGGGTTGCTGGCGGAGCAGGGGCTGGATCTTCCCTTCGGGGTGGCAGACCGGATCACCGGCCCCCTCTACGCCTCCCGCCTGGGGGCGCACCGGGGGCTGTTCCTTCTGCCCCGGGGGGAGGCGGCCAAGACGCCGGAGCGGGTGACGGCGCTCCATCGGGCCCTGGCCCGGGCCGGGGTGGACCGGGGGCGGGGCCCTGGTCGCCCTGGGAGGCGGGACGGTGGGGGACGCGGCGGGGTACGCCGCCGCCACCTGGATGCGGGGCATCGATCTGGTGCAGTGTCCCACCACCCTGCTGGCCCAGGTGGACAGCTCCCTGGGGGGGAAGGTGGGGGTGGACCTGCCGGAGGGGAAGAACCTGGTGGGGGCCTTCCACCTGCCTCGGATGGTGGTGGCGGACGTGGAATGCCTCCTCACCCAGGCCTGGGGGGATTTCCGCCAGGGACTGGCGGAGGCGGTGAAGGTGGCCCTGGGGGAGGACCCGCCCCTTCTGGGCTGGATGGAGGAACACCGGGAGGGGATCCTCCGTCGGGATCTCCAGACCCTGGAGGAACTGGTGGCCCGTTGCGTCGCCCTCAAGCTGGGGGTGACGGAGGAGGACTTTCGGGAGCGCACCGGGGCCCGGGCGCGGCTGAACCTGGGCCACACGGTGGGACACGGCCTGGAGGCCGCCTCGGGGTACCGGGGCTGGAGCCACGGGGACGGGGTGGCGGTGGGGCTGGTGGTGGTGGCCCGGCTGGCCTGCCGCCGGGGCCTCCTGGATGAGGGGATGCTGACGCGGCTTGTGGCTCTGTTGGAGGGCTTCGGCCTGCCCACCCTCCCGGACCGACCCTGGGAGGACCTGCTTCCCCACGTGGAACGGGACAAGAAGTTCGTCGCCGGAGCCCCCCGGCTGGTGCTGCCCCGGGGGGGCCAGCGGTGCGTCCTGCGGGAGGACGTGCCCCTGGAGGAGCTGGGAGAGGTCTACGAGGAGGTGCGGGCGTGGGGACGCGTCGGTTCCTCGTGCTGAACGGCCCCAACCTGAACCTGCTGGGGGAGCGGGAGCCGGAGGTGTACGGCTCCGTCACCCTGGAGGAGGTGGAGGTCCGATGCCGTCGATGGGGGGAGGAGCGGGGGGTGGAGCTGCGCTTCGCCCAGAGCAACCACGAGGGGGTCCTGCTGGACCGGCTCCAGGAGGCCCGTCGGGACTGCGCCGGGGGGGTGTTCAACCCCGGGGCCTACACCCACACCAGCGTGGCCCTGCGGGACTGCGTGGCGGCCCTGCGGATTCCCGTGGTGGAGGTGCACCTTTCCAACACCCACGCCCGGGAGCCCTTCCGCCGCCGAAGTCTCCTGGCCCCGGTGGCGGCGGGGCGGGTGGAGGGCTTCGGCGCGGCGGGGTACCTGCTGGCCCTGGAGGGGCTCCTGGGGATCCTCCGGGAGAGGGGGCTCTAGACCCGGGGGTTCTTCTTCATGGAGAGGGAAAGACGCCGTCGGGGCAGGTCCACCCCCAGCACCGTCACGGAGACCCGCTGCCCCGGGCGGACCGCCTCGGAGGGGTCCTTCACGTACTTGTCCGAAAGGTGGCTCAGGTGTACCAGCCCGTCCTGGTGGACCCCCACGTCCACGAAGGCCCCGAAGGCGGTGACGTTGGTCACCACCCCGGGAAGGGTCATCCCCGGGGCCAGGTCCTCCAGGGTCCGCAGGTTCGGATCGAAGGCCAGGGGCTCGAAGGCCCGCCTCGGGTCCCGCCCGGGCTTGTCCAGCTCCGTCAGGATGTCCCGCAGGGTGGGCAGCCCCGCCTCGGGGCCCACGTAGCGGTTCGGGTCGATGCGCTCCCGGAGGGACCGGTCCGCCAGCAGGTCCCCCACGGAGCAGTCCAGATCCCGGGCCATCCGGTCCACCAGGGGGTAGTGCTCCGGGTGCACCGCGCTGCCGTCCAGGGGATCCGCCCCTCCCCGGATGCGCAGGAACCCCGCGGCCTGCTGGAAGGCCTTGGGCCCCAGGCGGGGGACCTTCTTCAGGTCCTGCCGGGTCCGGAAGGGCCCGGAGGCCTCCCGGAACGCCACCACCTGGGCCGCCAGGGCGGGGGAAAGGCCGGAGACGTAGGAGAGGAGCTGTCGGCTGGCGCTGTTCACCTCCACCCCCACGGCGTTGACGCAGGACACCACCACGTCGTCCAGGGACTGGCGCAGCAGCTTGGGGTCCACGTCGTGCTGGTACTGTCCCACCCCCAGGGACTTCGGGTCGATCTTCACCAGTTCCGCCAGGGGATCCTGGAGGCGCCGTCCGATGGACACGGAGCCCCGCACCGTCACGTCCTGGTCCGGGAACTCCTCCCGGGCCGCCTCGGAGGCGGAGTACACCGAGGCCCCCTGCTCGCTCACCGACACCACCACGGGATTTCCGGGCAGGTCCAGCTCCCGGAGGAAGTCCTCCGCCTCCCGGCCTCCCGTGCCGTTGCCCACCGCCACCGCCTCCGCGGGATGGCGGCGTAGCAGGTCCCGGATCGTCCGGGCCCCCTCCTCCCGCCCCCGAGGGGTGTGGAGGTACACCACCTCCGAGGCCAAAAGCCGACCCTGGGGGTCCAGGCAGGTGAGCTTGCACCCCGTGCGCACCCCCGGGTCCACCGCCAGCACCGCCCTCTGTCCCAGGGGAGAATCCAGCAGCACCTCCCGCACGTTCCGGGCGAAGACCTCCACGGACTTCCGGTCCGCCAGAGCCTTCAGGACGTTCCGCAGCTCCGTCTCCATGGAGGGGGCGGCCAGACGGTCATAGCCGTCCCGACAGGCGGCGCGCACCTGGTCCGCCCCCGCCCCCGGGGCGGCGACGAAGAGCCCTTCCAGCACCCGCTGCCCCTCCTCCTGAGGAGGCCGGAAGGACAGGGACAGGACCCCCTCCTTCTCCCCCCGCAGCAGCGCCAGGATCCGGTGGGGTGGGGCGGACCGGGCGGGCTCGGTCCAGTCGAAGTAATCCCGGTACTTGGCCCCCTCCTCCTCCTTGCCCTTGGCCACCCGGGAGCGCACCTCCCCCCGCCGCACGAAGAGACCCCGGAGGATCCCCCGGGCCTTGGGGTTTTCCGCCGCCCGCTCCGCCACGATGTCCCGGGCCCCCGCCAGGGCCTCCTCCCGGTCCGGCACCCCCTTCTCCGGGGCCACGAAGGCCTCCGCCTCCCCGGGGTCGAAGGGGCGCCCTCCCGAGGCCGCCTCCAGCAGGCGATCCGCCAGGGGGGCCAGCCCTCTCTCCTGGGCGATGAGGGCTCGGGTGCGCCGCTTGGGACGGAAGGGAAGGTACAGGTCCTCCAGTCGGGCCTTGGAGGCGGCCCCTTCCAGGGCGGCCTTCAGGTCCTCCGTCAGCAGCCCCCGCTCCTCCAGGGAGGCCAGGACCGCCTCCCGGCGCTTGTCCAGTTCCTCCATCTGCTCCAACCGGTCCCGCACCGTGGCCAGGGCCACCTCGTCCAGGCAGTCCGTGGCCTCCTTGCGGTAGCGGGCGATGAAGGGGATGGTGCAGCCCTGGGAGAACAGCTCCGCCGCCGCCCGAACCTGCTCGGGCCGCAGCTTCGTCTCCTCCGCCAGCAGGGCGATGTGTCTGGGGTTCATGCGAGAAACCTCCTCCTGTCGTTCCGTGGGTGTCGGGAGGCGGGATGCCTCCTGACACGGCCTGTAGCATACCCCGGTCCCGGGGGAGGAGGAAAGGCCGGTCCTCCGTCGCGGGCCTACGGGGTGGAGGGGAGAGCGGTTTCCCGCCCTTTCAGGAACCGCATCTCCGAGAGGAAGAAGGCCCCGGTGAGCAGGGTGGAGAAGAGGTCCGCCAGGGGGAAGGAGATCCACACCCCCAGGAGCCCGAAGAACGGGGGCAGCAGGACCAGCAGGGGGATGAGCAGCAGCACCTGCCGGGCCAGGGAGAGGAGCAGGGCGGGGCGAGCCTTCCCCAGGGCCTGGAACGTGGCGGCCCCCACGGTCTGAAAGCCCACGCAGAAGAAGCCCAGGGTCATGGTGCGCATCATGGGTTCCCCCAGGGCGAGGAGCCCCGGCTCGGAGGAGAAGAGGCGCAGGATGGGCCCGGGAGCGGCCAGGAGGATCAGCCAGACCAGCCCGGAGAAGAGGGTGGCGCCCTGGGCAGAGATCAGGGTGGCCTTGCGGGCTCGTCGGTAGAGCCCCGCGCCGTAGTTGAACCCCAGGACGGGCTGGAGCCCCTGGGCCAGGCCGATGAGGGGCATGAAGAGGAGGGTGAGGACCCGGCTGATGATGCCGTAGGCCGCCACCGCCGTGGAGGATCCGTAGACCCCCAGGGCTCGCACCGCAAGGCCGATCATCAGGCCGTTGGCCCCCAGCCGCGCTCCCTCGGAGAGGCCCACAGCCAGAATCTCCCGCAGCAAATCCCCCCGGAGCCGGAGATGCCCCGGCCGGATGCGGAGGGCCGTGCGCCCCGTCAGGTAGACGTAGCCCAGCCAGACCACCACCGTCCCCTGGGCGATGACGGTGGCCCAGGCGGCCCCGGCGATGCCCCAACGGAAGACGAAGAGGAACAGGGGATCCAGGATCAGGTTCACCGCCGCCGAGACCAGCATGCTGGTCATGGCCAGGCGGGCCTTTCCCTCCGCTCGGAGGGAGTAGTTCAGCCCCACTCCGGTGAAGAGCAGGGGCGTGCCGTAGAAGAGGATCCGGGTGTACTCCTCCGCGTAGGGCTGTACTTCCGGGGCGGTCTTCAGCAGCCGGAGAAGGGGATCCAGGGTCCCGAGTCCCAGGATCAGGGTGGCCGGGCCGAGGAGCAGGGAGAGGGCGACCAGGTTTCCCAGTGCCCCCTCCGCCCGCCCCGGGTTTCCCTCCCCCAGGGAGCGGGAGATGAGGGACGAGGCGCCCACGCCTCCCCAGGCGGTGAGGGCCGTGACCACCATCAGGATGGGAAAGGCCACGGCGGATCCGGCGAGCCCCAGGGCCCCCACCCCCCATCCGATGAACAGGGTGTCCACCACGTTGTAGGACGCGTGGACCAGCATCCCCACCACGCCGGGCAGGGAGAGGCGGAACAGGAGCGGACCGATGCGTTCCTGTCCCAGAAATGCGGTGTCCTGGATCAAGGAGAACCCCCCTTTAGGGAATTGACCAATGGTTCTAATTATGACCAGTGGTCATCTTTTGAGGTCATCCTAGATCCCTCTGGGAGCCCTGTCAAGGCGGAACGTCCCTCTTGGGACCGGGAGAGGTTCGCGGGTGCCCCCGGAAAACGGCCGATGCGCTCCCCGGGGGCTGTGGTACCCTTGTGTCGGTACGTTCCCGGTCCACCCCCCGACGGCGGGGATCCGGCCCATGGCGAGGATCCTCTGGTGCCCCGGGAGACCGGCGATACACGAAGAGGAGGTCCATCCCAAGATGAAGATCACTCGGTTCGTCCCCTCGGTCCTGTTCGGCGAGAACGCCTTCGACGACCTGAACGCCTGGATCGACAAGCTCTACCCGAATCCCCAACAGTACACCGTGTTCGTGGTGGATGCGGTGCATCGGACCACGGGGCTGCTCCAGCGGTTGCGCCCCGCCCCCCAGGACCTGGTGCTGGAGTTCGACGCCCCCTCCCACGAGCCCAAGACCTCCGACGTGGATGCCCTCCGGGATCGGATCGTCGCGGAGAAGGGGAGCGAGCTTCCCCGGGTGGTGGTGGGCATCGGCGGGGGATCCTCCATGGACGTGGCCAAGGCCATCTCCGTCATGCTGACCAACCCGGGGTCCTCCGCGGATTACCAGGGGTGGGACCTGGTGAAGCACCGGGGGGTGCCGAAGATCGCCGTCCCCACCCTATCCGGCACCGGGGCGGAGGCCACGCGCACCGCGGTCCTGACGGGGCCGGTGAAGAAGCTGGGCATCAACAGCGACTACAGCATGTACGACCACGCCCTCCTGGATCCGAAGCTCATCGAGACGGTGCCGGAGGAACAGGAGTTCTTCACGGGGATGGACAACTACATCCACTGCGTGGAGGCCTCCCACGGCAGCGCCATGAACGCCCTGGGGCGTCCCTTCGCCCTGGCGGCCAAGGCATCGGTGGAGAACTTCTTTCTCAAGGAGAAGAACTACGCCGACTTCATGGTGGGGTCCTACTTCGGGGGAAGCTCCATCGCCAACTCCTCCGTGGGGGTCTGCCACGCCCTCTCCTACGGGATCGCCTTCATCCTGGGGTATCGCCACGGCCTGGCCAACTGCATCGTCTTCAACCAGCTCGAGGAGTTCTACGGCGAAGACGTGCGGACCTTCAAGGCCATGGTGGAGCGGCACCGGGTCCAGCTCCCCAAGAGGGTCACGAAGGACGTGACGCCGGAGCAGTTCGAGAAGATGATTGCCCTGACCTACATGCTGGAGCGAGACCTGGTCAGCACCTTCGGCCCGGAGTTCAAGAAGGCCCTGCCCCCGGAGAAGATCCTGGAGCTTTACGGGAAGATGTAGCCTTTCCTAGGGTGAACGCGAAGGGGCCCCGCCGGATCCGGCGGGGCCCCTTCGCGTTGGGATCTTATTCCGAAAGGCCTTTTCCAGGAGAGGAATACAGTCAGACGATCCGCCCGCCCTCTGCCTCCTCCAACTCCCGGATCTGAGAAAGGACGAAGGGAAGGGTGAGGAGGGCCGAGAGCAGGTCCGACAGGGGGAAGGCGAGCCACACCCCCCAGAGGCCGCACCAGCGGGGAAGCAGAAGAAGGAGGGGCAGGAAGAGCAGCACCTGCCGGGAGAGGGAGAGGAACAGGGCGGGGCGGGCCTTTCCCAGGGCCTGAAAGGTCGCCGCTCCCAGGATCTGGAATCCCACGAGGAAGAACCCCAGGGTCATGGCCCGAAGGGATCGGCTTCCCAGGGCCAGCAGATCCTCGTGGGCCGTGAAGGGGGCCACCAGCAGGGAGGGGAAGACCAGGCAGAGGAACCACACCACGGCGGAGAAGGCCGTGGCGGCCTGCAGGGACAGGACCAGAACCTGCCTTGCCCGGCCGTGGAGTCCCGCTCCGTAGTTGTACCCCAGCAGGGGCATGAACCCTTGGGTCAGGCCGAAGAGGGGCATGAAGGCCAGGGAGAGGAGGCGGCTGACGATGCCGTAGGCCGCCACCGCCAGGGGGGATCCGTGGAGAGCCAGGGATCGGACCACCGCCCCCACCACGAGGGCGTTGGCGGAGATTCGGACCCATTCCGAGGTCCCCACGGCGGCGATCTCCCCCAGGAGGTTTCGGCGGAAGCGGAACTCCCGAGGGCGAAGCCGCAGGACGCTTGCCCCGGACCGGTAGTGCCTCAGGAGCCACAACACCAGGACCACCTGGGAGAGCACCGTGGCCCAGGCCGCCCCCGCCACTCCCCCGTGCAGGCCGAAGATGAAGAGAGGGTCCAGGACGAAATTCGCCCCTGCGGAGACCAGCATGGCGTGCATGGAGGTCCGGACGTCCCCCTCCGCCCGGACGGCGTGACTCAAAGCGATTCCCAGGATGAGGGCGGGGACCCCCAGGAGGATGATCCGCATGTAGGAACGGGCGTAGGGAAGGATCTCCCCGGATCCCCCTACCAGGGCGAGCAGGGGGTCCAGCCACGCCAGCCCCACCAGGGCGGTGGCGATGCCCAGGACCAGCGAGAGGGCTCCCAGAACGTCCAATGCTCCCTGGGCTCGGGGAAGGTCCCGCGCCCCCAGGGAGCGGGAGATGAGGGACTGGGCCCCCACGCCCCCGAAGGTGCCCATGGCCAGGATGAGGAGCTGGAGGGGGAAGGCCACGGCGGTGCCCGCCAACCCCAAGGGGCCCACCCCGCGTCCGATGAAGAAGGCGTCCACCACGTTGTAGGACGCCTGCACCAGCATCCCCACCACCCCGGGCAGGGAGAGGCGAAGCAGCAGCGGTCCCACGGGGTCTCGCCCCAAGGATTCGGTTCTTCGGTTCATGTCTTTCCCCCCTCAAGAGGGGGTAGCATACCTCCCCTGGCCTCTTCTGGAAAGGGGTCCCGGCCTATCGGGGGGCGGAGCGTTCCCCCAGGAAGGCCTCCACCTCCCGCCGGACGGGGATGGAGGGCTGCGCCCCCAGGCGGGTGCAGGCCAGAGCCCCCGCGTGGACCCCCCAGCGTACCGCCTCCTCCAGGGACGCTCCCTCCGCCAGGAGCACCGCGAAGGCCCCCACGAAGGTGTCCCCCGCGCCGGTGGTGTCCACCACCCGGACCTGGGGGGCCGGAACCCGTCCCCGTTCCTCCCGGGTCCGGTAGTAGGCCCCCTCGGCTCCCGCCGTGAGGACCACCCGGGGAACCCCTCGCTCCAGAATCCGTTCCAGGCCCTCCTCCGCTCCCTCCCGGCCGGAGCACTGGGCCAGCTCCACCCGGTTGAGCACCAGGGTATCCACCCGGTCCAGCACCTCCTGGGGCAGGGGTTGCCAGGGGGCGGGGTTGAGGATCGTGGGGACCCCACGGCTTCGGGCCAGGTCCAGTCCCTCCGCCACCGCGTCCAGGGGCACCTCCAGCTGGAAGAGGGCCGCCCCGGCTCCGTCGAAGAGCCGGGCGTCGGCGCGCAGGTCCTGGGGAGTGAGCCTCCCGTTGGCCCCGGGGGCCACCACGATGGCGTTGTCTCCCCCCGCCACGCTGATCTGAGCCACCCCTGTGGGGGCGTCGGGGCAGGCGTGGACCCCCGCCACCCCCACGCCCTCCCGCAGGAGGGACTCCAGGAGACGCCCCCCGAAGGGGTCGTCCCCCACCTTGCCCAGGTGGTCCACGGAGGCTCCCATGCGGGCGCAGGCCACGGACTGGTTGGCCCCCTTGCCTCCCTCGGCGGTGGAGAAGGGGCCCCCCAGGAGAGTCTCCCCCAGGGCGGGCAGCCGGGGGGTCTGCATCACCAGGTCCAGGTTCAGGGAACCCACCACCACGATGCGGGTCATGGATGCACTTCCTTTCCCTTGCGGGGTTGATCCGTCCCTTGACAGGTCCGATGCCCCGAAAGTAGCATACAAGCAAAGGATTGCGCAATCCTTTGCTTGTCCTTTTTTGGGGGTGAGGGATGGATGGCGACCATGAAGGACGTGGCGGATCGGTCGGGGGTTTCGGTGACCACGGTCTCCCACGTGCTGAACCAGACCCGATTCGTCAGCGAGGGGATCCGCCGGAAGGTGGAGGCGGCCATGGAGGAGCTGGGCTACCGGCCCAACGTGCTGGCCCGGGGCCTCCGGAAGGGGGAGGCCACCCTTCTGGGACTGGTGGTCCCCGACGCCACGAACCCCTATTTCGCCGAGATCGCCCGGGCGGTGGAGGATGCCTGCTACCAAGAGGGGTATGGACTCATCGTCTGCAGTTCCGCCGGGTGTCCCGACCGGGAGCGTCGGGCCGTGGAGGCCCTGGCGGCGAACCGGGTGGGAGGGCTGGCCCTGGTGAACGTGGGCATGTCGGAGCGCGAGGCGGCTATCTTCGACGGGCTGGACATCCCCCTGGTGATGCTGGACCGAGAGATCCCCGATTTTCCCGTGGATTCCATCCAGATCGACAACGTCCTGGGGGGCTGGCTCGCCTCCCGCCACCTGACGGAGCTGGGACATCGCCGGGTGGCCTGCATCACCGGGCCCTCCCAGGTGACCCCCAGCGCGGACCGGGTCCTGGGGTACCGCCAGGCCCTGGAGGAGGCGGGCATCCCCTGGGATCCGGAACTGGTCCGGGCGGGGGACTTCACCCCCGTGACGAGCTACGGGATCGCCCGGGAGCTTTTGAACCATCCCGATCCTCCCACGGCGATCTTCGCCTGCAACGACCTCATGGCCTTCGGGGTGGTGGGGGCGGCCGCGGAGGCGGGGCTTTCGGTCCCCGGGGATCTCTCCGTGGCGGGTTTCGACGACATCCACCTGGCGGCCTATTTCAACCCCCCTCTCACCACGGTGGCGCAGCCCCGGGCGGAGATGGGGACGGCGGCGGTTCGGATCCTCCTGGAGCGCATGCGGGATCGATCCCTGCCTCGACGCAGGCCGGTGCTGATGAATCCTACTCTGGTGGTCAGACGTTCCACGGGGCCTCGTCCGGGGGGTGGTTCCCGGGCTTAGGGAGGAAGGGACGCGCAGGAGCGTTGCGGGGAGGTCGTTGGGGATAGCTTTGGAACGAGAGGAAGGAGAGATCGGATCGTGAAGAAAAAGGTGATCCTGTCCATCGCGTTGAGTCTGTTGGTTTCCTGTTTCGTGGCCCTGCCCGCCCTGGCGGCGAACAAGCCCATGAAGGTGGCCCTGGTGCTGGCGGGCTTCCTGGGGGACAAATCCTTCAACGATTCCGCCTACGAGGGGCTCCAGAAGGCCAAGAAGGACTTCGGCATCGAACTGAAGGTCCTGGAGTCCAAGAACCCTGCGGACTGGGAATCCAACCTCCTGTCCATGGCCTCCGCCAACTACGACCTCATCGTGGGGGCCAGCACGCAGATCGCGGAGCTGGTGAAGAAGCACGCCGGGGAGTTCCCCAAGGTGAAGTTCGGGGTCATCGACGGCGCCGTGAAGGCTCCCAACGTGCAGTCCATCGTCTTCGCCCAGAACGAGGGTTCCTTCCTGGCGGGGGCCGCCGCGGCCCTGTTCACCACCCACAAGGAGATCCCCGGGGTGAACGACAAGAAGATCATCGGCTGGGTGGGAGGCATGGACATCCCGGTGCTCCAGGACTTCCTGGTGGGGTACAAGCAGGGGGCCAAGCACATCGACCCGTCGGTGAAGGTGCTGGTCTCCTTCGCCGGGACCTTCAACGATCCCCTGAAGGGCAAGGAGCTGACCCTGGCGCAGTTCGACCAGGGGGCGGACATCGTCATGAACGTGGCCTCCAACACGGGCAACGGGGTGCTCGAGGCGGCCAACGAGAAGGGCAAGTACGCCATCGGCGTGGACCTGAACCAGGACGCCATCTACCCCGGGCACATCCTCACCTCCATGCTGAAGAGGGTGGATCGGGCCAGCTACCAGCTCGTCCAGGACGTGCAGAAGAACACCTTCAAGGGCAACAAGGTGGTGGAGATGGGCATCGCCTCCGGCGGCGTGGGCCTCACGGACATGTCGGTGATGAAGAAGGCCCTGGGAGACAAGTTCCCTGCGGACATCCTCAAGAAGATCCAGCAGCTCACGGAGGACGTGAAGTCCGGCAAGATCAAGGTGGAAGCCTACAAGGGCTTCCAGCGCGACTAGCGACCGACGGTTCGGCGGGGGGTCCGGATGCGGGCTCCCCGCCGGAGGCGGCGTCATCACGGCCCCCGGGGACGGGGGATGGAGGAAGACGAGGTGTCTTGCGGTGGCAGAACCCATCGTGACGATGCGGGACATCGTCAAGGAATTCCCCGGGGTCCGGGCGGTAGACCACGGCCAGTTCGACCTCCGTCCCGGGGAGGTGCATGCCCTCATCGGGGAGAACGGGGCGGGCAAGTCCACCCTGATGAAGATCCTCTACGGCCTCTACGCCCCGGAGGAGGGACAGATCCGGGTGCGGGAGGAGGCCTTCCCCTTCCAGACCCCCGGGGAGGCCATCCGCCGGGGCATCGGCATGGTGCACCAGGAGTTCATGCTGGCCCCCCAGCTCACGGTGTTGGAGAACATCATCCTGGGCTTCGAACCCCAAAGGCGGGGGTGCATCGATTTCCGGGCGGCGGAAGAGCGGGTGCGGCGCTTCGTGGAGGACTACGGCCTCCACATCCAGCTCCGCAAGAAGGTGAACGACATCTCCGTGGGGGAAGCCCAGCGGGTGGAGATCATCAAGGCCCTCTACCGGGGGGCCCAGATCCTTATCCTCGACGAGCCCACGGCGGTGCTCACCCCCCAGGAGGCCTCGGGGCTCTTCCGGATCCTCCGGACCCTCACAGACGACGGGAAGTCCATCGTCTTCATCTCCCACAAGCTCCGGGAGGTCATGGAGGCAGGGGATCGGGTGACGGTGATGCGTCAGGGGCGCCACGTGGCCACGGTGGACCGGAGCGGCGTCACCATCCCCGAGCTGGCCCGGCTGATGGTGGGACGGGAGGTCTTCCTGGGGGTGCAGCGGTCTTCCCGGAAGGCCGCCGGGGAGGCGGTGCTCCAGGTGGAGGACCTGTACGTCCCCAGCGATAAGGAGCTTTCCAAGATCCGGGGGGTCTCCCTGGAGGTGCGGCGCGGGGAGGTCCTGGGCCTGGCGGGGGTGGACGGCAACGGCCAGAGCGAGCTGGTGGAGGCCATCGCGGGGCTGCGTCCCGTGGAGCGGGGCAGGGTACGCCTGGCGGGTCGGGAGGTGCAGAACCGCTCCCCCCTGGAGGTGCGACGCCTGGGCCTGGCCCACATCCCGGAGGACCGAAACGCCCGGGGCCTGAATCGGGCCATGACGGTGGAGGAGAACCTGGCGGGGCTGGCCTTCCGGCGCACCCCCCTTTCCCGGGGCCTGGCTCTGCTGGGGAAGGCCCTCCGGCGCTTCGCCCTCTCCCTCATCGAGGCCTTCGACATCCGCCCTCCCCGTCCCCAGGCTCCGGCCAGCGGCTACTCCGGAGGGAACGCCCAGAAGATCGTGGTGGCCCGGGAGATCGACGCGGGGGCGGAGGTTCTCCTGGCGGCCCAGCCTACCCGGGGGGTGGACATCGGGTCCATCGAGAACATCCGAAAGGAGCTGGTTCGGGTGCGGGACGGGGGCGCGGGGATCCTGCTGGTCTCCGCGGACCTGGAGGAGATCCTGTCCCTGTCGGATCGCATCGCGGTGCTCTACGAGGGGCGCATCACCGGCGTCCTGGACGCGGAGGAGGCGGACGAGGAGACCCTGGGGTGCCTCATGACGGGAGGTGCGGTCCATGCGTAGGTGGTCCGCCCTGGCGAACAGCCTCCTCACCGTCCTGGCGGCCCTGGGAGCCGGGGCCCTGGCCATGGCCGTCATGGGGCACAGCCCCCTGGAGGCCTATACGGAGCTGTTCCGGGGAGCCTTCGTGGGGAAGTTCAACCTGGGGGGAACCCTGGAGCGCTTCGTCCCCCTGCTGCTCACCGCCCTGGCCTTCGCCGTCTCCTCCAAGGTAGCGGTGTTCAACGTGGGGGTGGAGGGGGAACTCTACCTGGGTGCCATCGCGGCGGCCTGGGCGGGGGTGGCCTTCGGCGGGATGCCCTCGTCCCTGCACATCTCCCTGTGCCTGGCCCTGGCCATGGGGGTGGGGGCGGCCTGGGCGGCGGTGCCCGGGGCGCTCAAGGCCTACTACGACGTCAACGAGGTGTGCACCACCATCCTGGCCAACTACGTGGCGGTGTTCCTCACTTCCTACCTGGTGAACCATCCCCTCGCTTCCGGCCTGGGGGCTCCCCAGACCGCCCCGGTGGCTCAGTCCGCCCGGCTCTTTCGACTGCTTCCCCCCAGTCAGGCCAACGCAGGGCTGTTCATCGCTCTGGCGACCCTGGTGCTCGTCTACTGGGTGGTGCACCACAGCACCCTGGGCTACCGGATGCGGGCGGTGGGGGAAAACAGGGGGTACGCGGCCCACGTGGGCATCCGCCCCGAGCCCGTGATGGTGTGGGGCATGGCGGCCAGCGGTGCCCTGGGAGGCATGGCCGGGGCCATCCAGGTCCTGGGGGTCTTCGGCTACTTCGTGGACAACTTCTCCCCGGGCATCGCCTTCGACGGGATGCTGGCGGCCCTCATCGCCCGCAACGACATCCGGCTGGTTCCCGTGCTGGCCTTCTTCCTGGCGGCCCTGAAGGCGGGGGCCCTGGGGATGGAGCGGTTCACCGGGATCCCCAAGGCCCTGGTGGACGCCATCATCGCCGTGTTCATCCTGCTGGCGGCCATGGAGGGGCTCTTCCTCCTGCGGCGCCGGGTCCGAAAGGAGGCGTAGGGCCATGTGGCAGACCTTCCTGGAGAACTTCTCCCTGGTGATGGACTACACCCAGGTGCACTCCACCATCCGATCCTCCATGCCCATCCTCTACGCCACCATGGCCTGCATCCTCACCCAGCAGGCGGACATCCTCAACGTGGGGGTGGAGGGCATCATGCTCTGCGGGGCCTTCACCGCCGTGGCGGTGAGCTACTTCTCCGGAAGCTGGGTGCTGGCCCTCCTGGCGGCGGTGGTGGTGGGGGTGGTCATGGCGGCGGTGATGGCGGTGGCCCACCTGCGCTACAAGGCGGACATCTTCGTGGTGGGCATGGGGGTGAACATGCTGGCCCTGGCCCTCACCCGGCTGCTCCTGGACCGGCTGCTCCACGCCTCCGGGTCCTTCCTGGACAAGGGGATCGTCCCCATGCCCCGGATCCACCTGACCTTCCTGGAGGGAAACGAGGTGCTCTCGAGCCTCTTCAGCGACTACTCCCTCTTCGAGCCCCTGGGGCTGCTGCTGGTGCTCTTTCTCCAGTGGCTCCTGTACCGCACCGTGTGGGGCCTGCGGCTTCGAAGCGTGGGGCTCCACCCCCTGGCGGCGGCTACGGCGGGGATCTCCGTGTTTCGCCGCAAGTTCGAGGTGATGCTCTACTCCGGTGTGCTGGGGGGCGTGGCGGGGGCGTACCTGTCCCTGGGCTATTCCCGCATGTTCGCGGAGAACATGACCAACGGCCGTGGCTTCATGGGGGTGGCGGCCATGTTCTTCGGCGGGGGAGATCCCCTGCGCAGCGCCCTGGGGTGCTTCATCTTCGGCTTCACCGACTCGGTGGGGGCGAGGCTCCAGTCCCTGGGCTTCCCCTCCCAGTTCATCCTCATGATCCCCTACGTGGCCACCATCGCGGTGCTGGCGGCGGCCATGATCCGCAAGGACTGGGCCCGGAAGCGGGCCCGCAGCGCCCTGACCGGGGCGGACGAAGGAGGGAAGGCATGACGAACCGGCGCGAGAAGATCATCCTGGACATGGACCCGGGGCACGACGACGCGGTGGCCCTGATGCTGGCCCGGATCCACCCCCGCATCGACCTGCGGGGGGTGACGGTGGTGGCGGGGAACCAGACCCTGGAGAAGACCGCCCGCAACGCCCTGAACGTGGCCACCGCCGTGGGGCTGAAGGGGGTCCCCGTGGCGGCGGGGATGAGCCGTCCCCTGGTGCGGGAGCAGGTCATCGCCGACGACATCCACGGGGTCACGGGGCTGGACGGGCCGGTCTTCGGGGAGCCCGAGGTGGCCCTGGACCCGAGGCACGGGGTGGACCTGATCATCGACCTCCTCATGGCCTCGGACGGGGACATCACCCTGGTCCCCACGGGACCCCTGACCAACGTGGCGGTGGCCCTGCGCAAGGAGCCCCGCATCGCCGAGCGGATCCGGCGCATCGTCCTCATGGGAGGGGCCTACCAGCTGGGGAACATCACCCCTGCGGCGGAGTTCAACATCTACGCGGACCCCGAGGCGGCCCACGTGGTCTTCACCTGCGGTCGTCCCATCGTGATGATGGGTCTGGACCTCACCCGCCAGGCCCTGTGCACCCGTCCGGTGGTCCAGCGGATCCGGGCCCTGGGGAACCCCGTGGCGGTCCTCTTCGCGGAACTCATGGAGTTCTTCACCAAGACCCAGAAGGAGGTCTTCGGCTGGGAGGCTCCCCCCCTGCACGACCCCACCACCGTGGCCTGGGTGGCGGATCCCACCCTCTTCGAGACCAAACCCATGCACGTGGAGGTGGAGCTGCGGGGGGAGAAGACCTACGGACGTACCTGCTGCGACTTCTACGGCATCACGGGAAACGGGGCCAACGCGGAGGTTGCGGTGAAGCTGGATGTCCCGCGGTTCTGGGACTTTGTGACGGAGACCCTGGCCCTCTACTCATGAGCCTGCCCGAGGCGGTGCGGGGGGCGCTGCGGCGCACCCTGGCGGAGCGCCGGGAGGAGTATCTGGCCCGCCTGACGGATCTGGTGGCCCGGGATACCCGGGTGCTGGACCACGGGGTGGGAGGAGGCCGGGAGGCGGCGGGACAGGAGTACTTGGAGGAGCTTCTGACCCGCATGGGGGCCCGGGTGGAGCGGGAACCCCTGGAGGAGGAGGCGATCCGGGAGGGGATGCGTCTGCACGGGGAGGGCAACCCGGGGCACGACCTGACGGATCGGTGGAACCTCTCCGCCCTCTTCCCGGGGGGCAACGGTCCTTCCCTGCTCTTCGACGGGCACGTGGACACCATGCCCCCGGACGGCTGGACCCGGGACCCCCTGACCCCCTCGGTGGAGGGGGGGCGCCTCTACGGCCTGGGGGCCTGCGACATGAAGGGGGGGCTCATGGCCGCCTGCATGGCCGTGAAGCTCCTCAAGGATACGGGCATCCCCCTGCCCGGAGACGTGAAGATCCTCTCCGTGGCGGACGAGGAGGGGGGAGGCAACGGCACCCTCTGCGCCCTGATGCGGGGGCACCGGGCGGAGGGGGCTTTGGTCTGCGAGCCCACCTCCGGGGCCCTCACCGTGGCCCACATGGGGTTCCTGTTCTTCCGGGTGACCGTGTCGGGGGTGAGCCTCCATTCCGGGGAGAAGTGGAAAGGGGTCAATGCCATCGAGAAGGCGGTCCTCCTGATGGAGGCCCTTCGGGACCTGGAGCACCGATGGCTTCTGGAACACCGACGTCCCCTGCTGCCGCCCCCCAACATCAACGTGGGGGTCATCGAGGGGGGCACGGCGGGCTCCACGGTGCCGGACCGCTGTTCCTTCACCCTGTGCCTCCACTACCTCCCCGGCATGGATCGGGACGAGGTGGTGCGGGAGGTGGAGGAGGCCCTGATGCGTCGCTCCGCCGGGGACGCCTGGCTGGCGGACCACCCGCCCCGTTGGGAGATCACCCAGGAGGGGCGGCCCTTCGAGATGGACCGGAACCACCCCTTCGTGGAGATCCTTCGCTCCGCCGCCGCCGACGCCCTGGGGCAGGAGGTCCCCGTGGTGGGGTCCCCCGCGGGGAACGACGCGCGGCTTCTGCGCAACATCGGGGGCATGCCCACGGCCATCCTGGGGCCGGGTCCCCTGGAGAACTGCCACATGCCCGACGAGTGGCTGCCGGTGGAGGAGTACCTGGGGTGCATCCTCGCCTACGCCACCCTGATCCTGGAATGGGGAGGTCGAACGGAATGAAGAGGATCCTGCTTGCGGGAGAGTCCTGGATGAAGCACACCATCCACGTGAAGGGTTTCGACAGCTTCACCACCAGCGAATACGAGGAGGGGGCGGCCTGGCTTCTGGAGGCCTTCCGACAGGGGGGGCACGAGGTGACCTTCCTGCCCAACCACCAGGCCCCGGAGCGCTTCCCCGCCACGGGGGAGGAACTGGGGCGCTACGACGCGGTGTTCCTCTCCGACATCGGCTCCAACACCCTGCTGCTGGCGCCGGACACCTTCAACCGCAGCCGTCCCACCCCGGACCGGTGCGCCGCCCTGCGGGACTGGGTGCTGGAGGGTGGCTCCCTCTGCATGGTGGGGGGGTACATGTCCTTCTCGGGCATCGACGCCAAGGCCCGCTACGGCGCCACCGCCCTGGCGGAGGTGCTGCCCGTGGAGTGCCTGACCACGGACGACCGGGTGGAGATCCCCCAGGGGACGGTGCCCACGGTGCGGATGCCCCACCACGCGGTCTTCCAGGGCATGGACGGGGAATGGCCCTTCTTCCTGGGGTACAACCGCACCCTCCCCCGGGAGGGGAGCGAGGTGCTGGCCTCGGTGGGGGAGGACCCCTTCGTGGCCCTTCGGGTCTGCGGCAAAGGGCGGACCGCCGCCTTCGCCTCGGATTGCGCTCCTCACTGGGGTCCCGAGGGCTTCGTCACCTGGAGGCACTACCCCACCTTCTGGAACAACCTGGTCCGCTGGATGACCGCCTAGGTCTCCACCGGGTGGAAGAGAGCCGAGGCCGGGAGGGGCGGCAAGACCGCTCTCTTCCGGCCCGTTTTCTCGGAAAGGAGAGAGGACCATGGCGGAGACGGGAAAGGCCGCCCAGGAACTGCAGCCCTGTCTGGTCGCCTGGCGGCGGCGGCTGCACACCCTGGCGGAGGTGGGGATGGACCTGCCCCGCACCAAGGCGTTCCTGGAGGATGCCCTGAAGGAGATGGGGCTGGTGCCCCGACACCTGGGGGCGGGGTTGGCGGTGGACCTGACGGGGGAGAAGCCCGGGAAGGCCCTGGCGATCCGGTCGGATATGGATGCCCTGCCCCTTCGGGAGGAGACGGGGCTTCCCTTCGCCTGCCCCGACGAGGCGGTGCACGCCTGCGGGCACGACGCCCACATGGCCATGCTCCTGGGGGCGGCGGCGCTCCTGGCGGAGCGACGTGAGGCCCTGTCGGGCACGGTGCGCTTCCTCTTCCAGCCCGGGGAGGAACAAGGAAGGGGGGCGGCGAACCTCATCGCCGCAGGGGCCCTCTGGGGGATGGACGGAATCTGCGGCCTCCACGTGGGGCGTCTCTTCCCCGAGCTGGGCAGCGGTCAGGTGGGGGTGCGAAGCGGCACCGCCATGGCCAGCATGGACCGGTTCGAGGTGCTCCTGCGGGGCAAGGCAACCCACGGGGCCTTGCCCCATCAGGGCATCGACCCCATCGTCATGGCGGGGGAGTTCGTGGGGGCCCTCCAGACCCTGGTGAGCCGGGAGATCCCTGCCGTCCGTCCCGCGGTGGTCTCCCTGGGGCGCATCCAGGGGGGGAGCGCCTTCAACATCATCCCAGGCGAGGTGCGCCTGGAGGGGACCTTCCGGGCCGTCACCCCGGAGGACCGGGAGTTCCTGGCCCGACGGGTGGAGGAGCTGGCCCGGGGGGTGGCGGCCCTCCACGGCGGGGAGGCGGAGGTGCTCTGGGAGAAGGGGGCGCCGCCGGTGGTGAACCGCCGGGGCTTCACGGAGGCCTTCCGGCGCAGCGCCGGGAAGATCCTGCCCCCGGAGGACCTGGTGGACCTGGAGGCCCCCACCCTGGTGGGGGAGGACATGGCCCTCTATCTGGAGCGGCTCCCCGGCACCTTCTTCTTCCTGGGGGGGGGCGAGGGGGCCCCGCACCACCACCCCCAATTCGACCTGGACGAGGAGGTCCTGTGGAGGGGCACCGCCCTCTTCGTGCGCTTCGCCCTGGACTTCTGCTCCGGCGCGGAAGTCCCCTGAGCCCCGAGGGAGCGGTGAAGAGGGTTGCGCGGGTCCCGACACGGCCAACCTTCCCTCCAGGACCGTACGTTACGGGACTGATGTCTTTTCGTAACCGAGCCGTGCAGGGAAGGGGGCTATAAGAGGGCAAACCATTTCTTGAGGAGGTCGTTCGGCATGGTGCGCTGGCTTCGTTCGATCCGGACCCTGAGGGTCCTTTGGGGGTTGGCTGCGCTGGGGATGGCCTTGGGGTGTATCGCCCCCTCCGCCCCGGCATCGGCAGCGGGAGAGAACCCCAAGTACGTCTTCCTGTTCATCGGCGACGGCATGGGGATGCCGCAGATCAACGCGGCGGAGATCTACCTGAAGTCCCATCCCGGGCAGGCGGGCAGCCCCACCATCCAGAAGCTGGCCCTGAGCAGCCTGCCGGTGCAGGGAATGTGCACCACCTACTCCGCCAACTCCTTCATCACCGACTCCGCCCCCGCCGCCACCAGCCTGGCCTCGGGCTTCAAGACGGACAACGGGATCATCGGCATGGACCCTCCCAAGAAGAAGCGTTTCGTCCCGGTGAGCCGCATGGCCAAGGAAAAGGGGCGTCGGGTGGGGGTGGTCTCCAGCGCCTCCATCGACCACGCCACCCCTGCGGCGTTCTACGCCTCCGTTCCCTCCCGGAAGGACTACTACGACATCTCCCGACAGCTCGTGGACAGCGGCTTCGACTACTTCGCCGGGGGCGGCCTTCTCCAGCCCAAGGGGAAGAAGGGGGATCAGCCCAGCAGCATCGACTACGCCAAGGAAAAGGGTTACCGGTTCGTGGACTCCCGGGAGGAGTTTCTGAAGCTTCGTCCCGGCGTCGGGAAGGTCCTGGCCTTCGCGCCTCGTCGGGACGAGGATCAGGCTCTGCCCTACGCCCTGGACGGAGACGGAGGGGATGTCTCCCTGGCGGAGTTCACCGCCAAGGGCATCGAGCTGCTGGACAACCCCAAGGGGTTCTTCATGATGGTGGAGGGAGGCAAGATCGACTGGGCCTGCCACGCCAACGACGCCGCCGCGGCGGTGCGGGACACCCTGGCCTTCGACGAGGCGGTGCGGGTAGCCCGGAGCTTCGCCGCCCGGCACCCCAAGGAGACCCTCATCGTAGTGACGGGGGACCACGAGTGCGGCGGCATGACCATCGGCTTCGCCGGGACCCAGTACGAAACCTTCTTCGACAAGGTTCGCTTCCAGAAGGGGTCCTACCAGGCCTTCGACGCCAAGCTGGCGGCCTACCGGAAGTCCCACTCTCCCAAGGATGCCCGTCTGGCGGACCTGCTGCCCCTCATTGAGGCGGACTTCGGTCTGACGGTGCTGCCTCCGGGACGCAAGGCCGCTCTGGAGAAGATGGCCAAGGCGGGGGATCGGGACGCCAAGGGGCGCCTTGCCCTGGCCCTCACCCCGAGGGAACAGAAGCTCCTGGAGGAGTCCTTCGTCGCCAGCATGAACCCCGAGAGTCTCAAGAAGGGGGACGAGACGGCCTACCTGGTCTACGGGGGCTACGAACCCCTTTCCGTGACCCTGACCCACCTCCTCAACCAGAAGGCGGGCATCGGCTGGACCAGCTACTCCCACACGGGGATCCCCGTGCCGGTCTTCGCCGAGGGGGCGGGACAGAGCCTCTTCCAGGGCTACTACGACAACACGGACATCGCCCGCAGGCTCATGGGCCTCATGGGGCGCAGCCCCGTGGCCGTGGCCTCCCGCTAAGGTCCTCTTCGGTTCCCTCCGCCGCGGGGTGCCGGCTGTGCCGGGCCCTGCGGCGTCCTCGTTTCCTCCAAGGAGCGTGATTCCATGAAGCGGTTCGAAGGCTCTTCCCGGCGGCGGCATGTCCTGCTGGCCCTGTTGTTGGCGCTGCTTTCCCTGGGGCTCTGGTGGATGCCCACGGGGTTCGAACGCCCCGACCTGAACGCGGCCCCCCGGGCCCAGGCCCGGGTGCTGGAGACGGACGACTCCCGGGTCTTCCGGTTCGGTATCGTCCGGGAGGGGGTACAGGAGCTGCGTCTGCGGATTCTGGGGGGGCCCTTCCGGGGACAGGAGGTGGAGGCCTCCAACCAACTACAGGGGAAGATGGAGCTGGACAAGCTCTTCCGCCCGGGAGACCGGGTCCTGACGGTGCTGGACGTGGAGGGAGATCGCATCCTCCACGCCACGGCGGTGGACCACTACCGTCTGGACACGGAGGGGCTGCTCCTGGGGCTCTTCACCCTTCTCCTGGTGGCCTTTGCGGGGTGGACGGGGCTGTCGGCCCTGCTCTCCTTCGTCTTCTCGGTGCTGGTGATCTGGAAGGTCATGCTGCCGGGGTTCCTTCGGGGGTATGACCCCCTGGCGGTGGCGGTGGGGGTGGTGGTGCTCCTCACCGGGGCCATCATCTTCCTGGTGGCCGGGGTGGGACGCAAGGGGGTCACCGCCTTTCTGGGGGCGCTGGCGGGCCTGGGGCTTACCTGCCTCCTGTCGGTGCTCTTCGGGGGGGCCTTCCGCATCCACGGGGCGGTGAAACCCTTCGCGGAGACCCTGCTCTACTGCGGCTACCCCAACCTGGACCTGGGGCGGGTCTTCCTGAGCGGCATCTTCATCGCCTCATCCGGGGCGGTGATGGATCTGGCCATGGACATCGCAGCGGCGATGCACGAGCTTCGGGAGCGTCGCCCGGATCTCTCGATGCGCGAGGCGGTGGCGTCGGGCTTCGCCGTGGGGCGTTCGGTGATCGGTACCATGACCACCACCCTGCTTCTGGCCTACTCCGGGGGGTACAGCACCATGCTCCTGGTGTTCCTGGCCCAGGGGACTCCCGTGGTGAACGTGCTGAACCTCCAATACGTGGCGGCGGAGATCCTCCACACCCTGGTGGGCAGCTTCGGCCTCGTGGCGGTAGCCCCCCTCACGGCCCTCCTGGGGGGATGGGTCTATTTCCGACATCCCGCCGCATCTTGCCGCCGGACCCAGAGGGTCCCGGCGGGGGAGGAGTCCTGAGGGAGCCCCTCCCGAACCCCCCGGAAGACCACGTTCCTCCTGCCCTGGAGGGTGAAGGTGACGATCTTCAGGTACAGACCCGTCCCGTCGGGAGAGAAGACCAGCCTCAGGGGCAGGGGGGTCGCGGGATCCCTCCGGAAGAGAAGCCCCGAGAAATGGGTGCGCCGTCGGGTGACGGTGAAGGTGGCGCCTTCCAGGCGTCCCTCCAGGGTGTCGAAGCCCGCCGCCCGGATGCGGAGAAGCTCCTGGCGTCCCCGGGGCAGGGCCGTCCCGTCTCGCTCCGTCAGCCGGAAGGTCCCGGCGAGGCGTTCCAGTTCTCGCCGCTCCTCCGGGGAAAACCGGGAGGGATAGGGACCTTCCGCCAGGTGCCAGGCTCCCGCCACCCCCGCCACCAACGCCGCCGTCAGGGCCAGGGAGGCCCAGATGGCGCAGCGGGAGGAGGAGGGAGGAGGCAGGGATTCCTTCCGGGAAAGCCCGATCCCGCAGGAGACCAGGAAGAGAAAGGCGAAGAGCAGCGCGTCCAGGAAGTTGAAGCCCCCCCACCAGCCCCCGGAAAGGGAGCCCCGGTAGAGGTGAAGCACCATGCCCCCGGTCTGGCCCAGGGAGAAGAACCGCTCCCGAAGTCCCCCCTGGGCCATCTCGCCGATCCAGGTGAAGGGGGTGTCCGCCGGGGATCCGTGCAGGGCTCCCGCCGTCAGGAGCTGGGCGGCCAAATAGACCGCCGATCCTCCCAGTGCCAGGGCGAACCTCTGGCCGAAGCCCCAGAAGGTCGCCCCGTCCCCATCCCCCAGCCGTCCCGCACCGTAGCCCGCCGCACCTCCTGCGATCATTCCGGCCACGCCGATCCAGGCGGAGCCGTGGACCCGGATCCAGCCGAAGAAGATTCCCGTCAGGGTGCAGAGCAGCATCGCCGGGACCCAGCGCCGGGCCAGCCAAGCGGCGGGGGAAGCGGGGGGAGAGAACATGGCCTCACCTGCCTTCTTCGGGGTCTTGCATGCCATTGTATCGGAAGAAAAACAGGGCGTCTGCCGGGGTGCCCCCTTCCGGGCAAACGTTTTCCCTGCTAGGATACCTGATATAACAAAGGCTTTCTTGCGTAAAGAGAGGGTTTATTGCCGAAATGGATAGACTTTTCTTTTTAATGTAAGCAAACAAGGAGAGGGGCAGAGGTTTCATGATGACGGATCTTCTCGCGGCGTTGGCGGTGGTGCTCAACGGCATCCCCCAGGGGTTGCTGGCTCTGAGCTTCGGCTTCGCGGCCTTTCCCACGGCGGCGGCCTTCCTGGTAGGGGTGGTCGGCTCCCTGGCCTTCCATTCCGTGGCCACCATCTCCTTCCAGGCGGAGACCATCACCCTGGCGGGTACCATGGGGCAGAACGTGCGGGAGCGGCTGAGCCTGGTCTTCTGGGGGGGCGTGTTCCTCCTGATCCCCTCGATCCTGGGGATGAACGAAGCCATCGTGGCCTTCATCGGTCCCACCATCGTCACCTCCATGATGGCGGGGGTGGGGGTCATGCTGGCGGGGGTCTCCGTGGACCTGTACCGGTCGGAGAAGTTCTCCGGCGCCGCCTCCTTCCTGGTGGCCTTCGGGGTGTGGTTCCTCACCCAGGATCTGGCGAAGACCATCATCCTCTCGGTGCTGGCCTCCACGGGGGTGTACAACCTGCTCCGCTACGGTCTCAAGCGCCCCGTGGACGCCCCGGAGATCCACCTGGAGAACGAGCGCTTCCACGTGGGGAACATCGAGTGGCGTTTCTGGACGAACCGGCGGATCTTCCTGGGGGCGTTGGCCATGGGGTGTCTCAACATCGGGGCCAACATCAGCTTCGGCAAGATCACCGGCAGCATCGCCGGGGCAAACGCCAACATCGACCACCTGGCGGTGTACTCCTGCCTGGCGGACATGGCCTCCACCTTCCTGGGGGGCGGCCCCGTGGAAGCCATCATCTCCGGCACCGCCACGGCCCCCAACCCCCTGCGCTCCTCGGTGCTCATGATGGGAATCATGGCGGTCATCCTGCTCCTGCGCCTTCTGCCCACCATCGGGCGGTTCGTGCACCGCTCCTCCATCGCCGGGTTCCTCTTCGTTCTGGGGACCTTCGTCACCTTCGCGACCAACATCCAGGGGGCCATCGCCTCCGCCCCCGCAGCCCAGGGGCCCTTTGGCTTCTCCCCTTGGGGCATGGTGATCGGGGCCACGGTGCTGGTGACGGCCCGGTGGAACCCCTTCTACGGGCTCCTCGCCGGTCTGGGCATCAAGCTCTTCTTCTCCCTGTAGGAGGACCGACGGCATGAGCGAAACCCATTACACCCTGAAGGTGGCGGGAATCGAGCGGGAGCTGAAGAAGGTCCGGGTGGCTCCGGGTCTGGTCATCGCCTCCTTCGTGATGCTGGGGGACACGGAGCTGGTGGAGCGGTGCGCCGACGCCCTACTGCCCAAGATGCCTCGGGAGGAGCTGGATCTGCTGGTCTGTCTGGAGGCCAAGGGAATCCCCCTCACCCACGCCCTGGCCCGGAGGCTGAGCCTGGATTACGTGACGGTGCGCAAGTCCGTGAAGAGCTACATGGAGGACCCCCTGGTGGTGGAGGTGCGCTCCATCACCACCCAGGCCCCCCAGACCCTGGTGCTGGACGGGGTGGACCGGCGGCGTCTCCGGGGTCGGCGGGTGGGGGTGGTGGACGATGTGGTGTCCACCGGGGGCTCCCTGAAGGCGGTGGAAGCCCTGTTGTCCCAGGCGGAGGCCTCCGTGGTCTGCCGTGTGGCGGTGCTGCTGGAGGAGGGGGGCTACCACGGGGAAGACCTGCTCTATCTGGAGAAGCTCCCGGTCTTTCCCGAAGGGCGCTGAACCGGCCGTTCTTTAGCGGAACGCCAAGCCCCCGGTCGTCGGCAGCCTCCGACGACCGGGGGCTTGGCGTTGTCTCTCCCAAGACAGGACAGAGGGGTTGGTGTAGACTTCGTCAGAGAGGTATCGCTTTAGGGCGGTTGTCTATGGGCCTCGGGGGAGGGATTTCCGTGGGACGTCGGGTCCTCCTGACAGCATGGCTGCTCCTGTGGTTCGCCGCATCGGTCCGGGGGGGGGATGCCCAGGCTCGTCGGGTCCTGGTGATCCATTCCTACGGACGGGACATGAGCTGGACCGAGGACGTCCACCGGGGGATCCAGGATTTCTTCGCCGCCCAGGACCCGACGCTGGAGCTGCGGGCGGAGTACCTGGACACGAAGCACTGGACCGGTTCCCCCTATCTGGACGAGTTGGGGGGACTCCTTAGGAGGAAGCTCCGGGGGGTCCGCCTGGACGGGATCCTCCTATCGGACAACAACGCTCTGGACTTTTTCCTTCGCTACCTCGAGCCCCTGTTCTCCCAGACGCCGGTGGTGGCGGTGGGGATCAACGGTCCGACGGATCCCCGCCTTCCCGCCCACATCCGCGTCCTCCCCGAGGCCACGGACCTCCCCAAGACCCTGGACCTGGCCCTGCGGGTCAACCCGCAGGCCGAACGGGTCCACTACCTCCACGACGGCACCGAATCGGGGCGGCTCCTGGCGGAGGAGGCTCGCCCCTTCCTGGAGAACCTCCGAGGCGCCCGGGGAACTGCCCGGGAGTTCCGCTCCCTCCGAGAGGCGGAACGTTTCCTGAACAGCCTGGGGTCGGGGGACGTGGTGGTCCTGTCCACCTTCTTTCGGGACCAGGAGCAGGGACGGGGGGTCACCCCCCGGGAGGTGGCCCAGGTCCTTTCCCGGGCGTCTCCGGTCCCCGTCTGGTCCTGCTGGACCATCTACCTGCCCTTCGGGGTGGTGGGGGGGTACATGCTGGACCCCCGGAAGGTGGGGGAACAGGGGGCGCGGCTTCTGGACCTGACCTGGCGGGGAGTCCTGCCCGCCGAAAGGCTTCATCCCTCGGCCTCGGGGGGCTACTACGCGGACTATCGGGTTCTGCGCCGGTTCGGTCTGGAACTCCACCAGTGGCCTGCGGACACCCGGGTGGTGGGACGCCCGCCCTCCTTCTACGAGCGTCACCGCCCGGTTCTTCTGGGGGCGGGGGCGGTGGTCCTGCTCCTGCTGGGGGTCATCGTCCTCCTGGCCGCGGCCCTGCGGGCGAAGAACCGGGCCCTGACGCAGCGCCGGCAGATGGAGAAACTGCAGGAGGAGATCCGGGCGGTGCAGGAGGAGACCATCGATCTCCTGGGGGAGGCCATCGAAGGGCGTTCCCGGGAGACGGCGAACCACGTCCGCCGGGTCGCCGAGACGGCCGCCTTCCTGGGGAGGGGGCTGGGGCTGCCGGAGCAGGAGGTCCTGTTGCTTCGCAGGGTGGCGCCCCTGCACGATGTGGGCAAGATCGCCGTCCCCGACGCGATTCTCTGCAAGCCCGGACGCCTGGACCCCCAGGAGTTTGAGCAGGTGAAGCGCCACGCCGCCCTGGAGGAGGAGCTGCTGAGCCGTTCGCCCCGGGAATCCCTGTCGGCGGCGGCGATCATCGCGGGGCAGCACCACGAACGGTGGGACGGAGCCGGGTACCCTCGGGGGCTTCGAGAGGAGGAGATCCACCTTTACGGGCGCATCGTGGCGGTGGCAGACGTCTTCGATGCCCTGGCGAACCGGCGATGCTACAAGGAAGCCTGGCCGATCTCCCGGGTGGTGGAGTCTTTTCGGGACGAGAGGGGAAGGCAGTTCGACCCTCTCCTGGTGGACCTGCTTCTGGAGGGGATGGAGGAGGTCCTCTCCATCCAGGCGCGCTTCCCGGATCGGTGAAAGGGTTTTCCCCGTCGGAGAGACCGGCGGGGGTGCACGGGGGCCTTTGTGCTCCAGCGGGTCGCTTCCGGACAGAAGGGAGGAGGGGCCATGGAAAGGCGAAGGATCGGGGGCATTCCCCTGAAGTGGATCGCCGGGGGCCTGGGGGTCCTGCTGCTTCTCTCCGGGTTTCTCCTGATCCGGGACGGACTGGAGATCCTCCGCTTCCAGGAGCAGCGCCTTCTCCTGGCTTCACGGCAGGTCCTGGAGGTTCTGGCGGCGCAGCGCATGGCCCTGCTGGGGTTTCGGAAAGACCAGCTCCTGGCCGACGGGAGGGTCATGGCCCGAAGTCCCGTGGTGGAAATGGCGGTCCTACCCCTCCTGGGAGGAAAACCCTCCCCCGATTCCCTCCATTTCCTGACGCGATGGCTGGAGCTGCGGCGTCGGGTGTTCCACCACCGAGGGGCGGTCCTGCTGGATGCGGCGGGACATCCCCGCCTGGAGGTGGGGGGCGGGGTGTTCCCGGCGGACCGGGTGGCGCAGGTTCTGGCACGGCTTCGGGGAGGAGCGGAACCCCGCCTGGTGGATCTGGGAGGCACCCCGGAGGAATCCACGGTGGTCTTGGGAATCCCCCTGATGCGGGAAGGGATGGAGGCCGCGCCGGGAGGGTTCGTGCTCTACCTCCTGGATCCCCGTCAGTTCCTCCGGGGGGTGCTGGATCCCCTGCCCCTTCCCTACGCCGGGGGGCGGGTGAGGTTGCGCTTCCCCCTCTCCCCGGAGGAGCGAGGGACGAGGGAGGAGGACCGACTGGTGGCCCGGGCGGACCTCCCGGGGTTCGCCTGGCTGGTGGAGGTCTCGGTCCCGCGGGACGAGGTTCTTCGCCCCCTGCGGGAGAAGGTGCGGCTTCTTCTGGGGGCTGCGGGGTTTCTGGTCCTGGCCCTGGCCCTGGGGGGGCTGGCGATGTGGAACCGCAGGGAAACCCAGTTCTACCGCCATCGGTACGAGCTGGAACGGGATCTCCGGGCCAGCGAGGAGCGCTATAGGCGCATCGTGGAGACTTCCCTGGAGGGAATCTGTGCCCTGGACGAGGGTTTTCGGGTGATCCTGGCGAACCCTCGGCTCTGCGAGATGCTGGGTTACGAAAAGGAGGAGGAACTCCTGGGCCGTCCCGTGGAGGAGTTCCTCTTCCCGGAGGACCGGGAGGATCAGAGGCTCCGCCACGAGGTGCGGCGGTCGGGGCGAGGAGAGCGGTACGAACGCCGCTTCCGGCGCCGGGACGGGGAAAACCTCTGGGCCCACGTCTCCGCTTCCCCCGTGCAGGACGAAGAGGGGCGCTTCTGCGGGTCCTTTGCCATGCTGACGGACCAGACCGCCCGGGTGGAGGCGGACCGTCTCCGGGCGCGCCTGGAGGACCAGCTCCTCCAGGCGCAGAAGATGGAGTCCGTGGGGCGCCTGGCGGGAGGGGTGGCCCACGACTTCAACAACCTGCTGACGGGCATCCTGGGCTATACGGAACTGGCCCGAGGGAAGCTGGAGGGGCAGGAGGGGGCAGTTCGGGATCTGGAGGAGGTGGAGCGTCTGGGGCGCAGGGCCACGGACCTCACCCGCCAGCTTCTGGCCTTCAGCCGCCGCCAGACCCTGGACCCCAAGGTGGTGGACCTGAACGAGCGGATCGAGGAAAGCCTCCGGCTGCTCGACCGTCTTCTGGGGGAGGATGTGCAGATCCGTTTCCGCCCCGGGGAGGACCTGGGACTGGTTCGAGTGGACCCTGCCCAGTTCGAGCAGGTGCTCGTGAACCTGGCGGTGAACGCCCGGGACGCCATGCCCGAAGGGGGAATCCTCTCCCTGCGGACGTCCCACGTGGAGCTTCGTGCTGAGGCGGCGGTCTGGTATCTGGAGGCCGCCCCGGGTTCCTACGTCCTGCTGGAGGTGTCCGACACGGGCACGGGGATGGATGAGGAAACTAGGGCGCACCTGTTCGAGCCCTTCTTCACCACCAAGCCCGTGGGCAAGGGGACGGGGCTGGGGCTGTCCATGGTGTACGGCATCGTGAAGCAGCACGGGGGGCATCTGTGGGTCTACAGCGAACCGGGCAAGGGGAGCACCTTCAAGATCTATCTTCCCCGGGAGGGAGGCTCCTTGGAGCCCTCCGGGGAGCCCCAGAAGGATCCCCGCCAGGAAACCCCCCTGGAGGGGCTGGTGCTCCTGGCGGAGGACGAACCGGCGGTTCGCGGCCTGGTGGAGCGGATCCTGAGGGGGAGGGGTCTGGAGGTCCTGGTGGCGGAGAACGCCCGGCAGGCGGAGGCCCTCTTCCGGGAGAGGAAGGATCAGGTGCAACTTCTCCTGTCGGACGTGGTGCTGCCGGACCTCAACGGCAAGGAGCTCCACGAGAGGCTCCTGGCGATCCGGCCGGACCTTCCGGTCCTGTTCACTTCCGGGTACCACGAGGACGTCATCGCCCACCGGGGCGTCCTGGACCCGGGGGTCCTCTTCCTGCCCAAGCCCTTCACCGCCCGGGACCTGGTGGCGAAGGTCCGGGAAGCCCTGGGGAGGGACGGGGCGTGAAGAGGAGGTCCCGTCCTGTCCCGGTGTGGTGGGGCATTCTGCCCCTTTCCCTCGACGAGAGCGGGCTGGCCCCGGCCCTTCCCATCCCCGGGGGGATGACCCTGCGGGTGCTGCTGCTGTTCTTCTTCCTGGCCCTGCTGTTCCGCATCGCCCAGTTCCGCCGACGGATCCGGGCCCTGCAGGGCGACCCGGAGGGGGAGGCCCTGCGGGCGATCCTGGAGCGCCGCTTTGTCCGGGGGGAGATCACCCGGGAGGAGTACGAGCGGTACAAGGACGACCTGGATGCTTGAAGGGGCGATTCCGGGTATCCTCTCCGGGGGTCCTTCGATCCCCGGAGAGGAGAGGTGCCCGTGAGGGTGGTGGACCTGACCCATCGCATCGAGGAAGGCATGCCCGTGTTTCCTGGGACGGAGCCCCCGAGGCTGACCCCGGCGAACACCCTGGAGAAGGACGGATTCCGGGAGACCCTGCTCTCCCTGTACTCCCACACGGGGACCCATATGGACGCTCCGGCGCACATGCTGGGGGAGGGAGCCACGCTGGACGTCCTGGCGGCGGACCGCTTTCTGGGGCCTGCTCTGGTGGTGGACGTCTCGGACCTGAGGGGGGCGTCGGTGACGGCGGAGAGGCTGGCGCCCCACCGGGAGGCCCTGGGGCGGGCGAAGTACCTGCTTCTGCGCACCCGCTGGGACCGGTTCTGGGGACAGGAGGCCTACTTTGGTCCCTTCCCCTGCCTGACCCGGGAGGCTGCGGCTTGGCTGGGAGCCTTCCCCCTCAAGGGGGTGGGGGCGGACGCCATCTCCTTCGACCCCATAGATTCCCCGGACTTCCCGGTCCACCGGACCCTCCTGGGGCGGGGGGTCGTGCTGGTGGAGAACCTGACGGGACTGGGCGGGCTGCCGGAGGAGGGGTTCCTCTTCGGGGCCTTTCCCCTGCGGTACGCCCTTGCGGACGGGGCCCCGGTGAGGGCGGTGGGGATGCTTCCCTAAAGGCCCGGGGACCCGGCCACAGGCCGGATCCCCGGGGGATGGATCTAGGAGGGACAGAGGTCCAGGAACCTCCGGTGCACCCGAAGGTCCTCCCCCAACTCCGGATGGAAGGCGCAGAGGAGACAGCGGTTCCACAAAAAGGCCACGGGCTCGCCCCGATGTCGGGCCAGGACTCGGGTTCCTTCCCCCAGGTCCTCGAACCGGGGGGCCCGGATGAAGATCCCCCGGAGGGAATCCCCTCCTTCCCAGGGCAGGTCCGCCTCGAAGCTCTCCCTCTGGCCACCGTAGGCGTTGCGCACCGCCCGGGCGGGCACCAGGCCCAGGCGTCCTTGCGGCGGGGACCCCTCTACCTCCCGGCAGGCCAGGATGGCCCCGGCGCAGGTGGCCAGCAGGGCGGTCCTCTCCTCCAGGGAGGCCCGCAGGGCCGGGGCCAGGCCCGACTGCTCCAGGAAGCGGCCGATGACGGTGCTCTCCCCTCCGGGAAGCACCACCCCGGAAACCCCCTCCAGATCCTCCGGTCGACGGAGGAGACGAACGGAGGCTCCCAGGGACTCCAGCGTGTTCCGGTGCTCCCTCCAGGCTCCCTGGAAGGCCACGACCCCCACGGCGGGTCCCATGGCTACCACCCCCGGGACTGGAGCTTCTCCTCCTCCCGGAGGGTGGAGACGCCGATGCCCCTCATGGCCTCTCCCAATCCCGTGGACACCTCCGCCAGCACCGCCGGGTCGCCGTGGTGCGCCACCGCCTGCACGATCGCCCGGGCCCGGGCTGCGGGGTCGGTGGAGGTGAAGATGCCGCTGCCCACGAAGACCCCGTCGCAGCCCGACTCCATCATCAGCGCCCCGTCGGCGGGGGTGGCGATGCCTCCGGCGGCGAAGTTCACCACGGGAAGGCGTCCGGTCTTCCGGCAGAGGCGAAGCAGCTCCTCGGGAACCCGGTACTCCGCCGCCAGGCCCTCCAGGGCGCTCTCCGGGGCCACGAGAAGGGCGTCCATCTCCCGCGTGATGGCCCGCATGTGGCGCACCGCCTCCACCACGTCCCCCGTGCCGGCCTCGCCCTTGGTGCGGATCATGGCGGCTCCCTCGTGGATGCGCCGAAGGGCCTCCCCCAGGTTCCGGGCTCCGCAGACGAAGGGGGTGGTGAAGCCCGTCTTCTCGATGTGCCGCTCCTCGTCCGCCGGGGTCAGCACCTCGCTCTCGTCCACGAAGTCCACCCCCAGGGCCTCCAGGATGCGGGCCTCCACGAAGTGTCCGATCCGGGCCTTGGCCATCACGGGGATGGAAACGGCCTCCCGGATCTCCCGGATCTTCGCCGGGTCCGCCATGCGGGCCACGCCGCCCTCCTTGCGGATCTGGGAGGGCACCCGCTCCAGGGCCATCACCGCCACCGCCCCTGCCTCCTCGGCGATGCGGGCCTGCTCCGCCGTGGTCACGTCCATGATGACCCCGCCCACCAGCATGCGGGCCAGTCCGTCCTTCAGCTTCGGCGTTCCCTTTTCCGTCATGGCGATCCCCTCCTTGTGGTGTGTCGGGGACACCATAGGGGAGCCGCCCCTTTCCCGGTAGGACCAGGGAGGAGGCGGCGTCGGGGCGTTCTGGAACGGACCAGAAGGGGCGGAACCGGAAGGGAATCTGGCCTCTATGCCTCCCCGAAGATGGGGGTGCTGAAGTAGCGCTCCCCCCGGTCGCCGAAGAGCACCACGATGTTCCCGTGGTCCAGGGTGCGGGCCAGTTCCTGGGCGGCGTGGAGGGTGGCCCCGGAGGACATGCCCGCCACGATGCCCTCCTGGACGGCGATGGCCCGGGCGGCCCGCACCGCCTCCTCCTGGGTGACCCCCCTCGTCTCGTCGAAGAAGCTGCGGTCGGCGATGGGGGGCTGGTAAGCCTCGTCCCGATGCTTCAGGCCGTCGATGCTCCCCCGGGAGGGGACGGGTTCCACCGCCACGATGCGGGCCCCCACGCCCTTTTCCCGAAAGGCCTGGGCCACGCCCATGAGGCATCCCCCGGTGCCGAAGCCCGCCACGAAGGCATCCACCTTGCCCCCGGACTGCTCCACGATCTCCGTCCCCGTGCCCAGACGGTGGGCCTCCACGTTGTCCGGGTTCTCGTTCTGGTTGATGTAGAAGAAGCGCCCCGGCTCCGCCTCCGCCAGGGCCTTGGCGGCCCAGATGTGGCTGTCCGGGTCCTCCCGGGTGGTGAGGTTCAGTTCCGCTCCCCAGTAGCGGAGCATCTTGCGGCGCTCCACTGTCTTGGCCTCGGACATGAAGATCTTCAGGCCGTAGCCCTTCACCGCCGCGGCCATGCCCAGGGCGATGCCCGTGTTGCCGCTGGTGGCCTCCACCAGGGTCATCCCGGGGCGCAGTTCTCCCCTCCTTTCCGCCTGTTCGATCATGTGCAGGGCCACGCGGTCCTTCAGGGAACCGCTGGGGTTGCACAGCTCCAGCTTGGCCCACAGGGTCACCCTCGGGTTGGGGGAGGCGTTCTTGAGCCTCACCAGGGGGGTGCGGCCCACGTGGGCCAGGATGCCTTCTCGCATGATTGCCGACCTCCTTGAAGATGGAATACCGCAGAGTGTGATTCAAACAGAAGAACTTGTCAATAAAACTACGTAGTTATGCTTATTTCAGTACTCATTGATGAATAGTGGTGGAAAAATCTCTTTTGGACGGGGGCTTTCCTTGAGGGAGACAACGGGCAGGGAGGCTCTTGGAAGGGAGGACGGGAGGCGCCGATCCTGGGGCGAGGAGGACGACGGGGGTGTCGTCATGTCCGATTGCCCCTCCTCGTGCCCCGGCGGTTGACAAATCTCGACCCAGGGAGTATAAATCCACCCAATTTCCGCCCCGTCGAAACGGCGGGGACGCAACGCGAGGAAGGGACGAGTACCGGCGTCATCCGGCTTCAGAGAGGGAGGTTCGTGGCTGAAAGACCTCCTGCCGGACCGACGGGAAGATCACCCCGGAGCGGGCGTCGAGCCTCGGCCTAGCCTGAGGGAAAGGCGCACGGCAGCCCCCGATACCGGGCGTGCGAGTGCCCGATCCACCGGATCGGGAATTGGAGTGGAACCGCGGCGACCCCGTCTCCAGCAATGGAGGCGGGGTCGTTTTCTACATGTTCGATCCATCCTGTCCGAACCCCCTCGGGGGTGTCTTCTTTCATCGTAGGAGGTGGAAGCGATGCGTGGAATTCTGAAGCATTACGAAGCCCTTCTTCCCCTGGGGCCCAAGACCCCTCGTCCCGACCTGGGGGAGGGGGGAACTCCCCTGGTGCACCTTCCTCGCCTTGGGGCGGAGTTGGGCATCGACCTGTGGGCCAAGGTGGAGGGATGCAACCCCAGCGGGTCCTTCAAGGACCGGGGGATGGTCCTGGCCGTCGCCAAGGCCCTGGAGGGAGGGGCTCGTGCCCTGATCTGTGCCTCCACGGGGAACACCTCCGCCTCCGCGGCGGCCTACGCCGCCTGTACGGGCCTTCCCTGTTACGTCCTGCTGCCCGCGGGGAAGGTGGCTATGGGCAAGCTGGCCCAGGCCCTCCTGTACGGGGCCCAGGTCCTGGCGGTGAGGGGCAACTTCGACCGGGCCCTGGAACTGGCCCGCTCCGTGGCGGGGGAGGGGGGAGTGGCCCTGGTGAACTCCGTGAACCGCTACCGCCTCTGGGGGCAGCGCAGCGCCGCCTGGGAGATCTGCGACGTCCTGGGAGACGCTCCGGACTGGCTGGCCATTCCCGTGGGCAATGCGGGGAACATCACCGCCTACTGGTCCGGGTTCGTACAGTACCGGCGTCTGGGGCGCTCCACCCGGGTTCCCCGGATGGCGGGTTTTCAGGCGGCCGGGTCCGCCCCCCTGGTGCTGGGGCGGATGGTGGACGATCCGGAGACGGTGGCCACGGCCATCCGCATCGGCCATCCCGTGAACGCTTCCAAGGCCCGCTGGGCGGTGCGCCGAAGCGACGGTTTCTTCGAGGCGGTGACCGACGAGGCCATTCTGGCGGCCCAGAGGGATCTGGCCCGTCTGGGGGGGCTCTTCGCGGAGCCCGCCTCCTGTGCCCCCCTGGCGGGGTTGCGCCTGCTCCATTCCCGAGGGGAGCTGCCCCAGGGCATCCGCGTGGCCATGGTCCTCACGGGGAACGGGCTGAAGGATCCCGATGCGGCGCTTCGCAACGCCCCCACCTTCCGGGAGATCGACGACACCCGGGAGGCCCTGCTGGAGGTGATGGGGAAATGAGCGTCCCCCTGCTTTCGGTACGGACCCCCGCCACCAGCGCCAACCTGGGTTCGGGCTTCGACACTCTGGGGATGGCCCTGTCTCTGTACAACCTCTTCGAGGTGACGGAACGCCTCCCGGAGGGGGAATACCGCAGCGAGGCCATCGGCGAGGGGGCCCTGGAGCTGGCGGACCCGGGCCGGAACCTGGTGGTGCGCAGCTACGAGATCGCCTGTCGCCGCTTCGGGGTGGCGGGGACGGGGTTTGCCCTGCGATCCCACAACGTCATCCCCCTCTATCGGGGGTTGGGCAGCTCCGCCGGCGCGGTGGTGGCGGGGGTGCTGCTGGCCCAGGAACTCAACGGCCTGACCCTCCCCCGGGAGGAGCTGCTGCGCACCATGGTGGAGATCGAAGGGCATCCGGACAACGTGGCCCCCTGTTATTTGGGGGGGATGGTGGTGAGCTGCTGGGACGGCTCGGAGCTTCGCACCGTCCGCCTGCCTGCCCTGCCGGAGGACCTTCTGGTGGTGGTGGCGGTGCCGGACGTGCAGGTGAAGACCCGGGAGGCCCGGGCTGCCCTGCCGGAACAGGTGTGTTTCGGGGACGCGGTGTTCACCCTGGGCCGGGCGGCGCTCCTCACCGCCGCCTGGGCCACGGGACAGTGGGACCTCCTGGCCTGGGGGATGGACGACCGGCTTCACCAGCCTTACCGGGCGAAGCTGTTCCCCGGGGGGGAGGTCATCATGGATCGGGTTCGGGAGATTCCCGGCTGCCTGGGGGTGGCCATCAGCGGCTCCGGTCCCAGCGTGGTGGCCCTGGTGAAGGGGCGTCCCCGTCGCGTGGCGGAGACCCTGTGCGGCACCTTCTCGGAGCACGGAGTGCGCTCCCAGTTCTTCGTGCTGGACGGCAACGGCTCCGGGGCGGTGGTGCAGCGCACCTTTCCCTTCGAGAAGGCCTCGTCGTCCCAGGGCGTCGCTTCCGGGGGGAAGGGGTGATGGACTGGAAGGGTCGCCCCCTGACGGTGCTGAAGTTCGGGGGCAGCTCCGTGGCGGACCCTCAGCGCATGAAGGAGGTCTCCTGCCGCATCCGGGGGATCCGGGAGGAGGGGTTCCGGGTTGCGGTGGTGGTCTCCGCCATGGGGAGCACCACGGACCGCCTTCTGGCCCTTGCCCGGGACGTGTCCTACTACGGCAGCGGGCGGGAGATCGACCAGCTTCTGGCCACGGGGGAGCAGCAGAGCGTGGCGCTTCTGGCCCTGGCCCTCCAGCAGGAGGGGGTCCCCTCCCGTTCCTTCACCGCCCTCCAGGCGGGATTCAAGGCCAAGGGGTTCCCCACGGAGGGACGGCTTTTCCGGGTGGAGGCCCAGGCGGTGGAGGACGCTTCCCTGGAGGGGGTGGTCCCGGTGGTGACGGGTTTCCAGGCCATCACCGAGTCCGGGGACGTCATCACCCTGGGCAGGGGAGGCTCGGATCTCTCCGCCGTGGCCCTGGCGGGGGCCCTGAAGGCCCAGAGCTGCCAGATCCTCAAGGACGTGACGGGGATCATGTCCGGGGACCCGAAGGTGGTCCGGTCCCCCCGGAAGCTGAAGGAACTGAGCTATGAGGAGTGCATGGAACTCTCCGTGCAGGGGGCCAAGGTGCTTCAGGCCCGGAGCGTGGAACTGGCGGCGCGGTACGAGGTGCCTCTGTACGTGGCGTCCAGTTTCGTGGAAGAGGAGGGGACGTGGGTCGTGAGCAATCCTGTGAGCGAGGGTCTCGTCATCAAGGCGGTGGTGCACGACGCGAAGGTGGCCAAGGTGGCCCTCCTGGGGGTGCCGGACATCCCCGGCGTGGCGGCCCGGCTCTTCTCGGACCTGGCAGAGAAGGGCGTGGGGGCGGAGATGATCATCCAGAACGGCATGCGCGGCGGGGTGAACGACATCGGCTTTCTGGTGAAGAAGGAGAACCTGGATCAGGCCATCGAGACCTGCCGGGCCATGAACCGGGAGATGGGAGCCCAGGGGGTGAGCTTCGACACGGAGATCGCCCGGGTCTCCGTGGTGGGGGCGGGGATCGCCAACCACCCGGAGATGCCCGCCCAGATGTTCCAGGTGCTGGCGGAAGAAGGGGTCAACATCGACATGATCGCCTCCACCTCCCTGGCCCTCACCTGCGTGGTGGCCGCCACCCGGGCGGAGGATGCGGTGCGGGCGCTGCACGACCACTTCATCGAGGAGGCGGCGTTCTGATGAAGGTGGCGGTGCTGGGCGCCACGGGCCTGGTGGGGCGCCAGATGCTGGCGGTGCTGGAGCGACGGGGCTTCCCCGCAGACCAGCTGGTGCCCTTGGCCTCCTCCCGCTCCGCGGGCAGGCGCCTTCCCTTCCGGGGGCAGGAGATCCCGGTGCGGGAGGTCTGCGAGGAGGCCTTCGAGGGGGTCGATCTGGCCTTGTTCTCCGCGGGCTCCGGCCCCTCCCGTCGCTGGGCCCCCGAGGCGGCCCGCCGGGGGGCGGTGGTGGTGGACAACAGCTCCGCCTGGCGCATGGACCCGGAGGTGCCCCTGGTGGTGCCGGAGGTGAACGGGGAGGACGCCCGAAAGCACAGGGGGATCATCGCCAACCCCAACTGCGCCACCATCCAGGCCCTGGTGGCCCTGGCCCCCCTGCATCGGGAGGCGGGGTTGGAGTACCTTTCCGCCGCCACCTACCAGTCCGTCTCCGGGACGGGGTCGGTGGCGGTGGCGGAGCTGGAGGAGGGGGCCCGGGCGGTCCTGGAGGGACGGGAGGGGACCCCCTCCGTATACCCCCATCCCATCGCCTTCAACCTGCTGCCCCACATCGGGGCCTTCGACGACCAGGGGGTCTCGGAGGAGGAGTGGAAGATGGTGCGGGAATCCCGGAAGATCCTCCACCTTCCCGATCTGGCGGTGAGCAGCACCACCGTGCGGGTTCCCGTGTTCCGGGGACACGGGGAAGCCCTGGTGGCCCAGTTTCGGGAGGACCTCTCCCCGGAGCGGGCCCGGGAGATCCTGGCGGATGCCCCGGGGGTGCAGCTTGCGGACGACCCGGCCCGGGGCGTCTATCCCCTGCCCCGGGAGGCGGAGGGCACCGACCCGGTGTACGTGGGGCGGATCCGCCGCGACACCGGCCTTCCCCGAGCCCTGGCCCTGTGGGTGGTGTCGGACAACCTGCTCAAGGGCGCGGCCCTCAACGCGGTGCAGATCGCCGAGACCCTCTTCCCCGCCTAAGGGAGTGGGACCGATTCCTGGATGGTAGAATAGCGGCGGCGCGGCGGGGAAACCGTCGGGCCGCCGTTTTTGTGTCGAGAAAAGGGGAGTGGGGGCATGGGCCGGCGGGCGTTGGCAGGGATGGCGGTGTGGGTTCTCCTCGTGTGGTCCGGGGTGTCGTGGGCGGCCCCGGCTCCCTCGTCGGAGGTGCGGCTGACGGCGGACCAGCTTCGGTTCGACCCCGCCACGGAACGCATCGAGGCGACGGGGAACGTCCGACTCCTCAAGGGAGGGGCGGACCTTCGCGCCCTCAAGGGGCAGGGCTTCCTGGAAGGAAAGACCTTCCGCCTTCAGGGCAAGGTCCAGGGGGTCTTCCCCCGGGAGGGGCTTTCCGTGGACAGCGACGAGCTGCTGCTTTCCACGGAGGGGTCGCGGCAGATCCTGGAGGCCACGGGGAACGTGCGCCTCCACCGAGGCAAGGACCAGCTCTCCGCCGGGTTCCTCCGGTGGACCCTGGGGGGCAAGGCCTACCTGGCGAGGCAGGGCGTCCATGCCTCCTTCACCGCCTACCGCCTGGAGGCGGAAGAGGTGGGGCGGGATGGAGACGTCCTCTGGGCCAAGGGGGTCCGACGGTACGAGGACCCGAGTCAGGGCATCGTCCTATCCGCCTCCGGGGTGCGGGGACGCCTGGCGGGAGAACGGGTAGCGGAGCTGGAGGCCACGGGTTCCCTCGAGGGGACCTTCCGGGGCGCCAAGGGGGAGCCGGTGCGCCTGAGGGGGGAGAAGGGCATCTACTCCAAGGAGCGGGGCACGGTGGTGGTTTCGGGCAACGCCCGGGCGATCCAGGCCGACCGCACCGTCACCGCCGACAGCCTGGTGCTCCACCTGGACACCCGAAGGCTGGAGGCCCTGGGGAACCCCCAGCTGGTCTTCACCCTTCCCAAGGAGGGGAAACCGTGACCGTTTCCCGTCCGCCCCAAACCCTGGAGGTGCAGGGTCTGGAGAAGTCCTACAAGGGGCGTCGGGTGGTGGGGGGCGTTTCCCTGAGCGTCCGGGAGGGGGAGATCGTGGGCCTTCTTGGCCCCAACGGGGCGGGGAAGAGCACCACCTTCTACATGGTGGTGGGGCGCATCTACCCCGACGCGGGGCGGGTCCTCCTGGGGGATCGGGAGATCACCCATCTGCCCATGTACCGCCGGGCGCGGCTGGGTCTGGGGTACCTCCCCCAGGAGGCATCGGTGTTCCGTCGCCTCACGGTGCGGGAGAACCTGGAGCTGGTGCTGCAGGAGAACGGCCACGACGAGGAGAAGCGCCGGGAGACCGCGGACCATCTGGTGGAGGAGTTCGGTCTCCATCGGATCGTGGACGCCCCGGGGTACGCCCTGAGCGGGGGGGAGAGGCGTCGGGTGGAGATCGCCCGGTGCATGGCCATCATGCCCTCCTTCCTCCTCCTGGACGAACCCTTCAGCGGCATCGACCCCATCGCGGTGTACGACATCCAGCAGATCATCCTGGGTCTGCGCAACAAGGGCTACGGGATCCTGCTCACGGACCACAACGTCCGGGAGACCCTGGCCATCACGGACCGGACCTTCCTGATCCACCAGGGGCAGGTGGTGGTGGAGGGGTCCCCCCAGGAGGTGGCGGAAAGCGAGATCGCCCGGAAGTTCTACCTGGGAGACCGCTTTTCGTGGTAGCCCCCTGCGGCCGGGAGCGTCTCCATCGGGGGAAGGCGGTCCCACCTGCCCCGGCGAAGGAGCCCCGTGAGGTGCAGACAGGCCCGGCGGACCTCCGGAGAGAGCCCCACGCGAAGGTCCCGGTCCCGGGGCTGCACCAGAAGAAAGATCAGGTGGAGCCGATCCCGCAGAGAGCGCAGCTGGGCGTCCCAGGGAAAGTCGTGGGTCCCCGAAAAGATGGTCTCTCCCCCCGTGGGGGACTCCAGGCGGACCAAAGTCCCCGGAGAAAGGCCCAGGTCCGCGGCGTCCACCACCAGCAGCAGCTCCGGAGGGTTTCGAAGCAGCAGGGCCAGGTAGTTGTCCGGAACGGTCTCGCAGACCCGCACCCGCAACCCCTCGGGGGGGCGTCTTGCCAGCCGAGAGGCCACGAAGACCCCTGCCCCGTCGTCCCCTCGAAGGGGCTGCCCCACACCCCACAGCTCCGTCGTCATCCTTCGTGCTCCTTTCGTCCCTCTGCCCGCAGGGAGGTCGTTTCATGTCCGCTTCCATGACCCGCATGGTGCGCCACGCCTTTCGGATGATGCTGGGCACCTTTGCCAGCCGCGTGCTGGGCCTGGTGCGGGAGATGCTCACCGCCGCCTTCTTCGGCGCCACGCGACAGCTGGACGCCTTCTACGTGGCCTACACCCTGGCCAACCTGTCCCGCCAGCTTCTGGCGGAGGGGGCCCTGTCGGCGTCCTTCGTACCGGTGTTCACCCGCACGCTGGAGGAGGAGGGGCGACCCGCCGCCCACGCCCTGGCCCGGCAGGCCCTTTCGGTGCTCCTGGCGGTGGGGACCGGGGTGGTGCTTCTGGGGATCCTGGCCTCCCCCCTGCTGGTGGGGGTCATGGCCCCGGGGTTCTCCCCGGAGGACCGGGCCCTGGCGGTGACCCTCACCCGGTGGCTCTTCCCCTTCCTGCTTCTGGTCTCCGTGGGGGCCCTGGCCATGGGGGTGCTCAACAGCCTGGACAGCTTCTTCGTCCCCGCGGTGGCCCCCGCCGCGAGCAACCTGGCCTTCATTCTATGCCTTCTGGCCCTGTACCCGAACCCCACCCTGTGGGGCATGGTGGGGGCGGTCCTTCTGGGGGGGAGCTGCCACATGCTCCTCCAGTGGGGCTGGGCAGCCCGCATGGGGATGCCCCTCCTTCCCGCCGTCCCCCGTCGGGACAACCCGGAACTGCGCCGCATGATGGCCCTGTTCCTGCCTTACGCTGCGGGGCTCTCCCTGAACCAGCTCAATCCGGTGATCAGCCGGATGCTGGGGTCCTTCCTGGAGGGGGGGGCCATCTCGGTGCTCAACTACGCAGATCGGGTCCTCCAGCTGCCCCTGGGGCTCTTCGTCATCGCCATCTCCCAGGCGGTGCTGCCCCTCCTTTCCCGGCAGAAGCCGGAGGATCGCGAGGGCTTCCGGGACTTCCTTCGGGATGCTCTTCGGTTCAACCTCTTCGTGGTGCTTCCGGTCTCCCTGGGATTGCTCTTCTTCTCCCGAGAAGTGGTCCACCTGCTCTTCGTGCGGGGCGCCTTCGGCGGCTGGGCCTGGGACGCCACCGCCAAGGCCCTGGCCCTCTACGGGCTGGGGCTTCCCGGCATGGCCTGCACCACCGTGATCATGCGGGCCCTCTACGCCCGGGGCCTCCCCCGGGCGGCCCTGAAGGTGACGGGCTTCACCGTGGCGGCCAACCTGGCCGCAGGGGCTGCCCTGATGCCGTTTCTGTCCTACGCCGGACTGGCCCTGGGGACCTCTCTGGCCTTCTCCGGCGCCGCCTGGGTGGGGGTGCGGTGTCTCCAGCGGGACCTGGGCTACCCCTTGGTGCTCTTCGAACCCCGGTGGGCCCTGCGACAGGGAGGCTGCTGCCTGGTCCTGGGGGCGGGGCTTTTCCTCTTCCGCACCCTTTGGGCGTATCCTCTGGAGGCGGGGGCAGGGCTTCGGGCGGCCTGGTTGGGCGGGGCGTTTCTCCTGGCCCTGGGGTTGTACGGAGGGGTGACGTGGGCGGCGGGGTCGCCGGAGTGGGGGTGGCTTCGCGGCGCCGCGAGGAAGGACCCGCCGAAGGAGAAAGGGGTGGAGTGAGGCATGAAACGGTTTCGAGGGAAAGGGTGTCTCCTGCTGGCGGGGATGCTGTGTCTGGGGTTTGCCGCGACGGCTTCGGGGATGGACGAGGCCGCCCTGAATCGGTTGATTGAGCGGCGCACCGCGGTGTGTTTCCACGAGGGGCAACGGCTGGGAGACATGGTTCTGGGGGCACGGGCTCAGTTCCAGTTCGTCCTGGTGGACCGTGCCCTCTCGGAGGCCCTGGCGAAGGCGGAGTTTTCCCCCGAATGGCTGCGCTACCAGGGCCGCCACTTCGGCAGCGATGCCGTACGAGGAAAGACTTTGTTCGCCGTGCAGTTCGTCACCGCCAAGCCCATGACCTTCGACCCCACCAGGCTTCGGGTGGGGGACCACCGCGTCACGAGCGCCGACGTGCTCACCCGGCCGGATCGGTTGCCCCAGGGGGATCTGCCCAGCGGCACCGACGCGGTGCTGGCGGTGGCGGTGCCGGGGAAGCTGAAGCCCGGGAGCGTGGTGGTCCTGGGATACGGGGACGACGGGGTGTCCTTCGATGTCCCCGTCCGGTAGGGCGGACGAGGCGGGTTGGCGGAACCCGGGGAAAAGGACCGAAGGAGGAGGAACCATGCACGTCTATCGTTGCGCCGAGTGCGGACACCGTTTCGAATCGGAGGATCACGCAAGCCGCTGTCCCGAGTGCCGCTGCAAGGTGCTGATCCACGAGGCGGGAGAGCGTCGCCGGGGCAAAGGGTGTTCCTGCGGAGGCTCCTGCGGCGGTTGCGGGGGCTGTTCCCATTGACTTTGGTTGCCGGGGATCCCTTTCTCACCCTGGGCATCGAGACCAGTTGCGACGACACCGCCGTGGCGGTCCTGGAGGGCCCCCGGCGGGTCCTGGCCGCAGGGCTTTCCAGCCAGGTGGAGGACCATGCGCCCCACGGAGGGGTGGTGCCGGAACTGGCCAGCCGCAAGCACCAGGAGGCCATCCTTCCCCTGCTCCACCAGGTCCTGGATCGGGCGGGGATCCGCAACCCCGCCCGGGAGCTGCACCTGGTGGCGGTCACTTCCGGCCCCGGCCTCATGGGATCCCTCCTGGTGGGGGTCATGACCGCCAAGGCCCTCTCCCAGGCCTGGGAGGTGCCCCTGGTGTCGGTGAACCACCTGGAGGGGCATCTCTTCGCCAACGTGGTGGCCCACGGGGACCTCAAGCCTCCCTTCCTCTGCCTCATCGTCTCCGGAGGGCACACGGAGATCCTGCTGGTGCGGGCCTTCGGGGACTACCAGGTTCTGGGGGGAACCCGGGACGACGCGGCGGGGGAGGCCTACGACAAGGTGGCCAAGCTCCTGGGCCTGGGCTATCCCGGGGGGCCCGTGGTGGACCGTCTTGCCGCGACGGGAAACCCGGAGGCCTTTCCCCTTCCGGTGCCCCTCTCCGGCTCCGGGGTGGTGGAGTTCAGCTTCAGCGGTCTGAAGACGGCGGTGCTCTGGGTCCTGAAGCGGCTGGAGAAGGACGGTCTTCCCGTTCCGGTGGAGGACCTGTGCGCCTCCTTCCAACGGGCCGCCGTGGCCTCCCTCCTGGAGAAGACCCGGGTCGCGGTGGAGCAGACCGGGGTGCGCCAGGTGGCCCTTTCGGGGGGAGTGGGGGCCAACAGCGCTCTTCGCGCGGGGCTGGAGGAGGAAGGGGCGCGCCGGGGATGGCGGGTGTACCTCCCTCCTCGGGACCTGTGCACCGACAACGGGGTCATGATCGCCGCGGCGGGCTACTCCTCCTTCCGGCGGGGCATCCGCTGCGACGTCACCTTCGCCCCCGACCCCTCCTGGGAGCTGAACGCCTAAGTCAAAAAACATCAAAACAAGTCATTCGGAGGAGCTTGCCCGGAAAATCAGGCGGCCTATTCGGAGAGAATCGCCCTGATTCCCCTTGAGGGAAGAAGGGGGTTTGCCTAGACTTTGGCCCGGAAGGTTTAGCACTCGGTCGACGTGAGTGCTAACACGAAACCACATCCTGTATGAGGAGGGATTGCATCATGCAGCTGAAGCCGCTGGGCGACCGTCTGGTCGTCAAGGCCGTGGACAAGGAAGAAATGACCAAGGGAGGCATCGTCCTGCCCGACACCGTGAAGGAAAAGCCCGTGGAGGGCGAAGTGGTGGCGGTGGGCACCGGCAAGGTGCTGGACAACGGCCAGAAGCTCCCCATGGAGGTCAAGGTGGGGAACCGGGTCATCTACAGCAAGTATTCCGGGACGGAAGTCAAGTTCGACGGGGAAGACTACCTCATCCTCAGCGAGCGGGACGTCCTCGCCGTCGTCGAGAAGTAGTCCCGACGACCCCGCAAACCCTACAGGAATTCTAAGGAGGTCAAGACCACCATGCCGAAAGTGCTGCTGTTCAAGGAAGAAGCCCGCCGTGCCCTGGAGAAGGGCGTCAACAAGGTCGCCGATACCGTGGGCGTGACCCTCGGCCCCAAGGGGCGCAACGTGGTGCTGGAGAAGAAGTTCGGCTCCCCCACCATCACCAACGACGGCGTCACCATCGCCAAGGAGATCGAGCTGGAGGATCCCTTTGAGAACATGGGGGCCCAGCTCCTGAAGGAAGTGGCCTCCAAGACCAACGACGTGGCGGGCGACGGCACCACCACCGCCACCGTGCTGGCCCGGGCCATGATCCGGGAAGGCCTCAAGAACGTGGCCGCCGGCGCCAACGGCATGCAGCTTCGCCGGGGCATCGAGAAGGGCGTGGACGTGGTGGTGGAGGAGCTGAAGAAGCAGGCCATCTCCGTGAAGGAGCACGCCAAGATCGCCCAGGTGGCCTCCATCTCCGCCAACGACAAGCGGGTGGGGGAACTCATCGCCGAGGCCATGGACAAGGTCACGGAGGACGGGGTCATCACCGTGGAGGACAGCCAGACCGTGGGAACCACCCTCGAGATGGTGGAGGGCCTCCAGTTCGACAAGGGCTACGTGAGCCCCTACATGATCACCAACCCCGACCGGATGGAGGCCGTCCTTGACGACGCCAACATCCTCATCCACGACGGCAAGATCAGCAACGTGAAGGACATGCTCCCGGTACTGGAGAAGGTGGTCCAGACCGGAAAGCCCCTCCTGATCATCGCCGAGGACGTGGAGGGCGAGGCCCTGGCCACCCTGGTGGTGAACAAGCTGCGGGGGATCCTGCAGGTGGTGGCCGTGAAGGCCCCGGGCTTCGGCGACCGCCGCAAGGCCATGCTTCAGGACATCGCCGTGGTCACCGGCGCCAAGGTGGTCAGCGAGGAGATCGGCATCAAGCTGGAGAACGCCGACCTGTCCATGCTGGGCAAGGCCAAGAAGGTTCGGGTGGGCAAGGAAGAGACCACCATCGTGGAGGGCGCCGGGGATCCCCAGGCGATCCGCGATCGGGCCGCCCAGATCCGCAAGGAGCTGGAGGATTCCACCTCCGAGTACGACAAGGAGAAGCTCCAGGAGCGGATGGCCAAGCTGGTGGGCGGCGTGGCCGTCGTCCAGGTGGGTGCCGCTACGGAGACGGAGCAGAAGGAACTGAAGCACCGCATCGAGGACGCCCTCAACGCCACCCGCGCGGCGGTGGAGGAAGGCATCGTCCCCGGAGGCGGCGTCTCCCTGGTGGCCAGCGCCAACGCTCTGGACGACTTCATCGCCAAGCTGGAGGGCGACGAGAAGACCGGTGCCAGCATCGTCCGCAAGGCCCTCACGGAGCCCCTGCACCTCATCGCCAGCAACGCGGGACTCCAGGGCGACGTGGTGGTGGAGAAGGTCCGCACCCTGAAGAAGGGGGAGGGGCTCGACGCGGCCACCGGCGAGTATGTGGACATGATCGTCTCCGGGATCATCGACCCGGTGAAGGTCACCCGGAGCGCCGTGCAGAACGCCGGTTCCATCGCCGCCATGCTTCTCACCACCGATGTGCTGGTGGCGGACAAGCCCGAGAAGAAGAGCGACATGCCCCAAATGCCCGGCGGCGGCATGGGCGACTACGACTAGATCCTTCCCCTCGTCACCGGAAGCCCCCGCCTTCGGGCGGGGGCTTTTTTGATCCTCCCCCGGTTCCCTTGGAGGGGTCGGGGGGTTGTGGCATACTCGAACGGGCCGCATGGCCCCACACCAGATACGGGAGGCGCTTGGGTATGGAGGTTCACGACAACATCGTCATCCTCGATTGCGGGTCCCAGTACACCCAGCTCATCGCCCGGCGCATCCGGGAGCTGTCGGTGCACAGCGAGATCCTTCCCTGGGACAGCGATGCGGAGGAGGTCCTGCGGCGCAATCCCAAGGGGATCGTGGTCTCCGGAGGTCCCCGGAGCTGCATCGAGCCCGACGCGCCTCGGCTGGACGAACGGCTCCTGCGGTCCGGGATCCCCCTGTTGGGGATCTGCTACGGCATGCAGATGCTGGCCCACCAGCTGGGGGGACGGGTGGAACGGGCGGGGGCGGCGGAGTACGGCCGCGCCCGGGTGGAACGGGCTTCGGAGACCTCGGCGCTTCTGGAGGGGCTGCCGGCTTCCCTGCAGGTCTGGATGAGCCACTGGGATCAGGTCACCGGGTTGCCTCCGGGGGCTCGGGCGGTGGCGGTCAGCGAAGGGGGTGCCCTGGCGGGCTTCGAAATGGGGGACGGTCGCATCGGGGCGCTGCAGTTTCACCCCGAGGTGGCCCACACGGAACAGGGGACGGAGATCCTCCGGCGCTTCCTCTTCCGGATCTGCGGCTGCGACCCTACCTGGAGGCTTGAGGACTGGATCGACCGCACCGTGGAGGAGATCCGGGAAAAGGTGGGGGCGGAGCGGGTGCTCTGCGGCCTGTCCGGGGGAGTGGACTCCACGGTGGCGGCGGTGCTCACCGCCCGGGCCCTGGGGGACCAGCTTCAATGCCTCTTCGTGGACAACGGGCTGCTTCGCAAGGACGAGGCGGACCAGGTGATGGATACCTACCGGGTTCTGGATCTCTCGGTGCACCGAGTGGACGCGGGGGGCCGCTTCCTGGGGGCACTGGCGGGGGTCACGGACCCGGAGGCCAAGCGCAAGGCCATCGGCTGGACCTTCGTGGAGGTCTTCGAGGACGTCGCCGGAGGGCTGGGAGGGGCTGCATGGCTCCTCCAGGGGACCCTCTACCCCGACGTCATCGAGAGCGGCCACCAGGGGAAGGGAGCTTCGGTGATCAAGTCCCACCACAACGTGGGGGGGCTGCCGGAGATCATGAAGATGAAGGTCCTGGAGCCCCTTCGGGACCTCTTCAAGGACGAGGTGCGCCAGATCGGGCGCCTGCTGGGCATCCCGGAGGTCTTCGTGGCCCGGCAGCCCTTCCCCGGTCCGGGGCTGGCGGTGCGGTGCCTGGGAGAGGTGGTGGAGCCTCGACTGGCGCTGCTCCGGGAGGCTGACGCCATCTTCCGGGAGGAGATCGCCGCGGCGGGGCTCTACAACCAGCTCTGGCAGGCCTTCTGCGTCCTTCTGCCCACCCGCTCCGTGGGGGTCATGGGGGATGTGCGGACCTACGCGGAGACGGCGGTGCTCCGGGCGGTGGAGTCCCAGGACGGCATGACCGCCGACTGGGCCCGTCTGCCCTACGACCTGCTGGACCGGACCGCCCGGCGGATCTGCAACGAGGTTCCGGGGATCAACCGGGTGACCCTGGACATCACGGGCAAGCCTCCCTCCACCATCGAGTGGGAGTAGGGACCTCACCGACATGACCGCCCTTGCGGGTCTGGAGGAGCTGTTCGAGGACCTGGCGGCGGGACGCTGTACCGTGGAGGCGGCCCGGAAACGGCACGGTCTCCTGTGCCGCGGCCTTGCGGGTCGGGAGGTGCGGTTCGACTGGGACCGCCCCTCCCGCAAGGGCATCGGAGAGGTGGTGTACTCCCCGGGCAAGGAGTTCGGGCACCTGGAGGGGATCCGGGACGAAGCCTTGAGGCGGCGGGCCAACGTGGCCTTCAGCCGCCTGGAGGGGGAGGTGGCCCGTCGGCTGGGAGGGACGATCCCGGAGTGGTCCTACGAGCCCCGGTCGCGTTTGGGGACCCTGGTCTGCGTGCCCCCGGAGACCCGAGGGCGCGTGGCGGTGGTGGCGGCGGGCACCACGGACATCCCCGCAGCGGAGGAGGCGGCGGGGATCGCCGGTTTCTCCGGCTGCGGGGTGGACCGGTTTTACGACGTGGGGGTTTCGGGGATCCATCGGCTTTTCGAGGTGCTGCCCTCCCTGCGGGAGGCGGACGTGGCGGTGGTGGCTGCGGGGATGGAAGGAGCCCTGCCCAGCGTGGTGGCGGGGCTGGTGCCCGGGTTGGTGATCGGCCTTCCCACCTCCGTGGGGTACGGGATCGCGGAGGGGGGGCGGACGGCCCTCCGGGCCATGTTGGCCTCCTGCTGCCCCGGGCTCGTGGTGGTGAACATCGACAACGGCGTGGGGGCGGGGCTTTCCGCCGCCCTGGTGGCTCGGGGCAGGGGCTGCGAGGGAGCTACAGGTCCCTCCGGGCACCCGACCCCAGGTAGTTTCGGATGCGGAGGTCGCACCTCCGAAGATCCCGAAACAGGGGGGATTCGGGGGCCGTTCCCTCCGGGGTGACCTGGATCAGCACCACCGGACGGATCAGGTCCTCCCCTCCCGCGGAGACCACCACCCCCACGGATCGGTCCGAAAGCTCCACGATGGAGCCGGGAGGGTAGAGGCCGAAGCTGGTGAGGAGGGTCCTGCTGGCCCGGGGGTCGAAGTGTTGTCCCGTGTCCCCCAGGATGAGGTTCATGGCATCCCGGGAGGGCAGGGACTGTTTGTAGGCCCGCTCGGCGGTGAGGGCGTCGAACACGTCCGCCACGGCGGTGATCCGAGCCGCCTCGGGGATTTCCTCCCGGCGTAGCCCGTCGGGGTAGCCGCAGCCGGTCCACCGTTCGTGGTGCCATCGGATGACCGCGCGGATGGGGGCGGAGGTCACCTCTCCCTGGAGGGCCAGTTCCTCCCCCCAGGCGGAGTGCTGCTTCATCAGGGCGAACTCCCGGTCGTCCAAGGGGCCCGGCTTGTTCAGCACCTCCAGGGGGACCTGGGCTTTCCCCAGGTCGTGGAGGAGTCCCCCCAGGACGATCTGTTCCACCAAGTCCGGTTCCTGCGGGTGGAGGCGCTGGGCCAGAAAGCCCGCCAGGGCCGCCACGTTGAAGGAATGGACGAAGGTGTATTCGTCCCATCGGTGGACCCGGGCAAGGGAGAGAAGCACCTGGGGGTTCTTCAGGATTTCCTGGGCCAGGGTCTTTCCCGTGGCCACCAGAGGCACCAGAAGTTCCGGCGTCATGGGCTGGCGGCGCACCGACTGGAAGAGCCCCTGCACCTGCGAAACCGCCTCGCGGCTCACCTCCCGGTCGATGACTGCCTGGTTCTGGGCCAGGACCACCTCCAGGAAGGAGTCTACGCTTTTCAGGGAGACGGAGGTCTCCATGCGGATGGAGATTCCTTCCACCCCGGAGGAGCGAAGACGGTCCAGCACCTTGGGCAGCGAGGCCCCGAGGAGGGACAGCCGAAGCCCTTGAGGCAGGAGCAGCGCTCCCTCCGGAGAGGTCACGTCTTCCGCCACGACCCCGTCGTAGGTGTCCAGGGACTGAAGGGGAACCCGAACGATCGAGCCTTCCTGCTCTGCCACATCGTCACCTTCTTGGGCGAGTCTGGAGTCATTATAGCAGGAAGGGAAACAGGGATCGGCGCGAAGCGCCGCGGGTCCGGTCGGACAATCCAAGGAGGGGTTTGCATGGGTCGGGAAGCTCGGCAAGAGGTGGGGCGTCGCATCCGCAACAGCCCCGTTCCGTTCGTGGCGTTGCTTCTCGGGGTCCTGGGGCTCACCTGCTGGATGGCTCTGCCCCTGTTGCGTCCCCTGGCCTGGTCGGCGGTGTTCTCCTACTTCGCCTACCCCGCCTATCGGTTCCTTCACCAGCGCGTCTTCGGGGGGCGGTGGGCCAACCTGGCGGCGGCCCTCACCACGGGGATCATCCTCCTCTTCCTGGCCATCCCTCTGGGGACGGTGGCGGTGTCTTTGGGCCGAGAGGCGGTGCGCCTCTACGGGGTTCTGTCCGAATGGTTGCCCCTTTTGGACCGAGAGGGGGTGGACGCCCTCCTTTCCCGGGTCCACGCCTCCGGAGCCTCCGTGCTGGGCCCCCTGTTCTTTCGCGTTCCGGAGCTGAAGGCCCTGTTGGGGGAGACGGGGCGTTGGGTCGGGGCGGGCCTGACGGCCCTTTCTCGGGGGATGGTGGCCAACGCCTTCCACTCGTTCTTCAGCCTGGTGGTGATCACCATCTCCTCCTTCTTCCTGGTGCGGGACGGGAGGGCCATGGTCGCCTTCGTGGGGGACCTGCTCCCCCTGCCGTTCCACGAAAAGAAGGCCCTGTCCCTGCGGACGCAGAAGATGCTCCAGGCGGTGGTCTACGGCATCATGTTCACCGCCGCCATCCAGGCCACCCTGGGGGGGCTCGGCTGGTGGTTCGTGGGGCTTCCCCATCCCGTCTTCTTCGGCGGGGCGATGTTCGTCACGGGCATGATCCCCTTCGTGGGAACCCCGGTGGTCTGGGCCCCCGGGGGGATCGTCCTTCTGATGACGGGACACACCCAGGAGGGCGTCCTTCTGCTCCTCTGGGGGGGAGGCGTGGTGAGCACCGTGGACAACTTCCTGCGCCCCCTGTTCATCTCCGAGGGGAGCAAGGCCCACGTGCTTCTGGTGTTCGTGGGGGTGCTGGGGGGGCTGGCGGCCTGGGGTTTTCTAGGGCTCTTCCTGGGGCCCATGCTTCTCTCCTTAAGCCTTTTTCTGTTGGAGAGCTACCGGACGATCCTGAGGGAGGGGGAGCGAAGGGCTTCTTCCGGGGATGGAGGTGGAACATGATCCTGTTGGTGGGGGTTTGCGGCTACAAGGACAGCGGGAAGACAACCCTATGCAGGGAGATTCTGGAGAGGCTGGAGGCCCGAGGGGTCCGCACGGGGTACGTGAAGCGCACCGCAGAGCCGGTCCTTTCCCCGGTAGGGACGGACTCCGGCGGGGTCCTGGGGGATCGGGGGGATGCGGTGCTCTGGGGGCCCGACGGCATCCGCTACGAGGCGGGCTCGCCGGAGGAGGACCCGAGGCGGTGGGTGGGGAGGTTTTTCGCCGATCGAGACCTGGTCCTTCTTGAAGGAGGCAAGGAGATCCCGGTCCCCAAGATCTGGGTGCGAGCCCCCGGGCATCCGGTGCCGGAGGGAATCCCCGGGGTCCTGGGGGTCTACGACCGTACCGTCCCGGGGGACGGGGTGACCCTCTTCGGGCCGGACACCCTGGGCCACCTGGTGGACCGGTTCGAGGGGATGTTGCCGGACCGGGAAAACCGGAGCTGTCGAGTCTTCGTCGAGGGACGCCCCCTGCCCATGAAGGGCTTCGTGGCGGGCTTCGTCCGGGGGGGGCTTCTGGGGATGCTCCGTTCCCTCAAGGGGGTCGAGCTTTCGCAAGGTTGGGTGTCCGTGGGGGTTCGGGCGGAAGAGGACGGGGGATCGGAAAAGACGGAATTGGGTTGACCTTTTGCCCCGTCCCTTCTGCTTGTGCGCTTCTCGGGGTCTGTCTATAATGAACTTCGCTTTTGTTCCGTTCCCGGGAAAGCCGGGAGAGGCTTTCGGGTTTATCTGCTGAAGGAGGGTTCGTGATGGGTGTTTCGTGGATTGGGGTGGTCGGCGGCGCGGGGGTCTTGGCGCTGCTCTTTGCCTTCGTGGCGACCGGCAAGATCAACGCGTTTAAGGTGGAAAACGACCGGATCAACGAGCTTTCCGGCATCATCCAAAAGGGCGCCATGGCGTTCCTCTATCGGGAATACAAGGCCCTGGTCCCCTTCGTCCTTCTGGTGGCGGCCCTGCTGGCCTTCAAGATCAACGTGCCTAATGCGGTGTGCTTCGTGAGCGGTGCCCTCTGCAGCGCCCTGACGGGCTACGTGGGGATGCGGGTGGCCACCAAGTCCAACGGCAAGACCGCCTACGGCGCCTCCCAGGGCATGAACTCCGCCCTGCGGATTGCCTTCACCGGCGGCAGCGTCATGGGCATGACGGTGGTGGGTGTGGGCATCCTGGGCATCGTGGGGATGTACGTCCTCTACGGGGACGCCAACGTCATCGCCAGCTTCGGCTTCGGCGCCAGCTCCATCGCCCTCTTCGCCCGGGTGGGCGGGGGCATCTACACAAAGGCGGCGGACGTGGGGGCGGACCTGGTGGGTAAGGTGGAGGCGGGCATCCCGGAGGACGACCCCCGGAACCCTGCGGTCATCGCGGACAACGTGGGGGACAACGTGGGGGACATCGCCGGCATGGGGGCGGACCTCTTCGAGTCCTACGTGAACTCCATCATCGCCGCCATGGCCGTGGGTGCCCTGCTCTTCGGGGTGGCTGGGGTTGCCTACCCCCTGTTCCTGGCGGCCATCGGCATCGTGGCCTCTATCCTGGGCACCTTCTTCGTCCGGGTGAAGGAGGGAGGAGATCCCCAGTTCGCCCTGCGCATGGGTCTCATCTCCACGGGTCTCTTCATGATCCTGGGGGCCTTCTTCGTCACCCGCTGGATCTTCGATGACCTGACCCTCTTCTGGGCGGTGGTGGGCGGCGTGGCCTCCGGGGTCATCATCGGCTACATCACCGAGATCTACACCTCCTCCAGCTACGGTTCCGTCAAGGAGATCGCCAACGCCTCCAACACCGGGGCGGCCACGAACATCCTGGCGGGCATCGGCGTGGGCATGAAGTCCACGGGCTGGCCGGTCCTGTTCATCTGCGCCGCCACCCTGGTGGGGGTGCACTTCGGCGGTCTCTACGGCATCGCCTGCGCCGCCGTGGGCATGCTGGCCATCACCGGCATGGCCCTCTCCGTGGACGCCTATGGCCCCATCGCGGACAACGCCGGGGGCATCGCGGAGATGAGCGGTCTGCCTCACGAGGTTCGGAACATCACCGACAAGCTGGATGCGGTGGGCAACACCACTGCTGCCATCGGCAAAGGGCTGGCCATCGGATCCGCCGCCCTCACCGCGTTGGCCCTCTTTGTGGCCTACGCCCAGGCGGTGAAGCTGGACACCATCGACCTGAAGGACCCGAAGGTCATGGTGGGGCTCTTCATCGGTGGCCTGCTGCCCTTCCTCTTCAGCGCCCTCTCCATCCAGGCGGTGGGCCGGGCGGCCCAGAAGATGATCGACGAGGTGCGCCGCCAGTTCCGGGAGATCCCGGGCATCATGGAGGGGACCGGCAAGCCGGAGTACGAGCGCTGCGTGGACATCTCCACCGCTGCGGCCCTGCGGGAGATGGTGATCCCCGGGCTCATGGCGGTGGTGGTTCCTGTGGTGGTGGGGCTGATCCTGGGTGCGGAGGCCCTGGGCGGGCTTCTGGGCGGTTCCATCGTCACCGGCGTCATGATGGCCATCTTCATGGCCAACGCCGGGGGCGCCTGGGACAACGCCAAGAAGTACATTGAAGAGGGGCATCACGGCGGCAAGGGGACTCCGGCCCACGCCGCGGCGGTGGTGGGGGACACGGTGGGGGATCCCTTCAAGGACACCGCGGGTCCCAGCCTGAACATTCTCATCAAGCTCATGTCCGTGGTGGCCCTGGTTCTGGCCCCCCTGTTCTCCTAAGAACGGAGCCACGGATCCGCGTCCTCTCCGATCTCGCGTCGGCGGGGCCCCCCTTGTCCGGGGGGAAGACAGGCACGTCCGCCGCAGGGGAGAGCGTCGCTCTCCCCTGCGGTTTTCCATCTCGAAGGGGGTCGGGTCTTGAACGATGAGGTACGCCGTATCAAGGAACGCCTCGATCTGGTGGAGGTGGTGGGAGACTACGTCAAGCTCCGCAAGGCGGGGAAGAGCTTCGTGGGGCTCTGCCCCTTCCATCAGGAGAAGACCCCTTCCTTTTCCGTCTCCCGGGAGCGGCAGACCTACCACTGCTTCGGATGCGGGGCGGGGGGGGACGTGTTCCGGTTTCTCATGGAGATGGAAGGGTGGACCTTTCCCCAGGCCCTGGAGGTCCTGTCCGCCCGGACCGGGGTGGTCCTGGAGCATCGGGGCCGTCGTCGAGAGGAGGGAGGGGACGTTCTGGAGGAGGCCCTGGCCTTCTACCGGGCCTCCCTGGGGGCCTCGGAAGGAGAGGCTGCTCGGGCCTACCTTCGGAGGCGAGAGCTGCCGCAGGAGGCCTGGGAGCGCTTCGAGCTGGGGTGGTCCCTTCCGGCGTGGCGGTCCCTGGAGGACCACCTGCGCCGTCAGGGGCTGAATCTGCGGGACGCGGTGGAACGAGGCCTCTTGGTGGAAGGGCCCAAGGGGACCTACGACCGTTTTCGGGGTCGGGTGATGTTCCCCATCCGCTCCGAAACGGGGAGACTTCTGGGGTTCGGCGGACGCCTGGTGGACGGGGAAGGGGCCAAGTACGTCAACAGTCCCGAAAGCCCCCTCTTCGAGAAGCGCAAGGTCCTCTATCTGCTGCCTCAGGCCAAGAGGGCCATCCGGGAGAAGGGGAGCGCCCTGGTGGTGGAGGGGTATCTGGATGCCATCCGGTGCCATCTGAACGGACACCCCGAGGCGGTGGCCTCCCTGGGAACGGCCTTCACGGAGGAACAGGCGGATCTGTTGGCCCGACAGGCGGACCGCTGCCTGATCTGCTTCGACACGGACGCGGCGGGACAGGAGGCGGCCCTCAAGGGTATGTACGTCCTGCGGAGGAAGGGGTTGGACGTGCGGGTGGTGCGGCTTCCCAAGGGCAAGGATCCCGACGAGCTGCTTCGGGATCCCCAGGGCGCGGAGGCCTTCGAGGGAGCCCTGACGGAGGCCCTTCCCCTCCCCCGTTTCCACGTGGCGGCCCGAAGGAAGTGGCTGGAGGATCCCCAGGAAAGGAAGCGGGGGCTGGAGGAGGTCCTCGGGGGGATCGCGTCCCTTTCGGTGCTGGACGTCCGCCCCAGCCTTCCCGACGTGGCGGCGGACCTGGGACTGCTTCCCCACGAGCTGGAGGCCCTGCTTCGCCAGCGGGGGTGGGGAGGCGTTTCGGAAAAGAGGCCCCCCTTTCCCCCCCGATCCGGGGAGAGGGGAGAAGGCATTTTTCCCCCCCCCGGCGTATCTATCCATGAGAGTGGGGAAGAGGAACCCGCCCCGGACCCTTGGGAGGCGGCCCTGTGCCACCTTCTCTGGTCCCGGGAGGGGTCCCGGTCCTCCTCCGCCCCGGAGGGGGTTCTTCCCCTTCTGCGTTCCGAGTGCGCCCGAGCGGTGGCCTCGGCCCTCCTCTGCGGGGAGAGTCCGGAGGAGCTGGAGGCGCGGTGGCTCCAGACGGGGGACCAACGGTCTGCGGCATTGTTGGCCCTGGGGGGAGCCTTTCTGGAGGAGTTGTACCTGGAGGAATCCCCGGAGGAGGAAGTGCTTCGCCAGCTCAGGCTTCGGGAGTGGCGACGGAGGTACGAGGAGCTGCACCGGAGGGTGGTGCGCAAGGAGAGCCTCTCGGAGGAAGAAAGAAAGGACTATGTCGCCATGGCGGCGAAGATCAAGAGGGGGGAGAAACGGTCCTATGAGCGAAAAGCGCCCTAAGGGGACGGCGCAGGCGCAGCCCGAGAACGCTCCTGTCCAGGAGCCCGTTGCTGCGGACGACATGATGGACTACATCGACAACGTCCGGGAACTGCTCCACGAGGGGCGGGAAAAGGGCTTCGTCACCTACGAGGACATCGAGAAGCACCTTCCCAAGGAGGTCCTCTCGGCGGACGTGCTGGACAACCTGTACTTCAACCTCATGGAACTGGGCATTGAGGTGATGGAGGAGGCCAAGACCCGAGAGGAAACGCCGGCGGACGAGCCCCTCCCTCAGGCCACCTACCAGGAGGAGATGGGGGAGCTGGAGGACCTGCCCCTGTCCGACCCGGTGCGGATGTATCTGCGGGAGATCGGCAAGATCCCCCTCCTGACGCCGGAGGAGGAGGTGGAGCTGGCCAAGGGGGTGGAGGCAGGACACGCCCCCTCCAAGGCGAAGCTCGTGGAGGCGAACCTGCGGCTGGTGGTGAGCATTGCCAAGAAGTACATCGGCCGGGGCATGCTCTTTCTCGACCTGATCCAGGAGGGAAACCTGGGGCTCATCCGGGCGGTGGAGAAGTTCGACTACCGGAAGGGCTACAAGTTCAGCACCTACGCCACCTGGTGGATCCGCCAGGCCATCACCCGTGCCATCGCCGATCAGGCCCGGACCATCCGCATTCCCGTCCACATGGTGGAGACCATCAACAAGCTCATCCGGGTGTCCCGGCAGTTGGTGCAGCGCCTGGGTCGGGAGCCCACGGCGGAGGAAATCGCCGGGGAGATGGAGATCCCTGCGGAGCGCGTGGAGGAGATCCAGCGCATCGCCCAGGAGCCCGTTTCCCTGGAGACCCCCATTGGCGAGGAAGAGGACAGCCAGCTGGGGGATTTCCTGGAAGACAAGGACCTCCCCAGCCCGGAGGAGGCGGCGGCAAGCCAGATTCTCCGGGAACAGCTGGAGGAGATGCTGGAGGATCTGACCGACCGGGAGAGGGAGGTCCTGCGTCTCCGGTTCGGCCTGGAGGACGGACACCCCCATACCCTGGAGGAGGTGGGGAGGCGCTTCGGGGTCACCCGGGAGCGCATCCGACAGATCGAGGCGAAGGCGCTCCGCAAGCTGCGGCATCCCAGCCGGAGCAAGAAGCTCCGGGATTTTCTGGAGTAGGGGGCACCATGGAGCTCGCTGGGGAGCATGCCTCGGCGACGGAGACTTTAGGAAGAGGAAGGGGCGGGTGCAACGTGGTCAGGACGGTGGCGAAACGAGTGCTGGAGCAGTGTCAAGGGCAAGATCCGATTCTCTCCGTCTACGTGGATGCGGACCGCACGCGCAAATCTCCCAAGGAGACCCTGATCGACCTGAAGAACCAGGCCCGGGCGGCTCGGGAGCAATCCTCCCCCCTGGGCGAGGAAGGTTGGAAGAAGCTGGAGGGGGTTTTCGACTCCCTGGCCCTGCGCCTTGAGGGCTTCGCGGGAGAGGGAGTCCCCCGGGGTGTGGCTCTCTTCGCCTCCCCCCGCAGCGGAGTCCTGGAGACCGTGGATCTGCCTTCCTCCCCCAAACCCTCGGTGGACCTGCGGGGGGAGCCCCGGATCCTGCCCCTGTTGGAGGCCCTCTGCCCCTACCGGGACAGCTGGATCCTCGTCCTGGACCGCCAGCAGTCCACTTTCTACCGCACCCACGGAGAGCGGCTGACCCTTCAGTGGGAAATGGGGGAGGAGCTGCCCCGGAAGGTGCGGGATGCGGGGTACCAGGGGGGGGAGGAACGGAGGCTGGAGCGCCGGGTGGACGAGACCCTCCAACGGCATCTGCGCTCTGTGGCCGCCCGGCTTCGGGAGCTGAATGACCAACGTCCTGCGGAAAGGGCCTGGGTTCAGGTCCACCGGGATCTGGCGGAGGAGACCCTCCGAGCCCTGGGGAGCATCCCCTCCCTTCCCGCGCGTTGGCTTCAGGGGTGCCGCGAGGGAACCCACCGGGGAGAGCTTCTGGAGGAGGCCCGGACGGAGGCGCTGCGGTGCTTCTTCGAGGAGGGGGAAGAGCTGGTCTCCCGCATTCTGGAGGAATCCTCCGCCGGGGGGACGGCGACCTTGGGACTGAGGTCCGTTCTCGCCGCCTCCAATCAAGGGGCGGTGCACCAGCTGGTTCTGGAGGAGCAGGAAGTCCGAAACGGCAAAAGGTGTCCCGCCTGTGGGGCCCTGGGCCTGGACGAGACGGAATGCCCCCTGTGCGGCACCTTCATGCAGGAGGAAGCGGACCTCTGGGAGGTCCTGGCGAGGCGCGTCCTGGAGAGGGATGGGGAGGTTCTGGTCCTGGGGCGTCCCTCCGCCCTTCGGGATCACGATGGCCTGGGTGCCCGCCTGCGCTTTGCCCTTTAGGAAAAGGGCGGTGCCTCAGGGTCGAACGCGTCGGACGTCTCGTTGCACCTCCTCCGGCACCTCTGCTATACTGCCAGCGAGCTTGTTAATGGAGGGGCAAAAGTGCGATTGGATCGTTTTCTCAAACTCGCGCGGATCGTGAAGCGTCGCACCGTCGCCCAGGAGATGGTGGACATCGGGGCGGTTCGAGTCAACGGCAGGGGAGCGAAGCCGTCCGCGGCGGTGAAGGCGGGAGATCTGCTGGAGGTCGCCTTTCCGAATCGGGTGCTTGCCCTGCGCGTCCTGACGGAGGATGAAGGGTCCCTCAAGAGAGGCCAGCCCTGTTTTGAAGTGGTGGAAGAGCGTCGGGTGGACCGGGAGGAAAAGCCCTGGTAGCCGGACGGCTCTTCTGGATTTACTCTGCCTCAGGAACACGACCAACCCAATGGAGGTGTGTGCAATGAAGCGAGCTGTGAGCACCAACAAGGCGCCCGGAGCCATCGGCCCCTACAGTCAGGGAATCGCCGCCGGTCCTTTCTGGTTCTTCTCGGGGCAGACTCCCCTGGAGCCCTCCACCGGGGAGATTGTCTCCGGGGACGTGGCCGTTCAGGCGGACCGGGTGCTTCGGAACATCCAGGGACTCCTGGAGGCGGAGGGGCTGACCTTTGACGACGTGGTGAAGGTGACGGTGTTCGTCACCGACATGGCCGCCTTCGGGGCGGTGAACGAAGTTTACAAGGGCTTCTTCGGCAAGGTCCCCCCGGCCCGTTCTTTCGTGGCCGTGGCCGGTCTGCCCAAGGGGGCTCTGGTGGAGATCGAGGTCGTGGCCTACAAAGCCTGAGAGCTTCACGACCAGGGGTGCGTGGACGGGGGAGAGGTGCGGGATGAAGGTTGCGGAACCGACGGTGGAACGGCTCGTCCAGTACTACCGTCTTCTGGGACAGCTTCACGAGGAAGGTCGTCGCGTCGTCTCCTCCCAGCAGATCGGGGAGATGCTGGGAATCAAGGCGAGCCAGGTTCGCAAGGATCTTTCCTACTTCGGGGAGATCGGCAAGCGCGGGGTGGGGTACCACGTGGACCGGCTCTACGAGCACGTCATGACCATCCTCTCCCCGCCTCGGGTCTGGCGGATCGCCCTGGCGGGAGTGGGGCATCTGGGGGCAGCGCTGCTGGGTCACACGGCCTTCAAGAGCGAGAAGTTCCACATGGAGGCCCTGTTCGACGTGGACCCGGAAAAGGCGGGCCGGGAAATCCTCGGGGTGCCGTGCTACCCCTTCGAGGACATGGCCGCGGTCATGGGGGAGAAGAAGATCGAGGTGCTCATCCTCTCGGTTCCCGCGGCGGCGGCCCAGGCCTGCGTGGACAAGGCCGTGGAGAGCGGCACGGTACGGGGCATCCTCACTTTTGCTCCCACCACGGTGGTGGTCCCGGAGGGGCTTCTGGTGTACAGCGTGGATATTTCCGTGGAACTGGAAAAACTTCTTTTCTATCTCAAGGAGAAGGAAGAGAGGTAGCTGTTTGATTCCTGCGCCCATGGTACAATAATCCCCGTGCGCCCGCACCGGCGGTGAGGGCGCACGTTTCCGTGTGAAGACCAGAAGGAGGGGGTTCTCTTGGGTAACGCGCAGCAGGGTGGAATCATGGGTATGCTGTTGCCGCTGGCGCTCTTCGTCGTCATCTTCTACTTCCTCATCGTGCGGCCTCAGAAGAAGAAGCAGAAGGCCCACGACCAGATGCTGGCATCCATCGGCCGAGGGGATACGGTGGTCACGGCGGGGGGCTTCTTCGGGGTGGTCCGGGAACTCCTGGACGACAGTTACATCATCGAGGTCGCCGAGGGTGTCAAGATGCGGATCCTCAAAGGATCCATCTCCGTGAAGCGTGGCCCGGAGGACAAGCAGCCCCCCAAGAAGGGCCCGAAGGAAAAGGACGTCCCGGAAAAGACCCAGGAAGAAAACGTCTCTTCCGAGGAAGCCCCTTCCAAGGAAGAGTAAGGATGACCCCGGGGAAGCCGGGCATGATCGGGCTTCAGCGGCTGGTTTGCCCCTGGAGCTTCCTTTCGGAAGAGGAGGACGGAGGACCATGTTGAAAAGGGATCGTTGGCGGCTGCTTCTTGTGGTGGCCGTCGCCGCTGCGGCGGCCCTGGTGGTGTTCCCCATCCAGGGGCGCGTGCGGCTGGGGCTGGACCTGAAAGGGGGAGCCCACATCGTCCTGCAGGCGGTGGGCACGCCGGAAAGCCCCATCACTGAGGACAGCATCCAACGCCTCCTGGCGGTGCTGCGCAACCGGATCGACCAGTATGGAGTCACGGAACCGGTCATCCAGAGGCAGGGCAAGGACCGGGTGGCGGTGGATCTTCCCGGCGTGGCGGACCCGGAGGCGGCCCTGGATCTCATCGGACGCACCGCCCTGCTGGAGTTCCGCAAGGTGGAAGGGGTCTCCCCGGAGGTTCCCCCCGGGCCGGAGCGGAAGAACTACGACAGCGACGCTTCCTTCGAGCAGGCCAAGACCCGGTGGGCCGCCGCCAAGGCGGAAGTGGACCGGGTGGCGGAGGAGATGAAGGCCCAGGTCGCAGGCAAGCCGGGTATGCAGGTGGCTCGGGACGAGGAGGGGCGGGTCTACCTCCTCGGGCCGGTGTACGTGGCGGGGAAGGACCTCAAGGATGCCCGCACGGCCTTCGACCAGTTCAGCCGTCCCGTGGTCTCCCTGAAGTTCAACAAAGAGGGGGCCCGCCTGTTCGACGAGGCCACCGCAGCCAACGTGGGCAAGCAGATCTCCATCGTCCTGGACGGCATCGTGGTCTCCGCCCCGGTGGTCCAGGAGCGGATCAGCGGCGGGGAGGCCCAGATCTCCGGTCGCTTCTCCGAGTCCGAGGCCCAGAGGCTTTCCATCATGCTTCGGGCCGGGGCGTTGCCGGTGAAGGTGGAGGTTCTGGAGAACCGCTCCGTGGGGCCCACCCTGGGGGCGGACTCGGTGCGGGAAGGGATCAAGTCCGGGCTTATCGGAGCAGGCCTCGTGGTGGTCTTCATGCTCCTGTACTACGGGATCCTGGGGATCGCGGCGGACCTGGCCTTGGGAATTTCCCTGCTCCTGGTGATGGCGGGGATGATCCTTATGCAGTCCACTCTGACCCTGCCGGGCATCGGCGGGATCATCCTCACCATCGGGATGGCGGTGGACGGCAACATCCTCATCTACGAGCGGATGCGGGAGGAATACCGGTCCGGGAAGACCCTTCTGGCGGCGTTGGACGCCGGGTTCAGCAAGGCCCTGGTGGTCATCCTGGACTCCAACATCACCACCCTCATCGCCGCGGGGGTTCTCTTCTACTTCGGCTCCGGTCCCATCCGGGGCTTCGCCGTGACCCTGAGCATCGGCGTCGTGGCGGCGGTGTTCTGCAACGTGGTGGTGACCCGGGCGATCCTGCAGATGATGCTGGCCCGGAAGCGCAGCCTGGCGCTGTAGCCTTCCCTTCTGAGGAGCATACGACATGTTCGATACTTCCAAGTGGCACATTCCGTTCATGAAATACCGGCGTCTCGCCCTGGGGATCAGCTGCGCACTCATGGTCCTGAGCCTGGGCTTGGTGATCGCCAAGGGGCTGAACCTGAGCGTGGACTACACCGGCGGGATCCTCCTGCAGGTGGAGTTCCCCGCGGCGGTGGAGGTGGGGCAGGTCCGGGAGGCTTTGGCGGGGGTGGGGCAGGGACAGGCGACCATCCAGGCCTACAGCGACCGGGGGGTCATCGTGCGCTTCCAGTCCCAGTCCGGCGAGAACCGCAAGCAGGTCCTGGGGGCCCTGGGCCAACGGTTCGGCAAGATCCAGGTGCTCCGCCTGGAGACCGTGGGCCCCGTGGTGGGGGAAGAGCTGCGCCAGCAGGCCTTCGTGGCGCTGATCCTCGCCCTGGGGGGCATCCTGGCCTATATGGCCTTCCGATTCCAGTTCCGCTTCGGCATGGCGGCGATCTTCTCCCTGCTTCACGACGTGATCCTGATGCTGGGGGTGTACAGCCTCACGGGGAAGGAGGTGGGGGTGTCCTTCATCGCCGCCATCCTCACCGTGGTGGGCTACTCCCTCAACGACTCCATCGTGGTTCTGGACCGGGTCCGGGAGAACTGGAAGGAACTGCGGGGCAAGGGGATCGTGGACCTGGTGGACGAATCGGTCAACCAGACCCTTTCCCGGACCATCAACACCTCCCTCACCACCCTCCTGCCCGTTCTGGCCATGTACTTTCTGGGGGGAGAGGTCATCTCCAACTTCGCCTTCGCCTTCCTGGTGGGGATCACCGTGGGGACCTACAGCTCCATCTACATCGCCAGCGCGGTGGTGGCGGAGTGGTATCTCCGCTCCCCGAAGTACTGATCCTTCGGTTTCCGTTCCTCCGTTCGATCCCGTGGGAGGGGCCTCGGCCCCTCCCTTTTGTGTGCAGGAAGAAGGAACAACCCCAGTGCCCGCGCTCCTCTTGGGCCACCGCAAGGACTGGGGTATGATGGTGGGGCAACGCAAACTCGCAGTGTGAGGAGGAACCCCCATGAAGAGCTACACTCTGGCGGTGGCCTTGGCGATGCTGCTCTCGGCTCTGTACGCTTTCCAAAATCCCGGGGACGTGACGGTGCGTTTCCTCCTGTACGAACGGACGGTGCCCCAGGGGCTGTGGGAGGTGCTGCTCTTCTCCTCCGGAGTGGTGCTGATGTGGCTCTTTTCCCTGGGGGCCCTGCTGGAGGTCCGCAAGAAGTACCGCAGCCAGCTCAAGGCGGCGGAGAAGCGGGCGGAAGGTTTGGAGGAGGAACGGAAATCCCTGCTTGCGGCGTTCCAGCATCGAAACGGGCAGGAGGTCCTTCCCCAGCCCGCCGCCGATCCTTCCTTCGCTGGCGTTTCCCTCGCCGATCCGGCCCCCCTGGAGGCCTCCGAGGAAGGAATGCAGGGACACCCTTGATCCTCGCCCACGCCCCGGAGGAAATCCGGGTCCACCAGGTGGATGAGGCGACGTGCCTCCTGGCCCGTCGCCTCGGTCTTTCTCCCTTCCTCGTCGGACTCCTTCGCCTGCAGGACCCCGAGTTCGGGAGCGCTTCGGAGGGGCTCCCCGGCTGGCTGTCCCCGGACCTGGAAGGGCTGCTGCGTGCCCTGCCCCTGACCCCCTCGGAACGGAAGGCTCGGGAACTCTTCGAGGCGCTGCCTCCGGGAGGACGGGCGGTGGTCTACGGGGACTACGACGTGGACGGCCTGACCTCCACCACCCTGGCCCTGGAGCTGTTGCTCCTGCGGGGTGCCTCGGTGCGCTACTTCATCCCCCATCGCTTCAACCAGGGATACGGGTTCCACGAGTCGGTGGTGCGCACCATCGCCAGTCGGGGGTGCGATCTCCTGGTGGTGGTGGACTGCGGCACCAAGGATTTGGAGGCGGTGCGGGAAGCCCGAAGGGCGGGCATTCCCGTGGCCATCTTCGACCACCACCAGGCCGGGGAAGTGCTGCCGGAGGATGCGGTCCTGGTGAACCCCCACGCGGAGCCGGCATCCTCCCCCGCCGCTCGCCAGCTGTGCGCCGCGGGGGTGTTGTGGGCCTGGGCCTCCCGGACCGAGGCGGCTCCTCGGGAGTGGTTGGAGGAGAGGCTGGACCTGGTCTGTCTGGCGACCCTGGCGGACTGCGTCAGCCTGAAGAACCCCCTGAACCGAAGCCTGGTCCGGAGGGGGCTTCAGGTCCTTCGTTCCGCCCCCAGGCGAGGGCTTCGCCTGCTGCTGGAGAAGTTGGATCTCCAGGCCCCGAAGGTGGACGAGGAGGACCTGACCATGAAGGTGATCCCCTGCCTCAATGCCGCAGGCAGGCTGGACCTGGCGGAGCAGGCGGTTCGTCTCCTCCATCCCGGGGACGAGCCACTGGACCCCTTGGTGCGGAACCTGGTAGACCTGAACCAGAAGCGCCGCTTCCTCTCCGGGCAGGTGCACCGGGATGCCCGAGGAGACGGGGACCACCACGTCCACCAGGGAAACGACTGGCCCGTAGGGGTCTTGAGCAGCGTGGCCAGCCGCCTGTGCAGCGAACGGGGGCGTCCGGTGGCCCTGGTGGCCCCCACGGGGACGCAGCTTCGGGGGACCCTGCGGATGCCCGAGGGCGGGGGTGGGGATGCGGTGGCGGTCCTCCAGGAACTGTCCTCGGATCTGGCGGCATGGGGAGGGCACCGGCAGGCGGCGGGTTTTGCCGTGGAACCGGGGCTTTGGGGGAAGGTCCGTCCCCGGTTGGAGCAGCTTCTCCGGGACGTTCCCCTCCTTTCTGAGCCCTTGCACGTCCTGGCCTGGCCCCTGGAGGCATTGACGCCGGAAGCGTGGGCGGAGGCGGAGGTGCTGCGCCCCTTCGGCATGGGCAACCCCTCCCCGCTCTTCCTGGATGCGGGGGGCGCGATCCCCTCGGTGCAGCCCCTGGGCAAGACGGGCAAGGTGTTCAAGGTCCTCCTGGGGCGCTGTGAACTGGTGGCCTTCGATGAGGAGCGGCTTCTGGAGCGGGTGATCCCCCAGGGGTGGATCTACCGCCCCAGGCAGGAGGTCTGGCGTGGGCGCAGGCAGCTTCGTCTCTACCTGGAGCGGATCGTCCAGGGAGCCCCCGTCGGAAGCGCTGCGGGGGGGTGTGTCGGATGAGCGAATCCCAGCTTCCTCCGTCCTCGGGGGTGGTGCGTCCCAAGAGCTCCTTCGCCCAGGACCGGGCGCTGCGAAACCTCATGGAGAGCTTCGTGGGGCGCCTGCCGGAGGACCATCGGGTCAGCTCCGTCCGCTTGGTGCTGCAGGAACTCTGGTCCAAGGCGGCCCGCTACCTGGACAAGGAGGATCTCCTGCGCCTCGGGGAGGCCCTGGTGTTCGCCGCGGAAGCCCACAGGGAGCAGAAACGCCACAGCGGGGAGCCCTACGTGGTCCACACCATCAGCGTGGCCTCCATCCTGGCGGACATGGAGCTGGACGTGGAGACCCTTTCCGCGGCGTTGCTCCACGACGTGCTGGAGGACACCCCCGTGGGGGATGCGGTCCTGAAGGAGCGGTTCGGGCCGGAGGTCCTGACCCTGGTGGACGGGGTCACGAAGCTGGGGAAGCTGCCCTTCAAGTCCATCGAGGACTACCAGGCGGAGAACCTCCGGAAGATGTTCCTGGTGATGGCCAAGGACATCCGGGTGGTACTCATCAAGCTGGCGGACCGGCTGCACAACATGCGGACCCTCCAGGCCCACCGGCGGGACAGACAGCTGGCCATCGCCAAGGAGACCCTGGAGATCTACGCGCCCCTGGCGCACCGCCTGGGGATCTACCAGGTGAAGCGGGAGCTGGAGGACCTGTCCTTCAAGATCCTGGACCCGGAGATCTACTACGAGATCCGCCGCCGGGTCCGCAAGAAGCTCCCGGAGCGGGAGGCCATCATTAAGCAGGCCCTGGACATCCTCCAGCAGCGGCTCCTGGAGGAGGGGGTAGAGGCGTCCCTGAACGGGCGCCCCAAGCACTTCTACAGCATCTACGAAAAAATGCGTCGGAAGAACCTCTCCCTGGACCAGCTCTACGATCTTTTGGCCCTCCGGGTGGTGGTGGGGGGGCTTGCGGAGTGCTACCAGGTCCTGGGGCTGGTGCACACCATCTGGAAACCCATCCCGGGGCAGTTCGACGACTACATCGCCAACCCCAAGAGCAACATGTACCAGTCCCTCCACACCACCGTGCTGGGCCCCAGCGGGGAACCCCTGGAGGTGCAGATCCGCACCTGGGAGATGCATCGCCTGGCGGAGTACGGCATCGCCGCCCACTGGCACTACAAGGAAGGCAAGCAGCGGGTGAACCAGCTGGATCGGCGCCTCACCTGGATCCGCCAGGTCCTGGAGTCCCAGCAGGACGGTTCGGAGCCCACGGAGTTCCTGGACAACCTGAAGACCGACGTGCTCTCCTCGGAGGTGCTGGTGTTCACCCCTAAGGGGGAGGTGGTCTCGGTTCCCCACGGGTCCACCCCCATCGACTTCGCCTATACCATCCACACGGAGGTGGGGCATCGGTGCGTGGGGGCCATGGTGAACGGGCGGATCGTCCCCATGGACCACGTCCTCTCCAACGGAGACATCGTGCGCATCCTCACCTCCCCCCAGGGCAAACCCTCCCGGGACTGGCTCAAGATCGCCCGAAGCAACCGAACCCGCAACAAGATCCGGGCCTACTTCCGCCAGCAGGATCGGGCGGAGCGGGAGGAACGCCTGGTCCGGGGGAGGGAGCTTCTGGAGCGGGAGATCGTCCGGCGCTACCCCAACAAAGAGGTGACCCTGGAGGGGCTTATGCCCCAGATCAACCACATCGGCCACGAGCTGGGGTACGGCGGGGGAGAGGACCTCATCCTGGCGGTGGGAGGAGGCAACCAGACCCCCCAGGGGGTGTTGGCCCGCTTGGGGGTGGATCGGCCCCACGGGGGCGGGGAGGAGACGAAGAAAGAGATCCTGCCCCCGCCCCGCAAGGAAGTGGATGCGGAGATCGTGGTGGAGGGGGCGGAAGGGGTGTTGGTCTCCCTGGCCCAGTGCTGCCGTCCCGTGCCCGGAGACCCCATTACGGGCTGCGTCACCAAGAGCCGGGGCATCACCATCCACCGGGGGGACTGTCCCAACGTCACCGCCAAGGGGGGGGACCGCCTGGTCACCGTGGCCTGGGGCAACCCGAAACAGTCCCGCTACGTGGCCCGGGTCTGCCTGGAGGGGGTGGATCGTCCGGGTTTCTTCTCCGACGTCACCCAGGCCATCGGCGCTGCGGACGGCGGGGTGGTGGGGATCAAGGCCAGCGTGGCGGGGGGCACCCGGGCCCGGATGAGCGTGGAGGTGCAGGTGCGGGACGTGGAGCACCTTTACCGGGTCATGGCCCGGCTGAGCGGGCTCAACGGGGTGCAGGAAGTGCAGCGGGGGTGAGAGCTTGAGGGTGGTGCTGCAGCGGGTCCTCTGGGCTCGGGTTTTCGCGGAGGGGGTCCGGACGGGGGAAATCGGCCCGGGCTTCTGCCTTCTGGTGGGGATCACCCACGGGGACGGCCCCAAGGAAGTGGAGTGGATGGCCGAGAAGGTGGTCCACCTGCGGGTCTTCGAGGATCAGGAGGGGAAGCTGAACCGATCCCTTCTGGACGTGGGGGGCTCGGTGCTGGCGGTGTCCCAGTTCACCCTGTACGGGGACTGCCGCCGGGGGCGGCGTCCCTCGTTCACCGAGGCGGCCCGGCCCGAGGAGGCGGCGGGGGTGTATGAAGCCTTCGTGGAGGCCCTGAGGAGCAAGGGGCCGGAGGTCCAGACCGGGGTTTTCCAGGCCCTGATGCGGGTGGAGCTGGCCAACGACGGCCCCGTCACCCTGATCCTGGAGACCGAGAGGAGCGAATGAGGATGGAGATCAAACGGTTCCCCCTGGGAGCCCTGTGGACCAACGGCTACCTGGTCTGGGACGAGGGGGGGCATGCCTTCCTGGTGGACCCGGGGGGGGAGGCCTCGGAGGTCCGGGCCTTCCTGGAGGATAAGGGGCTGACCCTGGAGTGGATCGTTCTCACCCACGGCCACGGGGACCACATCGGGGGACTGCCGCAGATGCGCCCCCTCTCCCGGTGCGGCGTGGCGATCCATCGGGGCGATGCGGACATGTTGCTGGAACCGGGGAAGAACCTCTCCACCTTCATGGGGGAGCCCCTGTCCTTCGATCCGGCGGAACGGATCCTGGCGGACGGGGAAGAGCTGGCGGTGGGGAGCCTGACCGTCCGGGTGATCCACACCCCCGGCCACACCCCCGGAGGGATCTGCCTCCTGGTGACGGAAGGGGAGGAACGGGTCCTCTTCGCCGGGGACACCCTCTTCGCCCGAAGCATCGGCCGGACGGACCTGCCGGGGGGGAGCGAAGAGCTTCTGGAGGCCTCCCTTCGGGTTCTGGCGGAGCTTCCCGACGAACTGCGGGTCCTTCCCGGCCACGGCCCGGAGACCCGCATCGGGGAGGAGCGGCGGAACAACCCCTTCTGGCCCCGCTGAGGCTGATGCCATGCGGATTCGCCAGCTTCTTCCCCAGGACCGCCCCCGGGAGCGCCTCCTGGCCGAGGGGGCCTCGAACCTCTCCGCCCCGGAGCTCTTGGCGGTGCTTCTGCGCACCGGGACTCGGGATCGGGACGCCCTGCAGACCGGAGCAGCTCTCCTGGAGACCTACGGGGGGCTTCGGGGACTGGCCCGCATCCCCGCCGGAGAGCTGACGGGTTTCTCCGGCCTGGGACCCGCCAAGGCCGCGGTGCTGTGCGCCGCCCTGGAGCTGGGCTGCCGCCTCAGACGGGAGGAACGGGAGCCCGAGACGTCCTGGCGGGATCGGTTGCGCGACCGGGCCCTGCGCGTGGAGGAGGAAGAACGGGAGTGGGTGGGGGCCCTGTTCCTGGACCCCAAGGAACGTTGTCTGGACGAACAGGTGGTCTCCTACGGCGGCCTCGACGGGGCCTTCGTGGACCTGCGTTTCCTCTGGCGGCGGGCGGTGCGCCTGGACGCGGCCCGGGTGGTGCTGTGGCACAACCACCCCTGCGGGGATCCCCGGCTCAGCGAGGAGGACCGGGCCCTGACGAAGCACTGCAGGGAGTGCCTCCGGTTTCTGGGGATCGAGCTTGCGGGGCACTATGTCCTGGCGGGAGGGGCGTTCTGGGGAGAGGAGGACGGTCCCCCCGTCTTGTGACCCAACTTCCCTTGCGGTATGCTCAACCTAAAGGAAGTCTCTCGGGAACCGAAAGGTTCCCTTTTACTATGTCGCGCCCTTTGGACGGACGGCGTCACGCGTCCTTGCGGGGGTCGAGCGGAGGGGTTCGGGTGTTCAAGTTCCTTGCAGGATGGTTCAGTCGGGATGTGGGGATCGATCTGGGGACCGCCAACGTGGTGGTCTACGTGGAGAACAAGGGCGTGGTGCTCAACGAGCCCTCGGTGCTGGCCACGCGGAAGTCCGGGCGGAAGGGCCAGAAGGAGATCCTGGCCATCGGGATGGAAGCCAAGAGGATGATCGGCAAGACCCCCGCGGGGGTGGAGACGGTGCGTCCCCTTCAGCACGGGGTCATCGCGGACTTCGAAATGACGGAGAACCTCATCCAGCACGTGATGGTCCGGGCGAACCAGGGGCGGCGGCTTTTCGTGCACCCCCGGGTGGTGGTGTGCGTGCCCGCCTGCGTCACGGAGGTGGAGAAGCGGGCGGTGGTGGACGCCACCCTGGGGGCGGGAGCCCGGGAGGCCTTCGTGGTGGAGGAGCCTCTGGCGGCGGCCCTGGGCACGGGGCTGCCCATCCACGAGCCTCGGGGCAACATGATCGTGGACATCGGGGGCGGAACCAGCGAGGTGGCGGTGCTTTCCCTAGGGGGCATCGTCATCAGCCATTCCCTTCGAGTGGCGGGGGACGAGATGGACAACGCCCTGGTGGCCATGATGCGGCAGAACTACACCCTCTCCATCGGGGAGACCACGGCGGAGGAGATCAAGTTCGCCCTGGGTTCCGCCGCGCCCCTGGAGCAGGAGCTGGAGATGGAGGTCAAGGGGCGGGATCTCATGGACGGATTGCCCAAGGTGGTCCGGGTCTCCTCCGTGGAGGTCCGGGAGGCCCTGTCCCCCATCATCGAACGCATCGAGGACATGCTCCGCATGGCCCTGGAGAAGACCCCGCCGGAGCTGGTCAAGGACATCGTGGATCAGGGGCTCATGCTCACCGGGGGCGGAGCCAACCTCCGGGGGCTGAACCTTCGACTGGCGGACGCTCTGAACGTGCCGGTGCACCTGGCGGAGCAGCCCCTCTTCTCCGTGGCCTTGGGGTTGGGGAAGATGCTCCAGAGCATGGACCTGACCAGAAAGATCACCGTCTCCGTCGAGGGCGGCGGAGCGTAGGGGCCTTCCGGTCCCCCCCTTCATGCGTCGCCTGGAATCCCTCTGGTTTCACGGTGCTCTGGCCGCCGTCGCGGGACTGATCCTTGCCTGGAGCAGCTTCCACGCTCCCTGGTCCCGTCCTGCGGTGGACCTGGTGGGGCAGAGCCTTTCCTGGCCCGAGCGCCCCATGCTGGAGCTGCGCATGGTGGCCCAGGGCTTCACCTCCTGGGTGGCGGAGCGCAAGACCCTCAAGGAGCGACTGCTGGACCTGGAGACGGAGAACCTGGCCCTGCGGCGCAGGCTGGAGGTGCTGGCGGAACCGGTGCCCCCCCGAACGGGCTCTCTGGTGGGGGCCAAGGTGACCCTGCGGTACCCCGAAGCGTGGTGGAGCGAGGTCCGGGTGGACCGGGGATCTCGGGACGGGGTCGTCCTGGGGGCGCCCGCTGTTTCGGAGGGTTACCTCATCGGCACGGTGGACCGGGTGGGGAAGGATTACGCCTGGGTACGTCTCCTGACCTCCTCCGAATCCCTGCTGGCCATGGTGGTGGAGGATACCCGGGACCTGGGCGTCCTGGCGGGGGACGACCGGGGCAACGTGTGGCTTCAGTACATCCCCGCGGAAAAACGGCTGGAACGGGACATGCGTCTCTCCACCGCCCTGGTGGGCGAAGCGGTCCCTCCGGGCATCCCCGTGGGGCGGATCTGGTCCCCCGGGCGAGCCAGCGGGGGATTCCAGCTCTACCGGGTGGTGCTGGGAGCCCACCTGACCCAGCTCTATACCCTGGAGATCCTGATCCCCCCGGGAGAGACCCCATGATCCTCCTGGCGGGACTCTGGCTTCTGCAGGACCTGATGCAGGTCCTCTTCCTGGGCTTCTTCGTGGTGCCGGATCTCTTCTTCCTGGGAGTCCTCCAGCGGGCCCTCCGGGAGGAGGATGCCCGGGACCTCCTCCCACGATGGGTCTGGTTCGCCTTCTTCGGCGGCCTGCTCTGGGACCTCCGTTGGACCAGCGTTCCGGGCATCACCGCGGCCATCCAGGCAGGAGCCCTCACGGTGGCTTCCGCTCTGTGGTACCGGACCCCCATGGCGGGGAGGACCCCCATGCTCTGGATCCTCATGGCGGGGATCGCCCACCTGGGGTTGGGGGCCGCCCGGTTTCTCCTGTGGGGGGATCGGAGCGCCGCGGCCTTTCGCCTCCTGGCGATCCAGCAGCTCACCGCCCTGCCCCTCGTCCTCGGTTTCTCCCTGATCCTGCTGTGGCGTCGAAAAACCCATGACTAAAGGGTTCGAGCGGCTCTCCATGGACCAGCGCCTGGAGCGGGTGCGGGTGCTGGCGGTGGTGCTTCTCCTGACTCTGATGGGAGGATTGGGGTACTTTCAGGTCCTTCGGGCGGATCGCTACGTGGAGCTGGCCTCCCGTAACCGGCTGCGTCTGGTGCGCCTGCTGCCCCCTCGCGGGGTGATCACCGACGTCAACGGAGCGCCCCTGGCGGTGAACGTGCGGACCTTCGACGTCAAGGGGTACCCTATGGATCTCCAGAAGCCCGAGAACCGGAAGCGGGTGGTGGAGCTGTTTCGGCGGAAGGGCTTTCCCCTGGACGAGGCCACCTTGACGGAGATGGTGGAGAAGCAGTACGTGGCCCCCTACCGGGCGGTGAGCCTGGCGAACAACCTGACCCTGGCCCAGGTGGCGGACCTGGTGGCGGATCCGGAGTTTTCCTCCCTCCTGTTTCCCTTTCCGGTCTGGCGACGGGTCTACCCGGCGGGGGCCCTGGTCTCCCACGTCACGGGGTTCGTGGGGGAGATCACCCGGGAGGAGCTGGAATCCGCTGCGGATGCCCGGTATCAGGGGGGGGACGGGGTCGGGAAGACGGGGATCGAGGCGTTCTACGAGGGACGCCTTCGGGGGGACGTGGGGGAAGAGGCGGTGGAGGTGGACTCCCGAGGGCGACGGCTGCGGGAGGTTTCCCGGCGGGAGCCTGCCCGGGGAGAGGACCTTCGTCTCACTCTGGATCTGGGAGCCCAGAGGGTGGCGGCGGAACTCATGGGAAACGAGAAGGGGGCCCTGGTGGTCCTGGACGTGCAGGACGGAGGGGTGAAGGTCCTCTACTCCTCCCCCACCTTCGACCCCAACCCCCTCACCTGGGGCATCTCCTCCCGGGAGTGGAACGATCTGCTCAAGGACCCCGCCCGACCCATGATGGACCGGTGCGTGAGCGGGACCTACCCCCCCGGATCCACCTTCAAGGCCGTCACCACCATCGCCGCTCTGGAGGAAAACGTGGTGAACAACCACACCACCGTCTACTGTCCGGGGTACTATACCCTGGGTAACCGGACCTTCAAGTGTTGGAAGCACTCCGGTCACGGGTCGGAGAACCTGCTGGAGGCCATCCGGGATTCCTGCGACGTGTTCTTTTATCAGACCGGAGTGTGGCTGGGCATCGAACGGCTCCTGAAGTGGTCCGCCATCCTGGGGGTGGGTTCTCCGTCGGGGATCGACATCCCCGGAGAGGCGTCGGGCAACCTGGCCGGTCCCGCCTGGAAGAAGAAGCGCTTTCGGGAGCCCTGGTACAAGGGAGACACGGTGAACTACTCCATCGGCCAGGGGTTTCTTCTCATGACTCCTCTTCAGCTGGCCCGGGTGTACGCCGCCGTGGCCAACGGAGGGCACCTGGTGATTCCCCACTTGAACTCCCGGGAGCGCTTCCCCCGCAAGGACCTTCGAATCCCTCAGTCGGGGCTTCGGTCCCTCCAGAGAGGGTTGGAGGAAGTGGTGCGAAGCGGAACGGGCAAGCGGGCGGGAGCCTTCGGGGTGACCGTGGCGGGCAAGACCGGGACGGCCCAGAACCCCCACGGGGACGACCACGCCTGGTTCGTGGGCTACGCCCCCGTGGAACGCCCCCGGTTCGTGGCGGTGGCTCTGGTGGAGGGGGGAGGGCACGGATCTTCCGTGGCCGCTCCCCTGGTGGGTAAAATTCTCTCGTATCTGGTGCAGCATGACCGCAAAGGAGGCACGGGACCATGATCCAACTCAAGGGAACCGCCGAGGCCCTTCGGTGCGTCGTCCCCGAGACCATCCCGGAGGCGGACCTGCCCGGGGAGCTTTCCCGCGTCCTGGCGGAAGGGGCTCACATGCTCTCCGGCGCCAAGGTGGTGCTGGACTTTCAGGGACGCAACCTCTCGGGTGGGCTGTTGCAGCGCATCCTGGAGGGGTTCGTCTGGCCCGGGGGCATGACGGTCCTGTCCTGGAAGAGCCTGGACGGGGCGACCCTGGAACGGTTCAAGGCGGCGGGGCTGCCCGTGGGGGAACCCGTCTCCTCGGTCCGAAAGGGGCAGGGACTTCAGCCTGCCCTGTGTCTGCGCCGGTCCCTGCGTTCCGGACAGCGGGTGGAGCATCGGGGGGACGTGGTGGTCTGCGGCCACGTCAACGACGGGGCGGAGGTCTTCGCCCTGGGGCACGTGGTGGTGCTGGGCCGCCTTCAGGGCCTGGTGCATGCGGGCATGGAGGGGGACGACGAGGCTACGGTCTCCGTGCGGGTGTTCGAGGCCACCCAGGTGCGCATCGGCTGCCGGGTGGGCTCCATGGATCGCGGGGCTCCCTGGTGGGGCCATTCGGTGCTTGTCTCGGTGGAGGAGGACTCGGTGGTGGTGGGGGATTGGCCCGGCACCGACGGGGACCTTCGACGAGAGCGTTAGGAGGGATTGTGTTGGGTGCACGGGTGATCGTGGTGACCTCCGGCAAGGGAGGCGTGGGCAAGACCACCACCACCGCGAACCTGGCGGTGGCGTTGGCCAAGAGCGGCCGCAAGGTGGTGGCCATCGACGCGGACATCGGTTTGCGGAATCTGGACCTGGTGATGGGATTGGAGAACCGCATCGTCTACACCCTGGTGGACGTGGCGGAGGGATCCTGCCGGCTTGCCCAGGCCCTGGTGCGGGACAAGCGGGTGGAGAACCTCTTCATGATCCCCGCCGCCCAGACCAGGACCAAGGACGCCATCACGGCGGATCAGATGACCGCCATCTGCGACGAGCTGCGGGAGGACTTCGACTTCGTCTTCGTGGACAGCCCCGCAGGCATCGAGGCGGGTTTCCGCAACGCCGCGGAGGGAGCGGACGAGGCTCTGGTGGTCACCACTCCGGAGGTCTCGGCGGTGCGGGATGCGGACCGCATCATCGGTCTGCTGGAGTCCATGGGCAAAGCCCCCATCCGCCTGGTGATCAACCGGATCCGTCCCCACATGGTCAAAAAGGGGGACATGATGGACGTCTCCGACGTGCTGGACATCCTGGCGGTGGACCTGATCGGGGTGGTTCCGGACGACGACACGGTGGTCACCTCCAGCAACCGGGGAGAGCCCCTGACCCTCGCGGAGCTGTCCCCCGCCGCCCAGGCGTTCTGCAACGTGGCGCGCCGGCTGGACGGGGAGGACGTCCCCCTGCTTTCCTTGGACGCGGCCCAGCAGAAGGGCCTGTTCTCCAAGGTCTGCAAGATCTTCGGGTTCTAGGGGTGTTGACGATGGGGTTTCTGAGTCGTCTGCTTGGCAAGGAGCCTTCGGGAAACACCGCGAAGGAGCGGCTGCAGCTTGTCCTGATCCACGACCGAAGCGACATCTCCCGAGAGACCATGGAGAACCTGCGGCAGGATATCATTGCGGTGATCCGCAACTACATGGAGATCGACGAGAGCCGCATCGAGCTGGATTTGGAGAGGGAGGACCGGTCCGTGGCCCTGGTGGCGAACATCCCGGTGAAGAACGTCCGAAGACGGGGTGCGGCGGGAACGCCGAAGGGAACCAAGGACCCGAAGCATGGCTGATTTCTCTCCGTCCTGGACGGAGATCCGCAAGAACCTGGACCGCCCCCTAGTGGTCCTGACCCTGGGGTTGTTCGTCCTGGGCCTGGTGGCCCTGGTGAGCGCCTCCCTGGGGGTCCGGAGAAACCACCCGGAGTACCCCATGAAACAGCTGTTGTGGGGCCTTCTGGGAGCCCTGGCCTACCTGGGGGTCCTCAAGGTGGGGTATCAGAACTTCCTGAAGCAGGCCGTTCCCCTCTACCTGGGGGCTCTGGGGTTGCTGGTGGCCCTGCTGGTTCTGGGGCACGCCGCCAAGGGAGCTCAGAGCTGGTTCCACCTGGGGCCCTTCCGCCTTCAGCCCTCGGAACTGGGCAAGGTGGCCCTGGGGCTTGTCCTGGCGAAACACTGCAGCCGCGTCCCTCCCGAGACCCCCCGAGCCTTCTTGGGGACCCTGGGGGTGGCGGGGGTGTCCCTGTCCCTCCTGCTGCTTCAACCGGACCTGGGAAGCGCCCTGGTCTACGGGGCCATGACCATGGTCGCCCTGTGGGTCTCCGGGGCAAAGCCCTCCTATCTGGCCTGTCTGGGAGGCGCGGGGCTGTTGGCCTTTCCCTTTGCCTGGCAGGGCCTCAAGACGTACCAGAAGATGCGTCTGCTGGTCTTCCTGGACCCGACCCTGGACCCCCAGGGGGCCGGGTACAATGTCATCCAGTCCCGCATCGCCGTGGGCTCCGGGGGGCTGGTGGGGAAGGGCTTTCTGGCGGGGACCCAGAGCCGTCTGCACTTTCTTCCCGAACCCCACACGGACTTCATCTTCAGCGTCTTTGCGGAGGAGTTTGGTTTTTTGGGGTGCTCCCTGGTGCTCTGCCTGTTCGCCCTGCTTTTCTGGCGCATGATCAAGGTGGCTCTCCAAAGCCGGGACCTTCGGGCCAAGATCCTGGTGGCCACCCTCTCCGCCTGGCTCTGGTTTCAGGTGATGGAGAGCATCGCTATGAGCATGGGGTTGGCCCCCATCACCGGGTTGCCCCTGCCCCTGTTCAGCTACGGAGGCAGCTCCCTGCTGGCGGAAGCCCTGGCCCTGGGGCTGGTGCAGAGCGTCGCCGTGTCCACGGCCCGAGAGCGTTTCGACTGAGCGAGGAACCCCTTGCGCCATACCCCGTTCCGGCCGGACCCTTGCGGGTCCCGAGGTCGGTTTTGTCTTGGAGGAGAAAACATGGATTGCGTTGAGAGGAAGGACCCTCGCTGGCCCCTGTGGGCATCGGTGAAGCGTCCTTCGCGCTATGTGGGGGCGGAGTGGGGCTTGACCCCTCCGAAGCCCGATGCCCCGGGGCTGGTGCGGGTCTGCCTTGCCTTCCCGGATGTGTACGAGGTGGGGATGAGCTACCTGGGGTTTCAGATCTTCCACGCCCTCCTGAAGAGCCTGCCCCAGGCGGACCCGGAACGGGCCTACTGTCCCTGGCCGGACATGGAGGCGGAGCTTCGGAGCCGGGGCAAGGTCCTGGGGACCCTGGAGACGGATCGCCCCCTGGGGGCCTTCGATGTCCTGGCCTTCACCCTCCAGTACGAGCTCTCCTACACGAACCTGCTCACCATGCTGGACCTGGGGGGGGTGCCCCTGCACGCGGAGGACCGGACGGAGGCCCATGCCCTGGTGGTGGCGGGAGGCCCCGGCGCCCTTGTGGCGGAACCCCTGGCACCCTTCGTGGATGCCTTCCTCCTGGGGGACGGGGAGGTGCTGTGGCCCTCCCTGGTGCGGACCCTCTCTGGTCTGAAGGGGTGTCCCCGGGAGGAGCGCCTGCGCGCCCTGGCGGAGCTTCCGGGGGTCTACGTTCCGGCCCTGGGGATCCCCCGAACCCCGGTGCGTCGTCAGGTCCTGGCGGACCTGGACGAGGGTTTCCTTCAGGATCGGATGCTGGTCCCCTCCACCGCCATCGTGCATGATCGGGTGGCGGTGCAGGTGTTCCGGGGCTGCACTCGGGGGTGCCGGTTCTGCCAGGCGGGGATGATCGACCGCCCCGTACGGGAGCGGAGCGCCGCTTCGGTGTGCGACCAGGTGAAGCGGCTGCTGGACTTCACCGGATGGGAGGAGGTGGGCTTCCTCTCCCTGGCCACCTGCGATTGGTCGGGACTGGAGGAGGCGCTGGTCCGGCTGGACGAGATCCTTCGCCCCCGATCCATCAAGTTGAGCCTGCCCAGCCTGCGCATGGACGCCTTCTCCGTGGAGTTGGCGGCGAAGCTGGAGACCCTTCGCAAGGGGGGGCTCACCTTTGCCCCCGAGGCGGGGACCCAGCGGCTTCGGGACGTGATCAACAAGGGGGTCACGGAGGAGGACATCCGGGCCTCCCTGGAGGCCACCTTTGCCCACGGGTGGGATCGGGTGAAGCTGTACTTCATGATGGGCCTCCCCACGGAGACGGAAGAGGACCTGGAGGGAATCGTCCGCATCGCCAAGGAGACGGTGCGGACCGCTCGGGCCCACAAACGGCGGGGGGAGGTGGCGATCTCCCTGGCTGGCTTTGTCCCCAAGGCCCATACCCCCTTTCAGTGGGAGGCTCAGGCCACCCGGGAGGCCCTCCGGGAGCGGGGCCGGTGGGTCAAGTCCCGGCTCATCAAGGACTCCAAGATCCGTCTGTCCTACCACGATCCGGACCAGACCTTCCTGGAGGGGGTCTTCTCCCGGGGAGACCGGGCTCTGGCTCCGGTGCTGGAAGAGGCATGGAGGCAGGGAGCCCGGTTCGACGGGTGGACGGAGACCTTCGACCTGGGACGGTGGCTGGAGGCCTTCGAGCGGTGCGGGGTGGACCCGGAGGCGTACGTAGCCCGTCCCCGGCCCCTGGACGTGCCCCTGCCCTGGGCGCACCTGGACGCGGGGGTGACCCAGGAGTTCCTGCTCCGGGAACGGGCCCGAGCCCTTTCAGGGGAGCTTACGGGGGACTGCCGGGTCGGCGCCTGTCATGCCTGCGGTTTCGCCGTGGAGGAGTGCCCCCGGAGGGGGCAGCTCGCCGGGAAGGGGGGGAAGGGGTGATGTCCCAGGAAGAGAAAGAGGTCCTTCGGGAGGGCATCGAGGGGGTCTCCCCGCGCCCTACTCCGGCCCCGGTCAACCCTCGGGTCCGATTCCTCTACGCCAAGCGGGGAGCCGCCTGTTTCCTTTCCCATGCGGATCTTCCGGTGCTCTTCGGGCGGGCCGCCCGGAGGGCGGGGCTCTCGGTGAGCCTCACCCAGGGTTTCTCCCCCCACCCCAAGGTGAGCCTGGGTCCCCCTCTGCCCGTGGGGGTGGTGGGGTGTGGGGAGCCCCTGGAGGTTTGGTTCGACGATTGGGAGCCTCGGGCAGCGGGACGCTTCGGGGCGGTGTTGCCCCCCGGGTTCTCCCTGTTGGGGGCGGAGGAGGTCCAGGGTTCTTCCCTGGCTTCCCTCTGCAAGGCAGGGGCCTATCGGCTGTTCTTCCACGGACCCGTGGATCGGGAAGGGGCGGCGGAGGATCTCCGAACCTGCGAGGCCGCGGCGCCCTGCGTGAGGCGGGTCCGCCCGGAGGGGGACGGGCTGAGCCTGGTCCTGCTGGATCCGGACCGGTACGGGGCCTCCCACCTGGTCCGATGGCTTGCGGCGGCGGGGAGGATCTCGGGTTGGGGAGACCTCCTGGTGGTTCGGGAACGTCTGGGAGGGTGGAACGACGAGACGGAAGAGGTCCTGGAGCTGATGAGACCGGGTACCCCGGATCCGTCGGAGGAGGCGGTTCTGTGACGAAGGGCAAGAAGATCGTGGCCAACACCGTGGACTCCGAGGAGATGCGGGTGGCCATCCTGGACGAGCGGGGGCGGCTGTACGACCTCTACTTGGAGAGGATGTGGGAGCGTCAGCGCACCGGGGAGATCTACAAGGCCCGGGTGGACAGCGTGCTTCCGGGGATGCACGCCGCCTTCGTGAACCTGGGGGACGGGCGCAACGGGTTCCTCTACCTGGACGACGTGCCGGACCGAAACGTGAAGCCCAACGCGGAGATGATCGTCCAGGTGGTGAAATCCGCCCGGAAGGGCAAGGGCGCTCGGGTGACCCCCCGGGTCTCCCTGGCGGGGCGCTATCTGGTGCTGGTTCCGGGGGGGCACGAGACGGGGGTCTCCAAGCGCATCGCCGACGAGGACGAGCGCGCCCGGCTGCGCGGCCTGGCCCGGTCCTGTCGGCCCCAGGGATACGGCCTCATCGTGCGCACCGTGGCGGAGGGGTGCGACGAGGAGAACCTGATGCGGGACGTGGAGGAGCTCCTGGAGCAGTGGCAGGAGGTGGAGGAGAACGGCCGGCGCAACGCCGCTCCCTGCCTGCTTTACCGGGACCTGGGCCTCCTGGAGCGGGTGCTTCGGGACGAGCTGGACGGGGACGTGACGGAGATCGTGGTGGACAACGAGGAGGAGCGGGACCGGGTGGAGGAGTGGCTGAAGCACTTCCGCGACGGCGAACCCCCGGAGGTGAACTACTACCGGGGCAACACCCCCCTCTTCGAGATCTACGGCATCGAGAAGGAGATCGAGGGGCTTCTGGACCGGAAGGTTTGGCTTCACTCCGGGGCCTACCTGGTGATCGACCAGACCGAGGCCCTCACGGTGATCGACGTGAACACGGGCAAGTTCACCGGCTCCACGGACCTGCGGCACACCGTGCTGGCCACCAACCTGGAGGCGGCGGACGAGGTGGCCCGGCAACTGCGTCTGCGGGCCCTGGGGGGGATCGTGGTCATCGACTTCATCGACATGGAGACCGACGAGGACCGTCGAGCCCTGGTGGCGAGGCTTCAGGAGCTGTTCCGCAAGGACCGTTACCGTGCCCGGGTCTACGGGGTCACGGGGCTGGGACTGGTGGAGATCACCCGCAAACGGGCCCGCCCGGACCTGCGCTCCCTCGTGAGCCGGGGCTGTCCCTTCTGCGGCGGCCTGGGGTGGGTGGAGAAGGAGGAGAGCGTGGCCATGCAGATCAAACGCTTCCTGCGCAAGGTCTGCCAGTCCTCCCGATCCGAGGCCCTTTTGGTGGAGGCCTACCCGGCGGTGGCCCGGTACGTGGGGGAGACCTACCTCAAGGCCTGGCAGGAGGAGTTCGGGCGGACCCTCTTCCTTCGGGAGGTGCCGGAGTTTTCCTGGGCCCGGTACCGCCTGGATTCCCAGGGCTCCCTGGCTCAGATGGAGCATCGGGTGGATCTGCTGGAGCGGCGGGAGGAACGGGCGGTTGTACATCGCGCGGCTGCATCTCCGAGGGTTTAAGAGCTTCGGGGGGAGCCACGATTTGGCCCTGGGCTCCGGCTTCGTGGCGGTGGTGGGGCCCAACGGCAGCGGCAAGAGCAACCTGCTGGATGCCCTCCGCTGGACCCTGGGGGACAGCCACCCGGGGCGGCTGCGCATTGCCCGGCAGAGCGACCTGCTCTTTCAGGGATCCCCCAGCCTGCCCGGAGCGAAGGAGGCGGAGGTGACCCTCCAGCTTCGGGAGGATCTGCGGGTCTGCACCCTGCGCCGCCGGGTCCTGGCGGACGGCTCCACCCAGGCCCTGGTGGACGGGGAGCGCCGGACCCTCCAGGAGCTGGAGGAGACGAAGCGCCAGTTTCGCCTGGAGGGGGACCGGTTCGCCTTCATCGGGCAGGGCGAGGTGGCGGAGGTGATCCAGCAGCGTCCTTCCGCCCGCCGTCTCCAGCTGGAGACCCTCTTCGGCATCGACGTGTACCGGAAGAGACGCACCGACGCGGCGGACCGCCTCGCCCGGGGACAGGAGGAATACCAGCGCCTTCGGGCCTTCTCCGCGGAGCTGGCGGCGCGTAGGGAGGAGATCGCCCCGGAGGTGGCCCGGGCGACCCGAGCCCGGGAGCTGCTGGATCGGTTGGAGGAGCTGCGCAGGCGCTACTACTGGGTTCGGAGGCGACACCTGGAGGAGACCCTGGAGGAGCGTGCCGCCGCCCTCGAGCTGTTGGGGGGACTGCGGGAAAGCCGGAGCTTCTGGCGACGGGCCTGGAGCCTCAAGGCCGCCTACCTGGAGGGGGAGTGGAATCAGGCCACCGCCTCCCGGGAGGAGGAAACCCGCCAACGGGAAACCCTGCGCCGTTTCTTCGAGGAGCAGGGGCGGCGGGCCTATTCCCTGGGCACCTCCCTGGCGGAGGGTGCCCGGGGGGAAGAGGAGCTTCGCGGGGAGGAGCGATCTCTGGAGCAGCAGGACCGCCGACAGGCCGCGGAGTCGGAGGCCCACCGAGAGGTCTGCTCCTCCCTGGAGGGGGAGTGGCAGGAGGTCCTGGCCCAGCGGGAGGAGTTGAAGACGCGGCACGAAGAGATCCGGAGCCGGGCCCGGGCGGACCGGGAGATCCGGGAAGAGCTTCTGCGGCGTCGGGGTGCCCTGGAGGCGGAGAAAGCCAGCGCCGGGGCGTACCTGTCCACCCTGGGGCAGCGATGGTTGGAGGGACGAAAGGACCTGGAGCGTCTGGGCCACCTCCTGGAGGAGGTGGGGGCAGAGCGGGATCGGGCGGCACAGGGCCGGGAAGGGGCTTTGGCCCGGGTGGAGACCGCCTCTTCCCGTCACGCGGAAGCCTACGCGCGTTGCCAGGAAAGCGCGGCGGAGATTCAGCGGCTTCGCAGGGAGACCGCCTCCCTGCGCTCCAAGACGGAGGAATGGTCCGAGGTGCTGGAGCTGCAGGTGCTTCCCCGGCCGGTGCAGCACGTGGTCTCTGCGGCCCGTCTGGGGAAGCTGGACGCCAGTCCCGTGGTGGTGCTGGATGCGTTCCGCTGCCCTCCCGAATGCGCCGAGGCGGTGGAGGCCTTCCTGGGGGGGAGGCAGTTCTGGATGCTGGTGAAGACCCTGGAGGAGTCGGGGCGCTGCATCGACCTTCTCAAGGGACACCAGGCGGGACGGGGGACGTTTTTGCCCCTGGAACGCACCCGTCCCCGCCACCCCGACCGCGCCGGCGCGGCCTCCGCTTCCGGGGCGGTGGGGTTTGCCCTGGACCTGGTGGAGATCCAGGACCAGTGGCGTCCGGCCCTGGAACACCTCATGGGGGATCTGCTGGTGGTGCGCACCTACCGGGACGGCCAGTCCGTGGCGCGCAGTGCCTTCCGGGGCCCCGTGGCCACCCTGGAGGGGGACGTGTTCCAGCCTACCGGGGCGGTCTCCGGGGGAAAGAACGCCTCCCGCCATCGGGCCCTGGAACTGAAGGCCCAGATCGAAGAGGGGCAGGCCCGGGTGGGGGAGATGGAGAGCCGGATCGCCTCCCTGGAGGCGGCGCTTCTGGACCAGGAGGAGACGGAGCGAGAGGCCGCCTCGGGCAGGGAAAAGGCCCTGGGGGCCTTGAAGGAGGCGGAGGCGATCCTGGAGGAGGCAAGTCGCCGTCTCGGGGCGCTGGAGGAGGAACGGAGTCGATCCCTCCAGCTGGGGGAGGACCTCCGGCGGCTTTTGAAGGAACAGGGGAGAAAGCGCCTGGAGACTCTCCGGGAGGCTCGGGACCTGGAAGAGCGCCTTCCCTCGGGGGAGGGCGCGGAGGAGGAGTCCGCCCTGGAGGCGGAATGGGAACGGTGCCGTTCCCGGGTGGAGCTGCTGGAGGAACGCCTCAAGGGAGCCCGTTTCCTCTTGGAGCGCATGGAGGAGGAGAGACGACGCCTCGTCGGCCGAAGGGAGCAGATCCGGGGGCTTCTGGAGGAGAGGAAGGTCCGTCGGGGGGAGGCTCTGGAGGAGCTGAGGCATCTGGGGCAACGGTGGCTGGAGGCGCACCGGCGCCGGGAGGACCTGGCCCGACAGGGGGAGGAAGGGGCGGAACGCCTCCGGTCCCTTCAGGTCCGACTGGAGGTCGCCCGAAGGCGCCAGAAGGGGGCGGAAGGGGCGTCCGTGGCCCTGGAAGCGCGGCTGGGGGAGGCGATGCAGGAGCGTTCCGCCCTGGATCGGGAGCTGACGGAGCTGGTGGCCACCTGGGAGGACCAGTACCCCTATCCGGGGGTGGAGCCGGGGACGGAGGAGGACCCCGCTGCCCCGGACCCGGAGGAACTGCGACGGAAGGTCCGGGAGCTGGATCGGGCCGTCAAGGATCTGGGGCCGGTGGATCTGGGGGCTCTCTCGGAGGACCGATCCCTCCAGGACCGTCTGGCCTTCCTGGGAGAACAGCTGGACGACGTCCGGGGAAGCATGGGGGAGCTGGAGAAGCTCATCGCCGACGCGGACCGGCAGGCCCAGACGGTGTTCTCCAAGGCCCTGGGGGAGATCGACCGGCGCTTCGACCACCTGTTCCAGCGGCTCTTCGGGGGCGGGGAGGCGCACCTGGTGCTGCTGGAGGCGGCCAACCCCTGGGAAGCGGGGGTGGAGGTGGTGGCCCGCCCCCCGGGGAAGCGTCCCCAGGGCATCTCCCAGCTCTCCGGGGGGGAGCAGTCCCTCTCCGCTATCGCCCTGCTCTTCGCCTCCATGGAGGTGGCGGGGTGTCCCCTGGCGGTGCTGGACGAGGTGGACGCGGCCCTGGACGAGGTGAACCTCCGCCGCTTCGCCGACCTGGCCCGGGAGTACGCCCAGTCCCGTCAGATCCTGGCCATGACCCACCGTCGGGTCACCATGGAGCGGGCGGATCTGCTCTACGGGGTCACCCTCTCGGAGCCCGGGCTCTCCCAGGTGGTGGGGGTCCGGTTGGAGGATTGGGCCTGATGGAGACCACCCGGGACGACCTGCTCTGGGGGGCCCTCACCCTGGAGCAGCCCTCGGAGGGGCAGGGCCCTCGGGTCACGGTGGACACGGTGCTGTTGGCCCACTTCGTCCGTCTCAAGGGGAGGGAGCGGGTGTTGGAGCTGGGGTGTGCCCACGGGGCCCTCTCCCTGCTTCTGGCGGCGCGGCTGCGCGCCCGGGGGTGTCTGGGGGAGGGCTTTTCCCTTCGGGGGCTGGACCTCCAGCCCCGGCTGGTGGAACTGGCCCGAAGGAACGCCCGTTCCAACGGCTTGGAACGCTGGACCCGCTTCGACCCGGGGGATCTTCGGGACCGAGCCTGCTGGGGAGACGGGAGGCCCTACGACGCGGTGGTGGCCAACCCGCCCTACGAGGATCCGAAGCGGAGCCGACCCAGCCCCCGGGAGGGAGTGGCCCTGGCGGTACACGGTCTGGCCTGCTCCCTGGAGGACCTGGTCCGGACGGCTCGGGGCTGCCTGCGCAGCCGGGGGCGCCTTTTCCTCGTGATGCGGGCCAAACGCCTGGGGGAGCTCACGTCCCTGCTCCGGGAACACCGGCTGGAGCCCAAACGCCTGCGGGCGGTGCACCCCAAGCCGGACCGAGCCGCCTCGGTGGTGCTCCTGGAGGCCCTGCGGGACGGGGGGCCCGGGCTGACGGTGGAGCCTCCCCTGTTCATCCACCGAGGCGACGGGACCCACTCGGAGGAACTGTTGGAGGCGTACCGTCTGGAGGATACCCCATGCCCCTGATCCTGGTCCCCACACCCATCGGCAACCTCAAGGACATCACCCTCCGGGCCCTGGAGGTCCTGGAGGCGGCGGATCTGGTGGCCTGCGAGGATACCCGGCGCACCCTGGGGTTGCTGAACCATTTGGGCCTGCGCAAGCCCCTGCTCTCCACCCACGAACACAACGAGGTCCGACGGATCCCGGAGATCCTCCGGGTCCTGGGGGAAGGGAAGACGGTGGTCCTGGTGTCCGACGCGGGGACCCCCGGGATCTCTGACCCGGGGGGGCAGGTGCTGGCGGCGGCCCTGGCGGCGGGGTACGAGGTGGATGTCCTCCCGGGTCCCAACGCCCTGATCCCGGCGTTGCTCCTCTCGGGGCTGGATCCGCGGTCTTTCCTCTTCGTGGGCTTCCTGGAGGGACGCCCCGCCGCCCGCCGCCGACGAGTCCGCTCCCTGGCGGATCGCCCGGAGACCCTGATCTTCTACCTCTCCCCTCACCATCCCGAGGAGGACCTCGCCCTGTGGAGGGAGGAGCTGGGGGACCGGCCCGCGGCGGTGGTCCGGGAGATCAGTAAGGTACACCAGGAGGCCCTTCGGGGCACTCTGGGGGAGCTTCTGGAGGCTGCCCGGGGAGGACGGCTTCGTGGGGAGCTGGTGGGGGTGGTGGCGGGAGCGGAACCCCCTGAGAACTCGGACGTCCCCGACTCTCTCTGGCAGGAGGAGGCCCTCCGGGAGCTGGAGGAGGGCGGGGACTGGCGCGCGGTTGTCAAGTCCCTGGGGGAGCGCTATGGTATCCCGAAGAACCGCGCCAAGGCCTTTTTGTGGCAGCGCCGCGGCGAAGAATCCCGAAACGGACCTGCGTGAGGAGGAACCCCCCATGAGTGAACAGCGAACCCCCTTCTACATCACCACCCCGATCTATTACGTCAACGACGTCCCCCACATCGGCTAAAAACCGTTGGTATCACCGGGTTTTTCTCCGGTTTCCCTTGTATTCGCCCCCGTTCGGTCAATGTTCCGCTAATCTGCATCCGCACATTTCAACTTCCGTAATCCTTCCCCGTGGTCCGGTTTCCCTGCGGAGTATGTCACTCTAGTATATGTTGTCTGTCACATATGCCAAGACCCAGGTGCCCCCTTCCTGCTGACCCAAAAAGGCAAATAGCACATGGGCACATGCACTAGCCCCGGGCGGGTTCCCCTCTACCTGTAGTGGCGCTGTCCATCGTGTCGACATGGCGGTTGCCCTCTTTTGCCGATAGATATACAATGGGGTATCTCGTTAGGGGAGGTGAAAACATGCGAATTAAGGAGCTTCGAGAAGCCCGGGGGTTAACCCGATACCGAGTGGCGCGAGACAGCGGGTTGGATTGGGGGCGGCTACGGGACGCCGAAGAGGGGAAGGCGGGGTTGCGTCTCGATTCTGTCGTCAAGCTGGCGGACGTCCTAGGTGTGAGCCTGGACGAACTTTGCGGGCGAGAGTGGCCGAAGTCGGCGTGAGAAAAGAAAGAGCCCCGGGGAGCGTCTCCCCGAGGCCCAAAGAGAAAGGTGGTGCACGCATGCCTGGTAAGTCCAATCTTACCACGAAGGACCCGAGAGCGATACAAGTATGTGGTCATATAGACCATAAGGCACGCTGTATCTGTGATGAAGTTTATTTTCCCGGAGAAGAAGGGCCATTCACTCTTTGTTTGCCAATTAAGCACCTAAATTACACCAAGAGCAAGTCTTTGGATTACATGGAGAGGCTTTCTAGTAAAATCAAAACGAGATACCTGCAAATCGCTAGAAGGACAAGGAAACGGCTTAAATTGGGCAGGGAGACAGTCTGGGACGCGGCACGTCGTTTATTGGACTCACAAGATCCCTCTCTTCGAGATGCGGAGGAAGCTGTAGCACGTTTTCTATTTTCCCAGGAACTTGAGCGGGAGTACGACGAAGCTTGCAGTCGGCTCCTGAGGGCCCAGGGTCTTCCTCCTGGGATGTCTCCGCGCCGGCGCATCTCGAAAATCGGAACAGCAGAGAAACCGGAACCTCGCAAGGTGGTCATCCCCCGCCGTCCTGTTTCCCGCCCTGCTCCCCGTCGAGCTGTGCAGTCTCGGTCCCGTGCTCCTCGGCGTTCCCACGTGGCCCGGGTGGCGACGGTGGCAGCCTCCCCAGGTGGAGGTGGTGGTCCCGGCGACGGAGACCCCGACCAACAACAAGGAGACCCACCTGCATCACCCTGGCTGCACGGTCAGGGTCTAGTACCGCCATCCCCTAGATCCTCCTCATCCGACCTGATCCCCTCCGGCCCTGAGCCCGAGGGTCGCTACTGCATGGTCTCCGGGGGTGACTGCCGATGAACCTGAACCCGAACGCATCCCAGGCGCAGACCCAAGCGGAGGCCATCTTGAGGCGGCTCCTGACCGGGGAACACATCACCCCGCTTGAGGCTCTGGACGGAGTGGGGTCCTTCCGCCTGAGCGCTCGAATCTACGACTTGAAGCGCCGTGGCTGGCCGATCCGGTCCCGGCTGGTCGATGTCGGCGACGGTCGGCGGGTAGCGGAGTACTCGCTGGACCTGGACGCTTCCTGGACGCAGACCCCGGATGAGGAGAACCAGCCTCTCCAGGGGCGGCAAGGCAGCCTTGATCTTGGGGGTGGGTGCTGATGAGTCGCTACAACGCCTCCCCGGACGAGCTGCGGCGGTGGTTTTGCAGAGTGATTCCTTCCCCCGTCCAGTGGGGCGGCCCGGGCGGTTGGTCCGGCAGGTGCTTGTCTCCCCTGCGGCCTGAGAAGAACCCGAGCTTCGGCGTCTGCTGCGACCCGGAGCGGGCGGGGTTCCTGGATCGCACCACGGGGCAGCACGGCGGTGTCCTGGAGCTGGCCCGGCTGCTGGGGGTGGACCCTCCCGGAGAGGGCGGACAGGCCGACCCGGAAGCCCTGGCGAAGGCCGAAGCGGAGCGCCAGAAGGCAGCCCTTGAAGCGGCCCGGGCGGCGGTGGCAATGCGCAAGGCCTGGGATGAAGGGAAGGTCCTGGATTCCCCCCATGTGTACCAGGTCCGTAAGGGGCTCCCTGTTCTCCCGGGCCTGAAGGTGGACGGCACCGGGGGCCTGCTGGTTCCCCTGTACGACTCCATCGGCGGCCTGGCGGGGGTCCAGCGGATCGGCGCGGACGGCTCCAAGCGGCTCATCAGGGGCTCCGTCCTGACGGGCTCCTTTCATTCGATGGCCCCTGACTGGCGGAACCCCAAGCACAAGGCCATCTACGTGGCAGAAGGCTACGCGACGGCCTACAGCCTTCAGCAGCTAGTGGGTGACGCTGGCGTGGTCCTAGCGGCCTTCAGCACGTCGAACGTCCCGGCCGTCTGCTCCCTGGTGCGGCGGTGCCGTCCCCATGTGGTCCTCTACGCGGCGACGGACAACGACGAAGCCGGGCGGCGGGCTGCGGAAGCGGCGGCGAAGGAATCCGGGGCGGTTCCCCTCACCCCGGAAGGGACCCCGGGGTCGGACTGGAACGACTTGGCGACGTCCCTGGGGCTCGAAGCGGCACGGGAAGAACTCCAAACAGCGAAAGGGCGTGGTGAAACCATGGCGGCGGAAATCCTGCGGCTCCAACAGGTGGCGGAGGATTCCGCCGTGGATCAGGGCGATGACTGGGGCGACCTCGAAGTAGGGCCCCCCATCCCCCTCCTGCCCCTCTCGGACGACCCGGAGGACGACGACTTCCCCCCGGCTGCTGTAGCAACGACCTGTGAGGCGTTCCCGGAGGCGGGACCGGCTACCAGGAAGGCGGGGCGTCTTCGCTTCGCATGGAGGCGGGACCTGGAGGTTCTCCCCCCGGACTGGCTGGTGGAAAGGCTCTTCGAGCGGGACACCCTCGGCCTGATCTTCGGGGAGCCCGGCAGCGGGAAGAGCTTCGCGTCCGTGGGCCTGGCCTGTTCCGTAGCCACGGGGCGGTACTTCTGCGGGCGGAAGGTCCGGCAGGGGGTTGTGGCCTACGTCGCCGGGGAAGGGGCAAGGGGCCTGGCCCGACGTATCGCCGGATGGGAAGAGCACCACGGGGTTCTGGTGGATCGTCTGGCCCTGTCGAACTGCGCTGCTGACCTGGCGACCCTGGAGGGCATCGAGGAAGCCTCGGCGGCCCTGGCTGTCATCCGGGAAGAGGCGGGAGAACCCTTGGCCCTGATCGTCCTGGATACCGTGGCCCGGTGCCTTGCGGGGGCGGACGAGAATAGCTCCCAGGACGTGGGGCGCTTCATCGGGGCCATGGATCGGTTGCGGCTGGAGAACCCCGGGGCGCTGATCCTGGCGGTTCACCACTCCGGGCACGGGGACCGGAACCGGGCGCGGGGCTCCTCGGCCCTGAAGGCTGCGATGGACACAGAGCTGTGCGTCACCAAAAGCAACCACCTGGTGACGGTCACCGCCACGAAATCGAAGGACGCGGAACTGGGAAATCCCCTGACCCTGGAACTCCAGGATGTAGTCCTCCCGGGCCTGGCGGATGAAGAGGGGCGGCCTGTCCACAGCGCCGTCTTGGTGGAGGCTCAGGGAGGCATCCAAGCCCCCAGGAGGGAATCCCTTCGTCCGGTCCTGCGGCAGGCGCTGGACTCCTGGTACGCGGCGGCGAAGGACCACGGCAGGCTGGACCGGGACGGGGCTTTCCTCGGGGTCCACCTGGAGGACTGGAGGAGGACGTTCTACTCCGGCAGCACGAAGGACAGCTCGGACGCGAAGAAGAAGGCGTTCCAGCGGACAAGGGACGAACTGGTGTCCCTCGGGTGGCTTCTGGTGGAGGAGGACCTGTACCGCCTCGGCCCGGCTTCCCCTGGGGCGGGCATTGAGGAAGGGAACTTGGCCCGGGATCTGCGGGAACGGATCGGCTGGACCCCCAGGGGCCGGGGTGAGGAGGACCTTCCCGGGGGTTCCCTCGGGCTCGACGGACCCGCCGAGGACACTTCAACACAGCACATTACGAAGCGGGACAAAGCGGGACAAAACGGGACATGTCCCGGCCTGTCCCGGGACAAACCGGGACACACCCCTATAGGGGGTGTCCCGTGTCCCGGTCCCGTCCCGGTGTCCCGGGGGGAGAAGGGGCCGAATGAAGAGAACCTTCCTTCATCCAGACCCGACCCCAGGACCCGCCCTCAGGAACCTCCGATGGCCCGGGCGGCGACGGCGGCACCGGCGAAGGACCCGACAGGTGAGCGGCATAGTATGCCGGTCACGGACCCGACGGCGACGGCTCCCCCCACTCTGGACCGGGCACCGGCTCCTGTCCGACTGGCGGAGCTGACCGAAAGGGCGGCGAAGGTGGTTGATCTTCCCAAGGGCAACATCCGGGACTGGCTGAAGGGGGCATGAGGACGATGACGATGCAGGACTATGTGGCGCTGACGGAAGAACTCGGGATCGTCCCGATCCTGTGCGGTCCCAGGGTGGCCCTCATCGGTCCCGACCCGGGACCCCTGGAACGGGCGCGGGCGCTCCTGGACGCCTCGAGGTTGGAGGGGGCCCTGCTGCTCCACCTGGTGGACGCGAAGGCTCCCGGGTGGGAACAGGTGGCGGAACTCCTGGCCGAAAGGGAGGCGATCATGGGCGAGGGGGAACCGGTCCCCCCGGGACAAGTGGCAGAAGGGACATTGTCCCGGTTTGTCCCGGTCCCGGGAGCGAGTAGCGCGGATCAGGTGCTTGTGAGTCTGCTTTCCCGTCTCCAGGACGGACCCCTGAGCTTCGCGGCGGCGGTGCGGGGCTGCGGGGAACGGCTGGTCTACGCTGCCATGGGTGCGGGGCTGGTCCGTCGGTCGGGGGATCGCGTCTTCCTGGGGAAGGCTCCCCGCGTGGCGGACCCGGTGATTCCTGCGCCGGTCGAGGCGGTCCGGGTGCTCCCGGTCTCGGAGGCGGGGGATTCCCCTTCATCCGACCCTGGGGACCTTCTTTCGGCGGCCTCCCGGGCCGAAGGCATCCACTACGCCGAAGCCCACCGCCGTTTCGGGGGGCAAGCGATCCGGGACGCCGTGCGGGCGGGGCTGATCGACGCGGAGATCGACGGGACCTTGAGGAGGGCTGCGTGATGCGGATCTGCGGCATCGACCCGGGTTTGCGCGGCGCGGTGGCGATCCTTGAGGCGGACGGTTCCCCGTGGAGGATCGAGGACATGCCCCTGCGCTCCCTGGGGAAGACACGGCAGGAGGTGGACGGGGCGGCTTTGGCCCGGTTCCTGGTCGAGGCCGGGGAGATCCGGCTTGCGGTGGTGGAGGCGGTGCACGCCATGCCTGGGCAGGGGGTCTCCTCCTGCTTCTCCTTCGGGCGGAACGTGGGCGTGGTGGTGGGGGTTCTGGAGGCCCTGGGGGTTCCCCTCCTGGAGGTGTCTCCCCGGACCTGGCAGGGGGACGTGCTGCGGGGAACCCCGGGGGACGGGAAGGAGCGGGCCCTGCGGTGGGCCTCCCTGGCCTTCCCCGGCGCGTCCCTCTTCACCCCCCGGGGGAAAGGACTGGACGGAAGAGCGGATGCCCTGGCCCTGGCGTGGTACGGCCTACGGGCGGCGGGAAGGGCAGTGGCGTGATGCACGGCCTTCTGGCGGGACTGGCGGGGCAGCGGTACGCGGATCGGCTGGAAGTCCTGATGGAGGTGTACAGGGGCCTGGACGGGCCCGTGGATGTCTCCCTGATGCTGGAGGATCTGGAGGACCTGCGGGAGCGCTTCGGGGACGTCCTGGCCCTGCTGCGGGGGGTGCGGTCTTGAGGCTGGTGGTCGATGCGGTGGCCCGGGTGGAGGGGGCTTCCCGGGATCTGGTGGCCCAAATGGTGGCCTTGGCTTCGGCCCCGAACCCGGCCTACGTCAGCGCGGCACGGGCGGGGCGCTGGACCGGAGGTATCCCTGAAACCCTGTGCCTGGCCCGGGAGGTGGGGGACACCCTCCTCCTCCCCCGGGGTCTGGTGGGGCGGCTGCTGCGAGAGGCCAAAGACCGGGGGTTGGACGTGGACCTAGTGGACCATCGGCTCCTCCTCCAGGGCCTGGGCCTGACCTTCAAGGGGACCCTCCGGGAGTACCAGGAGAACGCCCTGCGGCAGGTGGGGGGCCGGTCTCAGGGGGTTCTTGTGGCCCCCTGCGGTGCGGGGAAAACGGCGCTGCTGGGGGCGCTGGTCGCAAAACGGCGGCAACCTGCCATCGTCCTGTGCCATACCCGGGACCTGGCCTTCCAGCTTCGGGAGGACCTGGGGCGGTGGCTGGGTGTCCATGTGGGCCTGGTGGGGGCGGGGGAGTACTCCCCCGGGGGCGTGGTGGACGTGGCCCTGCTCCAAAGCCTGCGGGACCCGGAACGGCTGGGCGACCTGACCGGGCGGTACGGCCTGGTGGCGGTGGACGAGTGCCACCACGTCCCCGCTATGACCTTCGGCGAGGTGGTGGGGGCCTTCCCCGCAGTGTACCGGTACGGCCTTTCGGCGACCCCGACCCGGGCGGACGGCCTGACGCCTCTGCTCCATGCGGTTCTCGGCCCGACCCTGGCCCGGATCGAAGCGGAGGACCTGGAGGACGAAGGGGTGCGGGTGCGTCCGGCGCTGCGGTGGCTTCGGGGCCTCCCTGTCCCCGGGTTCGACCCGGAGGACTGGTCACGGTCCGTCTCCCGGCTGGCTCGAAGCGAACCAAGGAACCGGCTCATCGTCGGGGAGGCGGCGGGCCTTCTGGGTGAAGGGAGGGCCCTCCTCATCCTGGCCTCCCGCAAGGAACAGGCGGATGTCCTGGCGGCGGGACTTCGGGAGAAAGGGTATGGGGCGGAGGCCCTGCACGGAGGTCGTACGAAGGCGGACCGGGAACGCATCCTGGAGGACCTGAAAGGGGGCTCCCTGCGCTGCGTGGTGTCGGTGAACCTGGCGGACGAAGGCTTGAACGTCCCCGTCCTGGACGCCCTACTCCTGACGGCCCCCACGAAGAACCCGGGGCTCCTGGAACAGCGGGTAGGTCGCATCCTCCGGGCCCTTCCGGGGAAGGCGGTTCCCCTGGTGGTGGACCTGGTGGACGGCTGCGGGGTCTTGGAGTACCAAGCCCGGTCCCGGTTCTTCTCGGTGTACCGGGCCCTGTGCGGGGGTGGAACGGAACAAACGGAAGTTGAAAGGGGGAGACAAAGTTGACTAAACGAGACAGCAACAGGGGGGGCCTCAACGAAAGACATCGTCACCTGGTGGAACTCCTTGCGGGGGGAGCCAGCATCACGGCGGCGGCCCTTGCTGTGGGCATGTCGCGGCAGCGGGTTTCGGACCTGACGCGGAAAAGCCCTCATTTCCGGGCGGCCCTTGAGGTCCGGCGGCACGAAGTCTTGTCAGAGCTGCGCGGCAAGCTCCAGGCTGCGGTGATGAAGGCTGCCGAAGTGACCCTTCAGCTACTGGACGATGAGGAAGTTTCCCCGAACGTGAAGCTCCAGGTAGCGGCGGGCCTTCTGTGGAGAACGGAGAGGTTCTTCACCTCCGCTGCGCCGGAACCGAGAGACGCGGAGCAAATCGCCGAAGAGCTGATTGGGGAAGCACAGCTTGATCCCCTCCAGGCGTTGCGCGACGAAACCGGGGAAAAGCAGCGGCTCCTTGATCTGGATGTCGATGAACTGGAAAAGGACGGACGGCTGGGGGTGGCGTAGGCGACGGTGGCCCGGGGCGGCATCCTCCCGGGGACGATGGGGCAGGATTACAGCAGCGAGGAGATGCCCCGGGTTTCCAGGATGTGAAGCAGCTTTCGGGCTGCCCCAACGGGCTTCTTTGCGCCGGTTTCCCACTTCTGAAGGGTGGAGGCGCTGATATTCAGGAGGGCAGCTAGGGTATTCTGATTCAAGCGGGTATCGGCTCGAATCTTACGGATGGCCTCGGGGGAGTAGGTGGGAATTGCCGGAAGGCAAAGGGCATCGAACTCCCGCATCCCCTCATCCGAAAGGACTCCCGAGGCATGCAAATCCTGGGCCGTTTCGTGCACTTCCTGAAGAATGCGGCTCATGGTGTCACCTCCTGAATGTCTCCCGCTTTGATGGCTGCTTCCAGTTCGCTTTCGCTTAGGCCAAGCAGGGATTTGGCCAATTGTTGCAATGCCTTTGTTTCTCGGTCCGTGATGCTGGAGCGTTCGTTCTTCCTGAACCCGAAGAGGAAGAACCACGTGCCTTCGTACCGAGTCGCCACGATGGTACGGGCTCCGCCCCGCTTCCCTCGACCGTGCAGGGCTACCCGCTTCTTGTAGAGGTGTCCTCCAAGGCTGGCGTCGATCAACCCTGTTCCCATCTCTTGAACCGCCGCTTCAAGGGAGGCATCGTCGACATCGTTGTCCTTCATCCATCGAGTAAAAGGGGCAGTCCGGAGGATTCGGTTCATGAGGATATACTAGCACCTAGTGCTACTGACGACAAGGCCGGGGCCATCTTTGTACAGAACCGGTCGGATCTGCACAAGGCATCTTTTGATATCGAATGATATTGACAGAGCATATTTGATCCGATATGCTATGGACATCCCGGGGGAGGTGGAGCCCATGACCCGCAAGGCCCAAAGCGACGGAACCGACGCGGTGCTCTACGTGCGAGTCTCGACGCTGGATCAGGCGGAGAACGGGGTGAGCCTGGATGCTCAGGAAGAGCGCCTTCGGGCCTATGCCCTGGCTTCCGGCCTTCGGGTGGTGGCGGTCCTCCGGGAGGAGGCGGTGAGCGGGACGGTTCCCCTTCACTCCCGCCCTGAAGGCTCCCGGGTTGTGGATCTGGTGGCCCTGGGGAAGGTGCAGCACGTGGTGGCCCTGAAGCTGGACCGGCTCTTCCGGTCGGCGGTGGACGCACTGACCACCACGGAGGAATGGGAGCGGCGGGGAGTGGCCCTGCACCTGGTGGACATGGGCGGGCAGTCGCTCAATACGGGATCGGCCATGGGGCGGATGATGCTGACCATGATGGCGGGGTTCGCCCAGTTCGAAAGGGACCTGACGGCGGAGCGCACCAAGGCGGCCTTGGCCCACAAGCGGGACGCGGGGACGGCGTACTCCCCGACGCCCTACGGCAAGACCCGCACGGGGGATCTGCTGGAGGACGACGTGAAGGAAATGGGGGTGCTCTCCCTCATCCGGCAGTGGCGGGACTCGGGGGAGACGCTGCGGGGCATTGCAGACCGGTTGAACACCCAAGGGGTTCCCTCGAAGCGGGGCGGTCAGTGGCACGCTTCGACGGTGAGGTACATCCTGGCCCGGGTGGCCTAGGGGGTGAGGCGGTGACAGCGGAACGGCTCTACACGGTGGAGGAGGCAGCGGAGCATCTGGGCGTTTCTATGGTGACGGTAGGACGGTGGCTCCGGTCGGGGAACCTTCGGGGGGTAAAGGTAGGTAGGGCCTGGCGGGTACCGGAAAGCGCCCTGGACGAGGTAGCCCAGCGGGGCACGGCGAAGGCGGAAGAGTAGAGCGGGGAAGGTCGGTAGAGTGGACGGGAGGCGTAGACCATGAAGATGCACGTAGCGACGGCCAAGGGAGACTTTGAGGCGGACTTGAGCGTTGCCCGGATCGAAGTAGGGGGCCCGGATGGGGTCGTGCTGTTCCTGGAGAGTGACATGGCGGTTCGTCTGGGTTCCTCCAGGGAGGATGGGGTCGTGTCGTTGACCATGGCGGGGCCGTAGCGAGACTCGAAGGCAAAACCAACGGGGAAGACAAGGACCGGGTGAGGGGGAGATCCCTTCATCCGGTCCTTTGCTGTGGGCTGATCCATGGGTTCCTGGTCGAGGACCTGAACCAGCTCGGTCGGCGGAACCTGACCCGGGAGAAGCGGGACGAGATGATCCGTCGTCTTGCGGCGGCGGGGGTGCCACAAAGAAAGATCGCTACTGCGGCGGGGTGCTCGCTGGGCAAGGTCAATGCGGTAGCCAACGAGGCGTTCAAAAGTGAACATGTCCCCACCGTTAACGCCACCACCGCAGCCCAGGAGCTGGAGGCCAAGCAGGACGAGATCGAAGCCCTGCGGCGGCTGGCGGAGGCGGAGCGACAAGATGTCGCTGAACCCGGCTTAACAATCCCCTGGTTGGTCCTGATCCCGGGCGGGCTTTCCCTTCACCCAGGCCCCCTCCCGCAGCGCAGGGGGGGGTGTTTGTTGGACACCTCCCCCCAGAGCGGCACGCACGGGCCTTCCCCCCCCCCCACAGGCAGCACCGATACCCTCCCGGGGTCATCGAATTGACGACCCCCGGCGGTGTGCCCTCACGGGCAGCACCGATACCCTCCCGGCACCAAACACGCGATCCTGGGGCGTCCTGGGCCCCTCCGTGGGCACGTGGCGCGGTCTCCTCACATTGGCCTGTACGGCGAAGCTGAAGGGAAGCCATAGGATACCCGTCAAGGAGGACTCCCGGCAGGGGGAATGTCCCGGTGCAGGGCTGCCAGTAGGTTAACTGGGTAGGGGTACAGGATGGACGGTGCAAAAGGGTGAAGGGGGTACGCGCTGGGCGGTGAAGCGGGGTAATCCTGAAAATTGGTAGTTCATGAGGCGGGGGGACAAGGACTGCTTGTACCCTTCGGGGGTGTCGGGAGTGCCGACGCCCTTTGATGGCCCGGGCGGTGGAAGGGGGGTAACGTTTTGTTACACCCTTTGGCGGACCTGGGCGGCGGCGCGGCGGATGCCGTCGCGTTTCACGACGCCATCCGGTTGCTCCCGGGCAAAGGGTCTCACCACTGCTTAGACCCCTTGAGGGTGGGGGTACTGTCCCCATCCTTGGGATCATATCGGTGCTGTCAACGGAATGGTCGAGGCGGATCATTTTACCGGCGTCGGTAAAGGGCCTTCTCGGGTAACATCACCACTCCCGAAGCTACTCCCCCGGCTGCCGCAGGGGCAATGAGTCCACGAGAAGCGGATGGATTCGCGATCCGCGATTCCATCGGGCTGCTCCTGGCGGTGGGGTTACTTCAAGTAAGGGACAGCTTGGCGGATGGCCTCAATTCGGCTGAGGGCATCCGGGGGCGGCATACTGTGCCGGTCACGGGCCTGCGGCAGCGCCCAAAGGTCGCGGATCGCGACGTTAGGCGGACCTGCTCCAAAGCGGACCGGTTCCCCTTCACCCTGCTCCTGGCCCCTGGGGGTTGGGTACCCCTTGCGGCGGTCGCGTGGCGGTCGCGTGACGACCCTCCGAGAACGTGACCGGCGGGGTGAAGGGGGACCCTCCCAAAGGAGAAGGACCGGAGGTCTCCCCCCCGGCCCCTGGTCCCGCCGCCTCCCGGGCCTGCTCCCTTCACTCCCGGCCCCGATCCGCCGCGCTGCTCCCGCCCCCTTCGCGGGAGCCCCAGAAGGCCCCTCCCTTGGCCCGGGTGGTGTCCGAACCCGTCCGGGGGAAAGTAGGGGCTCCTGGGGGGTTCCACGTGGCTCCTGGGGCTCAAGGTGGGACTCTGGGGGGGTAAGAGCGGCGTCATTTCTTGAGCTTCCGGGGTGCGTGCCGTTTCGCCTCCGGGAACAAAGCGTTGACCGGGGAGGCGTGCCGATGGGCCTCTTGCAGGTCCTCCCGGTTCAGGTTGGCGTACCGGGTGGTCATCGTCATGTTGCTGTGGCCAAGGATGCGCTGTAGTTCCAAGGCGCTCCCTCCTCCCCTCAGAAAATTGGTGGCGAAGATGTGCCGAAGGCTGTAGACGGTGAGGTTCAACCCGAACCGGGCGGTGACGGGGCGGAGGCGGTGTCCGAACTCCGTAGAGGTCATGGGACTTCCTGTGGAGGCGGCGAAGATCGGCACGTCTGGGCCCCACCAGTCGGGGCGGTTCCCCAGAAGGGTGTTCAGCAGCTTTGCGGTGGGCTTCGAGAAGAACACGGTCCTGGGTGTGCGCGTCTTGGTGGTCTCGGCGCGGAGAAGGGCGATCCCCTGCACTAGGTCCACGTCTTCAGGGCGAAGCTGCCATGCTTCGTTCGGCCTGGCTCCCGTGTCGATGAGAAACAGGACAGCGGCCTTGTCGCGGAGGCCCACATAGGTGGTGGTGTCGAACCCCTCTCGGATGAAGGAATCAAGGGCCTGTACCGGGGTATCGATGAACTTGTGGGTGCCCTTCTTCGTCCGAATCCCCTCGCCGGGGTTGTCGGTGCGGTAGCCCTGGGAGATGCACCAGTCGAAGAAGCATTTCAGCGTGGCGCGGTAGAGGTTGTGGACGTTGGGACTCTTGGCGTGCTGAAGGAGTCGCACCGCGTCGGCTCGGTTCCCTTCATCCTGGCTCTGGGCGGCGAACTGCCGTAGGATATAGCCTTGGTTCTTCACGGTGGATGGCGCAAGGTCCAGGCTTCGTTCATCAAGGTACTCTTCGACCATCTGTGACAGGGTAGGCAAGACCTTGCGAATCGGAACGGCGCTCCCCATATGACAAACCCCCTCCCTGACATTCTTCCCGGGGGCGAAAAAACGGAACCGGGTTTTACCCCGTTCTATAGCGCGGTTGTCAAGTCCCTGGGGGAGCGCTATGGTATCCCGAAGAACCGCGCCAAGGCCTTTTTGTGGCAGCGCCGCGGCGAAGAATCCCGAAACGGACCTGCGTGAGGAGGAACCCCCCATGAGTGAACAGCGAACCCCCTTCTACATCACCACCCCGATCTATTACGTCAACGACGTCCCCCACATCGGGCACGCCTACACCACCATTGCGGCGGACGTGCTGGCCCGGCACCACCGAATGCTGGGGGACCCCACCACCTTCCTCACTGGTACGGACGAGCACGGCCAGAAGATCCAGCAGGCCGCGGCGGCCAAGGGCCTGACGGCCTTGCAGCTGGCGGACCAGACGGTGGAGAACTTCCGCCGGCTCTGGAAGGTCCTGAACATCACCAACGACGACTTTATCCGCACCACCGAGCCTCGACATGAGAAGGTGGTGCAGCACATCTTCTCCACCCTCCTGGAAAAGGGAGACATCTACCTGGGGTCCTACGAGGGCTGGTACTGCGTGCCCTGCGAGACCTACGTCCCCGAGGCCCAGATGGGGGAGGGGAACACCTGTCCCGACTGCGGCAGGCCCCTCCAGAAGATGACCGAGCAGAGCTACTTTTTCCGCATGTCCAAGTACGAGCAGCCCCTGCTGGACTACTACGAGGGGCTTCCCGAGGCCATCCTGCCCCGCACCCGGGCCAACGAGATCCTGAGCTTCCTCCGGGGGGGGCTGAAGGACCAGTCCATCTCCCGCACCACCATGAAATGGGGGGTCCCGGTACCCGGAGACGAGCAGCACGTGGTGTACGTGTGGTTCGACGCCCTCATCAACTACCTCTCCGCCCTGGGGTACCCAGAGGCGGGCAAGCCCTGGGAGACCTTCTGGCCCGTGGCGCACCACCTGGTGGGCAAGGACATCATCCGGTTCCATTCCGTGGTGTGGCCCGCCCTGCTCCTGGCTCTGGGGCTGCAGCCCCCGAAACGGGTCTTCGCCCACGGCTGGTGGACCGTGGAGGGGGACAAGATGTCCAAGTCCAAGGGCAACGTGGTGGACCCCTTCGAGATGGCGGAGCGCTACGGGGTGGACGTGTTCCGGTACTTCCTCCTCCGGGAGGTGCCCTTCGGCCTGGACGGGGACTTCTCCGAGCTGGCCCTGGTGCAGCGCTCCAACGCGGACCTGGCCAACGACCTGGGGAACCTGCTGAACCGGACCCTCCAGATGGTGGAGAAGTACTGCGGCGGCCAGGTGCCTTCCGCAGTGCACCCCGAGGCCCTGGACCGGGAACTGGAAATCCTGGCGGGGCGCACCGCCGAGGAGATGGACCGGCTTCTGGAGCGGTTCGCCTTCGACGAGGCCCTGAAGGCCCTGTGGGCCTTCCTGGGGCGCTCCAACAAGTACATCGACGAAAACCTCCCCTGGAACCTAGCCAAGGAGGGGAACCAGGAACGGCTGGACACGGTTCTGCGGACCCTTTTCGAGGCGCTGCGTCAGGCGGCTCTCCTGTCGGCCCCCTTCCTTCCCGAAACGGCGCAGCGCATGTGGGACCAGCTGGGCCTTCCGGGAACCCCGGAAGGGACGGGGCGGAGCCCCTGGTCCTTCGGCCCCCTGCCGCAACCCGTGCAGGTGCGCAAGGCGGGGGTGCTCTTCCCCCGGGTGGACCTGGAGCAGTGGAAGGTCGAGAAGGCCGCCCGGGACGCCGCCGCATCGGGGGGGGACATGGACTACAGCGACCACGAGGAGCAGATCACCATCGAGGACTTCCGTAAGCTGGAGTTCCGGGTGGCCCGGGTGCTCCATGTGGAGCCCGTGGCCAAGGCCAACAAGCTCTTCAAGCTGGACCTGGACCTGGGTTACGAGAAACGCACCATCGTCTCGGGGATCCGGGAGTTCTACACCCCCGAGGAGCTGGAGGGCAAGAACATCATCGTCATCTGCAACCTCAAGCCCTCGGTGATCCGAGGGGTGCAGAGCAACGGCATGCTCCTGGCGGCGGAAAGCCCCAGCAAGACGAACTTCGGTCTTGCCCTGCTGACGGTGGACCAGGACATCCCCGTGGGAAGCCGGATCCACTGACGGATCGCCCCTCTGGGGCACAGAAGCATCGCAGGGGACCGGGAGTTCCGCCCCGTCGGGCGGGTTCCCGGTCTTCCCTTTTCGGGAGGAGAAACCATGAGATTTGTGGACACCCATTGTCATTGGAACGAGGAGCCCCTGAAGGCTCCCCTGGAGGAGCAGCGGGCCGCCGCTGCGGAGGCGGGGGTGGTCCGGGCGGTGGTGGTGGGCTTCGATCTGCCCTCGTCCCGCCGGGCCCTGGAGCTGGCCCGCCAGCCCGGAGTACCGGAGATCCTGGCGGCGGTGGGGCTGCATCCCCACGATGCCCGCACCGCCGACGAGGGCTTCTACGAGGACCTCCGGGCCCTCCTGGCGGATCCCCGAGCCGCAGCCCTGGGGGAGATCGGGCTGGATTACTGGTACGACAACTCCCCCCGGGAGGTGCAGCGAGAGGTCTTCGCCCGACAGGTGGCCCTGGGGGTGGGGGTGGGCAAGCCCCTGGTGCTCCACCTGCGGGACGGGAAGGACCCGGAGGCCGACGGGGTCTACGGGCAGGCGTTTCGCATCCTGGAGGAGGGGAAAGCCCGTGAGGTCGGCGGGGTGTTCCACTGTTTCGGGGGGAACGCCTCCCAGGCCCGGGCCGCCCTGGATCTGGGGTTCCATCTTTCCTTCGCCGGTCCCCTCACCTACCCGAAGAACCACGCCCTGAGGGACATCGCCCGGGACTGCCCCCTGGACCGGATCCTGACGGAGACCGACGCTCCCTACCTGGCTCCCCAGGGGCACCGGGGCAAGCCCAACGAACCCGCCTGGGTGGTGGAGGTGGCTCGAACCCTGGCGGAGGTCCGGGGCCTTTCCCTGGAGGCGCTGACGGAAGCGGTTTGGGAGAACGCGGAACGGCTCTTCTGCCCCGGAGGTCCCCGATGAGCTTCCGGCTGCTGGCGGAGTGTCCCGTCACGGGGGCCCGGGCGGGGGAGTACTCCACCCCCCACGGAACCCTCCGAACCCCCGTGTTCATGCCCGTGGGGACCCAGGCCACGGTGAAGGCCATGGCGCCCTTCGAGCTGGAGCAGATGGGGGCGCAGATCCTCCTGGGCAACACCTACCACCTGTTCCTGCGCCCCGGGGAGGATCTGGTGGAACGGGCGGGGGGGCTCCATCGGTTCATGGACTGGCCGCACCCCATTCTCACCGACAGCGGGGGTTTTCAGGTCTTCTCCCTGGCGGAGCTGCGGACCCTCTCCGACGAGGGGGTGGTGTTCCGGTCCCACCGGGACGGAAGCCGTCACCTCATGACCCCGGAACGGTCCGTGAAAATCCAGGAGAAGCTGGGCAGCGACATCGCCATGTGCTTCGACGAGTGCGTCCCCTATCCCTCTACCCCCGAGGCCTCCCGGGAGGGGATGGAGCGCACCCTTCGGTGGGCGGTCCGGTGTCGGGAGGCCCACGCCCGACCCGGACAGGACCTCTTCGGCATCGTCCAAGGTTCCGTGTACGAGGACCAGAGGGTCCTCTGCGCCCGGGAACTGGTTCGCCTGGACTTCCCGGGCTACGCCATCGGGGGGCTCTCGGTGGGGGAGTCCCACGGGGAGATGTACCGCATCCTGGACTGCCTGGCCCCGGAGATGCCGCGAACGAAGCCCCGGTATCTCATGGGGGTGGGGCACCCCGCCAACCTGGTGGAGGGCATCGCCCGGGGGGTGGACCTCTTCGACTGCGTGCTTCCCACCCGCAACGGACGCAACGGCACGGTGTTCACCTCCACGGGACGTCTGAACGTGAAGAACCAGGCCCTGGCGGAGGACTTCCGCCCCCTGGACGAGACGTGCGACTGCTACGTGTGCCGCCACTACACCCGGGCCTACCTGAGGCACCTGTACAAGGCCGGGGAAATCCTGGCGGCGCGGCTTTGCACCTGGCACAACCTGCATTTCCTCCTCTCCCTGGTGGAGGGGGCTCGAAACGCCATCCTGGAGGGCACCTTCCCTGCCTATCGGGAGGCCTTCCACGCCCGGTTCGACGACGTGCGGGAGGCAGAGGCGTGAGGACCCGCCTGCTTGCCGTGACCCCCTCGTCCCGGTCCCGTCACCTGGAGGAGGCCGTGCGGGTACTCCTGGGCGGGGGGCTGGTGGCCTTCCCCACGGAGACCGTCTACGGCCTGGGGGCGGACGCCACCAACCCCCGGGCGGTGGGGGGCATCTTCGCCGCCAAAGGACGCCCCGGGGACAACCCCCTGATCGTCCACGTGGCCTCCCTGGAGGAGGCGCAAGCCCTGGGGGCCTTTGACGATCGTGCCCGAGCCCTGGCGGCCCGTTTCTGGCCCGGCCCGCTGACCCTGGTGGTGGAGGCGGACCCCCGGATTCCCGAGGAGGTCCGGGCGGGGTTGCCCACGGTGGCGATCCGCATGCCCCGGCACCCCCTTGCCCAGGATCTGATCCGCCTGGCCGGGGTTCCCGTGGCGGCTCCCAGCGCGAACCGCAGCGGCAGGCCCAGCCCCACCGACGCGGCGTCGGTTCGGGAGGATCTGGACGGCCGCATCCCCCTGATTCTCGACGGGGGCCCTGCGGAGGTGGGGGTGGAGTCCACGGTGGTGGACGTCACGGGAGAAAAGGTGGTCCTTCTTCGCCCGGGGGGGATCTCCTCGGAGGATCTGGAACGGGTCTGCGGCCCCCTGGGCTACCCCCAGGGGGAGGACCTGCTTCGGCGCTCCCCGGGCACTCGACACCGCCACTACGCCCCGGGGGTTCCCCTGTGGCTCTGGGACGGGGGGGATGTTCCCGAGGAGATCCGGATCCTGGAGCGGGAGGGCGTCCCCTGGGGCTACGTGGGGGTTTTGCCGCCCCCCGCAAACCCTGCCTGGGAGCTGCGGGGGGGAACCTTTGAGGAGTATGCCGCCCTCCTCTTTCGCGCCCTGCGCCGGTTGGAGCAGCAAGGTGCTCGGGGCATCCTGGCGGAATGGCCTCGGGGCAAGGCGGGCATCGCCCGGGCGCTACGAGATCGTCTGAGCCGAGCTTCCGGGGGACGGGAGCCTCTTGTCAACGAACCGGAACGCTGTTAGAATCTCCAGCGTTGTGGCAGCAGACCATGTGTCGGGGTGGCGGAACTGGTAGACGCGCTGGATTCAGGATCCAGTGAGCTAACGCTCATGGGGGTTCAATTCCCCCCCTCGACACCATAGGACGTAAGAGGGCGTGCGGAGTCCGTTGACTTCGTGCGCCCTTTTTGCTATGATGCCCGACTGTACGACTTTTTAACCACCCAAACCCCACAAGGGAGGTTGTGTCTCCCATGGTTACGGAAACTCCTTCCCAGGCGCTCACGCGGAGGATCTTTGGTCGAGCCAAGGACCTGATTGAACTGCCCGATCTGGTGGAAGTGCAGCGTCACTCCTACGACTGGTTTTTCGAGCATGAAGCGGACAGGGGACCCCGGCCGAGCCAGGGTCTCCAGGATCTCTTCGACGAGATCTTCCCCATCGAGAGCTACGACGGTTCCTTCGCCCTGGAGTTCGTTCGCTACTACGTGGATCCCCCCAGCACGAGCCTCGACGAGGCCCGCAGTCGGGATCTGACCTGGTCCATGCCCGTCCGCGCCACCATCCGTCTGGTGAACCGCAAGAGCGGCGAGATCAAGGAGGAAGAGATCTACCTGGGGGACTTCCCGGTCATGACCGACCGGGGTACCTTCATCATCAACGGCACGGAGCGGGTGGTGGTCAGCCAGCTGGCCCGTTCCGCGGGGGTGTACTTCTCCTCCGAGGTGGGGGTTCCGGGGCAGGAAAGCTACCTGGCCAAGGTGATCCCCGATCGGGGTGCCTGGCTGGAGTTTGACCTCACCCCGGGGGACCTCCTGTCCGTGAAGATCGACAACCGGAAGAAGATCCCCGTCACCATGCTCCTCAAGGCCTTCGGCGTGGGGTCGGGTGACGAGATCCTGCGGCTTTTCGATGCCAAGGAAGTGGAGCTGGACCTGGTGGAGGAGGAGATCAAGGGACGCCTCCTAGCCGAAACGGTGGTGAATCCCGACGGCCAGGTGCTGCTCCGCAAGAACGAGCGCATCACCAAGGAGCACTTGGAGACCCTCTGGAACCAGGGGCGCACCAAGGTCTGGGTCTGGGATGTGGACCCGGGGCTTGCCGCCACCATGGAGAAGGACAACACCCAGTCCGGGGACGAGGCGACCCTGGAGCTGTTCCGACGACTGCGCCCCAACGAGCCCGCCCGTATGGAGAACGCCAAGGAGTACATCCACGGCCTCTTTTTCGACACCCGGCGGTACAACCTGGGCCGGGTGGGACGCTACAAGGTGAACCGCCGTCTGGGCCTGGACATCCCCGAGGCCGCTCGACTCCTCACGGTGGGGGACGTGGTGGCCATCGTGAAGGGGCTCTTGGGCCTTCGGGATGGGATGGAGCGGGACGACGACATCGACCACCTGGGGAACCGACGGGTGCGCGCCGTGGGAGAGCTTCTCCAGAATCAGGTGCGCATCGGGCTGCTGCGCATGGAGCGTATCGCCAAGGAGCGCATGACCACCACCCCCGATCTGGCGGCGGCCACGGCGAAGGACCTGATCAACGTGCGCCCCATCAGCGCGGCCCTTCGGGAGTTTTTCGGCTCCGGCCAGCTCTCCCAGTTCATGGACCAGACGAACCCCTTGGCGGAGCTGACCCATCGGCGGCGGCTTTCCGCCCTCGGCCCCGGGGGGCTCTCCCGGGAACGGGCGGGCTTCGAGGCCCGGGACGTGCACTATACCCACTACGGACGGGTCTGCCCCATCGAGACCCCCGAAGGGGCGAACATCGGTCTGGTGACGTCTCTGTCCACCTTCGCCCGGCTCAACGAGTACGGGTTCCTGGTCACCCCCCGTCGTCGGGTGGTGGAGGGGCGGGTGGGGGACGAGGTGGTCTACCTCGCCGCGGACGAAGAGGACGAGTTCTACGTGGGGCGGGCCAACACCCCCGTGGACGACGACGGGAACCTGTCGGAGCAGGAGGTCTACGTCCGCTACCGGGGCAACATCCTCACGGTGGAGCGGGATCGGGTGGACTTCCTGGACGTGTCCCCCAAACAGATCGTCTCCATCTCCACGGCTCTGATCCCCTTCCTGGAGCATGACGACGCGAACCGGGCCCTCATGGGCTCCAACATGCAGCGTCAGGCGGTGCCCCTGGTGATGGCGGAGGCCCCCTATGTGGGCACGGGCATCGAAGGCTGCATTGCCCGGGATTCGGGTTCCTGCGTCCTGAGCCGCCGGGATGGGGTCGTGGAGTTCGTGGACGCGGACCGCATCGTGATCCGGGGAGACGATGGAGCCCGGGACGAGTCCCGGCTCATCAAGTTCCGCCGGTCCAACCAGGGTACGGTGATCCACCAGAAGCCCCTGGTGCATCAGGGGGAGCGGGTGGACCGGGGGCGGATCATCGCCGACGGCCAGTCCTGCGACGGGGGCGAGCTGGCCCTGGGACGGAACGTCCTGGTGGCCTTCGTCTCCTGGGAAGGTTACAACTTTGAGGACGCCATCCTCCTCAGCCAGAGGCTGGTGAAGGAGGACTTCTACACTTCCATCCACATCGAGGAGTACGAGGTGGAAGCCCGGGACACGAAGCTGGGTCCCGAGGAGATCACCCGCGACATCCCCAACGTGGGGGAGGATGCCCTGAAGAACCTGGACGAGAGCGGTGTAGTCCGGGTGGGGGCGGAGGTGAAGGCCGGGGACATCCTGGTGGGGAAGGTCACCCCCAAGGGGGAATCGGATCAGTCCCCGGAAGAGAAGCTGCTTCGGGCCATCTTCGGAGAGAAGGCCCGGGAGGTGCGGGACACGTGCCTCCGGGTGCCCCACGGCGAGGGCGGCAAAGTGGTGGCGGTCAAGCGTCTCAGCCGGGAGGAGAACAGCGAGGACCTGAGCGCCGGGGTCAACGAGGTGGTCAAGGTCTACGTGGCCCAGTTCCGGAAGATCACCGAGGGGGACAAGATGGCGGGGCGCCACGGCAACAAGGGCGTGGTCTCCAAGATCCTCCCGGAGGAGGACATGCCCTTCCTCTCCGACGGAACCCCGGTGGACGTGGTGCTGAATCCCCTCGGGGTGCCCAGCCGCATGAACCTGGGGCAGGTGTTCGAGACCATCATGGGCTTCGTGGCCATGCACAAGGGTTGGAAGGTCTCCACCCCCGTGTTCGAGGGGGCCCAGGAGGACGACATCTTCCGTCTGGTGGAGGAGATCCAGGCGGAGAAGTACCCGGAGCTTACCCGGGACTGCAAGATCACCCTCTACGACGGCCGTACCGGGGAACCCATGGACAAGAAGGTCACCGTGGGGGTCATGTACATGCTCAAACTGATCCACCTGGTGGACGACAAGATCCACGCTCGGTCCATCGGACCCTACAGCCTCATCACCCAGCAGCCCTTGGGGGGCAAGACCCAGTTCGGCGGGCAGCGCTTCGGGGAGATGGAAGTCTGGGCCCTGGAGGGTTACGGGGCGTCCCACATGCTCCAGGAAATGCTCACCGTCAAGTCCGACGACATCCGGGGACGACTCAAGACCTACGAGCGCATCGTCAAGGGGCAGAACCTGGCCCATCCGGGGGTGCCCGAGAGCTTCCGTGTCCTCATCAAGGAGCTTCAGGGCCTGGGCCTGGACGTGGAGATCCAGTACGAGGACGGTTCCTTCGGGGAGCTGACCCTGGGGGATGAGGACGAGGACGTCCGGGGCCGTTCGTTGCCCTTCCGTCCCGATGCCACGGTGGATTCCCTGGAGGATGTGTTCGAGACGAGAGAGCGGCCCCTTACCCCCCAGGACCTGTTCGAGGGTGACGTGTCCCTGCCCGCGGTGCCCGAGGGGGCGGACCATCTGTTCCATGTGGTGGACCCGGAGCAGGAGTCCGGGCCCGGGGACCTCGCGGAAGAGCGGGAAGAGGAGGACGCGTAGATGGCTCACCACGAAATCGTCGGCGTTCGGATGAAACTCTCCTCCCCGGAGAGGATTCGGGAGCTTTCCAGCGGCGAGGTGAAGAAGCCCGAGACGATCAACTACCGAACCCTGCGCCCGGAAAAGGACGGTCTCTTCTGCGAGAGGATCTTCGGTCCCACCCGCAGTTTCGAGTGCGCCTGCGGGAAGTACAAGCGAAGCGGCCCCAAGTTCCGGGGCATCATCTGCGACCGTTGCGGCGTGGAGGTCACGGACAACCGGGTCCGCCGGGAGCGCATGGGGCACATCGAACTGGCCGCCCCGGTGGTGCACATCTGGTATCTCCGGGGGATCCCGAGCCGCCTGTCTCTCCTGCTCGGGGCCTCCACCAAGGACCTGGAGAAGGTGGTCTACTTCGCCCCCACGAGGCGGAGGGAGCCGGTCTATAAGGTGGTCACCGAGGGCCGTCGCATCGACCTGGCCCGGCGGGGCGACCTGATGGCGGCCTGCGAAGAGCGGATCCACCGGCATTTCGACCCGAAGTTCAAGGCCGAAGAGGCCTTCCGCATCGTCCGGGTGGACGATGTTCCCTTGAGCGAAGGGGACGTGGTGGGGGCTTCCCAGCTGTCCCGGATCCGCTCGGAGTACGGCGACGACGTCCTGAAGGTGGAGCCTGCTTTCCGCATCGTCCGGCCCGAGGATCCCGAGGGGGGGGAGGTTGTTCCCGCCTCCCGGGTCCAGGCGGTCCTGGCCCTGACGGCCGACGCTGAGGCCAAGCCCGTGGTGTTGGGCAACCAGGAGGGTTTCGTGGCCGTTTCGGTGACCCACCTCCCCTTCGCCAAGAACGACGTGATCTCCAAGAGCGAGTACGAACTCTACTACCAGAAGTTCCCCGGTCGTTTCCAGGCCCAGCCGGAGACCATCACCATCGAGGACCCCTGCTACATCGTGGTGGAGGGGGGGGAATCCCCCTACCAGAGGGCGGACATCGTCCTGGAGCGGGAGGAGCGCCTCTGCAGCCACTATGACAAGGCCTTCGAAGGGGGCATCGGCGCGGAAGGCGTGGTGGCCCTCCTCAAGAAGATCCACATGGACGACCTGGCGGCGGAGCTGCGGGAGGAGATCGCCGAGTCCACGGGGCAAAAGAAGCGCAAGCTCACCAAGCGCCTCCAGGTGGTGGAGGATTTCCGCAAGAGCGACGGTCGGCCGGAGTGGATGGTCCTCTCCGTCCTGCCGGTGATCCCCCCGGACCTGCGCCCCATGGTGCAGCTGGACGGAGGACGCTTCGCCACGTCGGACCTCAACGACCTGTACCGCCGGGTCATCAACCGCAACAACCGTCTGAAGAAGCTGCAGGAGCTTCGGGCTCCGGAGATCATCATCCGCAACGAGAAGCGGATGCTCCAGGAATCCGTGGATGCCCTCATCGACAACGGCCGTCGGGGCAAGGCGGTGCTGGGGGCGGGCAATCGGCCCCTCAAGAGCCTCACCGACCTCCTCCGAGGGAAGAAGGGTCGCTTCCGGCAGAACCTCCTGGGCAAGCGGGTGGACTACTCCGGCCGTTCCGTCATCGTCATCGGGCCGCACCTGAAGATCTACCAGTGCGGCCTGCCCAAGCAGATGGCCCTGGAGCTGTTCAAGCCCTTCGTGATGCACAAGCTGGTGGAGCAGGGGCTGGCGGCCAACGTGAAGAACGCCCGGCGCCTCATCGAGCGGGGCAAGGACGAGGTCTGGGGCATCCTGGAGGAGATCATCAAGGACCACCCGGTGCTTCTGAACCGCGCTCCCACCCTGCACCGCCTGGGCATCCAGGCTTTCGAGCCGGTGCTCATCGAGGGGAAGGCGATCCGCCTTCACCCCCTGGTGTGCACCGCCTTCAACGCGGACTTCGACGGGGACCAGATGGCCGTCCACGTGCCCCTCTCCCTGGAGGCCCAGACGGAGGCCCGGATCCTGATGCTGTCTTCCAACAACCTCCTGTCTCCCGCCAGCGGGAAGCCCGTGGTGACCCCCACCCAGGACATCATCCTGGGGGTCTTCTACCTCACGGGGATGCGGGAAGGCCTGAAGGGACACGGGATGCATTTCCGGGACATGGAGGATGTGGTCTCCGGGTTGGATCACGGTCTGGTGGACGTGAACGCTGCGGTGTACGTCAAGGCCAGGCCGGAGTGGAACCAGGGCGAAGGATGGCTGCAGACCAGCCCGGGCCGGGTGGTCTTCAACCTGGCCCTGCCCGTGGCCATGCGCTTCATCAACCGACAGATGGGCAAGAAGGACCTGGGGGTCCTGTTAGACAACGCCTACGACCAGGTGGGACAGGCCGCCATGGTGGAGATGCTGGACGCGGTGAAGATGCTGGGGTATCGCTGGTCCAGCCAGAGCGGCATCAGCCTGGGTATCGGGGATGTCCTGGTGCCCCCCCAGAAGGAGATCATCGTCCAGGAGACCATGGTCCACGAGGAGGAGCTGTCCTCTCAGTACGGGGTGGGCATCCTCACGGAGGACGAATACATGCGCCAGAAGGACGCCCTCTGGTCCGAGGCGGTGCGGCGCATCGTGGACAAGATCGTGGAGAACATGGAGATCACCAACCCCCTGCGGATGATGGTGGACTCCGGGGCTCGAGGTTCCAAGAGCCAGGTGGCCCAGATGGCGGGTATCCGGGGCCTCATGGCGGACCCGTCGGGGCGCATCATCGACTACCCCATCGTGTCCAACTTCCGCGACGGCCTCAACATGCTGGAGTACTTCATCTCCACCCACGGGGCGCGAAAGGGTCTTTCCGACACCGCCATGAGAACCGCCAAGTCGGGCTACCTCACCCGTCGACTGGTGGACGTGGCCCAGGACCTCATCATCACCGAGGAGGACTGCGGCACCGACCGGGGCGTGGAGGTCCGCCCGCTGCGCCAGGAAGGGAAGGTGGTCATCCCCCTTTCCGAGCGCATCCTGGGCCGGGTCGCCCTGCAGGACGTGGTGCTTCCCGACGGGACCTGCGCCGTCCGGGCGGGGCAGGAGATCACCGGCGAACTGGCTCGGCAGATCGAAAAGGCGGGGGTGGAGAGCCTCTGGGTACGCAGCCCCCTCACCTGCGGGCTTCGTTACGGCATCTGCCGCACCTGCTACGGCCGCGACCTGGCGACCCGAGACCGGGTAGCCCTGGGAGAGACCGTGGGGGTGGTGGCTGCCCAATCCATCGGCGAGCCGGGAACCCAGCTAACCATGCGTACCTTCCACACCGGTGGGGTGCGGCAGTTCACCGGAGAGGACATCACCCAGGGGCTGCCTCGGATCGAGCAGCTCTTCGAGGTGCGCCGTCCCAAGAAGGTGGCCATCCTGGCGGAGCACGACGGCACGGTGGTGGAGATCCGGGAGAGCGACGGCAAGAAGAAGGTCATCCTTGCCCGTACGGACGCGAACGGCAACGAGGAGAAGATTCCCTACAACATCCCCGCGTCCCAGAACCTTCTGGTGGGCATCGAAGAAGGCGTGTCCATCCACAAGGGGCAGGTCCTGACGGAAGGGTACATCGATCCGCAGCAGCTCCTGGAGGTGGAGGGGCTGGAGGCGGTGCAGCGGTACATCCTGGACGGCATCCAGGAGGTCTATCGCTCCCAGGGCGTCTCCATCAACGACAAGCACATCGAGACCATCCTCCGCAAGGTGGCTCCGGTGAACCGCGTCCGGGTGGTGGAGGAAGGAGACAGCCCCTTCGTGTCGGGGGAACTGGTGTGGCTGGAGGATCTGGACGCGGAGCTGGAGCGGATCCGCCGGGAGAACGAGGCGGCCCTCTCCGAGGCCGTGGACGCCCTGGGGGGGACCACTCTTCGGGAGGTTCAGGGGCAGGGGGCCATGGACGGCGCGGGCAGCCTGAAGGACGAAGCGGTGACGCCGCAGGTCCTGAAGCGGCTGCTGGCCCCGGGCATCACCGTGGCGGAGCTGCTCTGCGAGGACCGGGAAGGGCAGCTGCGCGTGGTGGTGGGAGATGCTTCCTTCAAGCGGGAGATGGAGGGGCTGGAGCTGATCCGGGAGGTGGAAGTGGCGGAGGGTTGTGTCCTCTCCGCAGGTTCCCGCCTGACCGCCGGAGACGTGAACCGTCTCATCGCCAGAGGACCGAAACCCGTCTGGGTTCGGGACATTAAGGCTTTGGAACAGCTTCGCAGCGAGGCCTATCTGGCGGAGGACCTGAAGGTGGACGGGGAATTGGTGCCGGCTAAGGACCGGGCCCTGGACGAGGAGCTTTTGGGCCTGCTGCGCCGTTCCTCCCAGGAGAACCTTCGTTTCTGGAAGAATCCGGAACGCATCGACCTTTCCAAGGACCTCTACGAGTTCCTCATCGGGACGTACCTGTCCCAGAAACTCCTCCAGGTCATCGATGGGGAGGGGAACTCCCTCGTCCCGGAGGAGAACCGCGTGGACATGGAGATCGTGGAGGGACTTCTGGCGGGCAGCGTCACCGCCGTGGAGCTGGAAAGCGGCATCCTGACCCGGGACAAGCTGGTGCACCAGGTGCTCACCGACAAGGTGTACGGCAAGGTCCTCCTGGAGCCGGTGCGGGACGCTTTGGGAGACGTGGTGGTCCCCGCAGGAAGGGAGATCAACCACCAGACCCTGGGAGAGTTGGTGAAGGCCTGTCCCTCCGACCTGGTGGTGCGTCCCATCCTGGCCCAGTCGGAGCTGAGGCGGGTCATCCAGCGGGTGACCTTCGTCCGGAGGCTTCGGGAGGAGCCGGAGTGGCGTCCCGTGGTCCACGGGGTGACCAAGGCGGCCCTGGCCACGGACAGCTTCCTCTCCGCTGCCTCTTTCCAGCAGACCGCCCAGGTCCTGGCGGCCGCTGCGGTCCGGGGAGAGATCGACGGGCTCCGGGGACTGAAGGAAAACGTCATCATCGGGTTGCTGGTCCCCGCAGGCACGGGTATCGAGCGTTACCGCAAGGTGGAGGTCAAGGAATCCGTGCCGGAGGCAGCCCCGGTCACGATCTGAGGATTGTCCACCAGATGGCAGGAACGGGCGGCCTTCCTTGACAGGGGGGCCGCCCGTTGCTATGATCGCTCGGTGCGTCTGCACGGGAGGGATACGTGTGCCTTTGTGCGAGCTGGCTTCACCGGATCGGGTGGTGGGACTGCACCAGGTCCAGCGCAAACTCCAGACGGGGGAGCTGCGCAAGCTCTTTCTCGCCAAGGATGCGGAGTTTCGCCTGGTGCAGGCTCTCGAGGAAGAAGCGCTGCAACGGGGTCTCGACGTGGAATGGGTGGACGAGGCTCTCCTGTTGGGAAGGGCCTGCGCCATTTCCAGGAGCGCCGCAGCGGCGGGTTTGAAGAAGAGGAGTGCTTCCCTGTAAGAAAGGGAAAGCAAGGATCAAGAGGAAGGAGGGAGTTATGTGCCGACAATCAGCCAGATGATTCGGCATGGTCGCGAGGAGAAGCGCCGTCGTTCCAGCGCCCCCGCGCTCCAGGAAAACCCCCAGCGGCGTGGGGTTTGCACTCGGGTCTACACCGTGACCCCGAAAAAGCCGAACTCCGCGTTGCGGAAGGTTGCCCGTGTCCGCCTGACCAACGGGATCGAGGTCACTGCCTACATCCCCGGGGAAGGGCACAACCTGCAGGAGCACTCGGTGGTGCTGGTCCGCGGCGGGCGTGTGAAGGACCTCCCGGGTGTCCGGTACCACATCGTGCGGGGGACCTTGGACTGCGGCGGGGTGGAGAAGCGCCGGCAGTCTCGGTCCAAGTACGGCGCTCGTCGTCCTAAGAAGAGCGCTGCCTAAGAGGAGGGGACCAGAGAATGCCGCGTAAGGGACATGTGAAGCGGCGGACCACGGCTGCGGATGCGCACTTCCAGAGCCAGGCCATCGCCAAGTTCATCAACTGTCTCATGCTGTCGGGCAAGAAGAGCCTGGCAGAGCGCATCATGTACGGAGCCCTGGATCTGGCGGGGAAGCGTCTGACCCTGGAACCCGCGGAGGTCTTCGAGAAGGCCATGGCCAATGTCCGCCCGGCGGTGGAGGTTCGCCCCCGGCGGGTCGGCGGCGCCACCTACCAGGTTCCCGTGGAAGTGGAGCCCGCCCGGGCCCAGGCCTTGGCGATCCGCTGGATCATTCAGTATTCCCGTTCCCGCAAGGGAATCCCCATGGTGGAGCGTCTGGCGCGGGAGCTTACCGACGCTTGCAAGGGCGAGGGTGGGTCCGTGAAGAAGCGGGAGGACACCCATCGCATGGCGGAGGCGAACCGGGCGTTTGCGCACTACCGATGGTAGGGTGGCCTGCTCGGCGTAGTTGGTCAGGAAGGACGATTCTGTCGTGACCGCAACGGATCTTCGATCAATTCGCAACATCGGCATCGCCGCTCATATCGACGCGGGTAAGACCACGACGAGCGAGCGGATCCTGTTCTATACCGGTCGCAAGCACAAGCTGGGGGAGGTCCACGAAGGGGCTGCCACCATGGACTGGATGGAACAGGAGCGGGAGCGCGGGATCACCATCACTTCCGCTGCCACCACGTGCCAGTGGAAGGATTGCACCATCAACCTGATTGATACGCCCGGGCACGTGGACTTCACCGTGGAGGTGGAGCGGTCCATGCGCGTCCTTGACGGTGCCGTTTCCGTGTTCTGCGCCGTGGGAGGGGTGGAGCCCCAGTCCGAAACGGTGTGGCGCCAGGCGGACAAGTACCGAGTTCCCCGGATCGCCTTCATCAACAAGATGGACCGGGTGGGGGCGGACTTCTGGTCCGTGGTCACCCAGATGAAGGATCGCCTGGGGGCGAGGCCTGTGCCCATCCAGATCCCCATCGGCGTGGAGGATGGGTTCGTGGGTGTGGTGGACCTGGTGGACTTCAAGGCCGCCATCTACGAGGACGAACTGGGGACGGAGTACCGGAAGGTGGAGGTCCCTGCGGAACTCCTGGAGGAGGCGCAGCTCGCCCGGGACGCCATGGTGGAGACCCTGGCGGATTTCGACGATCAGATTATGACCGCCTTCCTGGATGCCAAACCCGTGGAGGAAGCCTGGATCCGCGAGGCGTTGCGCCGGGAGACCGTTGCCCTCAACGTGGTTCCCGTCCTCTGCGGTTCCGCGTTCAAGAACAAGGGAGTCCAGCTCGTCCTGGACGCGGTGGTGGATTACCTTCCCAGTCCCCTGGACATTCCCCGATACGAGGGGGTCAACCCCGAGACGGGGGATGCGGTGGAGGTGGACTCCTCCGTGGAAGGTCCCTTTGTGGCCCTGGCCTTCAAGATCATGGTGGACCCCTTCGTGGGACGGCTGGCCTTCTGCCGGGTCTACTCGGGCACCCTGGAAAGCGGCTCGGGGATCTACAACGCCAGCACGCGCAAGCGCGAGCGGGTGGGGCGCATCCTTCGGATGCACGCCAACAAGCGGGAAGAGCTGGATGCCGTCCATGCGGGCATGATCGTGGCCATCCCCGGCCTCAAGCAGGTCCGCACCGGAGACACCCTTTGCATGGAGGGGCACCCGGTGCTCCTGGAGTCCGTGGAGTTCCCGGAACCGGTCATCTCTCTGGCCGTGGAGCCTCAGAGCAAGGCGGACCAGATCAAGCTGGCCAAGGGTCTGGAGGCCCTCTCGGAAGAAGACCCCACCTTCCGGGTGAACGTGGACGAGGAGACGGGGCAGACCCTGATCCGAGGCATGGGGGAGCTTCATCTGGAGATCATCGTCGACCGTCTGCGTCGGGAGTTCAATGTGGAGGTCAAGGTGGGGCGTCCGCAGGTTTCCTACCGCGAGGCCATCCGCAAACCCTCCCGCGCCCAGGGGCGCTTCGTGCGCCAGTCCGGAGGTCGCGGACAGTATGGCGACGTGGTGCTGGAGCTGGAGCCGCTGGAAGGGCACAAGGGCTACGAGTGGGTGGACCGCATCGTGGGCGGTGTGGTGCCGAAGGAGTACATCCCCGCGGCCCAGAAGGGCGTGGAGGAGGCCATGAACAACGGCATCCTCGGCGGCTACCCCGTCATCGGTCTGCGGGTCTCCATCGTGGACGGAAGCTACCACGACGTGGACAGCTCCGAGATGGCCTTCAAGATCGCCGGATCCATGGCCTTCAAGGAAGCCATGAGAAAGGCCGATCCGGTCCTCATGGAGCCCATCGTGGACGTGGAAGTGGTGACGCCGGAGGATTACATGGGCGACGTGATGGGCGACCTTTCCTCCCGGCGGGGCAAACTGGAGGGTATGGGCGAACGTGCAAACGCCCGGATCATCAAGGCTTTCGTGCCTTTGGCGGAGATGTTTGGCTACGCCACGGACCTCAGGAGCCGCACCTCCGGGCGCGCCTCCTATTCCATGACCTTCAGCCATTACGAAGAAGTGCCTCGGGACGTGGCGGAGAAACTCCTCAAGAAATAGCGTTTGAGGACTGGTGAGGCGCCGCCTGGGGCGCCTGCAGAAGCAAGGGAGGTACGCAGGAGATGGCGAAGGAGAAGTTCAACCGGTCGAAGCCGCATCTGAACATCGGGACCATCGGACACATCGACCACGGGAAGACGACGCTGACGGCGGCGATCACTCGTACGCTGGCGAAGAAGGGGTACGCGGACTTCACGCCGTTCGACATGATCGACAAGGCGCCGGAGGAGCGGGAGCGCGGGATCACCATCAACATCGCCCACGTGGAGTACCAGACGGACCACCGTCACTACGCGCACATCGACTGCCCGGGCCACGCGGACTACATCAAGAACATGATCACCGGGGCGGCGCAGATGGACGGAGCGATCCTGGTGGTGTCGGCGGCGGACGGCCCGATGCCTCAGACGCGGGAGCACGTGCTGTTGGCGCGCCAGGTGAACGTGCCTGCGCTGGTGGTGTTCATGAACAAATGCGACATGGTGGACGACCCGGAACTGCTGGACCTGGTGGAGATGGAGATCCGGGACCTTCTGAACAAGTACCAGTTCCCGGGAGACGAAATCCCCATCATCCGGGGATCTGCGCTGAAGGCCCTGGAGTGCGAGACGGAAGACGACTGGACGGCGAAGATCTGGGAACTGATGAACGCCTGCGACGACTACATCCCGGCTCCCACGCGGGAGACGGACAAGCCGTTCCTGATGCCCATCGAAGACGTCTTCACCATCACCGGCCGCGGCACCGTGGTGACGGGGCGAGTGGAGCGGGGGATCATCAAGCCGGGTGAAGAAGTGGAGATCGTGGGTATGAAGGACACCCAGAAGACCGTGGCCACCAGCCTGGAGATGTTCCGGAAGATCCTGGACGACGCCGAAGCGGGGGACAACGTGGGCGTGCTGCTTCGGGGGACGGGCAAGGACGACGTGGAGCGGGGCCAGGTTCTGGCGAAGCCCGGGAGCATCAAGCCGCACAAGCACTTCAAGGCGGAAGTGTACGTCCTGAAGAAGGAAGAGGGGGGCCGTCACACCCCGTTCTTCACGGGTTACAAGCCCCAGTTCTACTTCCGGACCACCGACGTGACGGGGGACATCAAGCTTCCGGAGGGCGTGGAGATGGTCATGCCGGGAGACAACAGCCAGTTCGAAGTTATGCTGATCGTGCCGGTGGCTCTGGAGCCGGGCCTTCGGTTCGCGGTGCGGGAAGGCGGCCGTACCGTGGGCGCCGGAGTCGTCACCGAAATCCTCGAGAAGTAGCCCCTGGGGGGAATGGACGTGGCCAAGACGATTCGCATCAAGCTTAAGGCGTTCGATCATCGGGTTCTAGATGCCTCTGCGGTCCAGATCGCCGACACGGCGGAGCGGACCGGGGCCAGGGTTTCCGGCCCCATCCCGCTGCCCACGGAGATCAAGAAGTACACCATCCTGAAGTCCCCTCACAAGGACAAGGATGCGAGGGAACAGTACGAGCTGCGGACCCACAAGCGACTCATCGACATCGTCGATCCCACGCAGAAGACGATGGAAGCGCTCATGCAGCTCAACCTTCCTTCGGGAGTGGACATCCAGATCAAGCTGTAGCGCGAGGGAAGCGTTGGGTCGAAAGGAGTGAAAGCGGAAGATGAGCATGGGGATCTTGGGCCGCAAGGTCGGAATGACCCAAGTGTTTGACGCCGAAGGCAAGGCGGTCCCCGTCACGGTGATCGAGGCGGGCCCTTGCCCGGTGGTGGAAGTGCGCACCCCGGACAAGAACCAGTACAGCGCGGTCCAGCTCGGCTTCGGTGACGTGAAACCCCAGAGGCTGAACAAGCCTGTGCGGGGGTACTACGCGAAGCAGGATGTCGCGCCGAAGCGCTGGCTCCGGGAGTTCCGGGTCGAAGAGGGCCACGGATTCGACAAGGGCCAGGAAGTTCGGGCGGATCTCTTCGCCGAAGGGGAAACGGTCGACGTCATCGGGGTCAGCAAGGGGAAAGGCTTCGCGGGCGTCATCAAGCGCTTCCACTTCGGAGGCGGCCCTGCCAGCCACGGTGCGTCGAAGTTTCATCGTCAGCCCGGCTCCAGCGGTGCGAGCAGCTACCCGGGGCACATCTTCAAGGGAAAGACGATGCCTGGCCGCATGGGAGGAGAGCGGGTCACGGTGAAGAACCTTCGGGTGTTCGCCGTGGACGTGGAGAACAATCTGATCCTCCTGCGCGGAGCCGTTCCCGGGGCGAAGGACGGTCTCGTCCTCATCCGGAAGACCGCGGAATAAGGCAAGGAGGAACAGACATGCCTCGGGTCAAGCAAGTCAACTTTCAGGGCGACGTGATCGGGGAATTCGAACTCTCCGACGCGGTGTTTTCCGCCCCCGTCCACGCGCCCGCCATGCACCAGGTCGTGGTGGCCCATTTGGCCAACTGCCGGCTGGGGACCCACGACACCAAGGACCGCGGCGAGGTCCGGGGCGGCGGCAGGAAGCCCTGGCGACAGAAGCACACCGGAAGGGCTCGGCAGGGTAGCACCCGTTCTCCCATCTGGGTGGGCGGCGGTGTGGCCCATGGGCCCCATCCCCGGGACTACCATCAGAAGGTCAACAAGAAGGTCCGGCGGCTAGCCCTGCGCAGCGCCCTGACCCTGAAGGCCCAGGAAGAGGTTCTGCTGGTCCTGGATCGCTTTGACCTGGATGCCCCCAAGACGAAGGCCATGCTGGCCTTTCTTGGCAAGGTGCAGAGCGGCAAGAAGCCCCTTCTGGTGACCCATGAGTCGGACCCCCGGGTCCATAAGTCGGCGGCCAACATCCCCGGCGCTGCGGTCCTGCACGTGGACAGCCTCAACGTGTACGACCTGCTGCACCACGACCAGCTCATCGTCACCGCCGAAGCAGCGCGCAAGATCGAGGAGGTGTTCGGCCGATGAACCTTCTGGCCCACGACATTCTTCTGCGCCCCATCGTCACGGAGAAGAGCAGCCGCATGATGGAGCACAACCAGTACACCTTCGAAGTGCACCGGGATGCCAACAAGATCCAGATCCGCAAGGCCGTGGAGACGGTTTTCAAGGTGAAGGTCCTGAAGGTGCACACCGTGCAGGTGCGGTCGAAGCCCAAACGCCTTGGCGCGTTTTTAGGACGCTCGCGCTCGTGGAAAAAGGCCTTCGTCAAACTGGCCCCGGGCGAACGCATCGAGTTCTTTGAAGGCGCTGGCGCCTGAGGCAGGAGGGAATCAGGATGGGAATGAAGAAGTACCGCCCCACGACCCCCGGCCGTCGTTTCATGGTGACCCCGAGCTTTGAGGAGGTTACCAAGAAAACCCCGGAGCGCAGTCTCTTGAAGTCCATCAAGCACAGCGCGGGCCGCAACAACCTGGGGCGCATCACCATGCGTCACCGGGGCGGCGGTGCGCGCACCCAGTACCGCATCGTGGATTTCAAGCGGGACAAGCTGGGTGTGCCCGGGAAAGTGGCTGCGGTGGAGTACGATCCGAACCGCTCCGCCCGCATTGCCCTCATCCACTACCTGGACGGGGAGAAGCGCTACATCCTTTGCCCGGTGGGGCTAAAGGTGGGCGATCAGATCATGGCGGGTCCGGCGGCGGACATCCGCCCCGGCAATGCCCTGAAGCTTAAAGACATCCCCGTGGGCACCGTAGTCCACAACATCGAGCTGGAGCCCGGTCGGGGGGGCGTCCTGGTCCGGTCCGCCGGAGCCAGCGCCCAGCTCATGGCGAAGGAGAACAAATACGCCTTCATCCGGATGCCCAGCGGGGAGCTGCGGTTGGTTCTCCAGGAGTGCGCCGCCACGGTGGGGCAGGTGGGCAACGAGGATCATGAGAACGCCGTCTCCGGCAAGGCGGGAAGGACCCGTTGGAAGGGGCGTCGGCCCCATGTCCGCGGCATGGTGATGAACCCCGTGGATCACCCCATGGGTGGCGGCGAAGGCCGGAGCAAGTCCCACAAACACCCGGTTTCGCCCTGGGGTACCCCCGCAAAGGGTTACCGCACCCGGAAGGCGAAGCCGTCCGACAAGTTCATCGTCCGTCGTCGGAACAAGTAAGGTAGGAGGGACTCGAAGATGGCTCGATCGCTGAAAAAGGGGCCCTATGTAGATGCGAAGCTCCTCCGTCGAGTGGAGGAGATGAACGATTCGGGGAAGAAGCGCGTCCTGAAAAGCTGGGCGAGGCGCTCCAGTATCACCCCGGAGATGGTGGGACACACCATCGCGGTGCACAACGGGAGGACCCACATCCCCGTGTTCATCGGCGACAACATGGTGGGACACAAGCTGGGGGAGTTCGCCCCGACCCGCAAGTTCGGCGGCCACGCGGGGCAGGAACGCTCCTCGAAGTCGAGGTAGGGAGGGCCATCATGGAAGCGAAGGCGATGGCGTGGCAGGTTCGCATTTCCGCGACCAAGGTCCGGCAGATTCTTCCCCTGATTCGGGGCAAGAAGGCCGGAGAGGCACTGATGACCCTGCGGTACACCCCCAAGAAGGGTGCGAAACTGGTGGAAAAGGTCCTCCGCAGCGCCGTGGCGAATGCGGAGCACAATCTGGGTCTGGATATGGACAAGCTCGTGGTGGTCACCGCCACGGCGGACCAGGGGACCTACATGAAGCGTTTTCGGCCGGCGTCCATGGGGCGAGCCCATGCTTTCCGGCATCACACGAGCCACATCACCGTGGTCGTGGCCGAACGTTAGGAGGAGGGGTGACGGTGGGCCAGAAAGTTCACCCGGTGGGATACCGCCTCGGCGTGATTTACGACTGGGAATCCCGGTGGTACGCCGACAAGAAGACCTACGCGAAGAATCTGCACGAGGACCTGAGGCTGCGCCAATGGGTCAAGAAGCGTTGGGGACACGCAGGCATCAGCCGCATTGAGATCGAGCGCATCGGAAACGTCATGCGCTTTACGGTGTGGACCGCCCGTCCTGGCGTGGTCATCGGCAAGGGTGGCGCGGAGATCCAGGCGGTGCGTGAGGAACTCCAGAAGAAGACCGGCAACAGGGTCATGATCAACATCCAGGAGATGAAGAACGCCGACGCGGATGCCCAGGTGGTTTCCGAAGGGGTGGCTTCTTCCCTGGAGCGGCGGGTCAGCTTTCGCCGGGCCATGAAGCAGTCCATCTTCCGCGCCATGAAGGCCGGGGCAAAGGGCATCAAGATCCAGTGCTCCGGGCGCCTGGGCGGCGCGGAGATTGCCCGCACCGAGTGGTATCTGGAGGGGCAGCTGCCCCTCTCGACGCTCCGGGCGGACATCAGCTACGGGTATGCGGTCAGCCGGACCATCTACGGCGTCATCGGCGTCAAGGTCTGGATCTACAAAGGCGAGATCATTGGCGGCGCCAAGGCGCAGCCCGAGGCGGTTTCGAGGAACAGGGGGTAAGTCGGCATGCTGTCGCCGAAACGAGTCAAGTATCGCAAGCCCCATCGCTCTCCCCTGCGGGGCGTTTCCAAGGGCGCCACGGCGGTGGATTTCGGGGAGTTTGGCCTTCAGGCCCAGGAGAACGGCTGGATCACTGCCCGCCAGATTGAGGCGGTTCGTGTGGCCATCTCCCGGAAGATGAAGAAGGGTGGCAAGATCTGGATCCGGATCTTCCCAGACCGCCCCCTTACCCGGAAGCCCATGGAAACCCGTATGGGTAAGGGGAAGGGAAACGTGGAATACTGGACCGCCGCAGTCAAGCGTGGTCGGGTCATGTTCGAGATCGCCGGTGTGCCTCGGGAAGTGGCCGTCGAGGCGTTCCGTACCGCTTCCTTCAAGCTTCCCATCAAGGTCAAGATGCTGGTGCGGGAAGGGGCAGGTGAATGACCATGGATGCGAAGGAACTTCGCGCCCTCTCCCCGGAGGAACTCCGGGAAAAGCATCGCCAGAGCAAGGAAGAGCTGTTTAACCTGCGCTTCCAGAGCGCCGTGGGACAGTTGACCAACACGTCCCGTATCCGTGAAGTGAAGCGGACTATCGCCCGGATTCTCACGGTCCTCCGCGACAAGGAGACCGGGGAAGTGGCCGCGGGTGTGAGGAGGTAGCGGACCATGGAGGAGCGTACACCCCACCGCAAGGTCCGGACCGGCGTCGTCGTCAGCGACAAAATGGACAAGACCGTGGTGGTTCGCATCGATCGCATGTCGAAGCATAGCCTTTACGGGAAGCCGGTCCTTCGTGTGAAGAAATACAAAGCTCACGATGAGGCGAACGAGTGCCGCATCGGAGATCGGGTCCAGATTGAGGAGACTCGGCCCCTGAGCCGCGACAAGTGCTGGCGCGTGGCGGAGATCCTGGAACGGGCCCCGATCCTGGGTGGCGAGGCCGCCCCTTCCGAGGAGGAATAGACCGTGATCCAGCTGCGTACGGTGCTCAACGTGGCGGACAACTCGGGAGCGAAGAAGGTCCTGTGCATCCAGGTGCGCGGGGGCAGCTTCCGGAAGGTGGGTTCGGTGGGGGACATAATCGTCGCGGCGGTTAAGGAAGCCATCCCGAACAGCAACATCAGCAAGGGTGACGTCGTCAAGGCGGTCATCGTGCGCACGAAGAAAGAGATCCGCCGCAAGGACGGTTCCTATGTCCGGTTTGACGACAACGCGGCGGTGATCATCGACAACAACGGGGATCCCAAGGGCACCCGCATCTTCGGCCCCGTTGCCCGGGAGCTTCGGGAGAAGCGCTACATGCGCATCGTCTCCCTGGCCCCGGAAGTCGTGTAGGAGGCGGATCCCCATGTCCATGCGCATCAAGACGGGCGATCGCGTCTACGTCCTTTCGGGCAAGGATCGCGGCAAGGAAGGCAAGGTCCTGCGTCGGAACGTCGGCAAAGACCTGATCGTCGTCGAAAACGTCAACATGGTCACCAAGAGCGTCAAGCCGACCCAGAAGAACCCCAAGGGCGGTCTGGTCAAGCAGGAGGCGGCCCTGCACGCCTGCAAGGTCATGCTGGTTTGCCCCTCTTGCGGGAAACCCACGCGGATCGGCCGGGCTTTCCTGGATAACGGCCGCAAGGTTCGGGTGTGCAAGAAGTGCGGCGAAGTCGTGGATAAGGTCTAGGAGGTGGAGCGAACGATGGAACCCCGTCTTTTCGGAAAGTACAAGTCCGAGGCCGCTCCTCGCCTGAAGACCCGCTTCCAGTACGGGAACGTCATGGAAGTGCCCCGGCTTGTGAAGGTGGTCCTCAACATCGGGGTGAACGAGGCCAAGCTGGACATGAAGTACATGGAGGCGAGCATCAACGAGCTGACCATCATCTCCGGTCAGCGTCCCATGATGAAACGCGCCAAGAAATCCGTCGCGGGCTTCAAGGTCCGCGAGGGCATGCCCGTGGCTTGTTGCGTCACCCTGCGCGGTACTCGCATGTGGGAGTTCGTGGATCGGCTCATCAGCATGGCGCTACCGAGGATCAAGGACTTCCAGGGCGTCTCGAATCGGGGCTTCGACGGCCGGGGGAACTACAACCTAGGGCTCCGGGAGCAGCTGATCTTTCCGGAGATCGACTATGACAAGGTCATCCGGCAGAGGGGGATGAACATCTCCTTCGTGACCACAGCGAAGACCGACGACGAGGCCCAGGCGCTCTTGGCGGAGCTTGGAATGCCGTTCGCCCGGTAAGGAGGGGAAGAACCCGATGTCCCGAAAGTGTCTGGAGAACAAGGCTCAGATGGAGCCGAAGTTCAAGGTCCGCAAGTACAACCGGTGCCCGATTTGTGGACGGCCCCGGGGTTTCCTGCGGATGTTCAACATGTGCCGTTGCTGTTTCCGCAGCTTGGCCCGCGAGGGAAAGATCCCTGGCGTGGTCAAGTCGAGCTGGTAGCGACGGGAGCGACGAAGGGGGGATTTCCACATGCACCTCACCGATCCCATCGCGGATATGCTCACGCGCATCCGAAACGCCAACACGGTCTACCACGAAATGGTGGACATGCCGTTGTCGAAGATGAAGGTCGAAGTGGCCCGCATCCTGAAGGATGAGGGGTACATCCGCAACTACAAGACCATCACCGACGCGAAGAAGCCCGTACCGGTCCTTCGGCTTTTCATGAACTACGGACCCAACCGGGAACGAGTGATCCAGGGGATCCGGCGGATCAGCAAGCCGGGACGCCGGGTTTTCGTCGGGACGGAAGAACTCCCGAAGGTCATGGGTGGCCTGGGGATCGCGCTGGTCTCCACGTCCCATGGCATGATGACGGACGCTCAGGCCCGCAAGCAGGGGCTGGGCGGCGAAGTCGTCTGCTTCGTCTGGTAGGAGGGCTTAGGGAATGTCTCGAATCGGACGCAAACCCATACCTCTGCCCAAGGGCGTCACGGTGACCGTCCTGGACTCCGAGGTGACGGTGAAGGGGGCGAAGGGGACGCTTCAGTTCCGCACCCTCCCCAACATCCAGGTGGCCGTGGAGGACTCCCAGGTTCTGGTCACCCGGGCGAACGACGACAAGCCCGTTCGGGCCGCCCACGGGATGACCCGGGCGATCCTGAACAACATGGTGGTCGGGGTCAGCCAGGGTTTTGAGAAGCAACTGGAGATCATTGGCGTGGGGTACCGCGCCCAGATGCAGGGGAAGAAGCTGGTCCTTTCCCTGGGGTTCTCCCACCCCGTGGAGGTGGATCCCCCTGCGGGGATCGAGCTGGCCGCGGACGGCCCCACGAAGATTGCCGTCCGGGGCGTCGACCGCCAGCAGGTGGGACAGATGGCGGCCATCATCCGGGGGTATCGCCCCCCGGAGCCCTACAAGGGCAAGGGCATCCGTTACGTGGGTGAGTACGTCATCCGCAAGGCCGGGAAAGCCGGAAGCAAGTAAGGCGAGGTGAAGGTCGTGATCTCCGAACGCAGTCGCAATGCAATGCGCGAACTCCGCCACCGCCGCTTGCGCCGGGACCTTTCCGGCACATCGGAAAGGCCGCGGCTTGCGGTGTTCCGCAGCCTGAAGCACATCTACGCCCAGGTGGTGGACGACGAGAGCGGGCGGACGCTGGTGGCAGCGTCCACCCTGGAGAAGAGCATCAAAGAGGCCATGAAGAGCACCGGGGACCAGGAAGCGGCGAAGGCCGTGGGCAAGCAGATCGCGGAGAAGGCTCTGGCGAAGGGCATCACTGCGGTGGTCTTTGACCGGGGTGGCCATATCTACCACGGCCGCGTCAAGGCGCTGGCCGAAGCGGCGCGCGAAGCGGGCCTGAAGTTCTAAGGAGGGACAGCCTGTGGCGATGAACGCAAGGAATGCCTCGTCCACCAAGGGGTCCGATCTGAACGAGCGCGTCGTAGCCATCAACCGGGTCAGCAAGGTTGTGAAGGGCGGAAAGCGCTTCAAGTTCAGCGTTCTCGTGGTGGTGGGTGACGGATTTGGGCAGGTGGGTGTCGGCATGGGGAAGGCTCGGGAGATTTCCGAGGCCGTCCGCAAGGGCATCGACCACGCGAAAAAGGGAATGGTGACCCTGAAGAAGACCGGGCACACCATCCCGCACCCCATCCTCGGCAAGTTCGGGGCGGCGGAGGTCCTCCTCAAGCCTGCGGCGCCGGGGACGGGAGTCATCGCGGGGGCGGTGGTCCGAGCCATCATGGAGCTGGGGGGAGTCAAGGACGTGCTGACCAAGGTCATCGGTCGGACCTCCAACCCCATCAACGTGGCCTATGCCACCTTCGAAGGGGTCAAGGCGCTTCGTTCCCCCGAGGAGATCCATCGGTTGCGCGGCAAAGAACGGCGCCCCGCGGCGCAGGATGCTTAAGGGAGGTCGGAAGGCATGGCAAAGCTGACCATCACCTGGAAGCACAGCGCCATCGGGAGGCCGGACCGTCAGGGGCTCACCATCCGGGCCCTGGGTCTGCGGAAACTCCACCAGACGGTGACCCATGAGGATACCCCGCAGATTCGCGGCATGATCCGCGCGGTGGAGCACCTCGTGGAGTGGTCCGTCGAGGAATAGGAGGAAGGACGATGAAGCTGCACGAACTTTCCCCCGCCCCGGGGGCCCACAAGAAGGCCAAGCGCATCGGCCTCGGCTTGGGCAGCGGGCACGGCAAGACGGCGTGCAAGGGAACCAAGGGACACAAAGCCCGGGCGGGCGGCGGTGTCCGCGCTGGCTTCGAGGGCGGTCAGATGCCTCTGGTCCGGCGGATCCCGAAGCGGGGCTTCAGCAATGATCGGCACAAGGTGACCTATCAGGGCATCAACATCGGAGTCCTGGACGGCCGCTTCGAGAGCGGTGCCGTGGTGGACCTGGCCGCTCTCCTGGCTCAGGGACTCCTGGGCCGTTTCTCCGGCCCCGTGAAGATTCTGGGGGATGGGGAACTGACAAAGGCCCTGACGGTGCGTGCCCATGCCTTTAGCGCCGGAGCGGCTCGGAAGATTGAGGCGGCGGGCGGCAAGGCCGAGGTGATCTAGGTGATCGACTCCTTCCGGGACGCGTTCCGACTGCCGGATCTCAAACGACGGTTTCTCTTCGTCCTGGCGGCCCTGTTCGTGTATCGCCTCGGAGCCCACATCCCCACGCCGGGGATCGACCCCGAGGCGATGGCCCAGCTTTTCGAAAAGGGCGGCGTGCTCGGATTCTTCGACCTCTTCGCCGGGGGCGCTCTGAGGCGGTTCAGCATCTTCGCCCTGGGAGTGGTGCCCTACATCAACTCCAGCATCGTGATGCAGCTTCTCGTGGTGGTGGTTCCGACACTGGAGAAGATGCAGAAGGACGGAGAAGAAGGACGCAAGAAGATCGTCCAGTACACTCGTTACGGGACGGTACTCTTTGCCTTGATCCAGGCGGTGGGCATGACGGTGTGGCTTGGCAACCTGGGGATCTTCGCTGGCGGTTTCCTGGACGCCGTGGTGGTCACCGTCACGGTGACGGCGGGTTCCCTGGCGGTGATGTGGCTCGGGGAAATCATGTCGGACCACGGCATCGGCAACGGGATTTCCCTCCTGATCTTCGCGGGTATCGTGGCGCGAATTCCCGAGGCCATCATCCAGACCTTTTCCCTGGTCCGGATGGGAGAAATGAACGTCCTGGTGCTCCTGCTCGCGGTGCTCCTGATGGTTGGGGTCATCGCCGGTTGCGTGCTCCTCCAGGAGGGACAAAGGAAGCTTCCGGTGCAGTACGCCAAGCGGGTCGTGGGCAACCGGGTCTACGGGGGACAGAGCACCTTCATCCCTCTCCGGGTGAACACCGCAGGGGTCATCCCCATCATCTTCGCCTCCTCGGTGCTTCTGTTTCCCTACACCCTTGCCGGGTTCTTTCCCGGGAGCGTGGCGAAGGCGATTCAAAACGCCTTTGCCCCCAGTAGTCCCATCTACATGATCCTTTATGTGGGACTCATCGTGTTCTTCGCCTACTTCTACACCGCCGTGGTCTTCAATCCGGAGGAAGTGGCGAACAACATGAAGAAGTACGGTGGGTTCATCCTGGGGATTCGTCCCGGCAAACCCACATCCGATTACATCGAGAAGGTCATGTCCCGCATCACCCTGGGAGGTTCCTTGGCCTTGGCCCTGGTGGCGGTGATCCCGACCTTCATGTCGGGACTCATGAACATCAACACCTTCTACTTCGGGGGAACCTCCGTGCTAATCGTCGTGGGGGTTGCTCTGGACACGGTCCACCAGATCGAAGGCCAGCTCCTGATGAGGCATTACGACGGCATCCTGAAGCGCCGGAACAAGACCGGCGGGCTTCTGAACCTGTAGGTCCAGGACGAGATCATGCGATTGATCCTTCTTGGCCCTCCCGGGGCCGGCAAGGGAACACAGGCTGCCAGCGTCATCGAAAGGTTTACCATCCCCCATCTTTCTACCGGGGACATGTTGCGGGACCACGTGAAGCGAGGAACAGTTCTGGGGGTTGAAGCCAAGTCCTTTATGGATTCGGGAAAGCTGGTTCCCGACGGGCTGATCATCGCCATGATGGAGGATCGGCTTCGCCAAGAGGACTGCGGGAGGGGCTTTCTGCTAGACGGTTTTCCCCGAACCCTCCCCCAGGCGGAGGCGCTGGATGCGCTTCTGAGCCGGTTGGGCGTCTCCTTGGATGCGGTGGTCCTTCTGGATGTGACCGACGGGGTGGTGGTGGAGCGTCTCTGCGGACGGAGAGTCTGCAAGGACTGCGGTGCCATCTACCACGTCTCCTTTCATCCCTCTCGGGTCTCCGGCATCTGCGACCTTTGCGGTGGGGAGCTGGTCCAGCGGGACGACGATCGGGAGGATGTCATTCGGAAGCGCCTTGGGGTGTACCATGAGCAGACTTCTCCCCTGGTGGCGTACTACGAGAAGCAGGACATCCTGCGGCGGGTCAACGCGGAAGGGGCACCGGATGCGGTGTGCCGGAACCTTGAAAAGCAAGGAGGCGCTGCGTGATCACGTTCAAGAACGACCCTGACCTGGTCGCCATGCGGAAGGCCGGGAAGGTCGTTGCGGACGTGCTGCGGCATCTTCGGGATCTGGTCCGGCCTGGCGTGGATACGTGGACCTTGGATCAGGCGGCGGAGGAACTTCTCTCCAAGGAGAACGCCAAACCCGCCTTCAAGGGATATCGCGTGCCGGGAATCCCCAAGCCCTTCCCCGGCACCATCTGTGCCTCCATCAACCAGGAAGTGGTCCACGGGATTCCCTCGAAGGACCGGGTTTTGGTGGAAGGGGACATCCTGAGCGTGGACATGGGCGCCCTGGTAGGGGGGTTCTACGGGGATGCCGCCTGCACGTACCCCGTGGGGGCCATCTCCGAGGCCCGGGAAAAACTTCTGGCGGTCACGCTGAAGGGGCTCCACGAGGGGATCGCCTGCGTGCGGGACGGTGCCACCGTGGGAGATGTGGGGCATGCGGTGGAACGTACCGTGTTGGCGGAAGGTTGCGGTCTTGTGCGGGAGTACGCGGGGCACGGAATCGGCAGACACCTGCATGAGTCCCCCCAGGTGCCGAACTACGGGAAGCCGGGGACGGGCATCACCCTCAAATCGCGCATGACCATCTGCATCGAACCGATGGTGATGAGCGGCAAGGAAGCGGTCAAGAGTTTGTCGGACGGATGGACCGTGGTGACCGTCGATGGCTCCGATGCAGCACACTTTGAACATGCGGTCCTGGTCACCGCAGAAGGGCACGAGATCCTGACCCCATGGGAAACTTAGGGGACGGAGCGATCCCGGAGCTTGTGCCCGGAAGGGTGGTAAGGGTCCGGAAGGGCCACGACGCGGGACTCTGGTGCGTGGTGGTCGAAACGGATCCGGAAAGCGGAAGGGTTCTTCTGGTGGACGGCAGTCTCCATCCTGTGGACCGCCCCAAGAGGAAGAACCCGAAACACCTTCAGGTGACCCGTACGGTTCTCGAAGACGTGGCAGCTCGCCTCGCCAGCGGAAAAAGCCTGGACAACGGATGGCTTGCCCGGCGGATCGCCGCCCTTCGGGATCGGGGTGACGCTTCGTGAACTCAAGGAGGTCGAGGCAGCCGCATGGCGAAGGATGATGTGATCGAAGTTCGGGGCAAGGTGGTGGAACCGCTTCCAAACGCCATGTTCCGTGTGGAGCTGGAGAACGGACACCGGATCCTGGCCCACGTCTCGGGGAAGATGCGGATGCACTTCATTCGGATCTTGCCGGGCGACAAGGTCCTGGTTCAGGTTTCGCCCTATGACTTGACACGGGGGCGAATTGTGTATAGATATAAATAGTTTGCCCTTCGATAATCGCCGCTCTCGAAGCGGCTTCGGACTTGCGTTCAAGGAGGATGTTTCGGCATGAAAGTGAAGACTTCCGTCAAGCCGATCTGCGAATACTGCCGCATCATCAAGAGGCATGGGGTGGTGCGGATCATCTGCAGCCGGAATCCGCGTCACAAGCAGCGTCAGGGAGCAAGGAGGTAGGAGCGACCCATGGCTCGTATTGCAGGTGTGGACCTTCCCCGCGAGAAGCGGGTAGAGATCGCGTTGACCTACATTTTCGGCATCGGCCTCACCTCGTCCAAGAAGATCCTGGCGGCCACGGGGGTGAACCCCGACACGCGCACGAAGGATCTGACGGACGAAGAGGCGCAGCGGATCCGGAACGAGATCGAGAACCAGTTCAAGGTCGAGGGGGATCTGCGCCGAGAAGTGGCGATGAACATCAAACGTTTGATGGACATCGGTTGTTATCGTGGGCTGCGTCATCGGCTGGGTCTTCCGGTTCGGGGGCAGCGTACCCGGACCAACGCCCGGACCCGTAAGGGACCGAAGCGCACCGTGGCCGGCAAGAAGAAGGCCGTCAAATAGGCCCAGTCGCCTGAGGAGGGAAAACGCGTGGCCAAGCGTGTTCAGCGCAGGAGTAAGCGCAAGGAAAAGAAGCACATCAGCTATGGAGTGGCCCATGTCTACTCCACCTTCAATAACACCATCGTGACCCTGACGGACAAGCAGGGGAATGCCCTTTCCTGGGCGTCCGGCGGGAACGTGGGCTTCAAGGGGACCAGGAAATCTACCCCCTATGCGGCGCAGATGTCCGCGGCCCAGGCCGCCAAGGTGGCCCAGGACCATGGGGTCGTGGAGATCGATGTCGTGGTGAAGGGGCCCGGCCCGGGCCGGGAGTCCGCGATCCGTTCCCTGCAGGCTGCGGGCCTGCAGGTGAACCTGATTAAGGACGCCACGCCCATTCCCCACAACGGTTGCCGCCCTCCCAAGCGGCGCCGGGTTTGATCGGCTCGGAAGGAGGGCCTTTGCTCAATGAGTAGATATACCGGTCCCGTGTGCAGGCTCTGCCGTGCCGAGGGGACGAAGCTCTTTCTGAAGGGCGACCGTTGCTACACGGAGCGGTGCGCCATGGCGAAGCGGAATAGCAAGCCGGGACAGCACGGCACGCGCCGGACCAAGACCAGCGAATATGGTCTGCGTCTCCGGGAAAAGCAGAAACTGCGGCGCTTCTACGGACTCAACGAATCCCAGTTCGCGCAGATTTACGAGAAGGCCGCGGCCATGCCGGGGCAGACGGGTCACGACTTCCTCCAGCTTCTGGAGCGGCGTCTGGACAACGTGGTCTATCGGCTGGGACTTGCAGTGAGCCGTCGTCAGGCCCGGGAGTTGGTTCGCCACGGGCATTTCCTCGTGAACGGACGGAAGCTGGACATCCCCAGCGCGGTGCTCCGGGCCGGGGATGTGGTTTCGGTGCGGGAAAAAAGTCGGGACGTCGCGGTCCTGAAGGGCAATGCGGAGGTTGCAGCCTCCCGAGCCGTTCCCGCCTGGCTCGAGATCAACGGAGAAGCCATGAGTGGACGTGTCGTCACCCTGCCCGTTCGGGAGCAGATCGAGGTGCCGGTGAACGAACAGCTCGTGGTGGAATTCTATGCTCGATAACGACGGGAAGGGTGGGGGAACCTTGGAACACGATCGTCACGAGATCATCGTGGAGGAGATCACCCCCTCCTACGGTCGGATTGTTCTGGAACCCCTGGAGAGAGGTTACGGGATCACCCTGGGCAATGCCCTGCGGCGGGTCCTCCTCTCCTCCATTCCTGGCGCCAGCATTTCCGCGGTTCGGATTGAAGGGGTTCTTCACGAGTTCAGCACCGTGCCGGGAGTTCGGGAGGACGTGATCGAGCTTCTGGTGAACCTGAAGCACGTGCCCCTGCGCTGCTACAATGCGGAACTGAAGACCCTCCACCTTGAGGTGGAGGGTCCCAAGACCGTAACGGCGGCGGATATCCAGCCGGATGCGGACGTGGAATACGTGGACCCGGAGGCGGTGATCTGCACCCTGGAAGCGGGGCACCGGATCTCCATGGATCTGTATGTGGAACAGGGGATCGGCTACGCCGCCATCGACCGGCCCAGGCCGGCCTACCTCCCCGTGGACGCCCTGCTGATCGACGCCGTCTTCTCCCCTGCAAAGCGGGTGAAGTACGAGGTCCAGGACGTGCGGATGGGACAGCGGACCGACTACGACCGGCTGGTTCTGGAGGTGTGGACCAACGGGGTGGTGACGCCGAAGGAAGCGGTGGCAAAGGCCTCGGCCATCTTGGAGGGGTACTTCCGGTCCTTGACCAACGTCCTTTCGTCTCGCCCCAGCCAGGGCGGTGCCCTGCCGGAGGATGCCATCAGCTCCGAGGGCGAAGGGGTGCCGGCGGAAGGGGATCCTGCCGAAGAACCTGTGCGTTTCTTCGAGAATGCCCTTCTTGCACGCCCCGTTCGGGACCTGGAACTTTCGGTGCGCAGTGAGAACTGCCTACTTCGCGGTGGAGTCCACGTGATCGGCGATCTGGTGGGTCGGGCACGCGAGGATCTGCTGAAGATCCGCAATCTGGGCAAGATCTCCCTCAAGGAGATTGAGGAGAAACTGGAGAAGTTCGGCCTGTCCTTGGGAGGAGAACCTCTCTCCGACCTGGGAGAGACTGAAGATGACCTTCCGGAAACGAAGGAGGAAGAAACTCGATGAGACATCGCATGAGCATGCGCCGCCTGGGGCGGTATGGTTCCCATCGGCACGCCATGCTGAGCAACCTTGCGGCGAGCCTCTTTCTGGAGGGGAGCCTTGTGACCACCGTGACCCGGGCAAAGGAACTTCGCCGGGTGGCGGAGAGGATGATTACCCGGGCCAAGTCGGGGACGCTTCATGACCGTCGCGTCGTGGTGAGCGACATGGCCCACAAGGAAGCGATCCAGAAGCTGTTCAACGAAATCGGGCCGAAGTTCGTCCACCGTCCCGGTGGGTACACCCGCATCGTGAAGCTGGGAAACCGGGTGGGGGATGCCTCGCCCATGGCGGTCATCGAGCTGGTCGACTAGATGCTCCCAGTGGACGCCGGGGGGGCGTGCTCGTTCCGCAAGGTCGGGTACGTCTACCCCGGTTCGCAGTCTCGTGCCTTGGAAGGGCTCGACCTGGAGGTTGCCCGGGGGGAGTGGATTGCCCTACTGGGAGCCAACGGTTCGGGAAAATCGACCTTCGCCAGATTGTGCAACGCCCTGCTGATCCCGACGCAGGGCGATTGTTCTGTGCTGGGGTTGGATACCCGCGTCCCCGCAAACGCGGAGCGGATCCGCCGGGGGGTTGCCATGGTGTTCCAGAATCCGGAGAACCAGATCGTGGCCTCGGTGGTGGAGGAGGAAACGGCTTTCGGCCCCGAGAACCTGGGGCTCCCCCCTCAGGAGATCCGCGCTCGGGTCGACCAGGCTCTTCGTGTGGTGGGGCTTTGGGAAAAACGGCGAGCCGCCACTTATGCCCTTTCCGGTGGCCAAAAACAGCGGCTGGCCCTGGCGGGGGCCCTGGCCCTGGACCCGGAGGTCCTGGTGTTGGATGAGGCCACAGCCATGGTGGACCCGAGGGGGCGCGCGGACTTCGTCTCCCTCTTGGGAAGGCTCCACCGGCAGGGCAAGACCCTGATCCAGATCACCCACCGTCTGGAGGAGATTGTGGAGGCGGATCGGGTGGTGGTGCTGAACGGCGGGGTCAAAGTCTTCGACGGAGCCCCTCAAGGATTGTTCGACCTCCCCAAGGAGGCCGCCGCGTGGGGGTTGGGGATCCCCCCGCTCGTCTCGCTGCGGCGCTTTCTGCTGGAAAAAGGCCTGATCCCCGAACAGACGCCCCCCCGGGTGGAGGCGCTGGAGGGTGCCCTATGTCCCTAGTCGTGGAAAACCTGAGCCATACCTACCACCCCGGAACTCCCCTGGAAACGCAGGCCCTTCAGAGGGTTTCCTTTCGTCTGGAACCGGGGCAGTGGGTTTCCCTGGTGGGACACACGGGGAGCGGGAAATCCACCCTGGCGCAGCATCTCAACGCCCTGATCCCCCCCCAGTCCGGCAAGGTTTCGGTGGATGGCCTCGATACCCAGTCTGCCCCCAAGATCCTTCGAGAGATCCGCAGGAAGGTGGGGTTGGTGTTTCAGTTCCCGGAACAGCAGCTCTTTGCGGAATCCCTGGAGGAGGAGCTGGCCTTCGGCCCCAGGAACTGGGGGTTCCCTCCCGAGGAGGTCCGGGAGCGGGTCTTGCGCGCCCTGGCGTCGGTGGGACTGCCGGTCTCCCTGTTGGAGACGAGTCCCCTGAACCTTTCGGGGGGGCAGAAGAGGCGCGTGGCCATTGCCTCGGTCATCGCTTCCGGCCCGGACTACCTCGTGCTGGACGAGCCCACGGCGGGGCTGGACGCCCGGGGCGTGGAGGAGCTGCTTCACCTCCTGGGGACCCTCCAATCCCGAGGGGTGGGGATCTGCTACATCACCCACGATCTGGAGCTGGCCCTGTCTCGAAGCGAACGCATCCTGGTGCTGCAGGAAGGAAAGACCCTTTCCTGGGGCACCCCCGAGGAGATCGTCCAGGAACTGCAGTCCCGCGAGATGGAGGGGTTGGTCCTCCCCCCGATCCTGGAGCTGGCGCACCACCTCCGGGACCGGGGACGATCCGTTCCCCTGACGTGGGACTGGAACCGCCTCGCCTCCGCGTTGGCCGCAAGGGAGGGAAGACCGTGAAGTTTCTCAACCACCTCACCTTGGGGCAGTACGTCCCCACGGATTCCCCGATCCATCATCTGGACCCGCGGTCCAAGATCCTCAGTACGTTGGTGCTGTTGTCGGGGGTCTTCGGGGTGGAGCACCCCGTGGCGTTTGCGGCCTGGGGAGGGCTTCTCCTGGGGATCTGTGCCCTGTCACGGCTTCACCTCCGCCTGGTTTTCGGGGCGGCGCGGCCGGTGCTGTGGCTTTTGGTGTTCACGGCGTTGCTCCACCTTCTCTTTACCCCCGGCGTCCCGGTCCTGATCCTGGGACCGGTGGACGTGACCCGGGAGGGGGTCGTCCTGGCCTCCCGCATGGGGCTTCGGCTTCTCTTTCTGGTGCTTTTCGCGGGGCTGCTGACCCTGACCACCAGTCCCATGGAATTGGCGGACGGCATGGAACGGCTCCTGTCTCCCCTGGCCCGCTTCGGGTTTCCGGCCCACGAGATGGCCATGATGATGACCATCGCCCTCCGGTTCATTCCTACCCTGCTGGACGAAACGGATCGAATCCTGAAGGCCCAGCTCTCCCGAGGGGCCAACCTCGACCAGGGCGGCTTCCTGCGCCGAATCCGGGCCTTCGTTCCGGTTCTGGTCCCCCTTTTCGTGATCGTCTTCCAGCGGGCGGAGGATCTGGCGACGGCCATGGAATCCCGCTGCTATCGGGGAGGGGTGGGGCGGACGCGCATGAACCCTCTTCGCTGGGGGCGCGGGGAGACGCTGGGGCTCACGGTGTCCGTGGGGGTCGTGGGAGCCCTGACGCTGTTGGATCGCTGGATCTGAGAATGCCCCGGTATGCCGCAGAGGTCGCCTACGTCGGCGCCTCCTTCGCCGGCTTCCAGGCCCAGCCGAATCGCCCCTCGGTGCAGGGGGTCCTTGAGGCGGCGCTGGAAGCCCTGTCAGGGTCTCCGGTGCGCTGCCACGGGGCAGGGCGCACCGACGCGGGGGTCCACGCCCGGGGGCAGGTGGTGCATTTCGACTTGCCCCGGCCCTGGGATCCGTTTCGCCTTCGGGGAGCCATGGCGGCCCACCTTCCCCCTTCGGTCGAAATCCTTCAGGTGGCGCAGGTACCCGACTCTTTCCACGCCCGCTTCGACGCGCTGTGGAGGGAGTACCGCTTCTTCCTGTGGAATCAGGCGGCCTGCGTCCCGCACCTTCGTCCCTTCGTCTGGTGGGTCAAAAGCCCTCTGGACTGGACCCTCGTCCAGCATCTTCTCCCTTCGCTTCGGGGTCGGCACGATTTCGGCGCGTTCTGCCGCAGCGTCGATCGGCCGGAAGATTCGTGGAGGACCCTCCTCCACGTGTCCTGTCGGCGTCGGGGGCCCTTCATCCGCTTCCGGTTTCGAGGGGACGGTTTCCTCACCAACATGGTGCGGATCCTCGTAGGGACCCTGGAAGGGGTGGCCCGGGGAGGGATGGAGCCGGAGGCTTTTCTGAACCTGCTGGAGGGAGGCTGCCGAAGCGAGGCGGGACGCACCGCCCCCCCCCAGGGGCTCTTCTTCTGGCGTGTGGGCTACGCCCCCTCTCCCTGGGCGACCCCCTCATCTTTCCACGACAGAGTACAATAGACCGGCATACCTGACGTTCGCTCCCCTCCACCGGAAGGGAGTTACAGGGACAAGGAGGAATCCTTCGTGTGGGGCAAGGATATCGGCATTGACCTGGGGACCGCCACGGTCCTCATCTTCATCAAAGACAAGGGCGTGGTCCTTCGGGAACCTTCGGTGGTGGCCATGGACCAGAACAACGGACGGATCCTCGCGGTAGGGGAGGACGCCAAACAGATGCTGGGGAGGACCCCCGGCAACGTGGTGGCGGTCCGTCCCCTGCGCGACGGGGTCATTGCGGACTACACCATGACGGAGGTCATGCTTCGGCAGTTCATCAAGAAGGTCACCTCGGGCATGGAGCGGGTGGTGCGACACCGCGTGATGATCTGTGTCCCCTCCGGCGCCACGGACGTGGAGCGACGGGCGGTGCTGGAGGCGGCCATCGAGGTGGGAGCCAAGGAAGCGTACCTGATCGAGGAGCCCATGGCCGCAGCCATCGGGGCGGGGCTGTCCATCGGGGAGCCCCGGGGCAACATGGTGGTGGACATCGGCGGGGGCACCACGGACATCGCGGTCATCTCCCTGGGGGGGATCGTGGTTTCCGAATCCCTGCGGGTGGGAGGGGACAAGTTCGACGAGTCCATCATGCGCTATGCCCGGAAGCAGTTCAACCTCGCCGTGGGGGAACAGACCGCGGAGGAGCTGAAGATGAACATCGGCACCTGCTTCCCCCAGGGCGAAGAGATGGTCATGGACGTTCGAGGCCGGGACCTGGTCCAGGGGCTTCCTCGGCAGATTCAGGTCACCAGCGGCGACGTCGCCAAGGCCATCGAGGAGTCCGTCCTGGCCATCGTCTCGGGAATCCGCAATGTCCTGGAGCTAACGCCTCCCGAGCTGGCTGCCGATATCATTGACAGGGGAATCATCCTCACCGGCGGCGGAGCGCTTCTTCGCGGGTTGCCTCAACTGGTGACGGAGCAGACGGAGATCAACACCATCGTCGCGGATCACCCCTTGGAGTGCGTCGCCCTGGGAACGGGCAAAGCCCTGCAGGAACTGGACCAGCTCAAGGAATCGGGCACGGTCCTTTCCGCCTTCCGCAAGGGAGGACGACGCCGTTAGCGAGGAGGCGAGGCTTTGTTTCGAGGCATTTATTCGGGAACTTCGGCCATGTTGGTCCAGGAGAAGATGCTCGACGTGGTAGGAAACAACTTGGCCAACGTGGACACTTCCGGCTTTCGGGCTCGCATCGCCGTCAACAAGTCCTTTCCGGAGGTCCTGATGGACCGGGTGGAGCGCTACCCCGAAGAGGGGATCGGCCCGAAGCGCTTCAACCCCCGGGGGAGGGTTCCCATCGGAACCCTTTCCCTGGCCAACGTCCTTCACGAGACCGCCATGCGGACAGCCCCGGGGGTCATGCAGGTGACCAACGCCCCTCTGGACGTGGCGCTGCAGGAAGAGGGGTTTTTCGTGGTGCAGGACGGGGCGGGGAACACCTTCTACACCCGTTCGGGGCACTTCCAGAAGAACGATCAGGGGCAGCTGGTCACCCACGACGGCATGCTCGTCCAGGGAGACGGGGGAGCTGTGGAGATCGGCGATGCCGTGCGGTACAGCCTCAACGATCGGGGACAGCTTCTGGTGAACGGAGCGGTGGCGGGGCAGCTCCAAGTGGTACGTTTCCCCACCCCCACGAGGATGCGCCACGTGGGCAAGTCCCTGTTGGCGGAGACGCCCGATTCGGGCGCTCCGGAGGAAGTGGAGCAACCCAAGGTGGCCGTGGGCTTCCTGGAGCGGTCCAACGTCAACGTGGTGGAGGAGATGTCCCGGATGATCGAGGCGAATCGGGCCTATGAGGTCGCGGCCAAGACCGTCACCATCCAGGACGAGCTGACGTCTCGCCTGTCCAGCGCCTTCGGACGGGTGAGTTAATCCGTTTTTTCGGGAGGGGTAGAACATGATCCGTTCCCTTTGGTCCGGAGCCACGGGCATGATCGCGCAGCAGACCAACTTGGACGTGGTGTCCAACAACTTGGCCAACGTGAATACCTCGGGCTACAAAAAGGTCCGGGCGGACTTCCAGGATTTGATGTACCAGATCGACCGGGAACCCGGGGCGCCGGTGGAACCCGCGTCCATGATCCCCACGGGGATTCAGGTGGGCTTGGGGACTCGCGTGGTCGGCACCAGCCGCATCATGGGAGAGGGCAACATCCAGACGACGGGAAACCCCACGGACGTGGCCATCGAGGGGGATGGATTCTATCAGGTCACCCTGCCCGACGGCACCCTGGCCTACACCCGGGACGGCGCCTGGCGCATCGACGGGAACGGGCAGATCGTCACCAGTGACGGGTTTCTCCTGGAGCCGGCCATTACCATCCCGGACAACATGAAGGAACTCATCATCAGCACCACGGGGCAGGTTTCGGTTCTCCTGCCTGGGGATCCGAATCCCCAGGAGATCGGACAGATCCAGCTGGCTCGGTTCGTCAACCCCGGCGGCCTGCGGGCTTCCGGAAAGAACCTCTTCCTGGAGACTCCCGCCAGCGGGGCCCCCATCGTGGGCAACCCGGGGGACGACGGACTGGGAGCCACGCTCCAGCGAGTGCTGGAAATGGCCAACGTCCAGGTGGTGGAGGAGATGGTGAACATGATCGTGGCCCAGAGGGCCTATGAGGCCAACTCCAAGACCATTTCCACCGCCGACGAGTTGTTGCGCATCGCCAACAACCTCCGGCGCTGATCCCAGGAGCGGGATCCTTGGCGCTTCGTAGCTGTCTGCGGCGGTGGAGGCTGGGGCCTTCCCGCCGTTTCTTCTTTGGTCTGGTCGCTTTGTTTCTCCTGTGCGAGGCGACGTGGGGAGAGGCGACGGCCCCTCGCCTCGTGGTGGTCCTTCCGGAGGCGATCTGCCCGAGGGGAAGCTCGGTCTTCCTCGGGGAATACGCTTCCCTGGAGGGGGAACAGGAGCTGGTGGATCGGGCTTCCCTGGCTCCTCTTTCCCTTTCCGGGGGAAAACTGACCCGGGGGCAGGTGGTGGCGGCGCTGCAGGATCAGGGTCTGGCGGGGATTCCCGTTCGCCTCCAGATGCCCACCTCGGTGACCTTGGGGCAGGAAGACCCCTTGGAAGGGCGAATCCGCAGGGCGGCGCACTGGCCCTGGCGGGTGGCGGCCCGCCCCGATCGGCCGGTGGACCCGGCGACCCCGCTCCCTCCGGGTCTTCGAAGCGGCATGAGGAGCGTCTCCCTGAACGTGGCGACATCGGAGGAACCGGCTCGCTTCGTCCGCGTGGTCCTTCGGTGGTACCAGCCGCAGGTGGTGGCGAAGAGCCCTCTCCGCAAGGGAGAGACGATCCGGCGGGAGGACGTGTTCCTGCGCCTGGGGATCCAGGACACCTACAGGCTCCTTGCCCACTCCTTCCAACAGGTGGAGGGGAAGGTGCTCCGGATCCCCGTGAAGGCGGGGGTTCCCGTGGCCATGGAGGTGTTGGTTCGGGACGAGGTGGTGCACGCGGGGAACCAGGTGGTCCTATCCAGCGTCGTAGGCTCCGTGGCGGTGGAGGCGAAGGGGAGGGCCCTTGAGCAGGGAGCGGTGGGTGATACCATTCGAGTGCGGAACCTGGATACTCGCCAGATCGTCTCGGGGGTCGTGATTGGCCCGGGGCGCGTGGAGATTCTGCAGAAGGAGGATGGAGGCGTATGAGCTGCCGCAGCGCGGGGGAAGGGCTCCTTCTTCGGGGGCTCCTGTTCCTGGTGGTTCTTGCGTGCGGTTGGGGGCTTCCGCTTCAGCCTTGCGGCGCCGAGTCGCTGTGGCAGGAGGACGCCAACCTCTTTACGGATCGGAAGCCTTCGAAGGTGGGGGACATCGTCACGGTCCTGGTGCAGGAGACCACGGACACCAAGGACGAGGGGAAGACCACCGCCAAGAAGACCGACAAGAGCGGAGTGCAGGATTGGACTGGGGTGTTCGATTTCCTCCGGGGATTCGTCATCGGGGCAGCCTCGGACACCACGGGGGACGGTAAATCGGAGCGGAAACATCACATCAAGACGTCCATCGGTTGCGTGGTCACGGAGATCACACCTGGGGGCAACCTGGTCCTCCTGGGGACGAGGGACCTCATGACCCAGGCGGAGAAGATGCAGGTGAGCTTTACCGGCGTGGTCCGACCCGAAGATATCGGTCCGAACAACACCGTCTCCAGCAACCGGGTGGCCAACGCGGAAATCCGGGTGGAGGGCAAGGGGTCCATCAGCCGTCTCCAAAAGCCGGGCATCTTCACGCAGATCCTCCAGAGCATCTTCTAGTGAAGGGCGCAACGGGAAAGGAAGGGAAGGACGTGGGTGGAAATGCGGGGGCAGGGAGGTTCCTCCTGGGGATCCTCTCGTGCCTTGCGATGCTCCTGTCGGCAGGAAGCGCATCGGCCCTGGAGGTCCGGGTGAAGGACGTGGCGGTCCTCGAAGGGGCCCGCCCCAACCAACTCGTGGGAATGGGGCTGGTGGTGGGGCTCCAGGGAACGGGGGACAAGGGGGACATGGCCATGAGGATGATGTCCAACATGTCCTCTCGTTTCGGCCTGACCATTGACCCCAAGCTGGTCAAGTCCAAGAACGTGGCTCTGGTGTCCGTTACCTGCGAACTGCCTCCCTTCGTGGTCCCCGGTCAGACGCTGGACGTTCTGGTGAGCGCCGCGGGAGACGCCAAGAGCCTCCAGGGAGGCGTCCTGCTTCAGACGCCCCTCAAGGCGGCCAACGGAAAGGTCTACGCCGTGGCACAGGGTTCCCTTTCCCTGGGAGGGTTCAGCGCCGGGGGGCAAGGAGCTCAGGTCAGCAAGAACGTCACCACCGTGGGACGAGTCCCCGGGGGGGCCATCGTGGAACAGGGAACGGAATCCTCCTTCGTCCCCGGAGGTCGCATGAGTCTGCTGCTCCGCCAGCCTGACTTCACCACCGCAACTCGGGTGGCCAAGGCCATCAACAAGCACCATGGGCAGGTGGCCCGGGTGGTGGACGCGGGTCGGGTGGAGGTAGCGGTGCCCGCTTCCTACGGCGATTCTCCCGCCTCTTTCGTGGCGGCCCTGGAGGGGTTGACCCTGGTCCCCGATTCGGTGGCCCGGGTGGTGGTGAACGAACGTACCGGAACCGTGGTGATGGGGGGGAACGTGCGCATCGGGAGCGCCGCCGTGGCCCACGGCAACCTCACCGTCCGGGTGAGCGAGAACCCCCAGGTCAGCCAGCCCAACCCCTTGGGGCAGGGCCAGACCGCCGTGGTCCCTCGCACGGATCTGCAGGCCCAGGAAGGTCAGGGGCAGGTGGTGGCCTTGCCCGAGTCCTCCACGGTGACGGACCTGGTGCGGGCGCTGAACGCGGTGGGGGCGACCCCCCGGGATCTCATCCCCATCCTGCAGGCCCTCGACCAGGCCGGAGCGCTGCACGGTCAGCTCATCATCCAATAAGGAGGGATGCTCCATGAGCAGAATCGGGTCCCTGCCGCCCCTGATGGCGAACCCCACCGACCCTCAGGAGGTCCTGAAGCGGAAGGAAAAGCAGCTGGAAAAGGCCTGCAAGCAGTTCGAAGGGGTTTTTCTGGCTTCCCTATGGAAGGAAATGATGGCCAGTGCCCGCCGCCTGGGAGGGGAGGACCGCAAGCGTCCCTTCGGTCCCATGGAGGACACGGCGGTGGAGATGGCCTCCGAAGCCCTGAGCGAAGCGGAGGGCGTGGGGCTTTGGAAGGTCCTCTACGACCAGCTTCAGGGGTCTCTCTCTGCGGAGGTCTCGGCGGGAGGCAAGGAAAAGAGGATTTCCGCGGGTGGATGAATTGTGGTTTGCAGACGGTTTAGATTTTACCTGTCTGGAATGTGGGCGTTGTTGTCGCGGTGAGCCTGGGGCCATCTGGGTCACTCCGGAGGAGATGCAACGCCTGGCAAGGCACATGGAGCTGACGGAGGAGGAGTTTTCCCGTCGTTTCATGACGAAGCGATGGGGAAGGCCGAGCCTCGTGGAACGAAAGAACGGTGACTGCATCTTCCTTGACGCGGAAAAGTGCCGGTGTCTGGTCTATGGCCTTCGCCCTGCTCAGTGTAGCCTTTTCCCCTTTTGGCCCTCCCTGCTGCGCTCCCGGGAGAGCTGGGAAGAGGCACGGGAGAGATGCCCCGGAATGGGACAGGGACGGCATTTTTCCCAAGAGGAGATCCTGGCGATGCTGGCGAAGTCCCCCTTTTTTGAACTGTAGGACAAGGGCGCCCGGGCGTGAAACCTGGGTGCCCTTTTTGGGTTCCGTTTCGTGTACTGACCAATAGGTTGTTGAACCTGGAAATACAATTGTTTATTTTGAATTGTATTGCGTATTCTGGAAAAAAGCTCTTGTATTCCACCTGCTGCCCCCTCTACAATGTCCTCGGGGAGTTGGAAAGAGGGAAACTCCAAGGGGAATCCAGTACATTTTAAGGAGGCAGAAGAGATGTCCGTCCAGTACTCCGTTCCGACGAATCAGGTGTTTCCGGAGATCGAGAAGTATCTGCTGCGAGACGGGTTCGACATCATCATCGACATGGAGAAGTCCCAGGGCAGCCATATCGTGAATGCCCTGAACGGGGACAAGTGGCTCGACTTCTACACCTTCTTTGCTTCCGCTCCCTTCGGGATGAACCACCCGAAGCTGGCCAACGACGAGTTCAAGGAGAAGATCTTCCGGGCAGCCATCAACAAGGTGGCCAACTCGGACATCTACACCCACGAGATGGCGGAGTTCGTGAAGACCTTCGGAGAAGTGGCGGTTCCCCAGGGCTTCAACCACGTTTTCTTCATCGACTATGGGACCCTGGCGGTGGAGAACACCTTCAAGGTGGCCATGGACTGGAAGGTCCGCAAGCTTCTGGCGGCGGGGAAGATCAGCAAGGGCGACGCCGTGGCGGGGCGCAAGGGCACCAAGGTTCTCCACTTCAACGACGCCTTCCACGGCCGCAGCGGCTACACCCTCACGGTCACCAACACCCACGACCCCAACAAGTACCAGTACTTCGCCAAGTATGACTGGCCCCGGGTCATCAACCCCAAGATGAGCTTCCCCCTGGAGGAGAACCTGGGGATGGTGGAGTGGCTGGAGAGCGTGTCGATCAAGCAGATCAAGCAGGCCATCGCCAACAACCCCGACGACATCTGCGCCATCATCCTGGAGACCATCCAGGGCGAGGGCGGGGACAACCACTTCCGGACGGAGTACATGCAGCAGCTTCGGCAGATCGCCGACGAGAACGACATCCTCCTCATCTTCGACGAAGTGCAGTGCGGCATGGGCGTCACGGGGAAGATGTGGGCTTGGGAGCACCACGCTCCTGTGAAGCCGGACATCTTCAGCTTCGGCAAGAAGGCCCAGATCTGCGGTCTGGTGGCGGGTCCTCGGATCGACGAAGTGCAGGATAACTGCTTCAAAGTGTCCAGCCGGATCAACTCCACCTGGGGCGGCACGGTGGTGGACATGGTTCGGGCGCAGCGGTACCTGGAGATCTACCGGGACGAAAAGATCCTGGACTATGTGTCCCACACCGCCGGTCCTCGGCTTCTGAACGGCCTCCAGGAGATCCGCAAGGAGTTCCCGGACATGGTCCGCAACGTTCGGGGCAAGGGGCTCTTCTGCGCCTACGACATCGTGAGCCCGGAGCTTCGGGACAAGTTCATCAAGACCTGCTGGTCGGAGAAGATGCTGATTCTGCCCTGCGGGGACAACTCGGTTCGTTTCCGCCCGGCCCTCAACGTGCCCCTGGAGGACATCGACAAGGGACTGGAGATCACCCGCCAGTGCCTCAAGAAAGTGCGCTGCGACTCCTCCTGCTGCTGCAAGTAGAGAAGGTTCTGTCGGGGCCGGGGGTGGATTGGGCCGCCCCCGGCCCCTTTCTGTGGAAACCAGGGCACAGAGAGACGGTTTTCCCCCGGAAGCAAGTTATTCTCATTTTTCCCCCGTTGCGCCCCCCGGTGGGTGCGGTAGAATATAGGCAAGCCGGTTGAAAGCCGCAAGAGAGACCCTATTGCCCATGTGAAGACAAGGGCAAGGGGGCGCCGAAGGGGCAAGGTCCGCGAGGCCCGAATCTCTCAGGCGAAAGGATTGCGGCAGGACGGCACTCTGAAGATGGTCCTCGGGTCCTCCTGGATCCGCGGCGCCACCCCGAGGGCAAACGGAAGAAACCACCTCCGTGAATCCCCAGGGGCGAGACCAGAGAAGCGATTCCACCCCGTGGAGGGTTCTTCGATGGATTCTTGCGTGCGCTGTTTGACCAACAACCCCCGTGTTCTCGCTTCCTCGTCTTCTTGCTCTCCCGTCGAGGGGGGCGGAAAAGAGGTTCTTGTGGCCGCTCGCAGCTTGGTCCATCGAGGGGCCCGGCTCCTTTCTCATCCTCTGTACGGCAACTTTCGCCCCCACCAGCAACCTTTTCGGACCGTGGTCCTGGAAGGACCGCAGGAGGAGGAACGGGGAGTCGTGGATCTTCCCTCCCTTCACCTCTTGGAAGAAGCCCTGGGCATCTATGACGTCTACGAGGGAAAGCTTGCGGATCCTCATGGTGCGTGCTCTGAAGACTACGGCCTGCTGGATTTTGAGCTGATCCGGGAAACGTTGTTGCGCTACGGCCTGCTCCGCGGCTGAGGATTTCCGGTGCCCCAAACGCCATCCTTTATGGAAGGAGGTGAAAACAATGGTGGAACTCAACAAGGATATTTACGAAGCGGAAGTGCTTCAGGCGGATCTCCCCGTGGTGGTGGACTTCTGGGGGCCTTCCTGCGGCCCTTGCCTGGCCCTGATGCCCGAGGTGATCAAACTGGGCGAGTCCTACGAGGGGCGGGTGAAGTTCTGCAAGCTCAACGCCGCGGAGAATCGCCGTCTTTGCGCGACCTTGAAAGTGATGGGGTTGCCCACGATCCTCTTCTACAAGGGAGGAGAGCTGGTGGATCGGATCACCGGGGCCGAAGTGTCCCTGGAGGCGATCCGGGAGCGGGCGGAAAAACTCTTGGCCTAAGAGCGCTAGCGAGCCAAGGAGAAAGGAGGGGAATCATGAAGCTGGAACTGCATCGGGTTCGGATCCATGGTCTGAAGTGGGGAGAGGACACCAAGGTCGTCGGCGGGGTCCTGCAGGTTTGCAAGAAGGAGCTGCTGGCAGCTCTGGGCCAGGACGAGCGCCTGGCCTCGGTGGATGTGGACCTGGCTTGTCCGGGAGAGAAGACCCGGATCACGCCGGTGAAGGATGCGGTGGAGCCCCGCTGCAAGATGGAGGGCCCCGGCGGGCTCTTCCCGGGATTCCTGAGCGACGTGGAGTCCGTGGGTGAGGGGAAGACCCTGGTCCTGGAAGGGGCGGCGGTGCTTACCTGCGGCAAGATCGTGGGCTTCCAGGAAGGCATCGTGGACATGTCCGGCCCTGGGGCGGATTACACCCCCTTCTCCAAGACCTTCAACGTGGTGCTGGTTTTTGAGCCCCAGGAGGGACTGGAGAAGCACGAATACGAAGAGGCATGCCGGATCGCCGGGTTCAAGGCGGCCCACTTCCTGGCCCAGAAGGCCCTCGAAACGGGATCCGTGGCGGATCAAGTGGAGACCTTCGAGCTGCCCGCCCTGAGGGAGGCCATGACGGCGCACCCGGGGCTCCCCAAGGTGGCTTATCTCTACATGCTCCAGACCCAGGGGCTGCTTCACGACACCTACGTCTACGGGGTGGACGCCAAGCGCATCATCCCGACCCTGATCCATCCCAACGAGGTCATGGACGGGGCCATCGTGTCCGGAAACTGCGTGTCCGCCTGCGACAAGAACAGCACCTACGTGCATCTGAACAATCCGGTGATCCGGGCTCTCTACGCCCGTCACGGGGTGGACGTCAACTTCCTGGGCTGCATCATCACCAACGAAAACGTCACCCTGGCGGACAAGAAGCGCAGCTCCTCCTACGCCACGAAACTGGCCTCCCTGCTCGGCGTGGACGGTCTGGTGATCAGCGAGGAAGGCTTCGGCAACCCGGACACGGACCTGATCATGAACTGCCGCAAGGCGGAGAATCTGGGGATCAAGACGGTCCTCATCACCGACGAGTATGCCGGCCGGGACGGGGCCAGCCAGTCCCTGGCGGATGCGGCCAAAGAAGCAAACGCGGTGGTCACGGCGGGGAATGCCAACGCCATGATCGTGTTGCCCCCCATGGACAAGCTGATCGGCTTTGCGGAGTTCGTGGACGTCATCGCCGGAGGTTTTGCCGGGTCCCTTCGCGGGGATGGGTCCATCGAGGTGGAGCTCCAGGCCATCACCGGAGCCACCTGCGAGCTGGGCTTCAACAAAATCGGGGCGGCGACCTACTGATTTTCACAGGCCCTGTCCCGCAGGGGGCAAGGCGCGCGTATGGGGAAGAACGTAAGGAACATCGAGCGAGGAGGTGACGGCATGGGGAAACTGACAGGGAAGAAACTGCTTCTTCTGGGTGAACGGGACGGCGTTCCTGGACCCGCCATGGAGGCGTGCTTCCAGAGCTGCGGGGCGGAGATCGCCTTTGCGGTGACGGAGTGCTTCGTCTGAACCGCCGCAGGAGCCATGGACCTGCAGAACCAGCAGCGTATCAAGGACGCTGCTGAGAAGTTCGGAGCCGAGAACGTGGTCGTCATTCTGGGGTCTTCCGACGCCGAAGGCGCGGAGATCTACGCAGAGACGGTGGCGGCAGGCGATCCGACCTACGCAGGTCCCTTGGCGGGAGTCTCGTTGGGACTTCCGGTCTACCATGTGTTCGATCCGGCCATCAAAGAAGAGGCGGATCCCGCGGTGTGGGAGGAGCAGATTGGCATGATGGAAATGGTCCTCGACACGGAGGCCTTGGCCGAAGCGGTCCGCAAGATGCGGGAGGAGCACAGCAAGGTCACTTTGTAGGGCGCGGTTGCGCCCGAGGAAAGGAGGGAAAAGCATGACCTATCGTATCGTCCACTACCTGAACCAGTTTTTCGCGGGCATCGGAGGCGAGGAAAAGGCCGATGTGGTCCCCGAGAAGCGCGACGGCATCGTCGGCCCCGGAGCGGCGCTGAAAGGCGCCCTGGCGGGGAAGGCGGAGGTGGTGGGAACGGTGATCTGCGGCGACAGCTTCTTTGCCTCCAATATCGATGCTGCCACGGACACCATCCTGGAGATGATCTCTTCCTTCTCCCCCGACGCGGTGGTGGTGGGGCCGGCGTTCAACGCGGGCCGTTACGGCACCGCCTGCGGAGCCGTGGGAGAGGCGGTGTCCAAGCGCCTCGGCCTTCCCGTGGTGGGAGGCATGTATCCGGAGAACCCGGGGGTGGAGATGTTCCGCAAGGCCTTCCCCATCGTGCGGACCTCTGACAACGCCCGGGGGATCAAGGACGCGGTTCCCGCCATGGCCAAGCTGGTCCTGAAGCTGCTGGACGGCCAGACCCTCGGCACTCCCGAGGAGGAAGGCTACATCGAGCGGGGCTTGCGGGTGAACCTGTTCCACGATCGCCCCGGAGCGGAGCGGGCTGCGGAGATGCTGGTGAAGAAACTGAAGGGGGAGCCCTTCGTCACCGAGTACCCGATGCCTGCCTTTGATCGGGTTCCCCCCAGCCCTGCGCTGGTGGACCTGAAGAACGCCACCATCGCCCTGGTCACCTCTGGCGGCATCGTGCCGAAGGGGAATCCGGACCACATCGAAGCCTCCAGCGCCACCCGCTACGGCGAGTACGACCTTACCTCCGTGGCCTCCGCCACCGAGGAGGGCTATGCCACCGCCCACGGCGGATACGATCCCACCTACGCCAACAAGGACCCCAACCGGGTCCTGCCGGTGGACACCATGAGGCAGATGGAGAAGGAAGGGGTCTTTAAGAAGTTCCACGAGGTGTTCTACACCACCGTGGGCAACGGAACCCCCGTGGCCAACGCGAAGCGCTTCGGCGCGGAGATCGCCGCGAAGCTCAAAAAGGACGGGGTGGATGCGGTCATCCTCACATCTACCTGAGGAACCTGCACTCGTTGCGGTGCAACGATGGTCAAGGAAATCGAAAGGGCAGGATTCCCGGTGGTGCACGTCTGCACCATCGTCCCCATCTCTCTCACGGTGGGCGCCAACCGCATCGTCCCCGCCGTGGCCATCCCCTATCCCCTGGGGGATCCCTCCAGGACCCACGCAGAAGAGGAGAAGATCCGTCGGCACATCGTCGAGAAGGCCCTGAAGGCCCTTCAGACTGAGGTGTCCGACCAGACCGTGTTTAACGACTGATCCGATTCCCGCAGCAGCGAGGGTCGGGGACGGTCCGCACGGCCTAGAAAGAATCCAGACGAAGCGGCCCGGGACGTGATGCAGCGCTGGTTCACGGTCCGGGCCGCTTCCTTACTAGAAGGAGGAACCAAGCGGCCATGCCGAACGCAAACGTACGAGGTGCTGCCTACTGCCTGAACCATGTCCCCAACCTCGCCTTCCACTACGGGAACACCCCCTGGGTGGAGCGGGAGAGCAAGAAGGATTCGGAGTTTCTGGCGAAGCTTCCGGAGCACGTGCAGTCCTTCGAGGACTCCGCTCGCTTCGCCCCCAACCTGGCCTACATCGGCGCCCTGTCCCTGGAGGAACTGGCGGCCCATCCCCAGCCGTGGCTTCAGAACCTTCTCCCCGAGGTCCGTCGCTTCGGCTCCTACGGGGAGATCATGCCGGAGGACGAGTTCCTGGGCCTTCTGGACCTGTGCGACGTTTTCGACATCGTCTGGCTGGAACAGGGTTTCGCTGGGGAAGTGAAGGGGAAGCTTGCAGCCCACCCCCTCCTCTCCAAGGGCCCCCTCGCCCGTTTGGAGGCGGGGCATCCGGAGGAGGAGGTCCGCAAGGAAGTGGAGGAGCACGGAGCCCTCCCCCTCTACCTCGGAGAGCGTCTGGTGGGGTGCTCCCGGAAGGGGCACGAGCTGGACGAGTGCCTCTCCGCCTACGTCCTCCTGGAAAACCTGGCCTGCAAGGCCGGCGGGGTCCTCTCCCTCCTGCACCTTCTGGAGACGACGGGCATGGCTCCGGAGGAAGTGGACTTCGTGGTGGAGTGCTCCGAAGAGGCCGCGGGCGACATGAACCAGCGCGGCGGGGGCAACTTTGCCAAGGCGGTGGCGGAGATCGCCGGCTGCACCCACGCCAGCGGGTGCGACGTGCGGGGTTTCTGCGCCGGTCCGGTGAACGCGGTCATCGCCGGGGCCTGCATGGTGGCCAGCGGTGCCCGGAAGAACGTGGTGGTCCTGGCGGGGGGCGCCATCCCCAAGCTCTACATGAACAGCCGGGACCACGTGAAGAAGGACCTCCCCGCTCTGGAGAACTGCCTGGGGAACTTCGCCGTGCTCCTGGGTCCCGACGACGGGCAGCACCCGGTGATTCGACTGGACGCCCTGGGCAAGCATTCTGTGGGGGCCGGGGCCTCCCCGCAGGCGGTGACCACCGCCTTGGTCTACGAACCCCTGCAGAAGCTGGGTCTTTCCTTCGAGGACGTGGACAAGTACGCCGCGGAGCTGCACATCCCGGAGATCACCCTCCCCGCCGGGGCGGGGGATGTGCCGGCGGCCAACTTCAAGATGATCGCCGCCCTGGCGGTGATGAAAGGACAGCTGGAGAAGGCCAAGATGGGGGATTTCGTGACCCAGCACGGCATCCCCGGTTTTGCCCACACCCAGGGGCACATCCCTTCCGGAGTTCCCTTCCTGGGGCATGCCTCCGACGCCATCCGGCAGGGGCGCATGAAGAGGGCCATGATCATCGGGAAGGGAAGCCTCTTCCTGGCTCGACTGACCAACCTTTCCGACGGGGCGTCCTTCGTCCTGGAGGCGCCGCAGCCCGGCGCGGGAGCCGCGCAGGGGGTCACCCTGGACGAGGTGAAGTCCCTCCTCCTGGAGGCCTTGGGGGACTTGGCCGCCGCCCTTCGGGATTCCAAGTAGGGTGGACGCCATGACGGACAAGCGCGGTCTCATCGCGGAAGCCTTGGAGGAGCTGGTCCAGGCGGCGAAGAGCGGGGGACCCAAGGTGCGCGTCGGCCTCATGGCCCGAGGCAGCGAGCACGGCCCCGCTGAGCTGGCTCGGGCGGCCCGATCCGCTCAGGCCCAGGACCCCCGCCTGGCGGTGGTGCTCATCGGTCCTCGCCTGGAGGGCTTCGAGGACCTGGAGTGGATCGAAACCCCGGACTGCGAGGCCGACGTGGCCCAGGCCCTGGAGACGGCCCTGGCGGAAGGACGGGTGGAGGGCGCCGTGGCGCTGCACTATCCCTTCCCCCTTGGGGTCACCACCGTCGGAAGGGTAGTCACCCCGGGGAAGGGAAAACCCCTGATCCTGGCCTCCACCACCGGAGCCTCCTCGTCCCAGCGTCTGGAGGCCATGGTGCGCAACGCCATCCTGGGTCGGGCGGTGGCCCGCTCCCTGGGAATGGAGGACCCCACCGTGGGGGTGCTCAACGTGGACGGGGCGCAGCTGGTGGTCCGTGCCCTGGGTCGCCTCGCGGAGCGGGGGTACCCGATCCGCTTCGGCGAAAGCGTCCGGGCGGACGGGGGCGCGGTGCTTCGGGGCAACGACCTGCTGGCGGGGGCGGTGGACCTGTGCGTCACCGATACCCTCACGGGGAACGTGCTGGTGAAGCTCTTCTCCGCCTTCACCACCGGGGGCAGCTACGAGGCCAGCGGATGGGGCTACGGCCCCTCCGTCGGGGAAGGATGGCCCAAGGTGGTCTCCATCATCTCCCGGGCCTCCGGAGAGCCCGTGGTCGCCGGGGCGCTGCTGTACACCGCCTCGGTGGTTCGGGGAAAACTGCCGGAGCGGGTGGCGGAAGAAATCGGGGCGGCCAAGGCCTCGGGGCTGGAGGAGGTCCTGGTCTCCCTGGCGCCGAAGCCCGCCGCGGGAACCGGGGAGGCGGAGGTGTCCGCTCCGCCGAAGGAGCCCACGGAGGAGGAGATCCACGGCATCGACGTCCTTTCCGTAGACGACGCCACCCGGGAGCTGTGGAAGGCGGGGATCTACGCCGAATCCGCCATGGGGTGCACCGGCCCGGTGGTGAAGGTCCCTCGCAAGGATCTGGAGCGGGCAGAGGGCATCCTGAAAAGCGCGGGGTACCTATAAGCCCCGTTCAATTTGGCCACCCAAGCACACTTCCCGGGGGGTTCTTCGGCAACTTGCCGGGGAACCCCCCCTCGCTTTGCAAGAAGACACTTGCGGTGTGTTTCCACGGTGATCTACAATTTGGTTCGAGGCATAAGGCGGAACCGGGCGGCAAATGGGGTTTTGTGTTGACGGAATCTTCCCTCTTCTTTGCCCGCCCCGTCCCCGCTGCCTCCAAAGGGAGGTGACCGGTTTTCCAAGACGCCCAAGACCCTGGGAAACGCCTGCAAGAGCCAAGAAACGAGGGTAGCAGAGAGGAGGTGCACCTGTGGACGCGATCATGAAGATCAACGGTGTCGTCAACGGCATCGTCTGGGGGCCGTGGATGCTGGTCCTGTTCGTGGGGACGGGCGTGTATCTCACGGTGCTGCTGGGTTTCCCCCAGGTACGCTACTTCGGTTTCATGTTCAAGGAAGTTCTGGGGAAGTTGGGGAAGAAAAAGGAGGGAGAGGGGTCCATCTCCTCCTTTGCGGCGCTGGCGACGGCCCTTTCCGCCACCGTGGGCACCGGCAACATCGCCGGGGTCGCCACGGCCCTTCATCTGGGGGGGCCGGGCGCCATGGTGTGGATGTTCATCTCCGCGGTGTTCGGCATGACCACCAAGTTCTGCGAGGTCTCCCTGGCGGTCCGGTTCCGGGACAAGGATGATCAGGGGAACTGGCGGGGCGGCACCATGTACATCATCGAAAAAGCCCTGGGGATGAAGTGGCTGGCGGTGGTCTTCGCCGTCTTCACCTTCTTCGCCTCCTTCGGCATCGGGAACATGGTGCAGGCCAACTCCACCGCCGAGGGACTGAACCTGGGCTTCGGCATCCCCCATCTGTACACCGCCATCGCCCTGGCGATCCTTACCGCCCTGGTCATCTGGGGAGGGCTGACGCGGCTTTCCACCGTCACCACCTACCTGACCCCCTTCATGGCCATCTTCTACATCGTGGGCGGTCTGGCGGTGATCGCGGCCCACCTCTCCCAGGTGCCCGCCGCCATCGGCAGCGCCGTCCACTACGCCTTCTCCGATCCCATGGCCATGCCGGGAGCCCTGGCAGGCTGGACCGTGAAGATCGCCATGACCAAAGGCATCGCCCGGGGGGTCTTCTCCAACGAAGCGGGCCTGGGCTCCGCCCCCATGGTGCACGCCACGGCCATCGTGGACCATCCGGTGCGCCAGGGCGTCTACGGGCTCTTCGAAGTGTTCATGGATACCATCGTGATCTGCATGATCACCGCAGTCTGCGTCCTTTCCACGGGAGTCCTGACGGCGCAGCCGGAGCTGACGGGGGCCAAGCTCACCCTGTCGGCCTTCCAGAGCGTCCTGGGGGGAACGGGCACCATGATCCTCTCCGTAGGACTGGCCCTGTTCGCCTATTCCACCGTGCTGGGCTGGTACTGGTACGGGGAAACCGCTGCGACGTACCTTTTCGGGACCAAGGTCATCATGCCCTTCAAGGTCCTCTGGATCGTCCTGGTGATCCTGGGTGGCTGGGGAGGAGCGGAGATCCTGGTCAACCTGTGGGATCTGGCGGATACTCTCAACGGCCTCATGGCCATCCCCAACCTGGTGGCCCTCCTGTTGATGTCCGGAGAGATGAGGCGTTTGGTACGGGACTTCGACGAGAAGCGGCGTACCGGTGTCTTGAAGGACTGAGCCGGACAGGGCGGGGGGAAAATCCTCCCGCCCTTCTTTGACCTGGAAGGAGTCCTGTCATGCTGCGTCCTACCCGAATGGAGGTCCACCTGGGCCGGATCCAGGAGAACTATCGGTCCATCCGCTCCCACGTGGGAGCCCGAGCCCAGGTGATGGGGGTGGTAAAGGCCAACGCCTACGGAACGGGCATGGTTCCCGTGGCGTCGGCCCTGCGCGAGGCGGGGTGTACCCGCTTTGCCGTGGCTACCCCCGAAGAGGCCCTGGAACTGAGGCGGTGCGGTATCGGTGACCCCATCCTGGTGATGGGGGCTTCTTCCGCAGATGCGGCGGGGGAGCTGGTGGCCCAGGATGTAGCCGCCACGGTGGCGGACCTTTCCTTCGCCCAGGTCCTGAGCCGGGAGGCGACCCGCCAGGGGCGGCCCGCCCGCTTCCACCTGAAGGTGGACACGGGCATGGGGCGCATCGGTTTTCTTCCCCAGGAGCTGCCTTCGCTCCTGCCGGAGCTTCTGGCCTTGGGAAACCTGGACTTCGAGGGGGTGTTCACCCACTTTGCCACCGCCGACGAAGAGCGTCTGGATTACACCTGGACGCAGTTCCGCCGGTTCGGGGATGTGCTGGAGGAGCTGCGGGACCGGGGGGTTGGGGTGCGTCTGCGTCATGCCTGCAACAGCGCCGCCCTGATGCGCTGTCCGGAGATGCACTTGGACGCGGTGCGCCCGGGGGTGATCCTCTACGGCCTGCGTCCTTCTCCCGGGTGCCCCGTCCCCTTCCCCCTGTCCCCGGCCTTCGAGGTGAAGACCTCCGTGGCGGCGCTGCGGGAGTTGCCCCCCGGCTCGGGGGTCAGCTACGGCCTGCGCTACGTCACCCGGGGACGGGAGAGGCTGGCGGTGCTGCCCCTGGGGTACCGGGACGGCTACGTCCGGGCCCTGGCGGGCAAGGCGGAGGTGCTGATCCTGGGACACCGGGTTCCCGTGGTGGGGACCATCTGCATGGACCAGTGCCTGGTGGATGTGACCTCCCTGCCGGAGGTGTGCGTGGGGGACGAGGTGGTCCTTCTGGGAAGGCAGGGGGACCGGTCCATCGAGGCGGAGGAGATGGCCCGGTGGCTGGGCACCATCGTCTACGAGATCCCCGGCCTCTTTTCGGAGCGGGTGCCTCGGGTCCATCTGGAAGACTGAAAGATCCCCCGGCACTTCGGAGCTGGGGGATCTGTTGTACCTTCTTTTGTTCCCAATATTCCGTCAATCAAGGCACGGGGAATCCCACTCAAAGGAGGAAGGTCCATGAAGATCGGATGCCCGAAGGAGATCAAGAACCACGAGTATCGAGTCGGCCTGATTCCCGCCGCCGTTCGGGCCTACGTGGACTCGGGACACGAGGTGTTCGTGCAGCGGGATGCAGGGGTGGGGTCCGGGATTCCCGACGAGGAGTATCAGACTGCGGGAGCCTCCATCCTCCAGGATGCGGCGGAGGTGTGGGCCCGGGGGGAGATGATCGTCAAGGTCAAGGAACCCCTGCCCCAGGAGTATCCCCTCATGAGGGAGGGGCAGCTCCTGTACACCTACTTCCACTTCGCCGCGTCGGAGGAGCTGACCCGGGCCTGTCTGGACCGGGGGATCGTCGCCCTGGCCTACGAGACCGTCCAGGAGGCCGACGGGACCCTGCCGCTCCTCAAGCCCATGAGCGAGGTGGCCGGGCGCATGGCGGGGCTCATGGGCAGCTACTACCTGGGACGGGCCCACGGGGGGCGGGGTGTCCTGGCCTCGGGGGTGCCCGGGGTGGCTCCCTGTAACGTCCTTATCCTGGGGGGGGGCATCGTGGGGCGCAACGCCGCCCGCATCGCCGCGGGTTTCGGCGCCCGGGTCACCATCCTGGATCTGCGCCCCGGCGTCCTGGAGTTTCTGGGGGACATCATGCCCCGAAACGTCTTCCCGGTGTACAGCGACCCCATGACCCTGGAGGAGGGACTGAAGGAGGCGGACATCGTCATCGGGGCGGTGCTCATCCCCGGTGCCAAGGCCCCCAAGCTGGTGCGGCGGGAGCATCTGAAGACCATGAAGCCCGGGGCGGTGCTGGTGGACGTGGCCATCGACCAGGGGGGGTGCTTCGAGACCTCCCACCCCACCACCCACAGCGACCCGGTCTTCCTGGTGGACGGCATCGTGCACTACTGCGTGGCCAACATGCCCGGGGCCTACTCCCGCACCGCCACCTTCGCCCTGAACAACGCCACCATCGCCTACGGCAAGCAGCTGGCCAACAAGGGCTGGGAGCAGGCCTGCCGGGACAGCCTCCCCCTGCGCCTGGGACTGAACCTGGCTCGGGGCAAGGTGACCTGTCTCCCCGTGGCGGAGGCCTTCGGGCTGGAGTTCCTGACCCCGGAGAAGCTCCTGAAGATCTGAAGTTCCCAGAAGAAAACCCGCAGAGCAGGCCGCGCCGGGGGGGAGACCCTCCCCGGCGCTTTTGCGTCTCGTCGGTCCCCCCGAGGTACAATAGCCCCGAACCTCAAGCGGAGAGGAGATCGGACCAGACCATGAACACGTTGAAAGAAGCTCTGCAATCCATGAAGGCGCCGACCCTGACGGAGGAACAGCAGATGGCGCTTCGGGAAGGGGCGCGAAAAGGGAGGATCCAGGGGGTTCTCATGACCGCCGCTGCGGGAAGCGGACACCCCGCCGGATCCCTGTCCAGCATGGAGCTGTACCTGCTGGCCTACGGAGCGGCCCGGATCGATCCCCAGAATCCCGACGACCCGGACCGGGACCGGGTGGTGGTCAGCCACGGCCACACCTCCCCGGGGGCCTACGCGGCCCTGGCCTTCTGGGGCTTCGTCTCCGAGGAGGACCTGGTTCCCCATTTCCGGCAGGCGGGAAGCCCCTTCCAGGGGCACGTGGAACGGGAGGTCCCGGGGATCGATTGGGGCACCGGCAACCTGGGGCAGGGACTGGCAGCAGGGGTGGGGTTTGCCCTGGCCGCCCGGGCTCGGGGTTCCGAGGCCTGGACCTACGTCCTCATGGGGGACGGGGAGCAGGTGAAGGGGCAGGTGGCGGAGGCCCGACGCATCGCCGCCAAGGAGCGTCTGAACCGGCTTACCGTCCTGGTGGACCTGAACCACATCCAGATCTGCGGCACCACCGAGGCCATCATGCCTGCGGACCTGGTGGCGCTGTGGAAGGCCGACGGATGGCGGGTGGCGGAGGTGGACGGGCACGACGTGGGGGCCCTCTACGTCGCCCTCCGGGAGGCCCGGGAGGGCGACCGTCCCACGGTCCTGCTGTGTCGCACCGTCATGGGCAAGGGGGTCTCCTTCATGGAGGGGATTCCGGACTACCACGGAAAGGTCGCGTCGGGGGACCGGCTTCGTCTGGCCCTGGAGGAGCTGGGGGCTTCGGAGGCCGAGGCGGCACGGGTGGTGAAGCTGCGGGATGCGCCTCTTCCCCGGGGACGGGAGGTCCGGCCGCCCGTTCCCTGTCTGGACGCGGGGAGTCCCCTCACCTATGGGGCGGAGACGAAAACGGACAACCGATCTGCCTTCGGGAAGGCCCTGGCGGACCTGGGGGCGAGAAACCGAGGAGTTGCCGGGCGCACGCCCCTGCTGGTGTTCGACTGTGACCTGGCGGGTTCCGTGAAGGTGGACGGTTTTGCCGCCGCCTGCCCCGAAGGGTTCGTGGAGGCGGGGATCCAGGAGCATGCCGTGGCCACCGCGGCGGGAGCCGCCTCCACCGCCGGGGTGGTCTCGGTGTGGGCGGACTTCGGGGTCTTCGGCCTGGACGAGGCCTACAACCAGCAGCGTCTCAACGACATCAACGGCTCCTCCCTGAAGCTGGTGCTCACCCACGTGGGTCTGGACGTGGGGGAGGACGGGAAGACCCACCAGTGCATCGACTATGCGGGGCTGCTTCGTAACACCTTCGACTGGAGGCTGGTGGTCCCGGCGGACCCGAACCAGACGGACCGGGCGGTGCGCTGGGCCCTGACGGAGCCCGGAAACGTCTGCCTGGCCATGGGGCGAAGCGTGGTGCCCCCGATCCTTCGGGAGGACGGGACCCCCTTCTTCGGGGACGGATACTCCTTCCGCTACGGGGAGGTGGACGTGCTGCGCCCCGGTCGGGACGGATCCCTCCTTGCCCTGGGAGCCCTGGCGGGGCGGGCACTGGAGGCCCGGGACCTGCTGGCCCGGGAGGGCCTGGAGGTTCAGGTGCTCCACACCGCCTGCCCCTTGGGCCTCGACCCGGAGGAGCTCCTTCCCCTCCTGGGGACGGGACCCCTGGTGACGGTGGAGGACCACCACGTCGACACGGGGCTGGGGGCCTCCGTGGCCCTGATCCTGGCCCGCTCCGGCCGGGTCGTGCCCCTGCGCACCCTGGGGGTCACCCGCTACGGGGACTCCGGGGCCTCTCGGGACGTGTACCGCCGCATGGGGCTGGACGCCCCGGGAATCCGGGACGCCTTCCTGTCCCTTCGGGCTTCCCATGCTTGAGTACGGCGACCTGGTCTTTCTCTGGTCCCCCAAGAAGGGGGATGCCTTCCTCCTGCGCCTGGCCAAGGGGGCGGTGCAGGGTTCCCGCCTGGGTCAGCTGCGGCATGACGACTTCGTGGGCAAGGAGTACGGAAGCGTGGTGCGAAGCCACAGCGGGGAGTCCTTCGCGGTGCTGCGCCCCACCTTGGGGGAATACACCCGGCGGATCAAGCGGAACACCCAGATCGTCTACCCTAAGGAGGCGGGGTTCCTGGTGATGCACCTGAACCTGGGCCCCGGCGCCACGGTGGTGGAGTGCGGCACCGGGTCGGGAAGCCTCACCTGCGTCTTCGCCCACTTCGTGGGGCCCACGGGGAGAGTGTGTACCTACGACCGGCGGGAGGATTTCTCCGAGCTGGCCCGAAAGAACGCGGAGCGCTGGGGGGTGGCGGACCGGATCACCTTCAAGGTCCGCAGCCTGGACGAGGGCTTCGACGAGAGGGATGCGGACGCAGTCTTCCTGGACCTGCCCAACCCCTGGGACTACATCGCCGCCGCCGAGGAGGCCCTGGCCCCGGGAAACCGCCTGGCCATCCTGGTGCCCACCACCAACCAGATCGAGCGGACCCTGGACGTCCTGCGGGAGCACCACTTTGCGGATCCCCAGGTTCTGGAGCTGATGCTGCGCTACCTCAAGACGGACCCGAGGCGCATCCGGCCGGAGGACATGATGGTGGGACACACGGGGTACCTGATCTTCGCCAGCAAGGCGGATCCCGTGGTCTTGCCGGAGGAGCAGGCCGCACCGGAGGCGGTGGTTCTCCTGGAGGCGCCGGGGGAGGAACAGAAAGAGCCGACTTCCGAGGAGCATGGAGAGTTCTAAGGGGATCGCCCTGCTGCTCCATCTCTGTTGCGCCCCCGACGGGACGGTCCCCTGGCCGGATCTGGAGGCCCAGGGCTTTCGCGTGACGGGGTACTTCACGGGCCACCACATCCACCCGGAAGAGGAATACCGCCGCAGGGCGGAGAGTGTCCGCGCCCTGGCGGAAAGCCGGGGAGGGGCCGCGGTTTTCGAGCCCTACGATCCCCCCCGATGGCTGGAAGCGGTCGCGGCTTTGAAGCATGAGCCCGAGGGAGGTCGCCGCTGCGGGCTGTGCTTCGCCCTGCAGCTCCTGGGGGCGGCACGGGCGGCGCAAAGAGAGGGGTGCACCCACCTTTGCACCACCCTTACCATCAGCCCCCACAAGGATCCGGAGCGGATCAACCGCATGGGGCGACAGGTGGCCTCCCAGTTCGGTCTCCTCTGGGAGGATCGGGTGTGGCGGAAAAACGACGGATTCAAACGTTCGGTGACGGAAAGCCACAGGCTGGGGTTGTACCGCCAGACCTGGTGCGGCTGTGTGTACAGCAGAAGGGAGGGGCAGGAAGGATGAACTCCATGCCCTCGGGAAAACTGGCCCCGGAATCGCTGGAGCGCTGCGTGCTTCACTTCGGAGGGGCCACGCGTCCGGAGCTTGTGGTGGGACCTGCGGTGGGAGAGGATGCGGCGGTGATCCGCTGGCCCGACGGGAAGTTCCTGGTCTTCACCTCCGACCCCATCGTGGGGGCCGGAGCGGGGGCCGGAAGGCTCCTGGTCCAGGTGAACGCCAACGACGTGGCCTCCAAAGGGGGGGAACCGGCCTTTCTCGCGGTGACCCTGATCCTCCCCCCTTCCTTGGGAGAGGCGGGGGCCTGTTCCCTCATGACGGAGATCCACGGGGCCTGCGCGGAGCTGGGGATCGCCGTGGCGGGGGGGCACACGGAGTTCAACGACCGCTACGACCGCCCCGTGCTCATGGGAGCCATGATCGGGATGGCGGACCGGGTGCTCTCCGCCCGGGACATCCGCCCCGGGGATCGGCTCCTGGCGACGAAGCACCTGGCCATCGAGGGTCTGTCCATCCTGGCCCAGGATCGGCCGGATCTGTTGGAACCCTGCATGGACCGGGGCGAACTCATGGAGGTGGCGTCCTGGGGCGCCCTGACCTCCGTGGTGCCGGAGGCTCGGGCCCTTCGGGATCTGGCCCGGTTCCTCCACGACCCCACGGAGGGCGGCTTCTGGGGAGGGGTAAGCGAGATGGAGCGCCTGGCGGGGCACCGTTTCCGGGTGGAGGAGGACCGCGTCCCCTTGCACCCCCTGACCCTTCGGGCGGCGGAGAGGCTGGGTTTCGACCCCCTGCACCTCATCGCTTCGGGAAGCCTGTTGGCGGTGTTGCCTCCGGAAGCCCTGGAGGAGGCGGGGAAGCGTCTGGACGACCTGGGGATCCCCTGGGCCTCCGTGGGGGAGGTGGCTCAGGAGGCCTTCCACGGGGACGTGTCCACCCGGGAGGAGCTATGGGGACTGCTGCGCCGTCCCCTGGAAGTCCGGTCGTGAGCTTTTCCGCCTGCGCCGGGCGCCTGGCCCGGCTTCGGGGGGCCCTGATCCAGGAGGACCTGGACGGAGTTCTTCTCCTGGTTCGGGAGGGGCAGAACTGGGAGAGCGCCGTCTACCTGAGCGGCTACCGGGGGACCAGCGCCGCGCTGCTGGTATCCCGGGACGAGGAGATCCTGATCACCGACGGGCGCTATCTGGTCCAGGCGAGGAGCCAGTCCCCCTTTTCCGTGGTGGAGCAGGGGAACCGCTCCCTCGTGGAGGCGGCGGGGGAGGAGATCCGGCGTCTTCGTCTGCGCCGGGTGGGCTTCGAGGCGGAACGGGTGTCCCTGCGCGTCTACCGGGAGATGGAGTCCCGCTGCCCCGTGGAGTGGGTGGACCGTTCGGACCTCCTGCCCCTTCTGCGGCGGATCAAGGAAGAACAGGAACTCCGCCTGATCGAGGAGGCGGCGCGGAAGGCAGCGGGAGCCTTCATGGAGACCCTGGGGGTCGCGGGTCCCGGGATGAGCGAGCGGGAGTTCGCCGCTCTGCTGGAGTATCGCCTGCAGGTTTCGGGAGCGGAGGGAGGATGGGGGTCCCACTCCTTCATCGTGGCCTCCGGGCCCCGGAGCGCCCTGCCTCACGGCACCCCCACGGAACGGCGCTTTGCCCCGGGGGAGTGGTTCACCGTGGACTTCGGGGCCCGATACGAAGGCTATGTCTGCGACATCACCCGCAACGTGGCCGTGGGGACCCTGGATCCCTGGGCCCGGGATCTCCACGAACTGTTGGTGGCCGCCCAGGATGCCGCGGCGGAGGCTCTCTGCGTGGGGGTCTCGGGGCGGGAGGTGGACCGGGTCGCCCGGAGCCTGATCGAACAGGCGGGGTGGGGGGAGGCGTTCTCCCACGGTCTGGGCCATGGCATCGGGCTGGAGCTGCACGAGGCCCCTCGTGTCTCGCCTCGGGGAGAGGACATCCTGGAGGCGGGGGACGTGGTGACCCTGGAGCCGGGGGTGTACGTGGAGGGACGGGGGGGACTGCGGGTGGAGGACGACTACGTCCTGCGCATGGAGGGGCCGGACCGGATCACCCAGGCCTTGCCCCGGGAGTTCTTCGTCCTTCGCTGACTGGCTGCCTGGGAGGGGATTCGTCTATAATGACGGAGGTGCGCGTCACCAGTCCGAGATGAGGGAGGCCTGTTCGATGAAGAAGTACGTCTGCACGGTCTGCGGATACGTCTATGATCCCGCCAACGGAGATCCGGATTCCGGGATCGCCCCCGGGACCCCCTTCGAAGAAATCCCCGACGACTGGGTCTGTCCCGTCTGCGGGGTCGCCAAGGACATGTTCGAAGTCACGGAGTGACCGATCCCGCGTCGGATCTTCCTGCGCGAAGGGGCGGCCCGTTCGGGTCGCCCCTTCGCCGTTTCCTAGGGTCTGTTCAGGATGTGCTCCCCCAGGGCGTTCAGGGATGCCTCGTCCGCCGTGGGGCTCTCCAGGGTGAGGACTCCCGATCCGGGGAGGGAGAGGGTCAGGGAAAGCCCCAGGTGGGGGCGGGCCTCCAGGATGGCGAGGCATCCCTTCCACTCCGAGGTTTGGTAGGTGGCCCCAAAGCCTAGGGGGGCGTCGTTCCCCCGGATTCCCGGCTGGGGGGCCTTCCAGTCCGCCACCAGGGGGCCGGCGAGCCACTCCGCGTGGATGCGGTCGCCCTGGGCGTTTCGGTAGTCCCGCTGGACCCAGGTTCCTTTGTCCCCGGAAGGGGTGGTGATGGGGGTCGTCTTGGGGGCGGACAGGGAGGTCCACCCCTCCAGATCCGGAAGGGCCTCCGGGGAGACGGGCAGTGCCCAGGCAGCGGTGGCCCAGGCCAAAAACAGGGCGCATAGGGTGGGTCGGACAAGACGCAGGGGGATCACCTCCGGTTCCTGACAGCCCGGTTATGATAAACTTCCCTCGAATCAGGACGCAAGGCCTTGAGGGACGTTCCTTCCCTTTTCGGGAGAGGATGGTTCCCCGAGGCGGGACCTTCCCGGGGTTCGATCCCCGGTGGAGACAGAGGAGAGGATCGGGTGCGCTCCTTCAAGATCGACGTGTACGGATGCCAGATGAACGCCTACGACGGGGACCGGCTGCGCACGGCCCTGTCCGGGGCCGGTTGGACGGAGGTCCAGGGGGAGGACGAGGCGGATGCGGTCCTCTTCGTCACCTGCAGCATCCGAGACAAGGCGGAGCAGAAGGTGGCCAGCGAGCTGGGGCGTTATCGTCCCGGAGGGGGCAGAAAGGCCCCCGTGGTGGCCCTCTTGGGCTGCATGGCCCAGAGGCTGGGGGAAGACATCCCGCGGCGGTTCCCCTGGGTTCGCCTCTTGGCGGGACCCCGGCACCTAGGGCGAGTCCCCGAGGCCTTGGGGCGCTGTCTGGAGGACGACCAGCTTCGCGTCTTCCTGGACGAAGACCCGCGAGCCCTGGAGGACCTTCGCTTTCCTCCCCAGGTGACTCCGGGAAGCATCCGGGCCTACGTGACCATCGCCCACGGATGCGACCACTTCTGTGCCTACTGCATCGTCCCCTACGTCCGGGGACGCTTCCAATCCCGGGACCCGGAGGCGATCCTCCGAGAGGTCCGGTGTCTGGCGGATCGGGGAGTCCGGGAGATCACCCTCCTGGGGCAGAACGTGAACCGGTTCGGGGTCGACCGAAGCGACGGGTTCTCCTTCCCCCGGCTCCTTCGGGAGGTGGCGGAGGTTCCCGGGGTGCTGCGGGTCCGCTACGCCACGTCCCACCCCGTGGACTTTTCGGAGGAGCTGGTGCGGGTCATGGCGGAGCATCCCCGGGTCTGCCCCGCCTTGAACCTGCCCGTCCAGTCCGGGAGCGACCGGATCCTGGCGGCCATGGGGCGGGGGTACGACGGGGCCTCCTACCGACGATCCGTGGGACTCCTGCGGGAACGGGTTCCCGACGCGGGGCTCACCACGGACCTGATCGTGGGGTTCCCCGGGGAGACGGAGGAGGACTTCCGAGAGTCCCTTTCCCTGCTGGAGGAACTTCGTTTCGACCAGGTCCACTCGGCGGCCTACTCCGTGCGCCCGGGGACCCGAGCCGAGAGCTTGCCCGGGCACCTGGACCAGGCGACCCGGATGCGGCGGCTAGGCGAGGTGAACGACCTTCAGTCCCGCATCGCTCGGGAGATCAACGAGACCTATGTGGGGCGCGTCCTCCCCGTCCTGGCGGAGGGCCCCGCACCCAAAGGGGAGGGGTTCTGGCAGGGGCGTACCCCCCAGGACAAGGTGGTGCTCTTCCCTGGGCCGGCGACGGCGGGAGAAGAGATCCTCGTGAGGATCGTGTCGGCGGAGACCTGGTACCTGCGCGGGGAGGTGCAAAGGCCGGGGGAGGAGAGACCGTGGATTTCCTGAAGAGACGCCCCTTCTGGACGGCCCTGGGAGGTTTGGTCTGTTTCCTCGTGGCCTTCGCCCTCGTCTGGGGTTTTGCCGGACGGTTCCGCAGCGGGGAGAACCGACAGGTGGCGGGGGACATCCTCCGGGTGGCGGCCCCTGAGGCTGCCCAGCCCCGAGAGGGAGAGACGGCGCCCCCGTCTCTCCCTCCCGAGGCGACTCCGGACTGGATCGTCTACGTCACCGGGGAGGTGAGGCATCCTGGCATCGTCCGGGTGCCCCCGGAGAGCCGGGTCTACGAGGCGGTGGACAAGGCGGGAGGGCTCACGGAAAAGGCGGACCCCGAAGGGGTCAACCTGGCCGCCCTCCTGAGGGACGGAGACCACGTCCGGGTGCCCGAAAAGGGCGCGCCCCCTGCGGGAGGAGGAAGCGCCGCAGGGGCCCCGGTTTCCCGATCCACCACCAAGGAGACGGAAGGGGTTCGGGGAGGCGCCTCTCCCCAGACGGCCACGGTGGATCCCAACCGGGCCACCGCCAAGGAGCTGGAGGCCCTCCCCGGAGTGGGGCCCAAGACCGGGGAGGCCATCGTAGCCTTCCGGGAGGCCAACGGCCCTTTTCGGGTGCCGGAGGACCTCCTTCGGGTGAAGGGCATCGGCCCGAAGAAGCTGGAGCAGATGCGACCCTTCCTTCGCTTGTCCCCCTGATCCCGTGTCCCTCCTGACCCGAGCCCCGGCGTTCGCCGTCCTGTGCGGCTGGATCGGCGCCCTCTCGGCGGTTCGCCTGGGGGTTTCCCCGATTGCGGCCGCCGCGGCGGGGGGGCTGTGCACCGCGGCGGTGCTCCTTCTGGGAGAAGGGGCTTTCCCCGCCCCGGGGAGCCTGCCCCCGGCGGTCCTGATCCTTCTCGTCTCCTTCCTGGGGTCCTGGTGGGTCGCCGCCCGGTTGGTCCAAGCCCCGGAACTGCCCCGGCGCCTGGACGAAACGGGGCGGGTCCTCCTGGAACGTTCCTGGGGGTCTTCCCGGGTGGCCCTCATGGGGTTCCCCTCCGGCCGTTTTCTCGTGGCCCTTCCCTGGGGGACCGGGGCGATGGAAGGGCAGATGTATCGGGTGCGGGGCGGACCTCGTCCTTTTCGGTCTTCCGATTCCCTTCGGGGGTTCGACGAGGAGGCCTACTGGCGATGCCGGGGGGCGCAGGGGGTCCTGGACGCGGCGCTTCTGGAGTTCCGCTCTCCCCCGTCCGGGTGGGTCGCCTGGAGAAACGGCGTCCGATCCGCCCTGCTGCTGAACCTCCCCTCCCCGGTTCGGGGGTACCTCCTGGCGGCCTGGCTGGGCCGAAGGGACCCGGACCTGGCGAGGCAGCACGCCCGATGGGGGACCTCCCATATCCTGGCGGTCTCGGGGTTTCACGTGGCTCTGGTGGTGGGGATCCTCCACCTCCTCCTGCGCCGGGTCCCGGGGAGGCTGCTCTGGGAGAGCCTCTTCCTGTGGGGCTACGTGCTCCTGGCGGGGGCCGCCGCCAGCGCCCTTCGTGCGGGGGCCATGATCCAGGTGGTGCTGCTGGGGGGTGCCCTGGGGCGTCCCTCCCGGGCCTTCCACTCCCTTTGCGTTGCGGCGTTGCTCCTCCTGGCCCTGAACCCCTGGCTCTTCACGGATCTGGGTTTCCGCCTCTCCGTCCTCTCCGTGCTGGTGCTCTCCTCCTGGAGCGGGCTTCCCCGTCCCTTCCTCCCCTTGGCGGGTCCCCTGGTGTGGCTGGTCACGGCTCCCCTGGTGACCTGGGCCTTCGGCACGGTCCCCGTGGCGGGGCTGGCGGTGAACCTGCTGGCTTTACCCTTCTTCGCCCTGTTCTTCCCCCTGGTCTCCCTCTTGTCCCTTCCCGCCCTTGCGGGTCTTCCCGGGAGCGCCCTGCTCGCCTTTCCCGGAGAGCTGATGGCGGAGGCCTTTGCGCTCGTGGCGGACGGGATCTGTCGGATCCTGCCCTGGCAGGTTCCCTTTTCCCCCCTCCTGGCAAGCCTGGCGGCGGGAGCGGCGGCCTTCGGGGCCCTTCGCGCCTCCTCCTGCTCCGTCCCTCGGGCGATTCTGGCGGCCCTGGGCCTTGCGGGAGGGGTCCTGGCCTGGTCCGTGCGGGTCCTCGCGGGGGTGTAGAATGGGGCCCATGATCGGCAGGCCAGCCGAAAAGGAAGAGGAGGGAACCCCTTGCTCCTGGTGGTGGATATCGGCAACACGAACACGGTGATCGGGGTCTTTCGGGAGGCGGAACTCCTGGGGCATTGGCGTCTGGTCTCGGAGCGGCGCACCGCCGACGAGCTGGGGCTGCTGCTGCTGAACCTGCTCCGCTCCCGGGATTGGACCCCCCGGGACTTCGGCGGAGCCATCCTCTCCAGCGTGGTCCCGTCCCTGGAGGAACCCTGGAAAGAGGCCCTGTCCCGTTACGGTTCCCTGGATCCCCTGGTGGTGTCCACGGCCCTGGACCTGGGCATGGAGGTGCGCTACGGGGTGCCCCAGGAAGTGGGGGCGGATCGGCTGGTGAACGCCGTGGCAGGGGTGGCGGAGTACGGATGCCCCCTGGCTCTGGTAGATCTGGGCACCGCCATCACCCTGGACGTGGTGGACCGGGACGGGGCCTACCTGGGGGGGGCCATTGCCCCGGGACTGGTGGTGAGCATGGAAACCCTTTTCTCCCGGACCGCGAAGCTGCCCCAGGTGAGCCTGGAGGCTCCCAAGAGCGTCATCGGCAGGTCCACCCTGGAGTCCATCCGTTCGGGCATCGTCTACGGCTACGCAGGGCTCATCGACGCCCTGGTGGAGCGGGTGTTCGACGAACTGGGAACCCGTTGTCCCGTGGTGGCCACGGGAGGACACGCGGCGATCCTGGCGAAGCATTCCCGCACCCTCCTGCACGTCGACCCCTGGCTGACCCTCAAGGGGCTTCGGCTCCTCCACCAGCGCAACGCCTCCCGATGATCCCTCCGTCTTTTCCCGCTTCCTTTCCCCGCTCCCTGGGGGGGGTGGAGGTGGACAACCCGGTCTGGCTGGCCCCCCTGGCGGGGATCACCGTCCCGGCCCTGCGGCGGTTCCACCGGCGCCTGGGGGCGGGGCTGGCCCACACGGAGATGGTGAGCGCCCTGGGCCTTGCCTATCGTGGGAAGAAGACCCGAGAACTCCTGACGGTCCTGGAGGGGGAGGGCCCCCTGGCCGCGCAGCTCTTCGGGCCCGATGCCCCCTCCCTGGCGGAAGGGGCCCGGTTGACCCTGGCCGTCCACCCCTTCCAGGCCCTGGAGATCAACATGGCCTGTCCCATGCCCAAGGTGGCCCGGAAGGGTGCGGGAGCGGCCCTGCTGGAGCGGCCCGACGAGGCTGTGCGGGCGGTGCGCAGCTGCGCCGCCCTGGGGGTTCCCCTGTGGGTCAAGGTGCGCCTGCTCCCGGGAGGGGCGGCGACCGCCACGGCCCGGTTCTGCGAGGCTCTCCTGGATGCGGGGGCGGCGTTCCTCCTGGTCCACGGCCGCACCCCGGGACAGCGCTACGAAGGCACCGCCGACCGGGACGCCGTCTGTGCCCTGGCCCGGCTCTACCCGGGACTCCTGGGGGCCTCGGGGGACCTCTTCACCCCCGAGGACGCTCGGGCGTACCTGGAGGGGGGGTGCGCCTCCGTCCTGGTGGCTCGGGGGCTCCTCAAGGACCCTCTCCTGGTGCCCCGCATCCTGGAGGAGCTGGGGTTTCCCCTCCCCCTGGGAGGAGAAGGCCGCCGGAATCCCCGGGAGGCCCTGCTGGAGCTGGGGGACGATCTGTTTCTCCGGGAGGGGGAACGCACCGCCCTCCTTTTGGCCAAACGCATGGTGGCGGGGTGGTTCCGGGGGGGGCACGGCGCGGCGGAACGGCGCCACCGGGCGGTGCTCACCCGGGATTGGGCCTCCCTGCGAAAGCAGATCCAGGAATGGCCGGACCGGGAAGAACTGGACCGACCTCCCCGCATTGAAGGATAATGTACTCTGTCCCCTTCCGGGGAATGGTGCGACACACGATCGAAAGGAGACCCGCCCGCAATGGTCGACGAAATGTTGGAACCCGCCCAGATGCCCGAGGAGGAGATCTTCCGCCAGAGGAAGGACAAGCTCGCCCGGCTGCGCACCGAGGAGGGGTACGACCCCTACCTGGTGGATCGGTTTGACCGGAAGCACACCCTGGGATACGTTCGCTCCGCCTTCGAGGGGCTTCAGGCGGACGAAGGGGGAGAGGAGACCATCGTCACCGCCGGTCGGGTGATGACCCTCCGGCGCCACGGCAAGGCGGCCTTCGCCACCCTGGAGGACGAGCACCATCGCCTCCAGATGTACTTCCAGTTCGACGAGCTGGGGGAGAAGGCCTACACGTTCTTCAAGAAGTGGGTGGACACGGGAGACCTCCTGGGGGTGGCCGGACGTCCCTTCCGCACCCAGAGGGGGGAGCTTTCCCTGAAGGTGTCCCAGTTCACCCTCCTCTCCAAGGCCCTGCGCCCCCTGCCGGAAAAGTGGCACGGCCTGAAGGACCAGGAGGTGCGTTACCGGCAGCGCTACGTGGACCTCATCGCCAACCCGGAGGTGCGGGACACCTTCCGCAAGCGCACCCGGATCATCCAGACCTTCCGCCGGGTCCTGGAGGCCCACGACACCCTGGAGGTGGGCACCCCCATCCTCTCCCCCCTGGCGGGGGGGGCCAATGCCCGTCCCTTCGTCACCTTCCACAACGCCCTGGGGATTCCCATGTACCTGCGTATCGCCACGGAGCTGTACCTGAAGCGCCTCATCGTGGGGATGTTCGGCCGGGTCTACGAGATCGGTCCCAACTTCCGCAACGAGGGCATCGACCTGAAGCACAACCCGGAGTTCACCGCCATGGAGGTCTACTGGTCCTACGCCAACTACGAGGACATGATGGACCTCTGCGAGGAGATCCTGGTGGCCTGCGCCGACGAGGTGGGGTCTCGGACGGTGACCTACCAGGGCACGGAGATCTCCTTCGAGCCTCCCTTCCGGCGGGCCTCCATGATGGACCTGGTGAAGGAGCACACGGGCATCGACTTCGATGCCCTGTCGGACCAGGAAGCCCGGGACCTGGCGCTGAAGAACAAGGTGGTTTCGGAGCTGAAGGGCTACGAGACCAAGTACCATCTCCTGCCGGAGTTCTTTGACGCCTACGTGGAGGACAAGCTGATCCAGCCCACCTTCGTCATGGGACACCCCACGGTGATCTCCCCTCTGTCGAAGCGCAACGCCGCCAACCCGGACATCACCGACCGCTTCGAGCTGTTCATCAACGGGTCCGAGGTGGCCAACGCCTTCAGCGAGCTCAACGACCCCCTGGACCAGCGGGAGCGCTTCCTGGACCAGGTGAAGCAGAAGGAGGCGGGGGACGAAGAGGCCCACGTGTTCGACGAGGACTTCGTCAACGCCCTGGAGTACGGCCTTCCCCCCACGGGGGGCATGGGCATCGGCATCGACCGGCTGGTGATGCTCCTCACCGACTCCCGGTCCATCCGGGACGTCATCCTGTTCCCCACCATGAGGCCTCGGGCCTAGGAACCATGGCCTCGGGAACTCCCCTCCCGGACCGGGACGCCGCGGCGTCCCGGATCCGGGAGCTGACGGAACAGATCCGCCTCCACGACCACCGCTACTACGTCCTGGACGATCCGGTTCTCCCCGACGACGCCTACGACGCGCTGCTGCGGGAGCTTCGCTCCCTCGAGCGGGCCCATCCGGACCTGGCGGACCCCGATTCTCCCACCGGCCGGGTGGGGGGCTCCCCCAAGGAGGAGTTCCGCAAGGTGACCCACCCGGTGCCCCTGCAGAGCCTGGACAACGCCCTGGACCGGGAGGAGCTGGCGGCGTTCCTCCAGCGTCTCCGGCAGGGGCTGGGACGGGAGGAGGTCCCGGTGGTCTGCGAGCCCAAGATCGACGGGCTGGCGGTGACCCTGCGCTATCGGGACGGACGGTTCGTCCAGGGGGCCACCCGGGGGGACGGCCGAGTGGGGGAGGACGTGACGGAGAACCTCCGGACCCTGCGTTCCCTTCCCCTGCGGCTCGCGCTCCCCGTCCCCGGGGAACTGGAGGTGCGGGGGGAGGTCTTCATGGCCCGGGGGGACTTCGGGGAACTCAACGTCCGGCGGGAGGAGGAGGGGGAACCCCCCTTCGCCAACCCCCGCAACGCCGCCGCGGGGGCGTTGCGTCAGCTGGATCCCCGGATCACCGCGCAGAGGCGCCTTCGCCTCTTCCTCTACCACGTGGTGGACCCCCTCGCCCGGGGGATCACCACCCAGGGAGCCCTGCTGGAATGGCTCCGGGAAGTGGGCTTCCCCACCCAGGGAGAGTGGGCACGCTGCACCTCCCCGGGGGAGATCGGCACGTTCCTGGACCGGTGGGATCAGAAGCGGCACGAACACCTGGCCCAGACCGACGGGGTGGTGGTGAAGCTGGACGATCTGGCCGCCCGGGAGACGCTGGGCAGCACCAACCGGGCGCCCCGCTGGGCCATCGCCTTCAAGTACCCCCCGGAGGAGCGGCCCACCCGGGTTCGGGACATCGAGATCTCCGTGGGGCGCACGGGGGTGCTCACCCCCACGGCGGTGCTGGAGCCGGTGCGTCTTTCCGGCACGGTGGTGCAGCGGGCGAGCCTGCACAACCCCGACGAGGTGGCCCGCAAGGACGTGCGGATCGGGGATCGGGTCTTCGTGCGCAAGGCCGGGGAGATCATCCCGGAGGTGGTGCGGGTGGACCGGGAAGCCCGAGACGGCAGCGAGAGCCCCTTCGTCCCCCCCTCCGCCTGTCCCGCCTGCGGCTCCGAGGCGGTGCGTCTGGAGGGGGAGGTGGCCCTGCGGTGTCCCAACCGCTCCTGTCCCGCCCAGCTCAAGGAAGGCCTGCGGCACTTCGCCTCCCGGGGGGGGCTGGACATCCGGGGCCTGGGGGAGAAGCTCCTGGAGCAGGCGGTGGACGTGGGCCTGGTGCGGGACGCGGCGGATCTCTTCCTGGTTACGGAGGACGCCTGGGCGGCCCTGGATCGCATGGGAGCCGCCTCCGCCCGCAACCTGAAGGAAGCCCTGGAGGTCGCCAAGGACCGCCCCTTACGAAAGCTGCTCTTCGCCCTGGGGATCCGCAACGTGGGGGATCGCCTGGCGGCGGATCTGGCGGGGCGCTTCGGATCTCTCGAGGCCCTGGAAGCCTGCTCGGAGGAGGCCCTGGCCGCGGTGGAGGGCGTCGGCCCCGTGGTGGCCGCGGCGGTGCGGGCCTTTTTCCGGGACGGACACAACCGGGAGACCCTCCGGCGTCTTCGGGAGGCGGGGGTCCGGATGGAGGATCCGCAGGAGGAGAAGGCCCCCGGAGGCCTTCCCTGGGCGGGGTGGAAGCTGGTCTTCACGGGGGAACTGGAGTCCTGTCCCCGGGAGGCGGCTCAGGAGGCAGCCCGAGCCCGGGGCGCCCAGACCGGGGAGAGCGTGAGCCGCAAGACCACTGCCGTGGTGGCGGGGGCCCGGGCGGGAAGCAAGCTGGAGAAGGCCCGAAAGCTGGGGATCCCCGTATGGGACGAGGCCCGTTTCCTGGAGCTGCTGCGGGAGGCGGAAGAGACGCGGGAGGGCGACGCCCCTTTCCCGAAGACCCTGGAGGAGGGGACAAGGCCGTGAAGGTGAACGAGGCGGAGGTGCGGCACGTGGCTTCCCTGGCGAAGATACGGGTGGAGGAGCGGGAGATCGGACCGCTGGTGGAGCATTTCCGCCGGATCGGGGAGCATTTCCTCAAGCTGGAATCCCTGGACGTGCAGGACACGGACCCCTTCGGGCTTCTGGAGGACGCTCCCGCACCCCTGCGGGAGGATGAGGTCCGGAACTGGGAAGGCCGCGAGGCGGTCCTGGAGGGAGCCCCTCGAAGGGAGGGGGACTTCTTCCGGGTGCCCCGCATCGGCGGGGGGGCGGCGTGATGGACCTGCACGAACTGTCGGCGTGGCAGGTGGCTCAGGGCTTGGCGGCAAAGCGGTTTTCCGCCCTGGAGGTGACCCGGGCCTGCCTGGATCGGATCCGCTCCCTGGACGGGCGGGTGAAGGCCTGTCTGACGGTGCTGGAGGATCGGGCTCTGGAAAAGGCTCGGGAGGTGGACGGGGCCCTGGCCCGGGGAGAGGACCCGGGGCTTTTGTCCGGAGTCCCCGTGCTGGTGAAAGACAACCTGTGCACCGTGGGAACCCGGACCACCTGCGGTTCCCGCATCCTGGGAGACTGGGAGCCCCCCTACGACGCCACGGCGGTGCGTCTCCTGAAGGAGGCGGGGGCGATCCTTCTGGGAAAGACCAACATGGACGAGTTCGCCATGGGAAGCTCCACGGAACACTCCGCCTTCGGTCCCACCCGCAATCCCTGGGATCCGGAGCGGGTTCCCGGGGGCAGCTCCGGGGGCAGCGCCGCCGGGGTGGCGGCGGGATTCGCTCCCCTGGCCCTGGGGAGCGACACGGGGGGATCCATCCGCCAGCCCGCGGCGTTCTGCGGGATCCAGGGGCTCAAGCCCACCTATGGTCTGGTGAGCCGCTACGGCCTGGTGGCCTACGCCTCCTCCCTGGATCAGGTGGGCCCCCTGGCCCGGGAGGTGGGGGACCTGGCCCTGGGAATGGACGTGATCGCCCGACCGGACCCCCTGGACGCCACTTCCTGTCGGGAGGAGCGTCCCCGTTTCCTGGACGCGGTGCACACGGACAACTTGAAGGGCCTTCGCATCGGCGTTCTGGGAGGGTTCGACGACTCGGCGGTGGAGGAGCCCATCCGCAAGGCCCTGGTGCTGGCGGCACGCTACTGTCAGGATGCGGGAGCCCTGCTTTCGGAGGTCCGCCTTCCCCTGTCCCTGGAATACGGCCTGGCGAGCTACTACATCCTGGCCCCCGCGGAGGCCAGCTCCAACCTGGCCCGGTTTGACGGGGTGCGCTACGGATCCGCCGAGGAGGCTTCCTGCCTGGAGGACCTGTACCTGCGGACCCGCGGGGCGGACTTCGGCCCGGAGGTGAAGCGCCGCATCCTCACGGGGACCTACGCCCTGAGTTCGGGGTACTACGACGCCTTCTACCTGAAGGCCCAGAAGGCCCGACGGGCCATCGTCCGGGAGTTCCGCCAGGTCTTCGGTCAGGTGGACGCCATCCTGACCCCCACCGCTCCCACCCGGGCCTTCCGGCAGGGAGAACACTTGGACGACCCCATCCGCATGTACCTGGGGGATGCCTTCACCCTTCCCGCGAACCTGGCGGGTCTCCCCGCCCTGTCGCTTTGTGCGGGGATCGCCGAGGGACTGCCCACGGCGGTGCAGATCCTGGGGCCCTGGCGCAAGGACCAGCGCCTTGTGCGCATCGGGGTGATGCTGGAGCGGGCCTTCGGGGCTCCCTCCGTCGCCCCCCTGGGAAAGGAGGAATCCCGATGAGCCGCCAAGTGGTCATCGGCCTGGAAGTCCACGTGCAGGTCGCCTCGAAGAGCAAGCTGTTCTGCCCCTGTTCCACGGACTACATCGGAGCTCTGCCCAATACCCACGTGTGTCCCGTCTGCCTGGGCCTGCCCGGCGCCCTGCCGGTGCCCAACCGGGCCGCCGTGGAAGCGGCGGTGCTCACCTCCTTCGGCCTGGGGTGCCGGGTGGCGGGGCGGACCCGCTTCCACCGGAAGAACTACTTCTACCCCGATCTCCCCAAGGCCTACCAGATCAGCCAGTTCGACCTTCCCATCGGACGGGACGGAGAAATGGAGCTTCCCGCCGAAGCGGGGGGGCGGCGGATCCGGATCGAACGCCTCCACCTGGAGGAAGACGCGGGCAAGCTGGTCCACGGGGCCTCCGACGGGAGGCTGGCGGGGTCGGACTTCTCCCTGGTGGACTACAACCGGGGGGGGGTCCCCCTGATGGAGATCGTGTCGCAGCCCGACCTGACCACCCCCCAGGAGGCCCGGGAGTACGTGGTGCGCCTGCGCCAGCTGGTGCGCTACCTGGGGGTCTCGGACGGGGACATGGAAAACGGCTCCCTCCGTGCGGACGCCAACGTCTCCCTCTCCCATCCCGACGGTTCCCTGGGTACCAAGGTGGAGATCAAGAACCTCAATTCCCTGCGCTCCCTGGAGCGGGCCCTGGAATACGAGATTCTCCGGCAGGGGAGGATCCTGGACGAGGGAGGGGCGGTGGTCCAGGAGACCCGTCATTGGGACGACGGGGAAGGGGTGACCCGGTCCTCCCGGGAGAAGGAGGCGGCCCACGACTACCGCTACTTCCCCGATCCGGACCTGCCGCCCCTGGTGGTGGAGGATCGGCGCATCGAGGAGATCCGCCTGTCCCTGCCGGAGCTTCCCTGGGAGAAGCGGCGACGGTTCGAGCAGGACTGGGGGCTGTCCCCGGAGGACGCGGCGGTGCTGGCGGAGCGTCGGGAGGTGGCGGAGTTCTTCGAAGCCTGCGTCGCCCGGGGCGGGGCGCCCAAGTCCGCGTCCCTGTGGGTGCGCATGGACCTGTTGCGCCTTTCCCGGGAAGAGGGGGTGCCCCTGACCTCCCTGCCGGTGCTGCCCGACGACGTGGTGGCCCTGGGGGAACTGACGGAGAGCAAGGAGCTTTCCGCCACCGCCGCGAAGGCGGTGCTGGATCGCATGGTGCGGGACCGGTGTTCCCTGGAGGAGGCGCGAAAGCGCACGGGCATCGGGGGACGCCTTGCCGGGGAGGCCCTGTCCGCCCTGATCCGTCAGGTTCTGGAGGGACAGCAGGAAGTGCTGGAGGAGATCCGTTCCGGAAAGGACAAAAAGGGAGCGAAACTCAAGTTTCTCCAGGGGCTGGTGATGCGGGCCGCCCGTGGCCAGGCGGACCCGCAGGAAGTGGGGACGCTCCTTCAGGACCTGGTCCGTGGGGCTTAATATCGGGGGCGGATTTGACGCCTTCTTCTGAACTGCCGTAAGATAACACTTGTGTTTCAATCCGAACGAAAAGGAGATGTCCCGGTCGTTCGGGGAAAGAATGTTCCTCTAGGAGGCAGGAGTGATGGGGACTAGGAAACCTGAGGATATCCGGACGCTGGCCGTCGTGTCGCACGGTGGGGCAGGGAAGACCTCCCTCACCGAGGCCATGCTTTTCGATACGGGCGCCATCTCCCGGATGGGCAAGGTGGAGGACAAGAACACCGTTTCGGACTTCGATGCGGAGGAGCACAAAAGACAGATTTCCATCAGCACCGCGGTGACGACCCTTTCCCATAAGAGCCGGACGCTGTACGTCCTGGACACCCCGGGTTTCGCGGATTTTCAGGGAGAGCAGGTCTGCGCCCTCCGGGTGGCGGATTCGGCCCTTCTGGTGGTCAGCGGCGTCCACGGGGTAGAGGTCCAGACCCAGCGTGCCTGGGATCAGGCGGAAGACCTGAAGATCCCCGCCCTCTTCTTCGTGAGCAAGATGGACCGAGAGCACGCGGACTTCGAGAAGACCCTTTCGGAGATCCAGGAATCCCTCTCCGACCGGGCCCTGCCCCTGTTTCTTCCCATGGGGCAGGAGGCCTCCTTCAAGGGGCTGGTGGACGTCCTCTCCGGGAAGGCCTACCAGTACAAGGCGGACGGGAGCAAGGCCTTCGAGGAGGTCCCCGTGCCCTCGGACCTGCAGGAACAGGCGCAGAAGGTCCGGGATACCCTGGTGGAGCGGATCGTGGAGGCGGACGACGACCTCATGATGCGCTACCTGGACGGGGAGGAGCTGACCCAGGAGGAGCTCGCCGGAGCCTTGCGCAAGGCCGTGCTGGGCCGGCTGGTCTTTCCGGTCCTTCCCGGGTCCACCACCCTGAACGTGGGGGTGTGCCAGCTTCTGGACGTGGTGGCGGAGGTGCTGCCCTCCCCCCTGGAGATGGCCCCCCGAGCCGCCCTGAAAGGCGAAGGGGCCGAGACGACGGTGGCTCCCGATCCCCAGGCTCCCTTCTATGCCCTCTGCTTCAAGGTCATGGTGGACCCCTATGTGGGCAAGCTCTCCTTCCTTCGGGTCTTTTCCGGGAAGCTCACCAGCGACCAGAACATCCTCAACGTCACTCGGGGGGAGGAGGAGCGTATCAGCTCCTTCCGCCTCATGAAGGGCAAGGACGGGGAGGAGGTCAAGGATATCTGCGTGGGGGACATCCTCACGATCCCCAAGCTGGACAGCACCCAGGTGGGAGACACCCTGAGCGTGAAGGGACAGGAGCTTCGCTTTCCCCCCATCGCCTTCCCCAAGCCCGTGTACAGCGTGGCGGTCACCCCGAAGAGCCGGGCGGACGAGGACAAGCTCGGCAACGCCATGCACAAGGTCCTGGAAGAGGACCGCACCCTGGGCTTCCTGAAGAACCCGGAGACGGGGGATTCAGTCTTCTCCGGCATGGGAGACCTGCACCTGGACATCGTCCTCTCCCGCATCAAGGAACGCTACAAGGTGGAGCTGGACACCCACACCCCGAAGGTCCCTTACCGGGAGACCATCAAGAAGACCGCCAAGGCCCAGGGCAAGTACAAGAAGCAGACCGGGGGACGGGGCCAGTATGGGGATGTGTGGTTCGAGCTTGCTCCCGCCGAGAAGAGCTCCGGGGTCACCTTCCTGGATCGCGTGGTGGGGGGCGTGGTCCCCAAGAACTTCATCCCCGCGGCGGAGAAGGGGCTTCGGGAGGCGGCTGCCAAGGGGGTCCTGGCGGGCTACCCCGCCGTGGACTTCTCCTGCGCCATCTTCGACGGTTCCTACCACGACGTGGACTCCTCGGAAATGGCCTTCAAGATCGCTGCGTCCATGGCCTTCAAGAAGGCCTTCACGGACGCCGCCCCGGTGCTCCAGGAACCCATCATGAACGTGGAGGTCACGGTGCCCGAGGAGTGCCTCGGGGACGTGATGGGGGACTTCAACAGCCGTCGAGGCCGCATCGCCGGGATCGACAGCAACGGGAAACTCCAGGTCGTCAAGGCCCAGTGCCCCCTTTCGGAGCTGTTCCGGTACGCCATCATCCTTCGCTCCATGACCTCCGGGCGGGGCAACTTCACCATGGAGTTCTCCCACTACGAGGAGGTTCCCGCCGAGACGGCGAAGAAGGTCATCGCCGCCGCTGCGGCGGAACGGAAGACGGAGGAGGAGGAGTAGGACTCCCTTGCCGGTTCCGAAGGGCGTAAAACGAAGGGGGCGGTCCCTGTGGGGACCGCCCCCTTTTCGATCCGTTCCGTTTCCTTTCAGGATTTGGTGAAGAAGCGCCGGTCCTCCTGAAAGAACCCGAAAAGGCGGGATTCCGCCTGCTCCGGTTGGAGGTGTTCGTCCTCCAGGACATGGCACCACATGCGCTCCGTCACCCCCGCCACGTAGCGGAGGAACTCCTCGTCCTCCCGGAGGGAGGCCAGGGAGGTCACCCGATCGCGGAAGGCTTCCCAGGCGGGTTCCGTCGGGGAGGTCACGGGTGGGCCCTCCCTAGGCGGAGGCCCGCTTCTTGGTGATGTATTCGTCCATGGCCACGGCGGCGTCCTTGCCCGCCCCCATGGCCAGGATCACCGTGGCGGCCCCGGTGACGATGTCCCCTCCCGCATAGACTCCCGGGACGGAAGTGGCGCCGGTCTTCTCGTCCGCCACGATGTAGCCCCACTTGTTCAGGTTCAGCTCCGGGAAGGTGGAGAGGAGCACCTTGTTGGACCCCTGGCCGATGGCCTCGATGGCCGTGTCCGCCTCGATGACGAACTCGCTGCCCTCTACTGCCACGGGACGGCGGCGGCCCGAGGCGTCGGGCTCGCCCAGCTCCATGCGGATGCACTTCACGCCGCAGAGTTGCCCGTTGCCGTCGTTCATGTACTCCACCGGGTTGGTGAGCCAGTTGAAGACGATGCCCTCCTCCACCGCGTGGTGGTACTCTTCGATCCGGGCGGGGAGTTCCTTCAGGGAGCGCCGATAAACCACCTGGACCTCCTCGGCCCCCAGTCGCTTGGCGGACCGGGCGGCATCCATGGCCACGTTGCCCCCTCCCACCACCACCACCCGCTTGGAGCGCTTCGTGGGGGTGTCGTACCCGGGGAACTCGTAGGCGTGCATCAGGTTGATCCGGGTGAGGTATTCGCTGGCGGAGTAGACCCCGTTGAGGGTGGTTCCGGGGACGCCCTGGAAGTGGGGAGTCCCCGCCCCCACGGCGATGTAGGCCGCATCGAACTGGGCCAGGATCTCCTGCATGGTGAGGGTCTTGCCCACCACCACGTTGGTCTCCACCTGCACCCCCAGGTCCTTCATCGCCTGGATCTCCTTCTGCACGATGCTCTTGGGGAGACGGAACTCGGGGATGCCGTACATGAGCACCCCTCCGGCGGCGTGGAGGGCTTCGTAGATCACCACCTCGTAGCCCTTCTTCGCCAGGTCCCCCGCTACGGTGAGGCCCGCAGGTCCCGAGCCGATCACCGCAACGCGGCCCTTCTTCTCCCCAGGAAGCTGGGGCTTGGCGTCGGAGGTGTGCTCGTACTTCCAGTCCGCCACCAGCCGTTCCAGCTTCCCGATGGCCACAGGCTCGAATCCCGGCACCTTGCCGAGGGTGCAGACCCCCTCGCACTGGGATTCCTGCGGACAGACCCGCCCGCACACCGCCGGGAGGTTGGTGTACTGGCCCATGATCTCCGCGGCCTTGGGCATGTCTCCTTCCGCCACTGCCTTGATGAAACCGGGGATGTCGATGGACACGGGGCAGCCCTTCACACAGGGGGCGGTCTTGCACTGGAGACAGCGCTTGGCCTCGGCGATTCCCTCTTCCAGGGTGTACCCCAGGCAGACCTCCTTGAAGTTGTGGCAGCGTTCCTTCGGGTCCTGCTCCGCGATGGGAGTCTTCTGCTTCGGCGCCATCAAAGCCACGACAGGTCACCCACTTCCTCTGCGTACTTATCGTAGGAAATTTTCTCCTCGTCCCGGTACTGGCGGAGGCGGTTCATAAACTCGCCCCAGTTCACCTTGGCCCCGTCGAACTCCGGACCGTCCACGCAGGCGAACCGGATCTGGTTGTCCACGGTCACCCGGCAGCATCCGCACATCCCCGTGCCGTCGATCATGATGGGGTTGAGGGAGACCCAGACGGGGATCCCCAGTTCCACGGCAGCTTGGGAAGCGAACTTCATCATGATGGAGGGGCCGATGGCCCAGCAACGGTCCACCTTCTCCCCCCGCTGCACCACGGCACGCATGGCGTCGGTGACCACGCCCTTCATGCCCTCGGAGCCGTCGTCGGTGGTGATGATGAGTTCATCGGACCACTGGGCGCACTCGTCCTTCATGATCACCAGGTCGGCGGTGCGGCCTCCCAGGATCGTGATGACCCGGTTCCCCTTCTTTTTCAGGTCCTTGAGGATGGGGAAGAGGGCGGCGATGCCCACCCCGCCGCCTACCATCAGGACGGTGCCGAAGTTCTCCACTTCGCTGGGGGTCCCCAAGGGGCCGGAGATGTCCTGCAGCGCCTGTCCTTCCTTCAGCGCAGCCATGGTGGCAGTGGTCTTGCCCACCACCTGGAAGATCAGGCGAATCTGGCCCTTCTCACGGTCGAAGTCGGCGATGGTGAGGGGGATTCTCTCCCCGTGCTCGTCCGGCTTGACCACCACGAATTGTCCCGGTGCGGCGTGGGACGCGATGCGGGGCGCTTCGACCCAGATGTCATATTCCTTGGGTGCGATGCGTCGTTTGGAAACGATGGCGAACATGCCCAACCCTCCTTGCAGCCTTTGCGGCAATGCGCAATCATATGCCTGAATGAAGGCCCGGTGCCTTCACCGGGGAGATTATAGCCGTTTGTCCCGATTCTCGCATTGGGGTGGGGTGGTTCAACCTTTTGTCTCCACGGGGATCAACGGTCTGGTTTTCCTGGAGAAGGGGGAAACCGTGGTATAATACCCTGCGTGGGTATACCGCAAGAAGAAGGAGGGGTTCCTTTGACGGTGAAGGTCTATTCCACGAAGACGTGCCCGTGGTGCGTGAAGGTCAAGGAGTACCTGGATTCGCTGCACGTGGCCTTCGACGAGGTGGACGTGAGCGCGGATCGCGAAGCGGCCATGGAACTGGTGAAGAAAACCAAGCAGATGGGGGTCCCGGTGACACAGATCGAAGACCGCTTCATCGTGGGGTATGATCCCGGGTCTTTGGAAACCTGCCTTCGCGAAGCGGGGCTTCTCTAGGCGTTCCCGGGAAAAGACAACAGGAGAGGAACGGGCCCCGTTTTTCGGGCCCGTTTCCCCATTTGCGGTTCCTTGAGTATCATGAAGGGGTACCTCATTCGCACGAAGGGAACGAAGGAGGCGAGGGCAATGTTGGCAACGATGACGCTCAAGGGGATGCACTTCCATGCCTTCCACGGAGCTTTGGAGGTGGAGCGCGAACTCGGACAGGTCCTGGAAATCGACTTGAGCCTCGCTTACGATGTGCAGGTTTCCCGCATGACCTCCGAGACCCAGCCCCAGGTGCTGGACGCCACGGTGTTCGAACAGGTCCAGAAGGTCGTCATGAGCACGAAGTACAAGGCCCTGGAAGGGTTGGCCCTGGAAATCGCCCGACGGGTGCTTCAGGTCTTCGAACCGGTCCAGCTTGCCACGGTGGTGATCCGTCGCAAGCAGCTCTTCATTCCCGGTGACATCCGATCTGCCGATGTGGAGCTGACGGTGGACCGGGAGGACCTTTCGGACTTCTGATGCGACGACGGTCATGAACCCTCTCCTTCGTTTTTCCTTCGGGGCTTCCCTGGGGCGGGTGGTGCTCCGTCCCGGGGAGGACCCCTTTGCGCTGTACGAACCCTTGCAGACGGAGGCTCACCGCTGGTATCTGGCAGAGGGGGACGGTTCCGCCGGTTTCGGCTGGGCAGATCTGCCCCTGCGTTCCTGCGACGACGTCCTGGAGGCCGCCGGCTGGCTTCGTTCCTTCGAGGCGGTGGTTCAGGTGGGCATCGGCGGGTCCGCCCTGGGAAACCTGATGCTTCATCAGGCCCTGTTGGGGGATACGGTGAACGAGAGAGGCCCCCTTCGCTTTTACCTGGCGGACAACCCGGACCCCGCAAAGGTGCGGGAGATATGGGATCGGGTGAAGGATCGACGCACCGCTCTGGTGGGGGTGAGCAAGTCCGGTTCCACCGCGGAGACCACCTCCCAGTTCCTCTGGTTCAAGGAACAGATGGAGTGTCGCATCGACGGACCGGTGGGAGATCGAATCCTCCTGGTGACGGACCCGGCGGAAGGGGTCTTCCGGGCCTACGTGAACCAGACCGGGTGTCGAAGCCTGCCCATCCCTTCGGATGTGGGGGGACGCTATTCCGTCCTCTCCCCTTCCGGGCTTCTTTCCGCAGCTGCCCTGGGGGTGGACGTGGAAGCCCTCCTCTGCGGGGCCCGGGAGATGCGCTCCTTCCTGCGGGGGTGCTCGGACAGGAGGATAAACCCTGCCCTGCGGCTGGCGGCGCTGCACCGCTACCACGAGCGCCAGGGGCGCCCCATGGCGGTGTTCTTCCCTTACTCCAGCCGACTGGAGCGGTTTGCGGAGTGGTACGCCCAGCTTTGGGCGGAGAGCCTCGGCAAGGGGGGGCAGGGGACCACCCCCATCCGGGCCCTGGGGGCCATCGACCAGCACTCCCAGGTGCAGTTGTACGTGGACGGACCGGACGACAAGTTTGCCACCTTCCTGCACGTGGGCGGCGAGGAGGATCTCCTCCTCCCGCAGGTGGTGGACGAACCGCTACGGGGGCTGAGCTACCTGGGCGGCCGGGGGCTCGGGGAGATGCTCTCCCGGGAGGCCCGGGCCACCGCCGCCGCGTTGGCGAGCCGGGGGCGCCCTTTGGTCTGGATCGACATGGAGCGATTGGACGCCCGTTCCCTCGGACAGCTGGTCTACTTCTACGAGGTCCTCACCGCGATGGTAGGGCGGATGATGGATCTGAACCCCTTCGACCAGCCCGGCGTGGAACAGGGAAAACGCTACACCTACGGGCTCATGGGGCGAAAGGGATTCGAGGAGCACGCCGTGGAGGCGCAGGAGTGGTTCGCCCGGATCGACGGAGAAACCCTTGAGGGCCCCCTCGGGGAAGACGCGGAGGTGACGGAGTGATCGAAGGGGCCTTGAGGAGCATCGTCGAGGAGGTCCGACCTGAGGCCCTCAAGGGGCAGGTGGCGACCTACATCCCCGAATTGGGCAAACAGAGTCCGGAGCTGTTGGGGGTGGCACAGGTTTCCATGCAGGGGGATCTCTGGGCTGCGGGGGATGCGGAGACTCCCTTCACCATGCAGTCCATTTCCAAGGTGGTCTCCTTGGGGCTGGCTTTGACGGAGTTGGGGGAGGAGAGGGTCTTCTCCCGAGTGGGGGTGGACCCCACGGCGGACCCCTTCAATTCCATCATGCGTCTGGAAATGGTGGCTCCCCACCGTCCCCAGAATCCGCTGATCAACGCGGGGGCCATCGTGACCCTGTCCTTGCTCCCCTACGGGGACGGGGTGGAGAGGTTTCTGGCGGTGCGAGCCTTGGCGCGGCGGCTGCTGGGAAACCCGGACCTGGACGCGGACGAGGCGGTGTACCTTTCGGAAAAGCAGACCAGCGACCGGAATCGAGCGTTGGCCTACTTTCTCCGGAGCGTGGGGGCCCTGGAGGGGGACATCGAGGACCTGCTGGACAGCTATTTCCGGCAGTGCAGCCTCCGGGTCACCGCCAAGGACCTGGCCGTTCTGGGGGTCACCCTCGCTTCCGGGGGCGTGAACCCCTTCACGGGAGAGCGGGTGTTGGCTCCCCGGGTCTGTCGGATCCTTCGGGCCCTCATGGCTACCTGTGGTCTGTACGACGGATCGGGAGAGTTCGCGGTGCGTGTGGGGTTCCCCGCCAAGAGCGGGGTAGGGGGGGGCATCGTGGCCGCCGTTCCCATGAGGTATGGCATCGGGGTCTTCGGCCCCGCGCTGGACCCGAAAGGCAACTCCCTCGGGGGAGTCCGAATCCTGGAACGCCTATCCCAGGAACTCTCCCTCCGGGTGCTGTGAGGGTGTGTTGACAGTTCTGTTTAGGTGATTTGCCATGTCACCTTCCCTTCGGGTGCGGTGATGATCCAGGGATAGGAGGTTGTTCGTTGAACGATCCGCTGCTTCGCGTGGAACAGCTCCACGTCTCCCGGGAGGGGGTGCCCATCCTCCAGGGGGTGAACCTCCAGGCCCAGGCCGGGGAGATCACCGGGGTCCTGGGGCGGAATGGGGCAGGAAAGTCCACCTTGGCTTATGCGCTGATGGGCCTTCCCGCCTACGCTCCTTCCAAAGGGTGCATCCGTTTCGCCGGGGAGGACATCACCGATTGGTCCATCACCGAACGGGCTCAGGGAGGATTGACCCTTGCGTGGCAGCATCCGGCCCGCTACGAAGGGATCACCGTTCGGGACTACCTGAAGCTCTCCGCCTCCGGGGCCGGGGAAGCGGAATTGACCGAATCCCTGGAACTGGTCCAGCTGGCGCCATCCTATCTGGATCGTCTGGTGGACAAGGCCCTTTCCGGGGGGGAACGCAAGCGCATCGAGCTGGCCTCGGTGTACCTGATGCACCCCAAACTGGCCATCCTGGACGAACCGGATTCGGGAGTGGACCTCCTGGCTCTGGGGGATATCCTGAGTCTCTTCCGTCGCCTGGCCCAGGAGGGCAGCGGCGTGCTCATCATCACCCACAGAGAGGACGTGGCATCCCAGTGCCATCGCTCCTACCTCATGTGCCGGGGGCACATCATCCTGGAGGGCAGCGCCGAGGCGGTGAAGCGGTACTTCCTCTCCCAATGCGAACCCTGCGGGGACAATGCCCCCGAGATGTCCGGGGAGGTGGCCAAGCGTGTTTGACGTGGCGGCGGAATACCGAACCCTGGTGGAGATTGCGGAACGCAGCGCCGGAGGCTCCCACCCCTTCGGAGCCCAGGACGTGGTGTCCGTGGTGGTGCATGGCAACCGCATCCTGAGTTCCCACGCCCTGCCTGGCGTGCGCATCGAGGCGACGGAGACGGAGGACGGCATCCGGGCCGTCATCACCCTGGACGAAGGGGTGGTGGTGGAGAAGCCCGTGCACCTGTGCTTCGGCCACCTGGGGACGGAAGGTCGTCAGACCATCGAAACCCACATCCGCCTGGGGGCTCGGGCGAGAGCGGTCTTCCAGGCCCACTGTGTCTTTCCCAATGCCGTGGAGTTTCTCCACGCCATGGAAGGGGACATCGAGCTGGGGGAAGGAGCCTGCTTCACCTATAACGAGGTCCACGTCCACGGCCCGGAGGGGAAAATCACCGTTCGCCCTTCCACGCGGGTGCGCCTGGACCACGGCGCCAGCTATCTGGGAGATTTCACCCTGGTGGAGGGGCGGGTGGGGGACCTCTCCATCGACATCGACGTGGAGGCTGCCGGTTCCAAGAGCCGCGTGGAGATCACCTCCAAGGTCTACGGGAAGTACGACGATCAGTGTCGGGTCCAGGACGTGGTGCGCCTCACCGGGGCGGAGAGCACTGCCCTCATCAAGGCTCGGGTGGTGCTGAAGGACCAGGCTCGAGGGGTCTTTCTGGGAACCATCGACGGCGCCGCTCCTGGAGCTCGGGGGCATGTGGACTGCACGGAGATCGTGCAGGGGGAGGCGGTGGCGGAGGCCTCTCCGGTGGTGCGGGCGTCTCACTCCGAGGCGGAGATCACCCACGAGGCCGCCATCGGCCGCATCGCCGACGATAAGATCGCCGGGCTCATGGCCAAGGGGCTTTCGGAGGACCAGGCGGTAGACGCCATCGTGGCGGGGCTGCTGCGGTAGGAAGCGGTTTGCGGAAAAAGCCCTGAGGGGGCGGGCCGGTGACCGGCCCGCCCCCTCGCGCGTCTAGCACCCCGTTTCCACCCGGTCTGCCACCAGTACCCCCGTGTTTTCCCCCCCGTCCATGTAGGCGGAGAAGGATCCCCTGTAGATTCGCACCGCCGGGTGGGGACCCTCGGCGTAGGGGGCCTCGTCGAACCAGGTCTCGTCGTACAGATTGTGCCTTTCCCCTTCGTAGACGGGCATGTAGAGCACGTTGTCCGTCTCCAGGTCCGCAAAGAAGTGGGTACCGTAAGAGAGTTCGGGCATGTGCCCGGAGCGGGGGATTCCCAGTTCCACGATGCAGGCGCACTGGGTCAGCTCGTTGTACTGCACCGGCACTCCCAGTTCCGGGTTGCTGGAGCCCACTCGCCCCGGGGCCACGAGGACGTAGCGCTGATCCCCCAGGGTCTGGTTCACCAGCCCGATGGCGCGGGCCACGGCGTGGAAATCCGGCTCCACGGAGTAGATCCGGTGGTCTACGTAGACCAGAACCGGGACGTTCTCCAGGACCCCGTCGGTGACCATCCGATCCGCCCGAAGGATGGTCCTTCGCCCGGACAGGTCCGGGATGCGGGCTCCCCCGGCGGCGGAACCCCCGATCCAGAGGGGGCGGCACTGAAGCAGCTCCAGTTCGTCCTCTCGAGGTTCGTAGGCGTACTCGATGTCCGCAGGGACCCCCATGCTCTGTTCCAGGAGAGGGAGCAGAGCCTTCATGCGGGTGAAGAAGGGCTTGCATCGTCGGGGGAAATCCTCGAAGGTGAAGCAGATCTTGGCGAATCGTTCGGGAAGCACCGTGGAGTAGTCCACGGAAGAGAAATACCCCTCGTCTCCGTCGGTTTGGTACAGCTGGGCGTAGATTCCCAGATCGGGGTGCTGGGTCAGAAGATCCCGCCACGTCTGCTTCACGTCCAGGGTGACCAGTTCCCCCCGCTGCCCGTCGATGACCTGGTAGCGTTCCTGGGCATGCTTCATCACCTTGTAGGGGTTGGGCCCCTCGGGGCGCAGCATGGGGTTGGTGAGGGAGAAATTCCGGGCGTAGCCCCGCTTGGTGCTCATGGTCCCCAGACCGAAGACGAAGCGCAGGATGCCGTCCTCCATGCGCACCCGGGTGGTCCATCGGCGCATGTTGCGGGAGTATCCCACCCCTCCCGTGGTGGGGTAGTAGGTGCGTCCCCGCCACCGCCCCGCCATGCGCATCACGATGATCCCCATTTCGTCTTCCCCGAGTCCGTGCTTGGCCCGGTAGCTCAGGGCCGTGGGAAAGTAGATCCGGGAGTAGATGCGCTGGATCTGTTCGCATACCGCCTGGAGCCGCTCCTCCAGCGTGCCCTGGTTGAGCAGGAAGGTGGAGAGGTACTTTCCCGCGAAGGAGTGCTTGATGGAGTCCTCCAGGATGCTGCTGCTGCGGACCACCACGGGGTCGGTCATCCCTTCCAGGTATTCCCGAAGAGCTTCCCGGACGTACCCCGGTAGGACCGTCTGGAGGAAGGCGGATTCCAGTGCCTCCGGGTCTTCCTTTCGGCGAAGCTCCGCGAGGTTCGGGATCTGGGCTGCCACCTCCCGAAAAACCCCCACCCCCAGAAAGCGGGAAGGGGCGATGCGCACGGAGGCCAGGTTCTCGTCTCCGCTGGCCCGGAGTTTGCGGATGGCGAACAGGAGGGAGCGTCCCTTGCCCCCGATGGGGCCTTCTCCCACCAGCCAAGGGGAAAATTCCGGATCCTCCCGGGGGTCCCACGCAAAGTAGCGGTTCAGCGTTTCCTGGTCCTGCATGGCCATCGATCTCCCTTCAGGGGGCGCTTCGTCGGCGCGAAGCGCCGGAAGGAGTTCCCCAGCCGTCGGGCAGGGGGTGGGTTTGGAGAGCGTGCAGCAGGTTTCCCTTGATTTCGGGGATGGAAGTCTCCAGCTCTTTCAGGAGGTGTTTCATTGCCCCTCGCCGTCCTTCCATGCCAAAGGGGCAGGGAGGGGCAGAGGGGATGTATCCCAGTCGCGCGACTTCTGCGGCCACTGCCGACTCCTCCAGAAAGACGAGGGGACGGATGACCCGAATGCCCGATCGGCTCATGGTCATGTGGGGCGAAAAACACCGGAACCTTCCCGCATGGCACAGGTTCAGTAACGTCGTCTCCAGGGCGTCGTCCAGATGGTGCCCCAAAGCCAGGACGTTGTTGCCCGTTTCCTGGGCGCAGGAGGCCAGAATGCCGCGGCGCAGGTGGGCGCAAAGGCTGCACGGATGGGCTTCCTCCCGCTCCTTCAAGATGGGGAAGATGGGGTAGGATCGGGTGACCAAGGGGATGCCTAGGGATGCGGCGAAATCCTGCAGGGAGGGGGGGACGGAGTCCTCTCCATGGGAATCGACGAAACAGGCCTGAAGGTGGAAGGGGACGGGGCTCCTGCGTTGAAGCTCCCGAAGCCCCAAAGCCAGGAGAATGCTGTCCTTGCCCCCGGAGAGGCCCAGGAGGATGCGGTCATGGGGGAGGATCAGGGAAAAGGACTCCACCGCTTGCCCGATGGCTCGTCGAATGCTTCGAGCCAGAGGCGGTCTTTCCTGGCCGGGTTTGGACAACGTCGGGAACCCTCCTTGCGGTTCAACTCCCGGACCGCTTCTGCCGATCCTCTATGAGGGACACGAAGCCAGGAATAGGACGTTCCCGGCAAGAGGAGGTTGGTCTCCAGGATGCCACAGGACGTATGGAACTCGGAGTTGCAGGATGTTCTCGATAAAGCGAGCGTATCGCTGAACTATAGCATAGACCATGTGGTGGAGATTCGTGCGGAGGTTCGCCGTGGGGTGGAGGATCTGGAAAAGGAGCTTGAGACCCTGAAGCTGGAGGTCGTCGAGGTCATCGAAGCCAACGACTCCGTGGGGATCGCCTACCGCAAGGCTCGGGTGAACCTGGCCCAGGCTGCGGAACGCCAGGACAACGCCGCCCAAGCCAAGGCCTACGAAGAAGCGGAACACTACATGAAGCTCAAAGGGAGCTTTGAGGAGCGGGAGCGGAACCTGCGCCGACGAAGGGACGAAGTGGAGCGGGAGAGGGTCCGTCTGGAGCGGATCCTCACCCGCAGCGAGGAGACCATGAGCAAGCTCCGGTTGGCCATGGAGATCCTGAAGAACCGTCTGGAGGATATGAACCAGCTGGGGACGGAAAGGGACTACAAGATGGTGGCCCTGGCGCTTCGATTCGCGGAACAGGAGAACCTTCGCCTGGCTCGGGACATCCATGACGGGCCAGCTCAGCAGTGTTCCGGGGCAATCCTCCTGCTGGATCACATGCAGAAAAACCTCCAGCTTGGCCGTGGGGAACAGGCCTTTCAGGAGGCAGATCGGCTTCGCGAACAGCTGAAGGACGCCCTGGGGGAGTTCCGGACCTTCCTGCTGCGGCTGAAGCCTGTGGGGTTGGATCTGAGTTTGGAGAAGGGCCTTTCCCGTCTTGCAGAAACGCTCAAGGAACGGTACGGGGTGGAGATCGCCGTCACCTTGCAGGGGCGACCGGATTCGCTTCCCTCCATGCTTCGGGTGAATCTCTATCGGATCGTTCAGGAGGCCACCATGAACGCCATCCGCCATGGCCGAGCGCGGAAGGTACAGATCCTGGGCAGCTTCGGAGCGGAGACCGTTTCCCTCAAGGTCGTGGATGACGGCATCGGGTTCGACGTCCACGCGGAACACGTCAAGGCGCAGGAGCGGGGATCCTACGGGCTGACAAACATGGAAGAGAGGGCCCGATTTGCGGGAGGATCCTTTAGAATTGAGAGTGCTCCAGGAAGGGGTACCATCGTTTCACTCTCGGTTCCCGTCGGGGAGGTCTAAGGATGAACACGATTCGCGTGGTGCTGGCGGACGATCACCGGTTGTTTCGGGACGGACTCAAGCGGCTTTTGGAGATGGAAGCGGACATCGAGGTGGTGGGAGAGGCCAAGGACGGCTACGAGGCGGTGGCGGTGGTGAAGCAGCTGCAGCCGCATGTCCTCCTCTTCGACGTGAACATGCCGCGCATGGATGGCGTCCAGGTGGTCAAAGAACTGCACGAAACCTGCCGGAACATCAAGTACGTCGCCATCACCGCCTTTGACGACGAGGACCATCTGGCGGCCCTCTCCTCCGTAGGCATCGACGGGTACGTCCTCAAGGCTTCGGGGCTCGTGGAGCTGCTTTCTGCGGTGCGCTCCGTCACCCGGGGGGAGAACTACGTGGACCCCAAGGTGGCGGGAAAGCTGCTCACCTCCTTCCATCGCCGGAGAGAGGAACGGGACCTGCTGGTGGACCTGACCCCTCGGGAACGGGAGGTCCTCTACTGGCTCTCCCAGGGCTTCAGCAACGCGGAGATTGCCCTCAAGATGGTCCTTTCCGAGAAGACCGTGAAGAACCACGTGAGCCACGTGCTGCGGAAGCTGGAACTCAACGACCGGACCCAGGCGGCGGTGCTGGCCTGGAAGATGGGGCTTGCCCAGCGCTCCGCGGATTCCATCTGCGGAGGGGACGTCGCCCCCTGACGGGGTCGAGAGGGAGAGCACCGACCTCTTGGGGTTTGCTATAGGAGACGAGCGAAGGTGGGGCGGCTTAGGCCGCCCCACCTTCGCTCGTCTCCACGTAAACTGTTCCGGAGGGTGTCCCCGCTCTGATCAGCTGGAGGCGGAGGCGGTCCCGTTCAGTTTGGCGGTCATGCTGGTCATCCAGGAGAGCTGCTGGTTCAGTTTGGACATGTTTTTTTCCATGGCGACGAACTGGGAGTAGTAGCTCTGCTGCATCAGGGTCATGCGCACCTCGAAGTCGGTGATGCGCTTGTCGATGGCCTTCATCTGGTTCTCAATGGACTTGATCTGGCTGGCCACCCGTCCCTTCACCGCGGTGGTGTCGCCCACGGTGGTCTGGCTGGAGTCCACCAGGTTGCCCAGGTACGTGTCCAACTTGCCCATGGCGGTGGACATGAGGTTGGCGATGGCGTCGTTGTCCGTGGTCATGCGGCTCATGAAGGTCTTGGTGTCGAACTCCAGCTTGCCGCTTTTCCCGTAGTTGGCCTTTTCCGTGGCGAGTCCCGCGTAGGCAAGGGACGTTTTGCTGTTGTCCTGGTGGAAGTCCAGGGAGTCCAGTCCCGTCCCGTCGGTGGTGACCACGGTCATGTTGGGGTCGTAGGTGTAGTTCACCGTGTAGGCTGCGGAAGCCGAAGGGGATTTGCCGGAAAGCCACACCACCCGGTTCTCCACCGTGCCGTGCTCCACGTCGGATCGGGTTTCGATGCGGTAGTCCACCCCCTCCTGGAAGACGGTGCTCCCCTGGCTGATGCTGAAGCGGCCGGAGATGGGGGGATTGGCGTTGGGAGTGAAGGGAAGGACGTCCTCGTTGGTACCGTTGTTGTGCATGATCGATTCCCTGCGGGTGGTGGTGCCCGGCGTGCCGCTGGAGGTGGTCTGGATCACCAGCCGCCCGTTCTGGATGCTCACCGTGAGGGGCAGCTCCCCTCCCAAGGCGGTACCGGCGCTTCCCTCGGTGATGTCCTTGATTCCCGTGAGCTTTGCTCGGAGGCTCTCCAGAGAATCCGAAGGGGTCACTTCGATCTTGCCGCGTTTGCCCGCCACGTCCACCGTGAAGGTCCCCGACAGGCCCAGGGAGTTGGTGGAGGAGGAAAAGGACTTCGTCGTCTGGGCGTTGGGAAGCCCCGTGACGGGGGTGGCGAAGAACAGGCGCATCTGGTCCTTGATCTGCCAGAGCATGGAATCCCCATGGAGAAGGCCGAACTTCTTGTAGAAATCGTCGTTCTTCGTGGCGTCGCTGGTGGTGCTCTTGTCCACCTTGCTCTCTTCGGAGAGGCGGATGTTGATCCAGTCCATCACGTCGTTGTAGGCGGACACAAAGGACTGGATCCCCTTGACCGCCGCCTCGGCATCCAGGGTCACGTCGAGGTTCACCGTCCCCGTTCCCACGAGCTTCAGTTTCACCCCGGCGATGAGGTCGTTGATCTCGTTGGAGGAGCGGGTCACGGCGAGCCCGTCGATTTCCAGCAGGGCGTCCTGGGCGGCGGTGTGGTTCGCCGCCTGCCCCAACCCCAGCCCGGTGCCCGAGGCCAGGGTGCCGGAGACCAGGGTCCCCGTGATGTCCTGGAGGGTGAAGACGTTGTTGTCGAAGCTGTGCTGGTGGGTGACCGTGTAGGTTGCCCCGTCGGCGGGGCGGCTTCCCGTGGCCAGCCAGGTGATGGTCCCTGCGGATTGGTCGTAGGTGAAGTCCTTCCCCAGGGTGTAGGACGTGGAACCGGACTTGATGGTGATGCCCGCCGGATGCGGTGCCGGGGTGCCCAGAGAATCTTCCAGGTCCGCTCCCGAACCTCGGGTCACGGATTCCTGGGTGTAGGTAACCTCGAAGGTGGTTCCGGCGGCGGGTTTGGTGGCCCCGGTCCAGGTGATGAGCCCTTGGGCCGCGTCGTAGGTGAAGTCCGTCCCTGCGGTGTAGGTCTTGGTGCCGGATTTGATGGTCACGCTGTCTGGGTAGAGGCCGCTGGCCTCGCGGGTGAGGTAGACGGCGTCGGAGGAGCCCATGGTGAAGGTCTCGCTGCTCCTCAGGCCCGTGGAGCCCAGGCCGGACTGGGAGCTTTCCAGAACCAGCCGGTTGTCCACGATCTTCGCGGTGATGGCCAGGGGTTTGCTGCTGCTGTCCAGAGCCTTCTGCAGATTCAGATTGATGTCTCGAAGGCTGTCGGAGGACTTGACCTCGATGTCCGCCCACTGCTGGCCTACGTAGACCCGGAAGGTCCCGGCGAGGTTCAGCGCCTCGCTGACGCTGTCCGTGCGGTCGGAAACCCGTCGCTCGTTCAAGGCCGTCTGGTTGACCTTGATCTTCCACTGGTTGATGGCAGCGCTGGTGTCCACCGTGGCGGTGACGATGGATTTGGAGTCCTTTCCGCTGGGCTCCAGGGTGGCGAATTCCGCCGCCTTCTGCTGGTAGGTGGAAGGGAGCTTCAGGGAGGCAAGGGTGGTCCGGAACTGCTTAAGGCCTCCGGAAAACTCCTCGTAAAGCCCTTTCTTGAGTTCCAGGGTGTCCTTCTCGGACTTCCAGAGTTCCTCGGGCTTGCGAGCCTTGGCCATGATCTTGTCGAGCATGGTGCCCCAATCGATCTGAGAGGCCACACCGGTGAACTGAAACATAGGATCCGACATGTCCGGTCCCTCCTTGGACTCTACCTCTCCAAGACCTCCCGGAGAGGGCAGGATTCTTCCTTTGTATTCGGCTTCACCGGACCTTTTCTGTAGGGGAAGACGGGAAAAGAGGGAAGGGCAAGCAAATCGTTCTTGTACAAGGAGGGGACCAATGGATTGATACGCACAAAAGAGGCTCCGCCCGGAGCGCCTTTGCCACGAAGGAAGATGGGGGCGGGTGCTTGGTGCACGCACTGCTTCTAGCCTCACCAAGGAGTGGGAGCCTTGGTGTACTGCTAGCGTCCCTAGGGGACTGCCGCCAAACGGACGGCTGGCGGTAAGTCTTCTCATGCTTGGGTGGGTAGCCCATTTTTGTGAAAACCTTCCCGCCCCCGCACGAGATTATACCGCCAAGGGAGGATGGTGTCTCGTCTTGACAGGACCATCGGGTGTGGAGGACAGCGTGGGAAAAGGAAGGAGGACCGTTATAAACCCCGAGCACACCCTCTTCAAGTCGAAGCAACTTGACGAGAGAAATCTCAAGATTACCCGGTCCTCGATATCGTGGCCGCAATGGGTCACGCTGATTATGGTGGAGGCGGGGGGAATCGAACCCCCGTCCGACAGGGGCCAGCCCAGAAGCCCTACGGGTGTAGTCCGCGATTTGGTCTCAAACTCGGGGCTCCCACGGACGGGATCCCTCCGTTCCAGTTCCCCTAGAGTCTCGGCGTCGCTCGGGAAACAAGCTGCGACAACCCAGCCACCTTCGTGTCGCCCCTTCGGAGCCCGGTGGCGAAGCTCCGAGGAACGTGACTGCTACTTAAGCAGCCAGAGCGTAGTTATCGTTGGCGTTTTGCTTGTGGAGCCTGATTAGCGAGGATGCCCCAGCCTCGACCCGCGCTTCTGTGCCCTCCGTCCTGCCGTCGAAACCGTTCGCCCCCCTAGTCAGTCGTCTTCCTGGCGACGTCGCAACGCCCGGGAAATTTCCCGTTCCGCGTCCCGTTCCGCCACGGAATCCCGCTTGTCGTGGGCCTGCTTGCCCTTGGCCAAGCCCAGTTCCACCTTGGCCCATCGGTTCTCTTTCAAGTACATTTTCAGGGGAACCAGCGTCAATCCCTTTTCCTTGACCTTCTGGGACAACCGGAGGATCTGTCCTTTGGTCGCCAGAAGCTTGCGCGGACGAACCGGGTCGGGGTTGTAGTAGCTGCCCTTTTCGTAGGGGGCGATGTGGACTCCGAAAAGCCAAAGCTCCCCGTCCTTGACGGCGCTGTACCCCTCCTTCAGGTTCACCTGTCCCGCGCGGACCGATTTGATCTCTGTTCCGGTAAGGACCACTCCTACCTCCATGGATTCAAGGATGAAGTAGTCGAAACGGGCCTTCTTGTTTTGTGCCACCGTGCGGTCGCCGTTTTCGCTCATGGGAATCCTCCCCTGTGCGAGGATAGCTCAATTGTCACCATTGGTCAAGGATGACTGGACAAAGAAACGGGACCCCCGGCAAGGGGGTCCCGCGGCTTTCATTGGTCGGGGCGAGAAGATTCGAACTTCCGACCTCTTGGTCCCGAACCAAGCGCGCTAACCAGACTGCGCTACGCCCCGAACGGCGAGGATTGTAACACCCCCTAGGAGGGGGCGTCAAACAAGCCGGGCGATCCGCCTATTTCGGCTGGATCCGGGTGAAGAAGTGGGCCTTTCCGTCATCCTTGATGACCAGGACGACGCCGGTCTTGTTCATGGGATTGTGGTCCTTGGGGTCCACGGACAGCATGGCGTGGTGGAGTTTCACTTCCTTGGTGCTCTCAAGAGCCTTGGCGATGGCGGCACTGTCGGCTTTCCCGGCCCGCTTGATGGCGTCCACCAGCCAATAGACGGAGTCATAGGCCAAAACGCCGTTCACGAACTCCTTGCACTCGTCCTTGTACTTTGTCTTGTAGGCCTTGAAGAAGGGCTGCATCCCCGGGTCCTCCAGGGAGGTGTGGTTGACCCAGTAGGTCCCCACGAGGGCGGGGCCAGCGATCTCGTACATGAAGTCGGCGTAGCCGTCGCCACCCATGATCACCAGGTCCTTCATGCCCAGTTCACGTGCCTGCTTGATGATGAGGGCCATCTCCTTGCCCATGCCGGGCAGGAAGAGGACGTCGGCTCCGGAGTTCCGGATGTTGGTGAGTTGTGCCCTAAAGTCGCTGTCCTGGCCGCCCTTGTAGGCTTCGTCGGCCACCATCTTGCCGCCGAGCTTCGCGAAGTCCTCCATGCAGAACTGCCGGAGTCCCTGGGAATAGTCGGAAGCCACGTCGTAGAGCATGGCGCCCTTCTTCTTGTTCAGCTTCTTGACGGCCAGGTTGGCGAGAAGCTTGCCCTGGTAGGGATCGGTGAAGCAGATGCGGAAGGAGAAGGGGCGCACCTTGCCCTTTTCATCCACCGTCACCAGAGGGTTGGTGGAAACGGTGCCGATCTGAGGCACCCCGGCCTTGTTGACGATGGGAGCGGTGGCGATGTTGGCTCCGGATGCGTTGGCCCCGATGATGGCCACCACTTTGTCCTGGGCGATCATGCGGCGGACCGCGTTCACCGCGTCCTCCGCCCGGGTCCGCCAGTCGTAGGGAACCAGGACGATTTTCTTGCCCAGAACGCCGCCCTTCTTATTGATTTCCTCAACCGCAAGCTGCGCCGACTTCAATTCCGTCTGACCGTAGCCTGCGTAGTCCCCCGTCAAGGCAGTCAGGTAACCCACCTTGATCTCCCCGGCCGCAAAGGCACTTCCCGCAAAGAGAAGCCCCAAGGCCAGCACCGCAACGAGCAACAACCCTTTCCTCAACACACACACCTCCCGGATAAAAATGAATGAAACTCTGACCGAATTTTAGCACAAAGGGATTGGGATTCCGCCCTGCTTCTCCGGGGGAGGGCAAATAGGCGAGGATTCAAGAATTGATCGCCATCGTTACACAAAGAGTAATTTGCCGTGCAGCCCCTTTGTTTCGAAGGTGAGAACGGAGAAGGAGTTTGGCATGGGGGTCATTGTCGAGCAAGGCCGAATTTTTGATGGGGCTGTGGTATCATGCACGAAAGCACTCATGGGGGCGGCTCTAGGGCCGAAGAGTGTTTGATCCACATTTCGAGGAGGGATACGCGTGAAGCTCCTGAAGACCTATGCGGATAGGTGTGTGCGCTGCGGGGCTTGTATGACCGCATGCTCGAAGGCGTACTTCAAAGAAGATGAACCGGAGTTGTCTCGCATTCGGATCGGCGATGTGGGTAGCATGGCGCAGATGAACGTATGCAACCAGTGTGGCGCCTGCATCGAAGTCTGCCCCACCCAGGCCCTGGAGAGGGACAAGAACGGGGTTGTACAGCTCCGCAAGGAGAAGTGCACCTCCTGCATGATGTGCGTCGGGTACTGCCCCACTGCCAGCATGTTTTTCAATGCGGATAAGCAGTCTCAGCCCTTCAAGTGCATCGCCTGCGGCATTTGCGCGAAGACGTGTCCGGTGGGTGCCCTGGAGATTCTGGGACAGTAGCCTGACCTTTTTTGAAAGGAGCCCGAACGGATATGCAAAAAATGAAGCTTCTCGCCGAGTGGTCCTATGTCCCGAAGCCCATCACCCGGGGCTATACCAAGGAAGTCTGCGTCGTGGACCTGGGCAACCGGGATGGCAAGTACCAGTTCACCCCGAAGAGCCTTTCCGATGAGTTTGTGGATCGGTTTACCGGTGGGCGTGGGTTTGGCCTGGGGTTGCTCTGGGATTCGGTGAACGAACACACGAAATGGAATGACCCGGAGAACGAGGTGGTCATCTCCGGAGGGCCTCTCTGCGGCGTGACTCAGTACCCCGGGGCAGGCAAGTGCTACTCCGTGTTCCTCTCTCCCGCCACGGAGCAGACCTACAGCAGCAATGCGGGTGGTTACTTTGGTCCCCTCATCAAGTTCTCCGGTTTTGATTCCTTCGAGCTGCGAGGCATCGCGGACCGCAGCGTGGTGATCTATGTGGATGGGGACGAGGGAAAGCTCCAGGTATTCGAGTCCCCCTTCGACGAGGATGCCAATTCCTATACCATTACCGAGGAGCTGCACGACTACTTCTCCGAAGGCGATCCGGATCGGGAGCAGGGCAAACGGGCGATCTCCGTGGTCTCCACGGGACAGGCAGCGAAACACAGCTTCATCTGCGGCATGAACATGAGTTTCTATGATCTCCGCCGCAAGGTGGCCCGCCTGAAGCAGGCAGGGCGCGGCGGCGGCGGGACGGTGCTGCGCAACAAGGGAGTCCACGCCATCGTGGTAAAAAGGCGCAAGGTCACGGGATTGGAGAACGATCCGGCGGACCTGGCTACTCTCCAAAAGGTGGGGGCCAAGCTGCACAAGGAAATCCACGACTACGACGACGTGCAGTGCAAGATGCGCAAGGTAGGCACCGCGCATCTCAACGAGATCATGAACGATTACGAGCTGTTGCCGGTGAACAACTACAAGTTCGGTCACCACAAGGATATCGCCAACATCCATTCGGACGTCTATACCAGCCTGTTCACCCAGGGACTTCCCGATGGGTGCTGGTACGGGTGCTCCTTGGCCTGCGCCAAGGCGGCGGACAACTTTGAGCTGCAGACCGGCCCCTGGAAGGGCCGGAAGGTCACCGTGGACGGGCCGGAGTACGAGACGGCGGGCTCCATGGGATCCTGCATCGGGGTCTTCGACGCCAAGTGGACCATTGAGGGGAACTTCTACGCGGACCACTACGGCTTCGACACCATCTCCATTGGCACCGCCCTGGCCTTTGTGTGCGAGTGCTACGAGCTGGGTCTGATCACCAAGGAGCACACCGGGGGGCTGGATCTCTCCTTCGGCAAGAAGGACGAGCTGATGACCCTGATCCATCGCATGGCGGAGGGGAAGGACGACTTCGCCGTGGCGGTGGGACTGGGCATCCGCAAGATGAAGGAGATCTTCGCGGAGCGCTACGGCGCGGATCCCAAGACCATGGAGAACATCGGTATGGAGGGACAGGGACTGGAGACTTCCCAGTACCGCTGCCAGGAGTCCATTGCCCAGTGGGGCGGGTATTTCCTTACCCTAAAGGGACCGCAGCACGACGAGGCGTGGCTCATCTTCATGGATATGGTGAACAAGCAGCTGCCCACCTTTGAGGATAAGGCGGAAGCTCTCTACTACTTCCCCAATTTCCGTCTTTGGTTCTCCCTGGTGGGTCTCTGCAAGCTGCCCTGGAACGACATCGAGCCCGCGGACAACCACGTGAAGTACAGGGGGATCGAAGCAGCGAAGGTGCCGGAACACGTACAGAACTACGTGGACATCTTCAACGCCGTGACGGGCAAGAACATCTCCAAGGAAGACATCATCACCCAGTCCGAGAAGGTCTACAACTTCGAGCGGATCTTCAACCTCCGCATGGGCAAGGGGACCCGGGCCTGGCACAACATCCCCGCGCGGGGGCTGGGCCCCGTGTTCGCGGACGAGTACGAAGCCCGGCCGGACTACTTCGACGGGAAGCTCCGGGAGGCGGGAATCGCTCCCGAAGGGCTCACGGTGGAGCAGAAGGTGGAGAAGCTCCAGGAGTACCGTCGAGGGCAGTGGGAAGTTCTGGTGGACGCGGTGTACAAACGTCGGGGGTGGAACCGCAACGGCATCCCCACCCTGGAAACGGTCAAACGGCTGGGTATCGACACCCCCGAGGTGGTGGAGCTTCTCAAGAAGCACCTGAAGCCCGAGGACGACTGGAAGGACTAGGGTCCCATGAGTGGGGAGCCCACCATCACCGTCAACGGGGATCCTCTTCCCTGGAGGGAGGGCATGACGATCCGGGACGTGCTGAAAGCGAAGAACTACACCTTCCGGATGTTGGCGGTGTGGGTCGACGACCGACCGGTGGAGCGGGATCGTTTTGACGCCGCCCAGGTCGCCGAGGGGGCCAAGGTGCAGGTGCTCCACATGATCAGCGGGGGTTAGGGTCCCCCAGGAATCAGAAGAGGCGAAACAGACCACGGAAAAAAGGGAGGCGGGCCAATCCCCGCCTCCCTTCCTTTGTCGTTGATACTGTTTCGGTCTCGTCCCTAAAGGGTTCTAGGGTTTTTCCCGGCCATTTTTCCAGATCATCCTACCGGGGCAGCCTGGCTGGGTTCCCCAGGGAACCTCCGTCCAACCCCAAGGGGTGACGAAAAGAAACCGCAGCTCAATGCCCTGATCTTCCAATGCCTTGAGGTGGCCCATGTAGGCAGCCACATCCACCATCTGCCAGCTGTCCGTGACGAGCCACACCCGCTGACATCGTCCTCTGCCGAACAGGGAACCCTGATCCAGGGCCATCCTCAGCCCCTCGTCGAAGAGGATGGGCCCGACCCCGAGGACGACTGCTTCCTCTCGGCCGGACAGATCCCCCAGGGTCGGAAGGATATCCGCATAGGCTTGAGCCCACGCCAGCTGAGGAAGGAGGGCATCGCTTTCGGAGAAATGCATCCGATCGCCGTTGCCCCAAAAGGTATCCTCCGCTTCGGGAGGATACTCTCCGGAGACCGCCGCGGTGAGCCACTGTTGCACCTGTTGGAGAAGCTTCTCCAGATAGCCGGGATAATGGGGCCCTCTCATGGCCTCCAGGACGTCGCGAATGGTCAGTTGCTGATCCTCGTGCTCCTCCGGGCGCTGTTCGTTCACGTCGGTCACCTCCCACCCCTGTTTTTTGATCCTTGAGAGCATAGCACAGCTCCTCCAGGAAAACTTATAATTTTTGCTGAAACCTGTCCTGCTTGGGGCAAGGCGAAGGGGGTCTTGGTCGTGAACGCACTTGCCTGTTATCCTGCGCATTCCCTCCGATTTCTGGGCACTGCAGGTGCACGATTCGCCACGATGCACCAGATGCGTGCCTCTGGGGGGCTCTGGTTTTCCTACGGGGGGTTCCGGGGGGTGGTGGATCCTGGCCCGGGATGTCTGGTGCACCTCTGTAGCGCTGTCCCGGAGCTGAACCCTACGGCTTTGGATGGCGTCCTTCTGAGCCATCGCCACATCGACCACTGCACGGACATGAACGTCCTCGTGGAGGCCATGATGGAGGGAGGATTCGTTCAGCGAGGCACGGTGGCGCTCCCGGAGGATGCTCTTCGGGGAGAGGAACCGGTTCTCCTGCAGTACCTGGCCCGCAAGGTAGAGAACCTGCATACGTGGCGGGACGGTACGAGGCTGTCCTTGGGGGACCGGGCGGAAGTGGAGGCGGTGGGGCTTCTCCATCACGGAGTCCAGTGTTATGGCATGGTGTTCCGAGGGGAGGGGCTGCCCCCCTGGGGAATCATCAGCGATACGCGCCCCTTTGCCGCCCTGGCGGAACGATTTTCCTGCTGCGACATCCTGGTTTTGAACGTGACGTTGCAGAGAGAGCTGCCTGGATTGGACCATTTCGCCATTCCCGACGTGGAGCGCCTGCTTCAGGAAATGGCCCCGCGGGTTTTGTTGCTCACCCACCTTGGTCGTGGCATCCTTAGCAGAGATCCCGAGACTCTCGCATCCTCGCTGGGGTCCGGGAGGACGGATGTGGTGGCCGCCAGGGACGGACTGGTGGTGGATCTCCAGGCTGGAACCCTTCACCCGGGGGGTAGTTTCGCCCCGGCCTGGGGAAGCCACACCGAGAGGTTTTTGAAAGAAACCACCGTATCGATATCACCAGAGCCCTCATCCAAGGAGGTCCTGCCATCATGACGATTGACCGCATTCGAGCGTTGGAACTGCATCGGAAAGCGCGCGGGAAGATCAAGATCTACCCCAGTATGAACGTGCAGAACGAAGACGACCTGGCCATGGCCTATGTTCCCGGAAGCGTCCCTGCCGCACTGTCCATCGCGGAGGATCCCCTTCTCAGCTACGACTACACGGGAAGGGGCAACCGGATTGCCGTGGTCACGGATGGGAGCGCGGTCCTGGGTCTGGGGGACGTGGGCCCTCATGCGGCTTTGCCGGTGATGGAAGGAAAGTGTCTGCTCTTCAAGCTCTTCGGGGACATCAACGCTTTCCCCATTTGTCTGGACACCCGGGATCCTCAAGATGTGGTCCATTGCGTCCGCCTTCTTGCCCCGACGGTGGGAGGCATCAACATCGAGGACATCGCAAGCCCCAACACCTTCACCGTGGTCCGGGCGCTTCGCGATTCGCTGGACATCCCGGTTCTCTGCGACGACCAGCAGGGAACGGCGGTGCTGGTCCTGGCAGCTCTCGTCAATGCCCTGGGATTGGTGGAGAAAAAGCTCGAAACAACCCGCATCGTGGTGATGGGGGCTGGGGCTGCAGGGGTAGCGACGGCGGATTTGCTCCTGAAGGCGGGGGCCAGAAATCTCATCTGCCTCAACAGCTCGGGTATCCTCAACGAGGCCAACCCCAGGATGGACCACATCCAGACGGAGCTCGCCCTGAGGACCAATCCGGAGGGTCTTAAGGGAGGTGCGGCGGAGGCTCTGGAAGGGGCGGATGTCTTCATCGGGCTTTCTCGGAGCCGTGCTTTGGAAGCGGAGCAGGTTCGACGGATGGCTCCGCGAAGCGTGGTCTTCTCCCTTGCCCTTCCGGAGCCGGAGATCTCCTACGAAGCGGCGGTGGCTGCGGGGGCCGAAGTTGTGGCTACCGGGGCGGGAGAGAGCCATAATTCCATGCCGAACCTCCACGCCTTCCCCGGCATCATGAGAGGGGCCTTGGACGTCCGGGCTCGGGCTTTGACGGATTCCATGCTCCTGGCTGCGGCCTACGCCCTCGCCGGGGTGGTGGATAAGCGACAGCTCTCTCCCATGCATATCATCCCCGATCCGTTTTGCGACGAAGTCGCCCCTCGCGTGGCGGAGGCGGTGGCGCAAAAAGCCATCGAAGAGGGGTTGGCGGCTCAGCCCTTACCGGTGGGACAGGTGTACAACGATACGTGGCAGAGACTGTACGGCAGCAACATGGCTCGTATCTGATCCGCCCCCAAAAAAACGTCGGGGGGAAGGGGATGCGAAAGATCCCCTTCCCCCCGACGCAAAAGGCCGCTTATTCCCCTTCCACGGTGTCTTCCTGTCCCTTTTCCTGCATCAGCTGCTCCGCCAGATTCCACCCCAGGTAGCGCAGGGCGACCCAGGTCCCCAGGAGGATGCCCGTGTACTCCGTGAGGAACCTCCAGGAAATGGCCATCAGGCCCGCCATATTCCAGGGAACCAGGAGTCGAAAGACCGCGGCGGCCCCACCTTCTGCCGCGCCGCTCCCTCCGGGGGTGGGGACAAAGTAGAGCAGGAAGAGAAACAGCGCCTGGAGGAGCAACGCTTTGAGGTACTCCACGGGAAGCCCCATGGCCCAAATGAGGCAGGGGAGCACCGACAGCTGCGCCACCACCTGAAGGATCGCCAGAAGGGTGGCGTAGAAGAGATCTTTGCGTCCGGAGGTGCAGAACAGCCGGATGTTGTCGTTGTAGACGTCGATCTCTCGGCCGATGTGCCGGACGATGCGCAGGACCTTTCCCGGCTTGACCACACCCAATCGCTTCAGCCAAAGGGTCCCGACGCGGGCCCAGCGTTTGATCCAGTCTGGACGAACGAGGCTCAGCGTGACCAAGCCCCAGATTGCCATGAGGAGGACCAGAACATAGGTGATGAATCCCTTGAGATAATGGTGTCCCTGAAGCAGGTCTGGCTGGAGAAGCAGCGCAACGGGGAAGGCGAGGCCCAGGACGAAGAGGGTGAGGAGCGTTCGTACCAAGGTGATGGCAAAACCCTTGCCTACGGAGATGCCGTTCTTGTAAAGGAGGTAGATCTGGAAAGGGCCTCCACCGCTTTGCATGGGAGTGATAGCGCAGCCGAAGTAGTTCAGCCAGACCAAAAGCATCGAGAGGCGGAAAGAGAGCTTTTCTCCTGCCGCCTTTGTAAGGAAGATGAACTTGAAGGCATCCAGTGTCCACATCAAAAGGACCAGGCTGCAGGCGAAAAGGAGCTTTCCCCTATGGGCCTCCAGGACAAGCGCGAAGGTCTGCTTGTCCATGCTGAACCCCAAAACCAGGAGGCTCATGGTAAACGCGAAAACAAGAAAAAGAGTGAATCCTTTTCGTACCGTCACGGTCCGCTACCACGAATCCGAAATGGCCAGAGGAAAAGGCTGCGTCGTGCCGGGCCAGCAGGTCATTGGACCCCTTCTTCGGCAGTGGTCAGGTATTGCTCTGCATAGCGCTCCAGCCTCCTGAGAAGGGGCAGAAGTTCCTCCCGAAGGCGGAAGGCGAGCTCGAAGAAACGTTCCTGTTCCAAGGATTCAGAAATGTTCTCCAGCAAACCCTGAAGACGGATGCAGTCCGTCTGGATGGTTCCCGATTCCTGGTCTTCCTGAGTCATGCCCAGGAGGAGACGGCAGTTCTGAAGGACGTGGAGAATCCACCCGATGCCTTCCGTTGCTTGTTGGAGAAGCTGGAGGGCTTCTTGGGTTTTTCCCTGTTCCAACCGGTCCGCGATGCCTTCCACTCCACGAAGCAGGGCAGGGAAGAAGTCTCGTGCCTGGCGAAGGGAATCCCGCACCAAGTCCCGCACCGGGCACGTGGTGCACCGCAGCTCCAGGCCTCCCTGCAGGGTTCGAAACCCTTCCTCGTCGATTTCGCTGCCGTCGACGGAAAGCTGCAGCAGGACGCGCCCTTGCGCAAGAGCCTCCACCTTCAAGGTTTCCAGCAGCGCCGCGTGTTCGACGGGGACCGAGCTCTCGCGGGGTTTCCATTCCGCGCCGTCCATCAGGATTCTCATCCGGTCGCTCCTCTCGTCTCGTGTCATTAGGGGCAAGAGCGCACGAGACAGGCCCACAGCGCCCGTCTCCAACGGAGTCCACTCTACCACAAGCCCTCCGGACTGTCCCCGAAGCCCTGGTCTATTCCGGGCTGAGCGGGGAATGGCTTCCGGGCTGATCATTCCGGGGGCTTTGTGGGTGAGGGGGCAAGCAGGAGAGCTTGGTCGAAGATGGCGCCCATGTGTAGATGTTGTCCGCGAAGAAGGCTTGGATGGTGGGGCTGAAGTGGTTGGGCATGGTTCTGCCGTCCCCTTCCAGGATGACCCGGGCCACTTCGGCATGAGGCATGGGCCCCTTGTAGACGCGCTTTGCGCGAAGGGCGTCGTAGATGTCCGCGAGGGCCACCACCTGCCCTTCCCAGGGGATCTCCTCTCCTCGAAGCCCCCGAGGGTAGCCGGATCCATCCCATTTTTCGTGGTGGCAAAGGCAGATGTTGCGGGCCATGCGGAGCCAGCGGGCGTCGCCCAAAAGCTCCGCCCCCCAGGTGGTGTGCTGTCTCATGACCTCCATCTCCTCTGGAGTCAAGGCGGAGGGCTTTGCCAGGATGGAAAGGGGGATACGGATTTTCCCGATATCGTGAAGGCGAGAGAAGAGGGCGATATCCTCTCGTTCCTGGGGGCTGCGACCGAGCCATTGGGCCATCAGGCGGCAGTAGGCTCCCACCCGCTCGAGGTGCTCCGCCGTTTCGTCATGGTAGATGCCGGTGATGTTCTGGAGCTTATCCGCCAGGTAGCGGTAGGAATTCCGGATCTCCTTCTGAGATCGGGAGGCGTGGATAAACCCTGCCAGAGCGGAGGCCACGGGGATGAGGGTCTCCAGGAGTTTTGCGTCGGGTTGCCTTTCCTGATCGAAGCCGATATCCAGGACCCCCACGGTTTCCCCGTAATGGAGGAGCGGGATTTCCACCTCCGAAACGACGTTGGGGTGGAACTCCACGTATTCCGTTTCCTGGTCCACCCGCGGGACCCAAATGGGCTGTTTCCGGTCCAAGGCTCTTCCTGCCACCGAGTTTTGCAGCGGGATGGTCCCGAGGTAGGTCCGGTTTTCGTAGCCCACAAAGGTCCGGGGAACCAACCTTTCCTCCTCGAGGGTGCAAATGGAAACGCCGAAGGCCTCCGCCACCTGATGGACCGTGTCGGCAATGTGCCGCAGCTCCTTGTAGAAATCCATGGTCCCCGTCACCGCCCGGGAGACGTCGAGGGTGCGGGACCAGATCCGTTCCCTCTGCTGGAGGGCAAAGTTCATGTCCTCAAGGGTGTTGTTCATGGCGGTGGTTTCTTCGATGTAGGCGGTGATTTCCTCCTGTTGCTGGGAGATGACCTGCAGCGTTTGCCCCAAGCTGCCAAGGAGCTTTTGGATTTCCGGAACCCGGACCTTTTCCGTCTGGTTCTGGATGTCCTTGGTGAGGCGTTGGAGGGAGAAGGCCACGTCTTCGAAGGTCGCGGTCTGGGAGAGCTGATGCTGGATGCTCTCGGAAGTCTGGAGGAGGCTGATCAGCGGCCTGCGGATGCCCCAAACCACCGGAACCAGAAGGGCGAGAACAAGGACGAGGGTCCCGAGGGTCCCCCAGACGCTTTCGAGGGCAAGGGAGCGGAGGTAGGTGTCGAGCGCCTTGCGGGGGAAGACGATGGCGACGAGGAGGCCGCTTCGTGTGGGGGCATAGAAAGCGCGCATGGGATCCCGAGAGCCGGGGGCGAAAAAGTCACCAAATCCCGTCTTTCGGGCCACCATGTTCCGTCCGATGGCCGTGAGAGAAGGGGAAAGCCTGCTGGAGGGTGCTGAAATGTTTTCCTCCAAAAGGGCCTTGGGATCGGGGTAGGCCAACAGGGACCCCGATGCGTCCGTCAGGATGCCGTAGCCTTCCCCTAGGAGCTGTTGCCGTGCCACCATGTCTCCCAGGGGTTTGAGGTCCACATCGATCCCCACGACTCCAAGGAGTGTCCCCGTTTCTTCGTAGAGGGGCAGGGTCACGCTGACAACCGGCCGTCCCGTAATCATGTCCAGATAGGGGGTCGTCAGGATCGGTCCCCTTCCCCGGATCGTTTCCCGGTACCAGGGACGGCGCCTGCAGTCGTAGCCTTCCGGTTCGCGCCATCCGGTCCCGTCCACAAAACTGCCGTCCTTTTCCAGACCCATGAAGACATCCACGATCCCCTTCCCCTTGTTGACGGAAAAAGCCTGCTGGAAAAGGGGTGCCAAATCGTCATCCTTGGCGTTGGGGTTTTGTGCGTGGGCAAGGCGAACCATTTGGCTTACGTTGATGACGGTGGATTGGAGCCGATCCACATATTCATCCACCACCTTGGCCACCTGGAGGGCCGTATGGTTACCCATCTGGTTGAGGTTGGAATGGAGGACCCGGTGGCTCCTTTCATAGGAGAACCAGGTGAGCCCCAGGGTCAGGACGAGGGTTCCCAGAATCAGAAGGATCAGCCGCTTCCTTAAACTCATGAAGTCCCCTCCTTGCCCCTTGTTCTTTTGATTATAGTGGTGAGCAGCTTTCAGGAGAACCCGGGAAAGAGAGGTAAGCTCTTCGCAAGAGCGAGGAAGAGCAGGGCTTCGTGAATCGTTTCTTTATTTTCTTTCATGATATTCCCATGCCCGCAGATGCCGCGGTATGTATAATGGATGCACAAGACATATGGGCGAGCCGGGGGGGGGCTTCTTCCAAGGGAAGAAGCCCAAGGTGTTGTGTATGTACCCCTCAGCGTCAAGAAAAGACGAGGGAAGCGAGTGCAGGACGAAGCAACTCAGGGGGAGGGGGACCCAAATGGTTGTGGTTTTCGTGATTTCTGTGGCGGCGTACCTGCTCCTGGCCTGGTCCGGGGGCGGACTGGATCCGGGAGAAATCGGCATCGCCTGTTTTGTGGGGTTCTGGATTTCCCTGGTGGCCAAGAGGCGAATGAAGGACAAGCACTTCACCCTTTCGGGAATCAATCCCCTCCGTTGGGGCTATTTTCTCTGCTATCTCGTCGGACCGTTTTTTGTGGGGCTCGTCAAGGCCAATCTGGATGTGGCGAAGAGGGTCATCACGGGGCACATCCGTCCGGGAATCGTGAAGGTGACTCCGGCCCTTCGTTCCGATGCGGGATTGACGCTCTTGGCCAACTCCATCACCTTGACCCCCGGTACTTTGACGGTGGATGTGGACGAAGAGGATCGGAGCCTCTACATCCATTGTCTCTACTTGGCGGAAGAGACCCCCTCCCCGGAGGATCTGTACGGGAGCTTTGAGACCTGGGCGCGGAGGATTGCGGAATGATGGAGAATCTCTTTCTTGGGGTTGCAGCCGCCTTGGGAGTGGCCGCAGTCTTCATCATGGGGAGACTCGTGGCGGGCCCCACGGCTTCGGATCGTCTCGTGGCCTACGACACCATGAACACTCTGGTCATCGCTATCATGATCCTTCTTTCCGTGGTCTACGATTCTGTGGTCATGGTGGACATCTCCATCGTCTATGCGGCTCTCTCCTTTGTGGGAACCCTGTTCATTGCCCGCTTCATCGAAGGGGGGATGTAGCTTGGTGGTCCAAATCCTGGTCGCCCTGTTCCTTCTGGTGGGGGTGGGGTTCAACCTGCTGGGGACCTTTGCCCTCTATCGCTTTCCGGATGTGTATACCCGCCTCCACGGAGCCACGAAGTGTACCACCTTCGGCAGCCTTTTTACCTCGGCGGCGGTGGTGGCTTACGGTCTCCATCGTTTTTTTGAGGGAGGGGAAGGGCGGTATCTCGTGTTGATCGTTCATGCCCTTGTGGCGGTGGTGGCTCTTCTGGTGACCAACGCAACGGGAGCCCACGCCATGGCACGGGCTGCCCATCGAAGCGGTGTGGCGCCGATCCATGCGGTGGTGGATCGGCTGGCGGAGGATCGCAGGAAGGGGAAGGTGGTCTGATGAGCGCGGATCTTCTCCACATTGCGGTGTTGACGCTCCTGGTGGTCTCGGGGTTTTACGCCATTTGGTCCCGGGACATGCTGTCCTCGGTCATAGCTCTTGGAGGCTTGAGCCTCGTGCTTTCCGTGGAGTTCTACATTCTCCAGGCCCCCGACGTGGCCATCGCGGAAGCTGCCATCGGAGCTGGCCTGTCCACGGCGATTTACGTGATCGCCCTAAAAGGCTGTGGTCGGCTGGGACGCCTGAAGAAGGAAGATGATCCCCGATGAGGAGCAAGGCCTTGTACCTCGTGGCGCTTCTTCTTCTGGGGGGGATTCTCTGGCAGGGACTGGTCAGCGTCCACCCCTTCGGCGATCCGGGAGAGGTGCCCATGGACCAGTATTACCTGGAGAAGGCTCAGCCGGAGAAAGCGGCAAACAACGTGGTGACCGCTATCGTCTTCGACTACCGGGGTTTCGATACCCTTGGGGAGGGAGCGGTCTTGTTCACGGCGATCTGCTCCGTGGCGGCCCTTTTCAGGCAGGGAGGCCACGGCAAATGAAGCCCATGAGCGTGATCGTTCGGACGGTAAGCAACATGTTTACGTGGTTCTTGATGGTTTTTGGGGCCTACGTGATTGTCCATGGACATCTGACTCCCGGTGGCGGTTTCCAGGGGGGTGCCGTGGTGGCCACGGGGATTGCTTTTCTCCTTGTGGCTCAGGGGGGAGATCGTCTGCTCCCCTGGGTTCGGCCCCTCTACCTGACCTTCCTGGAGAGCCTGGGTCTCCTAGTCTTTCTGGCCTTGGGGTTCCTTGGGGTTCGAAGGGCCTTCTTCTATAACGCTTTGGCCAATACGGGTTCCTTCTGGTTTGGGCAACCAACCCCACTTGGGGCGAATTCCGGGGTGTTGGGTACATCGGGCACCATCGCTCTGATGAACCTGGCGGTGGGTTTGGAGGTCATGGCAGGTCTTTCCATGATCCTCCTGGTGATGTTCAAGGGAATTCGGTTGTACGAGACCCAGGGGAAAGGGGAGGCGGGACATGATCGGTAATCTGCCCTTTCTCGTCGTGGGGGCCCTCTTCCTGATCGGTCTGGCTGCGGTGGTCTTCGAAAGGAACCTCATCAAGATCGCCATCGGCGTGTCCTTGGTGGAGTCCGCGGTGAACCTGTTCCTCATCGTCCTTGGGTACCGGACGGGAGGAGCGATCCCCGTGTTTACCATGGCGGGGAAGACGCAGACCATGGTCCTTCCGACACCCCAGGCCCTGACCCTCACGGCCATCGTCATCGGTTTGGCCACGACCGCGTTGATGCTTTCTCTGACCATGTTGCTCTACCGACATTACGGGACACTGGATGTCCGCGAGATCCGGAGGCTTCGAGGATGAACTGGATCGACCATCTGCCCGCGCTTGTTCTGGCCGTTCCCCTGGCCTGTGCCTTCCTAGCCCCTCTGGCGAGCCTCGGCGGGCGGAGGGTCCGGGAGGCCCTCTTTGTGGTGGGGTCTCTGCTGACCCTGGTCCTGACGGTCCTGGTCTGGACCCAGGTGCGCGCCCAGGGCACCCTGGTCTATGTGATGGGAGCGGATTCCTGGAACCTGGCCCTGCCCTCCGGGCTTGCCTTTCCGGTTCGAATTCTCCTGGAGATCGACGCCTTTTCCGCCCTTCTGGGGGTGTTCGGCGCCGTGGCCAGCTTCGCGGGGGCCTGCTTTTCTCTGCGCTTTCTGGACCGGTTCTCCGGGTTGGACAAGTATACGTCCCTGTTCTTTCTCCTCACCGTGGGTTTGTTGGGCATGGAGTACACGGGGGATCTCTTCAACTTCTTCGTCTTCCTGGAGATCGCTTCCGTCGCTTCCTTCGGGCTCGTGGCGTTTTACCGGGATCGACCGGAAGCCATCGAGGCTGCCTTCAAGTACATGCTGGTGTCCACGGTGGGGGCGCTGTTCGTGCTTCTCGCCATCGGGTTCCTTTACGGACGGTACAACCTGGTCACCGTGGCCGCGGTAGCCCAGGTGCTCCAGCTCGGGGTTCCCGAGAAGATCGCCCTGGTCTTCCTGGTAGGGACGCTGGCCATGAAATGCGGCGCCGTCCCCATGCATTGCTGGGTCCCCGATGCCTATGCGGAGGCCCCTGCTGCGGTGACCTGCCTCCTGGTGGCCACGAGCCAGGCATCTCTTTACGGGTTGGCCCGGGTGTGCTTCTCCCTTTACGGTCAGCTCCTCTGCCCCACCATCATCCCCTGGACGGTGGTGATCCTGGGGTGCCTTTCCATGTTCGTGGGGGTCACCATGGCGGTGGTGCAGAAGGACGTGTTCCGGCTCATGGCGTACCACTCCGTCTCGCAGGTGGGCTATCTCCTTCTGGGGTTGGGGGTGGGCCTTCTTTGCCTCGACGACCCCGAGGCCATGGCGGAATATGGGTTCGGGGCTCTGCAGGGGGGGGTCTACCATCTCCTGAACTACACCATCTACAAAGGGCTGCTTTTCCTGACCGCCGGGGCACTGGCCTACTCCGCTGGCTCCCGAAACCTCAACGAGTTGGGGGGGCTGGCCCGAAACCTTCCCTGGACGACGGGTTTCTTCCTTGTGGCGGCGACGGCCATCGCAGGGTTGCCTCCCTTGAACGGGTTCGTCTCCAAGCTGTTGATCTATGAATCCACCTTTGCCGTCCATCCGTTCCTGGCGGTGGTGGCCATGGTGACGTCCATCCTGACCCTTGCCTCCTTCCTCAAGGTATTCCAGACGGCCTTTCTGGGTCCTGCTTTGGCCTGTTTCGAAAAGGTCCGCGAGGTTCCCCTGTCCATGAGAGTCGGCATGGGAGTGTTGGTTCTGTGCGTGCTTGTCCTTTCCCTGTTCCCCTCCTGGACGATGGACTCCCTGGTGGGGCCCGCCTCTCAGGCCTTGGTGGAACGTTCCTCCTACATCCAATCGGTGCTTGCCGCGGGAGGTGGACAACCATGATGTCGAAGGTCCTGACGGGGTTCGGATACTGGGATGTTTGGACCTGGATCGTTTTTGCCCTGGTGGCGGCAGGTATCTCCGGGTGGATCCGCTCGCGGGGGTGCAAGGACTACAAGGCAGGGACGGAGCAGGACGAAATCTTTTGGGGGGGCAACCCGGTCCCGGAGGACGGGGCGGATTTTCGGGTTCCCGCCTCGTCGGCGTACTGGGGGTTTACCCGAGCCCTGGAGGGTTACTACCGTCCCCTGTTGGCCCTGCATTCCGGGATCGCCACGGACTATGTCGGCCTGATGGTCGCGATGATCGCCCTGCTGGCGGTCCTCGTTCTGTTCTAGGAGAGGCGGGGTAGGCATGAACGAACGACGAGCCTTGGAGGTCCTTCCTCGCTCCCTTTGGGTGTTTCACTGCAACAGCGGTTCCTGCAACGGCTGCGATATCGAAATCGTGGCGACTTTGACTCCCCGTTACGACATCGAGCGTCTTGGCATGAAATTGGTGGGGAGTCCTCGCCACGCCGATGCGCTTCTGGTGACGGGGCCGGTGACCCATTACATGGTGGAGCGAGTCAAGCGGATTCATGCCCAGATTCCCGACCCCAAGGTGGTCATTTGCGTGGGAAACTGCGGCTGCTCGGGGGATGTCTTCTACAAGTCCTACAACCTGGAAGGGCCGGTGGATCGGGTTCTGCCCGTGGACGTCTACGTGCACGGATGCCCACCCCGACCGGAAGCGATGATCGATGGAGTGGCTCAGGCCGTGGCCTTGTTGGAGCGCCGCCGTGCCTCCCTTGCAGAAAAGAAGGTGATCGCATGATCTTTCTGGATCGCTTTTCCCGAGAGGTCCTTTCTGGAGACCGGGTGGCGGAGAAACTGGTGGAGCATATGGGGGAGAGGCCCTTTTCCTGGGAGCTTCGAGAACACCGATCGGGGCTGGAAGAAGTGAGGGGCTACCAGGATTTGTGGGTGGAGGTGGACCGTCGTGATTTCCCCGACCTGATCCAGTTTCTGTTCACCCTGGATTTTCCCCATTTTCATGTGATTTCCGGGGATGACGAGGGGGACGGGGTGCGCCTCATCTACCACTTCTCTCTGTTCATCGCCTGCAGCCGTTCCGCCCGCGTGGGGCTCTCCGTTTCCGTCCTGCTGCCGAAGGGCGACCTGTCCATGCCCTCGCTTCAGGACCGGATCCCTGGGGCGGAGTACAGCGAACGGGAGATGCGGGAGATGTTGGGGGTGGAGTTTGCGGGGATGCCCAACAGGGGGAACATTTTTCTCCCCGAGGATTGGGACGACGACGTCAAGCCTTGGCGGCGGGACGAGACGGCACCGGGCCCTGACCAGGTCCGGGAGCTGCAGTAGGAGGCGCGGCGATGGCATCGAAATCGCACACGAAAACCTACCGGGTTCCTATCGGTCCCGTGCACGTAGGGCTTAAGGAGCCCATCACCGCTTGGCTGGATGTGGACGGGGAGCGGATCGTGGACGCCACCATCCGCCCCGGAGCGATCCACCGGGGCATCGAGTTCATGGCCCGGGAACGAAACCCCATCCAGGTGATCTATCTGGCGGAGCGGATCTGCGGGATCTGTTCCTTTACCCACATCGTCGCCTTCGTCCGGGCGGTGGAGGATGCCGCCAAGATCCCCGTTCCCCCACGAGCCCAGTACATCCGTTCCCTGGTCCTGGAGCTGGAACGGGTCCACTCCCACATCCTCTGGGCGGGAGTGGCCTGCTACACCCTGGGATTCGACTCGGCCTTCCACTTGGGAATGCAGCTTCGAGAGAAGGTCATGGACGTGCTGGAGGCCTTCACGGGCAACCGGGTGAACTACGGCATCGGGACGGTGGGAGGGGTGCGTCGAGACGTGACCCCCGGCGTGGGCAAGGCGATCCAGGAGATGCTCTCCTTCTATCGTAGGGAGTTCCGGGTCTTCTACGATATCGTCACGGAGGACCTGGTGGCACGGGCGCGCATGAGGGACGTGGGGACCCTGGCCCCCGAGGACGCGGTGAAGTACTGCACCCTGGGGCCCACCCTGCGGGGTAGCGGCCACCGGGTGGATGTGCGCTGGAATGCCCCCTACGAAGCCTACCAGGATCTGGTGGTCCAGCCGGTGGTGCCGCAGGATACCATGGGGGAGGTCCGGGGAGATGTGTTCGACCGCTTCCTGGTGCGGGTTCACGAAGTCTATCAATCCCTGGAGATCCTGGAGACCATTCTGGCGGGACTGCCTGAAGGACCCCTGGTGTGGGAGCCCAAGCTGGTGAAGCTGCTGGCATACCTGAAGCAGGCGGACGGCACCGGGTGGGGATGCATCGAGGGTCCCCGAGGAGACGACACCCACGTGGTGCGCCTCAAGGCGGGGGAGGAGAACGTGAACTGGTGGAAGGTTCGGGCGCCCACCTACTCCAACGCCGTGGCCTGGCCCCTGATGTTCCGAAATCAGGATTTGGCGGATGCTTCGCTCATCATCAACAGCGTGGACCCCTGCATTTCCTGTATGGAGCGCACCTTGGCCACGGATCGGGTCCGGGGGAACCGGCGCCTTCTGGACAGGGAGGAGCTGGTGCGGATGAGCCGTGAGAAGACGAGGAGGTTGATGGGGTCATGCTCTTGCTGACCAAGCTGATTGCAGGGGCCGCCCTTCTGCCCATCGTGATGATGCTGGCGCTGCTGAACGACGGGGCGGATCGCATCCTCCACGCTCGGATGCAGCGGCGCACGGGCCCGCCGCTCCTGCAGACCTACTACGACGTGCTCAAACTCCTCTGCAAGGAGACCATCGTGCCCCGGAGGGCCGTGGCTTGGGTCTTCAACGGAGCGCCCTGGGCCTCCCTGACCGTGACTCTGATGCTGTTCCTCTATCTCCCCATGGGAGCGTTGCCGCCGATTCTGGGCACGGAGGGGGACGTCATCCTGGTGCTCTACCTTTTGGCGACCTCGGCGGTCTGCCTGGTGGCGGGAGGTTATGCCAGCGGTTCTCCCTACGCCAGCGTGGGGGCCAGCCGGGAGATGGTCCTGATGATGAGCTACGAATTCCCCCTGTCCATGGTGGTGTGTACCCTGGCCTGGTATGCCCTGCGCACGGGCATGCCCGGAGAACCCTTCAGCCTGGAGACCTTCGTGGCCACTCCCCTTTGGGGGGTGGTGGGCCTCAACGGGTTGCTGGGACTGGGAAGCCTTTTCCTGGTGCTCCTGGCGGTGGTCCCTGCGGAGGTGGGCAAGGCCCCCATGGATATCCCGGAGGCGAAGACGGAGATCCTGGAAGGGCTGATCGTGGAGTACTCCGGGAGAAACCTGGCCCTCATCAAGATCGTCTTCGCCCTGCGCCAGCTGGCCATGTGCGCACTGGTGGTGAACCTCTTCCTCCCCTGGTCCCTAGGCGGCGCCTTGGGGGTGTCGGGGTTGTCTCTCTTCGCCCTGGATTTTCTGGCCTTCTGGGTCAAGGTGTTCGCCGTGCAGGTTCTGGGGGTGACGCTGGTCCGGACTGCCTTCGGGAGGATCAAGATCTGGCAGGCCTCCTGGTTTTACTGGGTTCCCGTAGGAGGGCTCTCCCTTGCGGGGATGCTCCTCATGACCCTGGACATCCTGAAGGCAGCCTAGAGGAGGGAGAGGCATGCTCAACCGAATGACCGTGCAGGCCCTGCGCCAGATCTGTGCCCCCTCGGCGACGAATCCCTTTCCTGCGAAGCACATGCCCGAGAGCCTGTGCGGGTTTCTGCGGGATGTGGCGGAGGGGAAGCGGTCCCTGTGTCCCCCCGTGGAGCCTCCCGAGGGCTATCGAGGGCGCATTGCCTACGACCGGGGAAAGTGCATCGGCTGCCGTCTCTGCATCAAGGTCTGCCCCGCCAACGCCATTGAGTTCGTTCCCGAGGAAAAGAAGATCCGGATCCACGTGGATCGTTGCTGCTTCTGCGAGCAGTGCACCGAGATCTGTCCCGTGTCCTGCCTTTGGATGACCCGAGAGTGCCTGGTTTCCGGGACGGATCGTCGGGAGCAGGTGGTGGTGGATTCCGGGCCGAAGCCATGAACGTCCGGGTCCTGCTTACCGGAGGCACCATCGCCAGCGGTTTCCGGGAGGGAGGAGCGGAGCCCGACGGAGCTACGGCCCGCTCCCTGGTGGGGCTGCTGGACAGCTTCTTTCGGGAGAGGGGCGTGGTCCCCCTCTTCCGTTCCCTCTGGGGAGAGGCGGGATTGGACAGCTCCGACCTGGATCCGGGGCATTGGGTGGCCCTCACCCGGGAGGTGGCGGAGGCCCTGGAGGAAGGGTGTGGGGGCGTGCTGATCCTCCACGGCACGGACACCATGGCCTATACCTCCGCGTGGCTTTCCCTGTGCCTCGCGGGGGTGCCCGTTTCGGTGGTGCTCACGGGAAGCCAGTTCACCCGAGACTTCACCCCCGAGGACGGGAGCGTGAACCTTCGGGGGGCGGCCCAGGTCCTCTGCTCCTCCTTTCCCGGGGTGTGGCTGTACTTCAACTGGAAGCTCATTCCCGGGGCTCGAGCCCACAAGGCCCGGGCCAGCCACCCCGATGCCTTCGTTTCCACCAACGGCATCCCCGTGTACTTCAACCCCGAGTGGGGGCTTTCCTCCTCCTTCGAGCACCCCAAGAAGACCTGGAACCCCGGGAAGGACCTGCGGGCGCTGCTTGCCCACACCCCGGAAACGGCTCGTGCGGTCTGTTCCCGCATGGGGTGGCACTTCTGCTTTCCCGGGTGCGGGCTCTGTCTTCGGGGGGACGAAGAGGTGCTGGGGCTGGTGGGCTACGGGGCGGGCAACGTGCCCCAACGTCTTCTGCGGCAGGTGGAGGAGACCTACGCGAAAAGGGATCGCAAACCCCTGATCCTGGCGTGCAGCCAGGCGGAAGGGGATTTCAAGAACCCGGGAGCCTACCGGAACGTGGGGATCGCTTCCCTGAGCCGGTCGGGGTTTCGGGTCTTCAGCCAGATGGACAGCCCCCTGGAGTTCGTCCACGCCCTGGGATGTTTCGCCCTGCTGGCGCGTCCCGAGGCTCCGGAGGACGTGCTGTCCCGGCATCTGAAGACCTTTTCCTGACGGGAAGGGAAGAGGGGCGGCCGAAAAAGGGCGAGGCTCCCCTGGGGGGAGCCTCGCCCTTGTGCTTTCCTGCTTTTGCCCGCTTTCCCCTCTGCCTCAGGCCAGACCGTAGTGCTCCAGGCGTCTTCGGCACTCCTCCGGCCCCAGCAGCTGGGCCACCTCGAAGACCCCCGGGCTCACCTTCCGCCCCGTCAGGGCCCACCGCAGGGGCATGGCGATCTCTTTCAGGGACAGCCCTTTCTCCTCGGACCAGGTCCGGGCAAAGGCCTCCATCGTCTCTCCCTCCCAGGGGCGGCAACCTGTCAGCCAGGCATCGTAGAAAGGTCGCAGGCGCGATCGGGTCTCCTCCGTCAGATCCCCTCCCTCGTAGCGGGTCGTCACGGCGTCGAAGCTCAGGAGGTAGTCCGTGTACTCCGCCAGCTGGCGGGTGGTCTGTCCCCGACCGGCAAGGAGGGTGAGGGCCTTTTCCAGATAGACATCCTCGAAACGGTCCGGATCCAGCCCCAGTTCCGTCCAGAAGGGGCGGATGGTGGCGAGGCGCCGGTGGGGTTCCATTCTCTTCAGGTGTTCCTGGTTCACGTGGTTCAGCTTGTCCAGGTCGAAAACCGCCGCTCGCTTGGTCACCCGGCCCAGATCGAAGAGGGTCACCGCCTCCTCCCGGGAGAGGATCTCCTGGTCTTCCCCCGGGGACCATCCCAGGAGAGCCAGAAAGTTGAAGACTCCGTCGGGCAGGTAGCCCAGGTCGTGGTACTCGAAGACGCTGGTGGCCCCGTGGCGCTTGGAGAGCTTCTTCTTGTCCTTTCCCAGGATCATGGGCAGATGGGCGAAGGACGGGGGTTCCCACCCCAGGGCGCGGTAGAGGAGGAGCTGCTTCGGGGTGTTGATCACGTGGTCCTCCCCCCGGATGACCCAGTTGATGCCCATGGTGTGGTCGTCCACCACCACGGCGTAGTTGTACGTGGGCATGCCGTCCCGCTTGAGGATCACGATGTCCTTGATGGACCCGTCCTGGTTCACCGAGGCCTTCGCGCTGTCCACTTCGATGTGCCCGTACACCCGGTCTTCGAACCCCAGGCGGAGCCCTGCCGGGATGCGGTAGAGCACCGCCCCGTCCTCCTCGTAGGCCACACCCTGATTCAAAAGCTCCTCGGCATGGCTCCGGTACAGGTCCAGGCGCTCCGACTGGCGGTAGGGTCCGAAGGCTCCCCCCACGTCGGGGCCCTCGTCCCAGTCCAACCCCATCCAGCGCATTCCGTCCAGGATGGTCTCCTCGAAGGCCTGAGTGGAGCGTTCCCGATCCGTGTCCTCGATGCGCAGGACGAACCGTCCCCCGTTGTGGCGCGCCCAGAGCCAGTTGAAAAGGGCCGTGTGGGCTCCGCCGATATGCAGGGAGCCCGTGGGGCTCGGGGCGAAACGCACCCGCACCGTCTCCTGTGTCATGCCGCTTCCTCCTTTGTGAGGGTTTCCTGAGTATACTGAACCAAGCTCGTGGCCCCCGCCTTCCTCGGTCGCCGGGCCGACGCATCATTATAACCTTGCGCTTCTCGAACGGAGGTCTTTTCATGGATGAACCCCGCTTTCTTCTGGTGGACGGTCACGGCCTCGCCTTTCGGGCCTTCTACGCCCTCCCGGAGCTTTCCGCTCCCGACGGGACGCCGGTCCATGCGATCCTGGGTTTTCTCAACATGCTCCAGAAGGTCTTGGAGGAGCAGCGACCCCAGGGATGGGGGCTCTTCTTCGACCCCAAAGGGGAGACGGAGCGCAAGAAGATCTATGGGGACTACAAGTTGGGGCGTCGGCCCACCCCGGAGGGCTTCAAGATCCAGTTGCCCCTGCTGCTGGAGCTGCTGGAGGCCCTGGGGCACCGGGTGCACGTTCGGGAGGGCGTAGAGGCGGACGATCTCATTGCCTCCACAGCCTTGTCCCTGGGGAAGGGGCGAGAGGCCCTGGTCCTCTCTGCCGACAAGGATCTTCTCCAGGTACTCTCCCCGGGGGTAAGGGTGATGCGTCCCCAAAAGGGGGTCTCGGAGTTCCGGCTTTTCGATGAAGCCCTCTTTCGGGAAGAGTACGGATTTGCCCCCTCCGCCATGGCGGACTACCTTGCCCTGACGGGGGACGCGGTGGACCACATTCCCGGAGTTGCCGGAATCGGGGACAAGGGAGCCCGCGCCCTGGTGTCCCATCACGGGAGCCTGGAGGGGATCTATGCCCACCTGGGGGAGCTGCCCAAGGGGCAGAGGGGCAAGCTGGAGGAGGGAAGGGAGCAGGCCTTCGCAAGCCGTGCCCTGGTGGTCCCCCTGCCCACGGAGGCAATCCCGGCGGAAGGGTTGATCCCTGCCCCGAGGGACGATGAGCGAGCCCGGACCCTCTGCAGCCGCCTCGGACTGAAGCAGCTGCTGAAAAGGCTGGGGTTGGGGCAGGAGGGTACTTCCCCCGGCCAGGGGACCGGTGCTCCCGCAGCCTCCGTCGTCCGGAAAGGCGCCCCCGTGTCCCTGGAAGAGGTCCTGGCGGCCTCCCGCCTGGCGGTGCTGTGGGAAAGGAAAGGGGATTCCCCGGTCCATCCCCGGATGGGGGAAGTGGCTCTGGTTCTTCCGGATGGGCGGAACTGGCGGGGAGAACTTCCCGAGGGCTTCCCCCTGGGGGAACGGCTTCGGGGCAAGCGGTGCCTTTTCTGGGGCTATAAGGAGTGGTGTGCCCTGGAAGGTCGGGAGGGGGAGCCGGAGGAGGGGGTGGAGGACCTGAAGCTGGTCCACTATGCCCTGCACCCGGACCGGGGGGAGAGCGCGGGCCGGGGGCTTCCTCCGGGGACGGAGAATCCCTTCGCCCTCCTGGAGACGCTTTGCGAGGAACCTCTTTGGCCCTCCGTGGCTCCTTTGGTGCGGGACCTGGACCTGCCCCTGGCTCCGGTGCTGGCCCGGATGGAGAGCCGCGGGATCGGGGTGGACGAGGGGGCGTTGGCCTCCCTGGACGTCCGCCTGGAGGGGCGCTCCCGAGAACTGGAGGCTCTGGTCCGCGCCGAGGCGGGGGAGGAGGTGAACCTCCAGTCTCCCAAGCAGATGGCGGCGCTGCTCTTCGAGAGGCTGGGGCTGCCGCCCCTGAAGAAGACCAAGACGGGGTTTTCCACCGATGTGGGGGTGTTGGAGGAGTTGGCGAAGCTTCCGGATCCCCTTTCGAGAGTCCCTCGCCACCTCCTGGAGCACCGGGAGGTGGCGAAGCTGCGCACGGGGTTCGTGCAGCCTTTTTTAAAGCAGGCTCACCGGGACGGGGGGCACATCTACTCCACCTTCGAGCAGACTGCCACGGGGACGGGGCGCCTCTCCAGCCGGGACCCCAACGTGCAGAACCTGCCGGTTTTCGGGGAATGGGCGGAGGCGTTTCGCCGGTGCCTCGTGCCCACGTCCCCGAAGGACCGTTTCCTGTCGGCGGACTACTCCCAGATTGAACTCCGGGTGTTGGCGCACCTTTGCGGGGAGCCCCGGCTGGTCCAGGCCTTCGAGGCGGGACGGGACATCCATCGGGAAACCGCATCGTGGGTGTACGGCGTGGCGGCGGAGGAGGTGTCTGCCGAACAGCGTCGATTCGCCAAGGTGGTGAACTTCGGTCTCCTCTACGGGATGAGCGCCCACGGACTGGCCCAGCGAATGGGGGTAGGGCGACCCGAGGCCGCCCAGATCATCGACCGGTACTTCTCCGTGCTCCCCCGGGTTCGGGAGTACCTGGAGGAGACGGTGCGGGAGGCGAAGGCCCGAGGGTACACCGTCTCCCTATTCGGTCGCGTGAGGCCCCTTGGGGAGGTCTCCACGGTGGAGGGACGGGGCGGGGGAGCCCTGGATCGGGTGGCGGTGAATTCTCCCATCCAGAGCACCGCCGCGGACATCGCCAAGGTGGCCATGGTGGACCTGGAACGGCGCCTGCGGGGTTCGGGCCTTCCCGTTCGTCTGGTCCTGCAGGTCCACGACTCCCTGGTCTGTCAGGTTCCGCAGGAAGCCTTGGAGGAGGCGGCGTCGCTTCTGAGGGACGTCATGGAACGGGCTGTCACCCTCTCCGTGCCGCTGGAGACGGTGACGAAGGCGGGCAGCTCCCTGGCAGACCTGTAGGGAGGTTTTGACACTCCAGGAGAGGGAGCGTATCATAGCTTCGTTTGACCATCAGGAAATCCTTAAGGGGGAAGAGAAGCCGTGGTAATGAAATACCTCCGGACAAACGTGCGGTGGATCATGATCACCGTGGTGGCTTTATTTGTGGTCTCCTGCTTCGCTGGCTATGGAATGTACTCCCGCGGGCAAGGGCAAGGCGGCGGGATGAGGGACTATGCGGTCGCCGAGGCCGGGGGCAAGAAGATCATGCGCTCGTCCCTGGAGAAGGGCATGCAGGAGATGGCGGAGCAGTTCGGGAACCAGCAGATCACCTCTGCAGATCTGCCCCTGCTGCGCAAGGCGGTGCTGGACAACATCGTGGTCTCCGAGCAGCTCCTTCGGGAGGTGGAGAACCAGAAGATCACCGTGGGGGACGACGAAGTGGCCACGGCCCTGAAGCGGATCCAGGACCAGTTCCCCACGAAGGAAGCCTACATGCAGTATCTCCAGCGTTCCAACCTTTCCGAGAAGGACGTGAAGGCACGCCTGCGGGAGCAGATTGCCCAGCAGAAGCTGATGGAGAAGGTCAGCGCAGGGGCGTCCGTGGACATCGTGGATGCCCGGAAACTCTACGATGCCATGAAGGACATGATGTTCCGGCGTCCCATGGGCTACACGGTGAACGTGGTCACCTTCCGTTCCGAGAGCGTGGCGAAGGAAGCCCGGCAGAAACTCCTGGCGGGGGAGAAGTGGGACGACGTGTTGAAGGCCTGTTCCGGGGACATCGGAAACTCCACCCCCTACTCCAAGCCCGTCTTCATTCCCGATCGGGAGCTGGCCTCGGACCTTCAGGTCATCCGCACCCTGGGGATCGGAAAACTGACCCCCCTGGTGCGCATCACCAGCGACGACATCCTTCTGGCGGTGAAGCGCACCAAGGAAGCCGAGCGGGTCCTGCCCTTCGCCGAGGTGAGCGGGGACATCGAACAGACCCTCCTTGCCCAGAAGAAGCGGGAGCTTCAGGGGGCCTACTTCGAAGAACTGAAGAAGAAGGCGGGAGTGAAGGTCCTGGACCCGAAGCTCTTCGAGGTGGAGAAACCCGCGTCTGCGGACGCCAAGCCGGTAAGCGGGGAGTGATCTTTCCGCCCTTCTCCCGGGTCGAAGGCGGGAAAGGCCGAGATTTCCGGTGAGAGCGGGAGTTTTTCTTGACAGGATCCGGGGGCCGAAATAAAATAGGTCCCGCGTGATCGGGGTGGGATGGCCGAGTCGGCTGAAGGCACTCGCCTGCTAAGCGAGTAGGGTGGCTAAAACCGCCCTCCAGGGTTCGAATCCCTGTCCCACCGCCACATAGCGGTTTACGCGCCGGTAGCTCAACTGGATAGAGCATCGGACTACGGATCCGAAGGTTACGGGTTCAAATCCTGTCCGGCGCGCCACTTTTTGAAAGGGGAGACGACCCAGTCGTCTCCCCTTTCGCCATTCTCCCTTACCGAAGAACGGAGAGACAGCCCCAGGCCCCGAGGCCCAGAAGCACTGCGGCGGTTCCCTTTTGAAGAAAACGAAGGGCCCCGGAGGGCAGCACCCTCCGGGAGGCGTGGGCCGAGCAGGACAGGAGGATCCACCAGGCCAGGGAGCCCAGGAAGAGATAGCCCGCGAAGGCCAATGCGTAGGGCAGCCCCCGGGCCTCTGCGGGTTTCGTGGTGGCGAAGAGGGCTCCCATGGAGAGGATGGTGATGGGGTTTGCCACGGTGAGGGCAAAGGAAGAGAGGGCGTCCCCCGCAAGGGAACCTCGGGAGGTGTCCTTGGGGGAGTCGGTGGCGGTCGAGGAAGACGTCAGGGCCTTCCACCCCAGGTAAAGCAGCAGCCCGCCTCCCAGCAAGCGAAGGGGATCTCCCAGGGCCGCAGCCTGGCGGGTGAGGCCTGCGGTCCCCAGGGAACCCAGCAGGGCGTACAGGCCGTCCGCCGCGGCGGTTCCCAGTCCCGTGGCCAATCCCGAGTGGACCCCCCTTCGAAGGGAACGATCCAGACACAGCAAACCCATGGGGCCCGGAGCAGCGGCGATGGCGAACCCCAGGAGAATCTCCCGAAGCCCCGTCATGGCCCGACCCCCTCGGATCGTTCTTCGCGAAGCGGGAGGAGAGGGCTTTCCTTTTCCGTGGAGAGGACCACCTGGGTACGGGTGCGCAACACCCCTCGCAGCCCCTTGATCCGGTCGCTGATCAGCCGATCGAGGCTTTTGAGGTCAAAGGTGCGGACTTTGAGGAGGTAGTCCTCTTCTCCCGCCAGGTGATGGCACTCCTGTACCTCCCGCCAGGAGGCTATTGCCTCAAGAAAAGGTTTTCGATGTTGGGGGCGCTGCAGGGTGACACCCACGAAGGCGAGGACCGCGTAGCCCATGGATTCCTCGTCCACCCGGGCGGAGAATCCCAGAAGGGGGCCTTTTTCGCCCAACCGTCGCACCCGGTCCGCCACCCCTGGGGGGGTGAGGCCCACGCTTTTGCCCAACTCCGTCCAGGAGAGCCGTCCGTCCTCCAGGAGAAGGTGGAGAATCTTGAAATCCAAAATATCCATCCGAATCATCTCGCTTTATTGTAGATTTAGACCCATGGTATTCTTGTTTGCGTGAAAAGTCCAGGGGGGGTGAAGGGATGCTCGCATGGGAGCCCTTGCGGTTGGGCGGACGGCTCTACGGGGGGGTGCGCTGGGAACCGGCGGAAGAGGTGACGCCGCGAGGGCGGGTCTTGATCCTCCACGAATTCGACGGATTGGGGCCCGAGAGCCTGTGGCTCCTTCGGGAATGGCGTGCCCGGGGATGGGGCGGAGTCGCGGCGGACCTTTACGGGGTGTCCCTCCGCCCCCGATTTGCGGGAGAGGCGGCACTGAGGGCCCGGGCTCTTCGGGAGCTTCGTGGTCCCCTTCGGGCGCGGGTCCGAGGTTGGTGGGAGCATCTGCTCACTCTCCCGGGCTACCGGGAGGAATCCCTCCTGCTCTTCGGTTCCTCCTTCGGGGGACACGCGGTGCTCGAAGGCCTTCGGGCGGGCCTTCGTCCCCTGGGAGCCCTGACGGTCTACGGGTACCTGGATCCGTCCCCGGAAGGGCTTCCGGGGGATGTCCCTCTTCTGGCGATTGTGGCCGGCAAGGATGCGGTGGTGCCCCCGGAGAACGGGGGATCCTTCCTGGCCGATTGGGGCATGCGGGGGACCCCCGGGCGAGGGGTGCTCTTTCCCGGAGCCCCTCACGGGTTCCTTCGCCCCGGAAGGAGTCCGGAAGGCCGTGTCTGGGCGAAGAGGGCATGGTGTGAGGTGGATCGTTTTCTTTCGGATCTGGAGCGGGGGGAGTGGAGTCGATGAAGGAGACCTGGAGGATGGTGGCGACCCTGGGGCTGGGCTACTTCGCCCTCTTCGGGGTGTCCAACGTGTACTACCTTCTTCCCCAATACCTGAGCCACGCGGGGGTGGGTTCCTCCCAGCAGGTGGGCTGGATCGTGGGGGCCTTCTACATGGCCACCACCTTCTCCCGCCCCTTCGGGGGAGGGCTGGTGCGCCGGATGGGGTTCCGGCGCCTTTTCCGGTGGGGCGGCCTGCTGGGAATCGCGGGGGCCCTGGGCTTTGCCCTTGTGGGTTCCTACACGCCGGGGCTGTTGCTTTTTCGTGTGATTTTAGGGGTTTCCCAAACCCTTTTTGTGGTGGGATTCACTACCTATCAGGGGCTGGTGATCCCCGAGTCTTCCCGGGGGGTGGCCTTTTCCGCCATCTCAGCGGGAGGGATCCTCCCTCTGATGACCCTGGTGCCCCTGGGGGATCTCTTTCTGCAGCGGGGGTACGACGTTGCCTACCTGCTGGTGCCCCTCGCTGCGGCTCTGGGGGTGTTCTACCTGGGGGAGCGGCTCCCGGAACAGTCTCTCCGGGGGAGGGGAAGAGAGGGATCATTGGTAGGGGTGCTGCGAAACCCCTCCCTGCGCCTGCTCTGTCTGTCATCCTTTTGTTTTTCCCTGGGCGATGCCTGTCTGGTGGTGCTTGCCTCCCTGGCCCAGTCCCGGGGTGTGCTGGTCTCTGCCTTCTTCATGGCCAACGCCTCCGTGGCCGCGGGGATCCGTCTCTTCGGCGCCCGCCTGCTGGACCGGCTTCCCCGCCGGCACCTGGCCGCTCCGGCCATGGCTGGCCTGGCCTTGGCCCTCTTCGGGTGTACCTGGGCCACCGGCAATGGGGCCATGGCCTTCTGGGGAGGGGTGTTCGGCGTCGCCATGGGATGGGGTTTCCCCCTGCACATGGCCCTCATCGCCGATCTGGCCACCCCTGAGGAGCGTCCCCATGCCTCCGCCATGGTGTGGTTCGCCATGGGGGGTTCCTTTGCCCTGGTGCCCGTCCTCATGGGGTATGGGGTGGACTGGCTGGGCGCCGAGGGGAGCTTTCGCGGGTTTGCCGGGTTTCTGTTGCTCCTGAGCTTGGGTTTGGGGGTTCTGTGGGAGCGGGACCTTCGGCGCCATCCGGGGAGACCCGTCCCCACGGGTTCATGAGGCCGTGAGAAAAGAGAATCCTTGACCCTTCGATGATTCAGGGAAACAATAGCAGAAAGGAAAGGGGTGTTGGAGTGTGGATGGTGCGCCTTTGAAGGGCTGTAAGGTCGGTTTCGCAGGCATCGGGGTCATGGGGGCTAGCATGGCTAGGCATCTGCAGAGGGCCGGAGCGGATCTGGTGCTCCACAACCGCAGCGACAACCCCCGACTGACGGAGCTGGTGGCCGCAGGAGGACGGAGGGCTGCATCCCCGCGGGAGCTGGCGGAGGAGTGCGACGTGGTATTCACCATGCTGGGGTTTCCCTCGGATGTGGAGGAGGTCTACCTGGGGGCGGACGGGCTGCTCTCCTCGGCCCGGGCCGGCGCTGTCCTGGTGGATTGCACCACGTCTAGCCCCGCCCTGGCGGAGAGGATCCACCGGGCGGCGGCGGAGCGGGGTGTGGAGGCTCTGGATGCCCCTGTCACGGGGGGAGACGTGGGGGCTCGAGAGGGGACCCTCTCCATCCTTGTAGGGGGAGGCGCGGAACCCTATGAGCGGGTTCTCCCCTTCCTGCAGCGCATGGGGAAGCTCGTGGTGCGGCACGGCGAAGCCGGATCGGGACAGAGGGCCAAGCTGGTGAACCAGATCCTGGTGGCTGCCTCCATGTTGGGGGTGTGCGAAGCCTTCGGTTTTGCCCTGAGATTGGGGCTGGACCCCCAGAAGCTCTTCGAGAGCCTGGCGGGGGGCGCCGCAGGCAGCTGGTCCTTGAACCACTTGGCCCCGAGGATGCTCCAGGGGGATTTTGCCCCGGGATTTTACGTGAAGCACTTCATCAAGGATCTTCGCCTTGCCCTGGAAGAGGCGAAAGGGCTGGGCATGGAGACCCCCGTGGTGGATGCGGCCCTTCGGGTCTACGGGATCCTGGCGGATCAGGGGAAGGGTAACCTGGGGACGCAGGCGCTCTGGACGCTTTACGCGCCCACTCGCTGAAGGCCAGAGGCTTGGGGGAGGCGAAAGCCCCGATGGGGGTTTCCGCCTCCCCCAAGGACTAGACCGGGTCGACGTACCGAAGGACAAGCTCCCTTCCCTGGGTTTCCACTACGACGGTTCCTCCTTCCCTCAGTTCGCCCCGGAGAAGCGCCTTGGCGATGGGGGTTTCCAGAAGCCGCTGGAGGGTTCTCTTCAGCGGCCTGGCCCCATAGACCGGATCGTATCCGTCCCGGGCGATCTGCTCTTGCGCCTGCGGGGTGATCTCCAGGCAAATGGAGCGATCCGCCAAACGACTGCGCAGCTGGTCCGCCAAGAGAGAGACGATCCGGACGATTTCTCCGACCTGCAGGGGTTTGAAGAGGACGATGTCGTCCAGGCGATTCAGGAACTCTGGGCGGAAGTGTTCCTTCAGGGCTCCCAGCACCCGATCGCGAGCCTCCGGGCGGATCTCTCCCTCCGGGCTCACCCCCCCAGAGGAGAGGAAGGGGGCGCCGATGTTGCTGGTGAGGATGACCACGGTGTTCTTGAAGTCCACGGTCCTTCCGTGGCTGTCCGTGGCTCGTCCGTCGTCCAGGATTTGCAGGAGGGCGTTGAACACGTCGGGGTGCGCCTTCTCGATCTCGTCAAAGAGCAGCACCGAGTAGGGACGCCGCCGAACCGCCTCGGTGAGCTGTCCTCCTTCGTCGTAACCCACGTAGCCCGGGGGTGCTCCGAAGAGCCGGGAAACGGAGTGTTTCTCCATGTATTCCGACATGTCCAGGCGCACCAGGTTTTCCTCCGAATCGAAGAGGGCCTGCGCCAGGGTCCGGGCCAGCTCCGTCTTGCCCACCCCCGTGGGGCCGAGGAACAGGAAGGACCCGATGGGGCGGCGGGGATCCTTCAGCCCGGAGCGGGCCCGGAGGACCGCGTCGGTCACCAGGCGAACCGCCTCGTCCTGTCCTACCACCCGCTGGTGGAGGATTTCCTCCAGGCGCAGCAGTTTCTCCCTCTCTCCCTCCTCCAGCCGGGAAACGGGGATGCCCGTCCAACGGCTCACGATGCCGGCGATCTCCTCTTCCGTTACCTCCTCCCGGAGCAGGCGGCTTCCCCCTGCCGAGCGGCCTGGGAGATCCTCCTTTTCCCGCAGCTTCTTCTCCAGCTCCGGGAGTTCTCCGTGTCGCAGCTGGGCGGCCAGGTTCAGGTCATAGACCCGTTCGGCCTGTTCGATCCGTCGCCGGGTCTCCTCGATTTCCTTTCGGAGTGCCCGCACTTCGGCGATGGCCTGCTTTTCCCGTTCGTACTGAGCCTGAAGCTCGTCGGCCACGCTCCTCTGGTCCGCCAGTTCCCGCCGGATCTGGCCGAGCCGCTCCCTGCTGGCCTTGTCACTCTCCTTCCCCAGGGCCGCCTCCTCGATCTCCAGCTGCATGACCCGGCGCAGCGCCGCGTCCAGTTCTGCAGGCATGCTGTCGATTTCCGTGCGGATCTGGGCGCAGGCTTCGTCCACCAGATCGATGGCCTTGTCGGGGAGGAAGCGGTCGGAGATGTACCGTTGGGAAAGCACCGCTGCCGCCACCAAGGCGTTGTCCTGAATCCGCACCCCGTGGTGCACCTGGAAGCGGTCCTTCAGTCCTCGAAGGATGGACACCGTGTCCTCCACATCCGGCGGCTCCACGAGAACGGGTTGGAAGCGCCGTTCCAGGGCGGCGTCCTTCTCGATGTGGGTGCGGTACTCCTCCAGGGTGGTGGCCCCGATGCAGTGCAGCTCGCCCCGCGCCAGCATGGGCTTGAGCATGTTGCCCGCGTCCAGGGCTCCCTCCGCCTTGCCCGTTCCCACGATGGTGTGGAGTTCGTCGATGAACAACAACACTCGGCCTTCGCTGCGTTTCACCTCTCCCAGGACCGCCTTGAGGCGTTCCTCGAACTCTCCCCGGTATTTGGCCCCGGCCAGCAGCGCTCCCATGTCCAAGGCCACCAAGGTGCGATCCTTCAGGCCCTCGGGCACGTCCCCCTTCAGGATTCGCTGCGCCAGTCCTTCCACGATGGCCGTCTTCCCCACTCCCGGTTCCCCGATGAGCACGGGGTTGTTCTTTGTCTTCCGGCTGAGGATGCGGATCACCCTTCGAATCTCCTCGTCCCGTCCGATCACGGGATCCAAGCGGTTTTCCCGGGCCAGGCGCACCAGATCCTGTCCGTACTTCTCCAGAGCGTCATAGGTCTCCTCGGGAGTGGAGCCCGTAACTCTCTGGTTGCCCCGAACCTCCGCCAGGGCTGCCAGAAACCGATCCCGGTCCACCCGGAAGGTGCGAAGGATGTGTCCCGCCCCCGTGCTGTCCCCTTCCTCCAAAAGGCGCAGAAAGAGGTGCTCCACGGATACGTAGTCGTCCTTCATCCGTTTTGCTTCGTCCTCCGCTTCCACGAGAAGTTTGGAGAGCCGCGGGGTAAGGTAGATCTTCCCCGCCTCCACACCGCTTCCGGAAACGCGAGGACGTCGGGCCAAGTCCTTTTCCGTCTCCTGCAGGAGGCCGGGCACAGACACGCCGGCCCTTTCCAGCAGTCGAGGGATGAGCCCTTGCTCCGGAAGGAGAAGGGCCAGGAGAAGGTGTTCCGGTTCCGTCCCCTGGTGTCCCCTTCGCAGGGCTTCGTTTTGAGCATCCATCAAGGCTTCCTGAGATTTTTGGGTCAAGCGCTGCAGGTCCATGAGACCACCTCCTAAGCCGATTGTTCTTTGACCAAAAGTGACGATGAAAACATATCACGAACGTCAGGATAGGTCAACATCCTTTCCGTTGGAAAATTGCGCGTTCCACAAAAATATGAAGGCCACATCATGAATCTGCCCCAACGGTCTTGACAGGGCGGAATGAAAGGTTTATGGTGAGAAACGTCGATAGGCGCCATCGACATCATTTTTTCCTGTGGGAGGCAACGTATTGAAGACCAACGGAACGGTAAAATGGTTCAACGCCACGAAGGGGTATGGGTTCATCACCACTGAAGATGGCAAGGATGTTTTTGTCCACTTCAGCGCCATCCAGGGCGACGGTTTCAAGACCTTGGATGAGGGTCAGCGGGTTTCCTTCGAGGTTACCCAAGGCAGCAAGGGCCCCCAGGCTTCCGACGTCGAGAAGCTTTAGGCCTTCTGGTGCGGTCGTTTCTTCCGTTTGCCATCCACGCTCGAACGTTCTTATTCGTTCCTCTTCCACTGTAGCGTTTGAACGTTCCGCATGAAGCGACAGCGGGGCGGACCTTCGGGTCCGCCCCGCTTCTATGTTGCGATCCCAGTTGTTGTCCGTCCTTTTGAGGAGGCCCCCGGTCTCCCTTCGCGTATCGGTGACCTGCTATCATGGAATCCCAAGGGGCATGATGAAGGGAGGAGCATCCGTGACGCTTCAAGACAGCCGACGACTTCCTGTGGAAGCGCTGCGCCGAAGGACCGATTCGGAAGCGCTGGGTTTTTCCAACACCGATGAACTGGGGTGCCTCAAGGGATTGATCGGGCAGGAGCGGGCCGTCAAGGCCGTCTCCTTTGGGCTCTCCGTGAACAGCAAGGGGTACAACCTCTTTGTGGTGGGAAACCCGGGAAGCGGGAGGACCACCTATACCTTGGAAGAGCTGAACAATCGAGCCAGAGAGATGACCGCCCCGGATGACTGGGTGTATGTGTACAACTTCGACGACCCCCAGGAACCCTTGGCGCTGAACCTCCCCGCAGGTCAGGGGAAGGACCTGGCCAAGGCCATGGAAGAGGCCGTGGAGGATCTCAAACTGACCCTGAGCAAGGCCTTCGACAACAGTCAATACGAAGACAACAAAGCCCAGCTGGTGAAGGAGTTCCAGGAGCAGGTCAACCGTTTCATGGAAGAACTCCGAACCTGGGCGGGAGAGCAGGGCTTTGCCATCAAGCGCACCCCGCAGGGCTTTGTGAACCTGCCTCTTCTCAAGGAAACGGGGGAAGACGGAGAAACCCTTCAGAGAGAAATGCAGCAGGAGGAGTTCGAGAAACTGGAGGAGGCGGAGCAGCAGCGCCTCCAGAAGATCTCCGAGGAAATCTCCCAGCGCACCCTGGAGACCCTTCGGCAGATTCGGGACCTGGAGAAGACCCTCAAGGAGAAGATCAAGGCCCTGGAGGGGGAGATCTGCCGCAATGCCATCCAGCCCCTCCTGGGGGAGATGAAGGAGCGGTTCGGCGAGCAGGAGAAGGTGGCCCGTTGGATCGTGGTTCTGGGAGAGGACATCATCGACAACTTCAACCTGTTCATCGCCTCCGCCCGGGACGACAACGCCGAGGTGGATTTTAGCCGCTACATCATCAACGTGTTTGTGACCAACGACCCGGCTCAAGGGGCTCCGGTGGTGCGGGAGACGAACCCCACCTACTACAACCTGGTGGGGAAGGTGGAGTACGAAAGCCGTCAGGGCTACCTGTACACCGATTTCCGTCGCATCGTTCCCGGGGCCATCCATCGGGCCAACGGGGGTTTTCTGGTGCTGGAGGCGGAGGAGCTTCTCCGGCAGTTCATGTCCTGGGACGCCCTGAAGCGGGTCCTGCGCACCGAAGAACTGGCCATCGAAAACCTGGGGGAACAGCTGGGCTTTGTCCCCGTGTCCTCCCTGCGCCCCGCCCCCATCCCCATCAACATGAAGGTGGTGGTGGTGGGTACCCATTGGCTCTACTACCTCTTGAACATCTACGACCCGGAGTTCCAGAAGATCTTCAAGGTGAAGGCGGACTTCGACGCGGACATGCCCCGCAATTCGGAGACGGAAAAGCTCCTGGCTTGTTTTGCCGCCAGCTTCGTCAAGAAAGAAGGCGGTCTTCCTTTCGAGCGGGACGGGGTGGCGGAAGTCATCGAGTGGTCCAGCCGCCTTGCGGATCATCAGGACCGCATGTCCACCCAGTTCAACCGCCTGGCGGAAGTCCTCGTGGAGGCCACGGCCTGGGCTCGCATGGAAAGGGCTTCCGTGGTGACGCGGCAGCATGTCCGCAAGGCCATCGAGGAGAAGCGCTTCCGCTCCAACCTGTTGGAGGAGCGGATTCGCCGGGCCTTCGAGGAGGGAACCATCCGCATCGATACGGACGGGGCCGCCGTGGGGCAGATCAACGGGCTCACGGTTCTGGACATGGTGGACCACACCTTCGGGCACCCCGTGCGCATCACCGCCAACGTCTTCATGGGACAGGAGGGGGTGGTGAACATCGAGCGGGAGGTGAAGATGACAGGACCCATCCACAACAAGGGGCTCCTCATCCTCCAGAGCTATCTGGGGCGCCGCTACGCCCAGGACATGCCCCTCGCCGTTTCCGCCCGTATCGCCTTCGAACAGACCTATTCGGGGATCGAGGGGGACAGCGCTTCCTCCACGGAGCTGTACTGTCTGCTCTCCGCCCTGGCGGATCTCCCTCTCCGTCAGGACATCGCCGTCACGGGTTCCGTGGACCAGTTCGGAAACATCCAGCCCATCGGGGGAGTCAACGAAAAGGTGGAAGGGTTCTTCCGGTACTGTCTTGTCCGGGGGCTGACGGGGAATCAGGGGGTCCTGATCCCGAAGCAGAACGTCCAAAACCTCATGTTGCATCATGAAGTCCTGGAGGCGGTGGAAGCGGGGCGATTCCACCTGTGGGCGGTGGAATCCATCGACGAGGGCATCGAAATCCTCACGGGCTGCCCCGCGGGAGAACTGGGCCCCGAGGGTTTGTACCCGGAGGGTTCGGTACACGGAAAGGTGAAGGCGTGCCTGAAGGGGTGGTTGGAACGGTCCGCCCTGCTCAAGAAGAGCCTGGGCAAGCTGGGAGAGGCCGAGAAGAGCGAGGGCGCAGCGGATTCTGCGGAGGAGGACGACGACGACGAATCCTCCGTGACGCAAGACTCATGAACCCCTCCGGGGTGCCTCGGGGTGCCGCCCCCCTGGGGGAAACCCTGGACCTTCTGGAAGGGGTTTACGGGAACGAAGGTGCCCTGCCGGATCTGGGGCATCCGGAACCCTTGGATGGGCTGATCCTGACGGTGCTCTCTCAGAACACCAACGATCTCAACCGGGATCGGGCCTATATAACCCTGCGTGGGCGATTCCCCGATTGGGAATCCGTAGCCCTTGCGGATCCCGGGGAAGTCCAGGAGGCCATACGGATTGCGGGGCTTGCCAACGCCAAGGGGCCGAGCATTCAGGCCATCCTGGAGCGGCTTCGGGAGGACTGGGGTGCCCCGACCCTGGTGCCTTTGCGGTCCTGGAAGCCGGACAGGGCAAGGGAATACCTGGAGGCGCTTCCCGGGGTGGGCCCCAAGACGGCGGCCTGTGTGATGGTGTTCGACCTGGGGTTTCCCGCTTTTCCCGTGGACACCCATGTGGCCAGGATTTGCCGGCGTTTGGGGTGGGTCCCCGCGAACCTGCCCCCCCATCGAATCCAGCGGGTCATGGAGGAGACGGTTGCGCGGGAACGCTTTCAGGGGGCGCACCTGAACCTCATTGCCCATGGAAGGGCGGTGTGCCGCGCTCGCTCCCCTCGCTGTCCCGCCTGTGTCCTTGTCGGGGTTTGCCCTGCGGCGGAAGTGCCTGAGGCACATGGGTGAGAAGCAGGAATATGCCCCCTTTCGGGTCGGGGCTGCCCGGTGTGTTTCCTATGAGCCCTCGGCCGTAGAGGAAGCGGTGGAGCGGGCCGTCCAAGCCTCCGGGGGATGGCCGGAGTCCTGTTGTTCCGAAGAGGTGCTCCTCAAGGCGAACCTCCTGGCGCCGCGGCCTCCCGAGGACGCGGTGACGACCCATCCGGAGGTCCTGCGAGGGGTGGTGCGCTCCCTGCGTCGGAGGGGGGCGGGGAGGATCCGCATCGGGGACAACCCCGGCTACATCTACGCCTCCCAGAAAGAATTGCTTCTGGAACGGACGGGGATGAAACGCCTCGGGGAGGACGAAGATGTCCCCGTGGGGACCCTGTCCGATGAGGGGGTGGAGGAGGTGCCCATCCCCGGCGGGAGGGTCTTGTCCCGAGCACGGGTATCGACGCGGATCCTCCGATCTCGGTATCTGGTCAACGTGGCGAAGCTCAAGACCCACGTGGAAACGGAAATGACCGGGTGCCTCAAGAACCTTTTCGGGATCGCTGACACCCAGACCCGCAAGCGGGCCCACCAATCCAGGGATACGAGTCACCTCGTCCACGGGATTCTGGACCTTTTTACCCTTGCCCGCCCGCTGTTCCATGTATTGGATGCGGTGGTGGCCATGGAGGGCAATGGCCCCTCCCACGGTTCCCCGAAGCGGGTGGGATGGATTCTTGCAGGGCCTAATGCCCCGAGCATCGATTTGGTAGCGGCGGTTTCCATGGGGTACTCGAACCCCTTCGACATCCCTCTTCTCCGGACTGCCGCGGAGAGGGGGTTGGGGCCTCGATCCCTTGATGAGGTGGATTTGCGGGGGGCGAACTGGGAGGAATTGCCCACAGCGGGGTTCCGCCGGGCCTCCGGGCTTGTGCGTTTCATTCCCACCCCATTGAGGGGGTTTGCCCACCGGTGGGTTGCCCTTCGTCCGCAGCTGGAACGGTCTGCCTGCGTCCGGTGTCGCGTCTGTCAGGAAGTCTGTCCCGTGGACGCCCTTGCCTGGGACGACGGCCCGGTAGTCGACTCCAACCGTTGCGTCCAGTGTCTCTGTTGTCATGAAATGTGTCCCACCGGGGCGATGAAAGCGGCAGCCAACCCTCTGGCTCGGTGGGTCCAGGGGATGCGCTCCTGAGAACGAAGAGGCGGAGACCGCCTACCCGGCACGTCCAGTCGGATAGGTGGTCTCCGCTCGCGTCCCGGGAGATGCAGGGATAGGGGAATACCCTGCCCGGGTGGAAGGGTCATTTTTGGGGTTTGAGTCGTGGGAGGACGAGCTTGTACCCGTCAGCTCCGTATTCCAGGAATTTTTTGACCCTGCTGATGGTGGCGGTGCTGGCGCCGGTTTGCTGCGCGATCTGCGGATAGGTGAATCCCTCGCTGAGGAGTCGCGAAACCTCCAGCCTTTGGGCGAGAGCCCGAACCTCCCCTATGGTGGCGAGGTCCTCCAGAAACCGATAGGCTTCCTCCACGTCCTTGAGGGTCAAGATGGCCTGGCAGAGTTGGTCGCTCAATCGGTCCTTCCACTTTCCCGCCATGTGCCTCACCCCTTTCCTCGAAAAGGAACCTTCGCGGAAAGACTACTCCTCTGCTGCGGTGTTATGCAAGAGAGAAACGCCGCCGGGGCGTCATGCGGTCATTTCTCCTTGGATGTCCGCATGGTCCTCGAGTCCTTGTTCCCCTTGTTCCCAAGAAGCCAGTACGCTCAGGAGCCTACGGATCTCTTCTTCCTTCCCCACGGAGACTCGCAGCCATGTGGCATCTTCGGGGAAACGGTCCGGGAAGAAGACCTGTATCCCCTGGTTTTGCAGGGTCGCTTCCAGATCGGAACGCGTGACGTCTGTGCCGCGAAGGAGAACGAAGGAGCCTTCGCTGGGGAAGGCTTCCCAGCGGGGAATCTCTCGAACTCGCCGGACCAGTTCGTCCCGCAAGTAGCGGATGCTGTAGACGCGGCTGTTCATCCACTCCTCGTAGTGGTTCACCAGATGAGAGAGGAATGCCTGGTTCAGACCGTCCAGAGGTTCCCCCAGGCCAGGTGTCCGCTCCACCAGGTCCCGAGCCTGGTTGCCCCAGATGGAGTAACAGGCCTGAAGGGCAGAAAGTCCCCAGGCGTAGGAGAAGGAACGCAACACCACGAGCTTGTCCGGGATGCCCTTAGGGGCGAAGGAGGCCAGCAGACTTGCCTCGGCGAATTCCCCGTAGCTTTCATCCACCACAAAGAGGGAAGTGGAGGGGCAGAGTCCCACCAATCGGCACAGAACCTCGGAGGAGATGCGAAGCCCCGTCGGGTCGTTCGGGGTGTCCAGAAGGATCACCTCGGGGGAGAACCGCGCGATCTCGTCAAGGAAGGCGTCCTCATCGAAAGAGAAGACGCGCCCTTCCTGTTTCAGCGTCACCCTGCGGACATCGCATCCCCAAAGGGAAAGACGTTCCAGATTGGGAGAAGCGGAATCCAGAGCCAGGACGCGGGGGGGAGTGGGGAAGGCAAGCCGCAGCCGGGCGAAAAATTCCCCCTGGTGGTTGAAGACCTGCAGGGTCTGGGCAGGGACTTGGAGGAACCGGCTCAGGGCGCTGCGGAGTTCTCGGGACTGAGGATCGGGGGTGCGGTGATAGTCCAGGCTTCCCACGAGTTGGCGCAGTTCTTCGCGAGGGGCGGGGGGCAAAAGGAAATTTCCTTCGTTGCGATCAAGCCTCAAGGTTTCAGATGCTGCGAGTGTGTTCAAGGGTATCCCTCCTGATCGATCTAGTACGATAAAGCGCTACCATGCTTTCTTGATTGCAGAGCTTAGCATCGGCTCCGCCCCCTGTCAATAGGAAAATACAAAAAGCGATTCGAAGGCAACGAAAACGTCTCTTTCCAAAAGCAGCGTAGGGGGAGCAAGGGGGCTGAAGTGCCCCAGCGTCTTAGTTGACGGGCAGGGGAGCCGTGCTATAATGTTCCCTGCTGGCCGGGATGGCGGAATTGGTAGACGCATGGGACTTAAAATCCTGTGGACGAAAGTCCGTGCGGGTTCGATCCCCGCTCTCGGCACCATGGGGTGACATCGCGGGGTGGAGCAGTCCGGAAGCTCGTCGGGCTCATAACCCGAAGGTCGCAGGTTCAAATCCTGCCCCCGCAACCATTTTTCCTCATCGGCTCGGCTTGTAATTCTGATCGCGGGGTGGAGCAGTCCGGAAGCTCGTCGGGCTCATAACCCGAAGGTCGCAGGTTCAAATCCTGCCCCCGCAACCAGGGCGGTGTAGCTCAGTTGGCTAGAGCATGCGGTTCATACCCGCAGTGTCACTGGTTCGATTCCAGTCACCGCCACCAGATGTCATAGCCCCCCGCATGGGGGGCTTTTTCGTGTTTGGTGGTTCGCAGCAGGGTGTGGAAGGAGCGAGGGAGATGGGGAGCCTGTTCTCTCGATTGCGTGCTGCGGGCTGTCGCCAGGGCTGGTGGGGACAGCCCGAAATGCTGATTGCGATCTCCGGGGGTGGGGATTCGGTGGCCCTTGCGGGTTTGCTGCGTCGGTACTGGCGAGGCCGGCAGGTATGGGCGCACCTGGATCACGGAATCCGGAAGGAATCCTCCCGGGATGCTCTCTTCGTATCCGAGCTGGCCTCCCGATGGGGTATCCCCTGTGTGGTGGAGCGGGTCTCCCTTCCCGCCCTGCGCGAGCGAGGGGAGTCCTTGGAGATGGCGGGGCGCCGCGTTCGCTACGGTTTTTTGGAGCGGACGGCTTCGAACGCTTCCCTTGCTTTCATTGCCCTTGCCCACACGGCGGATGATCAAGCGGAGACGCTGTTGCTCCACCTTGCTCGGGGGACGGGAATCTGGGGGTTGGCGGGGATGCCGGAACGGAGAGGAAACTGGGTCCGCCCTCTGGCGACTTTCCGCAGGGAAGAGCTGCGCTCCTTCCTTCGGGAGGAGGGAATTTCCTGGGTGGAGGATCTGTCCAACCAGGACCGTATGTTTTTGCGAAATCGAGTGCGCCACGATCTCATCCCTTGGTTTGAGACCCACTTGAACCCCGCCTTCTCTCTTCGCGCTCAAGCCTTGGCGGCGGAGGCAAGGCAGGTGCGGGAACGGTTGGCGGGGGAGGCGGAGCAGTGCCTGCGCTGGCTCGCCAGAGAGGCATTTCCCGTGCTGGCCTGTTGGGATCGTCGGTCCGCCTCCTCCCTGCCTCTGCCCCTCCGGATGGAAGCCTTGCGGCTTCAAGGGCGGATTCTGGGGTTGCCGACGCTGGAGTGCCGACGTTGCGAAGAGTTGGCTCAAAGGATCGGCCAGCCAGGGCGTTTCCGTTTTCCCTGGAGGGGAAGGGTTGAAGTCTGCGCCTCCACCGAACTGCTCGGTTTTCGAGTGGTAGGGAACAAAGCGGAGGAATCTCTTCGCCTGCCCCCTCCCGGCGAGGGGGTGCGAGTTGTTTGCCGATGGGGCTGTTGGGAAGTGGGAATCCAAACGAAGAAGAGTCAGGGGTTCCTGTCCTGGGGCGAACGCAGCGGGTGGCTTGGGTGCTCGGGGGAGGATCTGACGCTTGTGCCCATGGGGGAAGACGAAAGCAGCTCCATCCCCTGGTGGGCCCGACGTGCCTATCCGAGCGTCCGCTGCGGAGAGGAGTGTTGGTATCCGGGGATGGATGCCTCGAAAAGGGGGAGCCCGGGTGGGTGTGCTATGATAGCGAGGGTTTCGATTCGGCCAATTCTGTCCAGGGAGGTTGACCCCTGTGCCCCTTGAGATTTCTTCCGTCCTGATCTCCCAAGAACAGATCCGAGAGAAGGTCCTTCAGCTTGGAGCCGAGATCAACGAGCGATATCGCGGCCAGGAGCTGGTGGTGGTGGGCATCCTGAAGGGGGCGGTGTTTTTTCTGTCCGACCTTGCGAGGGCACTGGAGCCGGAGCTGGACGTCTCCTTTGATTTCATGTCCGTTTCTTCCTACGGATCCGCCACGGAATCCAGCGGGGTCGTCCGCATCCTCAAGGATCTGGACTCGGACGTGCGGGGCAAACACGTCCTCATTGTGGAAGACATCGTGGATAGCGGCTTGACCTTGGCCTACCTCTTGCAGCTTCTGCGTCAACGCAAGCCCGCAAGCTTGGGAGTTTGTGCCCTTCTGGACAAGCCCGAGCGGAGGCGCGTGGAAGTCCCCATCGATTTTCGCGGTTTTGTGATCCCCGATGCCTATGTGGTGGGCTATGGCCTGGACGCGGCGGGGAAATGGCGGCACCTTCCCGAGATCCATACGGTGGTTTCCCGCTCGTGATGTATGGCTGCCCCGGGACGTCGGTCTTCGGGGGCTGCCTGGTGCGACCAACCAATCGAAGAAAGCGAGGCGCTGAGACGCTTTGGGCAAGTTAGCCAAGAACCTAGGGCTCTACCTGGTGCCGATCGTGCTTGTGGTGAGCCTGGTAAATGTGTTTCTGACCCCGAACCCCAGTAGCAATCAGGCGGAATCGCTGCCGTACAGCGATTTCATCAAGGCCGTCGAGGCTGGACGGGTGAACCGGGTTTCCATCGAAGACAACACGCTCCGCGGAGTTCTCAAGGACGGCAAGGAGTTCCGCTCCTACGCGGTGGGCACGGGGGAGTTGGCCCCGCGCCTGGTGGAGAAGGGCGTACAGGTGGAAGTGGTCCCTCCCCAGAAGACCCCCTGGTGGGCCAACCTGATGTCCTCTCTGTTCCCCACGCTGCTTCTCATCGGCGCCTGGATCTTCATCCTCTACAACATGCAGGGTGGAGGCAGCAAGGTGATGAACTTCGCCAAGAGCAAGGCGAAGCTGTTTTTGGATAATCGGCCGAAGGTGAACTTCGGCGATGTGGCGGGATGCGACGAGGCGAAGGAAGAACTTCAGGAAGTGGTGGGTTTCCTCAAGGACCCCGGGCGTTTTGCCAGGCTGGGTGCCAAGGTCCCCAGAGGGGTTCTCCTCCTGGGAGCCCCGGGAACGGGGAAGACCCTGCTCTCTCGGGCGGTGGCCGGGGAGGCGGATGTCCCCTTCTTCAGCATCAGCGGTTCCGACTTCGTGGAGATGTTCGTGGGGGTCGGCGCCGCGCGGGTGCGGGATCTCTTCGAGCAGGCCCGGCGCTACCAGCCCTGCATCGTCTTCATCGACGAGATTGACGCGGTGGGGCGCCATCGGGGCGCGGGGCTGGGGGGAGGACACGACGAAAGGGAACAGACCCTGAACCAGTTGCTGGTGGAGATGGACGGCTTCGAGGCTGGTTCCGGGATCATCCTCATCGCCGCCACCAACCGGCCGGACATCCTGGACCCGGCGCTTCTTCGCCCCGGACGCTTCGATCGCCACATCGTTGTGGATAGGCCGGACGTGAACGGTCGGTTGGGGATCCTCAAGGTCCACATCAAGGACAAGAAGCTTGACGAGCAGGTGAACCTGGACGTCATTGCCCGAAGGACCCCCGGTTTCGTGGGGGCGGATTTGGCGAACCTGGTGAACGAAGCGGCCCTCCTTGCCGGCAGGAGGGGCAAGGAGCTTCTGGGAATGCCTGAGTTTGAGGAGGCCATCGACCGGGTCATCGCGGGTCCGGAGAGAAAGTCCCGGGTCATCAGCAAGAAGGAACGGGAGATCATCGCCTACCATGAGTCCGGTCATGCGCTGATTGCCAAGCTGACCCCGGGAAGCGACCGGGTCCACAAGATCTCCATCATCCCCCGGGGGCACAAGGCTTTGGGGTACACCCTGCAGCTCCCGGAGGAGGATCGGTTCCTGGTCTCCCGGGAGGAAATGATGCAGCGAATCTGCGTCCTCCTGGGAGGACGGGTGGCGGAATCCCTGGTCTTCGGGGATGTGACCACCGGGGCGCAAAACGACCTGGAACGGGCCACCCAGATGGCTCGGCAGATGGTGACGGAGTTCGGCATGAGCGAACGCCTGGGCCCGGTCACCCTGGGCCGGAAGCAGCACGAGGTCTTCCTGGGGCGGGACATCGTGGAGGATCGGAACTACAGCGAAGAAATCGCCTACGCCATCGACCAGGAGGTCCGAAGGATCGTGGACGAGTGCTATGCCCGGGTGAAGGGCATGCTGGAAGAGCACCGGGAAAAACTGGAGGAGATCACCCAGCTTCTTCTGGAGCAGGAGGTCCTGGAGGGAGAAGATCTGGACCGGGTTCTGGGCAACGGAGACGAGGTAGTCGCCGAGTCTCCGGAGAAGGAGGACCTCCCGGAGACGGGAGCATCGCCCTCCGAAGAGCCCTCCCCCGCGGCCCCCAGGCGCGGGCTGGCCGTCGACCCCGAACCGGCCTGAGCTTTCCGGTCCTGAGTTTCGTTCGTAGTGAAAAAGAAACAAGACGCCCGGAGGGTTTCCCGGGCGTCTTGTGCGTGGTCCGCGAGGAGGGGTGGTCTTGGAAGGGGTCTTTCGCCTGGTGGCGGACTGGGACCCGGCGGGGGACCAGCCGGAGGCCATCGAGGCCTTGGTGCGCGGCTTTGAGGGAGGGTTGAGCCGACAGACCCTTCTGGGGGTCACGGGTAGCGGCAAGACCTACACCATGGCGCAGGTGGTGCAGCGTCTTCAGCGTCCCACCCTCGTGATGGCTCACAACAAGACTCTGGCCGCCCAGCTTTACAGCGAGTTCAAGGGGTTCTTCCCGGAAAACGCCGTGCAGTACTTCGTGAGCTACTATGACTACTACCAGCCTGAAGCCTACATGCCCGCCCAGGACCTCTACATCGAGAAGGACGCCTCCATCAACGAACGCATCGAGAAGCTTCGCCTGTCCACCACCAAGGCCCTCCTGGAGCGACGGGACGTGTTGGTGGTGGCGAGCGTCTCCTGCATCTACGGCCTGGGCAAGAGGAAGAACTACGAGGAGGCCATCTTCCGCTTTCAGGTGGGGGAGACCTGGCCCCGCAAACGCTTCCTGGAGCGTCTCCTGGCGAACTACTACGAACGCAACGACGTGGCCTTCACTCCCGGGGTCTTCCGGGTGCGGGGGGACCTTCTGGAGATCTATCCCGCCTACAGCGATACGGCCCTCCGGGTCTCATTCTTGGACGACGAGATCGACCGCATCGACGAGATCGACCCCGTCTCCGGCAAAACCCTTCTCCGGAAGGACCGGGGAGCGGTCTTCCCTGCCCAGCACTATGTCACCAGTCCCGATGCCATCGCCCAGGCCATGGAGAAGATCGAACAGGAGCTGAAGGCCCACCTGGAGGACCTGCGGTCTCGGGGGCGGCTGCTGGAGGCGCAACGTCTGGAATCCCGGACCCGATACGACATGGAAATGCTCCAGGAGGTGGGATACTGCTCGGGCATCGAAAACTACTCCCGGTTTCTGGACGGCCGGGAGGTGGGGGAAACGCCGGGTACCCTCATGGACTTCTTCCCCCAGGATTACCTGCTCTTCCTGGACGAATCCCACATCACCATCCCCCAGATTCGGGGCATGTACAACGGGGACCGGGCGCGGAAGGAAGTCCTGGTGGAGCACGGTTTCCGTCTTCCCTCCTGTCTGGACAACCGCCCCCTTCGGTTCGAGGAGTTCGAGTCCTTCATGGGACAGGCCCTGTTCGTTTCCGCCACTCCCGGGGATTACGAGATCCAGACCAGCGCTCGGGTGGTGGAACAGCTCGTCCGCCCTACAGGGGTCCTGGAGCCGCAGGTGGAGGTGCGTCCCGCCACGGGGCAGGTGGACGACCTGCTGGAAGAACTCCGTCTGGTGGCGGAGCGGGGGGATCGGGCCCTGGTCACCACCCTGACGAAGCGTTCCGCCGAGGACCTGGCGGAGTACTTCGCGGAACTGGGGATCCAGGTCCGTTACATCCACTCGGAGCTGGACACCTTCGAGCGGGCGGCGCTCCTCAAGGATCTCCGTCAGGGCGTGTTCGGGGTCCTCGTGGGGGTGAACCTGCTGCGGGAGGGATTGGACCTGCCGGAGGTCTCCCTGGTGGCTATCCTGGAGGCGGATCGGGAGGGGTACCTGCGGTCCCATCGCTCCCTGATCCAGATGATCGGCCGGGCGGCGCGCAACGAGGCGGGCAAGGTGATCCTCTACGGGGACCGGGTCACGGACAGCATGAGGCTTGCCGTGGAGGAGACGCAGCGCAGACGTCGAGTCCAGGAGACCTTCAACCGAGAGAGGGGCATTGTCCCCACCACGGTGCGCAAGGAGATCAAGTCCCTCCTGCCCCAGGAACTTCTGGAGGATCAGGAGGAACGGACGCCGCAGCGGAAGGGCTCCGTGGATCGCAAGGAGCTGGAGCGAATGATGTGGGCGGCGGTGGAACGCCTGGATTTCGAGGAGGCCGCCGCTTTGAGGGACCAAATCACCAACGTGGAGGGACACCATGGCGTGGGAGAGCATTCGGATACGAGGCGCAAGGCAGCACAATCTAAGAAACGTCGACGTCGACCTTCCTAAGAACCGGTTGGTGGTGGTTACCGGTCCCTCCGGATCGGGCAAGTCATCCCTGGCCTTCGATACCCTCTACGCGGAGGGGCAGAGGCGCTACGTGGAATCCCTCTCCGCCTACGCGCGGCAGTTTCTGGGGATGCAGGACAAGCCGGACGTGGACGAAATCCAGGGGCTGTCTCCCGCCATCTCCATCGAACAGAAGGGCACAAGCCACAACCCCCGGTCCACCGTGGGCACCGTCACGGAGATCTACGACTACCTGCGGCTCCTGTTTGGGAGGGCCGGAGTGCCTCATTGCCCTTCCTGCGGCCGCCCCGTGGTGAAACACAGCGTGGACGAGATGGTGGATCTGGTGCTGCAGCGCTATGACCAGCTCCCCGTGGAGGTCTACGCACCCCTGGTGCGGGGCAAGAAGGGGGAGCACCGGAACCTCTTCGAATCCCTCCGTCGGCAGGGATACCTTCGAGCGAGGGTGGACGGGACGCTTCTCTGGCTGGAGGAGGAGATTCCTCTGGACAAGGCCAAGAAGCATCACGTGGAGGCCCTGGTGGATCGATTCCGGGTCCGGGAGGAGCAGCGCAGTCGACTTTCCGAGGCGGTGGAGGCCGCCATGAGGCTTTCGGAGGGGTTCGTCCTCTTCCACTCCGAGGGTCTTGCCCCTCTGGAGTTGACGGAGAAGTACGTGTGTCCAGAGTGTCAGACCGGGCTTCCGGAGATCGAGCCTCGGCTGTTTTCCTTCAACAACCCCTACGGGGCCTGCCCGGACTGTTCGGGGCTGGGGAGTCACGAGTACTTCTCCCCGGAGAGGGCGGTGCTCCCGGAGCTTCCCGCCCTGGCGGGAGCGCTCCTTCCCTGGAAGAACCACCACTACATGTCGACCAAACTGGAGAAGCTGGCGGAGCAGAAGGGGTGGGACCTGCTCCCCCCCTTCGGAGAACTCCCCGAAGAGGTTCGCCGAGCCGTCCTGGAGGGGTCTCCGGATCGCATCCCCCTGGTGTTCAAGGACCGGGACGGGGAGACGGAGTATCAGGGACGGTACGAAGGCCTGATCCCCTGGTTGGAAAGGCGCTGGAACCAGACGGAATCCGAGTCGGTCCGGGAAGAGCTTTCCATGTATCGGGAGGAGACCCGCTGTCAGACCTGCGGAGGGAAACGCCTTCGTCCCGAGGCACTGGCGGTGCGGTTGGGAGGGTACGGGATCGGGGAGCTCACGGAGCTGCCGGTGGACCGACTGCTTCCCCTTCTGGACCGACTGGAGCTTTCCTCGGAACAGAGAAGCATCGTGGGGCTTGCCCTGGAGGAGATCCGCAAACGCCTTTCCTTCCTGTGTGACGTCGGGGCGGGGTATCTATCCCTGCATCGCCGGGCGGACACCCTGAGCGGGGGAGAGAGCCAGAGGATTCGCCTGGCCACTCAGATCGGTTCCCAACTGACCGGGGTCCTCTACGTGCTGGACGAACCCACCATCGGGCTGCATCCCCGGGACACGGACCGGCTTCTGACGACTCTGAAGGCCATCCGGGACCTGGGGAACACGGTGCTGGTGGTGGAGCACGATCGGGAAACCATGCAGGCAGCGGACTACCTGGTGGAGCTGGGACCCGGGGCAGGGGAACATGGGGGTTCGATCATCGCTGCGGGACCGCCGGAGGCCCTGGAGACCGCCCGATCCTCCACGGCGGCGTACCTCCGGGGAGAGGTCGACGGGATCGTCCGTGCCCCGGGAGGGGACCGCCGTCTTCCCGAGGGGAGGCTTCGCCTGAAGGGGTGTCGGGAGAACAATCTGCAGGAGCTGGAAGTGGAGCTTCCCCTTCACGTGCTGGGAGCCATCAGCGGGGTTTCGGGTTCCGGAAAGAGCACCCTCCTTTACGAAATCCTCTACAAGGGGTTGCGGAGCGCCCTGGACGTGGAATTTCGGGAGCGCCCGGGGGCCTTCGACGGCCTGGAGGGGATGGAGCAGGTGCGCAACGTGGTGCTGGTGGACCAGAGCCCCATTGGGAGAACACCCCGCTCCAACCCCGCCACCTATACGGGGGTCTTCACCCCCATTCGGGAGTTCTTTGCCCAGCTCCCGGAGTCGAAGCTGCGGGGCTACGGCCCCGGACGCTTCAGCTTCAACGTGAAGGGGGGGCGCTGCGAGGCCTGCGGGGGGGACGGGGTTCTTCGGGTTGCCATGCTCTTCCTGCCCGACGTGTTCGTGCAGTGCGAGGTGTGCAAGGGAAAACGCTACAATCGGGAAACCCTGGAGGTGCGGCATCGGGGGCTTTCGGTGGCCGATGTCCTGGACCTCTCCGTGGACGAGGCGGTGGAGCATTTCCGGGATCTCCCCCGTATCGCCGGGAAGCTGAAGGTGCTTCAGGAGGCAGGGCTAGGTTACATCCGACTCGGGCAACCTGCTCCCACCCTAAGCGGCGGGGAGGCCCAGCGGGTGAAGCTGGCCAGTGAGTTGGGCAAGCGCTTCCGGGGGCAGACCCTGTACCTCTTGGATGAACCCACCACGGGACTGCATTATTCCGACGTCAGGAAGCTGCTGCTTCTGCTTCATCGCCTGGTGGAGCAGGGGAACTCGGTGTGGATGATCGAACACAACCTGGATGTTCTGGCCTCGGCGGACTATCTGGTCGACCTGGGACCGGAGGGGGGGGTCGGGGGAGGGCGTTTGGTGGCGGCAGGGACCCCGGAAGAGGTGGTGGCCAATGGTTTGGGGCACACAGCCCGTTTCCTTGCCCCCCTGTTGCCCGGGACGGACCTTTCCCCTTGCTGCCGGGTCGCATCGCCGAAAGGACGGGATCACCGTTGAGGGAAGAAACCGTGGGGGATGCCCCGCAGAAGGAACAAGAGGATCTGCTTTACGGGCGCAATGCCGTCTGGGCCCTGCTGGAATCCCAACCCCGACGGTGCTTGAAAGTATGGCTCGCCAAGGGAACCCGGGACCCCTTCCGCAGCCGGATCCTGGATCGTTGTCGGGAGGCGGGAATCCCCCTACAGGAACTGGATGGCAAGGGGTTGGAACGCATGCTTCCGGGTAAGGTGCACCAGGGGGTGGCCGCGAGGACCGCAGGGGTGGAACTGCTGGAACTGCGGGAGGTGCTTGCTCGCATCCCCCCAGCGCCGGAGCCGGTTTTGGTGGTGGTGTTGGACCACCTGGAGGATCCACACAACGCCGGGGCGATCGTGAGGAGCGCCGAAGCGGTGGGCGCGCTGGCTGCCCTTTTGCCCCTGCGCCGGGGGGCGCTTCCCACGGGGGCCATGGTGAAGGCCAGCACGGGGGCGGCCCTGAGGCTCCCCCTGGGGCGAATCGGTAACGTGGGACAGGATCTGCGGTTGCTTCAGGAGGCAGGGCTTTGGGTGGTGGGATTGGAAGCCCAGGGGGAGCGATCGCTCTTCGAGACTCCCTTGTCCCCCCGTATGGCCTTGGTTGTGGGGTCGGAGGGCAAGGGCTTAGGACGCACCACCCTGCAGGGGTGTGATGAGGTGCTCCACATCCCCATGAGGGGAGAATCGGGGTCTCTCAACGGGAGCGTTGCCGCAGCCTTGGGCCTCTACGAGTGGTTCCGATCCGTGACCCCTTCGTCCACCTTCCCGGGTAGGGCCTGAAGGGCTGGGCAAAGGGGGGTATGAGGAACCTCCGCTCTCTTTGAGAAACCGCTTTCCCTGTCGCAGGAAGGCATCCAGGGGAGCCCCCTTGCGAAACCCCGGAACCCTGGTTATAATCTCCGCTGTGGCGCGGACATAGCTCAGCTGGTAGAGCATCGGCTTCCCAAGCCGAGGGTCGCGGGTCCGAATCCCGTTGTCCGCTCCAGATATCCCCGGCCCGTCCCTGAGACGGGCCGTTTTTCGTACCGCCCCCCGGTCTTAACGAACTCGTGCTTGTTTCCACAATTGACGATGCCCCCTTCATGCCCTTAGAATAACGAGGAATTTTTCTCTTTCTTCAGGCATCTCATTTGCAGCCGGAGGGAGGTGGAATCGGTGGCAGAGAACCTTGCGCAGGAGATTCGGTTGCATGAGGAACACGCCCGGGCCTTGGTGGTCGAGGCAAAGGGGACGGCTGCGAAAAGCCTCGCGGATGCGAGGGCAGAGGCAGAACGGTCGATCAAGGAAGCCCGTCAGCGTCTTCACAGGGAGTATCGTTCCAAGATCCAGGAGGTGGAGCGGGAGGCTGATTCCGCGGCGCAGAGCATTTTCGCGTTGGGGAAGAAGGAGTCGGAACAGTACCTTGAGGAGAGCAGGGCCAAAGTGTCGTCCACGGCGGCGTGGATCCTCAAAGAGGTGATGGGTACCCATGGCCTTAGCTGAGATGGGAAAATACCGTCTGGTGGTCCACGCTTCCGTGGCCGAGGCGGTCTTCCGAGCGCTCCAGGGTTTTGGCGAGTGTGAGTTTCTCTCCCCTTCCGCGGAGGAGGGGAAGATGGCGTGCCCCGGGTCCCCGCTTCACGAGGTGGATGAGTCTCTGGGCGAGGCGCGTTTCGTGGCCCGTTTCCTGGATCCCTTGGTGGAGAACAAACCGAGTGCGATAGATCGGGTGTTGGGAAAAACTCCCGCCTTCTCCTTGGCTGACCTGGAAAAGCAGGCGACTTCCAAGGATCTGACCGCCGTGTCTGGCGAACTGCGGGATCTCGACAGAAGGCTTTCGGAACTTCGGACCGAAGGCGCCCGATTGCGGGCGCTCCTTTCTCAAATGGAACCCCTTTGCGCCCTTCCCTTCCCGCTGGAACTCTTCAACGCGGGCACGGGGCTCCTGGAGGCCCATCTGGGGCGACTGGCGGAGGAGAACCTGTTCGCCTTCACCCAGGCCCTTCGTGGACACCTCCAGGATCGATTCGATCTCTTCACCCCTCCCCCGCAGGACAAGGATCCGGTCCGCACCGTGGCGGTTCTGGTCTTCCGCTCCGAGGCAGCGACTTTTCTGAAGATCGCGGAGGAGCACGACTTTGCGCGGATCGACCTTCCCCGCGAGCTTTCCGGGTCCCCCCAGCAGGAGGTGACGGTCCTTTCCGCCCGGCTGGAGGAAATCCGCACCGAGGAAGCGGCTCTCCTGGAACGAGCCAAGGAAGGGGCAGATCATCGTTTTCAGGATGCCCTTCTTCTGTCCGACCATTGGAGCATCCTCCGATCACGGCTCGAATCCCTCGGGGAAACGGAAGCTACGGCAGCCACTCGGTTGGCGGATTTCTGGATGCCCGTCTCCCGAGAGGAAGACCTGCGTCGGACCCTTCGTCCCTTCGAGGAGGGAGTGGATCTTCGGCGAACCGAGCTCGAAGAAGGGGATGTCCCTCCCACGTTGCTGGAGAACCCCCGATGGGCCGCGCCCTACGAGCCCCTGACCAACATGTACGGGACCCCCAGCTATGGGGGGGTGGATCCCACGGCCCTCATGGCCCCGTTTTTCTTCCTGTTCTTCGGGATGTGCTTCGGAGACGCGGGGTATGGGCTGGTCCTTTCGGCCCTGTTCCTCTACTTCCTGGTGCGGCACCAGCTCACGGGGAATGCCCGGAAGTTCTTCCTCGTCCTGGCGGGGGGGAGCATCTCCACGGTCTTCGTGGGGGCACTCACAGGGTCCTGGCTGGGCAACACCGTGGACGCCTTTCCCTTTCTGCGTTTCCTGAAGCCTGCCAAGGATGCGCTGCAGATCCTGGATCCCATGAACGATCCCATGACCTTCCTGGCCATCTCCCTGGCCCTGGGCTTCCTGCAGCTGATCTTCGGACTCCTGGTGGGCATGGCGGATTCACTTCGCAGGAAGGACTACATGGGGGCCTTCGCGGACAAGGGCGGGTGGATCCTCTTCCTGGTGGGGCTTGTGTTTTTTGGGGGGACCAGTTCCGGGATCCTGCCGTCGTCTCTTTCCGGGTTCAGCAAGGTGGTTGCCGCGGCGGGGGCTCTCGTCCTGGTGGCAACTCAGGGCAGAGGCAAGCCCACGCTTTTCGGGCGGCTCCTGTCGGGCGTCCTGAGCCTCTACAACGTCACCGCCTATCTGGGCGATACCCTCAGCTACAGCCGACTGCTTGCCCTGGGCCTTTCCTCGGCGGCCATCGGGATGATCGTGAACCTGCTCTGCACCCTGGTGGTGGGAGTGCCCTACGTGGGGATCCCTCTGGCCGTCCTGATCTTCGTGGGGGGGCACATCTTCAGCATCGCCGTGAACATCCTGGGGGCGTTCATCCACTCCCTGCGGCTTCAGTACGTGGAGTTCTTCAGCAAGTTCTACGAAGCCAACGGGCGTCCCTTTGCTCCGTTCCGGTGCGAGACACAATTTGTGCGTCTCGCGGAGAAAGCGGATCCCCTCCCGTAACTGTGGGGTGCCGGTGAGGTTTTCAGGTTCGGTGTTTCTCACATATATCGACAAGGAGGCATGAGAAACGATGGAATCGATTCTTGCGACGATGGCGGATCAGTTGGGACCGGTGCTGGCCATGTTGGGTGCGGCGCTGGCGGCGGGGTATGCGGGCTCCGGATCGGCCATGGGGATCGGGATTGCCAACGAGGCGGCAGCGGGGATCATGACGGAGGACCCCAAGAAGTTCGGGCTTGCCCTGATCCTTCTGGCGCTTCCGGGGACGCAGGGTATCTACGGGCTCCTCACCGCGTTTTTTGCCATCCAGAAGGCCGGGCTGCTGGGCGGGGCGGGAGTCCACGTCTCGGTCTGGCAGGGACTGGGAATTTTCTTCGCCTGCCTCCCCATCGCGGTGGCGGGGTACTATTCCGCCATCTACCAGGGAAAATCTTCCGCTGCCACCATCCTCATGATCGCCAAGCGTCCCGAGGAGATCGGGAAGGCGGTCATCCTGCCCGCCATGGTGGAGACCTACGCGGTGCTGGCCCTGTTGATGAGCATCATCCTCCTCAACAGCATCAAGATCGGATGAGCGGGGTCCCCGGACATGGCACTGGCGGACATCACCGCGAAGATTGAGGCCGATGCGAAACAGCAGGCCGAGGAGCATCGGGCTAAGGCCCAGGAACAGATCCGCTCGCTGAAGACGGCGACGGAGCGGGAGATCCGGGAGCTGGAGGCGTCCTTCGATGATCGATTCCAGAAGGAGCGTCCCGAGATCCTTCGTCGGCGGGAGACGGTGGCCAAGCTGGATGTGCGCAGGGAAAAACTGAACGCCCGTCGGGCTGCCATCGCCCGGTGTTTCGACGAAGCCCTTCGGTCCCTGCTTTCTCAGGATCGGGATACCATCGCCCGTTTGACGGAGGTCCTCTTGCTGGAGGCTGCCGAGACGGGAGACGAAACGGTCCACGTAGGTCCGCAGGAAAAGGTGTTGGACGAGGCTTGGCTGCAGGACTTCAATGCTCGCCACGGGAAGCGGCATTCCCTTTGCCCTGAACGGGATGTTCGGATTCGGGGTGGTTTTCTCCTGGCTCGGGATCGGGTCCAGACGAACTGCACGTGGGAGATGCTCCTTCGGACCTTCCAGGAGGATCGGGAAGCGGACGTGGTGAAGCAACTCTTCGCCAACGATTGATCGAGGAGGTGGGGCCGTGGCTACCCGGGAGGCCTATGGATATGTCGTTGCTCGCCTCCGTGCGATGGAACACCGCTTCCTTGATCCCGCCCTGTTGCAACGCATGGTGGACGCGGAGGACCTAGCGGGGGCCTACAAGCTCTTGTCCGAGACGGTCTACGGCCCCGCGCTGGCGGGAAACCGGACCGGACGGTTTGACGAGGCCCTGGAATCGGCTCTCCTGGAGACCTACCGTGAGGTTCAGGGGTTTGTGCCCGAGCCGGCGGTGTTGGAAATTGCACGGCTCCTGTACGATTTTCACAACGTGAAGGTTCTTCTGAAAAGCGCCTTCAGCCTTCGGCAAGGAGGAAAGAAGCGTTGGGATCTCCTCACGTCCCTGGGGTCGATTCCCTTGGACGATCTCATCGCCAACGTGGATGCGGAGGACTACCGGCTTCTCCCCTATGGTCTCAGCCGCGTGGTGCCGCAGTGCATGGCGTGCTGGGAGCAGTGTCGGGATCTTTTGGAGGTTGACCGTCTGCTGGATGGACAGTATTTTGTCGCCCTGACGGAACTGGTGGATTCCCTGGGGTATGAGGGGATTCGGATGTGGGCTCGTCAGCGGATCGACGCGGAGAACCTTCGAGTGGTCCTCCGCTTGCGCCGTTTCGGCTTCGACGCAAACCGAACGCTTCCCTTCCTGCATGAGGGAGGAACCCTGCGTATCCCCCTGCTGCTTTCCCTCCTGACGGAGCCGTTGGAATCCTGGCCGCGCCTCCTTTCTTTCTCCGCCTTTTCCCAGGCGGCGTGGATCCTTCAGGAACAGCCTCATCCAGACGAGGTGATCCCCGGGATGGAGAAAGCCCTGGACGACCATGCCAGCGTCTATTGGGCCTCCTTCCGCTATCAGGCGGATGCGCCGGAAAACGTGTTGGCCTTTCTCTGGGGCAAGGAGATGGAGGTCAAGAATCTGCGGATCGTCCTGGTCTCCAAAGCCAGCCGTTCGGACCGTGACAAGGTGAGGAGGCTGTTGCGCCATGGATACCCATAGCTCCTCCGTTCGGGTCGCTGCGCTGGGGGACTACGAGAGCGTGCTGCCCTTTCAGGCCATTGGAGTGGAGACGGTGGTGGTGGAGGCAGACGCGACAGAGGAGACGGTTCGCGCCGCCCTTCTGCGAGTCCGCCGAGAACAGGTGGGCATCCTTTTTCTCACGGAAGACCTCTTCGCCCGCCATCGGGATGTGGTGGATGAACTCAACGAACAGACGTCCATGACGGTCATCCCCATCCCCGATCAGTCCGGAACGGCGGGCATCGGCATGGAGTCTGTCCGCAAATGCGTGGAAAAAGCCGTGGGCATGGACATCTTTGCTGTCCAGTGAAGGCAGGCGTCCCCTGCGGATTCCTTACGGAGGCGATGTGAGTGGCTGAGATGCGAACGATTCAAGGAACCATCGCGAAGATCTCGGGCCCCCTGGTGGTGGCAGGGGGCATGTCCGGGGCCTGTATGTACGATGTGGTCCGCGTGGGCAGCATAGGCCTCGTCGGGGAGATCATCGAGCTCAAAGGCGATACGGCTTCCATTCAGGTCTACGAGGAAACCTCCGGGCTGATGCCCGGCGAACCCGTGGTGAGCACGGGAGAACCCCTCAGCGTGGAGCTGGGGCCGGGACTCATCGAGCAGTTTTACGATGGAGTCCAGCGTCCCCTGAAGGCCATCGAAGATGTGGCGCAGAGTCCCTACATTTCTAGGGGAATCGCCGTTCCCGCGGTGGACCGCAAGCGGCGCTGGTCCTTCGAGCCTCGCAAGGCGGAGGGGGACCAGGTCCTGCCCGGTGACGTCCTCGGGGTGGTACAGGAGACGGTGCTGGTGGAGCATCGCGTCTTGGTGCCTCATGGAGTCCGAGGCACCCTCACCCAGATCCGGGGGGGAGACGTGACCGTGGAGGAGACCGTGGCGACCATCCGGACTCCCGAAGGGGAAGAGAAGCGGGTTTCCCTGCTTCAGCGCTGGCCCGTCCGGATTCCCCGCCCCGTGGCCAAACGGCTTTCCCCGGATACCCCTCTCACCACGGGACAGCGGGTGGTGGACACCTTCTTCCTCATCGCTCGGGGGGGGACAGCTTGCGTCCCGGGTCCCTTCGGCTCCGGCAAGACGGTGATCCAGCACCAGCTGGCCAAGTGGGCGGATGCGGAGATCGTGGTCTACATCGGCTGCGGGGAACGGGGCAACGAGATGACCGACGTGCTCCTGGAGTTCCCGGAACTGGAGGATCCCCGCTCCGGACAGCCCTTGATGAAGCGTACTGTGCTCATCGCCAACACCTCCAACATGCCTGTGGCTGCCCGGGAGGCCTCCATCTACACGGGTATCACCATCGCGGAATACTACCGGGACATGGGCTATTCTGTGGCCCTCATGGCGGATTCCACCAGCCGTTGGGCGGAAGCGTTGCGGGAGATCTCGGGGCGTCTGGAAGAAATGCCCGGCGAGGAGGGGTATCCGGCCTACCTGGGAACCCGCCTGGCCTCCTTCTACGAGCGGGCGGGGCGGGCCATCTGCATGGGAGAGGACGGGCGCGAGGGGGCGGTCTCCATCATCGGCGCCGTCTCTCCCCCCGGCGGGGACCTCTCGGAGCCGGTGACCCAGAACACCCTTCGGGTCACCAAGGTCTTCTGGGGACTCGACGCCAGCCTGGCCTACCAGCGCCATTTCCCCGCCATCAACTGGCTTACCAGCTATTCTCTCTACGCGGAGAAGCTGGGGGAGTACTGGGACAACATCTACGACGGGGAGTGGAGCGGGTTCCGCACCGAGGCCATGGGGCTTCTGGAGGACGAGGATCGGCTCAAGGAGATCGTCCGCCTTGTGGGGATCGACTCCCTTTCCAAGGATGAGCGGATGATCCTGGAGACCGCCAAGTCCCTTCGGGAGGACTTCCTGCACCAGAACGCCTTCCACGAGGTGGACACTTACGCCTCCATGGACAAGCAGTTTCGGATGCTGCGCAACATCCTCTCCTTCCACCACCTCGCCATGGAGGCCCTTAGGCGAGGGGCGCTGCTGAAGGACGTCATCGAGCTTCCCATCCGGGAGGAGATCGCCCGGATGCGCTACATCGACGAGAAGGAACTAGCCCAGCTCGACGGTCTGGAGGACACCATCAAGACGGTCCTGGGGAACCTGGCCACCACGGGAGGCGACGAGGATGCTGCCTAAGGAGTATCGCACCATCAGCGATCTTTCAGGACCCCTTCTGGTGGTGGAGAAGGTCCGGGACGTGCGCTACGACGAGCTGGTGGAAATTTCCCTAGCCAGCGGCGAGAAGCGGCGGGGCCGCGTCCTGGAGATCACCGCGGACAAGGCGCTGGTCCAGGTCTTCGAAGGGACCACGGGGATTGATGTGGACACCACCCAGGTGCGGTTCCTCGGGAAGGTGCTCACCCTCCCGGTGAGCGGCGACATGCTGGGGCGCATCTTCAACGGCCGGGGTGAGCCCATCGACGGAGGGGCCGCCATCATTCCCGAGACCGCCCTGGACATCAACGGCTTTCCCATGAACCCCTTCTCCCGGGACTACCCCTCGGAGTTCATCCAGACGGGGATTTCCACCATCGACGGGATGAACCCCCTGGTCCGGGGGCAGAAGCTGCCCATCTTCTCCGGAAGCGGATTGCCTCATAACCGCATGGCCGCCCAGATCGCCCGGCAGGCGACGGTCATCAGTGGGCATGCGGCCTTTGCGGTGGTCTTCGCGGCCATGGGGATCACCTTCGAGGAGGCTTCCTTCTTCATGGAGGACTTCCGTAAAACCGGGGCCATCGAACGCACGGTCATGTTCGTCAATTTGGCGGACGACCCGGCCATCGAGCGGATCACCACCCCTCGCCTGGCCCTCACCTGCGCGGAGTATCTGGCCTTCGAGAAGGACATGCACGTGCTGGTCATCCTCACGGACCTCACGAACTACTGCGAGGCCCTGCGGGAGATCTCCGCGGCTCGCAAGGAGGTTCCGGGGCGTCGGGGATACCCGGGTTACCTCTACACCGACTTGGCCACCATGTACGAGCGGGCCGGTCGTCTTCGGGGAAAGAGCGGTTCCATCACCCAGTTCCCCATCCTCACCATGCCGGAGGACGACAAGACCCATCCGATCCCAGACCTCACGGGGTACATCACCGAAGGGCAGATCATCCTCAGCCGAGGGCTGCACCGCAAGGGGATCTATCCTCCCGTGGACGTCATGCCCTCCCTGTCTCGCTTGAAGGACAAGGGGATCGGGAAGGGGAAGACCCGGGAGGACCATGCGGACCTGATGAATCAGCTTTTCGCGGCCTACGCCCGGGGCAAGGAGGCCAAGGAATTGGCGGTGATCCTGGGGGAGGGAGCCCTGACGGAGGAGGACAAGGCCTTCGCCAAGTTCGCCGACGCCTTCGAGGATCGATATGTCCGGCAGGGAGAGTACGAGAACCGGACGATTCAGGAAACCCTCGCCTTGGGCTGGGAGCTGCTGGCCCTGATCCCCGTGAAGGAGCTGAAGCGGGTTCGGGATGCCTACATCGAGACCTACCTGAAGCCTCTGTTGGCGGAACGCTCCCCGGAACCCGTCGCCGAAGAAGCGTAGGGAGGGAGCTGCATGGCGAAGTCCCTGAACGTCAATCCCAACCGCATGGAGCTGTCCCGGCTGAAGCGCCGCCTCGTGGTGGCGAAGCGGGGACACAAGCTCCTGAAAGACAAGCAGGACGCACTGATCAAGGAATTCCTGCAGCGGGCGCGGGATGTGAAGGCCCTCCGGGAAGCGGTGGAGGAGGAGCTGAAGCTCTGCTACCAGAGCTTTCTCCTTGCCCGGGCCCAGACGCTGCCCTCCATGTTGGAACAGGCGCTTCTGCTTGCGAGCGGCCGACTGGAGGTCCGCGGGACAAGTCGGAACGTCATGAGCGTCAACATCCCGGAGTACCAGCTCCAGGCGCAGGAATCCCGCCTGAGCTACGGGCTTTTGACGTCCCCCGGCAGCCTGGACGTTGCCTTGGAACGGTTCGTTCGGCTGTTGCCCAAGCTGATCCAGCTGGCTGCGGCGGAGAAGGCCCTTCGGCTCATGGCCACGGAGATCGAACGGACGCGACGCCGGGTCAACGCCTTGGAACACGTCCTGATCCCGTCGTTCATCGAGACGATCCGAGGGATTTCCATGAAGCTGGACGAGATGGAGCGGGCGAACCTGGGCCGCCTCATGCGGATCAAGGAAATCGTCCGGTCCCACTGACGGCAAACTCGAAACGCGGGGCGCTCCTGCAGCACGGGGCGCCCTCTTTTTTGGAAAGGGGTGGAATGCCGTGACCTTGGGATGCCAGGACCTTCCGCTTTATCCCTTCGAGGGAACCTTCCCGAAGATTGCCCCTTCGGCCTTCGTCGCCCCCACTGCGGCCCTTGTAGGGCGGGTGGAGTTGGGGGAACAGGCCAGCGTGTGGCACCATGCGGTACTGCGAGGGGACATCAACCGCATCGTCCTGGGGGCTCGAAGCAACATCCAGGACGGTTGTATCCTCCACGTGACGGAGGATCTGGAAGTCTGGGTGGGAGAGGACGTCACCGTGGGGCATGGGGCGATCCTTCATGGATGTCGCGTCGAAAACCGATGCCTGATCGCCATGAGGGCTACGGTGCTGGACGGAGCCGTGGTGGGGGAGGGCTCCATCGTTGCGGCAGGTGCCCTGGTCCCCGAAGGGGCCGTGATCCCACCAGGGAGCCTCGTCATGGGCCTCCCGGGGCGGGTGGTTCGTCAGACCCGGGAGGCGGACAGGGAAAAACTGGCGGAGCTTGCCTCGTCCTACGTGGAGCTGGCGCTTCGTTACCGGGGTTTGCGGTAGAGGAAGGGGCCGGCAGACTCAAAGCCGATTTTCTTGTACTCGAAGATCTGCTCCGTGGACCCCGTCATCAGATAGCCTCCGGGGCGCAGGGCGTTAAAGAATTTCTCGTACAGGGCGCTTTTGGTCTCCGGGGAAAAGTAGATCACCACGTTGCGGCAGAGGATGACGTCCATCCCCGAATCGAAGGGGTCCTTGATGAGGTTCTGCTGACGGAAGTTGACCTTTTCCTTGACCACGTTTTTGACCTGGACGGTGTTGGCGTCGATTTCCGAAAAGTACTTGGAGATCCATTCCGGGGGGGCGTTCACCAGCTGGCGCTTCTGGAAGATCCCCGCCTGCGCCTTTGCCAGGGCTCCCCGGTCGATGTCCGTGGCCAGAACGGGTTGGGGGTTGGTCAGGCCCGTTTCCAGGGCCAGGACGCCCAAAGAATAGGGTTCCTCTCCCGTGGCACATCCGGCGCTCCAGAGCTTGAGCTTCTTCTGTCCCGTTTCCTTGAAGATCAAGGGGAAAACCTTGTCTTTCAGCTCCCACCAGCGGTTTGCGTTCCGGAAGAACTCGGAAACGTTGATGGTCAGGTAGTCCAGGAACTCCCGAAGTTTATCCTCCCGGGTGGAGATGACTTTATAGTATTCGTCGTAACTTGTCACGTTCCACCGCTGCATCAGCATGTGGACACGCCGGTGGATTTGAAACTTGTAAGCGTTCAGGTCAATTCCCGTAAGCTCCTGAATGCGTTTCTTGAAGACCTCGTATTCAGGTGGTGCGGGGTAGGCCTTTTCTTCGATGGACACGGCATCCTCTCCCTTCATCCTGGACCGTCTGCTCCTGCCATTCTACGGAATGAAGGGGCTCCCCAGCAAGCGACCAACGCTGGACAGACGGGAAACTCTCCCTATACTGTTCCCGGGGGAGCATCCTTCCCAGTCGCTGTCGCCACGGCAGAGGAAAGTCCGGGCTCCGCAGGGCAGGATGCTGGAGAAATTCCAGTGGGCGCAAGCCCAAGGATAGCGCCACAGAAATCAAACCGCCTACGGGTAAGGGTGAAAAGGTGGGGTAAGGGCCCACCAGCCAACGGGTGACCGTTGGGCTACGGCAAGCCCCATCCGGAGCAAGATCGAATAGGGGAGGATGAGGCGGCCCGCCGACTCCCGGGTACGATCGCTCGATCCCCTTCGCGAGAAGGGGACCAGAGAAATGACTGGGCACGACAAAACCCGGCTTATGGGATGCTCCCCCGCTCCCACCATCCAACACTTCCCATCTGTCATGCAAACCCATTTCGTGCAAACCATCCCGACAGCGACTCCCCTTGGTCCCGGAAGAATTGGGACTAAAGGCCCATGGGGCGTGTCCTGTCCATGCTAGGGTGGTAAAAAGTGGCAGGAAGTGGCAAAGTATGGGGGGGATGGGCGTGCTTGTGGGAACCTTCGACCACCGAATGGACAGCAAGGGTCGCATGGTTCTCCCCGCACGCTTTCGGGAGGAACTGGGAAACCAGGTGGTAGCAACCATCGGCATCGATCGTTGCGTCGCCCTCTACTCCCTGCCCAACTGGCACCGTCTCCTGGAGAAGCTGCAGAACCTCCCCATGTCCAAGGGGAGGACCCGCGATTTTCTCCGGGTCCTTTTGGCTTCCGCCACGGAGATGGACTTCGATTCCATGGGCCGGATTCTCTTGCCCCAGTTCCTTCGGCAGCATGGGGACATCAAGCAGGAAGTCGCGGTCATCGGGGTGGGAGACCACTTGGAGATCTGGGACAGCAGCAACTGGACGATCCATCGCGGAGAGATCCTGGAGGCGTTGCCGTCCATTGCCGAGGAGGTCGAAGGCCTGTGATGCTCCACGTCCCCGTCATGCTTCAGGAGGTGCTTGAGGCCCTGCGCCCTTGGGAGGAGCAGGTCTGTGTGGTGGATGGGACCCTGGGGGCTGCCGGCCATGCCCGGGCCATCTTGGCGAATTGCCCCCGCTGTCGGTTGGTGGGGATCGATCAAGACCCTTCCGCCTTGGACGAAGCCCGTCTGAACCTGGCCCCCTACGGGGATCGGGTGACCCTGATTCCCGGGAATTTCCGTGATTTGTCCACCCTGCTTCCCCGCTACGAAATAAAGGTCTGCAGCGCCTTTCTCTTCGATCTGGGGGTTTCCTCCATGCAGATCGATCGGGAGGAAAGAGGTTTTTCCTTCCACGGGGAGGGGCCTCTAGACATGCGCATGGATTCGGGAACCCTCTCTCGGGGCGTCACCGCCGCGGACATCGTGAATTCCTGGGAACTGGGGGACCTGATCGGACTCTTCCGACGCTACGGGGAAGACCCCTTCGCGGTGCCCATCGCCCGAGCCATCGTGATGCATCGGGAACGCTACGGCCCTCTCATGACTACCGAAAGCCTGGTGGCCCTGATCCGTCGGACGTTGCCCGCGCCGGCTCAGAGAAAGGCGGGGACGCACCCGGCCCGGCGGATCTTCCAGGCCTTGCGGATCGCCGTGAACGACGAAATGGAGGCCCTTCGGGAGACGTTGGAATCCCTGCCCTCGTTCTGCGGGGATCCCTCCACGGTGGTGTTCATCACCTACCACTCCCTGGAGGATCGGTTGGTCAAGCAACACATGAAGACGTGGGCTGCCGAGGGAAAGGGGCTTTTGGTGACCAAGAAGCCCCTGGTGCCTCGGGAGGAGGAGATTCGAGAGAACAAACGTTCCAGAAGCGCGAAACTGCGGGTCTTTCGGTTCGGCCCCGTCCCCACCAGGGAGGAGCGGCGTGCGGCGAGGAGAAAGGAGGGGCGTTCCGGTGGGCTTCCCTCGGCATGAGATGTCCCGGCGCCTTTCCCCCTCGTTCCTCTTGGGGTTCGTCGCCCTGCTTTGCACGGCTCTGGGGTTGGGGGGGGTGCGGCTTTACAGTCTGTACCTGGAGCATCGCCTTTCGGAGGTTAGCCTGAGGATCGAAAAAACCCTGGACCGGAACGCGGAGCTGGAGAGGAAGCTGTCTTCTTTACTCTCCCCGCAGAGGGTGTATAGTGTTGCGCGGGTTCAGTTAGGGATGCTGCCTCCTCAGAAGATGACCCGCCTTTCCGTGGTCCTCGTCCCGAAAGAGGGGAGGTCCCGGCTCGCCACAGGCAGTTCCAGATCGCCCAATCGAAGAGAGTCCTTCATGGAAAAATCGTTGCGGTTGTTCGTCAATCAGGCCAATGCCCAGGATTAGGCCGAAACGCCCAGACGCCCGCTGGAAAAGCCGGAGCGCCTGGGCTTCTGTGTTTTTCGTCTTTTTCATTCTGGCGATCCAGACCGTGAAGGTGCATCTGTTTCCCGATCCTCGCGTGGTCAGCCAGGCCCGAAGGCAGTATTGGGCCCAGGTTCCGGTGAGCACTTCCCGGGGGGATATCCGGGATCGCAACGGGATCGCTTTGGCCCTATCCATCCCTGCCACCAGCCTGTTTATCGATCCGCAGTACTGGGATCCCCAAGGGGCGGATGCTCTGGTGGGGATTCTGGACCCCGGGGAGGCACGGCGCTTCAAGCGCCCCCTGTCCGGCCGCTTTCAGTGGGTGGCCCGCAAGCTTCCTCGGGACCGGGCCTCGCTTCTGGAAAAAAAGGAGATTCCCGGGCTGTTCGCCCTTCGGGAAAAGGCCCGGGTGTACCCCCACGGGAGCTTGGCGTCCCACGTGCTCGGATTTTGCGACATCGACGACAACGGGCTTTCGGGACTGGAGCTGGCTTGGAACAACGTGCTCTTCTCCCCCCCCCAGACGCGTCTCTTGGCGCGGGACGCCCGGGGGCGACTGCTGGACATGATCGGCTGCAACACGGGGGAGATTCGCGCGGGAGTCGGTAGCCTCCGCCTGACCCTGGATGCTCGCATCCAGCAGGTCGTGGAGTCCCGCCTGGCGCAGGGTGCCAAGGACGTGAACGCCCGCTGGGCCGCGGCGGTGTGCATGGATCCGCACACGGGCGCGCTTCTGGCCGTGGCCAGTTTTCCAGGGTTCGACCTGAACCAGAGAGGGCACTTCCAGAACCAAGAGGCTTTGCGGAACAACGTCCTGGGGCGAGTTTACGAGCCCGGATCGACGTTTAAACCTCTCGTCATGGGTTTGGCTCTGGAGGAAGGCGTGGTAGGGCTTTCGGATCGTTTCTTCTGTACCGGCAGCATCGCGGTGGCCGACAAGGTGATGCGGGATGTGAAGCGGGGTGGGCATGGGGTGCAGGATCCCGCGCAGGTGCTCGTCAATTCCTGCAACGTGGGCATGGCCATGGTAGGGATGCGGCTGACCCCCTTCCGCACCTACGGGCTGCTTCGGGCACTAGGCTTTGGAGAGCGCTCCGGGGTGGACCTGGCGGGAGAGGAGGAAGGGCTCCTCAAACCTCCGGAGCAGTGGCTGGGGACGGTGCCGGCGAACATCGCCATCGGCCAGGGGATTGCCGTGTCGCCCCTTCAGTTGGCTACGGCCATCTCCGCCATCGCCAACGGGGGACACCTTCTGAAGCCTTATGTCGTCTCGGACGTCCGGAACGGCAAGGGAGAGACGATCCACCAGGGCAAGCGGAGGGAGCGGGCGACGGTCTTTTCCGAAAGCACCGCCGCGTGGCTTCGCAAAGCCATGAGGCGAGTCGTCTCCGAGGGGACGGGCAAGGGTGCGAATACCCCGCTTGCGGAGGTGGCGGGCAAGACCGGGACCGCCCAGATCGCCTCGGGGGGGGAGTACTCCAAGGGAGGGCATGTGGCTTCCTTTGTGGGGTTCTGGCCCGCTTCGAGGCCGCAGTACGTGCTCCTGGTGGTGTTGGGGGAGCCCCAAGGGGCCAGGTACTACGGCGGCGAGCTGGCGGCCCCCCTGTTCCGCCAGATCGTGGAGGATCTGGTGCAGCTTCCCTTGGGGAAGACATCCTAATCTACGGCAGAAGAAGGTGTGGCCATGTATCTGAACGATCTTCTGGCTCGGCTTCATGAAGATCCTTCCTCTCCCAAGCTCCTTTCCCCGAGGGGGGACAACCCTTGGATCGATAGGGTGGTGCACCACAGCGGCAACGTGGCGCCGGGAAGTCTGTTCGCTTGCGTCTCGGGAGGGAAGGCGGACGGGCATCGTTTTGCAGCCTCCGCCCTCGACCGCGGCGCCGTGGCTCTCTGTGTCGAACGGGCCTTGGATCTTCCCGTTCCGCAGGTCGTGGTGCCGGACGTGCGACGTTTCATGGGACGCCTTGCAGCGGTTCTCTACGGCGAGCCCGCGCAGCGGCTGACCCATGTGGGCATCACCGGAACCAACGGGAAGAGCACCACGACCTACATGCTCCGTTCCGTCCTTCAGAGCGCCGGAGTCAAGACGGGGCTTCTGGGCACCATCGTCTACCACGACGGGGACAAGGAGCTGGAGGCGGACCGAACCACGCCGGAGAACACCGACATCCAATCCTTTCTGGCCCGGATGGTGTCCAACGGCTGCGGAGCCTGTGTCATGGAGACCTCTTCACATGGGCTGGAACAGGGACGCATCGAAGGCTGCCGCTTCGACCGAGGCGGGTTCACCAACCTTTCCCCGGAGCACCTGGACTACCACGGAACGGAGGAGGCCTATTTCCAGGCGAAGAAGCTCCTGTTCGAGGAATACATGAAACCTTCCTGGAAAGGAGCGTCCAACCGGGACGATGCCTATGGACGCCGTCTTCTCGAAGCCTACCCCGAGAACCTGGTGGGGTACACCCGAGAAGAGCCGCGTCCCGGAGATCTGGGAGCGACTTTGAAGAGCTTCGATCTGACGGGGATGTGTCTGGACCTGACCCTGCCGGATGGCCGGGTTCTACCGGAGGTGCACCTTCCCCTCATCGGGACCTACAACGTGGAGAACGCCCTGGCCTGCGCCGCCCTGGCGCGAACTCTGGACATCGACGGAGAGACCATCCGGCGAGGGCTTGCTTCCATGCCTCAGGTCCCGGGACGGCTGGAGCGCTATTCCCTTCCGGGCGGGGTCACCTGCGTCATCGACTATGCCCACACCCCCGACGGTCTCGAGAAGGTTCTGTCCACCCTGAGGCATGTCTGCCGAGGCCAGCTCTGGTCGGTTTTCGGCCATGGGGGAGAGAGGACGACAAGCCACAGGAAGGCCTTGGGAGAGCACGCGGGGCGCTTGGCGGACCGCGTGGTGGTGACCATGGACAACCCCCGCAGCGAGGACCCCGGGGCCATCGCCGAGCAGATCGTGGGGGGGATCCAGGGTTCCGGAGCCGCCACCCCCTGGGAAGTGCGTCTCGACAGGGGAGAGGCTATCCGGTTCGCCCTCGACGGAGCCCAGCCGGGGGATGTGGTCCTCGTGTCCGGGAAGGGGCCCGAGCGGAACATCATCTTTGCGGACCGTCTCGTCCCCTTCGAGGACCGCGCCGTCGTCCTGGAGTGGATGCAGGGCCACCCCTCCGTAGGGGGAGAACAGGACCCTCATGACTGCTGAGCGCTTCCGTACTCATGAGGTAGCCGCCCTCTTCGGGGGAGGGGCAGAGGGTCCGGATCGTCCCTTCCCCTTCTCCGTCTGCTACGACAGCCGCGAAGTGACCCCGGGCTGCGTCTTCGCAGCTCTGCCGGGGGAGCGCACCGATGGGCATCGGTTCGTGGGGGACGCGGTGGCCGGGGGAGCCTCGGCCGTTCTGGCCCTTCGCGGACCGGGGAGGGAGGCGAGGGCTTCCCTTCCCGGGTCTGCCGATGTCGCGTGGGTGTTTGTGGACTCCGTGGAGGATGCCCTGGTGACCCTGGCCCGTCAATGGAGGGAGCGGGTTGCCCCGAAGGTGTACGGCATCACCGGATCCGTGGGGAAGACCACCACCCGGGACCTGATCCTGCGGGTGCTGGCTTCCGTGGAGCCTTCCCATGGTGCGCCCAAGAGTTACAACACCCGGATCGGGTGCGCGTCCACGGTCCTGGGGATGCCCCCGGACACCCGTAACCTGGTTTTGGAGTACGGGACGAACCACCCGGGGGAGATCTCAGCGCTGGTGGCGTCCTTCCCCCCTCAGGAGCTGTTCCTCACGGAGGTCTGCCCGGCCCACCTGGAGGGGTTGGGGGACGTTCAGGGGGTTCTGGCGGCGAAGTTGGAGCTCTTGGAATCCCGTCAGGCGGAACGAGTGACCTATAACTTTGATAATGCACTTCTTCGGGACGCCCTTCATGCCTCCTTCTCCGCGGAGCGATCCCTGGGAGTTGGGGTGTCGGGGGGGGAGGTGAGGATCGAGCGTGCGGAGCCGCGTTGGACCTCAAAGGGTCCCGTTCTGGACCTGCATCTGCGCGAGGCGGGGCGGAGCTGGAGCTTTGCCTCCCGCCTTTGGGGACGGCAGCATGCCTATGCCTGGGCCTTTGCCTGGTCCGTGGCCCTCCGACGCGGCGTCGGGGAGGAGGCACTCCGGGAGGTGGCGGAGACCTCCCTGCCCCTTCCGGGACGAGGAAGAGTCCTGTCGGATCGGGAGGGATTGTGGATTCTCGACGAGACCTACAACGCCAACCCCGCCTCCATGGGGGTTGCCTTGGAAAACCTCCATCTCCTGTCCTCCCAGGGAGCCGGGGTGTCCTGGGCCATTCTGGGGGGCATGAGGGAACTGGGGGAGACCAGCCCGCACTGGCACCGGGAGATCCTGGGAAAGCTGCGAGGGGTGGATGGTGCCGTCTTGGTGGGGGAGGAGTGGGCTCCCCTTCGGTCCGACCTTCCCGATCAGGTCCGGTGGGTCCCCGACACGGCGGTTCTCTTGGAGGAAGGGGGGCCCGTTCTGCCGAAACACGCCCTCCTCCTGCTCAAGGGGTCCCGTTCCTACGGTCTGGAGCGTCTCTTGCCCTTGTTCCGGGGGGACGCAGCCTGATGGCCCCCCCTGCCGTTGGACTGATCCTGCTGGCCCTCGGGGTGTTTGGGGTGGAGGTGCTGTTGCAGGAATGCTGGATCCGCTTTTCCCTGCGCCGTCGCATGAGCCAGGTCCAGAAGGCCTACGGCCCGGAACGGCACATCCTGGAGAAGGGTAAGACCCCCTCCATGGGGGGGGTGGTGTTTCTGGCGGTTCCCCTGATGCTGGCGGGCGTCCGGGTCTGCCGGGGCGAGCCCTTTTCTTCCAGTGACTGGGTGCTGTGGTCCCTGCCCCTGTGCGTGGGGTTCGTAGGGTACTGGGATGACTTTCTCAAGCAGTGGCGCCGTTCCAGCGAAGGCCTTCGCAGCCTCCAAAAACTGGTGCTGCAGCTTCTGTTCTCCCTTCCCTGGTGCGTCGCCGTCTCGTGGGCAGGGGTGGACCTGTGGCCCGGATGGACCGTGCCCTTTCCCCTGGCTCTTCCGCTGCTTCTCTTCGTAAGCACGGGAATCCAGAATGCCGTCAACGTCACCGACGGGTTGGACGGGTTGGCCGCCGGAGCCATGGTCCTGTCCCTGACGGCACTGCTTCCCTTCGTGCAGGGAGGGGTTCGGGAGGCCGCCGTCGGGGGTTGGGCCCTGTGTGCCGCCTTCCTTTGGCACAACGGGCATCCTGCCCGGGTCTTCATGGGCGATGGGGGAGCCCATTTCCTGGCGGGGCTTCTGCTGAGCCTTTGCGTGGCCGCCCGCGCCTTGGTTCTGGTGGTTCCGCTGGGCTTTCTGTTCGGGGTGGAGATCCTGTCCGTCTCCCTTCAGTTGGTGGCGATCCACCGCTTTGGGAGGCGGCTTTTTCGGATGAGTCCCCTGCACCATCATTTCGAGTTGATCGGTTGGCCGGAGACCCGCATCGTCACGCGGTTTTGGTTGGTCCATCTGTTGGGCATGGGCGGGATCTGGGTTTTGTTCCAACGTTTTTGGGGAGGGGCGAACGGATGAAGAACCTCCGGCAATGGGAGGGCAAACGGGCGACGGTGTTCGGAGCCGGGGTCAGCGGCCTTGCCCTGGCAGAACTGGCAAAGGATTTGGGCATGGAGGTCTTCGTGACCGAACAGAGGCCTTTGGAAGAGGGAGCCCGGGAGCGGCTGCGTTCCAGGGGCATCGGCTTCGAGGAGGGGGGGCATACGCCCCGTGTCTTTGAAACGGACCTCTTCCTGTTGGGATCCGGGATCGCCCCTCGGGTGCCCCAGATCCAGCAGGCCCTGAGTCAAGGGGTGGAGGTGATGGGGGAACTGGATTTCGTCTCCCCCTTCCTGCGCGGTTCGCTCCTCGGGGTTACGGGGAGCAACGGGAAGACCACCACCACCTCTCTGATCGGGCATCTGCTGCGGGAAGAAGGGGTCCGGGTTTCCGTGGCGGGAAATATCGGAAATCCTCTTGCCTCCGCAGTCCGCGAGGAAGCGGAATGGGTGGTGGCGGAACTCAGCAGCTTCCAGCTTCACTGGGCCCGGCGGCTTCGTTGTTCCCTTGCCGTGGTGACGAACCTGGCGCCGGACCACATCGATTGGCACGGCTCCTACGAGGCCTATGTGGATGCCAAGGCCAACCTGGTTCGGGCGTTGGATCCCACGACCGGCATGGCCATCGTGCAGCGTTCGGAGCTTCCCCTCCTGCCTCCCGTTTCCCAGACCATCCCCCTTTCCTGGACAGAGGATGGGGAAGGGGAGGAGGGGGGGGTGACCTTGATCCGTTCCCGTCGCGAGGCCCTCCTTTCTTTCCCCGGCTTGGGAAAACGCCGGTTGTTCTCCTTCGACGCTCTTTCCCTGCTGGGGGACCACAACCTGGAGAACGCGGCCATGGCGGCGACGGCGACAACTCTGGTCCTGAAGGATGCACCGAAGCACGTGGAGGAGGCCCTGACCCGTTTCGTCGCTCCTCCCCATCGTTGCCAGCTGGTTCGGGAACTGGGGAAGGTCCGATTCGTGGACGATTCCAAGGGGACCAACGTGGCGGCCACGATGACCGCCCTGACCAGCCTCCCGGGCACGAAGGTCATCCTCCTGGGGGGACAGGGCAAGGGAGAGAGCTACGGTTCCCTTGCCAAAGCCGTCACGGAATGGGCCCGCTTCGCGGTTCTTTTCGGAGAGGAAGGAGAGAGAATCGGGAAGGCTCTGGATGATGCGGGCTACCATCGCTGGTCTTTGGTCAGGAGCCTGAACGAGGCGGTCCCGTTGGCCTACGACAAGGCGGAGGCCGGAGACTCGGTGCTGCTTTCTCCTGCCTGCACGAGTTGGGACCAGTACCGAAACTACAAGGAGCGGGGCGATCATTTTCGAGATCTGGCCTGTTCCCTGAAGGAGAGACCTGAGCTTGGTGTTTCCTGAGCCGAACAGCTACGGGGAAGGAACCTTGAGCCAGGAAGGGGCGTCCGGAGTCCGGCCGGATCCCCTGATCTGGCTGATCCCTCTGTTTCTCACCGGACTGGGGGTGTTGGTCATCACCTCCACCACCAGCCCCTTGGCCTTCGCCAACGAGGGGACGCCCTTCTCTGTGGGATTGCGCCAGTTTCGGTGGCTCCTGGTGGGGATCCTGGGTCTCCTTTTCGCATGGTTGGTCCCCACCCGTTTCTGGCTTCGGACCAGCGGGCTCTGGTGGTTTTGTGCTCTCCTACTAACCTTTGCAACCCTGATCCCGGGAGTTGGGGCATCCGTTGGTGGGGCTCGGCGTTGGATCCGTCTGGGAGGGCTTTCCATCCAGGCGGGGGAGCTGCTTTTCCTGGCCCTGACGGTTCATCTGACGAAGATCTTGTACCGGGACCAGCAGGACACCGTCCGGGCTTTCGTCAAGACCTTGATCCTCCTTTCCCTCTCCTCGATCCCTCTGCTTCTGCAACCCGATCTGGGGACCACGATCCTGGTGTTCTCCGTCTGCATGGGGCTGTTCGTGGAGAAATACGGGTGGAAGCTTCCGCTCCTGACCTCCTTTGGAGGGTTGGCGGCGCTGATTCCCCTGATCCTCCTTGCGCCCTACCGCCTCCGGCGCATCTCTGCCTTTCTGGATCCCTGGAAGGATCCACTGGACACGGGGTTTCAGGCGATCCAGGGACTCATCGCCTTCAACAACGGGGGCGGTTTCGGCACGGGTTTGGGGCATGGCTTCCAAAAACTGCAGTATCTTCCCGCCGCGTACACCGACTTCCTCTACGCGGCCCTGGGGGAGGAGCTGGGTCTACTGGGAACGCTGGGGGTGCTTGCCCTTTATGGTTGTTGGACTCTGCGGCTTTATCGTCTTTATATGAGAACCGAGGATCCCCTTCGGGCGTCTCTGTTTTGGGGACTGACCCTGACGGTGATCCTTCCCCTGTTCATCAATCTGGGAGGGGTCACGAAGATGATGCCCCTCACGGGCATGCCCCTTCCCTTCCTCAGCTACGGAGGAAGTTCCCTTGTCACCATGTGGTTTCGAATCGGGCTCCTTCTTCGTCTATGCAGGGAAGAACCGATGGAAGTGGAGGAGAGGACATCATGATTCGTCGCATCCTGCTGGTGGCCGGGGGAACGGGGGGGCACGTCTGGCCCGCCATCGCCTTTGGGGATTGGGTAAAGAGGCATCATCCGGAGGTCCACCTGGGCTACCTCACGGGGATGCGCTCCCTGGAGCTGGAGATGTACCGAAGCGCCGGGTTGGACCCCCACATCATCTCCCTGGAGGGGTCGCCGTTGGGGGCCCCCCGCGGGCAGCGACTGCGACGTTGGCGCCAGCAGTTTCAGGGTCTTTCCCAGTCTGCGGAATGCTTCCGGGAGGAGCGCCCCGATGCCTGCGTCCTCTTCGGGGGGTATCTCTGTTTTCCTTCTCTGTTGGTGGCAAAAATGAGGGGGATTTCCGCTCTGGTGCACGAGCAGAACGCCTGGGCGGGAAAGACCGCCAGGCTCGCTTCCCGCATGGGGGTTCCCGTGGCCTCGGGGTGGGATCGATGTGCCCCCTTCGCGGAAGGGCGATTCACGCCCGTGGGGGTCCCGGTGCGTTCCTTCCATCTGGTCTCCCGGCAGGAAGCCTGGCAACGCCTGGGTTTGGAGGGGGAAGCCCCGTCGGCGCCCATCGTGGCCGTGATGGCCGGGTCTCTCGCAAGCCACCCCCTGTTCCTTCAGGTACAGAATCTGGCGCGGGAAGATGCCTTTGCCTCCTGGACCTTCCTCTTTTTGGGTGCCAGCAGTTGCCTGGATCGCCAAGGGAACCGAATCCTCCTGCCGAGGCGGTGGGATGTGGAGTTCCTCTATTCCGTGGCGGATTTGGCTGTCCTTCGTGCGGGGGCCTCTACCCTGACGGAGGTTCGCCTCGCGGGGCTCCCGGCGCTGGTGGTCCCCTGGAGACATGCGACGGGAGACCACCAGAGGGCGAATGCTCTGCAGTTTTGTCGAGACAACGTCGGGCAGATTTGGGATGAAACGACAGGCACGGAGGAAGAATTAGCCACACAATTGAAACGGTTGGAGGCGAGCAGGCAGGAACACCCCAGATCGGGACGAGACATGTATAATGCGGCAGAAAGAATCAGTTCCGACCTATGGCGTGTTCTCATCGCCCCTCTAGGCGAAAGGAGAGGTCTCTTGTGAATAAGGCTTTTCCGCTCCGGCTACAATCCATGCATCACATTCATCTCATGGGCATCGGTGGTGCCGGTATGAGCGGGTTGGCCCTCCTTCTGAAGGATATGGGCTTTGCCGTGAGCGGTTGCGACATGGTCCACACTTCCTATGCGGAGAAGGTGGTCCAGCACAAGATCGAACTTGTTCTGGGACATCACCAGGATCATCTGGAGCGGTTTTCCCCGGACCTGCTGGTCTACACCAGCGCCATTTCCGAAGAACACCCGGAGATCCGTGCAGCCCGGGAGCGAGGCATCCCCGTGGCGCGACGGGCCGAGGTCCTGAGCGACCTGTTCAATCGCCGGAGGGGGATTGGAGTGGCGGGAACCCACGGGAAGACGACCACGTCCTCCATGATCGCCCTCATCGCGGAGAACGCGGGGATTTCCCCTACCGTGGCGTTGGGCGGGGAATTATGCGACATCGGATGCAACGCCAAATTGGGTTCCGGAGAGACCATGGTAGCGGAGCTGGACGAGAGCGACGGCAGCTTCGAGCTGTTCTCCCCGGAGATTGCGGTGGTCACCAACATCGATTGGGATCACGTGGACCACTACCCGACCTACGAAAGCGTGGGCGATGCGTTTCATCGCTTCGCTCTCGGGAAGAAACCTGCTGGATCCCTGGTTCTCTGCGCCGAAGACGCCGGGACGAGGAGACTGGCGGAGCGTCTCCATGAGGACGGCCTGGCGTCCGAGACCCTTTATACGTACGGTTGGGGAACTTCCTGGACCTGGGGAGCCACGGACGTGACCCCTCTCCCGGGGGGGGGGATCCGCTGCTTGGTCCACTTCCGGGGTACGCCTCTTGGCACCTTATCCCTTCGCGTTTCGGGGGAGCACAACGTCCTCAACGCCCTGGCCGCCTGCGCGGCCTGCTCCATCGTCGGGATTCCCTTCGAGGTTTCTTGCCGTGCCTTGAGCACCTTCAAAGGGGCCAAGCGGCGCCTTCAGAGGGTTGGGGCGGCGGAAGGAGTGGAGGTATACGACGACTACGGGCACCATCCCCGGGAAATCCATGCGACCCTCCGTGCCCTGCGGGGCGCCTTTCCCCATCGTAGGCTTCTTGTCCTCTTCCAACCTCATCGCTTTACCCGGACGGCTGCCATGTTCCGGGAGTTTGCGACTGTGCTGACCGGCGCGGACCGGGTCCTCCTTTTGCCCGTTTATGGAGCAGACGAAACCCCCATCCCCGGCGTGGGATCCCACCTCATCGCAGAGGCCTTCCCGAAAGAGGGTCCCACCAGGCTGGATCTCTGCGGTTCCTTTTCGGAGGCGGTGGAAGTGGTCCTGCGGGAGAGAAGGGATCAGGACGTCGTCCTGACCGTGGGTGCTGGGAACGTCTGTCTCCTTGGGGAGAGGATTCTCGATTCCCTCAAGCGGGAAAGCTCCCTCGCTCATGCGGTGGCTGTGGGAGCTTGACCGAAAAGGACTGTGTTCGGTCCTTTCCCGGGAGTCCTTGAAGCACTGGAACACCTGGGGCGTGGGGGGAGTGGCTCCCTTGGTCCTGCGCCCTCGCACCTTCCCAGTCCTTCGGGACATCTGCGTCGCCGCAAAGCAGGAGGGTGTCCCTCTGCACCTCCTCGGGGAGGGGAGCAACGTGCTCGTCCCGGACGAAGGGCTTCCCGGGTGGGTGTTGCTTCTTCGTGATGATCCGACCCCTCCTGCTTTGCTGGGTACGCGGGGTCCCCTCCGGGAGTTTCGCGTCCCCGGCGGCGTTTCTTTGAGGAGGCTGGTTTCCTGGTCCCTGAGGAGGGGGCTTTCGGGGCTGGAATTTGCTCTGGGCATTCCTGGGACCCTTGGAGGGGCCCTCGCGGGGAATGCGGGCGCCCAGGGAGATTCCATCGGGGACCATGTGAGCTTCTTGGAGATCCAGGAGGAGGACGGGGTTGTGCGGAGGTGTGCCCGGAGCGACCTCTCCTTTGCCTACCGCACCTCTCCCTTCCAGAAGGAGAAAACCCTCATCCTGAGTGCAGGTCTTCTCCTGGCCCCGACGGAAGAGGCGGAACTGAGGCGGCGGGCTCGAGCCTTCGGAGACCTGCGGCGTAACCAACCTCGGATGTGCAAGACCGCAGGGTGCGTGTTCCGAAATCCCCCGGGCTTCAGCGCAGGTCGACTTTTGGACTTGGCGGGCTGCAAGGGGTTGGTGCGAGGAGGGGCGCGCGTGTCCCCCCGACACGCCAACTTTATTGAGAACGTTCAAGACGCCTCCGCCAGCGATATCCTGGAGCTGGCCTTGCAGTGCCGGGAGCGAGTGGCGAACGCTCATGGGGTCAACTTGGAGTTCGAGGTGAGGCTTCTTGGACCGACCCCATAGGGTCTTCCCCGATCCGAAGCAGAGGGAAAGGGCTCGTCGTTGGAAACGTCGTCTCCTTCTTTTGGGGCTTCTCTGCGGGCTGTTCTACGCTCTGGAGGGCAAGACCCATGCCTTTCGGCTGCTGGCCCTGAGGACCGTGCCCAGCGGGGTGCTCCCCGAGGCTCTCGCCTGGGAGATCGTTCCCGGCAGCGCCCAGAGATTCTGGCCTCTTCTTCTGCTTCATCGCGGGGACATCGAGCGATCCCTGGGCGAGCGGTATCCCGTGACTGCACGGATGCGCCTTTCCGGTTGGGGGGAGTTCTCGGTTCAGGTGACCCCCCTGCAGCCCCAGCTTCGGCTTCACTGGCAGGATCAGGTGTGGCTGGTGGATGCGGACGGGCGCATCTGGAAGGCCAACCTTCATCAGAATACGCAGGTGCGAGGGCTCCGGATCCCCCAAGGCCCTTTGGTATACTGGGGGGCGGGAATGCCCCCTCCCCTTTCGGGGGCGGAGCTTCGCGGGGACGTTTCCTCGTCCTCCGTTTCGGTGGCGCAAATCCAAGGCTGGTTGCAGGCATTGGAGGGTTTGTCCTGGCTGGGGGTTTTGGATGCCCTCTCGGTGCGTCGAGAGGACGGCACGACTCGGCTTCTCGCCTCCTTTCGACGAGGAGACCTGCGGGTTCGTCTCCTCCTTCCCACGGAGGACCATGCGTGGCCCCAGCTGCTTGCGGCGCTGGAAACCCTGTGGAGCCAGTCTCCTCCTGGAGGAGGGCACCTCTTGGTGGATGCCACGTATAAGGATAGAATCATTGTCAGGAGCGAAGACGTGACAGGGAAAACGAACTGAATTCCAGTCGGGGGGGCTTCTCTTGTTCAAAAAAGGTTCAACCTCCGCGGCCCAGAGAGACCCGGAACTGCTGGTGGGACTCGACCTTGGGACGAGCAAGGTAGCGGTGGTGGTCGCTGAAAGGGAAAGCCGCACGGGAGAGGCCCAGATCATCGGCATCGGACACTCCCCATCCCAGGGAATTCGAAAGGGCTTGATCGTCAACCTGGATCAGGCTATCCGTTCGGTCAAGCAGGCGGTGGCGGATGCCCAGAACATGGTGGGCCTGGAACTGGACGAGGCCACGGTTGCCTTCAGCGGCAGCGATGTGCTGAGTGTCCGGTCCAAGGGCATGGTGTCTCTGGGACGTTCCCCCCGGCCGGTGATGCAGTTGGACGTGGAGCGGGTCATTGAGGCTGCCCAGACGGAGGTGGCTGTTCCGGCAAACCAATCGGTCCTTCATACCATCCCCGTGGAGTACTCCCTGGACGGCCATGGAGGGATCGACGATCCCCTCGGGATGACGGGCATGCGGTTAGAGATCGATCTCCAATCCGTGATCGTCCCCACGGCGGCTCTGCAGAACGTGCTGAACTGCGTGGAGAAGGCGGGGCTGGAGGTGACGGGGCTGGTCATCAAGCCCCTGGCGTCCGCCCTGGGTTCTCTTTCTCCCGAGGAAGCCATGGCGGGGGCCGTGGCGGTGGACGTGGGAGGGGGCACCACGGGGGTGGCGGTCTTCTCCGAAGGGCGTCCCCGAAGGCTTTCCATCATCCCCGTAGGGGGGGACCATCTCACCAACGATGTGGCCTGCGTGCTGCGCATCCCCCTGAGCAAGGCCGAGGAGATCAAGCGGGAGATCTCCCTCTTCGGCGATCCGGAAGCTCAGGACGAGACCATCGATTTCGAGATCCGGGGGAGGAATTATTCCTGCCCCGTTCGGGACGTGGCGGACATCGTCAAGTGCCGCATCGAGGAGCTTTACGGGGTGTTGGTGAAGTCCGAGGTCGCCGAGGCGGGATTGCCGATGCTCCCTGCCGGGCTTGTCCTCACCGGGGGAGTGGCAAAGACCAACGACCTGGACGGCTTCGTCTCCGAGGTCCTGGACATGCCCGCTCGGGCCGCTTTCCCCCTGGATTCGGGCAGGATGCCTCCCGGGCGTAACGGGTTCGAGTATGCCTGCGCGGCGGGGATCATCCGGTACATGCTGGAGCGGGAGCGGAATCCGTTCCGGTACATGGAGCCCTCCCTGGACCAGATCAAGCGACAGGGGCCCACCCTGAGGGGGGGCGACGAGAGGCCCAAGCAGGTGCCGAAGAAGCCCGCTGGTCCCTCGGGGCTGGAGCAGATGCTGGACACCCTCAAGAAGTCCTTTCGGGAACTTTTTTAACTTAAGGCCGCAGGAGGTATCCCACCATGTCTGAAGTCTTTCAGATCGAAAAACCCGAGCGGCCCTACCGGGAAGTCATCAAGGTTGTGGGAGTCGGAGGCGGCGGAAACAACGCCTTGAACCACATCATCCGAAACGGAGTCGGAGGGGTGGAGTTCATCTCTGCCAACACCGATGTGGCGCATATGGAGATGTCCGAGGCCCATGCGAGGATCGTTCTGGGCCGCGAGTTGACTCGAGGACTGGGGGCGGGGGCCAATCCGGAGATCGGCCTCAAGGCCGCCCAGGAATCCCGGGAGGAAATCCGAGCGGTCCTGGAAGGGGCCGACATGGTGTTCCTCACCGCCGGGATGGGGGGGGGGACCGGTACCGGAGCCACACCGGTCATCGCCAGCGTGGCCAAGGAGACAGGGGCCCTGGTGGTGGCCGTGGTGACCCGTCCGTTTCTCTTCGAAGGAAAACGGAGGATCCAGCAGGCTCAGCTGGGCATCGAGCGTCTCCGAGAACAGGTGGACGCGCTGATCGTGATCCCCAACGACCGTCTCCTGGAACTCACGGAAAAGAAGACCTCCCTGGCGGAGGCGTTCAAGCTGGCCGACGAGGTCCTTCGCCAGGCTGTGGAAGGGGTCACGAGCCTGATCCTGCGGCCGGGACTGGTGAACGTGGACTTCGCGGACCTGCGCACCGTCATGAGCAACGCGGGCTCCGCCATCATGGGCATCGGGGAGGGGCACGGAGAGAACCGGGCCACCGTCGCGGCCCGAAACGCCATCCAGAGCCCCCTTATGGAAAACCCCATGGCGGGGGCGAAGGGCGTCCTCTTCAACGTCACCGGGGGAGCCAACGTGGGCATCCACGAGATCCAGGAGGCCGCTCGGGTCATCAACGAGGCGGCGGACGAAGATGCCACCCTCATTTGGGGGCACGTCCTGGAGCCGGGCATGGAGGATCGCATCCAGATCATCGTCATTGCCACGGGGTTCTCCGAATCTGCCAAGGCGAGTCCCGCGGCGCTGCGCCATCCCGCTTCCGGGCCCGCTGCAGTTCGCTCCTCCGGGTATTCCTCTCCCGGCACTTCGGCGAAGGAGAGACCGGCCGCCACTCCCGGGAGGGTCTGCCTGGAGCTGGAGGAGTCGGAGGTGCGCACGGCGGGAGGAAACACGGAGGAGGACCTCTTCAAGCTCAGCGGCGTTCCCACGAATCAGTTGGATGTCCCCGCATTCGTCCGCAGGAGAAAACCCTCCTGAAGGGGAGAGCCTCCAAGACTCCCTGCGCCCCTCGGGGTGGAGTGACGGGTTGGAAGAGCTGGAAGACCTACAGAGAGGACGAGTCCTGGGTGGAGCCGCTCCCCAAGGGGGGGGACTTGCCTTGGGCTCTGTTTTACCCCGCCTCTTACGAGGTCGGCAGCGCCAACCTGGGGATGCACCACGTCTACCGGGCGCTGCGCCGCTCGGGAGTGGGGGTGGAGCGGTTCTTCCTCGGCCCCCAGTCGCCCTACCGATCCGTAGAAAGCGACACCCTTCTGGAACGATTTCCGATCATCACCGCAGGAATCGCCTACGAGAACGACGTTTGGTCCCTGATGGCCTGGCTTCAGGGGGCCTCCATCCCCCTTTCCTGGAAAGAGCGGGGGCAGTGCAGGGGGGCTCCTTTGGTGGGGGTAGGAGGAAGCCTCACGTCCATCAATCCCCTGTCCCTGTATGCCCTTTGCGATTTCATCGTGTTGGGGGACGGGGAGGTTTCTCTGGCCGATGTGGTGGCCCGTCTTCGGCGGGGGAGGGGGGGGCGGGAAGATCAGTGGGAGGCTTTGTCGGAGCTTCCCCACGTGCTGGTGCCTCCCCTGTGGGGCCGAAGGGGGGGGCCCTCTTCCGGCCCGGGAAAGGCCCAGGCGCTGGAGCCCCCAAATGCCGCCAGCGCCTGGGTGACCCCAAGGTGTACCTTTGGGAAGACCCTGCTGGTGGAGCTTCAGAGGGGCTGTCGGAGGGGTTGCCGCTTCTGCACACTTCCTCGCTGTTTTACTCCCTTGAGGCGTCTTCCGTTTCCCGAGGCGCTCTCGCTTTTGGAGAAAGCGGCCCGGGGTACCTCCTTCGAGCAGGTGGGACTCATCACTCCCGAGGCGGGGGATTATCCGGAGATCCGGGGCCTCCTGGAGCGGCTGACGGCGTTGCGCAAGAGCGTCTCCTTTGCCTCGCTTCGCCTGGATTCTCTGGATGCCTTCATGGTCGACTCTCTGCACCGAGGGGGCAGAACGGCCCTGACCCTCGCCCCCGAGGCGGGTACGGAGGCCCTACGAAGGAGCTGCGGCAAGCCCTTCACGGACGAACTGATCCTGCAGAAGGCAAGGCTGGCCGCTGAGAGAGGGCTGCGTCAGGCGAAGCTCTATTTCATGTTAGGGCTTCCAGGGGAGGAGGAGGAGGACGTGGCCGGGATGGCATCCCTGACGGAGTCCCTGCTTCAGGAGACACGCCTCTCCTTGGTGCTTTCGGTGAACCCTTTCGTCCCCAAGCCGGGGACCCCATGGGGGGAGGAAGCCTTCCTCTCTGCGGAGGTCTACGAGAGACGGACGTCGTTTCTCCGGGAGAGCCTGCTTTCCCGGGGGAGACGGCGCCGGATCTCCTTCCGCTTTGCAAGCCACAGGGAGGCCGCGCTGGAGTATGCTCTTGGCTGGTCCTCCTCCGAGGACAGCGAGGAAACGTTGGACCGTTTTTTGGCGGGAGAAAGGGCGCCGACCCCTCCACGGCGCGACCAAGCCCGGAGGGAGCTGGAAAGGCTGGGATTTTTCCGTTCCCCGCATCGTGAGAACCCCGCAGATCATGGGAGGTGCTTTCCTTGAGCCAACGCCGGTCCCGATCCTACAAGCAGAAGCATTCTCTCTCCGCTTTCGGGCAGCTTGCCCTTCCCCTGGCGGCACTGGTGGCGGTGGGAATCCTGGTGCTGGGAGTCCGTCTGTTCTTCCAACCCCAGACACCGTCCCCGGATGCCCCTCCTCCGGCACAGGTCTCCCAGGAGCCCTCCCCGACGGCGGAGCCGGAGGTCGTAGAGGTCTCCCTCACTCCCACCCCTGCCCCAAAGCGCAAGGCCGTGGTCACTCCTGGGGTGGTCAGGGTTCCCAAGGCGGAGCCGGAGGTGGAGGCCAAACCGACCCGAAAGCCCCTTCCCACGGCGGTCCGGAAGAAGACCCCTTCGGCGGCCCCTACCCCTAGGCTTTTGACGACTCCGAAACCTCACCCCACGGTACAGCCTTCTCGGGTTCCCCCCTCTCCGGGGACGGGTGCGCCGGGCTTTTGGGTTCAGGCGGGAGCGTTCTCCTCCCGGGAGGCGGCGCAGGCTCTGACGGATCGGCTCCAGAAGGAGGGATTCCGTCCCCAGATGCAGGAGGCCAAGGTGGGGGAGGGGACGTTCTTCCGCGTCCGCGTCCCCGGCGGAAACAGCCGGGAGGCGGCGGAGGCGGTGGCGGCTTCCCTGGGGGCCAAGGGATTCCCCACCCAGATCGTCCCGCCTCGTGCCAAGCCCCAGGGGGAATGACCCGTGAACGTCCTTAGGGAAGTGGCGCCTCGGGAGGAAGTCCTGACGAAGGTCATCCGAGAGCTTGGGTTCCCCTGGGAGCTTCCTCCCCGGGAGACGCCCTTGGCCCTGGAGGATGCCGCTGGGTTCCCCCTGGGGGAGACCCTTGTGGCGTCTCAGGACCACCCGCCCTTTTCCCGAAGTCTGCGAGACGGCTTTGCGGTCCGCTGTGAGGAGACCGCCGGAGCGTCTCCGGGAACTCCCGCCTTCCTGCGCCTTGCGGGGGAGGTCCCCATGGGAGGTCCTGCCTCGGAGCCCCTTCGCCGGGGGGAAGTCCTGTCCATCCACACGGGGGGGATGCTTCCCCCCGGGGCGGATGGGGTGCTGATGCTGGAGGATGCCACGGTCACCGCCGGGTGGGTGGAGGCTCGAAAAGCCCTGCAGCGGGGCGAAAACGTGGTCTTCCAGGGGGAGGAATACCGCAGAGGAGACTCTCTCCTGACCGCGGGCTCCCGTCTGGACGAACGCCACGTGGGGATTTTCGCGGCGCTGGGGAAAGGCGTGGTGCCCGGGGTCGACCTCTCTGCCACGGTGCTGAGCACGGGAGATGAGGTGGTCCCCCTGGAGACGGACCCCGTGCCCCAGGGCTGCGTTCGGGACGTCAACGGGTGGTTTCTGACGGGGTTCCTCCGCCGAAGGGGGTTTCGTGTGCGCCACGGGGGCATCCTTCGGGATGACCCGGAAGCCCTTGCGACAGGGTTCCAGCGGGCCTTCGAGGAGAGCGACCTGATCCTTCTGAGCGGGGGCTCTTCGGTGAGCGTTCGGGATCACTGTGAGGAGATCCTGTCGCAGATCCCCGCTCCGGGGCTGATGGTCCGGGGGGTCAACATCCAGCCCGGAAAGCCCACCCACCTTGCGGGTTCCCTTGTCCCCCGCCGGTTGGTGGTGGGTTTTCCCGGACACCCCCTCGCCTGCGCCACCGTGGCCTACACGGTGCTCCTCCCCCTCTTGGGGGCCTGGATGGGATCTCCGGAAACCTGGACCTGCAGGAAGGAAAGGGTCACCCTGCTTCGAGATCTCGTCGCCCGCGCGGGGGTGGAGGAGTTCGTCCCGGGGCGATGGACGCCCCAAGGCGTGGTCCCGCTTCCCTCCGCTTCGGGCTATGTGGCGGCGCTTCGTGAAGCGGACGGGTTCCTCCGGTTCCCCCAGGAGCGCGAGACGGCCCGATCCGGCGAGGAGGTGGAGTTCTGGTGGATTCCGCGCTGAGTTGTCGGGAGCATCTTCCCAGGGAAGAGGCTCTTCAGATCCTTCGGGACCGTTTTGCCCCCCTTCCTGCGCGGCCCGTCCCCCTGGAGCAGGCCTCCGGGGAGGTGTTGGCGGAGGAGGTGGTGGGGGCTCGAAACGTGCCCCACTATCCTGCTGCGGCGGTGGACGGGTATGCCCTTGCCTCCGAGGACACCGCCCAGGCCAGTCCCGCCAGGCCGGTGCTTTTGTCGCGGGACCGGTTCTGCTGGGTCAACACGGGGGGGGCGGTCCCTCCTTCCTGCGATGCGGTGGTGATGGTGGAGGATACCTCCGAGGGACCGGACGGGCTGGTGGTGGTTCGGGCAACCCCTCGGGGGCAGAACGTCCGCCCCGTGGGGGAGGACGTCCTGGCCGGACAGGTTCTGGCCCGCCCCGGGGATCCCGTGACCCCAGCCCTGCAGGCGCTGCTCCTCTGCGCGGGGGTTCGAGAGATCCCCGCCCTCCCGAAACCCCGGGTTCTCTTCATCCCCACGGGGGATGAGATCCTCTCCGTGGAGGAATGGTTCCGAAGCGGAGCGACTCCTCCGCCGGGAACCGTGGTGGAGAGCAACTCCCTCCTCCTGCGGGGGTTGTTCCGTGGGTGGGGGATGGACCTTCATGTCCACCCCCTTGTGCCGGACGACCCCGTCCAGATCCGGCAGGCCCTGGACGAGGGAGCGGAGAGCTACGACGTGGTCCTCCTCGGAGCAGGGTCGGCCAAGGGCAAAAGGGATCATTCCGCCTCAGTCCTTCGGGAAGGGGGTGGGCTCCTCTTTCGCTGGCTTTTGATGAAGCCGGGGCGACCCGCCATGGGGGGAGCCTGGAAGGGCAAGCCGGTCCTCGTCCTGCCCGGTTTCCCCATGTCCACCGCGGTGGTGGCCTGGGGGCTGGTCCATCCTTTTTTGGAACACCTCGCCTCCTCGTCCGTCCCGTCGGGGGAAGAGCTTTGCTCCTCCCTGGGATGCGGGGAGCCGCAGGAATGTCGTCTTCTGGTCCCCCTTTCCTCGGCCCAGGGGATGGAGGATTGGGTGCGGCTCAAGTGTGCCAGGATCCGGGATCAGGTCGTGGCCTGGCCGCTCTCCACCGGGGCGAGCTCCCTCTTCGCCCTGGCAGAGTGTGATGCCCTGGGGGTCCTGCCCCGGGAAACCCTGGAACTGCCCAAGGGTAGCCCGTTATCCTTCTACACCCTGAAACGTATGGACCTGGACAGGACCGTCCTGTTCCAGGGGTCCGACGACCCGGCCTTCCAGAGGCTTGCCAGCCGTGTCCGCCTTCGGGGGGCGCAGGTGGCGATCCGCACCGTGGGAAGCCTGGGGGGGCTTGCGGCGTTGGCTCGGGGGGAGGCCCACCTGGCGGCCTGCCATCTTCTGGATCCCCAGACCGGAATCTACAACGATTCCTTTCTGGCTCAGTTCGACCCCCAGAGACAGTGGTGGCGTCGACGCCTCTATTACCGGGAACAGGGGCTCATCGTGCCTTCGGGGAACCCTCTGGGTCTTCGGACCATCCGAGACTTGGCGGCGCGGGGGATTCGGCTGGCCAACCGTCAACCTGGGGCGGGGACTCGGGTGCTCCTGGACCACCTTCTGGGGCGGGAGGGGATCCCTCCTGCGGGACTGGAAGGCTACGATATCCAGTGCGTCTCCCACATGGAGGCGGCCAATCGGGTGGCAAGCGGTCAGGCGGATGTGACTTTGGGCATCCGAGCCGCAGCGGAGGCGTTGGGGCTGGATTTCATCTCCTTGGCGGTGGAACCCTTTGAGATTGTCGGACCTAGGGAGTTCGAGGGGCATCCAGCCTTAGAAGCCCTAATGTCCTGCCTGGAGGATCCGGCGTGGAGGCTGCAGATTGAGGCCTTGGGAGGATATCGATGGAGTCTTTGACGGATCGCTTCGCCAGAAAACTGAATTACGTGAGGATCTCGATCACCGATCGGTGCAACTACCGCTGCGTCTACTGCATGCCTCCCGAGGGGATTCCCGCGTTGGAGCACCACCGGATCCTTCGTTACGAGGAGATCCTGTTTCTCTGCGAGGCCTTGGTGGCCATGGGGGTCCGGCGAGTGCGCTTCACGGGAGGCGAACCCCTGGTGCGCAAGGGGGTGCTTCCCTTTCTTAAGGAACTGCGGGAGCGTTTCCCTTCCCTTCGCGTGGCCTTGACCACCAACGGTTCTCTCCTGAAGCCCTACGCTCAGGACCTTGCCGCCCTGGACCTGGACAGTTTGAACGTCAGCCTCGATACCCTGGATCCAGAGCGTTTTCGTCAGCTGACCCGTTTGGGGTGCCTTCAGGATGTTCTGGGCGGACTGGATGCCGTTTCCAGGGCTGGCGTGGCTCCCATCAAGCTGAACACGGTCCTCATCCGAGGGGAGAACGATCACGAGATCCCTGCCCTGTTGGATTTCGCGCATCGGCGAGGCCACCTGCTGCGGCTCATCGAGTTCATGCCGCTGGAAGACCAGCGTTGGAGTTCCGACGCCTTCATCGGGGCCGACGAGATCCTCCGGAGTCTCCCGGGGCCAGGAGACTGGATCGAAGAAGAGGAGGCGGAGGCGGGAGTGGTCAAGGGACCCGCCCGCTATTTCCGCAACCGCGTCACCGCCCAGCGTTTGGGGATCATCGCGGCGGTCTCCCACCACTTCTGCTCTCAGTGCAATCGGCTTCGGATCACCGCCACGGGGGAACTCCGGACGTGTCTCTTTGCCCAAGAAGGCACGAACCTGCGCCCCTTTCTTGCGGCACAGGACAAAGAGGGACTCGAGAAAGCCCTGCGTCGATCGGTTCTGGAAAAACCCCGTTGTTGGGAGGATGTCCAAGACGGGAAACTGCACATGTCCCACATAGGAGGTTAAAGCATGTGGACCCATTTTGACGAGGAGGGACGTCCGCAGATGGTGGACGTGAGCGGGAAGGCTCCCAATCTTCGAGAGGCCTGGGCAGAGGGGTGGGTTCGCGTCACGGTTCCCATCCTGGAAGCCCTGCAGGGCCACACCCTGAAGAAAGGGGATCCCTTCCCCGTGGCGGAGCTGGCGGGAATTCAAGGGGCAAAGCAGACCTGGTCCCTGATCCCCCTTTGCCACCCCCTGAGGCTGGACCAGGTGGAGGTGCGCTGCGAGCTGGTTCCCCATCGATGCTCCGTCCGCATCCTTTCCCACTCCGTGGCCACGGAAGCCACGGGGGTGGAGATGGAAGCCCTCATGGCGGTCTCCGTTGCCGCCCTGACCCTTTACGACATGTGCAAGGGGCTGGACAAGGGGATGGTGCTGGAATCGATCCGCCTCCTGAGAAAGACCGGCGGGAAGAGCGGAACTTGGAGCTGCGATGGAGAGGGCGCTCCGTTTTCTGGAGAGGCGGCCGAATCATGCGCCTCCTGAGGCTCTTCGACGGAGAGCAGGGGCAGGAGCTGCCCCTTGCTTACTTGCACCGGGATCGCCAGGGCAGGACGCTCTGCAACGGGTCTCCCCGGCAAGTGAGCCTTCTTGCCCCGGGACAGGCCGGGGTAGAGGGAGAGGGACGGCTCTTTCTCACCCTGGCTCCCTACGCCTCTCCGGCACCGGGGGATTTCCTGGCCCTGGCGGGGGGGCAGTGCCTCCTACGGATGCCCGAGGGGGTGGGGGACGGGGCCCTGGAGCTGAAGAGCCCGGGGTTTGCCTCCATCTCCTGCGATGTGGAGCTCTGGCCGTGCCTTCGAGCCGGGGTGCTCACCATCAGCGACAAGGGGGCTCGGGGGGAACGGGAGGACACGGCAGGTCCCGCCTTGGCCGAACTGGTGGAAGCCCAGGGGGCGGTGGTCCTGCAGCGGGAGGTGGTCCCCGACGATCCGGGCCGGATTCGAGATACGGTGGTACGCTGGTGTGAGCAGGAGCGGCTTCACCTGGTGCTGTGCACCGGGGGGACGGGGATCGGTCCTCGGGACCGGACCCCCGAGGCGCTGCTGGAGTTGGCGGACCGGGTCGTTCCCGGGTTCGGGGAGACCATGCGGCTTCGGACCCTGGCTCATACGCCCCGGGCTTTCCTCACCCGAGGGTTGGCGGTGACGCGGGGGACCACGCTGGTGGTGGCCTTCCCCGGCAGCGAGCGGGGAGCCCGTCAGTGCTTCGAGGCCATCGTCCCGGGGCTGCGTCATGGGGTGGAGACCCTTGCAGGGATGGCCTCGGAGTGTGGAGGAACTCACGCCCACTGACCGTTTTTCGTGGAACCGACCGAACCGCAGGAGGAGGTGGATCCGTTGAACGAACCTTTGCCCACCCAGGTGCGACGGGGCATCATCCTCACCGGGCTCTCCGGAAGCGGGAAGACCACGGCGCTCCGGATCCTGGAGGACCAGGGGTTTTATGCCATCGACAACCTTCCGCCGGCGCTCCTCCCTCAGCTCCTGGACGTTTTGGGAGGGCACCACTCTGCGGTGACCCAGGGCATCGCGGCGGTGGTGGACGTGCGGGGGGAGCACCTGTTGGACGATCTGGAAGTGGTGCTGGGAACCCTGAGGAGACACCTGGACTCCCTGACCCTGGTCTTCCTGGACGCCTCTGATTCGGCCCTGGTGCGACGCTTCGAGACCACGCGGCGCAAACACCCCGTCGGGTCCGACGGGACTCCCCTGGAGGGAATCCAAAGGGAAAGACAGCTTCTCCAGCGGCTTCGATCCTTGGCGGACGTGATCCTGGACACCTCGGATCTGCAGCATCACGTCCTCCGCCAGCGTTTGCTGGAGGATCTGGGGTTGACCCCCGCCTCCTTTCTCGTCCGGTTGACCTCCTTCGGTTTCAAGTACGGCCTTCCCCAGGATGCGGATCTGGTCTTCGACGTCCGTTTCCTCCCGAACCCGAATTACGAACCGGACCTGTGTTCCCTTTCCGGTGTGGACCGGGAGGTTCAGGCCTATTTGGCCCCTCTTCCGGAAATGAACCGTTTTCTGGAGCTGACAGGGGGCTTGGTCCGCTTCGTCCTTCCCCTGTACCGGCAGACGGGGAGGATGCGCCTGCATCTGGCGGTGGGATGCACGGGGGGACGTCATCGTTCCGTGGCGGTTGCGGAGTCCCTGTACCAGGCCCTTCGCTCGGAAGGCTACGACGTGAACCTCTGCCATCGAGATATGGACAAGGAATCCGTAGGGTGATGGATCCCCTTCTGGGTGCGGGGCTGGGTTTTTTTGCGGGAGCCTTTGCGGCGTGGGGAACCCGCCTCCTCCTGGAACGGGAGAGGGGAACCCGAACCGGAGGGGCGAGAAGGCAGGATGTGATGGCAAGCGCCATCGAGTACCGACTCTCCATGGGGCCGCGCATCGTGGCCATCGGGGGGGGTACGGGGCTCTCCACCCTGCTTTCCGGGCTCAAGGGATTCACCCGGAACCTGACGGCGGTGGTCACGGTCACAGATGAGGGAGGCAGCTCCGGGCGCCTTCGTCAGGAGTGGGGGGTTCTGCCCCCCGGGGACGTGCGCAACTGCCTGGTGGCCTTGGCGGAGAACGACAACGCCCTGCAGCGGATCCTGTCCTTCCGGTTCGATCGGGGGGAACTGGCGGGGCACAGCCTGGGCAACCTGATCCTCCTGGCCACCACGGAGCTGGCGGGGGACTTCCAGCGGGCGGTGGAGGAGCTGAACAAGCTCTTGGCCATCCGGGGGAAGGTCCTCCCCGTCACCACGGAGTCGGTGGTCCTGGTGGGGGAGACGAACTCGGGCCTTCGCGTGAAGGGGGAGCTGGACGTTTCCGCACACGGGAGCGAGCTGAACCGCCTCTGGCTGGAACCCCGTCATGCGGAACCCCTGTCGGAGGTTTTGCAGGCGATTCGGGGGGCGGAGATCATCGTCCTGGGCCCCGGGAGCCTCTTCACCAGCATCCTTCCCAACCTGTTGCTGGAAAAGGTCGCTCTGGAAGTCCGGGCGGCGGCGGCGCCGAAGATCTACGTGGCCAACCTGATGACCCAGCCGGGTGAGACGGAGGGCCTCTCCCTGCTGGAACACGTGGACTGGATCACCAGCGTCCTGGGCAGCCTCCCGGACGTGGTGGTGGCCAATCAGGCCCCTATCCCTCCGGACATCCTGGACCGCTACCGGCAGCAGGGGGCGCAACCCCTCCGCCTGAGCGCCGAAGAGGAACGGTTCCTGAACGATGCGGGGACCCTGGTGCTTCAAGGGGACTTCGTGGGGTTGCAGCCTGCGGGGGGGTATCTGCGCCACCACACCCAACGGCTTTCCGAGGCCCTGGTCCGGTTCTCCCGGGACGCGAAGGAGGGTGGATCGTGGCGGACCTGAAGGTCGCCATCTGGGAGGAGTGGAGCGCCTTCTCCCTGGAGCGACACGGGGAGGCGGAACTGGCGGGACTCGTGCAGGGGTTGGAGCCTGCGCAAGGGCAGGACGGGGTGGTGCTCAGGACTCCCCGTCGATTTGTCCTTCGTCGGTTCTTTCGCCTGTGGAGCCGATGGAACCAGGAGGAGCATGCTCTTCCCCCCCGGTTGTTTCCCCAACGATCCGAGAGCGGCACCCGGGTTTCCCTGCTTCTGGACCCCCGAGTCCTGGAGACCCTGGTGCGCCGAGGCGCCGGATCGACCCCGGAGGAGGAAGGGGCTTGGGTCCGGGGGCTTTTCGGGGCCTGCGGCGCCCTCTACCTTCCCAAGACGGGGTACCACCTCGTCTTCCGACCGCCTCGGGACGAGGAAGTCCTTCTGCGCCTCCGGGGGTTCTTTCGACGGCGCCGGATCCCTTCGTCCCGGAGGGAACGGGACGGACGCCAGGAGATCACCCTTCGAGACCAGGGCAAGATCGCGGATTTCCTTGCCCGGATGGGGCTCATGCAGTCGGTGCTCCGCCTGGAGGAGACGGCCATCGTCCGCTCCCTGCGGGACCGGGCGAACAAACTGGTGAACTGCGACGCCGCCAACATCGCCAAGAGCCTGGATGCGGCGGCACAGCAGCTTAGGATGGTGCGTGCCCTGGAGGAGCGCTGCCTGGAGGAGTCTCTTCCCCTCCCCCTGAGGGAGCTGGTGGAGGCGCGTCGGGACAATCCCAGCCTCTCTTTGAGGGAATTAGGTCAGATTCTCCCTCATCCGGTGTCCAAGAGTACGGTAGAATACAGGTGGAGGAAGTTAGAGGGGATGTTCTCGAGCCTGTTGAAGGGGGATGGTGAGCATGTACTTGGGAAAGGCGGATGTCAACACCTACGATAAGGGGGCGGGCCGCGAGGTCCTGATTTCCGATGGCCAAGGCAGCTACGGATTCTCCACTGTCATCGGAGCCAACACGAGAAAAGCCCACGGGCTGCTCGTGGTCCGCCCGGAAGGTCAGTCTCTCCACCAGGTTCTGGCCAGCAAGGTCGAGGAGACCCTGTTCGCCCACGGGAAAAAATACCAACTCTCCACCAATCGCTACAAGGACCTCATCTACCCCGATGGGTTTCGCTACCTCCAGGAATACCAAGCCTCTCCGATCCCCAGCATGTTGCTCGTGGTCCACAGCATCCTGATCCGCAAATCCCTCTTCATGCCCCAGGGAAAAGGCTGCACCATCGTGAAGTACGAGCTTCTGGCCAGCCCGGAACGGGTCCGCATGGAGCTTCGCCCGCTCTTCGCCCACCGCCTGAACACCGAGCTTCCCCAGGAGGGAGAGCGCCCCCTCTTCGAAGCTCGGGAGGTTGCCTCGGGGCTGAGGGTGGAGGGACGGGACCTGGTGAGCCACGTCCACGCGACCCGTGGGGAATGGAACCTCAAACCCCTCTGGTTCGACCACCTGCTCTACGAACAGGAGGATAACGCCTCCGACGTGGCTCTGGAGGACCTGTGGTCCCCCGGCCAGCTTCAGGTGGAGCTGGAGGAAGGGGATTCGATCTACCTCGTCCTGTCCAAGGATCTTGCCCCGTTGACCGACAAGGAGTCTGTAGATCTGGAGAAGGAAACCCTCCACCGGCTGCAGTCCATCGCCGCAGACGTCCCGCTTCAGCCTCGTTCCAGCCTCCTGCAGGACCTGATCCACGCCTCCTACCACCTGGTGGACGAAGGCAGCAAGGGAACTCCCGCCGTCTATTCGGGCTACCCCTCGGTGCAGAACCGGGCACGGGAGACCTTCGTGGCCCTTCCGGGACTGTTGCTCAGCACCGGAAGGGAAAGGATGGCCCTTGATCTGCTGCGGCACTGGGTGGGCTTGGCGAACCAGCACGAGGGGGTCGTCCCCAGCTACATTGACCCCTGCGGGATTGCATCCTTTGAGGGAGCGGACAGCGGACTCTGGCTTCTCTACGCGGCCCAGAAGACCTTCGAGTTCATGGAGAATCCCGACGGAGCTGCGGATCTCTGGAAGGGACTGATTCCCGTCCTGGATCGTTATGCCCAGGGGATCCCCTCTCTGGATCTGGAATGCCATGAAAACGCCCTCCTGTACCTCACCCACCCGCACCCCGGGCGTCACTGGATGGACGGAACCACCCAGGGAGAGCCGGTGGTTCGGCGCCAGGGCTATCTGGTGGAGTTCGGAGCTCTGTGGTACAACGCCCTGCGCTTCGGGGAACAGCTGGGCGAGTTCTTCGGGGATGGGGAAAAGGCGGCATGCTACGGGGCCCTTGCGGACCGGTGCCGCGAGAGTTTTCTCAAGGTGTTCTGGAAAGGGGAGCAGGGAGCCCTGGTGGATTGGTCCGACCCGCAGAACGACCAGGAGGACCTGTCCATCCGCCCGAACCAGATCCTGGCGGTCTCCCTCCCCAGCAGCCCCCTGGACCCGGTGATGGGGCGGTCCGTGGTGGAGACCTGCTGGAACGAGCTCTATACTACCTACGGCCTCCGTACCCTGGATCCCCGACACGAGAAGTTCAAGGGGCGTCAGGAAGGGCGGCCGGACCAGCGGCTGAAGGCTCGGTTCCGGGGCATGGCCTGGCCCTGGCTTCTGGGGCATTTCGTGAGCGCCTACCTGCGGTTCAACCCGAACCGAAGGGATATCGGATGGACATTCCTGCGTCCCTTCAACGCCCACATGCGTCACGGCTGCCTGGGAGGCGTGGCAGAGTTCTTCGACGGCATCATGCCCTACAAGCCCCACGGGGACGTCCTTTCCGCCGCCAGCTTGGGGGAAATCCTCCGGGTCCTTCAGGAGGACCTTCTGAAACCGTCGGTGTAGGTTTCTCCTTACGATAACGGCGTCATGGGTTCGAGGCAGCCTCTTGGTTGCTGCCTCAGGGCACGGGAAGCGTAAGCGTCCAGAGACGAGCAGAAATCCTTACCCTCCCCTGGTGAACGGCGAAGGAGGTCATCGGCATGGTGAAAAAGACACGGGTGGCGATCAACGGTTTCGGACGGATCGGGCGGCTCTCCCTGCGGGCGTTTTTCCAGAAGATGGAGGCGAACCAGTTCGAGGTGGTGGCGGTCAACGACCTGACCCCCCCGCCGTCCCTGGCCTATCTGTTCCGGTACGATTCGGTGTTCCGGCGCTTTCCCGGCACCGTGGACGTGGACGGGGACAACCTGGTCATCCAGGGACAGACCATCCGCGCCCTGGCGGAGCCGGATCCCACGAAACTTCCCTGGAAGAACATGGGGGTGGACCTGGTCATCGAGTCCACGGGGCGTTTCACAGACGGGGAGAAGGCCAAGGCGCACCTGGAGGCGGGGGCTAAGAAGGTCCTGATCACCGCGCCAGCCAGCAACGAGGACGTCACGGTGGTTATGGGGGTCAACGAGGAGACCTACGACCCCGAGAAGCACCGGATCCTCTCCAACGCCTCCTGCACCACCAACTGCCTGGCCCCCGTGGCCAAGGTGCTCCAGGAGCGCTTCGGCATCGTCAAGGGTCTGATGACCACCGCTCACGCCTATACCAACGACCAGAAGACCCTGGACTTTCCCCACAAGAACTACTCCCGAGGGCGTGCCGCAGCCCTCTCCATCATCCCCACCAGCACCGGAGCCGCCAAGGCCATCGGAAAGGTGATGCCGGAGCTTAAGGGCAAGATGAACGGCTTCGCCCTGCGGGTTCCCACCCCGGACGTGTCGGTGGTGGACCTGGTGGTGGAGCTTCAGCGAAACACTACGGCGGAAGAGGTCAACGGGGCGATGAAGGAGTACGCCGAAGGCTGCCTCAAGGGGATTCTGGCCTACGAGCCGGAAGACCTGGTTTCCATGGATTTCGTGCAGGACAGCCACTCCTCCATCTTTGCCCCCATGCACACCCAGGTCATCGACAACATGGTGAAGATCCTGGCCTGGTACGACAACGAATGGGGGTACAGCAGCCGGGTGGTGGACCTGGTGAACTACGTGGTCCGGAAGGGCATCGCCTGACCATGGACCTGCGCACCTTCTCTCCCGAAGACGTGCGCGGGAAGCGGGTTCTCCTGCGTGTGGACTTCAACGTCCCCATGAAGGATGGGCGGGTGACCGATGGGACCCGCATCCGAGCGCACCTGGAGACCCTGAACGCCCTCCGGTCAGCGGGGGCGCGGGTGGCTTTGGTCTCCCACCTGGGGCGCCCCAAGGGAAAACGCAACCCCGATTACAGCTTGGCCCCCGTGGCGGAGGAACTGCGCCGCATCACGGGATGGGAAGTGGGCATGGCGGAGGACTGCATCGGTCCCGAGGTGGCTCGGGCCGTGGAAGCCCTTCCTGCGGGGGGATTGCTCCTCCTGGAGAACGTCCGTTTTTACCCCGAGGAGGAGAAGAACGACCCCGCCTTTTCCAGGCAGCTGGCGGCCCCCTTTGACGTTTTCGTGATGGATGCCTTCAGCGCCGCCCACCGGGCCCACGCCTCCACGCGGGGAGTGGCGGACCTGCTCCCCTCCTTCGCCGGTTCCCTGATGGTGGGGGAGGTGCAGGCCCTAAGCCAGGTCCGGGATCATCCGGAACCCCCGTTCTTTCTCATCCTGGGAGGGGCGAAGGTTTCCGACAAGATCGGGGTCATCGAGAACATGTTGGACCGTGTCTCGGGGATCCTCGTGGGAGGCGGCATGGCCTTCACCTTCCTCAAGGCGCAGGGAAGAGAGATCGGACGGTCCCTCTGCGAAGAGGACAAGCTCGACTTCTCCCGGGAGATGTTGGCGGTGGCGGCGGAACGCGGCCTGCCCATCCTGTTGCCGGAGGACGTGGTGGTGGCGGAGGAGATCCGCGAAGGGGTCCCCTCCTCGGTCGTCCCCGCGGACCGGATCCCCTCTGGAACCATGGGACTGGACATCGGACCGGCTACGCAGGCGCGTTTTCGCGAGACCCTGCGGGAAGCCCGGACGATCCTGTGGAATGGCCCCATGGGAGTCTTCGAAATGGAGGCCTTTGCGCAGGGGTCCCGAAGCGTCGCCCAGGACCTGGTAGCCGCCCGGGCACGCGGGGCCGTCACCGTGGTGGGAGGGGGAGATAGCGCGGCGGCGGTGGCTCTCTTCGGCCTGGAGGATCAGGTGGGGCACGTTTCCACCGGTGGGGGTGCCAGCCTGGAGTTCTTCGAAGGGCGCATGCTCCCGGGAGTGGAACCGCTGCTTCGCTCCTGAAGGAAAAGTCGAGCAGGAGAGTTCCGGAGGCGGGGGAGGAGGGGAGAGCGTCTTCCCTTTCCCCCGCCTTTCTTCTTGAGGTCAAAGGCCCCTATGGGTTATATCCGTAAGCTGTGGGGCGGCGAAGGCATCACAAAGAGGAGGAATCACCATGCGTACGAAGATGATCGCGGGAAACTGGAAGATGCACCATCGGCCCCAGGAGGCCCGGGCATTCGTGGAGGAGCTGGGTCGGGTACTCTGGGCTCGAAACGAGCTGTACGGTCCCCTGAAGGAGGGGGTGGCGGAGGCGGTGCTTTTCCCCACGGCCTTGAGCCTTGCGGCGGTTCAGGACGCCCTGGGGGATCTCCCCGTTTCCCTAGGGGCGCAGAACGCCCACTGGGAGGACCATGGGGCCTTCACGGGAGAGATCGGGGCTCCCATGCTGGCCGATTTTGGATGCGCTTACATTCTTATAGGACATAGCGAGCGACGCCATCTCTTCCACGAGACGGAGGTTGAATTGGCCCGAAAGCTGCGGGCGGTCCTGTCCACCTCGGCCCGGTGCCTGTTCTGTGTGGGAGAGCTGTTGGAGGAACGGGAAGCGGGAAAGACCCATCAGGTCCTGGAGCGACAGCTGCTTGGGGCGCTGGAAGGCGTGACGATCCCGGATCTGACGGATCGGTTTGCGGTGGCCTACGAGCCCGTCTGGGCCATCGGGACCGGCAAGACCGCCAGCGACGGGGATGCGGAAGAAGGATGCGGGTACATTCGTCACTTGGTGGCGGACCGCTACGGCCAGGAGACCGCACAACACCTGCAGGTGCTATACGGAGGGAGCGTCAAACCTGGCAACACCGCAGGGCTGATGGTTCAGGGGGATATTGACGGGCTCCTTGTGGGTGGTGCGTCTCTGGAGGTCCCGTCCTTCGTGGGGATCCTGGAAGCAGCCCTCGGGATCCTCCGGCCATAGGGGCCCAAAACGCGAATCAAGGCATTCGCCGAACCTCGAACTCCGGCCAATGCAACATAAGATATATTATAGGACATAACTTTTCCCTGAAAGAACGGGTCGGCTCCCCTCTTCCGGGGGGCCGACCCGTTGCCTGTGCTTCTATGCTTCGTCGGGATCCTGAAAGCGCTCCGTGGGGGCATCGCCCCAGATGCGTTCGATGCGGTAGAAATCCCTTGCCTGGGCGGAAAAGAGATGGACCACCACGTCACCCGCATCCAGGAGCCTCCAACGGGTGCTGGTTTCGCCCTCCCGACGCACCGAAGGGAAATGGTCCTCCAGGTATTCCAGCGCTTCCTCCTGGAGGGTCTTGAGGTGGACATCCGACCGAGCCGTTGCCAGGACGAAGAGGTCCGTGACTCCCAATGTCCCGCGAACGTCGATGAAGTCCACGTCCTTGGCGTGTTTGTCCGTCAGGCGAAGCCCAAGCCCTCGATATTTCTTGAAGAGTTCCCGCGCATTCTCCTGTGTTTCCTCTAGGTCCCGTCCCTGGGGTGTCTCCGAATGGGCCACCTTGGCCTTCCCTCCTTCTTGTTTCTCGTTTGATTAGCTTCGGAACATATTTTTCCCGTTTTCCACGGTTCCGTCTGCCTTTCGCACCGGGGCACCGAGGAGATTTAGGGAGCCGAGGTCTTCCCGGAATCGGGGACTGATCCTCCCACTCCCGTCCCCTGATTCAGCGATAGACGCTCGAAGATGGTCTTGTAATCCCGCCCCAGAACCAAGGTTGCCGATACGGCCTGCCTTCCCGGGCGGACCAGGGCAGGCCGGATGCCGCAAAGGCGGGCCAGGGTTTCGGCGGTCCGATGCACCGTGGCGCTGGCCTTCTCAGGATACACCACATTGCTGAAACGATAGTCGTAATGCTTGGCGTTGCCGGTGTAGACCACGTCCACCCCCATGCGCTGGAGGTGCTCCGCCGCCGTCTGGCTCAGACCGGCCTTCCCCACCCCGTTCAGTACCGACACGGGTTCGGGGATGGCTCGGATCAGGGCCAGGACCTCTTCGGGGGTCATCTGCTCCGTGTCCGGGGGAGCCGCCTCCTTGGTCCCCCCCGAGGAGGCGGGGTTGGCGGCCCCGTCTCCCGCCGTGCTGATGCCCGGGTTCATGGAGGGCGTGCTCCTTGCCGTTCCCTGATCTGCCGACAGGAGTGCTTCCATGGGAAGGGCGAAGAACGTTCTGGCTCCCTCGCTGTCGGGAATCCAGTAGCTGATACCCTTCAAGTAGTCCGGTTTTCCGGGGAGGACGGCAAAGAGGATGCGTTCCCGGTCCAGTTCCTTGACGAATCCCCCCAGCTGGACGGACTGGGATGCGGTCAGATCCGTTCGGATGAAGGCGACGATCTCCTTGGCAAGGTCCGGGATTCGGGTCAGGTACTCCGGTTGCTTGAGTTTTGCCAGGGCTGCCTTGATGAATTGCTGCTGTCGCTGCACCCGGCCGATGTCGCCCAGGGCGTCGTGACGGAAACGGACGAAATGAAGCGCCCGTTCCCCGTCCAGGTGCTGCTCTCCCGCAGGGATGTCGATATTCAGATGCCCCGCTCGATCCACGTAGCGAAGCCTCTTCGGCACGTGAAGATCCACCCCCCCGATGATGTCCACCATGCGGGGAAAGGTCCCGTAGTCCAAGAGGATGTAGTAGTGGATGGGGACCCCCAGGTTCTTGCTCACCGTGGAGCGGAGCAGGTCCACTCCCCCGAAGGCGTAGGAGTGGTTCAGCTTCTGCCACCCGTGTCCGGGGATCTCCACCCGGGTGTCCCGAGGAAGGGACAGAACTCGGGCGCTCTTTGCGTCCAGGTCCACCGCCGCGAGGGCGATGCTGTCGGTACGATGGGAGCCCTCCACGTTGTCCTCCCCGAGCAGGAGGATGTTCACCTTTCCTGTCATGGCGTCGTGGAGCACCGTTTCCTTGATGACCGCCACGGGGGTATGGGCCATCCTCTGGAGGCGGAAGTAGACGCCCGTTCCCGCGGAGATGCAGGCAATCAGGATTCCAAGCAACAATACGCCCTTTTTCACCGGCTCCTCAGAACCTCCCTCGCATCGTTCGCATCGTGGTCAGGGCTTGCCCCGGTAGAGGCCCTTCTTCTCAATATACTGGGCCACGGGGGTGGGTACCAGGTAGCGGATGCTTCGCCCCTGGGTCACGCGCTGCCGGATTTCCGTGCTGGAGATGGCCAGAAGGGGGATCTCCAAGGGCAAGATGGCCCTTCGAACCGCCTCGGGGAGGTCCTCCATCTTCTTCGGGTTGTATCCTGGCCGACTCACCGCCACGAGGTGACACAGGCCGCTGACCTCCTGGGGGTTCTTCCAGGAGAGGATTTCCAGCACCGCGTCCAACCCCGTGATGAAGAAGAACTCCACCGAATCCGGAGGGTACCAGTGGCGCATCTCCCGCAGCGTGTCCACTGTGTGGCTGGAGCCTCGACGTTCGATCTCCAGGCGGGAGACCCGGCTGTGGGCGTTGTCCAAGGTTGCCAGAAGGGTCATGGCATAACGGTCCTCCGGGGAGGTCACCCGGTCTGCCTGCTTGTGGGGGGGCAACCCCGTGGGGACGAAGATGACCTCGTCCAGATGGAAGGCGGAATAAGCCTCCTCCGCCGCCAGGAGATGCCCGTAGTGGATGGGATCGAAGGTCCCGCCCATGATCCCGATTCGCCTCCTCGCCCTTTCGGGCGGGACGGGAGGGTTCGTGTGACCCTCTTCCCGGGAAGAGACGCCGGTGTTCAAGCTGGGTTCTCCCCCTCGCCGCGCGTCGATTCCTCGAAATCCCGGTCCTCCTCCACCGCATCGGCGGTGGGGTCCGGTGAAAAATCGAAGCTTGTGGGACCGATGAACACCGTGTCCCCCTCCTCTGCCCCCGCTGCCACCAGCAACTCTTCCACCCGGTACTTTCGAAGAAGCCGGGAGAACCGGGTGAGGTTCTCCTCGTAGTCGAAGTCGTAGCGGATTGCCGCTTCCTCCAGTTGGGGATGGACCACCCGGAAGGCACCATCGGGAAGGTGCAGTACCTCCACCCGCCCCCGACGTCTGCGCCCCGCAGGGAGAGGTTCCGCCTCCTCCAGGACGGGAGCAAAGAGCCGAGCCGTCCCTTTGGGGCGGGGGTGCTCCGCCGCGAAGGCCAGCAGATGCTCCGCCAGGGCAGGAATCCCTTCCCCCGATTGGGCACTCACCGCCAGAAAGCCGAAGCCCCATTCCTTGAAGGTGCTTCGCAGAAGGGGCAGCAGTCGTTCCCGGGCCTCCGGATCCAACAGGTCCGTCTTGTTGCCGATGACGAGGCAGGGACGCTCCGTCAGCTCTGGGTCGTGGGCTTCCATTTCCTTGCGCACCAGGCTCCACTGCTGCACGAGAGTCTCCCCGTCTCCCTCCGACAGATCCAGCACATGCAGGAGAAGGCGGGTCCTCTGGACGTGGCGCAAAAAGGCGATCCCCAGCCCTCGGTTCTCGTGGGCTCCCTCAATGAGTCCGGGGATGTCCGCCAGGACGACCCGTTCGGACTCCGTGGACAGAACCCCCAGGTTGGGGGAAAGGGTGGTGAAGGGGTAGGCGGCGATCTTGGGCCTGGCCTGGCTCAGAGCCTGAAGCAGGCTGGATTTGCCCGCATTGGGGCAGCCCACGAAACCGAAATCCGCGATCAGGCGAAGCTCCAGTCGCAGGGGGCGAGATTCCCCGGGCATCCCCTTTTCGGCGAACCGGGGAGCCTTCCTCTGGGAACTGGAAAAGGCCCGGTTGCCCCGGCCTCCTCGGCCTCCCCGGGCCACCAGAAGGCGGTCTCCCGGTTCCACCAGGTCCGCAAAACCCTCCCCCGTCTCGGCGTCGTAGATCAGGGTTCCACAGGGGACCCGTAGTTCCCGATCCGAGCCGCCTCTTCCGTTGCGGTTCGAGCCGCTGCCCGCGCGGCCTGGTTCGGCACTATAGCGTCGGGCGTACTCGAAATCCGCCAGGGTCTGGAGGTTCTGGTCCGCCACCAGCCAGACGCTCCCCCCCCGGCCCCCGTTTCCGCCGTCGGGACCGCCCTTGGCAACGAACTTCTCGCGCCGGAAGCTCATGCATCCGTTGCCGCCGGCGCCTCCGAGGACCTGAATCTCCACCGTATCGAGAAATTTCATGGGTTCACGCACCGGCCCCCAAGGGGCCTTCTCCCTCCAACACAAAACAGGGGCCCAGGAATCCCCTCAGGCCCCTGCACATACCAGACACCCGGCGGCTCATGCAGCCGGACCTCTCGCCTACTGCTGCGCCGCGACGATGTTGACGAACTTGCGGTTCGCCTTGGTCTCGAAGCGCACCACGCCCTCCGAGAGGGCGAAGAGGGTGTCGTCCTTTCCCCGTCCCACGTTGCGTCCGGGGTGGTACTTCGTCCCCCGCTGCCGCACGATGATGGTACCTGCGGTGACGCACTGGCCGTCGCTGCGCTTGATCCCCAGGAACTGGGGGTTGCTGTCCCGACCGTTGGAGCTGCTTCCCTGCCCCTTCTTGTGGGCGAAGAACTGCAAGTCAAGAATTCGCTTCATCTCGTTCCACCTCCACGATGCAAACCTGTTTCGGATGGGCTTCCGCCACGGCCTTCAGGGCCAAGCGGATCGTCTCCCCCAAGGCTGTGACCCGCGGGTCGTCGCTTCGTTTCCAGATCACCCGGCGAAGGGCCTTGCGCGGATCGCACTGAATCCGGAGGCTCGGTTCCCGGATCACGTCCTCCATCCCCAGCTCCAGGGTCTGCACCAGAACCGACACGGCGGCACAGACAATATCCCGTCCCCGGGGCGCGAAGCCCGCGTGTCCCTGCGCCTCCAGGCCCACCAGCTCCCCGGCTTCCAGAAAGAGCCGAACGGACGTCAAGGGGCCTTCGCGCCGCGACTACGCGCGGATGTCCTCGATCACCAGCTCCGTGTAGGGCTGCCGGTGTCCCCGGAAACGGCGGTAGTTCTTCTTCCTCCGGTACTTGAAGACGATGACCTTGTCCTCTTTGCCGTGGTTGCGCACCTTGGCGGTCACGGAAGCGCCGGAAACGTAGGGATCCCCCACCAGCGGGGCGTCGTCCTTCCCCACCAGGAGGACCCGATCCAGCTCCACCAGGGAGCCCGGCTCCACGTGGAGCTGTTCCACCCGGATGCGGTCCCCGGACTGAACGCGGTACTGCTTGCCACCGGCCTCGACGATTGCGTACATATTTACCTCTCCTTCCGCTGCGGGTTCAGGTGGGCGTTGCCCTTGAGTACCTGCCCCAAGCGATACAAATGCCGACCCATAGTACTCGCGCTAAGGGGGACACGTCAAGGCGGCTGCGGATCCTCTGCAGCCGCCTTGACGTGCTTTCTTCTCGGTGATGCTGTTCTTTTGTGGAGAGAGGGGGCTTATCTCTGGTTCAGCAGGCTCAGGACCTGCGAGGGAAGCTGGTTGGCCTGGGAGGTGACCATGTTGTTGGCCTGCATGAGGATGTTCAGCTTGGTGAACTCCATCATCTCCCGGGCCATGTCCGCGTCCAGGATCCGGGACCGGGCGGCGTTCAGGTGTGCCGAGGCCGTCTGGAGCTGCGGGACGGTGTGCTCCAACCGGTTGATCTGTGCCCCGATGGCGGCCCGCTGGGTGGAGACCCGGTCCAGGGCATTGTCCAGCCGGGTGATGCTGCGCGCCGCCGCCTCCTGGCTCCGCACGTCCAGGTTGTCCACGTCCAGGGCTCGAACCTGCACGTCCCCCAGAATGAGGGACAGGTCTTCCCCCTCGTTGGCCCCTACCTGAAGCTGGGCGGTGCTGTCCGCCAGGTGGACGAATTGGTCGAAGGAGGACTTGAGCCCCGCATCGAAGGTGCCCCGCTTGTGGTCGAAGGTGATCCGGCTCAGGCCGAGGGTGCTCCCGATGTCCAGAGCCACGTTGTCCCCCAGAAGTCCGTAGAGGCGCTTTCCCGCCAGAACGTTCCCTCCCTGCCCCGCCTGCTTTCCCGAGTGGGCGTCCGCAGCGCGCACTCGGAACTCCGTGTCTTGGGCCTCCTGGATGGTGGCAAACCCCAGGGCCTTCAGAAGGTCCTCGCTGCCGTAGAAGTGGAGCTTTCCCTCCTCCCCGGGCAACACGGAGTGGGCAAGGAAGGTGGCCATGACGGCTTCATTTCCGCTTTCCCCGGGGACGTTGTTCACGAACTGGAAGATCTCCCGTTTGTCCTTTTCCTCCATCAGGTCGGGGTTGTAGCCGTAGGGCAGGATGTCGTCCTCCCCCCGGAGAACCCCGTCGTGCTGCATGAGCAGGTGCAGCCAGATCTGTTCGGAGATCTGCTCCCCCAGCTTGCCCATCTCCGAAAGGGACCCCAGGGGGACGTGGATCTCCCGGTCTCCCTGACGGATGGTGAGCTGTTCCGTGTTGTTCTCCAGGAGAAAACGGCCGTTCTTGCCGTAAAACTGGGCGATGTCCTCCGCCCGGCTGTAGTAGTGGGCCTTGCCCGCGTCCATGCCCTGCTGGTAGAGCACCTCGAAGGTAAGGGAGTCCGTCAGGACCGGTTCTCCTCCGGGATGGTAGTCCCCGAAGGCCAGAGACAGGGTGCCGTCCATCACCTGGTCGCGGTGGAAATGGTCGCTGTCGGGCTTGGCGATGTTGTTTGCCAGCTGGTAGATCCCCAGATCCAGCTTCCGGTGGTCCAGGATCCCTTCGTTGAAGCGGAAAGAGTGGGGCATGTTGGTGCCCCGGTTGTCGGAGAACAGGTCGATCTCGTCGGTGTTGGGCCGGAGGGCCGGGTCGGCCTGCTGTTCCGCTTCGCTCAGGCCGTTGACGAAGCCGCTGGCGGTGAGGGCGAGGGTGAATCGATCCCCCTCGTGCCAGGTCTCCTTGTCGGAAAGGGTGAATTCGTCGAAGGCCAGGCCGCCGAAGGCGGAATCCCGAAACAGCACCACCGGGTTCAGCACCTCCGCCGGGACCACCGGAGGCAGGGCGGAGGAGTTCTTGCTGGTGTTGGGGCCCAGGTTGAGGCGGTAGTCGTTGTCCTCCACGTACCACTGGTTTCCGTCCCGGTCCACGACCCGACCCTGGATGCGGAACTTCAGGGACCCGTTGTACACCTCCAGCACGTCAAAGACCAGGGAGGCGTTGTAGGGGTTGTACCGCTCGCTGTGGAACTCGTTCAGGGGGCCGTAGGTGCCGTCCGTCCGGGTGCCGTACTCGTAGTTGGAGTACCCCACCCCGGCTACGTAGTCCTTGATGTTCTTGCTCCCCCCCGCCTCCATGCTCTGGAGGAAGACGCTGGTCACCAGGGCCCCTGCGGAGGGCCGCAGATCTCCCTGGTAGTTGATCTCCAGGCGGGCCCGATGGGCGCTGGCCTCCGTCCCGTCCGGGGCCCCCACGGTGCTGCCCGCGGCGAAGCCTCCTGCTTCCCCTTCCAGGATGACACTCCCCTCGTAGTAGCCCAGTCCGGGGATGTCGCTGCTGCCGTTGAGGGGATCCACGAAGTAGCCCAGCAGGTTGAAGGTGTGGCCGTTTTCCACGCCCTGGGCCAGGCGGTACTGGGCGGAGCTGCCCCAGTCGGGGCGGTTCTGCCGGAACGGGTCCCCCTGCACGGCGATGTTGGCGGTGGACTGAAAGGCCGTGGGGTCCGCGGGGGTTCCGTTGACCCCGTCCAGCAGGGCTGCGGCGGAGACGTTGATGACGAACTTGTCCCCTGCGGTGAGGCGGCTTCGATCGATCTGGAGGTTCGTGAAATGGATCTCCCCGAAGAGGGTCACGTCCCCGCTAGCCGCCACGATCTCCGGGGTCGTGTCGCAGGAGGCGGGGAGGGTGGAACCGTCCCGGCGGAAGCCCTTGGCGCGCACCGTGAGGTCCGTGCCGTCGTACTCGAACATCAGGGAGGCGTTCACCTCGTTCTGTCGGTACAGCTCCGCGGCGGTCACCACGGAGGCGGGGGTGCTGCCGTTGCCGAAGAAATAGGTGGTGTCCTCCCCGTAGTAGGACTGGGCGTACCACGGGGTGGTGCCGGCGGTATCGTTCCAGTAGGCCCCCGCCCCTGCCCGTTCCCCGTAGCTCACGGACGTGTCCTGGTTCACCGTGCCGAAGGTCAGGTTATGGCTCAGGGCGGCGGAGCCGCCGATGCCCGCCCCGGTGCGCACCAGCTGGTGGAGGGATCGGCTGCCTCCATCCAGGGCGCCGTCGTTGAAGACGTAGGTGATCCCGTTGGTGACGCCCCCGTTGTTCCCCGCGTCGGGGTACAGGCCGTCGTAGAGGGTCAGATCCACCCGGTCGCTGGTTCCCGCCGCCCGGGCCCGGGTGTAGGTCATCCAGGACTCCCCGACGGCAAAGTCCGCCGCATTGGGGTTGTCGTCCCGAAGGGCGAAGGAATCCAGCACGCTGTGGCCCAAGGCGGCGTTGAGGATCCCGGCGTTTTGGGTTTCCGTGGCCGCCCCCGTGCCCTCGTAGAGGGTCACCGCTCCTCCCGCCGCCACGTGGGCCGCGTTTGCGTCGTTGCCGTTTGCGGTCACCTGAAGGGTGACCGCGTCGTGGGCCTGAAGGATGTTGGAGGTCACCCCGTGGGTTCCGGTGTTCTCCGTGGTGGACCAGAGGGAGCCGGTGCTTTCGAAGAGCTTGCGGTTGGCGTTGATCCCCGGGCCTGAATCGACTCCGGATTGGGTCATGGACAACCTCCGGCGCCCCGCCCCACTGGAGACGTTGGTGAAGGCGATCTGACCGTAGTGTTGCGGGGTCGTGTGGTCGGGCTGTTGGGACCAGGTCACCTGTAAACCCGCATGGACCCCCGAGAGGGTCGCAAAGGCCTGTTCGATGTTGTCCCCGGCCACGGTGACGGTGGTGGTTCGGCCGTAGTCCAGGTTGGGGGTGCCCGTGGCGGAGGTGCCCCGGTTTGTGGAGACCCCTCCCCCCCAGACCTCCGTCAGGGAGTTGTTGGTGCCCCCGGTGAGGGCGATCCGGTATCCCGAAACCGCCAGGTTGCCCAGCTGCAGCTGCCGGGTGACCCCTCCTCCCACGGAGGCAACGGTGGCGCCAGCGTTGTTGCCCGTGAGGCCGTCTGCTGCCAGGGCCGTCTGGATGCCCGTCTGGAGGGCCGAGGCGATCTGTCCCGCGTCCCGATCCCCCACGGCCACGGTGACGTCGCGGTTCACGTAGACCCGGTTGCCCGTGGTCACGGCAGCGCCTCGTCCCACAGTGAACGTGGTGCTGGCGAAGCTGCCGTTACGGAGTTCTCCCATGGTTACGCCGGAAAGGGTCACGCTGTAGAGGCTGGCGCCGGTGAAGCTGAGGCCGTTCAGGGCGCCTGCGGAGGTGGTGGCCACTCCCAGATCCGTCCCCCCCACGTTCTGCAGGGCCGCGGCGATGCCCGCCAGATCCTGCCCCGCCGTGGCCGCCGTGACGGCGTAGTTGTGCGCCCGGGCGGTGGAGGTGTGGGTCCCCCCTCCATCAAAGGTGTGGTCCAGGGCCAGTTCCCCCGCAATGTCGCCCCCCGAGACGAGGTCCACGTGGTAGTTGGCGTCTCCGGCGATGGAGACCTGGGCCGCCGTCGTCCCGGAGCCGACCACCGAGGCGTTGAGACCTGCGATGCCGTCCACGGCAGAAGCGAGGTCGGCCAGGGTCTGGCCGTTGACTCCCAGAACCGTGACCCGGCCGTAGTCCCGGAAGGCTCCCGCAGCGGTGGCCCCGTCTGCCACGGTCCCCGCCAATCCGAGACCGCCGCCCCCAACCCCGGTCTCGCCCACGTCCAAAGAAGAACCGGAGGCGTTGGTCAGGTCGATGCGTCGGGTGGAACCGGAAGTCACGACGCTTGCGGAGACCCCCGCAAGGCCGGAGGCGTTGATGTCGGCGGCGATCTCCTCGATGTTCCGTCCGCCGATGTTCAGGGTCACCGGGCCTCCCCCGATGTCCAGGGTCAGGGTGGCCCCTGCTGCGGCCTGCCAGGTGGAGGTGGCGGTCAGGGTGTTGCCCCCGGAGGAGGTGCGGTAGGTGACGGTGGCGGAGGTGTCGTCCGTCCCACGGTAGTCCAGGTTCACAGTCATCTGGGCGGCCTGGTGGGTGACGTAGGATTCCGTGAGGGTGACGTCCCCCGCCATGAGGTCCCGTCGGTCCGTGGCGGTCACGGCGAAGTGGGTGAAGAGGTTCACGTCATTGGTCGCCCGGGTGGTGAAGGCCACGTTCCCCCCGGCCCCGTCGGCGGTGATGGATTTGCCCCCCGTCAGGTCGTTGCGGTAGGTCTGGGATGCCGCGGCGATGGCCCCTTCGTCCGCCCGGATGCCCAGGACCGCGTCGAAGTTGGACCCCGCCCCCCGGCTGCTCATGTCCACCCCCGTGACGATGCCGTTGGTCAGGGCGTGGTCGAAGCTGGCCATCATGGGAACCCGGTCGGAGACCCGGAGGTCGTAGGACCCCGGAGCCAGGATGTTGGGGGTGGGAGAGGCCTGGACGGAGGCCCCGATGGCGGCGGCGGTGGAGATGGCTGCCCCTTGGTAGTACCAGATCCCCCCGAAGGGGGTTTCCCGGGTCTCCAGCCCCCAGACCCCCTCCACCAGGTTCAAGGCGGACATGGAGGTGAGGCCAGAGCCCGACCAGTTGCCCGCGGCGTTGTTCTCATGGGTTCCGTGCTTGAGGGAGAGGATGTGGCTCTTCTGGACCTGTTCCTGTCCTTCCCGAAGGACGCTGAAGGTGACCTTGTAGTTCCCCGCGGCGGAATGAAGGTTCCCCAGGGAGTCCTTGGAGGTGAGCGGTCCGGAGAGCACCACTCCGATGTCCCGGGTGCTGGTGCTCCACAGGGCGGCCTGGGTTCCGTCCAGGAGCTTCTTTCGGTTGAACTGGGTCTGCCGGGCGATGGCGTCGATCTGCTCCCCCAGCTGGTCGATCTCCGTCTGGATGTGTCCTCGGTCCTCGGCGGTGAGGGTGTCGTTGGCCCCCTGGACGGAGAGCTCCCTCATCCGTTGGAGCATGGACTGGATCTCCTGAAGCCCACCCTCTGCAGTCTGGAGGAGGGACATACCGTCCTGGGCGTTTCGGGCCGCCTGGTCCAATCCCCGGGTCTGGGCCCGCATCTTCTCGGAGATGGCCATGCCTGCCGCGTCGTCCGCGGCAGAGTTGATGCGCAGTCCCGTGGACAGACGGTTCAGGGCTTTGGAAAGCTGGCGGTTCAGTTTCGAGGCGGTATTGAGACAGAGCAGGGCGCTGACGTTCGTGAAGATCCGCAACCTCCACACCTCCCGAGGGCAAGACACGAGGGGAGCACCTTCCTGCGAGGCTCCCCTCTTTCTTTTCGGTTCCCAAAGGGGTGCACTGTATCTTGTGGAACTTCATTTTGCGCGATTGCGCCCGAAGGCTCTTGCGGGGAGAGCCCCGGGAACTAGTTCTCTTCGGGACGGGGGCAGCGGAGAAGGACCCGGGCGTGCTCCAGGGCCTCCGGCACGTCCTCGCTTCCCGAGAGCATCCGGGCGATTTCCCGCTCCCGGGGCTCCCCACGGAGGTCCTCCACCAATGTCCGGTCCCCTTCGCGGTGCACCAGGAAGTGCTGGTCCGCCAAGGCTGCCAGGGAAGCCTCGTGGGTCACCAGGATGACCTGACCCGACCGGGCCAGTTCCCGCAGCTTGAGCCCCGCCAGGAGGGCCGCCTTGCCCCCGAGCCCCGCCTCCACCTCGTCGAAGACCAGCGTCGCGGGGGTCCGTCGGTCCCGGATGGCGCACTGGAGGGCCAGGAGGATGCGGCTGAGTTCTCCCCCCGAGGCGCGCTTGGGGATGGGCGCCGGGGGGAGTTCTCCCGTGCCCAGGAGAAACTCCACCTGGTCCGCCCCCCAGGGGTGCAGGCGGTCCAGGGGGGACAGGTGCACCTGGAACGCGAACCCCTCCATCCCCAGCTCCCCCAGGTGACGTTGCACCTCTTCCCCCAGGAGGCGGGCCGAGGCGGTTCGGTGTTCCCGCAGGTCCAAGGCGGCTCGGTTGGCCTCCCGGCGCAGCTGGCGGACCTGGGTCTCCAGGTCCGCCAGGAGGGATTCGGATTCGTGGAGCCATGCCTCCTGCGTCCGGGCCTCCTCCAGGTATGCCAGGAGGGCCGCCTCGTCCTTCAGGCGAAGGCGGCGAAGGAGCCCCTTGAGGGTCCCCAGACGGGTTTCCAGCTCCTCCAGGGCCGCTTCTTCTGCCTCTGGGCTGCGGGCGAGAAGGGCCTTCTCGCAGCGCCCCGCCAGCATCTCCAGCTTCTCCAGCCCCTCCGCAGCCAGGGAGGACCAGAGGGCCCGATCCTCCTCCGGGGCGTGGGCCGTCAGCAGGTCGATACAGCGGCGAAGCTGAAGGAGGAGCCCCTGGTCGTCCCCCGCCAGGAGGAAGGTCTGCTGGGAGAGGGCTCGCAGCCCCGCGACCCCTTCCTGGAGCCGGATCCGCTCCTCTTCCCAGGTTCGGGCGCAGCCCGGGGCCAGGGGAAGCCCCCGGATCTCCTGGGCTGCCGCCTCGGCCGGGGCGAAGGTGGCCAGGACGTCCCTTCGTCGTACCTTCAGGTCTCGAAGGCGTCGCTCCTGCCCCAAGGCATCTCGGTAGAGAGTTTCCATGGTCCCGCGTCGGGACTCCGTCTCGGGCCCCGCGAAGGCGTCCAGCAGGTCCCGGGCCTCCTGGGGGTCCAGCAGCTCCAGCTGGGCAAACTGGCTCTGGATCTGAAGCCGGGGGGAAAGGGTCCGCCCCAGGTCCGCCAGGGTGGCCCATTCGTCCTGAAGGTAAAGGCGGTTTTTTCCCGTCTTGGAGAGGACCCTTCGCACCCGCAGAGGCTCGCGGTCCCTTTCGTCCGGTCCGGGGAGGAAGGTGCCCTCCACCTCCGCCGCGTCCTCTCCGGCTCGCAGGATCGTCCCCTGTGCCCTCTTGCCCGCCAGAAGCTCCAGTGCCCGGACGAGGCTGCTCTTCCCCGCCCCGCTCTCCCCCGTCACCGCCACGAAGCGTCCCCGGAACTCCAGCTCCGCAGAGCGGACACCCCCCACGTTGCGGATGCGCAGGGATTCGATCATCCCTCGTTCCCTCCTCCCCCGAAGCCGCACTGCCCCCACTGGAGCTTGGTGCGCAGGAGGTCGTAGTAGGTCCGGTTGGGGAGGGAGATGGTCTGGACGGTCTTCTCCGGGTCCAGGCGAACCTGGATGTGATCCCCCGGGAGGAGTTCGTAGCCCAGCTGTCCGTCCTGGGTGAGGAGCAGCTCCCGGTGGTCCCCCCGGGGGGTGATGCGCGCCACGTCGTCCTTCCCCAGGATCATGGGGCGGGCGTAGAGGGTATGGGCGCAGATGGGGGCCAGGAGGAGGCAGGGGACGTGGGGGGGGACGATGGGGCCGCCTGCGGAAAGGGCGTAGGCCGTGGACCCCGTGGGGGTGGAGACGATCATGCCGTCTGCGGGGAAGTAGCTCACCGTCTGTCCCGCCACCGCCAGCTCCAGGTCAACGGATCGGGCAAAGGAGCCCTTGGTGATCACCAGGTCGTTCAGGGCGTGGAGTTCGTGGACCTGTCGGTTCCCCCGGTGCACCACCCCTCGGACGCAGTCCCGGTTCTGGATGGAGTAACGGCCGTCCAGGATGCTCTGGATGTCCGCCTCCGCCGAATCGGGGTCTCCGATGGCCAAAAAGCCCAGGCGCCCCACGTTGATGCCGTAGAGGGGGATGGGATGCCCCAGGACGTACCGGGCGGCCCGCAGGAACGTCCCGTCCCCCCCCACTACGATGGCGAAGCCCACCATCTGGCGCCACGCCTCGTCGGAGGTCTCCGGGGCTCCCAGGACCGTGGCCTCGTGAGGGGGGAGCAGGATGGGGACTCCTCGCTCCCGTCCCCAGGTCAGGACCCTTTGGGCCACCTCGATGGCCACCCGTTTCTGCGTGTTGAAGAGAAGTCCGATGGATTGCACGGTCATGGGTTCATCCTTCCTCGTCCCGTCACTGGGGGATTTCCCGATGCCCCCGCTCCACCAGGGCCGCGGGGTCCGGCAGGGGGGGCGGTTCCTGGTCGGGGCCTCGAAGGTGCAGCAGGAATTCCAGGTTCCCCTCCGGTCCCCGCAGGGGAGAGGGGGCGGCTCCCCACACGTTCCAAGCGGTCTTTTCCGCGACGAAGCGAAAGATCTCCCGCACCACGTCCTCGTGCACCCGGGGATCCTGTACCACCCCCCGTTTGCCCACCCTTCCCCGTCCCGCCTCGAACTGGGGCTTGATCAGGGCCACCAGATCTCCCTGTGGGCGCAGCACGGAGATCATGGGCAGGAGGAGCAGCCGCAGGGAGATGAACGAAGCGTCGCACACCGCCAGGTCGCAGGGTTCCCCCAAGGTCGCCGGTTCCAGGAACCGGGCGTTGGTCCGTTCCCGGACCACCACCCGGGGATCGTTGCGCAGTTCCCAGGCAAGCTGACCGTAGCCCACGTCCACGGCGTAGACCCTTCGTGCTCCCCGACGCAGGAGGACCTGGGTGAAGCCTCCCGTGGAGGCCCCCACGTCCACGCAGACCTTGTCCGCCGGGTCCAGGGAAAAGCTCTCCAGGCCCCCCAGAAGTTTGTGGGCTCCTCGGCTGACCCAGGTCTCCTTGGGGGTGTCCACCTGTATGCCCTGGTCCGGGTCCACCAGGCTGGCGGGCTTGACGATCACGAAGCCGTCCACCCGCACCCTCCCCTCTTCAATCCAGCGCTGGGCCTCGGTTCGGGATGTCGCCAGGCCTCGCTCCGCGAGGAGCTGGTCAAGCCGACGCCGTCGCCCAGACATGAAGGAAGGAGAGGATGTGCTCGGGGGTCAGGCCCTCCTCCTGCCACTGCTCCGCCCTGCTGGCGTGGGCCACGAAGTGGTCCCCCACCCCCAGGGTGCGGACCAGACAGGGGGATCCCTCCCGATGGGCGAAGGCCGCCAGGGATTCTCCGAAGCCGCCGCTGACGTAGGCCTCCTCCGCCACCACCAGTTGACGGTGGGTGCGCAGCAGGTCCCGGTAGAAGGTTTCGTCCAGGGGCTTCAGGAAGCGGGCGTCTACCACCGTGGGCAGAGTCTCGCCCCGCTCGCGAGAGAGGGCGAGGGCGTCCATCATGAGCTTCGTGGTGCTTCCCACCCCCACGAGGCAGGTCTCCTCCCCTTGGTGCAGGGTCTCCGGGGTTCCCCACCCGGAGAGGGGGGAACCCTCGTTCCGGTAGAGGGAGGGGGGGACGGTCCCCCGAGGGTAACGGATGGCCCCGGGAATCTCCCGGGCCAGCCATCCGCGCATCATGAACTCCAGGTCCGCCTGGTCTCGGGGGGCCATGAAGGTGAGTCCCGGGATGACCCTTCCCCACGGCAGGTCCAGCAGGCCCTGATGGGTCTCCCCGTCCTCCCCCACCAGGCCCGCCCGGTCCACGCAGAGGAGGACGGGCAGGCCGGGAAGGCAGATGTCGTGGACCCATTGGTCCATGGCCCGCTGAAGAAAGGTGGAATAGATGCACACCAGGGGCCGCAACCCTCCCGCGGCCATGCCCGCGGCGAAGGTGAGGAGGTGGCCCTCCGAGATCCCCACGTCGAAGAAACGGTGGGGGAAGCGACGGCTGAACTCCTGGAGCTTGGTCCCCTCCTTCATGGCGGCGGTGCAGCACACCACTCGAGGGTCCTCCTCCGCCAGGCGCTCCGCCACCCGGGCGGCCACCCGGCTCCAGTCCGGGGCCTTCTTCTGCGACGGGGCCCCCAGGACCGTGCCCGCACCCACTCCGTGGAAGGTGGCGGGCTGTGCCTCCGCCTCGGGGCATCCCTTTCCCTTACGGGTGATGACGTGGATGAGCAGGGATTCCGGGTAGTCCCGGGCCAGGCCGAAGATCTCCTCCAGCTCGTCCAGCCGGTGACCGTCGAAGGGGCCCCAGTAGGTGATGTCCATCTCCTCGAAGATGTTGGGGGGAAGCAGGAGGGATTTGAGCTTGGTCTTCCAGCGTCCCAGCACCTCCTCCACCGTGTCCCCCCTGCGGAGGGTGCGGCACTGCTCCTTGATGAACTGCTTGAATCGGCGATATGTGGGATGCACCGAGAGTTTTGCCAGGTGCTCCGCCATGCCGCCGATGCGGGTGTTGATGGACATCTCGTTGTCGTTGAGCACGATGAGCACCTTGGAGCCGGCGGACCGGACGTTGTTCAGTCCCTCGAAGGCCAGACCGTTGAGAAGGGCCCCGTCGCCGATCACCGCCACCACCTCGTGGCGTTCCCGCTTCAGATCCCGGGCCTTGGCAAACCCCAGGGCTGCGGAGATGGAGGTGCTGCTGTGTCCCACGTCGAAGGCATCGAAGGGGCTCTCATGACGTCGGGGGAAACCGGAAATGCCCCCCTTGCGGCGCAGGGTGGAGAAGCGTTCCCGCCGATCTGTGAGGAGCTTGTAGGCGTAGGCCTGGTGTCCCACGTCGAAGAGGATGCGGTCCCGTCCCGGGTCGAAGACCCGAAGCAGGGAGACGATGAGTTCCACTGCCCCCAGGGAGGAAGCCAGGTGTCCCCCATTTCGGCAGGTCACGTCCTGAATCACCCCTCGAAGCTCGCCGCACAGAGCCTCCAGGTCCGACGGGGAGAGCTCTCGGAGTTTTCGGTAGCTGCCCACCCGGTCCAGGATGGGGGTTGGGGGCCGCTGCGGGGTTTCCATCAGCGGGTCCGCTCCACCAGGGATTCCACCAGGTCCACCAGGGGGTCGTCCTCCGGGCAGATCCCCTCCAGGGAAGCCACGGCGAGGCGGGATTCCTGCTCTGCCAGTTCCTTTGCCCGTTCCAGGCCGTAGACGGAGACGAAGGTCCTCTTGCCCTGGCGGGCGTCTTTCCCTGCGGTCTTGCCCAGGGTGGCGGAATCTCCCAAGACGTCCAGCACGTCGTCCACGATCTGGAAGGCCGTGCCCAAATGTGTCCCATAATGTCCATAAGCCGACACGACGGAAGGCTCCGCCCCAGCCAGAAGGGCTCCTCCCACCAGGGCGGATTCCAGGAGCACGGAGGTCTTGGTTCGGGCGATGAGCCAGACGTCTTCGGGGTCCTCGCTTTGGCTCTGCGGGTCCGTGTCCCGGACCTGTCCCCCGCAGATCCCCCGGGGACCCACGGCGCGGGCGAAAGTCTGTAGAGCCTTCAGGATCTGCGGCGCGGGGAGTTCCTCGCGACAGAGCCCCTCCAGGGCGAACTCGAAGGCCCAGGCCAAAAGGGCATCTCCCGCCAGGAGGGCCAACGCCTCGCCGAAAACCCGGTGGTTCGTGGGCTTGCCGCGGCGAAGGTCGTCGTCGTCCATGCAGGGGAGGTCGTCGTGGATCAGGGAGGCGGTGTGGATCCATTCGTGGGCCAAGGCCAGAGGCATGGCCCGCCTCGGCGCCAGGCCGCACTGTTCCGCCGCCGCCAGGCACAGAACGGGGCGGATCCTCTTTCCCCCAGCTTGGAGGGAGTAGACCATGGCCTCCTGAAGTCTGGGGGGGACCTCCTCCCAGGGGACCTCGCACTGGGAGGAAAGAGCGTCTTCAATCCAAAGGCGTCGCTCCTCCAGGAAGTTCTTGAGTCTCTGCTGGCGTTCAGGGTTCATACTCGTTCCTCCTTCTCAGGGGCGATCCTCTTCGGTCCAGGGTTTCCACGTTCCGTCCTCGTCCAGGACCTCAATGCGCTGCTCCGCATCCCGAAGGAAGGCGGAGCAGCGGCGGACCAGCCCCAATCCATCTTCATAGAGGTCCAGCGCCTCCTCCAGGGGGAGTTCTTCCTTTTCCAGCCGTTGAACGGTTCGTTCCAGTTCGTTCATGTCCTCGGTGAATGCCATGCTCCCGTTTCCCCCCTCAGAAGGCCTGCGGTTGCGACCGCCTCCGGACCATGTTACAATGCGTTGGCTGAATTGTCGCTGCCAGCAAAGGAGGGATAACATGTCCAGGGTTTGCGATTGCTGCGGTCGAGGTCCCCAGACGGGGAACTCGGTCAGCCATTCGGTCCGCCATACTCGTCGTCGCTGGCTGATCAACCTTCAGAGCGTCCGAGTCGACGTGGGGTGCGGCGAGACGAAACGGCTTCACGTCTGCACCAAATGTCTTCGTTCCGGTAAGATTCGCAGGGCCGTCTGAAAGACGGCCCCTTTTCTTTTCCCTCTTCCCCGTCACGCTCCGGTGAGGCACCAGTAGACTCCCAGGGTCCCCCTTCGGACCTCCGCACGAACCCCCCGTTCTCCCCCCTCAAGACGATTGCTTACGGCGTAGGGATGGCTGAGGGCCAGGTGCGTGTCCACCAGGGGCCAGCGAACGCCGGAGATGCCCACCCCTTCGCAGTCTCCCCGGAGGGGCAGAAGGGAGACCGCCTGGGGGATGGGGTCACCGAACCGGACCTCCACTTTCCCCGGTCCCGGGAGCAAGTACACCCCCTCTTCCTGATCCGCCATCCCCAGGGGGGTCCAGGCCGTCCCAGGGAGGAAGCTGTGCAGGAGGCTCCAGAGGTGGTCGAGACGGCCACCGAAAGCCCCCGTCAGGAGGACCTGAGGTCTCGGGTCGATTTCGGCAAGTTCCTGGAGGGCCAGCTGGAAGTCCGTGGCATCCTTGTCCTTGCAGAACAGCCTTTCCTCCCCCCCCGCCGACACGGCCCAGTCCCAGTCCGCCGGGGACGCGCTGTCCCGGTCTCCCAGCACCAGGCGGGGCAGCCACCCCGCTCGACGACAGGCCTCCACTCCCCGGTCCACCGCCCAAAGTTCCCAGCCCTCCTGGCGGAAGGAGTCCAGCCAAGGGGTGTCGGGTGCTCGCCCCCCCAGGACCAGAAGCACCCTTCGGCCTCCCTCGGGAAGCCCTGGGGAAAGAAGCTCCACGTCCTTCCACCGCATACCTAAGCCTCCCTGGTTCGGGCTCGCTCCAGCAGGGACTGGGCGTCCTCCTCGTCCACCAGGATCTCCCGGGGCTTGGATCCCTCCGGAGGGCCCACGATGCCCAACTGCTCCATCATGTCGATGAGCCGGGCTCCCCGGGTGAAGCCCACCCGAAGCTGCCTCTGGAGGCGGCTGGCGGAGGCGATTCCCGTGGAGAGGACGATCCCCACCGCTTCCTCCAGCAGGGGGTCGTCCAGGTTGGCCTCCCCGTCGAAGCCCCCGCCGCCCTGCTCCTCCAGGTCCTGGAACTGGGGCTCCCCGAAGAGGGAGACCAGGTACTCCAGCCAGCGGCACAGGGCCTTTTCGTCCAACCAGGCCGCCTGGAGTCGAAGGGGTTTGGGCAGACGGGAGGAAAGGAAGAGCATGTCCCCCTTGCCCAGGAGCTTTTCCGCCCCCCCGCAGTCCAGAATGGTGCGGGAATCCGCCTGGCTGGGCAGGGTGAAGGCCACCCGGGCGGGGATGTTGGCCTTGATGAGGCCGGTGATGACGTTCACCGAGGGGCGCTGGGTGGCCAGGATGAGGTGGATTCCCGTGGCGCGGGCCATCTGGGCCAGGCGGCAGATGTAGTCCTCCACCTCCTTGGGGGAGGTCATCATCAGGTCCGCCAGTTCGTCCACCACGATGACGATGTGAGGGAGCCGATCCTTGGGGATCGCCGCCTCGTTGTAGCCCTTGAGGTTGCGCACCCGGGCCCGGGCGAAGAGCTCGTAGCGCTGTTCCATCTCCCGGATGGCCCAGGCCAGGGCGTGGATGGCCTTCTTGGGATCCACCACCGGGGGGGTGAGGATGTGGGGCAGCCGCTCGTAGGCCGCCATCTCCACCCGCTTGGGGTCCACCAGCACCAGGCGCAGGTCGTCGGGTCGCCGGGCGGAGCAGAGTCCCACGATGCAGCTGTTGACGAAGACGCTCTTCCCCGAGCCGGTGGTTCCCGCCACCAGGAGATGGGGAAGGTCCTCCAGTCCCGTCACCAGGGGTTCCCCGTCCACACCCACCCCCAGGGGCAGGGGCAGGTCCGCCTCCGTCTCCATGAAGGTCTCCGACTCCAGGAGGGTCCGCAGGGGGATGGATCGGCGCCGGGGGTTGGGGATCTCGATGCCCACGTAGGGCTTGCCCGGGATGGGGGCCTCCACCCGGAGGCTCGGCACCGCCAGGGCCAGGGCCAGGTCGTTGGTGAGGGAGGCCACGCGGCTTACCTTCACCCCCGGGGCGGGCTGGATGCGGAATTGGATCACCGTGGGGCCGACCTGGGTCTCTCCCAGCTCCGCCTCGATGCCGAATTCCTCCAGGGAGGAGACGATGCGCTCCCCCAGGGGGCGGATGGTCTCCTCCCCCGGCCTGTCCGAACCGTCCTCCGGAGGGCCCAGCAGGTCTGCGGGAGGAGGGAAGCAGCCCGGTTCAACCTCGGGAAACTCGGGGGGCAGGGAGAAGGCGTCCTCCGGGTCGTCCCTTTCCAGGTCCTCCACGGCGATGCGGCAGAAAGGATCCGATTCCCCGAGGGGTTCCGCGCTTTCTCCTTCTTGTGTCTCTTCCTGGAGGGCTCGGCCCGGGCGGGAACGGGTCTTGGGAACGGAGGCGTTGGGTTCCTGCGTTCCCCCCTTCCCCCTCTTGAAAAGGCCTGCCGGGAACCCTTCGAACAGGTGGAGCAACTGGTCCGTCAGGTCCTGGGGGGTGTCTCCCCGAAAGGCCGCCGCCGTGACGGCCGAGAGGAGGAGTCCCAACAGGGCCGCTCCCAAGGGGCCCAGGAACTCCAGGACTCCCCGAGCCAAATGGTTGCCCCAGCTCCCGGCTTGCAGGAAGGCCGCCAGGGGCGAGGAGACCTCCTCCAGAAGGCCCAGGAAGAGGATGCTCCCGAGGGTGAGTCCCAGGACCCCCAGGGACTGACGCAGAAGGGACGGGATCTCCCTTCGGGAGAGTCGCAGGGTGCCCACGTAGACGCAGAAGGCCAAGGGGATCCATGCGGCGGTTCCGACGGACCCCAACAGGAGATCCCCCAGAAGCCGGCCCAAGGAGCCCGTCCAGGGGGTGGCCATAGAGAAGAGGGCGAAGAGGGAGAGCCCCAGAAGGCCAAGGGCAAACCAGTCCACCGTCGTCCCGAGGGAGGGCAGTCCCTCGCGAAGCTGGAGGAGAGGATTCCGTTTGGAGGGGGCCGTCTTCGTCCTAGGCGTCTTCATCGCCCGTGTCGCTGCCCCCTACCAGGATTTCCCGGATCCAGAGGGACGGCTGCCCGTCCGAGACGGGGACCCCCTGTCCCGCCTTCCCGCAGATGCCCGGTTCGAAGTGAAGGTCCCGTCCCACCGCCTGCACGTTGCGCAACACCTCCGGACCGTTTCCCGTAAGGGTGGCCCCTCGAACGGGATAGGCGATTACGCCTCCCTCCACCCGGTAGCCCTCGCTCACGTGGAAGACGAAGTCCCCCGTGGTGGGGTCCACCTCCCCGCCGCCCATCATGCGGACGTATAACCCCTCCCCCATGCGGTCCAGCATCTCCTCTTCCTCCATGTCCCCGGGGAGGACGAAGGTGTTGCTCATCCGGGGGACGGGGGCGCAGCGGTAAGATTCCCGCCGTCCGTTCCCTGTGGCGGGCCATCCGCCCAGGCGGGCGTTCGTCAGGTCGGTGAGGTAGCCCTTGAGGATCCCCGCCTCCAGGAGGACCGTCCTCCCTGCCGGGGTCCCTTCGTCGTCCACGGCGTAGGAGCCGTAGTTCCCCGGCAACGTGGCGTCGTCCACCAGGTGGATCAGGGGGCTGGCCACGGGTTGGCCGAGGCGGTCCCGAAAGGCGGAGTAGTCCTTGCGGACGATGTCCGCCTCCAGACCGTGGCCGCAGGCCTCGTGGATCAGGGTGCCTCCGGCGGAGCCGGACACTACCACCGGGAAGACCCCGGCGGGACAGGGTCGCGCTTCCAGCTGCAAAAGCGCCCGGCGCAACGCCTCCCGTCCCAGGGCGAGGGGGTCTTCCCCTCCCCAGAACTGTTCCATGGGGAAGGAACAGGACCGGGCCTCGTACCCCGTGCGGAGGACCCCGTCCCGCTCCACCACCACGTGGACGGAAAAGCTGGTGTAGCGTCGCCTGTCTTGGGCCGCTCGGCCGTGGGATCCCAAGACGAGCACCTGTTTGGAGGAGGAGCGGATCTGGATTCCCACCTGCTTGACCCAGGGACTGCCCTCCCGGATCGTCCGATCCACCTCCGCCAGCCAGTCCGCCTCCAGGGAGGGAAGCCCCGGTTCGGGTTCCAGGAGGGGATCGGTTCCCCCCAGGGGAGCCGAGAGGGCTTGCCCCGCATCCGCCTCCGCCAGACGGAGGACCCGGCTTGCGGTGTCCGCCTGCAGCCCCGGGGCGTGGGCCATAAAGGTCGCTTCTCCCTGCACCAGCCGGGCGCTCACACCGTCGGCTCGAAAGGAGGAGATCTCCTCGATGCGTCGGTCTTCGTAGTGGATCAGGTGTCCCGTCCCCGTCTGAAGGTAGACTTCTCCGTGGTCTACTCCCCGTTTTTTCTGTTCCGCGAGCTGTTCGAGCAGATCGGCGATTCCCTTTTCGTTCATGGATCGTTCGGGTCTCCTTCTTGAAGGTGAGGAGCAGATTTCTGCCCCATGGCTGCCGTGGGTTCTGTGTGCCGCGACGCCCCCTGGGACGGGGCATCTTTTCGCGCGAGGGCGTTTTGTGCCCGAAGGTGCTCCTGGTAGGTTCGGCTGAAGACGTGCTTGCCGTCCTTTCCCAGGAAGAAGAAAAGCGCTTCCTCCCGCGCCGGCTCCAGGGCCGCCCTCCAGGATTCCAAGCCCGGGATCCCCACGGGCCCCGGGGGCAGCCCCCTGTGGCGGTAAGTGTTGAAGGGAGAACGGATCTCCAGGTCCCGGTAGGAGAGGGTGCTCCGCTTCTCCCCCCGCAGTTTCCAGGCGTAGACCACCGTGGCGCAGGACTGCAACGGCATCCCTCGGGTCAGTCGGTTCAGAAAGACCGCCGCCACTCGGGGCCTTTCCTCGTCCGACCGGACTTCCCTCTCCACCAGAGAGGCCAGAATGCCCCTTTGGAGGAGCGTGTCCCGAGACCAGTTCCCCCTTTGGACCGCTGCCCCCAGACGGTTCCACCAGGCCAGGGAGGCCGCGCGGACCAGGTTGGGGATGCCCTCAGACCCTTCGGGAACCCCGTAGGTGTCCGGCAGCAGGAAGGCCAGGCGCTCTTCGGGTTTCGGGGGCAGGAGGGGGCGCAGGGGTTGCGGGAAGAGGGATGGGTCCGAAAGGGCGTCCCTCCAGACGTCTTCGGACACCCCCCGGGTCAGGTCCACCCAGTCCGCCCCAGGGATGAGGGCCCGTTGAAACCCCCGAGGGCGGGTCTCGCGGATCTCCTTCGCCACCTCCCAGGGAGAACCGGGGTGCAGCCGGTAGATCCCCGCTCGGAGGGAACGGTCGATGCCCATGCGGACCATCCAGGCAAGGAGGTCCGCTTCCTCCGTCACGATGCCCTTCTCTCGAAGGAGCCGGGCGAATCCGGATGCGGAGGTTCCGGGAGGCACGGTGACCTCGACTTCTTCCCCCGATGTCCCGGGGGGGAAGGGATCGGGAACCAGCCGGGGCAGCCCCAGGATGCAGAGGGCGAAGAGCAGCAAAGAAAGGACAAACGCGATCCGTTCGCAGCGATTCACCTGACGTTTCGACCGCCTTTCGGTGCGTCTCCAGAGGCGACGCCGCCTCATTATAGCGGTTTTTGTGTCCCCCTCCGGGGGTGACGCGGAGAAAGGAGAGGAAAGGCATGAGGAGGACGATAGAGACGGGTTTTCTTGACGCCAGGAGGCCCCCATGGTATAAGCAACGAAATTTCCGAGAGGAGGCGAAGAAAAGTGAACCCCACCTGCGACCTTTCCCTTGCCGGTTTCGGCTCGTCCCGCTCCCGTTTTTCCATGGGATCCTCTTCTTCCTCCATCGGAGGAGGTTGTTGGCCCGTTCCCCTGCGCCCCTGAAGCTGCGTTTCGATCCCAGGATCCAACGGAAGACGAAGCGAAGGCGGGGGCCCGGTTCCAACGGCTCCCGCCTTTTTCTTCCCTTCCTCCATGAGGAGGTGTGTGGATGCAGCGCGTGTTGTTGACCCCCGGACCCGTGGAGCTTCCCGACCCGGTGCGCCTTGCGGGCGGGAACCCCATGATCAGCCACCGGGAACCGGCCTTTTCCGTCCTCTATCGGGAGCTGCTGGAGAAACTGGCCCGGCTTTTCGAGACCTCAGACCCCGTCCTTCCCGTTCCCGGATCGGGCACGGGAGGCCTGGACGCCCTCTGTCAGAACCTTCTGGAGCCGGGGGACGAGGTCCTGTCCGTCTCCTGCGGCGCCTTCGGGGATCGGTTCCGGGAGATCGCCGCCCGACGCGGGGTGGACCTCCATGTTCTGGACGTCCCCTGGGGAGAAGCGGTCGATCCGGCCTCGGTCCGAGAGGCCTTGATGGCCCGCCCGGGGACGAAGGCCCTGCTGCTGACCCACAACGAGACCTCCACGGGGGTGGTCAATCCGGTGGAGGCCATCCTGGCCGCCCTTCCAGAGCCCCGGCCTCTGGTCCTGCTAGACGGGGTGAGTTCCGTCGGGGCCATGTCCTGTCTCCCCCAGGCCTGGGGGGTGGATGGTCTGGCCACCTCCTCCCAGAAGGGGTTGATGAGTCCCCCCGGCCTTTCCTTCCTGTGGCTTTCCTCCCGGGGATGGGAGGCGGCCCGGTCGCACCGCTGCCCCACCTATTCCCTGGATCTGGTCCTCTACCGGAAGGACCTGGAGAAGAACTCCCAGACGCCCTACACTCCCCCCCTCTCTCTTTACGCCGCCGTCTCCGCGGGGTTGGACGGGATCCTCCGGGAAGGGGCTCCCGTCTGGTTCGCCGCCCGGCGTCGCTTCGCCCGGGCCCTGGCCTCCGGCCTGGAAGGGTTGGGCCTTCCCCTTCTGGTGACCCGAGAGGAGCACCGTTCTCCGGGGGTCACGGCGCTGTACTTTGAATCCCCGGGGGTGGCGGATTCCCTGAGGGAATCCCTGCGCTCCATGGGGGTGGAGGTGGCGGGTGGCCAGGGCCCCCTGAAGGGGCACCTGGTTCGGGTGGCACACTACGTCGATCTCGGCTGGCCCCAGCTCTCCCTGATCCTGGGGAGCTTCTGGGCGGCCTGCAGGGCCCAGGGCAAGCTTCCCTCCCCCAAGGAAGCCTTGGAGCGGGCCTATGAAACGTGGAAGGAGGAAACCCCATGTGGAAGGTCCTGGTGACCGAATCGATTCATGAAGAGGGCCTGGCGATCCTGCGGGAGGCCCGGGATGTGCAGCTGGTGCAGAAGGTCGGGCTTTCCCGGGAGGATCTCTTTGCCCAGCTGCAGGACACGGACGCCCTCCTGACCCGCAGCGGCACGGGCATCGACGTGCCCCTGCTGGAGGCGGCCCCGGTCCTGAAGGTGGTGGGTCGGGCCGGGGTGGGAGTGGACAACGTGGATCTGCCAGAGGCAAGCCGACGGGGTGTCGTGGTCATCAACGCCCCCACGGGTAACACCCTCTCCGCAGCGGAACAGACCCTGGCGCTGATGCTGGGGCTGATCCGGCGCACCCCCCAGGCCAACGCCTCCATGCGCCGGGGGGAGTGGGACCGGAAGCGCTTCATGGGACACCAGCTCAACGGAAAGCGCCTGTTGGTGTTGGGGTTGGGGCGCATCGGGACCCAGGTGGCCCTCCGGTGCCGTGCCTTCGGCATGGACGTGTCCGCCTACGATCCCTACGTCTCTCCCGGGAAGGCGGAGAACCTGAAGGTGCAGCTGTTGCCGGATCTGGCGGACGCTCTGGCCATGGCGGACGTCATCACCCTCCACGTGCCCCTCACCGAGGAGACCCGGGGGATGCTGGACGACCGGCTGGTGCGCACCATCAAGAGGGGGGCCTACCTGATCAACTGCGCCCGGGGAGGCCTGGTGGACGAGGAGGCCTGTGCCCTGGCCCTTCGGGAGGGACGGCTTGCCGGGGCGGCCTTCGACGTGTACAGCATGGAGCCCCCGGGGCTAGAGCACCCTCTCCTGGCGGAGGACCTGCAGGACCACATCGTCCTCACCCCTCACCTGGGGGCCAACACCTACGAGGCCCAGTCTGCGGTGGCTCGCATCGCCGCCACCAACCTCCTGGCCGCCCTTCGGGGGGAGCCCTACGAGCATGCGGTGAACCTCCCCTTCATGGAACAGCGCCTCACGGGGCAGCGCCGGGCGTTCCTCACCCTGGCCCGAAACCTGGGGGTACTGGCCACCCACCTGGCGGAGCGCACCGAAGGGGCCGTGTCGAGCTGTCAGGTGATGCTCCGAGGTCCCCTCTTCCAGGACGAGGAGGAACCCATCCGCTTTGAAGCTCCCTTCCGCCTCAAGCCCTACACTGTGGCGTTCCTCAAAGGGCTGCTGGAGGTGCGCCACGGAGCGGAGGTGAACTACATGGTGGCTCCCCTCATCGCCCAGGAGAAGGGCATCCAGCTGGAGGAGGGCTTCGGGGAGTCCAGCACCTACCAGAACGTCATCGACGTGAAGGTGGGCACGGAGCGGGGCTCCCTGCGCCTGGTGGGGACCGTGACGGAAGAAGGGCGGCAGCGGGTGGTGCGCCTGGACGACTACTGGCTGGACCTGATCCCTTCGGGGCGCCTTCTCCTCTTCCAGAACCACGACCGGCCGGGAGTGATCGGCAAGGTGGGAACCCTGCTGGGGCAGGCGGGGGTGAACATCGCCAATTTCGCCCTGGGGCGGAAGAACGGCAGCGGTCTGGCCCTGGCGGCGCTTCAGATCGATCAGGAGCTGGGGGAGGAGCTGCTCTCCACCCTCCGGCACGACGGGGACCTCATCTGGGCGGCCACGGTCTGCCTGAAGGAAGGGCTGTGATGCGCCTCTTTCTGGTGCGCCACGGGGAGACGAACTGGAACCGGGAGGGACGTTTTCAGGGACAGCAGGACACCCCCTTGAACCTCCGGGGCCTGGAGCAGGCTCGCAGGGTGGCGGAGCGCCTTCGGGGGCACCCCTTCGCCCTGGTGGTTTCCAGTCCCCTATCCCGGGCCCTCCAGACCGCTCGCGCCATCCACGGAGCCTCGGATTCTCCGGTTCCCCTGCAGGTGGACGAGGGCCTCACGGAGATCCATCACGGGGATTGGGAGGGACGTCTGGCCCAGGAGGTCCGGGCAACGTGGCCGAGCCTCCTGGATCGTTGGCACGAGAGGCCCGAGGAGGTGCGCATGCCCGGGCCGGGAGGGGAGACCCTGGAAGAGGTCCGGGATCGAGCGGTCGCAGCGGCGGAGCGGCTTGCGGTGACCTGCCCGGAGGAGGGGGACCTGTGCCTGGCCAGCCACGACGCGGTGCTGAAGGTGCTCCTCTGCCATTGGATGGGCGCTCCCCTGGGGAGCTTCTGGCGCTTTGTGATCCCCAACGGAGGGCTGAACCTGGTGGAACTGAGGGCGGGCAAACCTCCCCGCCTGCTGCTGCTGGGAGATGCCTCCCACCTGGAAGAGGGGTTCCACCGGGAGGAGCAGAAGGGGCTTTAGCGCCATTCCCGGGAGGGAAGCTCCTCCACGTAGAGCACCCCGGGGCGCAAGAGGGCCCGGGCCAGCAAGGTTCCCACGTTGGGGTAGAGGGTCTTCTCGGGAAGGTCCTCCAGGCGAAGCCATTCGTGCCCAGCGGCGCTGGTGTGTTCCCGCCGAACCGTGGGGGTCCCTTCCCCCAGGCGGCGACAGCGGAAGAATAGGTGGAGGGTGTGCTCCAAGGGGCCCACGGGACGGGCTTCGGCGCTGAGGAGCAGGTCCTCAACCAGAACGGCAATCCCCAGCTCCTCCTCCATCTCCCGGACCAAGGCATGGCGGAGGGACTCCCCCTCCTCCACACCTCCGCCGGGGATGCCGTAGACGTCTCCCTGCGGGTAGGCATAGCGAAGGAACAGGACCTTGCCTTGCTCTTCGATCACCCCGGCGGGACGGATCTTCATGGAGCCTCCCCCTTTCGTGCGCTGACTCGTTCTCCCGATCCCAGTGTAACAAAAAGGGGGGCGCTTGGCGCCCCCCTTTTGCTGGCTTGGTTTCCCCGTTTCTCAGGCCATTTCCAGGTCCTTGCGGAGCTTCTCCCGGATCTCCCGGGCTCGGGTCCCGATCTCCTCCAGGGCCGATTGCACCTCCCGGCGACAGCGGGCCACGAAGGTCTGGTCCTCCACCCCGGAGAGGTTGATGGATACGTTGTAGGCCGCACCCCATCCGGCCGCTTCCGCCAGCAGAGCGGCGGTGCCCGCGTCGGTCACCGCGTTGGGGTTCCCGTGGGCCACCGCCTGTCCTGCAAGACGCACCAGGTCGGAGCAGGCCTTCAGGGTTTCCAGGGGCACCAGGGCGGTCTTCTTGGAAGCCTCCTGGATGGCCTGGGCTCGAGCAGCCTTCTGTCCCTCCGTCTCCTTGGGGAGCTTGCGGGCGGCCATGAAGGCGTTGAAGGATTCCGTATCCTCCTCCATGAGGCTCAGGAACCGGGCCAGCAGTTGGTCTCCCTCCGCCTGAAGGGCTTCCATGGCATCCCAGTGCTCCCGGTACTTCTCCTTCCCCAGGGTCAGGCGGGCCACCATGGCGGAAAGCCCTGCCCCCAGGGAGCCGCACAGGGCGGCAACGCTTCCGCCGCCGGGGGCGGGAGAATCGGAGGCCAGTTCTCGGACGAAGCCTTCCACCGTCAGGTTTTGCAGCGCCATGTCGTTCATCCTCTCTCTTCGTTCTTCAGGCTACCCACTCGGCCCGCTTGTACACCTCCGCCACCGGGTTCACCCCCGCGTGGTACGCCAGGATGGCGGGCGTGGAGCCGTCCAACACCAGGAAGTCCGCGGACTTGCCCGGATCCAGGCTCCCCACCCGGTGCCCCAGGCCGATGGCATAGGCGGCGTTGAGGGTGGAAGCCACCAGGGCTTCCTCCAGGGAGAAGCCCATGTGCATCACCCCGAGGCCGAAGACGAAGGGCATGGACTCGCAGAAGCAGGACCCGGGGTTGCAGTCCGTGGCCAGCGCCACGGGTACCCCCAGCTCCACCATCCTCCGTCCCGGAGCGTAGGGCTTGCGAAGGCTGTAGGCCGTGGCGGGGAGCAGGGCGGCGATGACCCCCGCCTCGGCCATGGCCTCCAGGTTGGGCTCCGAGGCCGCCAGGAGGTGTTCCGCCGAGACGGTGCCCAGCTCCGCCGCCAGCCCCGCGCCGCCCAGGTCGTGCACCTCGTCGGCGTGGATCTTCAGCTCCAGCCCCGCGGCCCGGGCCGCCAGGAGGATCCGGCGGCTCTGGTCCACCGAGAAGACCCCTTCCTCGCAGAAGACGTCGCAGAACCGGGCGATGCCCTGCTCCGCCACCGCAGGGATCATCTCGCCGCAGAGCAGGTCCACAAACTGGTCCGGCCGGTCCCGGTAGTCCTCCGCCACCGCGTGACCCCCCATGAAGGTGGCAGCCACGTCCAGGGGCGTCTCCCGCCGCAGCCGGTCGATGACCCGGAGCATCCTCAGTTCCGTCTCCGTGTCCAGGCCGTAGCCGCTTTTCACCTCCACGGTGGTGGTGCCGTGCTCCAGGGCGCTCATGGCGTTGCCCAGGGTGGTCTCGAAAAGCTCTTCGTCCGAGGCGCTTCGCACGGAGCGCACCGAGGAGAGGATGCCCCCTCCCCGACGGAGGATCTCCAGGTAGGGAGTCCCCTCAAGGCGCAGACGGAATTCCTCCTCCCGCCGAGCGGCGAAGCACAGGTGGGTGTGGGGGTCCACGAAACCCGGGATGACGCAGCGCCCCCCCAGGTCGACCTCCTCGTGGATCTCCGTCCCCTTGGCGGCCTCCCGGACCTCCGCCTCTTCCCCCACCCGGTCCACCAGTCCGTGGCGGCAGAGGAGGGCTCCTCCTTCGATCTCCCGCACCTTTCCCTGGTCCGCCCCCCGGAGGGGCGCCCCCGGGTCCTGGGGCGTGACGATCCGGGCGTTGCGGAAGAGTTTGGTGGTCACTGCGCCGCCTCTCCCATCATCTGGAGCAGCCGCAGTTCGATGATCTGCTGGGGATCGAAGCCGGCGATCTGCAGGTAGTAGGCGGCGCTGTCCAGGACGGCTCCGGCGGGAACCATGCCGTACACCTCCGTCTCCACCACCGATACCCCGTAGCGTTTCGCCTCCATGCGGATGGTCTCCAGGACCCGGTAGAGGGCGTTCTTCTCGTAGTCCACCAGGTTCATGCTCACCTGCACCAGTCCCCGCTCCTCCAGGGCCACGCCGATGCCCTTGACGTGGCAGAAGCCTCCGCTGGAGGACCGGACGTGCTTGGCGATCTCCTTGGCCACGTCCAGGTTGTCCGTGTCCAGGTTGACGTTGAAGGCCACGAGGAACTTGCGGGCGCCGATCACCGTGCCCCCCGCGGTGGGATGCAGGGCCGCCTCCCCCACGTCGGGGCGCCGGGCAGGGACGGTGCGGGCCTCGTCCTTGAGCACCTCGTACTGCCCCTTGCGCACCACCTCCAGACGCTTGCGTTCCGGGATCAGGGCCGCATCCTCGTAGTAGTACACGGGGATCCCCGTTTCCTCGACGTAGCGCTTCCCGAAGCTCCGGGCCAGCTCCACGCACTCTTCCATGGTGATGTTGGCGATGGGGGTGAAGGGCACCACGTCTACCGCCCCGATGCGCGGGTGGGCCCCCTGGTGGGTGTTCATGTCGATGTGGTCCCGGGCCACCTTGGCGGCCTCCAGGAGGGACTCCTGGATCTCTGCGGGGTGTCCCACCAGGCTCACCACCAGGCGGTTGTGGTCCTCGTCGGCCCGGTAGTCGAAGAGGTAGACTCCCGGCCGGTTCTTGAAGGGGGCCACGATGGCCTCGATGACCTCGGGGCGGCGACCCTCGCTGAAGTTGGGAACGCATTCGATAAGCGGCTTGCCCATGTTTCGGTCCTCCTTGGGAGGCGAAGGCCTCCGATTTGTCTGATCGCCTAGATGCTAACACAAAGGGGGAACGCCGTCGCGCTCCCCCTCCCGTCTACGCGACTGGTTCTGTCCGGTTCAGGCGTCCCTAGGGGGTCACGAGTTTGGGATCGTCCACCACTCCAAAGTAGCGGAACTTCCCGTTGCGCACGATCTGAACCTGCACGGGCTTGATGACCTCGCCCACCTTGTCGAAGCCCTTGATGATCCCGGTGAGGCCGTTGTAGTTGGAGGTCTTGGCCACCGCGTCCCGGATGGCCTTCCGGTCCAGACTCTTGGCGCTCTTCATGGCATCTACCAGGATCATGAAGGCGTCGTATCCCGAGGCGCCCACCATGTCGGGCTCCAGCTTGAACTTGCTCCGGTACTGCTGGAGGTAGTTCTGGACCACCGGCCGTTTGTCGTCCCGGTTCAGGTTCGTGACGATGACCAGCCCCTCGGAGGCCTTTCCTGCGATCTCGATGGTCTTGGGGGAGTCCGCTCCCTCCTCACCCACGAAGTGGGCGGTGATGCCCATTTCCCGGGCCTGCTTCAGGATGGGGCCCGTCTGGAAGTAGTACCCGCTGGCAAAGACCACGTCGGGCTTGGCTTCCTTGATCTTGGAGAGGTAGGCTTTGAAGTCCTTCTCGCTCATGGGATAGGTCTGGGCCAGGACCAGTTTGGCCTGGGGGGCGTACTCCTTGAGGTAGGCCTTGAAGCCTTCTGCCAGGGTGCGACCGAAGTCGTTGTCGCTGGTGAGGATCGCCAGCTTGGAACCCTTCAGGAGCTTCACCGCCGTGTAGGCCGCTGCCTGTCCCTCCACCATGCCCAGGAAGCCGTTGCGGAAGGTGTAGTCCCCCTTGGTCACGTCGGGGTGGATGGCGTAGGCCGCCACGAAGGGCACCTCTTCGTCGTCGAAGATGGGGGCAATCGCTCGGGTGGGCATGCTGTAGGAACCGCCCACCATGGCGATTACCTTGTCCTGGCCGATCAGCTTCTGGGCCAGGGCCACGGACTGCTTGGGGTCTGCCGCGTCGTCGTAGCAGATCAGCTCCACCTTCTTGCCCAGCACGCCTCCCTGGGCGTTGACCTGTTCCACCGCCAACTTCACCGAGTTGACCATGCTCTCCCCGTCCGCCGCCGCGAACCCGGTGACCGGAGCCAGAAGCCCGATCTTCACCGTGTCCGCCGCCAGGGCAGCTCCCGCAAGCAGCAATACCCCGCACGCCGCTCCCATCACCAACCGAAGACCCTTCATTCCCTTCCACCTCCCGTTGAGTGTGTGGATCTCCCCCGAAGGGGTCCTGCTCCGTCGCGGATGTTACAGCCCCAGGTAGGCCTCCCGGACTCGGGGATCCTCCAGGAGGGACCGGGCCTCTCCCTCCAGGGCCAGACGCCCCGTCTCCAGGATGTAGGCCCTTCGGGAGATCTGCAGGGACGCCAGGGCATTCTGCTCCACCAGGAGGATGGAGAGTCCCTGCTCCCGGTTCAGTTGTTGAAGGACCGAGAACACCTGGTCCACCAGTTTGGGCATGAGTCCCATGGAGACCTCGTCCACCAGCAGGAGTTTGGGGTTCGAGACGAGAGCCCGGGCGATGGCCAGCTGCTGCTGTTCCCCCCCCGAAAGGGTGCTGGCGAACTGCCCCCCCCGCTCCTCCAGGATGGGGAAGAGACCGTAGAGCCACCGGAGGCGTTCCTCGTAGGGAAGGGCCTTGCGGAGGCCGTAGACCCCCATGAGGAGGTTTTCCTTCACCGTGAGTTGAGGGAAGACCCGCGCCCTTTCGGGAACCATGCGGATACCCCGGCGGGCTCGGATATGGGCAGGCTCTCCCGTCACGTCCTCCCCCAGGAAGCGCACCGCTCCGGACGTGGGGGCCTGCAGGCCCATGAGGGTGCGGAGGATGCTGCTTTTCCCGGCGCCGTTGGCGCCGATGATGGAGACCAGCTCCCCCTCCTCCACGCGGAAGGAGACGCCGTGGACCGCCTCCACCTCCCCGTAGGACACCACCAGATCCTGCACCTCAAGCAGCATGGCCGCTCGCCCCCTTCCCCAGATAGGCCTCGATGACCTCCGGGTTTCGGCTGATCTCCTGGGGCAACCCTTCAGCGAGCTTGCGGCCGTGGTCCAGCACCACGATGCGGTCGCTCAACCCCATGGCCACCTTCATGTTGTGCTCGATCAAGAGGATCGAGATGCCCTGCTCCCGGATCCGCCGGACCAACACCTCAATCTGTTCGATCTCCTCGTGGCGCAGCCCGGAGAAGGACTCGTCCAGGAGAAGCAGTTTGGGGTGCAGGGCCAGGGAGCGGGCGATCTCCAGCTTGCGGAGGTTCCCGATGGGCAGAAGCCCTGCCCGTTGGTCCATCCGATCCCCCAGGCCTACGTCCCGGAGGATGCGCTCCGCCTCCTCCAGCACCGAGGGGCGTCTCCAGAAGCGGAAGCTGCCCAGGAGGTTTCCCCGGTATCGGTTTCCCCCCAGGGCGATGCAGACGTTCTCCCTCACCGACAGGGTGGCGAAGGGTTTGACGATCTGGAAGGTCCGACCGATGCCCAGGGCCGCCATCTGGTGGGGGGCAAGTCCGTCGGTGCGGGCTCCCTGGAAGCGGATCTCTCCCCGAGTGGGCCGGTAGACCCCGGAGATCATGTTGAAACAGGTGGTCTTCCCCGCCCCGTTGGGGCCCAGGAGGCCCAGGATCTCTCCCTGGTTCATGTCGAAGTCCACCCCGTCCACCGCCTTGAGGCCCCCGAACTGGATGGACAGGTCGCGCACGGAAAGGAGTTCCGCGCTCATCGGGCTTTCCCTCCCCTGGAACCGATCAGACATCTGCGGGCGAAACTGTGTTCCCCCAACAGTCCTCCGGGTTGGAAGCGGATCATCAGGAGCAGCAGGGCGGCGTAGAGGAACATGCGGTAGTCCGTCAGGGGGCGGAAGACCTCCGGAAGGACCCCCAGGACAACCGCCCCCACCAGGGGCCCCCAGAGGGTCCCCATGCCTCCCAGCACCACCATGGAGAGGAGCATCACCGACACGGGAAAGCTGAAGTCCCCGGCGCTGATGAACCGCATGAAGTGGGCGTACAGGGCTCCTCCCAGGGCGGCGAGCACCGTGCCCAGGACGAAGGCCAGGAGTTTGAAGCGCACCGGGGAGATGCCCATGCTTGCGGCGGCGGTCTCGTCCTCCCGGATGGCGAAGCACGCCAGGCCGGACCAGCAGCGGGTGAAGGCCCAGCAGAGAAGGAGCGCCAGGGCCAGGAAGGCCAGACAGAGGAGAAGAAAACCCAGCCCCTTCAGTTTGATCCCGAAGAGCACCACCCGGGGGATGCCCCCGATGCCTAGTGCCCCTCCGAAGAAGGGAGTGTAGAGGAACAGGGCCTCCACGATGAAGTTGATGCCGATGGTGGTGATGGCCAGGAAATCCTCCTTCAGACGCAGGCTGGGCAGGCCCAGCAGGACCCCTACCCCTGCCGCCACCAGGAGCACCACCGGCAGGGCACCCCAGAAGGAGAGGTTTCCCGAGGTGGTGAGGAGGGCGCAGGTGTAGGCGCCGATGCCGAAGAAGGCCGCATGACCCAGAGAGATCTGCCCCGCGTAGCCCACGATGACGTTGAGGCCCGAGGCGGCGATGGCCTGGATGACGATGAGGGTGGCAACGCTCAGGGTGTACTCGTTCATCCTTCCGTCCTCCCTATCGCTTTCCCAAGAGTCCCTGGGGTCTCCAGAGGAGCACCACGATCATGGCGATGAAGGCCAGGGCGTCCCGGGGCATGGGGATGTCCGCATAGCCGATGAGCAGGGTCTCCCCCACTCCCAAAAGCAGGGAGGCCAGCACCGCCCCGGGGACGGAGCCCATGCCCCCCACCACGATGAGGGCCAGGGTCTTATAGGCGGGGACCGCTCCCATGGTGGGATAGACCTGGTTGTAGTAGATCCCCACCAGGATCCCCGCGATGGCGGCGGTGGCGGAGCCGATCATGAAGGTGGCGCTCACCACCCAGTGGCTGTTCACCCCCAGGGAGGAGGCGGTCTCCATGTCCTGGGAGGTGGCACGCATGGCCAGGCCGAACTCCGTCTTGGTGGAGAGGAACCAGAGGATCCCCAGGACCGCCGCGGTGATGACGTACACCGCCGTCAGGGTGGAGGAGATGAGAAGGTGTCCCACGTGGAAGGAGGGGAAGGGGAGCTTCACCGGGAAGGTGAGGATCTCCGGTCCCGCCACGAGGCGGCACACCTCTTCCAGCCCCAGGAAGATGGCGATGCTGCTGATGAGGGGCACGTAGGGGGGGAACTTCAACAGGGGGAAATACACGAACCGCTCAATGGCCACTCCCAAAAGGGCGCAGAAGGCCATACTTCCCAGTACGGCCAGGGTCAGGCTTTCGGTGACGCCGAAGAGGTAGAGCCCGACGTAGGCTCCGGCGGTGTAGACGGAAGCGTGGGCCACGTGAAGGATCTTCAGGATGCCGTACACCAGCGCCAGCCCCAGGGTTGTGAGGGCGTAGATGGAACCGATGGCGATGCCGTTCAGGATCTGCTCCAGCAGAAGTTCCATGAACCAACCTCCCGGACGCGAAGTGACCGCCCAGGCGCGGGTGGTCCATGCGTCTATTATATATCAAAACCGCGCCTAGGGGGCGCCCTGTCGGGCGCCCCCTAGGCGCGGCAGCACTTCCTCCCGATATGCCTTTAGTCCAGTTCCCCGATGGCGTCCTCCACCTTCCGGAGGAGGGTGCCGTCGCACACCCGCCCGAGGACGTTTTGGATCAGGGGGTGCAGGTACCGGTCCGCCTCCAGATAGGGGACCTCTTCCCGAAGGGCCCGGTGGATCGCCTCGGTCCCCTTCCCCGCCTTCAGGGGGCGACTGAACTCCAGGCCCTGGGCGGCGGCTAGGAGTTCGATGGACAGGACCTTTCGGGCGTTTTCCAGGATCTGCCTTCCCTTGCGGGCGGAGTAGGCCCCCATGGAGACGTGGTCCTCCTGGTTGGCGGAGGTGGGGATGGAGTCCACGGAGGAGGGATGGGCCAACACCTTGTTCTCCGAGACGATGGCGGCGGCGGTGTACTGGGGGATCATGAAGCCGCTGTTCACACCGCTTTCCTTCATCAGGAAGGGGGGAAGCCCGGAGAGCTTGTGGTCCACCAGCCGGGCGGTGCGGCGTTCGGAGATGTTGGCCCACTCCGCTGCGGCGATACCGAAGAAGTCCATGGCGATGGCCATGGGCTGTCCGTGGAAGTTGCCCCCGCTGATGGCCTCCCCGTCCGCCGGGAAGATGAGGGGGTTGTCGGTGACGGAGTTGATCTCGATCTCCACCTTCTGGCGCACATAGTCCACCGCGTCCCGGCTTGCCCCGTGCACCTGGGGGACGCAGCGGAGGGAGTAGGCGTCCTGAACCCGCTTCCCCTGGTAAGCCGCCACGATCTCGCTCCCCTCGATGAGCCTCCGGAGGTTTCCCGCCACGGTGCGCTGCCCCGTGTGGGGACGCAGATCGTGAGTTCGGGGGTCAAAGGCGTAGGGGACTCCGTGCAGGGCCTCCAGGGACAGGGCGGAAGCCACGTCCGCCATCTTGCCCAGGGAAAGGGCGTCCACCACGCAGAGGGCGGCGATGGCGGTCATGACGGTGGTGCCGTTGTTGAGGGCCAGCCCCTCCTTGGGTTTGAGGTCGATGGGGGAAAGCCCCGTCTTCTGAAGGGCTTCCGCGGTGGGCATGCGGCGTCCCTGGAAGAAGACCTCTCCCTCCCCCAGGAGGCTGATGGCCAGGTGGGAAAGGGGGCACAGGTCCCCGCTGGCTCCCACGGAACCCTGGGAGGGGATCACCGGGTGGATGCCCAGGTTCAGGTAGTTCACCAGCTGGCTCAGGGTGGGGAGGCTGATGCCGGAGAAGCCCCGGGTCAGGGTGTTGACCCGAAGGAGCATGATGGCCCGGACCAGGTCCTCGGGGAAGGGTTCCCCCACGCCGCAGGCGTGGCTGAGGAGGAGGTTGCGCTGGAGGAGCTGGCTCTTCTCCGCCGGGATGACCACCGTGGCCAGGTCGCCGAAGCCCGTGGTGATGCCGTAGACCACCCGATCCTCCCGCACCCAGCTTGCCACCGCTTCGGCGCCCCGCTCCACGAAGGCCACCGCAGCGGGATCCAAGGCGACCTGACAACCTTCCCGGGCAACCCGCACCACGTCGTTCAGGGTGAGACTGTGGCCGTTGAGTTCCAGTACCTGATTTCCCATCCTCTTCCCCTCCTTGGACGTACTTCGGGAGATCGGACTTGGGGGCCGGGGGCTCGAAGCGGAGGATGCAGCTTCGTGGGGTTCTTCCTAGGGAACGATCCCGTTGTCCTGGCCGCAGAAACCGCAATTTCCCGATGCAGCAATGTGACGCTGGAATATATTATACTCCGAACGCGCCAAAATGTCTCGTCCGCATTTCTCGCATCGGGTGACCGCACTCCCGCCGCAGTTTCCCAGGTAGACGTGCTTCAGGCGCTTTTCCGCGATGTCCCGGAATCCCTCCAGGGTCCGAAGGGAAGTGGCCGGGGCAGTGGCCTTGCGTCGGGGGAAATACCGGGAGAGATGCAGGGGGATGCGGGGAGAAAGGTCCGCAAGCCAGTCCACCAATCCGGAGAAGTCCGTGGGGTCGTCGTTGAGGCCCGGAACCACCAGGTGCGTCACCTCCAGGTGGACCCCCGCTTCCCTCATCCGCCTCAGGGTTCGGAGGACCGACTCCAGATCTCCCCCCAGGGATCGGTACCCCTCTTGCGTGAAGGCCTTCAGGTCCACGTTGGCGGCGTCCACTTTCCCCAGGATCTCCTCCAGCGGCTCGGGTTCGATGGTGCCGTTGGTGATCCAGACGACCCGGATCCCCCTGCGGTGCAGCTGTCTGCCCGCCTCCAGCAGGTACTCCGGGTGGATCAGCGGCTCGTTGTAGGTAAAGGCTACGGCCCCCTCCCCCCCCGCCTCCGCCAAAGCGACCAGTTCTTCCGGCTCCAGAAAGGGAGAGGCGATCCAACCCAGGGGGTGGGAGAGGCTGTCGTTCTGGCAGAAAGGGCAGTCCAGGTTGCACCCCAACCCTCCCAGGGAGAGGATCCGGCTGCCGGGCCTCCAGTGGTAGAGGGGTTTCTTCTCGATCGGGTCCACCGCCACCGAGGGGAAGCGACCGAGGAAGGGGGACACCAGCCTTCCCCCCTCCTCCTTCCTAGCCCCGCAGAGCCCTCGTGCGCCCCGGGTCAGGTAGCACCGGTGGAAGCACAGGGCGCAGCGGACCCCGTCCCCTTCGGGAACCCAGTGATGGGCCTCCATGGGAACGGCCCTCACGGCTCCGGGTAGCGTTCTACCCGAAAGCGCAGGAGTTCCAGGGGTTCCCGGGGATCCAATCCCGCCTTGCGGGCGGCGATCTCCACCTGCTGCTCCACCGTGTCCACCCCTTCCAGGTCCGGGAGCAGGACTCCCCTGCGCCCTCGGGCCTGGACGAGAACCCCGTAGATCCGGGGATCCAGCCCGGAGCGGTTTGTGGATTCCGGGGTGGAGAGGACGTCCACGGAAAGGTGCAGGTCCTCCAGTTCCTCGGATCGGACGGGGGGGAACCGGGGGTCCTGGGTGGCCGCCGCCAGGGCGTTGCGGATGATCTCCTGGTCCAGGGAGGGGCAGAGCGGTTCCAGGGTCCCGATGCATCCCCGAAGGGAGCCGTCCCGTCGGTGGAGGGAGACGAAACAGGCCCTCCGGCGGTCCCAGAGGCCCGCCTGTGCGCTCCTCTGGGGAAGAAGGGCCTCGGGATCGGCTGCCTTCCCCCTCAGTCCCTCCTCCAGCGCCCTCCGCGCCAGGAGGGGGTAGGGATGAATCGTCGGGGCGTCGGGGTCGGAGGTGGGGGGAAGCCAGAGGGCGGTGGCGTACCCCACCCCGAAGGGGCCCTCGTAGGAGAAGACCTCCAGGGGGCCCTGAGCCAGCCCCAGGAGGGCCAGGACGGAGCGGAGGCCGCACTCCCCCGCCGCCTCCGTCTCCGAGTCGGGCATGTCCAGCAGGGGGCGGGGGTCGCCGGTGCGCAGGGCCTGGACCACCTTTTGGTCCAAGGCAGGTCCCAAGGGGCTGTAGCCTGCCGGGGCGCCGGGAAACAGGCGGTGGGAGAGGTCCCCGCTGGCGAGGAAGCCCCAGGAGCCCTCGGGAGGGTTCGCTCGAAGGCGACGTCCCATCTCGTAGGCTCCCTTGCGGTCCAACCCGATGGGGTTGGCCACCACCCCTCGGGCAAAGGCCCCTTTTCGTCCCAGAAGGGCAAGGGGAACCAGGCTCGCGTGGTCCAACGTCTCCGTGGCCGTGTCGATGCGGCAGGAGATCTCCGGGGAGAGGCACCGGGCGAAGTGTCGGGCCTGTTCGGGGTCTCCCGCCAGGTCGCGGCTTACGGACGGAGCGCCGAAAGCCCCCAGGTGTCCCCGGAAGGAAGGGGCTCCACCCAAGAGCAGGGAGCCGGGAACGTAGCGGAAATGGGGGGAGAGGATCAGGACCCCTTCGGGGGCGGGGATAGGGAGGTCATGAACAAGCCGCTGGATTCCCCGAAGGGTTTCCTCGGCTTCCTCTTCCCGTCCGCGTCCCACTTCGGGGACGAGGACGGGGGGATGGGGAAGCAGACAAGCCCAAGTCCACACGAAGACCACCTCCCAGGGTCGGTTCGGAGTCTGTCGAAGGGGACACTCAATGCTCCCCCGGGTGGGGGAATTTACAGAAGAATCATAGCATCTCCGAAGGAAAAAAAACGATAGCGAAGCTGGACCGCTTCCCGATAGGCCTCCAGGACCGGCTCATAGCCTCCGAAGGCCGCCACCAGCATGAGCAGGGTGCTTCGAGGGAGATGGAAGTTGGTGATCAGTCCGTCCACTACCCGAAAACGGTACCCCGGGCGGATGTAGAGTCTCGTGTCCCGCTCCCCCGGGAGGACCTGTCCCTCTTCGTTGGCGAAGGTCTCCAGGGTGCGGACCACCGTGGTCCCCACCGCTACCACTCGTCCCCCTCGGCGTCGGGTCTGGCGGATCGCCTCGGCGGTCTCTTCCCCCAGGGAGCACCGTTCCAGGTGCATCACGTGGTCCTCTGCCCGCTCCGTCTGGACGGGACGGAAGGTGCCCAGCCCCACGTCCAGGGTGACGAAGGCCTGCCCGATTCCCCTGGCCTCCAGACGCTTCAGCAGGGGGGCGGTGAAGTGCAGCCCCGCCGTGGGGGCGGCGGCGGAACCCTCCCGGTCCGGTCGGGAGTAGACCGTCTGGTACCTCTCTGCCGGGGCGACGCTCCGGGTGATGTAAGGAGGCAGGGGGACTTCTCCCAGGCGGCGGAAAAGCCGTGTCGGGTCGGTTTCTTGGGGCAGGCGGAGGGCTCGAAGTCCATCCTCCAGGCGTTCCTCCACCCGGACCTCCGTCCCGTCCTCCAACAGAAGGGGGGTTCCCGGGGGGACCCGACGCCCGGGGCGGACCAAGGCCGTCCAGAGATTCGAAGCGGGATCCAGGGGCCGGAGCACCAGGATCTCCACGCGGCCGGAGGAGGTCTTGCGGGCCCGAAGTCGGGCCGGCCGCACCCGGGTGTCGTTCAGTACCAACAGGTCTCCCTCCCGAAGGTATTCCTCCAGGTCGCGGAAGGTCCGGTGGGCTGCGACCCCTCGTCCTCGCTCCAGGACCAGCAGTCGAGAGGAATCCCGGGGTTCCGCCGGGTCCTGGGCGATCAGTTCCTCCGGCAGGTCGTACTGGTAGGCCGAAACGGAGGCCAGATCGACAGCCGCCGTCTTCTGAGGGGGATTCATGGGAGGGTGCACAGACTGGTCCCGGGGAAGTAGTGCTCCAGGATGCGAGGGCAGGACCAGCCCTGCTCCGCCAGGGCCTTGGCTCCCCACTGGGAAAGCCCGACCCCATGTCCCCAGCCCCGTCCCTCCAGGACGAACCGGTCCCCCCCTGCGGCGTTCCAGGTCGGGGCCGTTCGGGGGGATGCGGGGGTGACGGGAAGGGGGGGGGCGGGACGCACCGGGTTCGGCTCGCCCTTTCGGGAGAGGCCCAGATCCTGGTAGGCCTTGCGTTTTTCCGGATGAAGGAGCATGTCCATCAGCTCCTCCTTGGAGAAGACCCCCTGTTCCGTGAGCTGCACCAGCACGTCCTCCTGGGAGGAGGGGCGGGAGACCGGGACGACGGGCTGGGGCGGGAGGTTCGGCGGTAGAGGGGGTTCTCCTCCCTGGTCTCCCCGGATCTCGAAGCGGGTGCTCTTCACGAGGCTGCTTCCTGCAGCCATGCGGAAGGCGTGTCCCTTCACCCGGACGGTTCCCCGGTCTCCCGTCACCTCCAGGAGCACCACCCGTCCTCCCGAGTCCCGGGAGGCGGCGCGAAGGGAACGGACCCGGCCCACGTTTTGCCCCATCTTCCCGAGGACCCTCTCCAGCTGCTCCGCCGTCAGGACCGTCCGCCAGGACGAGTAGGGGCTCGTGTAGGACACCGGCTCCCCTCGGGAGACGAGGTAGGACACCCGACCTCCCCACACCTGGGAGGCATCGGCGGTGACGCCCCCGCTGTCGGCGTGGTAGAAGGTGGACGCCGGGACGCCCCCGTAGACCAGGATCTGCCCCCTGGTGGCGGCCACGGCCCGGTCCGTGGCGGGATCCTCCGCGTTCCTTCCCCGATAGGCCTGGCAGTGAGGCAGGGCGCAGAGATCGAAGCCCTGGGCTCGGTGTCTTCCCTGGCTCTTCACGGCGAAGGTCCGGGCGATGATCGCTTGGGCCTTCAGCGCCTCCTGGGGCCAGGCGGGGTTGGCCTCCATCTTGAGGACCCCCCGGAGATAGGATTCCAGGTCCACCTCGTTGACCACCGTGAAGCCCCGGGAGGCGGGGATCAGGCACAGGGAGCCCCGGTAGCCCGTGGGTCCCCATCGAAGACCCTCACCCTCCACCCGAACGGGCAGGGGAAGGGTTTCTCCCCGAAGGTAGAGGGCTCCCCCCTGGTGGACCACGTCGGCCCGGCCCGCCAGGGCAACCCTCCTTCCGTCGGCTCCTTGAGCCCAGCCTTGCCCCTCCAGGATGCCCGAGGAAACCCCTTGGGCGACCCCCACGCGCAACAGCCGCTCCTGAGCCTCTCCGATCCCGGGGAAAGCCCTGAGGGCTGCCAGAAGCCCCAGTGCCAGAACGAACCTTCCCAAACGATCACCGAAACCGAACATGATGGACCTCCTCGAACTCGAATCGGGGGCAAAGAGACCCCGCCTCACCGCCGGAAGAGCCGCGCCAGCAGGTTGACCCCCAGGGTGAGGAGGACGCTGACCAACAACATTGTGCCGAAGGGGGCAAAGAGGGTCCACCCTCTTCGGTGCACCACCACGTCCCCGGGAAGCCGTCCCCAGGGAAGGGGGACCCGGGCGAGGAGGAGCAGCACCCCTCCCAGGATCAGAAGCCCCAGGCCCAGGGCCGCCAGGGCTCGACCGAAAGCCGTCACGGCTACCCTTCCGGTTCCTCCAGGAGGGAAAGCTGCCGGAACCGGGAGGAGGGCTCGAAGCCCAGGTAGGCGAAGGTTCCCCGGGTGGCCTTGCGGCCCCGGGGGGTGCGTTCCAGAAAGCCCTTCTGGATGAGGAAGGGTTCGTAGATGTCCTCGATGGTCTGGGCGTCCTCGTTCAGCGCCGCCGCCAGGGTGGAGAGCCCCACGGGGCCCCCGTCGAAGAGTTCCACCACTGCCCGAAGGAGCTTGCGGTCCCCGTCGTCCAGGCCCTCCGGGTCCACCCCCAGCATGTCCAGGGCGGAACAGGCCACGGTCCGACGGATGCCCGCTTCACCGGAAACGGCGGCCACGTCCCGTACCCGGCGGAGCAGCCGCAGGGCCACCCGAGGGGTTCCCCGGGAACGACGGCCGATCTCCAGGGAGGCGTCCTCTTCGATCTGCACGCCCAGCACCTCCGCGCCTCGGGTCACGATCTTCGTGAGGTCCCGAGGGTCGTACAGGTCCAGCTGTTCCACGATGCCGAAGCGTGCCCTCAAGGGGGAGGTCATGAGGCCCAACCGGGTGGTGGCTCCCACCAGGGTGAATCGGGGAAGCTGCAGGCGGACGCTTCGCGCCAGAGGTCCCTTGCCCACCACGATGCAGAGGTTGTAGTCCTCCATGGCGGGGTACAGGATCTCCTCCACCGTCACCGGCAGCCGGTGGATCTCGTCGATGAAGAGCACGTCGTGGGGCTGAAGGTTGGAGAGGATGGCCGCCAGGTCCCCCGCCCGTTCCAGGGCGGGGCCCGTGGTGATCCGGAGCTGTCCCCCCATCTCCCGGGCGATGATGCTGGCCAAGGTAGTCTTCCCCAAGCCGGGGGGACCGTAGAAGAGGGTGTGGTCCAGGGGTTCCCCTCGTTGCCGCGAGGCGGCCACGAAGATGCGGAGCTTCTCCTTCAGAGAGTCCTGTCCGATGAAGGAGTCCAGGGTCTCCGGGCGCAGGGACAGATGGTCCTCCTCGTCCTTCCGGGGGGTCCCGTTGCCCTGCCTCAGAGTCTCCATGAGCTTGCGATCCCGGCTCTCCACGGCGGCCTACCGCTTCTGAAGCCGGGCCAGGGCCAGGCGGAGCAGGTCCTCCTCCGCAGGTTCCTCCCCTTCCAGGGAGCGACGGGCCTCCTCCAGGGCGGATCGAGCGGTGCTTCGGGAAAAGCCCAACCCTTCCAGAGCGTCCGCCAGGGACTCCACCCCCGCTTCCAGGGGGCCCGTCTCTCCCGCCGCGGTCCCGAAGAGCCGATCCAGCTTGGGACGCAGCTCGAAGCAGATCCGCTCCGCCCGCTTGGCCCCCACGCCGGGGGCTCGCCCCAGGGAGGCCACGTCCTGGGCGCGGATCGCCGCCACCAGTTCCGCCACCGAGAAGACCCGAAGGAGGGCCATGGCCATCCGTCCCCCGATGTTCTTCACCTGGATCAGTTCCTGGAAGAGCCTGCGCTCCTCCTCCCCCCCGAAACCGTAGAGGGAAGGACCGGAGTCGGTGAGGATCAGTTGGGCCAGAAGCCGCAGAGGATGTCCTTCCTCCGCCTGCTCCAGGACGGTTCGGGAGGCGAAGACCTCCAGGCCGAAGCCGTTCACGTCGATCCAGAGCGCTCCGTCCCGGGCGGATTCCACGACGCCCGAAAGGCTGCGGATCATGGGAACAGGACCTCCTTCCTCTCCAGGGAGGCGAGGGCGAGACCCGCCACCGCCACTGCCAGGGCGTCCGCCGCGTCGTCGGGTCGGGGCAGCTCGGACAGGCCCAGGAGGCATTGGACCATCCCCTGAACCTGCCGCTTCTCCGCCCCCCCGTTCCCGCAGACCGCCAGCTTGACCTCCGAGGGTTTGGGTTCGAAGAGGGGGACTCCCAGCTGGGTGGCGAACAGAAGCACCACCCCTCGGGCCTGCCAGACCATCTCGGCGGTGGTGACGTTCTTGCCGAAGTAGAGCCGTTCCACCGCGACGACGGACGGGTGCCAGGCTCCCGTCCGTCGTCGCAGTTCCTCGTAGAGCATCCGAAGCCGGTCGGGAAGAGGTTCTCCGGGAGGGGTGCGTACCACCCCGTACTCCTCCGCCAGCAGGCGGTCCCCCTTCTGGCGCACCAGGCCGTAACCCAGGGTGCCGAGGCCCGGGTCCAGGCCCAGGCAGAGGGGGGAGGCGGGGTCAGTCACCGAGTTCCTCCAGGATCTCGTCGGGGATGTCGAAGTTGGCGTAGACGTTCTGCACGTCGTCGTGTTCCTCGAAGCGCTCCACCATGGTGAGGAGCTTCGAGGCTTCGTCCTTTCGGGTGATGGAGACGGTGTTCTTGGGAACCATGGAGATCTCCATGGATTCCACGGGGTACCCCGCTCCCTTCAGGGCGATGCCCACTTCGGAAAGGGAAGAGGGGTCGCAGTACACGTCGAATCCTTCGTCGTCCCCCTGGAGGTCGTCGGCTCCTGCCTCGGCGGCCACGCCCAGGAGGGCCTCCTCGTCGATGCCCTTGCCCTCCACCCGGATGACCCCGCGGCGTTCGAAGTTCCACGCCACGCACCCCGCTTCCCCGATGGCCCCGCCGCTCTTGGTGAAGAGGGAGCGCATTTCCGGGGCGGTGCGGTTCCGGTTGTCCGTCAGGGTCTCCACCATGATGGCCACCCCGGCGGGGCCGTAACCTTCGTAGGTCACTTCGTCGTAGATGGCCCCTTCGATTTCCCCGGAACCCTTCTTGATGGCCCGCTCGATGTTGTCCATGGGCACGTTGCCCTCCCGGGCCCGGTCGATGGCGACCTTCAGCCGGAAGTTGGCGTTGGGGTCCCCCCCTCCCGCCTTGGCAGCGGCGATGACCGCCTTGGTCAGACGCTGGTAGGCCGCACCCTTCTTGGCGTCCTGAGCCGCCTTGCGGTGCTTGATGTTTGCCCATTTGGAATGTCCGGACACGTTGAATCACCTCATCCGTATAGTAGGGTTCAAAGGGAGCCCGTAAAGGGCCCCGCCGATGCCGAAAACGCGGGGGTCAGGCTCCGGGGATGGCGACGGGGGGCATGGAGCGCTTGTGTTCCGAGGAGAGGAGGGCCTTTTCGATGCGCTCCCGCACCGCTTGGGTGACGTCTCCTCCGGAGAGGTAGGTGTCGATTTCCCGGTAGGAAAGCCCCATCTCCCCCTCGTCGGTCTGCCCCGGCCAGAGCCCCGCCGTGGGGGGCTTATCCACCACCTCCGGGGGGATCCCCAGGTGGCGGGCCAGTTCCCAGACCTCGTGCTTCAGGAGGTTGCCCAGGGGCAGAAGGTCTACCCCCGAATCCCCGTGTTTCGTGAAGTACCCGTAGGCCAGCTCCGCCCGGTTCCCTGTGCCGCACACCAAGTAGCCCAGGGTCTGGGCCAGGGCGTAGAGGGCAGTCATGCGCAGTCGAGGTTTCAGGTTGGCCCGGGACAGGGGGCTCAGGGGCTCCGGGGAAGCGGCCTCCAGGCTCGCCAGGAGGGCGTCGTGAGTCGGTCCCAGGTCCACCGTGCGGGTGGGCAGGTCCAGGGCCCGGGCCACAAGCATGGCGTGTTCCGCGTCCACAGGCTGGCTGTGGCAGGGCAGAAGCACCGCCAACATGCGGTCCCTGCCGAAACAGCGCCGAAGCAGCGCCGCCACCACCGCGGAGTCCACTCCCCCGCTCAGGCCCACGATGCCCCCTCGGGCTCCCGCTTCCCGGGCCCGTTCCGTCAACCAGGATTCCAGGAACGATGCCAAACCCTCGGGGTTGCGAACCGGGATGTCCGTCATGGGATGCCTCCGTCCTTTTTCGGGTTTCTTCGAGCAATCCATTTTAGCATATCTCCGTTTCCTCCTCCCCTGGAGCGACGGAGGTGTCCTCCCTTTCCCGGTTTTCTCCTAAGAAACCGTACAGGTCCGGTCGGCGATCCCGGAACGCCGGGAGAGCCTTGCGGGTTCGGGGCACCAGGGAGAGTTCCAGGTCGGCCGTCCCGATCTCCTCCTCCTCCCCCGCCTCGTAGAGCACCGTCCCGTCGGGAGCCACCACCAGGGAGTGGCCTCCGTATAGGTCTGTTCCTCCCCAGCCCGCCCGGTTGACCCCCACCACGAAAAGTTGGTTCTCCATGGCCCGGGCCCGAAGCAGGGTTCTCCAGGCGTCGATCCGGGAGAGGGGCCATTCGGCGCAGACTCCGATCACCTCCGCTCCCTCAAGAGCCATGCGGCGCAGAAACTCGGGGAAACGGATGTCGTAACAGACCGCCGCGGCGAAGCGTACCCCTCGAAGGGAAGCGAGGAGGGGGGCCTTTCCCGGGATGAAGTGCTCCGGCTCCGCGAGGAGGGGGAAGAGGTGGACCTTGTCGTAGGTGCCCCGCACTCCCCCCGCCTCGTCCAGGAGGAAGGCCCGGTTGGCCAGTCCCTCGGGAGTTCGCCAGGGCAGAGTACCCGCCAGAGCCCAGGACCCGGTGTCCCGGCACCAGGTCGCCACCTCCTCCAGGCAGGCGGGGCTTTCCTCCGCCAGGGCCTCCATGCGGGGGTTGTCGTAGGAACCGGACCACAGCTCCGGCAGGATCGCCAGATCGCAGGGAGCCAGCCCGTCCAGGGCTCGGCGGACCTTCGCGCGGTTGGCCTGAGGGTTCCCCCACGCGACGTCCAGCTGGAGCAGCGCCACCCGCAGGGTCTTCACGGCCTTCCCTGCTCCGCCAGCCGGTCCACCACGAAACGCAGCAGGTCCGGGGTGACCCGGAAGGAATACTCCGTGTCCAGGCGTTCCGTCCACTTGTGGGCGTCCTTGCCGGCGGTTCCCACGTTGAGGATGGGTACGTCCAGCTCCAGGAGCCGTTCCCTGTCCAGATCGTAAAGCGTTCCCCAGCCGGGCAGGTTGCGCGCCAGGGCCTCCAGGTCCTCTTTCCTGCCCTGGAAACCCAAAAAGCTCAGGTCCGTGATCCCCCCGAAGACCTCCCGGATCTCCAGGGTCTCCCCGTGGGTCCTTTGTGCGTGTCCCACCAGGTCCTGGGCCACCTCCCGAAGGTGTTTCTCCCCTTCCGTTCGGTTTTGGTTCAGCCGCTGGGGGTAGTACGGGGGGAGAAAACCCAGGACCGCCAGGGGACCCTGGACCCCCACCGCGTCCAGGGCGGCTTCCAGGATGCGGAGGGACTTTTCCCGCGCATCCAAGTGGGGATCCAGGCGGGCCAGAACCCCTTCCGGGTCGAACCCCTTTCTTCGGGCCTGTTCCAGCAGGTCTCCCGCCTCCAGAACCTGCCCTCTCGGAGTGGGGGCGTCCTGGGGCAGCAGACCGCAGGCCGTCAGGTCCCGCTGTCGTTTCTCCAGCGCCGTCGCCAGGGCGGACGAAGCCCGGTCCCGGAACAGATCCAGCACCTCTGCGGGGGTTCGGGTTACCGTAAGGAGGTTGAAGTAGACCGCCGCCCGGGCGGGTACCGTCACGGAATAGGCGCGACGGCGTATCTCCAGGCCCATGCAGATGGCCGGGGAGAAGACCCCGTCGGGGGTCCGCTCGCAGGTCTGGGGGTCCCCGTCCAGGGCCTCCACCAGGGAGGAGGCCAGGAGGGCCGCGTTGATTCCCAGGGCGACCTCCCCCACGTGGGCCTCCCGACCCTGCAGAAGGGCCAGGGGCATGATCTTGCCGATGGTGCCCACGTAGAGGGGACGGACCGGTCCTTCGGACCCCAGATCGCAGGGTTCCGCGTTCAGACAGGCCAGGTAGCGCAGCCGCTCGTTCCGGGCCAGGTCCGTCAGGAAGGGAATGGCGCCCCTCATGCCCGCCGAATCGTTCTCCTCGTCCACCACCGGGCAGAAGAGGAGGTTCACCCCGAAGCGTTCCGGATTCTCCAGGGCCTCTTCGAAGAGGTCCAGGTGGAGGGCGATGCCCGCCTTCATGTCCATGGTGCCCCGCCCGAAGAGGAAGCGTCCGGAACGGAGGTCCCGCCGGGCCTCCTCCGGCAGGTCCGCAGAGGCCATCCTTCGGGTCAGTTCCTCGGGGTCGTAGGCCCAGGGGGTCAGGGGGCCGTACCCCTCCGCCTCCACCACGTCCACGTGCCCCATGAGGATCACCGTGTCCTTCGTTCCGGAAGGACACCTCCAGAGGGCCGCCACGTGGCTTCGCCCGTAGGGGTCCCGGGGCAGAGGGTAGCGGAACAGGGAGCAGCACCCGGGTTTGCGGGACAGGGCTCCCGACAGGCGCCTTTCCAGGTCGTCCATGACCCGATTCTCGCCGTCTCCCGCGGCGGAAGGGCTGGGAATGCGGCACAGCTCCAACGTGGTCGCCCGCAGTTTGTCGAAACGATCCATCCTGATCCTCCTTCTCTTGCCTGGGCCGGACGGTCCCCCGATACTGAGGGGGTGTCCTTTCCAGGATTGTAGCCCCCACCCTGAGAGCGAGGCGAGGTTCGTGAGCTCAAGTGAAGAAGAAAACGGGAAAACCCCTGCTCTGGCGCGCTTCAGCGTGTCCCTTCCCGAGGAGCTTCTGGAGGCCTTTGACCGCTGGATCCAGCGACAGTCCCTGGGGACTCGCTCCGAAGCCCTGCGCAAGCTGATCCGAAGGTTCATCTCCGAGTCCCTCTGGGAGGAACGAAGCGGCGAGGTGTGCGGCACCTTGACCCTCCTCTACGACCACCACAGCAGGGACGCGGTGGGGGAGCTGACGAGACTGGAACACGACTTCGAGGACGTGATCGTCTGCACCACCCACATCCATCTGGACCACGACCACTGTCTGGAGGCGGTGCTCCTCAAGGGGCCGACCTGCCGGGCCCGGGCGTTCTCCGAGGCCCTGATGGAAAAGGGGCTCCTCTACGCCGCCCCCTCCCTGACTCCTCTCAAGGAATCCCTTTGGGGACGTTCCTGATCCTTCGGCATAAAGCGAGAGGGGAGACGGCCCTGCGGGCCGTCTCCCCTCTCGGGTCTTGATCGGGACGGGTCGAAGAGACCTAGAGGTTCCCGATGCTGGCCACCATGGTGGCCTTGATGGTGTGCATGCGGTTCTCCGCCTCGTCGAACACCCGGGAGCAGCGGGACTCGAAGACGTCCTCCATGACTTCGTAGCCCTTCACCGCGGGGAGGCAGTGCAGGAAGATGGCCTCCTCCCGGCCGATGGCGGCCATGAGTTCCTTGTTCACCTGGTAGGGCTGCAGCAGGGCCTTCCGCTCCGCCAGCTTGTCCTCTTCGCCCATGGAGGCCCACACGTCGGTGTACACTGCGTGGGCGCCCTTCACCGCCGCCTTGGGGTCATCCAGGACTTCGATGACCGCTCCGGACTGACAGTCCTGGGCGATCTTCCGGCACTCCGCCACCAGCCCATCCTCCGGGAAGAGGGACTTGGGGGAACCGATGACGAAGTGCATGCCCATCTTGGCGGCGCCGATCATGAGGGAGTTGGCCATGTTGTTCCGTCCGTCCCCCACGTAGACCAGCTTGATGCCCTTCAGGGTGCCGAACTCCTCCTGGATGGTGAGGAAGTCCGCCAGCACCTGGGTGGGGTGGAACTGGTCGGTCAGACCGTTCCACACGGGCACGCCGGAGAACTTGGCCAGATCCTCCACCACGGACTGCTTGAAGCCCCGGAACTCGATGCCGTCGAACATCCTGCCCAGCACGCGGGCGGTGTCCGCCACGTCTTCCTTGTGTCCCAGCTGGATGTCGTTCTTGCCCAGGTACTCGGGGTGGCCGCCCTCGTCGATGGTGGCCACGGTGAAGGCGCAGCGGGTGCGGGTGGAGGGCTTCTCGAAGATGAGGGCCACGTTCTTGCCCGCCAGCAGATCCCCCCGGATTCCGGCGCGCTTCTTGTTCTTCAGGTCCCGGGAAAGGTCCAGGAGAAACTGGATCTCGTAGGGGGTGTGGTGCTTCAGGGTGAGCAGATGGCGACCGCGCAGGTTGACAGCCATGGTTGTTTCCTCCTTCAGGATTGGTTTGGAATGGGTTGGTTCAAGCGGTGCTCTATCTCCATCCCTTGCGGGAGGGGATGCGTGTTGTTTCTTCCCTAAAGGGATTCCCGCCACAGGGGCATGCTCATGCAGCGGGGGCCGCCACGACCCCGGCCCAGTTCCGCCCCCTTGATCTCGAAGACCTTGATCCCGTTCTCCCGCAGGACGCCGTTGGAGACCACGTTGCGCCGATAGGTCACCACCACCCCCGGAGCGATGGAGAGGGTGTTGGTCCCGTCGTTCCACTGGTCCCGGGCTGCGGCGATGGGATCCCCGCCGCCGGTCTCGATCAGACGCACCCGGTCGATGCAGAGGTTCTTCCGCAGGCAGTCCACCAGGTCGGAGCTTTCCTCCACCGAGAGAAGGTCCCCCGATTCGTCGTAGTTCAGCTCCCAGATCCGCATCTGTTTTTGGACCCCCGGGTAGATGGTGAAGGCGTCCCGGTCCACCATGGTGAACACCGTATCGAGGTGCATGCAGGCGCGGTGCTTCGGGATGTCCACCGCCAGGACGGTGCGAATCCCCGCATCCCGGGCGAGACGGCGTCCCACGAGCTGGACGGTTCCCGAAGCGGTGCGTTCGCTCATCCCCACGGCGACGCAGGTGGGAGAGAAGACGTGGAAGTCCCCCCCCTCGATGGTGTAGGGGTAGGTGTCTCGGGGTTCCTCGCCGAAGAGGATCTGCACGTTTTCGAAGTAGGGGTGGTGCTGGAAGATGTGCTTGGCGTAGAGGGGTTCCCGGCGCCGGGCGGGGTAGTGCATGACGCTCACGAGGACCCCCTGATTGACGAACATGTAGGGATCCCGCTGGAAGTAGAGGTTGGGCAGGGGGCGGATGAAGAAGTCGTACTCACCCGAGGACCTCAGGACCAGGCTTCGGCAGGATCCCAGGAGGGAGACCGCCTCCTTCTTGGTGAGTCCCGCGATGAGGACTTCCGCAAGGCTGGCGGGGTCCATCTCCATGAGCACCGATTTGAGGCCCGAGGCAAGGAGCGGATCGTGGGCCTCCAGGGCCAGAACCTCGTCCAGCAGGGGAGAGCGGATTTCCTTCTCCCGAAGGACGTGGGCCAGGCAGTTGCTGAAGTACACCACCTCGACGCCGTTGTCCCGCAGGAGGTCCGCGAAGGCGTCGTGTTCCTTCTGGGCTTCCTCCACCCAGAGGATGTCGTCGAAGAGCAGTTCGTCCTTGTTGTCGATGGTGAGGCGTTCCAGTTCCTTGCCGGGATGGTGCAGCATCACCCGTCTCAGTTTGCCGACTTCCGAGCCCACGCTAAAGGATCGATTCGTGCACACCCGACCGGCCTCCCCTTTGAAAATAAACCAACTTGCGTTTTCAGTTCACGCGAAGGATCATAGCACAGCGATTCTCCCTTGCCAATTCCCCGTCAGGCGTCGGTGCACCTCCGGATCAGGATGTCCTCCAACGCCTTTTGGACCCGCTCCTCCAGCTCCTCCACCGGCCAGGTTCCCAGGGGGACGCCTTTTCGGAAGAGGAGGAAACCCCCTGGGGCTCCGGCCACCCCCAGGTCCGCCCCCGCCGCCTCTCGAGGACCGTTCACTTCGCAGCCCATCACCGCCAGGGTGAATCCGTCGGGAAGACGCTCCGCCAGGGGGCGGAGCCGTTCCACCCATTGGAGGACCTCGATGCGTCGCCGCCCGCAGGTGGGGCAGCTCACCCAATGGGCTCCCCGTTCCCGAAGTCCCAGGGAGCGAAGGATCTCGTACCCCACGCGAACCTCCCGGACCCCCGGGGCAGAGAGGCTGACCCGAAGGGTATCTCCGATCCCCTGGGAGAGGAGGATCCCCAACCCCACGGAGCTGCGCACGGTTCCCTCCTCCAGGGGGCCCGCCTCGGTGATGCCCACGTGCATGGGGTATCCGTAGCGGCTGCTCAGAAGCTGGTTCGCTCGGACGGTCTCCCCCACGTCGGAGGACTTGGCGGACAGGAGCACCCGCTCGAAGCCCCGATCCAGGAGGACCCGAAGTTGTTCCTCCACCGCCTGGGCCAAGGCCAGCCCCCGGTCGCCCCCTGCCCGCTCCAGCTGCCCCCGGTTGAGGGAGCCTCCGTTTGCCCCGATGCGCAACACCGCCCCCGTTTTCTCCACTTCCCCCAGAACTTCCCGAAGGGGCCCCTCCCCTCCCAGGTTCCCGGGGTTGACTCGCACGGAGGGACAGCCTGCGGTCAGGGCGGAAAGGGCCAGGCGGTGGTTGAAGTGGATGTCCGCCATCAAGGGGATGGGGCTCTTCTCCACGACGCGGGCCAGGATCGGTTCCTGGTCCAAGGACGTGTAGGCGGTGCGCACCAGCTCGCATCCACTGGCGTGCAGGGCGTTCAACTCCTCCATGCACCCTTCCGGGTCCGCAAGGGGGGTCTTTAGCATGCTTTCCACTCGGATCGGAGACCCCGCCCCGATGCTCAACCCTCCCAGAAGCAGGGATCCATGGCTTCCCATAAGCGTTCTCCTTTCTTGGGCCTAATGCTGAAGAAGACGGCTTACATCCTTCCAGGTCACGAAGAGGATCATCGTCAGAAGCAGGACGAAACCGGCGTAGTGGATGTAGTTCTCGTAGCGCTCCGGCACCTTGCGGCGCAGCACCGCCTCCAGTCCCACGAAGACCAGACGCCCCCCGTCCAGGGCGGGGAAGGGAAGGAGATTGAGGAGGCCCAGATGCAGGTTGAGGATGGCCAGGAAGGAGAGGAATTCCCAAAAGCCCTGTCGAGCCGCTTCTCCCGCCATGGAGGCGATGCCCACGGGCCCCGTGAGGTCCACCTTCTGGGTCCGGAAGACCCACCGCCAGATGCCCGAGAGGATCTCCATGCCCATCCTCCAGGAGTACCCCCACCCCTGGGTCGTGGCCTCCAGAAGGCCCATGGTTCGCCTCGCCGGTCGGACCCCCAGGAGGGGGGCCTTTTCCTTGGGGTCCGTGGGGATCTCCACGGTGAGGAAACGCAGAACCCCCTCCCGTTCCACCTCCAGGTGGACGGGTCCCTTGGGGGCCTCCCGACGGATGGCCGAAGCCATGGCCTTCCAGTCCTCCACCTTGCGGTTGTTGATGCCCACGATGCGGTCTCCGGGCTCGATCCCCGCCTGCTGAGCGGGGTATCCGGCCATCACCTCCCCGACACGGGGGGTCTGGAGGTCCAGGATTCCGTAGCCCATCAGAAGCAGGACGGTGAGGATCCAGGCCAGGAGGAGGTTGAAGGCCGATCCTGCCGCCAGGATGACGAAGCGCTGTCCCGCCGTCTTCCCCCCGAAGCTCCGTTCCGGGGGACAGGGGGTCTCCCCCGGCTCCCCCATCCCCGCAAGGCGGACGAACCCTCCCAAGGGGAAGAGGCGCAAGGACCACCGGGTTTCCTTTCCCTGACGGGAAAGGACGGCGGGTCCCATGCCGAAGGCGAATTCGTCCACCCGGACGCCGCAGGCCCGGGCGGCCAGGAAGTGCCCCGACTCGTGGATCACCACGCTGATGCCGATGACGACAAGAAAGGCCAGAAGGCTGGTCAACGGGGGCGTACCTCCTCGGACATGCCGCAGAGGCTTCGGGCCTTGCGTCTGCCCTGTTCCACCAGGTCCACCGCGTCCGCCAGGGAGGCGGGGGCAGGGCCGTCGTAGGAGGAGAGCACCTGGTCCAACACCGCGGCGATGCGGAAGAAGGGAATCCGTTCCGAGAGAAAGGCCTCCACGGCCACCTCGTCCGCCCCCACCAGCAGGGCCGGGTAGGGGCCGTCCTCCTGTCCTGCCCTGCATGCCACGGTGAAACCGGGAAAGCGGATCGGATCCACCGGCTCGAAGCGCAGGTCCCACACCTCCGGGCCGGGAAAGTCGAAACCCTGGTCCAGCAGGGGCAGGCGATCCGGATAAGCCAAGGCTGCGGCGGCGGGAAGCCTCATGTCCGCGGAGGAAAGGAGCAGCTTGCACGAACCGTCCTGGAAGAGCGCCAACCCGTGGACCTGGGATCGGGGGTGGATCAGGGCTCCCACCTTTTCCATGGGTTGGGCAAAGAGGCGCATCGCCTCGATGCACTCGATCCCCTTGTTTACCAGGGTGGCGCTGTCCACGGTGATCTTGGGCCCCATGCGCCAGACGGGGTGGGCGAGGGCGGTTTGAGGGGTCACGGCGTCGAAACGATCCAGGGGGAGGTCCCGAAAGGGGCCTCCCGAGGCGGTGAGCCAGAGCTGCCGAAGCCGGAGGGTCGGTTCTCCGTGGAGACACTGCCACAGGGCGCTGTGTTCGCTGTCCACCGGCCGGAGCTGGTCCGGGCGCCTCAGTTCCGGGAGAACCCAGGGCCCCGCCACCACGATGCTCTCCTTGTTGGCCAGAGAGACGTCCCGATCCAGACGGATCGCCTGGACCAACGCCTCGATGGCGTCGGTCCCCGAGGACGCGAAGACCCAGTGGTCCACCTGTTCGGTCTCTACCAGGTCGAGAAGTCCTCGGGTGCCGCGATAGAAGCGCGTCTCCGGATCGGGAGAAAAAGCCTCCCCCGGGGCGGTCAGGCAGAGAGCCTCCGCCTGCAGTTCCCTTCCCAGGGCGAGCAGCGCCTTCCCGTTGCTGCGGGCGGCCAGAGCGGTGACCCGGAAGCGGTCGGGGAATCGACGGCAGATGTCCAGAGTCGCCGATCCCACGCTGCCCGTGGCTCCCAAGATTCCGACGCGCATGGGTTCCTGTCCTGTCATGGGCCTACCTTCCGATGACTTCGAAGATCAGAAAGGCCAGGGCGGCGTTCACCAGGATGCTGTCGAAGCGATCCAGCATGCCTCCGTGCCCCGGAATGAGGTTTCCGCTGTCCTTGACCCCCGCTTCCCGCTTCAGCACCGATTCCCCCAGGTCGCCGAGCTGTCCCGCCACGCCGCAAAGGAGCCCCAGGAGGATGAGGGGCAGGGGGGGGAACTCGAACCAGAAGGCCAGGATGCCCGCGCAGAGCAGGCTGCACAGCACCCCGCCCCCGAAACCCTCCCAGGTCTTCTTCGCGCTGACTCGTTCGCAGAGGGGGGTCTTGCCCCACCGGCTTCCCACCAGGTAGGCCGCCACATCGCAGCTCCAGGTGCAGAGGAAGAGGGTGAGGAGGAAGAGATGTCCCCAGGTCTGGGCGCGGATGAGGATCATAAAGCTCCAGGGAAGCACCACGTAGGCGATCCCCGCGAGGGTGCCCCCCATGTTCCAAAGGGCAAAGCTCTCCTCTGTGGTCTGTCTGCGGAGGATCTCGATGAGGAGCACCAGGAAGGCGATGAGGGAGAGCACCGAAAGCAGCGCGGAAAGGCTCAGGTCCGCCGCCGCCGCCCAGAGGAGGATGGCCCCCGCCGCCATCCCCAGACCTCGGGAGAGCTTGTACTTGGTGCTCAGGAGGGCGTAGAACTCCCAGAGGGAGACCAGAGCCACGGCGGAAGCCACGGCGATCCAGAACCAACCTCCCGCGAAGAGGGCTCCCAGAACCAGGAAGACGATGAACGCGCTGCTCATGGAGCGAAGGATCAACTGTTCCCGAAAGGAATCACCGAGCCCGGGCATCACCATACCGCCTCTCTCTTCCTGCGTAGTCCCTCAGGGCCTTCTCGAACTCCTCGGGGCCGAAATCGGGCCAGTAGAGGGAAGAAAAGTAGTATTCGCTGTAGGCTCCCTGGTAGAGCCAGAAGTTGCTCATCCGGAGTTCCCCGCTGCTGCGGATGAGCAGGTCCGGATCCGGAAGGTCCGGAAGGTACAGGTGCCTGCGGAAGGCCTGGTCGTCCACGGGGCCCGGGGTTCCCTGCGCCAGGATGCGGTTCACCGCGTCCAGGACCTCCTGCCGCCCTCCGTAGTTGATGCAGATGACCACGGTGATGGCGTCGTTATCCCGGGTAGCCTCCTCCGACTCCCTCAGGATCTCCCGGATGTCCTCGGGCAGGTCCTCGAGCCTCCCCGCAAAGCGCAACCGGGCCCGCTCCTCCCGGAGACGGTCCAGCTTGCTTCGAAGGTAGTAGCGGAAGAGGCCCATGAGCCCCAGGACTTCCCCCTGGGGGCGCTTCCAGTTTTCCGTGGAGAAGGCGTAGAGGGAGAGGGTGCGGATGCCCCAGTCCTTGGCGGCCTGGACCACCCGCTCCACCGCCTTGACCCCCGCGTGGTGTCCCATGACCCGGGGAAGGCCCCTTTCCTTGGCCCAGCGCCCGTTGCCGTCCATGACCATCCCCACATGGGCGGGCAGCCTTTCCAGGCGAAGCTCTTCCTGGGGCATCATGAGAGCTGTCCTTCCCCTTCCGAGCAGAGGTCTGTCCCTCGGACCTCGTCCCACTTCCGTTTGACCTCCTGGATGTCCAGCCAGGTGAGGTGTTTGGGGCTCCCCTCGGTGGAGGAAGGGTAGCGGAGAAGGTAGCTGGGGTGGAACATGGGGAGCACGGACATGCCCTTCCAGGAGAACCAGCGCCCCCGAAGTTTGGAGATCCCCTCGGTGGTCTTGAGGATCCACTTCGTCGGGGTGTTCCCCAGCAGCACCAGGAGGGACGGACGTCCCAGGGCGATCTGGGTCTGCAGGTATTCGTCGCAGGCCATCATCTCCTCGAAGGTGGGGACCCGGTTTCCCGGGGGACGGCATTTGACCACGTTGGTGATGTAGACGTCCTCTCTTCGGATCCCCGCAGCCTGGAGAATCTGCGTCAGAAGCTGGCCTGCCCGCCCCACGAAGGGCATGCCCTGCTCGTCTTCGTCCGCGCCGGGACCTTCCCCGACGAAAAGGAGTTTGCCCCAAAGGTTCCCCTCTCCGAAGACCGATTTGTTCCTCGTTTTCCCCAGGGGGCATCGGAGGCACCTTTCCACGCGGTGTCGGGCTTCCTCCAGCAGAATCGCCTCTTGGTGACGGCGTTCTGAGGGGGAGAGCTGGAAGAGGGGCTCTTCTCCGCTGCGGGTCTCGCTCGGGTCCGTCATCAAACAAGCACCTCGCTGATTTGGATGTCCACCTGCCGCACCTCCAGGCCGCTGAAGTAGCGGACGCTGGAAGCCACCCGCTGGCGGACCTGTCGGGCCACCTCGGTGAAGTTGCGGCTTCCCGGTTCCAGGGCCAGGTCCATGCTCACCGAAAGCTGGTCTTCCTCCGGGCGAACCCGGACCTGCGCCACCTTTCCCACCTGGCCGGTCATCAAGGCCACATGGGCCACCAGCTGGGCGATGGCCTCCGGTTCGATGTGCACTTCCCCGTAAAAGTTGAAGGGAGGGCGTACGATGGTCTTCTCCCCTTCGTAGAGATCCTTGGGACGCCACAGAACCCGCAACCGTCCCACCAGTTTCCCGGTGAAGTTCCTTCGCACCTGCACGTGGGACACGGGGATCACGTGCTGCCCTTTGCTGGTGCGTTCCCTTCGGGCCCGGGCGATCTCTTCCGTGGTGGCCACTTCCTCGATGTGCAGGAAACGGCAGGGCTCCGGCAGCCCCAGTTTTCGGGCGATGCGTTTGGCCATGCCCTCGGAGGTGGAGATCAGAAGGATCGTGCAGGGGCGGGCCTGTTCGAAGAAGCCTGCCACCGCCCTGCGGTGGTCTTCAAACTCAAACAGGGCTCTTCGGATGGCCCGCACCTGGTTGCGCTCCGACTTGGCGCTCTTCCCGCAGACGATCTGACCGCGGTGGATCACCAGGCCGTCGTCCACGATGTACTCCGCTTCCAGGAAGGAGGCGACCATCTGGGCCCGTTGGCTCTTTCCCGTCCCGGCAGGTCCCACGAAGGCGAAGAGCTGGTTCGGTCGGTTCCCCTCCGGGGGAAAGGGAGCATCGTCAGCCATGAAGCGCTACCGGTCCAGACGTCGCAAGGCCCTGCGGAGTTCCTTCAGGAAACGGTCGTTCTCCTCCGGGAGCCCCACGGTGACCCGGAGGGTTCCAGGCATTCCCAGGTCTTCCCCCAGGCGGACGATGATCCCCGCGCGAAGGAGGTTCTCGTAGACCGCCGGGGCGTTGGGCAGTTCCAGAAGCACGAAGTTCGTCTGGGTCGAGAAGACCTTGACTCCCGTCTCCGTGATGCCCCGAACCATCTTTTCCTTTTCCAACAGGGTGCGTTCCCGGACCTGGGCGATGAAGTCCTGTCCTTCCAGGGCTGCCAGTGCGGCGGCCTGGCCGATGCTGTTGACCCCGAAGACCCGGCGGACCTTGGCAAAGGCCTCCACCACGGGTTTCGGAGCGATGGCGTACCCCACCCGCAGTCCCGCCAGGCCGTAGATCTTGGAGAAGGTCCGCAGGATCACGATGTTGCCCAGCTGGCGGAAGAGGTCCACCCCCGAGACGTACCGGGGGTCCGTTACGTACTCCGCGTAGGCCTCGTCCACCACCAGGAGGACCTGTTTCTCCTCCAGCTGCGATGCCATCTGAAGGAGGTCTGCCCGGGGGAGGATGTTGCCCGTCGGGTTGTTGGGGTTGCAGAGCACCAGGGCCTTGGTCCGCTCCCCGCAGAGGGCCACCAGCCCGTCCACGTCCACGGTGTGGTCCTCCCGAAGGGGATGGGTGACGCAGCGCGCTCCGGCGGCGCAGGCCGCCAGGCGGTAGATCGGATAGGTGGGGACGGGGTAGACCACTTCGTCCCCTTCGTCGATCAGGGCTTGGAAGAAGGCGTAGAGGATGCCCTCCGTGCCCCCTCCTACGATGGTCTCCTGGGGCGAAACGCCCAGGTGCCTCGCGATGGCCCTTCGCAGGTGGTAGGCCGCGGGATCGGGGTAGCGGTGGATGTCCCCCGCTGCTTCGCGGATCGCCTGCAGGACCCGTTCCGGGAGCGGCCAGGGATTCTCGTTGGAGCAGAGGCGGATGATCTCCCGAAGACCGTATTCCCGCTGTACCTCCCCCACCGGTTTCCCGGGTTTGTACGGCTCCAGCTCTGCCAGGGGTTTTCGGATCAGGTGCTCCATCCAGGTCATGGCGCCATGCCTCCTTTGCGTTTCCGGTCAGCGGTGGCGTGGATCATCGGCCGAGGCATCCAGGACCACCACGTTGGCTCCCAGCGCTCGCAGTTTCTCCACCAGTCCTTCGTAACCTCTCCAGATGTGTCCCAATTCGTGAATCGTCGTCTCATCTCGGGCCGCCAGGCCCAGAAGGACCAGGGCGGCCCCGGCCCGCAGGTCCGAGGCGTGGACGTCCGCCCCCACCAGTTCCGAAACCCCCGTCACCACCGCCGTGTTCCCCTGCAGCTCGATTTTGGCGCCCATCCGCTTGAATTCTCCCACGTGCAGGAAGCGGGCGTCGAACACGCTTTCGTGGATGACGCTGGTTCCTTCCGCCAGGGTGAGGGTCGCCATGATCTGCGGCTGAAGGTCCGTAGGGAAACCCGGGTAGGGAAGGGTCTTCAGGGAAACGCCCTTCCATCGGTCCGGGGCCTGGACGGTGACGCTATCTCCTTGGATCTGGATCCCCACCCCCGCTTCCTCCAATTTGGAGAGGAGGGCTTCGATGTGGTCGGGTACGATGTCCTTCACCGTCACGCGGCCACGGGTGATGACCCCGGCCAGCAGGTATGTGCTGGCCTCGATGCGGTCCGGAATGATCCGGACCTCCGCATCCTGGAGGTCTTTCTGTCCCTCCACGCGGAGGGTGCCGCTTCCCTCCCCCTCCACCTGGGCTCCCATGGCCCGGAGGGTTTCCGCCAGGTTGACGATCTCCGGTTCCCGCGCGGCGTTTTCGATGATGGTCTCCCCCTCCGTGAGCACCGCTGCCATGAGGAGGTTTTCCGTGGCCCCCACGGAAGGGAAGTCCAGGTAGATCCGCCCCGGGCGAAGCCGAGGGGTCTCCGCATGCACCGCCCCGTGGACCAGGTCGAAGGAAGCGCCCATCTTGGCCAGCCCCTTCAGGTGGAAGTCCATGGGGCGGCTGCCGATGGCGCACCCTCCCGGCAGGGGGAGGATGGCCCTCCCGCAGCGGGCGATCAGGGGGCCCAGAACCAGGGAGGAGGCGCGCATCTTGCGCACCAGGGCCGAGGGCGTCTCCCATTGCAGATCCTCCGGGACGTCCAAGGTCATGCGCTGTCCCTTGAACTCGATCTGTACCCCCAGGTGCCGGAGCAGGTCTGCCATGGTGTGGATGTCGTGCAGGTTGGGGACCCGGTCCAAGGTCAGCCTCCGCCCTTTCAGCAGGAGCGCCGAGGCCATCACAGGGAGTGCCGCGTTTTTCGCGCCCTGAGCGGTCAGGCTTCCCCGCAAGGGGGTACCCCCTTGAATCACCAGGCGGCTGGTCACGTCCTTCACTCCATTCTCCATCGGGTTTTCATCCCTTCTTCGGGAAGAGCCGCGTGGTCCCTCATCCTCTGCAACCCTTGATTCCCGATTGAGTCAAAAAGGTTCCCAAGGCTTCCGCAATGCGCTCCGACGCCTTCCCGTCCCCGAAGGGAGTGCCGCACCGCTGCTGCAACGTTTCATAGGCTGCGGAGTCCTGCAGAAGCCCCCCCGCCGTCTGGAGGATTCGTTCTTCCGAAGTGCCCACCAGGATGCCGCTGCCGGATGTCAGGGCCTCGGGGCGTTCCGTGACTTCCCGGAGGATCAGCACGGGTTTCCGGAGGGCCGAAGCCTCCTCCTGGACCCCTCCGCTGTCGCTCAAGATCAGGCGGGCGCGGGACATGGCCCACACGAAGTCCGGATAATCCAGGGGATCGCAGAGGATGGCTCTTTCTTCACTTCCCAGGTGACGCCTCAGGATTTCTCGCACCTCCGGGTTTCGGTGCATGGGCACCACCGCGTGGAGGTCCCCGTGGCGATCCAGGAGTTCCTTGACGGAACGGGCGATGCTCTCCAGGGGGGCTCCCCAGGATTCTCGGCGATGGGCGGTCACCAGCAGGAAGGGAACGTTCCCCAGCACTGGACCCAGAGCCGGCTCCCCCGGGATCTCCACGCGGGATCGGGTCCAGAGGAGGGCGTCGATCACCGTATTGCCCGTGACCCAGATGCGGTCCTCCCGAACCCCTTCCCCCAAGAGGTTATCCCGTGACCCTTCCGTGGGGGCGAACCACAGGGAGGAGAGGCGGTCCGTTACGACCCGGTTCATCTCCTCGGGGAAGGGTTTATCCATGTCCCTGCTGCGCAGTCCCGCCTCCACGTGTCCCACGGGAAGGTGCCGATAGAATCCGGCAAGGGTCGCCGCCATGGTCGTGGTGGTGTCACCATGAACCAGGATCGCCCGGGGGGTCCAGCGATCGAGGACCTCCCCCACCTTCTCCAGCACCGAGGCGGTCACGTAATCCAGGGATTGCTTCTCCTTCATGATCCGCAGGTCCACGTCCGGAACCAGACCGAAGGGTTCCAGTGCCTGGTAGAGCATTTGCGCATGCTGCCCCGTAGCCAGCAAAAAGGGTTCGAAACGGGGGTCTTCCCGCAGGGCTAACACCACCGGAGCCATCTTGATGGCTTCCGGGCGGGTGCCCACCACGCAGACCACCCGATAGGGGGTCAGGTCGCTCATGAACGTGCTCCTCCTCCGTGATGGTGACGATTCGTTCGTGCTAAGGCCATGCCAGAAAAAAACCCAGGCTGACCAATCCCAAATGGCCCGCCGACAGGAGGGCCAGGGTCGTCCCCTTGGAGACCCCCCGGTCCAGAAGGCGATGGTGCGCGTGTCCCCGGTCTGGAGAGAAGGGGGAACGGCCCAGCAGGATCCTTCTGCCCATGGCGACGCAGGTGTCCAGCACCGGAACGCCTCCTACCAGGACCAGAATCCCCGCGAAGATCCACAAACCCGTCCGCTGGGGGACGGAATAAAGATCCCAGGCGAGCTGGGAGGAACACAGAAACCCCAGGAGCGTGCTGCCCCCGTCGCCGAGGAAGGTGCGGGCATGGGGGAAGTTCCACACCAGGACTCCCGCCACCAGCCCTGCGAAGGGAAGCCAGGTGAGGGGGCCCGAAAAGGCGCAGGCTACCAGGATGGTCACCAGGGAAAGGCTCAAGGAGAGACCGTCCATGCCGTCGATGAGGTTGAAGGCGTTGGTCAGGCCAGCGATCCATAAACCCAGAAGCACCCTCTCCGTCGGGGCTACAGGCAGCGGCAGGGTGACCCAGAAGGCCGCCGCCAGGTGGAGGGCCAGCCGCAGCAGGGGCGGGAGAGGGTGCATGTCGTCCATGTAGCCCACCAAAAAGACCCCCGTGGCTCCTGTGGCCACGTAGGGCGCGGTAAGTCCCCTCCCTCCGACTACCAGGGACCAGAGGAGGAAGCCCATCCAAAGCACGATGCCCGCCCCGCGGGGGGTGATGTCCTCATGGGTCTTGCGGCCTCCCGGGATGTCCAAAAGGCGGAACATCCGAGACAGGCCGATGGAAACGGGGGTGGCCACCAGGCTCCAGAGAAAGGTGCACAGAGCCACCGTCAGGGAGCTTTTCAATGCGCCTCGACTCCTCCGGCAGGACGCCGCATCCCGATACGAGGCAGGATCGGTTTCATGGCTCGCTTATTTCGTCCCGAACAGCCGGTCGCCCGCGTCCCCCAGGCCCGGGACGATGTAGCCGTGGTCGTTCAGGTGGCTGTCCAGGGCTGCCGTGAAGATGTCCACTTCGGGATGCTGGCCCCGGACCCGCTCCACCCCTTCCGGAGCGGCGATAAGGGAGACCAGGGAGATGCGCTTGCCCCCCTGGCGCTTCACCAGTTCGATGGCTGCGGCGGCGGAGCCCCCGGTGGCCAGCATGGGATCCACCACGTAGATATCCCGATCCTCGATGTCTCCGGGAAGTTTGCAGTAATACTCCACCGGTTCCAAGGTGTGGGGATCCCGGTACAGCCCGATGTGTCCCACCTTGGCGTTGGGGATGAGCCGCAGGATCCCCTCCACCATCCCCAGCCCTGCCCGAAGCACCGGGACCACCGCCATCTTCTTGCCCGACAGGCTGAAGGCTTTGGTGGGGCCCAGGGGGGTGTGTACCTCGATCTCCTCCAGGGAGAGGGATCGGGTCACCTCGTAGACCATCAGGCCGGCGATCTCCTGAACCAGTTCCCGGAAATCCTTGACCGAGGTGTTCTTGTCGCGCACCAGACCCAGCTTGTGCTGGATGAGGGGGTGGTCGATGACCAACACCCGCCCCAAACCGCCTGCCTTTCCCGGGCCCGCGGCCCCTGGGGAGACGCGGCTTTCGTAGTCCTGGATCTTCTGAAGCCGGACCCGGTAGCGATCCTCCAGGAAGGGAGAGGCCATCCAGGTGTCCAGAATCTCCAGGGCCAGGTCCTCTCCCGTGACCCGGCCTCCCAGGACCAGGACGTTGCTGTTGTTGTGCAGTCTGGAAAGCCGGGCTCCGTAGATGTCGTGGCAGAGGGCGGCGTAGATTCCCGGAACCTTGTTGGCGGCGATGCTCATGCCGATGCCGCTGCCGCACACCAGGATCCCTCGCTCCGCCTTCCCGGAAACCACGAGTTCGGAGACCTTGAACGCCCAGTCGGGGAAGTCCACCCGGGTCTCGGCGGAGCAGGTTCCTCCGTCCTGGACCTCGTGCCCTGCCCCCTCCAGATGGGACTTGAGGCGTTCCTTCAGGGGAAATCCCGCATGGTCCGAACCGATGGCCAATCGCATATGATCCATGACCTCCTTGTGCTTGTCCTCCCGAAAGGAGACTTCTCGGGGTCATTATCCCATAAAAAGGGGACAGCCATCACCGATGGTCTGTCCCCGAGGGCGTCCCGTCCTGCCGCTTCGAACTACCCCCTGGCGGAGAAAACTCCGTCCAGCAGGTCTCCCGCAAGAGAGTAAGGGTCCATGCGACGTTCCTCCAATGCCTCCAGGACCCCCTGATCCTTTCGCTCCGCCCAGGCGCGTTCCACCAGGGACGCGATCTCCCTGCGGAGGATTCCCTCCACTTCCATCTCCAGTCGGGCGTAGCGGCGCATCCGGCCCTCCTCGGTCTTCTGAAGGAAAGCGCTGTGGGAATCGATGGCCGCTGCGGCTTCGTCGATTCCCGTGTCTTTTTCCGCCGCCGTCTTGAGCACCGGGGGACGCCAAGCCTTCTGGGGGCTCAGGTCCAGCATGATGCGGACATCCGCCACCACTTTGTCTGCCCCTTCCCGATCCGCTTTGTTCACCAGGAAGACGTCCGCAATCTCCATGATTCCGGCCTTCATGATCTGGACGTCGTCTCCCATGCCGGGGACCAGGACCAGGCAGACCGTGTCGGCGATCTTGACGATGTCGATCTCCGATTGGCCGACCCCCACCGTCTCGATGAGGATGACGTCCTTGCCGCAGGCATCCAGAATGAGAGCCGCCTCATGGGTTGCCCGGCTGACTCCCCCCAGGGAACCCCGGGTCCCCATGCTGCGGATGAACACGTCCGGGTCCAGGGCGTGGTCCTGCATGCGCAGTCGGTCTCCCAGGATGGCCCCCCCGGAGAAGGGGCTCGACGGGTCCACGGCGATGATCCCCACCTGTTTCCCGTCTTTCTTGAACCTGCGGATCAGTTTGTCTACCAGAGTGCTTTTCCCTGCCCCCGGGCTTCCCGTGATGCCGATGATCTGGGCTTTTCCGGAGTGAGGGTAGAGCTGCTTCATCACCCGTTCTACGAAGGGGGAATCGCTTTCCACGAGACTGATGAGGCGGGCGACGGATCGAGGTTCCCCGCTGAGGGCCCGTTGGATTAGTTGGTCCACAGTCAACGCTCCTTCAGAAAGTGATGCGTGCACCGGCTCATCATACACCCCGAAGCGAGCCTGCGAAGGCGGACGAATCGATGGAACATTCAGCGTTTTTGCGGCACCAGGTTGGGCCAGAGGGGCACGCAATCCCGAAACTGGTAGGTCAGGGCATCCCCGAAGACCGACAGAAGGGCTTCCGAGGGAGTGCCGAAAGGGACGTCCCGGGCCGGAAGGGGAAGGGAAATCTCCCACCGGGCGTGGCGGACAGGAGGAAGCCCCTCCGCAGGGTCGTCCACACAGAGGACCCCGCCGGTCAGCCTGCGGACGCGGTCCAGGAGAAGGGGTGCGGGGCGTTCCCGGCAGAGCAGGTCCACCCGGATGCCTCGGAGCAGGGCAAAGCCCAGCAGGCGCAGACAGTCCGACTCCTCCACCCGAAGGCGGGAGTCCAGGAGCAGGACAGGGGGAAGGGGTTTGCCGTTGCGGGATCGCCTTTCCAAGGAGGCCCACAGGGCGGAGAGCCGAGAGGCGCGGCCCCATTCCATCCCCCCCTGGACGGGTTCCGGCGAGAGGGCCAGGATCCCCTCGGCGTTGCGCGAAAGGGTCAGGGTTTTGAGGGTGCTGGTGAGGAGGTCGTTCTGCCACACCGAATGCACCTGGGGATTGGCACGAGCGACCCCTTCCGGGAAGGGAGACCCGGGGGTCGCCTCCATGCGGAGCCATTCCATCCCCATGCGTTTCTCGATCCGCAGGTTGTCCAGGCTGAGGAAGCCGACCTGCGCCTTCTGGTCCGGTCCCAGGTCCCCCACCCACCAGCGGCGTCCACCCTGGCTCATCACGAAAAGGCGTCCCCGGACGAGGGAAAGGCTCCAGGCATCCTCCAACCCCTCCGCAAGAAGCTCCAGGGGACGCCCACGCAGGGGAAGGGGCGGCGTCCGGTAGAGCTTGCCGTCCTCCGTGAGGAGGAAGAGACCGCCTTCGTGGTTCCACGCCACGTCGCGCACCAGGGGCAAGGAGAGCACTTCTCGCACCTGGAGGGTGAAGACGTCCAGGACGTGAACCTCCCCTCGGCCCCGATCCGCCACGGCGAGAAAGGGTCCCGCCAGGTCCAGGGCAACGGGCTCGAAGAGGGGGCCTTTCCCCTTCTCCTCGGGGGACCAGGAGGCATAGGGTACCCAATTACCCCGACGGAAGAAATGGACCTGATTCCCGAGGCGGTCCGCCACCGCCAGCCCTTTCGAGGAGAGAAATACCGCGTCCGTCACGGTTTTGCCCAAATCCCCCAGGGGCTTCGTCTCGTACTGGTCGTTCAGGGGGTTTTTCCAAACCTCGTGGACCTTGCCACGGGCACCCAGAATCCAGCCCCGGGAGGGACACAGGGGCAGAATCACCGCGGGTTCAGGGGTGGAGAGGGACTGATGCTCCGCCCTCTCACCCAGCTCGAACAGGTGGACCCGGTTGCCCAAGGTGTCCGGGAGCAAGAGGGTGTCCCCGATGCTTCGCAATTTCCCACCTCCTGCCAGACCGCTCCAGACCAGGGGATTCCACAGGGGAAGGGGAAGGATTTCCGGGGCCCGTCGTTCCAGCACCGAGACGGCAAAGCCGCTCTCCCGGGGGTACAGAAGCTCCCGAAGGGTGCGCTGCTCTCCCCTCATGGTGGTCGCCACCCGCCGAATCCGAGCGTCCTCACGACGGACCTCCAGATAGTCTTCCAGCGATCCGGCGCCCTCCCCCAGCAGCCCCACCCTGCGTTGGGCCAAAGCGCGAAGCAGGTAGGTGTCCACCATGTAGGTGTTCTTCTTCAGGGCCTGCGCCAACAGAGCCATGCAGGACCAGGGACGATCCTGCAGATAGTCTTGGTACGCCAGGAGGAAGAGGCGCTCCGCACCCCGCCGGTCGGCTGCGGGCATCCCCACAGCCTCCGCAGGAGCCGTTGCGCTGCAAAGGGTCAGAAACAGCAGCAGGAAGCCCCACCAGGAGAGGCGGATTCGCGGCTTCATCGCCCCCTCACCATCCCGAGAGGATGTCCTTTCCCGCAAAGGCGTAAAACCCCAGGGTGATGGCCGCAGCCATGAGAAAACCCAGGAGCGTCCGGAGGTACAGGATCATTCCCTCTCCCCCTGGCCAGGTTCCCCTGTGGATGTTCATCACTGCCCTTGACACCAGAAGCGCCCCACCGAAGAGCGCCAGGGCGAGAAGCGCCTGCAGATTGACCGGGTTGAGCTTCAATGCCGGACCTTCCTTTCCCGTCTCTCAATCCTTGAACCAATGCACCGCCTGGGTGTGTTTCTCGTAGATCAGGCGAAGGATGACGTTATCCCGAAAGACCTTGGGGGGCACGGTGAGGATCGCCGCTGCGTACACCACCAGCAGAGCGCCCAGGGTCACGACGAAGACCACCAGACCTTGGCGCAACCTCGATGGTTTGGGGCTTTGGTAGATCGCCAAGTGGGTTCTCTCCTCTCGGAAGCGCGGTCTGTCACTCCCAATGTCGACGGTATCAAAAAAAAGCTGGAGGGCAAGCCCCCCAGCTTTTCTGGATCGAAAGGACGGGCCCCCTCTTTCGTTCAGAGGGACGAGACAAGGCCGCGGGATTCTTCGTAGGACGCGGTGCCGATCTGGCGCAGGACGGCGATGCAGATCTCCAGAGCCCTCTTGCCGTCGCGAATCCCCACCAGGGGCTGTCGGCCTTCCCGGACGCAGGTCACGAAGTGCTGCAGTTCCATCTTCAAGGGTTCCTGCTTGGGGAACACGGGGTGTTCCACGATCTCCACCAGGCCGGTGCCGCTTTCCCGAACGCACCGATGGATGGAGACGTCCTGGGTTTCGAAGTTCACCGTGATGTAGCGCTCCGGCTCCATGATCTCCATCTGTCGCAGCCGCTTTTCCGATACCCGACTCACCAGGATCTGGGCGATGGTCCCGTTGGCGAAGGAGATCTGCGCCGAGGCGATGTCCTCGTGGTCCGTGCGGACCCTCCTTCCCATGGCGGAGAGGTCGCGGATTTCCGAGTTCACCAGGGAGAGGATGATGTCGATGTCGTGGATCATCAGATCCAGCACCACTCCCACGTCGCTGATGCGGGGGGAGAAGGGGCCCATCCTGCGGGTCTGGATGAACAGGGGCTCCTTCACGAAGTCCCGGACGTGCTGGACCGCGCTGTTGAACCGCTCCACATGCCCCACCTGCAGGACCAGGTTGTTCCTCCCTGCCAGGCGCAGCAGGTCCTCCGCCTGTTCCACCCGGGTGGTGACGGGTTTTTCCACCAGGAGGTGGATCCCCCGCTCCAGGGCTTCCTTGGCGATCTCATAGTGGATGCTGGTGGGGACCACGATGCTGATGGCGTCGGGGCGCGCGACGTCCAGGAACCGGCGAAAGTCATCGAAGTGGGGGACGCCCAGGAACTCCCCCACCGTGGCGGCCCGCTCCTCGTTCACGTCCACCACTCCCACAAGCTGGGCCCCCAAGATCTCCGTGTAGACCCGGGCATGGTGGGTTCCCAGGTGTCCCACTCCTACGACGCCGACACGAACGGCAGACATGCGATCACTCCTCTGGGGACGGAACCCTGGGCGCCACGTCGGAGCGGCGCCTCAAGGGGATGGTGTCCCTTCTGCTTTCTTTTTCCCCTCAAAGGCAGGAGATGTGGCCTGAAAGGGCGGAATGCACCGATGGATCCACGCCAGAAGGGCCATCCTGTCTTCCTGGTCCCCTCGACGGTAGGAAAGGCAGTGGGCGCCCTCGTGGGCCGTGCAGAGGGCACAGTCGAAGATCCGTTCCTCCGGAACGTGCCGACGAAGCTGAAGCTGCAGGGCTCCCTTCAGGTCGAAACGGACCTTGCCGCCTTCTTCTTCGTCCCAGCAGGCGGGGGGCAAGCGTCTTTTGCCTCGGGCCGTGCCCGGGTCGTCTTCGTCCCGGACGTAACAGCACTTCCCGATGCCCGGGCCGATCCATGCCCAGAGGTCTTCCCCGTCCTGCCCCTCGTGGCCGAAGAGCCGTTCGAATCCCGCTCCCACCAGATCCTCCGTCACCCCCGCGTAGCCCGTATGGAGTCCCAGAGCCCAGGGACGAGGGAGACGTCCCGCCAGGAGGACGGGCACACAGTCCGCGTAACGCAGGAGGAGGCCCGCCCCCGGGGCCTTCAGAAACACCCCGTCGCCATCGGGACGGAGAGGCAGGACAGAGGCCCGATCACCCTGGAGGATGCCGATCCCGTGACGCTGCACCGGGGCGATCCAACGTTCCGGAAGGTCCGGTTCCGATGACCGGAGGTCGCGGCTCCGTTTCAGGATCTCCTCGGGGTTGCCGCGGGTTCCTGCGGTCCAGGGGCCCTTCAGCACGAAGTACGCCCTCAGGTGTCCTTCCAGGGGTTCCGGAAAGACGACGCGAAGGCATTCCTGATCACCCAGGCGGATCCGCTCCCATCCCGGGGAGGTCAAGATGCAGCTCCCAGAAAGTTCGCCCTGTGGCCTCGCAGGATCCCCACGAGGAAAAGGCTGCCGCAGGCGGTTACGGAGGGAAAGCGGGACAACGCCTGGGAAACCGCCTCTGCCGGGTCGGGTTCCACCTCCACCCTGTCGGCCCAGCCGGAATCCCGGGCCACCCTTGCCAGGGCGTCCGCCGCCATGGCCCGAGGGCACCGGGGGACGGTGGTGCACCAGAGGGTCTCGAAGAGGGGGGCCAGGCGACGAAGGGAGGGGGCGATCTCCTTGTCCCCCATGGCGGCGAAGACGAGGCCCCAGGAGGAGCGCCGGGTCCTCATGGCCTCCAGGCTCCGGGCCAGGGCCTCCACGCCGTGGGGGTTGTGCGCTCCGTCCAGGAGCAGGCCGCCCTCCCCGCGGGGAAACCACTCCATCCGTCCGGGCCAGCGGGTGGACCGGAGCCCCTTTCGCAGGGCTTCCTCCCCCAAGCGGGGAAAGGACACAGAGAGGTGTTCCAGCGCTCCCAGAGCCAGGGAGGCGTTGGTGGGTTGGTGCAGTCCCGGAAGGGGGAACTCCAGATGCCGAAGAGGAGGCCGTCCGTCGCACTCCCGATGGAACCGCACGCCCTGGAGGGTCAGGTCGAGGAGGTCCAGGCGGCAGGCGGTTTCGTGGATCCAGGGAAGGGCCCCGACACGGGCCGCCTGTTTCCGGAAGCGCTCGTTCAAACCCGTCCCCCCCCCCGCATAGAGGGCGGGGACGCCAGGGCGCAGCACCGCGAATTTTTCTGCGGCGATGGCCTCCAGGGTGCCTCCCAGGTACTCCTGGTGGTCCAGTCCCAAGGGGGTGCAGACCGTGGCGCGCACATCCCCCAAAACGTTCGTCGCGTCCAGGCGTCCCCCCATGCCCGCCTCCACCACCGCCAGGTCCGGGGCGATCTCGGCGATCCGGTGGAACGCCAGGGCGGTGAGGATCTCGAAGTAGGAGGGGCGGTCCGATGCCAGACGGCGGTCCTCCCTCAGGAGGGGTTCGATACGCTCCAGGGAGGTCCGCCAGGAGGAGGAAGGCAGCGGATCGCCGTTTAGGAGAAGCCGTTCCCCCAGGGATTCCAGATGGGGGCTTGTGTAGAGGGCGACCCGATACCCCGCCTCTCGAAGGCAGGAGGACAGGGTCGCGGCGGTGGAGCCTTTGCCGTTGGTGCCCACCAGGAGGACCGAGGGGAAGCGACGTTCCGGGTGGCCCAAGCCCTGAAGGAGTCGGGAAAGGCGGGCGAGCCCCGGTCGGATGCCGGGGCTCGCCAGGGAAATCAGTTGTCGCTCGATTTCCTCGAAGGCAAGAAGCTCGTCCATGAAGGTCAGGAGGCGAGGCTCTCCAGGTTGGACGCCACCCGGGCGAGTCGGGCTCGGGCCTCCTCCAGGGTCTCCCGCTCCTTGGCCACCACGTCCTCCGGGGCCCGCTCCAAAAAGGACGGGTTGGAGAGCTTGCTCTCCGAACGGGCGATCTCTCCCTGGAGTTTCTTCTCCTCTCCCCGGAGGCGCTGGACCTCCTTCTCCACATCCAGGAGATCTCCCACCTGAAGGAAGATGTCCCCTTGGGGCAAGAGCAGGGCCAGGCTTTTTTCCGGCTTGGCGGCGTCCGGTTCCAGGAGGAAGAAGGTCTCCACCCGGGTCAGGAGCTTCACCAGGTCCCCGTTCTCCTCCAGAAGACGGAGGGTTTTCGCCTCCTTGAAGCGCCAGTGGAGGGTCTTCACGGTCTGCTGGGGGGTGAGGCGGGCCTCGGAACGCAGGTTGCGGATCCCTCGCACCACCTCCTGCAGGGTCCCCATGTCCGCCAGAACGGAGTCCTGGTCCTGCCTGGGCGTCGCTTCGGGCCAGGGCTGACGGATCAGGAACTCCTGATCGAAGGGGAAGGAGCGCCACAGCTCCTCCGTCACGAAGGGCACGAAGGGGTGCAGGAGGAGCAGCACGTCCCGGAACACCGAGAGCAGGACGCCCTGCGTGGCCGCCTTGCGGCTTTCTCCCTCGTCGCCCCGCAGCGCGGGCTTGGAGAGTTCCAGGTACCAGTCGCAGAGTTCCGTCCAGACGAAGTCGTACATCAACCGGGCCGCTTCTCCGAAGAAGTAGCCCTCCAGCAGGCGACCCATCTCCTCGATGACCTCGCCCCGGCGGGTGAGGATCCAGCGGTCGTGAAGGCGCAGGTCCTCCTCCCGGAACGTCCCGTTCGGGTCTGTCCCCTCAAGGTTCAGCAGGGCGAAGCGGCTGGCGTTCCAGAGCTTGTTCAGGAAAAACCGGTAGGACTCGATCTTGTTGGTGGAGAGGTAGATGTCTCGTCCCTGCACGGTGAGGGAGGCCAGGGTGAGGCGCAGGGCGTCGGCCCCGAACCGGTCGATCACGTCCAGGGGGTCGATGACGTTCCCCTTGGACTTGCTCATCTTCTGTCCCTTCTCGTCCCGCACCAGGGCGTGGATGTACACGTTCCGGAAGGGGACCTCCTCCATGAACTCCAGCCCCATCATCACCATCCGGGCCACCCAGAAGAAGATGATGTCGAAGCCCGTGGTCAGGAGCCCCGTGGGGTAGAAGCGGGCCAGTTCCGGCGTCTTCTCCGGCCAGCCCATGGTGGAGAAGGGCCACAGGGCGCTGGAGAACCAGGTGTCCAGCACGTCCTCATCCTGTCGGAGCCGCGAGGAGTCGCACTTCTCGCAGCGCTGAGGGGGGGTCTCCTCCACCATCACCGCGCCGCAGTCCTCGCAGTACCAGGCAGGGATGCGGTGCCCCCACCAGAGCTGTCGGGAGATGCACCAGTCCCGGATGTTCTCCATCCACTGGTAGTACACGTTCACCCAGTTCTCGGGGACCCAGCGGATCCGCCCTTCCCGGACCGCCTTGACCCCCGCGTCCGCCAGGGGTTTGGCCCGGACGAACCACTGCTCCGAGAGGTAGGGTTCCACCAGGGTCTGACAACGGTAGCAATGTCCCACGGAGTGACGATGCTCCACTTTTTCGAGGAGCGCCCCGGAGGCCTCCAGGTCCTGGGCCATCCGTTCCCGGGCCTCGAAGCGATCCAGGCCCGCGTAGACCCCCGCCGTCTCGGCCATGCACCCCTGGTCGTCGATGACCTGGATGGCCTCCAGGCCGTGACGCTGTCCCACCAGAAAGTCGTTGGGGTCGTGGGCGGGGGTGATCTTCACGCATCCCGTTCCGAACTCCGGGTCCACCATGTTGTCTTCGATCACCGGAATGTCCCGTCCCACCAGGGGGACCCGCACCGTCCGGCCGATGAGGGGTCGGTTACGCTCGTCCCGGGGGTGCACCGCGATGGCCACGTCCCCCAGGATGGTCTCCGGCCGGGTGGTCATGACCACCACGTGTCCCTCCCCCTTGCCGTCCACGAAGGGATAGGCCACCTTGTAGAGAGTCCCGTCCATCTCGTGGTGCTCCACCTCCAGGTCCGAGAGGGCGGTGCGGCACCGGGGGCACCAGTTGATGAGGTACTTCCCCCGGTAGATCAGGTCCTTGCGGTAGAGTTCCACGAAGACCTGGCGGACCGCTTGGGATAGCCCTTCGTCCATGGTGAAGCGCTCCCGGTCCCAGTCGCAGGAGGCCCCCAGCTTCTTGAGCTGGCTGATGATCCGGCTGCCGTACTGTTCCTTCCACTCCCAGACCTTCTCCACGAAGGCCTCCCGCCCCAGATCGTGGCGCGAGACGCCCTGCGTCGCCAGGCTGCGCTCCACCACGTTCTGGGTGGCGATGCCCGCGTGGTCCGTCCCGGGGAGCCAGAGAACCTCGAAGCCCTTCATCCGTTTGTAGCGGCAGATGGCGTCCTGGAGGGTGTTGTTCAGGGCGTGTCCCATGTGGAGGGACCCGGTGACGTTAGGCGGGGGGATGACGATGCTGAAGGGGGGTTTGGGGGAGGCGGGGTCGGCGTGGAACAGGCCCTGCCGCAGCCATTCCTCATACCAGCGGTCTTCGATGGGTGCGGGATCGTAGCTCTTTCCCAGGGGTTCTTTGGATGTTTCCATTGGGCGTGGCCTCCTTTGGGGCTGGTTGCTTGTCTTCAACAACGACGAGGAGCCGATTCCTCCGCTTCCGAGGGGGCTTGTCGGGCTACCCAGCCCAGGATCGTCTCCTGCAGGGTTTCCAGACCGTCCCGTCTCAGGGAGGACACCAGGACCGGTTCCAGGGTGGTACGAAATCCCTCTCTTCGGTATCCCGACAGGACCGCCGCCCGTTTTGTGGGGGCGATCTTGTCCACCTTCGTGAACACCACGCAGACCGGAAGGTTCAGGGCCTCGAAGAAGGACTCCAACTGACGGTCGTTTCCCAGCAGCCCGTGGCGAAAGTCCACCAGCTGCACCGCCAGGACGGCACGACGAAGCTCGAAGTAGCGCTCGATGACCACTCCCCAGGAGCCTCGCTCCTTCCTGCTTCTTGCAGCGAACCCGTAACCCGGCAGATCCACCAGGCAGAAGGGGGGGGTGGCCGAAACGTCAAAGAAGTTGATGCTCCGGGTCTTCCCGGGGGTTCCGCTCACGTGGGCCACCTTGGCGCCCAAAAGGGCGTTGATGAGGCTTGACTTGCCCACGTTGGACCGTCCTGCGATGACGATCTCCGGCAGGGCGAGGGAAGGGATCTGGGGCGCCTCGTAGGCTGTGGTCCGCAGGACGCCCCTCCAGGGGTTCACTTCCCTTCCTCCTCCACCGCCGGATCGGCGGGTGAGGCGCCCGGACCCAGCAGCCCCAGGTGGAAGACCTCCCGAGCCTGGGAGACGAAATGGAAGGACATGCCTTTTCTGGCCCAGGGGGCCATCTCCTCCACGTCCACCCGGTTCGCCTGAGGGAGGATCACCTCCCGGATCCCCTGGCGCTTGGCGGCCAGGCACTTCTCCCGGATGCCTCCCACGGGGAGCACCGCTCCCCTCAGGGTGATCTCCCCGGTGAGGGCCACGTCGGGGCGGACAGGCCTTTCCAGGAGGGAGGAAAGCATGGCCAAGGCCAGGGTCACCCCGGCGGAGGGGCCGTCCTTGGGAATGGCTCCTTCGGGGACGTGGACGTGCAGATCCGTCTCGTCCCAGCGGATCTCCCCCAACCCCAGCTCCTCTGCGTGCCCGCGCAGATACCCCAAGGCGGCCTGGGCGGATTCCTGCATGATCTCTCCCAGATTCCCCGTGAAGGTGACGTGTCCCTTGCCTTTCATGTGTACCGCCTCGATGAGGAGCACGTCCCCCCCCGATTCGGTCCAGGCAAGTCCCACCGCCGCTCCGACGGGGGGTTCCTGGGGAAGGCATGTGTCGTGGAGTTTGGGCGCTCCCAGAAAGGTCTTCAGCTGCTGCGGTCCGATGGTGACCCGGACGGGAGGGGTTTCCTTCCGCTCCTGGTTCTCCACGATCCGCCGCGCCAGCTTTCGGGCGATTCGGGAGAGCTGCCGATCCAGGTTTCGCACCCCCGCCTCTCGGGTGTAGTCCCCGATGATCTTCTCCAGTGCCCTATCGGTGATGCGCGGGGCCAGATCCTCCAGGCCGTTCTCCCGGAGGATCTTGGGCAGTAGGTGGCGTCGGGCGATGTGGACCTTTTCCTCCGCCACGTACCCGGGGATGGAGATCACCTCCATGCGGTCCAGCAGGGGCCGGGGGATGGAGTGGGTGACGTTGGCGGTGGTGAGAAACATGACCCGGCTAAGGTCGAAGGGGACTTCCAGGAAATGGTCCGTGAAGGCGTGGTTCTGCTCCGGGTCCAGGACCTCAAGCAACGCCGCGGAGGGGTCCCCTCGGAAGTCGCTGCCCACCTTGTCGATTTCGTCCAGGAGGAGCACCGGGTTCCGGGTCCCCGCCTGGCGGATCTTCTGGAGGATGCGTCCGGGGAGTGCCCCCACGTAGGTCCTCCGGTGTCCCCGAATCTCCGCCTCGTCCCGGATACCCCCCAGGGACATGTGGACGAAGCGCCGGTTCAGGGACCGGGCGATGGACCGGGCCAGGGAGGTCTTTCCCACGCCGGGGGGACCCACGAAACAGAGCACATGCCCCCGCATTTCCTTCCCCGCCAGCTTGCGCACCGAAAGGAACTCCAGGATGCGCCCCTTCACCTCATCCAGTCCGTAGTGATCCTCGTCCAGGACCGTTCTGGCCAGTTCCACGTCCAGACGGTCCTTGGACTGCTGCTGCCAGGGAAGGTCCGCGAGCCAGTCGATGTAGGTCCGCACCACCGTGGCCTCCGCGGACATGGGAGGCATCTTGGAGAAACGATCCAGTTCGTGAAGAGCCTTTCGCTCCACTTCCTTGGGCATCTTGGCCTTGGAGATGCGATGGCGGTACTCCTCAATCTCCCCGGGGCCCTCCCCTTGTCCCAGCTCCTCCTGGATGGCCTTGAGCTGTTCCTTCAGGTAGTACTCCCGGTGACCCTTCTCCATTTCCTGTCGAACCCGATCATGGATGCTGTGTTCCATCTCCAGAAGATCGTTCTCCCGCAGAAGGCTCTTGAGGATTGCCTCCAAGCGCCTTTCCGGATCTAGGATCTCCAGAAGGGCCTGCTTTTCCTGGATGCGCACCAGCAGGTGGGAAGCCACCAGGTCTGCGGCCAGAAAGGGATCCTCCACACCCGCGAGGGAGACCTGAACCTCCGAAGGGATCTTGGGGTGTAGGTTCACGTACCGCTCGAACTGTTCCAGCACGGTGCGACGCAGGGGTTCCGTCCCGGAGGAATAGGGCTCCTCGTATTCCAGCGGGTCTACCTCGGCGCTCACGAACTCTCTTTGGAAGTCGTAGTCCGAGGCCTGGGCGCGGAGGTTGCCTTCCACCAGAACCTTCGTGGTCCCATCGGGGATGCGGACCACTTGAAGGACCTGGCAGAGCGTCCCCACCCGGTAGAGGTCCTCCGGTCCCGGATCGTCCACCCTCACGTCCCTCTGGGAGACCACGAAAAGCTTCTTGTCCTGCAGCGTCGCTTCCTCGATGGCCTTGAGGGACCGGGGGCGTCCCACGAAGAGGGGGACGATCACCCCGGGAAAGAGCACCATGTCCCGGATAGGGAGCACCGGCAGGAGGAGGGACATCAAGCGACCTCCTGGTCGTCCTTGGAAAGATACACCGGGCTTCCCGTTCCCAGGATGACGTCTTCGTCGATGCGCACCTTGCCCACCCGGGCGGCCTGGGAGGGAAGGTCGTACATCAGTTCCAGCATGGTGGATTCCAGGATGGAACGGAGGGCCCTCGCGCCGGTCTTGCGTTCCAGCGCCCGGCGAGCCACGGCCCGAACAGCCTCCAGGGTGAACTCCAGCTCCACCCCCTCCAGGGAAAAGACTTTCTGGTACTGCCGCAGAAGGGCATTCTTGGGTTCCCGAAGGATGCGGGTGAGGGCGTTTTCGTCCAGGGAGTCCAGGGGCACCACCACGGGCAGACGGCCCACGAACTCGGGGATGAAGCCGTAGGACATGAGGTCCTCCGGCTGGATGGCCCGGAAGAGGGCGTTACGCTCCTCCGCGTCCTGTCCCGACGAGAGTTCCCCCCCGAAGCCGATCACCTTCCGTCGGGTACGACGGGCGATGATGGGTTCAAGGCCATCGAAGGCGCCTCCGCAGATGAAGAGGATGTTCCTCGTGTCCATCTGAATGAAATCCTGGTTTGGATGCTTTCGCCCTCCCTTGGGCGGCACGTTGGACAGGGTACCTTCCAGGATCCGCAACAGGGCCTGCTGGACTCCCTCCCCGGAGACGTCCCGGGTGATGGAGGGAGACTCGGATTTCCGGGAGATCTTGTCGATCTCGTCGATGTAGATGATTCCCCGCTCCGCCGTCTTGGGGTCGTAATCCGCCGCCTGGAGGAGTCGGACCAGGATGTTCTCCACGTCCTCCCCCACGTATCCCGCCTCGGTAAGGGTGGTGGCGTCGGCGATGGCGAAGGGCACCTTCAGCAGCTTCGCCAGGCTCTGGGCCAAGAGGGTCTTGCCGCATCCCGTGGGGCCCACCAGGAGCACGTTGCTCTTGGGGAGTTCCACCTCGTCCCCGTCCTGGGGGCTGCTGATGCGCTGGTAATGGTTGTAGACCGCCACGGACAGGACCTTCTTCGCCTGCTCCTGCCCGATGACGTACTGGTCGAGGAAAGCCTTGATCTCCTCGGGCTTGGGCAGTTTGCCCAGGGCGGGGATGCCCGACTCTGCGGGGTTCTCCCGCCCCTCCGCCTCGTCCTTGAGGATCACGTTGCAGAGATGGATGCACTCGTTGCAGATGTACACCCCGGGACCGGCGATGAGCTTGGCGACCTCATCCTGACCTTTCCCGCAAAAAGAACAGCGAACTCTGCGTCGCTTTCCGTCGCGATCACCGTTTTCGTATTGAAACATGTCTCCACCTCGGTTTCCCCGCCTGCCGGCGGCGGAATCATCGGCCATTCTACTCCATGAGGGCCCAAACAAAAAGAGAGGGCGTCCCGGCCTGACGGGGCACCCTCCGCTCTCGTCTCGTCCCGGGGCCGTCGGTCAGCGCTTGTCGATGACCTTGTCTACAAGGCCGTAGGCTACGGCCTCGGGTGCGGACATGAAGAAATCCCTGTCCGTGTCCGCCTTGATCCGTTCCACGGGCTGCCCCGTGTGGTCCACCAGAATCTGGTTGAGGACCTCGCGGAGGCGCAGGATCTCCTTGGCCTGGATCTCGATGTCCGTCGCCTGTCCCTGGGCTCCCCCAAGGGGCTGGTGGATCATGATCCTCGCGTGAGGAAGGGCGATGCGCTTGCCCTTGGCACCTCCCGCCAGAAGGACCGCAGCCATGCTCGCGGCCTGGCCCGTGCAGATGGTGGACACGGGGCACTTGATGTACTGCATGGTGTCGTAGATCGCCATGCCCGCCGTGACCACCCCTCCGGGGCTGTTGATGTACAGGTACACGTCCTTCTCCGGATCCTCGCTCTCCAGGAAGAGAAGCTGGGCCACCACCAGGTTGGCCATGTGCTCCTCGATCTCCTCCCCCAGGAAGACGATGCGGTCCTTCAGGAGACGGCTGTAGATGTCGTAGGTTCTCTCCCCCCGTCCCGTCTGCTCCACCACATAGGGGACCAGGGCGGCGCGGGATGCCGGAACATCACGCATGAGGGGCTTCCTCCGCCGGGGTGACCTGAGCTTCTGCGAAGTCCTCCTTGACCTGGCGGTCCTCCACCTTCACCTTGGAGACCAGGGAATCCACGGCCTTTCGCCCGCGGAGCTTCGAAGCGATCTCCCCGAAGCGCTCCTGGTTGGAGAGGATGAAGGACTTCAGACGGTCCGTCTCCACCCCCATGGCCTTGGCCATCCCCTGGATCTCCAGGTTCATCTCCTCGGGGGTCCACTGGATGTTCTCCTGATCTGCCCAAGCCTCCAGGACAAGGCTTCGCTTCACGTCCTCCCGAGCTTTGACCTCCAGGTCCGCCAGGAGCTGGGTTTCCTCGAGCCCCGCCTGCTGGATGAAGGACTGCCATTCCAGCCCCGTTTCCTTCTTGATGCGTTCCTCCTGATCCTTCCGAAGTTCCTGGGTGCGGCGTTTCACCAACGAATCGGGCAGATCCACCTGGGCTCCGTCGCACAGAGCCTTGACGGCGGAAGCCCGTAGGGAATCGGTGGCATGGTCTGCCGCAGCGGACTCCAGGTCCCGGCGAACCCGGGTGCGGAAGGCGTCGACGGTGGGGCATTCCCCTTTGGTCAGTTTGTGGGAGGTTTCATCGTCCAAGGCCGGAACCACCCGCTGCAGGAGCCCCTCCACCGTCATGGAATACCGAACCGTCTTGCCCGCTACGCGGGGGTCCCGATAGTCCGAATCCACGGGGAGGTCCAGGTCGAAGGTTTCCCCCACGCTCTTGCCCGCCAGGGCTTCCGCGATCTCCCGGCGCAGGGAGGGGTTCTGCAGCTCCACCGGGGACTTCTGGTCCGTCTCCAAGGATTCCTGCTTCTCCCCTTCGAGGACGTAGGAGTTGTAGCGCAGGTCCACGATGTCCTCCGGCGTGACGGTCCGCTGCTCCTCCAGGGGGTGAAGGGTCGCGTTCATCTCCAGGACCTTCTGGATCTGCTGGTCCACCAGGTCCTCGTCCACGGTGTGCAGGGACCGGGTGGCGGTGAGGGACTCGGGGTTAGGAAGGGTTACCTCCGGCCGAACCTCGAAGGTGAACTCCACATCCAGCGGTTTTCCTTCTTCTACGGTCCCCATCTGGATCTTGGGTTCGTCGATGAGGACCAGGTCGTATTCCTGGAGGAGCTCGTCCACCACCCGGGGAAGCAGGCGCTCCAGAGCTTCTTGGTACAGGGTTTCCTTGCCGAAGAAAAGCTCCAGGGTCTTTCGGGGTACGTGGCCTTTGCGAAACCCTTTCAGATTGGCCTTGCGGGAAAGATCCCGCGCAGCGTCGGACACTGCCTTGGCGAAGGAATCGGCCTCCACCTCGGACTTGATGACGAGGATGTTTCGGTCCTGGGACAGAATCTCGGATTTCACTGACCACAACCCCTTTCGGCACGATCCCTTCCTGACGAACCACGGAAGAACAGACGGTAGTATAGCACAGGAAGATATGAAAAGAGCGCCCCGTAGGGCGCTCGCATGTCCAATGGTGGGTGGTAGAGGAATTGAACCTCTGACCTCTTCCGCGTCAAGGAAGCGTTCTGCCCCTGAACTAACCACCCAACGGCAGGGATTTTACCGGTCCTGGAGGGGTTTGTCAACCGAGGCCGGGGGAATGGGTATCTCAAAGAATGCCCCGTGCGGAAGGAGAATCAACCTGGAAGCGCAGCAAAGCAGGGGGCTCATCACCCCGGAGGGGGGAAAACTGCTGGGTTGCTCAGTGGGTCAGGAGGGCTCGCGTCTCCACGTGGGCCGTCTGGGGGAACAGGTCGAAGGGGCGAAGGGACCGGATCCGAAATCCCCCGTCCACCAGGATGCGAAGGTCCCTGGCCAGGGTGGCGGGGTTGCAGGAGACGTAGACCACCTTCTTGGGGTCTAGGTCCAGGATGCGCTCCAACACCTTGGGATGGCATCCCCCACGGGGAGGATCCAGCACCACGCCGTCAAAGGAGTCTCTGGCCAGCTTTTCCAGGACGTCCTCCGCCTTGCCCGAAAGGACCGATAGACGCTGTTCCAGACCGTGGGCTGCGGCGTTTGCTTGCAGGGACTCGGTGGCGGGAAGCCACTCCTCCACTGCCTGGACGGAGCGGGCCCGGGAGGCCAGAAAGAGGGAAAGGCTTCCTACCCCGCTGTAGAGTTCGAGGAGGTGCCCTTGCGCTTCCTCCCCCAGGCTTTCCAGCACGTCCTCGTAGAGGAGCTCCGCCTGGAGGCTGTTGACCTGAAAGAAGGAGGAAACCTCGAAGCGGATGCGGTAGGGTCCAAGGGATTCATGGAGGTCCGTGGCTCCCAGGAAAGGTCGCGTCGTGCCGGACCAGATGAAGTTCCCCGGCTGGGGGGCGATGTGCAGCGCCGTTCCTCGAAAACCAGGCAGCGTCTCGCTCAGGTGGTGGTGAAGCGCCTTCAGGAACGTCTCCTCTCTTCGCTCCGGCGTGCGACGCACCACCAGGCACAGGGCCGATTCGCCGGTTCGGGAGCCGCAGCGGGCCACCACCTCGCGCAGGAATCCGGAGGGGCGAGTCCCTTCCCGATAGGGCTGAAGAATCGGGTCCTTCAAAAAGGGGAGGGCAAGGCTCAGGAGGGAATGGAGCCGTTCCTCCAGAACCGGGCAACCGGAGACGAGGGGGACGACCTGGTGAGACCGCCGTTGATAGAACCCGAGGGCGGAGCCGCCTTCGGGAGTCCAACGGACCGGAAGCACGACCTTGTTGCGGTAGCCCAGAACTCGGGGGGAGGGTACGCAGGGCTCAACGGCGGAGTCGTCCAGTCCTCCGAGCCGTCGGAGGGCGTCCCGGAGAGCTTCCTCCTTGGCGCGAAGCTGGAAGGGGTAAGAGGCGTGCTGAAGCTGGCAGCCGCCGCAGCGGGACGCCAGGGGACAGGAGGGGGTGCTGCGGTCGGGAGAAGGGGACAGGACCTGGAGGATCTGGGCTCGGGCATAGCGGGCCTTACGGAGGAGGATCCGCCCGTCCACGGTTTCTCCGGGCAGCGCGCCGGGCACGAAGACCACGAAGGAACCGCCCTCTTCCCGGGCGATGCCTTCCCCTTCGCTGTTCAGGGTATCGATGCGGAGCCTGAGGATGTCTCCACGGTTCATCATGGAATGCGAAGGCGGGGGAGGAGCGCCGAGTCGCGCCCTCCCCCGCCAGTCTTCTCCTGTCTTACTTCTTGTCCTTCATCATGCGGTAGCCCGCTTCGAAGGCCTTGGTGTTCAGTTCCTCGGTTCCCTTGGGGACCCGGTTCAGGATGGCCTTCTTGACGGACTCGGGCTTCATCATGCCCTTCAGCTCCAGGGCGCGAGCTGCCGCTCCCAGGGCCACCATGTTGGTGACGATTTCCCTCCCCAGTTCCTCCCGGGCAGTCCGGACGATGGGAAGAAGGAAAATCTCCGCATCCAGCTTCGGAGGCTCCGTGACGAAGAAATCGTCCAGCAGCACCATGGCACCCTTCTGGGTATCGTGGGAGTACTCATCGCAGGCCTTCTGGGTGAGGATCACCTGCAGGCTGGGGGACGTGGCCTTGGGGTAGTCGATCTCCCCACGGGAGATGACCACCTCGGACTTGGAGGCGCCGCCCCGGGCCTCGGGACCATAGGCCTGGCTCTGCACCGCGTGGAGACCCTCCTCCATGAGAGCGGCGGCCTCTCCGAGGATCACCGCCGCGAGGATGACGCCCTGTCCGCCGGAACCGGCGAGACGAATCTCGAAACGCTCACTCATGGCGAAGCTACCCCCTTACCCGCTCGATGAGCTGCTGGTAGCGGTGGGTGTATTCCTCCCCCTCCCGGTGCATCAGCTCTCCGATGACGATCTTGCCCTTCAGCTCCTCGGCGCTCATGGTGTCGGCCTTGGCCTTCATGACGCTGTTGTCCTTGAAGAAGTTGAAGTTGTCGATGGGCCGGCTGCGCTTGTTCTTGCGGCCGAACTGGGTGTGGCAGTGGGTCACGATCTCCACCACCGAGAAGCCCTTGTTCTCAATGCCCTTTCGGATCAGGGTTTCGCAGAGCTGGGGCTGGGCGATGGTGGCTCGGGCCACGAAGGTCGCTCCTGCGCCGATGGCCAGGTTGCAGAGGTCGAAGGGGGGATCGATGGCCCCGTAGGGGGTGGTGGAGGCAAAGGCGCCCTGCGGGGTAGTGGGGGAAGCCTGGCCGCCCGTCATGCCGTAGATGTTGTTGTTCATCACCACGGCGGTGATGTCGATGTTGCGGCGGCAGGCGTGGATGAAGTGGTTTCCGCCGATGGCAGAACAGTCCCCGTCACCCATGACGTTGACGATGGTGAGTTCCGGCTTGGCCAGCTTGACTCCCGTGGCGAAGCCCAGGGACCGACCATGGGTGGTGTGAAGGGTGCAGGCGTTGATATAGCCCGGCATCCGGCTGGAGCAGCCGATCCCGGAAGAGATCACCGTCTCCTCGGGGTTCTTCTTCAGTGCCGCCAGGGTGCGGATGATGGCGTGCATGATGATGCCGTGGCCGCAGCCGGGGCACCAGATATGGGGCATGAACTGAGTACGGAGCCAGGGCATCACGTCTTCGCGAGGCATGGTTACGCCACCTCCTCAATGGCGGCCATGAGCTGGGCCGGCTTGAACAGTTCCCCGTTGATGAGGGGTTTGGAGATCACTTCCGCCTTCCCGTGGACCGCGCGCTCCACCTCAAGGACCATCTGCCCTGCGTTGAGCTCCGGTACCAGGATACGCTTGACCTTGGAGGCGAGAGCTTCGATCTCCACGTCCGGGAAGGGCCACAGGGTGACGGGGCGAAGGTGTCCCACTTTCATCCCCTTGGCGCGGAGTTCCCGCACCGCCCGAAGGGCGGAGCGACTCACGCAGCCGTAGGAGACCACCAGGACCTCCGCGTCCTCCGTTCCCTCTTCTTGGTACTCCACAATGTCGTTGCGGAAGCGGTCGACCTTGCGGATGATCCGCTGGGCCTTCTTGTCGATCTCCTCGGTGTTGTTCGTGGGGAAGCCCCAGTCGTTGCTGGTCAGGCCCGTCACATGCCAGCGATACCCATCTCCGAAAGCGGCCATGGGGGGCACGTCGTCGGAAGGATCCGCCAGGTAAGGGACGAACTTGTCCGGAGCCACGGTGGGACGTTTCCGGTCCACCGTCTCCACGCTGTCGGGAATGACGATCTTCTCCCGCATGTGTCCGATGATCTCGTCGGACATGATGAGCACGGGCTGACGGAATCGTTCCGCCATGTTGAAGGCCTTCACGGTGAGTTCGAAGCTCTCCTGGATGGAGGACGGAGCGTAGGCAATGGTGCCGTGGTCTCCGTGGGTTCCCCAGCGAGCCTGCATCACGTCCGCTTGGGACACCTTGGTGGGAAGACCGGTGGAAGGGCCACCCCGCATGATGTCCACCGCCACCAGGGGAATCTCGGCGATGTAGGCGTAGCCCAGGTGCTCCTGCTTCAGGGAGAACCCGGGGCCCGATGTGGCCGTCATGGCCTTGGCTCCGGTAAGGGAGGCACCGATGGTTGCGGCAATGCCGGCAATTTCATCCTCCATCTGGATGAACTTGCCACCCAGACGGGGGAGCTCCTCCGCCATGACCTCCGCGATCTCCGTGGAGGGGGTGATGGGGTATCCCCCAAAGAAACGGCACCCCGCCGCGATGCCGCCCATGGCAATGGCCTTGTTGCCCTGCCAGAAATCCACCTTAGGCATCTTCCTCACGCTCCTTCACGGTGACGGCAAAATCGGGACAGATGTTCTCGCACTGACGGCAGCCGATGCAGTCATCCGTCCGGACGGCTTCGCACTTGACCTTGGAATCCAGCTCAAGCACCTTCTTGGGACAGATGGCGATGCAGAGGCCGCAGCCCTTGCACCACTTTTTGTTGATGAGCACGGAAAACTTCTTCGCCAAAGAATCCACCTTCCTTCCCTACAGTTCATCCGCGAAACCTTCCCTGGGTTCACACGGTTTCGATTATGCCAGCGCGGACAAGGTGGGGCAAGTCACAATCGTATTCTATATGTTGAATCGAATTGAACATTATGAATAAACCGTATCACAAGAGCCGCACAAGCAGAGGTGGGAGGCTATGCCTCCCACCTCTGCACGTTTCACCCGATTGGGTTCCCGAAGCGGATCAGACCACCGCAGGTTCGTTGATCAGCTCGCCTCGCTCGAAGCGATGGTAGTCCAGCATGGAGATGTCGATGGAGGTGGTCCCCTTGGTGTAGAGTTCCGCCATCAGCTTGCCACTGATGGGGCCGAACATGAACCCGTGCCCGGAGTAGCCCGTGGAGAGGTAGAACCCCTTCACGTCGGTTTCCCCCATTTCGGGCTGACGGTCCGGGGTCATGTCGTAGAGTCCCGCCCACTGACGCACCACCCGGATGCCCTTGGTGCGGGGAAGCAGTTTCACGAAGGTTTTGGACATGTGCTGGAGGAAATCGGCGCTGCTTTTGTTCTCAAAATCCTCCGGATGCCCCTCGGGGCTGCAGCCGCCGATGATAGAACCGTGGGGCCTCTGCTGGATGTAGTAGTTTCCCGAAAAGCTCATGAGCATGGGAGGGCAGACCCCGAACTCCACGGGCTCGGTGATGATGATTTCGTGGCGCTCCGAGAAGTTGGGGATCTTCACCCCCGCCATCTCGGAGATGAACTGAGCGTAGGCCCCGGCGCAGTTCATCACCGCCCGGGTGGAGATGTCGCCCCGGTTGGTCTTGACGCCCACCACCTGGCCGTTCTCCACCTGGATACCCGTAACTTCCGTGAACTTGTGGATGGTGACCCCCAGGCGCTTGGCAGCCTCCTGGTAGGCGAAGGTGGTGAGGAAGGGGTCCGCGTGCCCGTCCCGATCGTGGTAGGTGAAGCCCACCGCGTCGTCGGCGGAAAGGCCGGGACAGATGGCGAGCGCCTCCTCCTTGGAGACCACCTTGGTCTTGATGCCCAGGCTGTTCTGGAGCACCATGCTCTTCTTGAGGGTCTCGAACTCGCTGTCCCGGTAGGCCACCATGAGGTAGCCGCACTGGTTGAGACCCACGCTCATGCCCAGTTCGTCGTCCAGCTGCTCAAAGATGTCCAGGCAGGCCAGTCCGAGACGGCAGTTCATCTCCGTGCCCCACTGGGCCCGGATGCCTGCGCCGCAGCGCCCCGTGGAGCCGGAGCACACGGTGTTCTTCTCCAGGAGGACGACGTTCTTCACCCCGAGCTTGGCGAGATTGTAAGCTGTGGCGACGCCCTGCACGCCGCCGCCGATGACCACCACGTCCGCCGTGTTCTTCCACTCCATCAGTCTTTCCCTCCCGCGGCGAGGATGCCGAGCTTGATGGGTTTGACGGGTGGCCGGACGGTGCCGGAGGGGACCTGAGCCACGGGACGTCCGGTCATGCGGGCCACCTCCCGGAGGATGATGTCCTGGCAGCCTCGGCCCTGGCACGGGCCCATGCCCACCCGGAGCACCCGCTTCAGTTCGTCGAAGGTGTCGTAACCCTTGGCGATCCAGTCCTGGATCTCCCCCAGGGTGATCTCCTCGCAGCGGCAGATGACGATGTCCCGCTGCTTCTGCTTGACCTCTTCGTTGTCGCACACCGGGCCCTTCTGGATGACCTGGCTCATGCTACTTCACCACCCTTACGGCGCGGACTTGGCCGATCTGGTCTTTCGGAACGCCCACGTGCACCACCAGGGTCCGGTCCTTCCACGGTTCCGTCACCGCCTCCACGGTGCTTTCGCACACCGTGGCGCCGGTCCGGTCCAGGCAGTGCACCTTCTGCCCCTTCTCCGGGCGGGGAAGCATTTCGTGGGGGAGCTTCATGAGGGCCTGGTCCGGGCCTCCCCAGGTGAGGTCCACCACGAAGCACGCCAGCCCCGGGCACTTGGCCACGCACATGCCGCAGCCGGTGCACTTGGCGTAGTCGATCCGAGGCACGTCGTTGATGTCCTCGAAGGGGACCACCGCCCCTGTGGGGCAGCTGGTGTGACAGGGGTTGCAGGGGATCCGCTGGGGGCATTCGATGACCACCAGGCCGTTCTTCTTGGTCTCCCAGAGGTCCTGCGGGGGCAGCACCGCCCCGGGGCGGGTGTCGGTGAGGACGCCGCTGTTGAAGAGTTTTTCGTTGTCCGTCATGTCATTTGCCCTCCCAGGTGTCCACGAGTACCTGGCCGATGCCGGAGCGGATCTTCTCTCCCACTTCTCCCGCCCGGAGGTGGTCCAGGCGCTGCCAGTATTCCTTCATGCCCTCCGCCTTCACGGGAAGGCCCAGGCTCGCGGCGGCGTTCAGGCCCGCGATGCGACCTTCCACCATGGCCGCACTGGCTTCTTCGATCCCCGAGGCGTCTCCGGCGATCCACAGGTCCGGGTGGCTGGTCCGCATGGTCCGGTCCCGCTTGGGGACGTATCCGCAAAGCTGGGGGACGTACTGCATGGCGCATCCCGCCTGCCAGCAGAGTTCCGTGGTGGGCGACAGGCCCACGGCCATGCAGATGATGTCGCAGTCGATGCGCTTTTCGTTCCCGATGCCGCTGCAGGTGTTGTCCACTTCCTGGATGGTGGCCCCTTCGATGACGTCCTTACCGTAGGCTTCCTTGATGCTGTGCTGGAGGTAGATGGGGAACCCCCAGGCGGCGGATCTTGGCGGCGTGCACCCAGTAGCCGCCGATCTTGGGCATGGCTTCCACCACCGCCACCACGTCCACTCCCGCCTGCATGAGCTGGTAGCTGACGATGAGGCCGATGTTCCCCGCCCCCACCATGAGGACCCGCTTGCCCGGCAGGACGCCGTAGACGTTCATGAGGGTCTGCACGGCTCCCGCGCCGTATACCCCGGGAAGGTCGTTGTTGGGGAAGGGGATGAGGCGTTCCTGGGCCCCCGTGGCCACCACGACCTTCTTGGCCTGGACCCGGAAGTACTCCTCTTCTCCCCGCATGGCGGTGATGGTGCCGTCTTCCCGGTAGTACCCCGTGACGGTGGTGTTGGTGTGCACTTCCACCCGATCCCCCGCCGACCGGATCTCCTCCAGGAGGATGTCCGCGATCTTGTAGCCCCGGGTGCCGGCGTACTCGTCCTTGCTCCCGAAGAACTTGTGGGTCTGCTTGATAAGCTGGCCTCCCAGCTGGAGGTCGCTTTCCAGGATGGTGACCTTCGCGCCCGCGGAGGCCGCCTCCGCTGCGGCGGAAAGCCCTGCGGCCCCGCCGCCGATGACCAGGATGTCGGTGGTCTTCATTCTCCCCTGCCCCCCTAGGCTTCTTCCAGGGCCACGGTGCCCTTGCCCCGCTGGGTCTGGACGTTCATCCCCGCCGTCAGGGGGGTCACGCAGGTCCGCACGTTCGGAACCCCGTCCACCACCATGAAACAGCTGCTGCACTTCCCGATGGCGCAGAAGAACCCACGAGGACGCTTCATCTCCGGCGTCTCCCGGTAGATCCGCACTCCGTTGGCGTGAAGGGCCATGGCGATGGGCTCCCCTTCGTACCCCTCCATCTCCCGGCCGTCAAACGAAAACTTCACCCGCTGCCCGTGGCGGTACTCCAAGATCGGATGTTCGTCGATCAGGTGCATTCCTTTGTATCCCTCCTTGCAGATGAGAACAGATAGGTACCCCCGAAGCCGCAACCCTGCGTCGCCCCACCTCCTAAACAAAAGTACCCAGAACAGATCGATACGAAACTAACGATAAGAATGCTGTATAAAACATATAATACTCTCCCCGCCCGTTAAAAACAACCCTTTGGCCCGAAATCCGGTTCCCTCAGATAGTCGATCCGGACTTCGGAAGGGTTCAGAGCCCTTGGTGCCGCCTCCTCTCCCCGAAGGGCGAGGAGAGACCCTCGTGGGCAGGTTCGTCGAAGATGCCTCCAAGAAAAATTGCGTGCAAAAATTTCGTCCTCCAGGTGGGGGCCTACGAGAAACCCGGGAGGAAGATCTTTCAGGGTTTCCAGGAACTCTTGTTCAGAAACGAACCGCGGTGGGGTCAGAATGGAAAGGCACTTGTCCTCTCTGCGGTAAAGGGCCCCGTAGAGATGTCCCTTCCGCGCCTTCAGGAAGGAGGCGACGGTGGTGTCGGGAAAGGGGATTTCCTCGGCCAGCACTTCCAGGGTGCACAGAGGGACGACGCGAATGCCCAGGGCATCCGCCAGGGCCGTCCCATACGCGACCCCGATGCGAAGTCCCGTGTAGGCTCCGGGGCCCACGGTAACCGCCAGAGTCTCCAGGCTCTCCAGAGGGCGCTGGAAGGTCTGGAGGATCTGGCGGACCAAACGAGGCAGCTGGGCAGCCTGGGTTCTCCCCAGGTCGTACTGTCCTTCGAAGATGGGGCGTCCCCCCTCCGCCAGTCCCAAGACGGTGTTGCCGCAGGAGGTGTCCATACCCAGGGTTAGATTCATCGTTGTCCTTTCCTTTCCTGTTCCTGACTTGTGAAGCGATGGATCCCCCTTTCCAGGGAGGAAAGGCTGGCGGCAGAGTGTCCCCATGCCCGAAGGATCCTCCGGTCAAAAGGCTGGTCGGGATCGTCCAGGAAAGGCGTTTCCAGGCACAGATCCCAGCGATCGGGAAAAACCGTTGCCTGAAAGCGTTCTGCCCATTCCAGAAGGACCACGTACCCCTGGCTTAAATATTCATCCAGATGAAGCGACGGGATTTCCTCTTCCTGCAGACGGTAGAGATCTCCGTGTACGAGAGGCGGAGACGTGGGATACTCCCGCAGAAGGACAAAACTGGGGCTGGCCATCCGGCGGAGGCCAAGTCCCCTGCCGATGCCCTGCGCCAAGGTGCTCTTTCCTGCCCCGAGGTTTCCCCGCAGGCAGACGAGGAGGCCCGGGAACAGCGCTGCGGCCAAAGCCTCTCCAAGCCGTGTGGTTTCCTCCGCTGAATCAAGGGAAAGACAGGTGGGATGTGGGATCATGAACGATCCTGCCTCGCCAGAAGGGCGATCATCAGCAGGGTGCCCACGACCAGAGCCCCCAGGACCATCAGGGGGGAGCGAAGGGGAAGCTGGGGGTTTCGCGCCTTGGCGCCCACGAGGGCCACGAGGGCGGCAAGAAACCCAAGGAGGGTGAACCGAAGCCCTCGGATCCTGCTTTGGCGGGATTTCTTTGCCTCCTCCTCCCAGTCGATGCGGGGACGTCTACGCATGGTCTTCCTCTTGTCTGCGCATCAGGAGGGGGATGGCCTCCGCGATCTCCCGGGCCAGAATGCCTTCTGCTCCTCGGGTGTGGGAAAGGGTTTCCCCGGCGATCCCGTGAAGGAGGACCCCCAGGAGCACTGCCTGGTGCGCGGGGATGGGGCGGGCCAGGAGGGCACCCAGGATACCGGAAAGCACGTCTCCCGAGCCGGAGACGGAGAGGCCCGGACTCCCCCCCTGCAGGAGGAACAGACCTTCTTGGGATCGCACCAGGGTTCGCTCTCCCTTCAGGACCACCGGGCCGTACCGGAGGAAAAGGCGTTCCGCCGCCTCCCTCCTGTGTTCCCTCACCCAGTGGGGCGTTTCTTCCAGGAGGAACGCCGCTTCCCCTTCGTGGGGGGTGATCCAACGGTTCGGGCAGGGGGGGAGGGGGTCGGGCAGAAGGGGAAGGAGGCGAAGGGCGTCGGCGTCCAGAATCGTCGGTCCCTCCCATTTCGACAGCAGCGTTGAGAGGAGGGGCAAAGCTCCTTCGTCCCTTCCCAGGCCGGGGCCGATCACGAGGGAACCGCTCCGGGAGAGGTATTCCTCCAGGGGACCGGTCAGGATCTCCGGGGTGAGGGAGCCCTTCGCGTCGGTTGTGCCGCCCACCAGGAGGGCTTCCGGGACGAGGGAGCCGTAGGTGTGGCAGCCTTCCTCCGGCGCCGCGACGGCAACCCACCCGGCTCCCGCGCGCAGGGCTCCCAAGCAGGCAAGGAAGGGGGCGCCGCCGTAGCGTGCGGAACCGCCCAGAATCGTCACGAGTCCCCGTGCTCCCTTGTGAAGGTCCGGGGGGACGGGAGGAAGCCACCCTAGCAGATCCTCCCGCCCGAAGACGGAGCAGGAGCACTGGGGAGGCAGGAGGCGATCGGCGGGGACGCCCAGGTCTTGGATGCGGATCTCTCCGCAGTGTTGATAGCCGGGGGGGAGGTAGAGCCCCGGCTTGGGGATCAGGAAGGTCAACGTCTCCTCGGCGGTACAGGCATCCTGCCCGGTGGCCCCCGAAGTCCCATCCACCCCCGTGGGAACGTCCAGGGAGACCAGGGGATGCAGTCCCTTCGCTGCCCGGACGAGGCGAAGGATTTCCCCCCGCAGCTCTCCCCCGCCGCCCGTGCCCAGGAGGGCGTCCACCAACAGGTCCTGGGCCTTCAAGGTGACGCGCAGTTCCTCGTCCGAGAGGGTCACGGACGGGATGGGTTCCGGAAAGAAACGGCAGTATCGTGCGAAGGCATCCTTTGCGTCTCCCGTGAGGTGTTCGGGGGGGCAGGACAGGTAGACCTTCACCTCCCGTCCCGCAGCTCCCAGGTGTCGAGCCACCACGAAGCCATCGCCCCCGTTGTTGCCCCTTCCGCAGAGGACGGCGACGGAGCGGGCACCGGGATAGCGTTCCAGAAGATGACGAGCCGCCCCGGCGCCTGCATTTTCCATGAGCAGGGCTCCGGGGAAACGGTACTCTTCCAGGGCGATGCGGTCCGCTTCCCGGACAAGAGAAGGGTCATAGGTCCTGAGCATGGTTGTTTCCCTCCAGAAGGACCACCGCCGCCGCGTATTCCCCCTCGTGGGTCAGGGAGACGAGGCCGATGCTCGCTCCTCGTTCCCGGAGGCGTTCGAGGTTCGGGGGGTCCAAGACAAGTCGAGGCCCACGGGGGGTGCGGGTGACCGATACCCCCTGGAGCCCCACGGAAGCAAGCCCCCACCCCCCCGCCTTGGCGAAGGCCTCCTTCGCCGCGAAGGCCGCCGCAAAGGGAACCTCCGGTCGAGGGTGTTTCCGGGCGTACTGGATTTCCTCTTCCGAGAAGACGCGCACCTGAAAGCCCGGATTCTGGATTGCCCGTTTCATCCGGGCAATGGAGCAGAGATCCAGGCCGATTCCCAGGATCATGGAGCCGTCAGCTCCAACGGTGCAGCACCTTCCCGCCGGGAAAGGTGTAGCCGCTGTGGTAGTGGTATCCTTCCAGGACCTCCAGTTTCCCCAGGGCGGTATGCTCCTCCAGGTCCGACGGGAAGAGCCGGAGGGTTCCCTCCCCTCTCCAGACCTCCTCGCCGAAACGGACGTTCTCCGCTCCCAGTTCCACCAGCTCCAGCACCGAGGGAGGGGCCCCCGCTTCGATGCTGGGAAAATGGCGGATGTGGAAGAGCGGACGGGCCAGGGGGAAGGGAAGTTCCTGGGGGCTGATCCGATCCCGGAGCGTCAGGGTCCCCTCCATAAGCCGCTCCCCGTGGGCAAGGGCGGCCCCTCGAAGGACCGTTCCCGATTCGAGGGGGGGCATCAGGGAGTTCAGGGGATGGTACTCGCTGAACTCGATGGCTCCCAGTCGTTTGGGGAAGCCCATGAACCAACCCCGGGCCAGGCTGAAATCGTTGTCCACCCAGATGAACAGGCAGATCTGCCCCGGCCTTCCCCGATAGGAGCAGCCGACCCAGACGGCGGCTTCCCGGTATTGGGTCCGTTCGGGATGGGTTGCCGCGAGGTCTGGCCGGTCCTGCCAGAGGGACCACCACTGGCTGAAGGCCACGTATCCGAGGCCGGGATCGGGGCCCGGTTCCAGGGGTTCGGGCAGGAAGGGAGCCACCTTGTCCGGGTCGGCACGAAAGAGCAGGTTCAGGTACTCCGTGGCATAATGCCAAGGAGGGGGACCCACGAGGGAGGAGGTTCCGGAGGGGGTGAGAGGATAGCAGTAGCCCTTCAAAGGCGGTCGCATGAGGTTGCCTCCTTGTTTGGTTGTGAAACCATCATACCGCAAGGGGGCAAGGGAAGGAGGGGCAAAACAAAACGATCCCATGGTGCGAGAGGGGGGAATCGAACCCCCACGCCACGGGGCACGGGATCCTAAGTCCCGCGTGTCTACCAGTTCCACCACTCTCGCATGGAAGTACAGGAAGGAAAGAAAAAGGAAATGGTGGACCGTACAGGAATCGAACCTGTAACCCCCTGATTAAGAGTCAGGTGCTCTGCCAGTTGAGCTAACGGTCCACACGGAAACAACAAAAAGCTGGCGCGCCCGGCAGGATTTGAACCCGCGACCAACAGATCCGAAGTCTGCCGCTCTGTCCACTGAGCTACGGGCGCCCGCTCAGGGTGAGGCTGGGGTGAGCGAGGGGACTTGAACCCCCAACCCCTGGAGCCACAGTCCAGTGCTCTGACCACTTGAGCTACGCTCACCGTCTCAAAGGATGCCTTGGAACGGAGCAATTCTTGGCGCGCCTGAGAGGACTTGAACCTCCAACCTACGGATTAGAAGTCCGTTGCTCTGTCCAGTTGAGCTACAGGCGCTCAAACGGAAGAGTTTGGAGCGGGAAACGGGATTCGAACCCGCGACCTACGGCTTGGAAGGCCATCGCTCTAGCCAACTGAGCTATTCCCGCCCCACCAACAACCAGAGTGGTCGGGGCGAAAGGATTCGAACCTTCGACCCCCTGCTCCCAAAGCAGGTGCGCTAACCAAACTGCGCTACGCCCCGAGTGGGGTTGAGACGTTCAAAGCTGGTGGAGCTGGGGGGACTCGAACCCCCGACCTTTTCCGTGCGAAGGAAACGCGCTCCCTCTGCGCTACAGCCCCGCCGAAATCACAAGGAGCATTCTAGTCCGCTCCCCTTGCCTTGTCAAGCAAAGGAAGCCCGTGATAGGGTGCCTCTGGTGCGGTTCCCGACAGGGGGACCTGGAGAGGGGATGGACCACATGGCCCTGGGTCCGGAATGGACGAGGCTCCAAGAGGAATGGATTCGTACCCGAGCTCTGGGGCTTCACGTGGAGTCCGCCGACGGTTCCGAAGAGGGGGTGTTCCTCTCCCTGGGGGGGAATCGGCGCCGGGAGCATTGGTTCTTCTCCTGGGATCCTCGTCGGTGCGGTCTTTGCAGGGTTTTGCCGGAAGAGCGCAGGGAGTGGCTGCGCCGAAGCGGGAAAACCCCGGTGATCCACGAAGCGCTGCGGAGCCACCTGGGGGGCGCCGTGCTCCACGAGGTCTGTCAGTGGAAGAAGGATCGGGTCCTGATCCTGGGGTTCCGCAGGGTCCTGGCGGCGGGGTATGCCAAAAGCTACTCCCTGGTTCTGGAGGGGACGGAGAGGCAGAGCAACGCTTCCCTGGTGGACGAAAAGGGCACGATCCTGGAAGTGGCGAGGCGGGTCTATCCGGAAGTCAACCGGTATCGGACCCTCCTGCCGGGAGCCCCCTACGTGCCTCCTCCTCCCCTACCCCGGGATGCCTCCGGCGAAGCCCCCGAGGGAGTGGGAAGACCCCTCCTCCGGTACCTTCAGGAAAGGGGCGAAGAAGAGGGAGGGCGGCTGGGAAATCTCTTGGGGGAGCGCCTTTATGCAGAGGGTGCGGAACCGCTTCGGTTCCTGTGGTTTGCCCTCCCTCGGGGCGAGGGTCTCTTGCTGCTGCCGCCGGAAGCCTCGCCCGTTGCCGGTGAGGACGCTTTCCCGGTATGCGATCCCCTGGAGGCGACCCGAAGCGCCGTGTTTCTGCCCCTTCGGGACGGTTTTCTGGATAGGCGAAGACGGGAGATCCGCAAGGTCCTGCGGGGACGCATGGAAGCGCTTCGTTCCCAGCTACGTCCTTCCGACGACCGGAGGGAAGAGCCGGCCCCGATCCAACGGTATCGTCGGTGGGGGACCTTGCTTCTGGCGGAGGCCCACAGGGTCCCTCCGGGGGCAACCGTCGCTGCCGTGACGGACTGGGAAGCTCCCGAGGCCCCGGAGATCCAGGTCCCCTTGATTCCCGGCCTTTCCCCTGTGGAGACGGCAAACGAGTACTTCAGCAAGTACAGGAAAGCCTGGTCCCGGCATCAGGCGGGGCTGAAGCGCCAGGGCTTTCTGGCGGCGGAACTGGCCACGCTGGAGGAACAGGAGGCTCTCCTGGAATCGGCAGACCGTGCGGAGGCCCTGGAGGAGTTGGCCCGGGATCTGGGGGTCCAAAGGGAGGTCGCTCCGAAGAAGGGACCCAAGCCTCCTGCCTATAGGCAGGCACGGGTCGCGGAGGCGGGAGGGACGGTGTACCTCGGCGAGAGCGCCCGGGGAAACCGACAGCTCACCTTCCGGACGGCCAAGCCGGAAGATTGGTGGTTCCATGCCCAGGGAGTGCCGGGGGCGCACGTCCTGTTCCGACGGGAGGACGGGGTGGACGGTCCCCCGGAGGAGAGGGTTCTGGTGCGGGTAGCGGCCCTTGCGGCCTGGTACAGCCGAGGGAAAGGATCGGGGAAGGTCTGGGTGGACTACACCCAAAGAAAGCACGTGCGCTCTCTGCCGGATCACGGAATTGCCGGTGCCCGCTACAGCATCTTCAAGAGCCTTCTGGTGGAGCCGAAGTCCTGGGAAACAGTGCTTCGAGAGCTTCAAGGAGGTCCGGCGGGAGAGGGGATCTGAAGAGTAGGGGTTCTCCCGTTCGGGGATGGGAGAACCCCAGTTTCCAGGCGTGCAGAAACACCCGGTCCGGATGGAAGGGGGTTTCCCGCCCCGGGGCGTAGACCCGATCCCCCACCAGGGGGCACCCCAGGGCCTTGAGGTGCACCCGGATCTGGTGGGTCCTCCCGGTACAAAGCTGGCAGAGCAGCAAGCTGATCCTTCCTCGGGTCCAGAGGGTCCGGTACCGGGTGAGGGAGTCCCTCCCCCCTTCCAGAATGGTCATGCGCTTGCGGTTTTTGGGATCCCGTCCGATGGGCAGACGGATCTCCCCCTCCGGCAGTTGGGGGCGACCGTGGGCCAGGGCCAGGTATTCCTTCCGCAGCGTGCGCTGCTTGAAGCAGCGCACCAGTTCCTCCATGGCCAGGCCGTTTCGGGCCACCACCAGGAGGCCCGAGGTCGTGGCGTCCAGGCGATGGACGATGCCGGGACGTCGGACCCCGTTGAGGGCCTCCATGTCCGGGTAGCGGAACAGAAGCCCGTGCACCAGGGTTCCCCGCCAGTGCCCGGGCGCGGGGTGGACCACCAGTCCTGCCGGTTTGTCCACCACAATCAGATCCGCGTCTTCATACACCACCCGGAAGGGGACGTCCTCCGGAACGAGGTCCAACTCCTCCGGAGGAGGGACCACGGCGGTGACGCTCCCTCCGGGCAGGACCTTCATGGAGGGCTTGACCCGGGGACACCAGGAAACGGAGACCTGTCCATCCCGGATCAGCTTCGTCGAAAAGGCTCGACTGGTCCCCAGTTCACGGGAGAGGAAGTAATCCAGCCGATGGTCCTGGTAGCTGGGGGAAACGGAAAAGACGCAGGGCCCCTCCCCCTGGAGGGGAAGGTCCTCCTGCGCCTCCTCGACGTTCGTTTCAGGGAGTTCCCCGTCCGGGAAACGATCCTCAGGCTCCGTGAGACAGCACATCCTGGCAGCGACGGCAGAGGGAATCCTCCCCCACCTCGGGCTTTCTCTTCCAGCAGCGGGGGCACTTCTCGTGGGGACTGCGGGAAACGCGCACGGTGATGCCCGTTTCCTCATCGTGAAAGATTCCGTCGCCTTCCTTGGGAAGCTCCGCGAAGCGGAAGGCGGAGACCAGGCACACCATCTCCCAGGTGGGTACGTCGAAAAGCCCCTGCAGATCCCCGTACCGGTCTCCCAGGGAAACCTCCACCTCTCCTTCGAGGGCGTTGCCAATGAGTTCCGCCCCCCGGGCATTCTCCAGGGCTCGAAGGATCGCCCCCCGCGCCTCCAGAAGCCTCCCCCATCGCGGGGCGGTCTCCGGATCGATCCCCTCCAGGTTCGGTGCGGGCCAATCGCTCAGGAAAACGCTCTCCGGCAGGGAGGCGTCGAAAGCCCGCAGGTTCTGCCAGATTTCCTCGGCGGTGAAGCTCAGCACCGGCGCCAGGAGCCTGCAGAGGGTGGTGAGGGTTTCCCACAGAACGGTCTGGGCGCTGCGTCGGGAAAGGCCGCCCTTTTGGTCCGCGTAGAGGCGGTCCTTGCTCACGTCCAGGAAGAAGGAACTCATCTCGTTGTCGCAGAACTGGTGGGTCAGGAAGGAGGGCACGTGGAATTCGTAGTCCTCGTAGCCCTTGGTGACCCGCTCCACCAGGTCCTGGAGACGGGCCAGAAGCCACAGGTCCAGGGGCTCCATGTCCCCTCGGGACACCCGGTGCTTCTGGGGGTCGAAGCCCTCCAGGTTGCCCAGGAGGAAACGGGCGGTGTTGCGGATCCTCCGGTAGGTCTCCACCAGGTTCTTCAGGATCGTCTCGGAGATGCGCACGTCCCCTCGGTAATCCGTGGAGGCGACCCAAAGCCGCAGGATGTCCGCACCGTACCGGTCGATCACTTCCTGGGGGCGGGTGACGTTCCCCAGGGACTTGGACATCTTCCTCCCCTCCCCGTCCACGATGAAGCCGTGGGTGAGCACCGTGCGGAAGGGGGCAGATCCCCGAGTGGCCACGCTGGTGAGAAGGGACGTCTGGAACCAGCCCCGGTGCTGGTCGCTGCCTTCCAGGTAGAGGTCCGCAGGCCAGGAAAGCTCCGGTCGGGTCTCCAGAACCGCCAGGTGGCTGACGCCGGAGTCGAACCACACGTCCATGATGTCCGTGTCCTTGCGGAGGTTGCGGGAGGCGCAGTGAGGGCATACGGCGAGGTCTCCCAGGAGCGCTTCCGGAGACTCCTGCCACCAGATGTCGCTTCCCTGCTCCTTGACCCGCTTCGCCACCCGTCGGATCTTCTCCGGGTCCAGGACGAGCTTCCCGCAGTCCCGACAGTAGAACGCCGGGATGGGGACTCCCCAGACCCGCTGGCGGCTGATGCACCAGTCGGAGCGATCCCGCACCATGTTGCCGATCCGGTCCTGACCCCAGACGGGGACCCACTGGACCTGTTCCTCGATGGCCTTCAGGGCCTGATCGCGGAACTGCTGCACCGAGACGAACCACTGGGCGGTGGCCCGGAAGATGACGGGCTTCTTGCAGCGCCAGCAGTGGGGGTAGGAGTGGAGGATCTTGCCCCGCCCCAGCAGGCGCCCCGAGTCGGAAAGGGTCTTCAGGACCACGGCGGCGCCGTCGTCCAGGGAGAGCCCCCCCACCAGGGGGGTGTCGGGGAGGAAGACCCCCCGGTCGTCCACGGGGTTGAGGATCTCCAGACCGTAACGAACCCCCGTTTCGAAGTCCTCCACCCCGTGTCCGGGGGCGGTGTGGACGCAGCCCGTCCCGGAGTCCAGAACCACGTAGTCCGCTAGGACGAGGGGAACCCGCCGCTCCTCGTAGAAGGGATGAAGCGCCTCCACTCCCTCCAGGTCCCGGCCGGTAAGGGAAAGAAGCTCCTCTTCCAGGGACAGCCCGCAGGCCTTTTCAAAGGCTTCCTTCAGCTCCGTGGCCATCAGGAAGGCCTTTCCCTCGGGCGCGGAGAAGAAGGCGTACCGGTAGCCAGGGTGCAGGGCTACTGCCAGGCTGGCGGGGAGCGTCCAGGGGGTGGTGGTCCAGATCACCACCGAACAGGCCCGACCGGCCAGCTCGGGAAAGCGCTTCTCCACTTCCGGCAAAGGGTAGGCCACGTAGATGGAGGGAGAAGACTCGTCTTCGTACTCGATCTCCGCCGCCGCCAGGGCGGTCTGACAGTCGGTGCACCAGAAGACGGGCTTCTGCCCCTTGTAGACCAGCCCCTTTTCCACCATGTCCGCGAAGGCCCCCAGCTGGGCGGCCTCGTATTCCGGTCGCAAGGTCAGGTAGGGGTTTTCCCAGTCGCCCAGCACCCCGAGGCGTCGGAACTCCTCCCTCTGGATGTCGATGAACTGGTGGGCATAGGAGGTGCAGCGGCGCCGAAGCTCCACTGGGTCCACGTTGTCCTTGTCCAGCCCCTGTTCCTTCAGGACCTTCAGCTCGATGGGAAGGCCGTGGGTATCCCAGCCCGGGACGTAGGGGGCACGAAACCCCCGCATGGCCTTGTACTTCGGGATGAAGTCCTTGAGGATCTTGTTGAACGCCGTGCCGATATGGATGTTCGCGTTGGCGTAGGGAGGGCCGTCGTGGAGGACGAAGGTCGGGCTTCCCTCCCTCTGATCCTGCTGCTTTTGGTAGATGCCGTGCTCCTCCCAGAAGGCGAGAAACTGAGGTTCCCTTTGGGCCAAATTGGCCCGCATGGGGAAGTCTGTCTTGGGGAGACACAGGGAATCCTTGTAGTCCTTGGACATGGCGCTACCCCCTTTGATGAACGGAGCGCCCCCTGCTTCGCGCAAGGGGCGCTCCTGCGATCCGATTATACACGAACCGTCAAGTCCGGAAGGGGCTCGGGGCTCTCCTCAAACCGCTGGCGCGGGCGGGTTCTTCTTCGCCTTCATGGTCTGAAGGACGTGGACGGCCGCGAGGATGGCAAGCCCGGTGAGGTCCGTCTTGGTGCCGGGGATCAGGAGAAGCAGCGCTCCTGCCATGGCAAGGATCCTAAGGTACCAGGCCATCTGTGCTTTGTAGAAGCCGATGGTGGCCATGGCCAGGAGAAAGACGCCGATCATGGCCGTCACCACCGCTTGCCCGAACTCCAAGGGATGGTAGTCGATGAGCAGCAGCATGGGGTTGTACACGTAGATATACGGGATCAGGAAGCCCGCCAGGGCGAGCTTGAATGCCGTGAAGCCCGTCTTCATGGGGTCTGCTCCGGCGATGCCTGCTCCCGCGTAGGCTGCCAGGGCCACGGGGGGGCTCAGGTCCGCCGCGATGCCGAAGTAGAAGACGAACATGTACGCCGCCATGGGCGGCACGCCAAACTGCAGCAGCGCCGGTGCGGCCATCATGCTGGTGACGATGAAGTTCGCCGTGGTGGGAAGCCCCGTTCCCAGAAGGATGCTGGCGCACATGGTGAGAAGCAGGGTGGGAAGAAGCTTGCCTCCCGCCAGGGTTACGATGGCTCCGGCGATGCGCAGCCCCAGCCCCGTGAGGGTGGCCATGCCCACCACCATGCCCACGCAGGCGCAGGCGCAGGCCACACCGATGGCCCCCCTGGCTCCCGCCTCAAAGGCCTCCTTGAGGCGCACCGGGGTCAGCCGGGTTTCCTTGTTCAGGAAGGAGAGAACATAGCTCACCACGATTCCGTTGAACGCCGCCTTCAGGGGGGTATACCCCGCCAGAAGGAAGTAGATGATGGCGATGAGCGGGATCAGCAGGAAGCCTTGGGACTTGAGCAGGGGCAGCAGCGCGGGCAGCTGGTTGCGGGGAAGCCCCTGGAGTCCCAGTCGCGTGGCCTCGAAGTGCACCTGGACCATAACCGCGAAGTAGTACAGAAGCGCGGGGACGATGGCGGCGATGGCAACCTCAATGTAAGGCACCCCAAGGAACTGGGCCAGGATGAACGCCCCCGCTCCCATGACGGGGGGCATGATTTGTCCACCCGTGGAAGCCACGGCCTCCACGGCCCCGGCGAAGTAGGGCTTGTAGCCCACGCTCTTCATCAGGGGGATGGTGAACATGCCGGTGGTGCAGACGTTGGCCACGGAAGAACCGGAGATGGTTCCCATGAGTCCGGAACTCAGGACAGCCACCTTGGCGGGGCCTCCGGTGGACCAACCTGCCAGGGCCATGGCCAGGTCGATGATGAACCTGCCCATCCCCGTCTTCTCCAGCACGGAGCCGAAGAGGATGAACATGAACACAAAGGTGGACGAGACCTCCAAGGGGACTCCGAAAACGCCCTCCGTGCCCAGGTACATGTGGTTGACGATGCGGGGGATGTTGAATCCCCGATGGGCGAACATGTCGGGCATGTAACGTCCGAAGTAACAGTAAAGCAGGGAAACCACCGCGATGATGGGCAGCACGGGATTGGAGATGCGTCGCGTCGCTTCAAGAAGCAGTGCCACGAGGACAAACCCCATGGCTAGGTCCATGGGGGTGGGTAAGCCTGCTCGGGCCGTGAGGGCGTCGAAGAAGATCACCAGGTAAAGAGCTGCGTAGACTCCCGTCCCCGCAAGGAGGAAGTCATACCAGGGGATGGAGTTCTTCGATGCTTTCTGGGAGACCGGGTACAGAAGGAAGACTAGGCCGAGGGTAAAGGCCAGGTGCACCGCTCCCTGCTTGATGGCCAAGAGAAGGCCAAAACCGGCCGTGTACATATGAAAGAGGGACATGGAAACCGCGATGACCGTGACTAGGATGGCCTGCCACCCCTTCAGGGTTCGGAATCGGGCCTCCGTGTCGTACTTGCGCATAAGTTCTTCAAAGTCGATGGATTCCTTTTCCGTGGGGGGAACAGCCCCCACTACTTCCGGCTCTACGTTCTCGCTCAAACCTATCCCTCCGTTTCGTGTGGTGCGCATGCCGTACCACGTACTCCGTGAAGAGTTTCACCCGGTTGGACGCGACGCCACCCCACCCCCTCTCGTGCTATTTCGGTCCTTCTTGGCGGCGAAGGGATCCAGCAGATCCCCAAAGGCCCTCGATGAACCTGAAACGTCAGGAGTTGACCCGGACACAGGCGGTACAGATCTCGTTCCCCCTCCGGGGGGATCCGCAGGCGATTGACTCCCAGGGCATCGGTTCCCACCCGATAGCGCAGAGGGACAAAGACCCTGCGTCCCCCGCGAATATGCATCCAGGGCGGGACCATCAGAAAGGTTCCGTTGCGCGGGGCCTCCGTGGGAAGCCCCGCGTTGTGGGACTGAGTTCGTTCCTCCCAACCCCATAACCGACCTCCGGACACCACCAGTTCGTCTTCCAGAGGCGTCTTCTGTACGGAGTGGATGGATCGAAACACCAGTCGCTGGCCGGGAGGCACGGATCTCCGCAGAAACGGGGTCCCCTGCAGCGACACAACCAATTGGTCCACAGGCCAGCAGAAGAAGGCGGCGATGCTGCAGAGCAGGAAGAAGGGGATTGTAGGTCGAAACCGGTAGCATCGCAAAAAGACGTGGCCTCCCTTCCCCCCCGAGGCGGGGGGCTGTGAAGGAGGAGCTGGCGGGCCTAGCCAGATTCGAACTGGCGACCTACGGCTTAGGAGGCCGTCGCTCTATCCTGCTGAGCTATAGGCCCGCAAAGGCACGTCGTCGATCTTAACACGCCTTCGGCCTCGGTTCAATTGTCGGTTTTCAGAGGAAACAACCGTTCATCTCAAGGTGATCCCGATAAAGAGAAAATCCGCGGCCTTCGTTGTAAAAGACCAGACCAATCCCCTCCCGGTGCAAGGGGATAAGGGCATGCCGTCAGCGGTTCTCCGGACCGCAGCGTCCTACCCCACGGGGTAAGCAATCTCTGCCAGGAGAGGTCTCTCCTTCCGGAATGGCAGCGGGAGAGTCGGGAAAAGGGGGCTGCCCTGCAAGAGGTTCCGAGGGCGAGGTCAGCAGTCCGTGCAGGGTTTCCCAGAAACAGGCATAGGAATCCTTTTGGGCTTTCCAGCGACGGATCGTCTCCACATCCTTCTCCATCTGCCGGATCAGGCTGCCCCTGTCGGGAAACCGGAGTTCCTCCCGAACCTTGCGGAGGGGGAAGACCCAAAGGGGTTTGCCGTACAGGTCCAGGGAGGCGCCCAACAGGTGCACTTCGAAGCGCAGCCCCCGTATCCCGTCGAAGGTAGGATTGAACCCCACGTTAAGGGCTCCTGTCCACCAAGCTCCTTCCGCCCAGACGCATGCGCCGTAGACGCCGCGATCCGGCACGATCTTCTCCGGTTTCAGGGCGAGATTGGCCGTGGGAAATCCCAGTTCCCGTCCCCTCTGATCCCCCCGAGTCACCGTTCCCTGCACCAGAAAAGGGTGCCCCAAGCAGGCAGCGGCTTCCTCCAGCCTGCCAGAGCGAACGGATTCTCGGATCTGGCTGCTGCTGATGGGGCGGTCCTGCCAGTACAGGGAAGGGATCACGTCCAGGGACCAATGGCGGGCGTCGCAGAGACGGCGGAGGATTTCCGGCGTCCCCCCTCTTCCCTTTCCGAAACGGAAGTTCTCCCCCACCACCAGCCCGGTGGGAGAAAAACGGCGATCCAGGTAGTCCAGAAAGCCTTCCGGAGAGAGCTCCGCCAGGGCACGGTCGAAGGGAATGACGAGGAATCGGGGGATTCCCCAGTATGCGGCCAGAAGCTGCCGTTCCTTCTCCAGGAAGAGGAGCGGATAGGGGTGCCCCTGCAGGACGGATTGGGGGTGGCAGGAGAATGTCAGGACCCCCCAGGGGGTTTTTTTCTCCGCGGCGCGTTTGCGTGCGCCCTGGAGCAGAAGCTGGTGTCCCCGATGGAACCCGTCAAAAGAGCCCAGGGCGAGGATCATGAGAGGAGAGCCTCCGGTTCCCCCAGATTAGCTTCGCAGGCGAGGATCGGCTGATCTCCTTCGTAGGCCGGGCGGTAGAGGGAGACGCCGTGACCGTGCAGGACCAGGACCAGCCCCGTGGACGGGCAGGTTCCGGGTGCGACGGCTTGAAGTCTGTCCAGGCGGAGGGGCGCTCCGTGGAGGCAGGCCTCCGCCTCCTTTGCACCGGCTCGATAGGACGGCAAGGCACGCTGCAGAGAGTCGAGCGGCAGGAGGGCCTCTCGAAGAAAGCCCGAGGAAGCACCGAAAGCCTGGTCGCTGGGAAGGCCCTGGTCTGCGGCCCAAGGGCCGATGTGGGTTCGCCGAAGCGCCGCCAGGTGGGCGCCACAGCCCAACCGCTCTCCCAGGTCCCGGGCGAGGGAGCGCACGTAGGTTCCCTTGCTGCAGAGGACGCGCAGCTCCATGCGGCCGGAGGCCGGGTCGAATCCCGTCAGGTCGAGCCGACGAAGGAACACGGGACGGGGAGAAAGCTCCGGGGCGACTCCTTTCCTTGCCAGGTCGTGGGCCCGCTGCCCCGCCACGTGGACCGCGGACACCTGAGGGGGGACCTGGGACCGCCAACCCAGGAATCCGGGCAGGACCCTTCGGATCCCTTCCGGGTGGACGTGGTCGAAGGGGCGGCGGGAGAGGACCTCCCCGGATCGATCATCCGTGCTGGTGGTGACACCGCACTGGATCGAAGCCTGGTATACCTTGGGGAAAGACATCACCAGGGAGGCCAGGCGCGTGGCCTTGCCCACCAGAAGCACCAGCAGCCCCGAGGCGGTGGAGTCCAACGTGCCCGCGTGTCCCACCTTTGTCTTCCGACCCAGGATGGTGCGGACCCGATCCACGCATGCGGTGCTTCGCGTCCCGTCGGCCTTATCGAGTAGCAGGATGCCCGAAGACGTCATGTCGGGAAAACTCCTCCAGAAGACGAGCTGTGGCTTGAGAGGGCGTCTCTGCCATGCGGAATCCGGCGGCTCGTGGATGGCCGCCTCCTCCGAAGCGGGAGGCCAGGGCGCGGGCATCCACGGGAGGGCGGGTGCGGAGGCTGACGCGAGAACCCGTCTCGTGGGGCGTCACCAGGGCGGCGATGACGGCGGTTCGCAGGGAAAGGAGCAGGTTCACCAGGTTCTCCGTCTCCGAGGGGTCGCTGTGATGGATCCGGTAGTCCTCCTCCTCCACCCAGGAAACCACCACCGAGCCGTCTTTGCCGAAGCGGGAACGGCTTAAGACCGCCCCCCAGAGGTGGAGCGTTCCCGGTTGGAAACGCCGATGGAGGCCATCCTCCACGGTGGAGAGATCCACCCCTCGGTCCAGGAGGGCGGCGGCGGCGCGATGGGTCGCCCCGGTGGTGGATTCGTAGCGGAAGGATCCCGTGTCCGTGGATAGGGCCACGTAAAGCCCCGTGGCCACGTCCTGTCCCCAATCCCAAGGCCCGTCCAGGAGGAGATCCGTCACCATCTCCCCCACTGCTGCGGCTTGAGGATCGATCCAGTTCACGTCCCCGAAGGCATCGTTGTCCCCATGGTGGTCCAGGTTCAGGAACAGGTCTCCCTGGGCAGGGACGGGAAGGCCGGGCAGGGAACGATCCTGTCTGCTGGTGTCCAGGAAGACCCAGAGCCAGGGATCGTCCCCCAACGCGGAGCGGGCGGCGGAGGCGTCCTGTACGGTCTCGTACCGCTTTGAGCCGGGAAGAAAGGCGTACAGGGAGGGCAGGGGGTCCTTGCCCCACCAGCGCACCTCGATTCCCTGCTGCCGGGCGAGGGCGTAGAGGGCGGAGGCGCAACCCAAGGTGTCCCCGTCGGGTTTCTCGTGGGAAATCAGGATCCACCGGGGAAAGGACTGGAGGTGTTCCCGTACCTGGGCGCGGGGGGTCACGAAGCCTCGGTCTTTCCCGGAGGGGTCGGAGCCTCCTTGGAGCGGAGGGAATCCAGAAGAGCCTCCACGGACCGGGCTCTTTCCTCCGTCATATCGTAGTAAAAATGCAGCTCCGGGATCTTGCGCAGGCGCATCTGCTTGCCCAGACAGCTCCGAAGGAGGCCCGCCACGTCCTGAAGGGCCTTGAGTGTGGGCTCCTTCTCCGCAGGATCCAAGGTGGTGAAGAAGACCTTGGCGTGGCTCAGGTCCTTGGAGCAATCCACCTGGGTAAGCACCGCCGCGTGGACCTGGGCGTTCTTGATCCGAGACTGGAGGAGAAGGGAGATCTCCCGAAGAAATTCACGATTCAGCCGTTCCAGGCGAAAAGTCGTCATCACACCAAACCTCTTGTTCCCGGTGGAGGATTTCGAAAGGCCCCACCTCTTCGCTCCGTAAAAGGAACGATTCCAGGGCTGCCATTCTCCCCTGTGCCTCCGAGGAGCAGGAGGCGACAAGGGAGAAGGCGAGGGAGGCTTCTTGGTGGCTTCCATCCGGGCCGAGTTCCGCCGCGGAAAGGTTGAAGCGGCGGCGACACTGTTCCAAAAGGGATCGGACCACGGAACGCCGGTCCTTGAGACTGGAGGCTCCGGGGATGAACAGGTCCACCCGGCAGAGCCCCATCCAACACCGGGGGCGGGCCATGAAACCGCGCCCCTCAGTCGAGGTGCTTCTTTTCTTTCACCAGCTCGTAGTCTTCGATGACGTCGCCTTCCCGGAAGTCCTGGAAGTTGGCGAAGCTCAGTCCGCATTCGTACCCCGCCGCCACTTCCCGGGCGTCGTCCTTGAAGCGCTTCAGGCTGGTGAGGGCGCCTTCCCAGAACACCACGCCGTCCCGAATGAGGCGGACCTTGGCGTTGCGGCGGAGCAACCCCTCCAGGACGTAGCAACCGGCGATCTTGCCGATCTTGGGTACCTTGAAGACCGCGCGGATTTCCGCCTGACCCAGGATCTTTTCCCGGATCGTGGGGGCCAGGAGCCCTTCCAGGGCCGCTTTCACGTCGTCCAACACGTCGTAGATCACCCGGTACAGGCGGATCTGAACCCCTTCGCTCTCTGCGATCTTCTTTGCGTTCGCGTCAGGGCGGACGTTGAATCCGATGATGACGGCGTTGGATGCGGAGGCGAGCATCACGTCGGATTCGGAGATGCGTCCCACCCCTTCGTGGACGATGCTGATCCCCACGTCTTCCGTGGCCATCTTCTGCAGGGAGGAGCGAAAGGCCTCCACGGAACCCTGCACGTCGCACTTGAGCACCAGGCTCAGCTGAGGGGTATCCCCCTGCTGCATCTTCTCGTAGAGCTGCTCCAGGGTGAGGCGACTGCTCTTGCGAGCCTCCTGTTCCCGTTTCTCCTGCACCTGGAGGGACTGATAGTCCCGGGCTTCCCGCTCTCCCTCCGCCTTGTAGAACACCTCGCCCGGCTGGGGAACCCCTTCTAGGCCCAGGATCTCCACGGGGGTGCTGGGGCCGGCGGCGTCGATGAAGCGACCGTTGGCGTCCAGCATGGCGCGGATTTTTCCCCAGGTGGAGGCGGTGCGGATCACGTGTCCCCTCCTAAGGGTGCCTTCCTGGACGATCACCGTGGCCACGGGACCTTTGCCCTTGTCCAGATTGGCCTCGATGACCGTTCCCTGGGGTTCGTCCCCGGGGTCCGCCTTCAGCTCCCCCATCTCCGCCACCAGGAGGACCATCTCCAGAAGCTGGTCCACCCCGATGCCGGACTTGGCTGCCACGTCCACCATCACCGTATCGCCACCCCACTCCTCCGGCGCGAGTCCGTAGTCGGAGAGCTGCTGCCGGACGCGATCCGGCCTGGCGTCGGGTTTGTCCACCTTGTTGACTGCCACGATGATGGGGACCCCAGCTGCCTTGGCATGGTTCAAAGCCTCCAGGGTCTGGGGCATGACGCCGTCGTCCGCCGCCACCACCAGGATGGCGATGTCCGTGGCCTGGGCTCCCCGGGCCCGCATGGCCGTGAACGCCTCGTGTCCCGGCGTGTCCAGGAAGACGATGGGGTTCCCGTTGTAGTCCACCACCGAGGCGCCGATGTGCTGCGTGATGCCCCCCGCTTCCTTCTCCGTCACCCGGGTCTTGCGGATGAAGTCCAGGAGGGTGGTCTTCCCGTGGTCCACGTGCCCCATCACGGTGACGATGGGGGGGCGGGGCACACGACCGGCCCGGGAAGCTTCGCTCGTGCCTTGAGGCTTCTTGACGGGGGAGACGGGACGAGGGGTTTCTTCCTTCGCAGGAGCCTCCCCTTCCTGGGGACGAGGGGCTTCCGCCGAGGCCGCCACGGGCCCCCGGTGGAAGGTCACCCCGAAGTGGGCCCCGAGGATTTCCTGGACTTTCTCATCCGCAGGAGCGCTTGCGGGGGTCATCAGGCCCTTTTCCACCAGAACCTTCACCACCGCTCCGGGAGCCTGCCCCAGAAGCTTGGCCACATCCCCCACGGAGGCACCTTCGGGCAGGGGAACCACGGGGACCTCCGAAGGCTTGGGTGCCCCCGCGGCGGGGGTTGCCGCAGGGGATTTCGTCCCCCTGACGGCATCCTCCACCAGCTGCGCCACGTCCGCTTCGATGGAACTCATGTGGGTCTTGACCTCCACTCCCAGCTCCTTCAGGAGGTCCACCAGTTCGTTGTTGGTCTTGTCCAGCATTTTGGCCAGTTCATACACCCTGATTTTGCTCATGCACATCGCTCCCCTCGTCGCACCACCCGGAGAGCCGTTCCGCGAGAGGTTCGTCCGCAGGGAGCGCAAGCACCTGCACGGGGCGAAGCCCCAACCTCTCGCCGAGAAGTCTCCGGTCGATTCCCTTCAATGGGCGGATCGTCGCTCCTTGACGCGCAGCCAGGGCGCCGAGGCGCCGCAGGACCGCACCGTTGGTGTCTTCCGCGAAGAGCACCAGCCACTTGCCGGAGGAGCGGAGGGCTCTTTCCACCCGGTCCTGCCCGGGGACCAACGCGCCCATCCGGCGTAGGATTCCCAGGCACCCGAGGATCCGCTCTTCCCTCTTCGGTCCGCCTTCCATCAGGGGTCATCCTCCGTCTTCTCGGGGCAGAAGGGCTTCAGTTCTTCGTACACCGATTCGGGGACAGGCACCTTCAGGGTTCGTGCAAGGGCGTTCCGTTTCTTCGCCCGGCGCAGGCACTCCGCGTCGGGACAGATGTAGGCTCCTCTGCCGGGAGCTTTGCCCGTGGGGTCGTAGGCCACCTTGCCATCCGGACCACGCACCACCCGAAGCAGCCCCCTCTTCGGCGATTCGGCCCCGCAACCCACGCAGGTACGGGGACGCTTTCGCCGGGTCAGTCCTTTTTCGGGTCCTCCCATAGGGAGTCTCCGGTATCCGTGATTATATCTTCAAAGAGGTCCTTGAGCGTCGGCAGGCGCTCCGGCTCCAGGACCTTGATGTCGATCTTCCAGCCGGTCAGGCGGGCCGCCAACCGGACGTTCTGCCCCGCCTTCCCGATGGACAGGGAGAGCTGATCCGGGCGCACGAAGACCCTCAGTGCCTTCTCCTGCTCCAGAATGGGTTCGATCTTGGCGATCTTCGCCGGGGAGAGGGCGTTGCGCACGTAGGCCAGGGGGTCGCTGCTCCAGACGATGACGTCGATGCGTTCCCCTCCCAGTTCCCCGCTGATGGATTTGATGCGGGTTCCCCGGCTTCCCACGCAGGCCCCCACGGGATCCACGTTGGTATCCAGGGAGGCTACCGCCACCTTGGCTCGGGCACCCGCCTCCCGCACGATGTTCCGGATCTCGATGGTCCCTTCCTGGATTTCCGGGATTTCCAGCTCCAGAAGGCGACGAAGGAGTCCCGGATGGGTCCGGGAGACCACGATGCGGGGACCTCGGGTGGTCTGGCGCACGTCCAGGAGGAAGAACTTGAGGCGGTCGCCGGGGTGGTACGCCTCCCCCACGATCCGTTCCTCCCGGGGCAAGATCGCTTCGGTTCGCTCGTTGACCCGGACCAGGATCTGGTCCCCTTCGGTCTTGAAGATCGATCCGGTGACCAGGTCGCCGATCCGGTCGGCGAATTCCTCGAAGATCACCTGCCGCTCCGCGTCCTTCAGACGCTGGATGATCACCTGGCGAGCCGTCTGGGCGGCGATGCGCCCGAAGTTCTCCGGGAAGACCTCGATGCGGATCACGTCGCCCGACTCCACATCCGCAAAGCCCATGGCGTGAGCCTCGTCGAGGGTCACTTCCTGATCGGGGTTCTCGATTTCCCCCACCACCTGGCGAACCTCGCAGAGGGAGATCTCACCGTTTTCAAAGTCCAGGAACACCTCCACGGTCTGGTTGCCACCCTTGAACTTCTTGTAGGCGGATACCAGGGCCGCTTCGAGACTGGAGGCGATGATCTCCTCGGAGAGTCCCTTTTCGCTTTCGATCTGGCGCAGCGCGCGGACAAAATCCCTTCCGAGCTGCATGGCTACCTACCTCCTTTGCCGGTGCGGTTGGCAGAGCCAAAAGGAGCCCGAGGGGGCTCCGGGTCTAGACCTCCGGATGCAGGCGCGGGCGACGGATTTCCGTCCAAGGGAGCTGGAGAACCTCCCCTTCCCGGGAACGGAGGGTGACCACCCCGTCCTCCCCCACGTCGTCGATGCACAGGACCCGTTTCTTTCCGTTCTTCCAGGAGATGCGGATCCACTCGCCCCGGAAGCGGCGGTAATCCTCCAGGCGGACCAGGGGGCGCTCCGGACCGGGGGAGCTGACCTCAAGGAAGAAGGGTTCCGAAAAGGCCTCGTCGTGTTCGTCCAGGAAGGCATTGACCTCTCTCGCCGCGGTCTCGCAGTCCTGAAGGGAGATTCCCCCCTCGACGTCCAGCGTCAGGCGGAGGACCAGGCGTCCCCCCTCGCGCACCTTCTCCAGGGCAAGGCACTGGTAGCCCAATCCACCCACCAGCTTCCTGAATTCGGCCTCCAGGGGAGGTCGAAGAGGACTCGTCAAAGCCAGCACTTCCTCTCCGAAACGAAAAAAAGAGTGGGGTTTCCCCACTCTTCAGGACGTCGCGCACGTTTCTCCGAAACCCGGGACAGCCTACCACAATTCGAGAAAGAGAACAAGAGCAGACTCAGAGACACTCCTCAGCGACGAAGTCATCCCACCAGTCGTCCATGCCCAGGAAGAAGGTGGTCTCCAAATCCGTCTCCAGCAGCGAATCTCCCAGGACGTCCAGTTCCAGGTCCGGGAGGAGGAGGACCCCCTCCCGGTACACGTTCAGCCTTTCCGCATCGAGGTGAAAGACCCGCATCGAACCCCCCCCTATTCGACCCAGTAATTCGGCGCCTCCTTGGTGATGGTGATGTCGTGCGGGTGGCTTTCCTTCACCGAGGCGGCGGTGATGCGGACGAAACGGCTCTCCGTCTGGAGGGCCTGCACCGTGCCGGCTCCCACGTAGCCCATGCCCGATCGAATCCCCCCCACCATCTGGTAGAGAACCGAGGACAGGGACCCCTTGTGGGGCACCAGGCCTTCGATGCCCTCGGGAACCAGTTTGTCCTCCACCGTTCCCTCCTGGAAGTATCGGTCCTTGCTGCACCCTTCCCGCATGGCCCCCAGGGAGCCCATGCCCCGGTAGCTCTTGAAGGAGCGACCTCGGGAGATGACCACCTCTCCGGGGCTTTCCTCCGTTCCTGCGAGGAGGGAGCCGATCATCACCACGTCCGCCCCCGCGGCCAGGGCCTTCACGATGTCCCCGGAGTAGCGGATGCCTCCGTCCGCCACCACCATGCGCCCCCGCTCGTGAGCCACCCGTGCCACGTTCAGGACCGCCGCCACCTGAGGAACCCCGATGCCCGCCACGATGCGGGTGGTGCAGATGGATCCGGGGCCGATGCCCACCTTGACCGCGTCGGCTCCCGCGTCGATGAGGGCTTCAGCGGCGGCCCCCGTGGCGATGTTGCCGCCGATGAGGGGCAGGTCCGGGTAGAGCCCCCGAAGCTTGCGGACCGTTTCGATGACCGACGCGGAATGTCCGTGGGCGGTGTCCACCACCAGCACGTCCACGCCTCCCCTTACCAGAGCTTCCGCGCGGGCGAAGGCGTCCTGTCCCACCCCGATGGCGGCCCCCACGCGCAGCCTCCCGTGCTCGTCCTTGGCGGCGCTGGGGAATTCCTTGGCCTTCTGGATGTCCTTGATGGTGATGAGACCCTTCAGCTTGCCCTCCGGGTCCACGATGGGAAGTTTTTCCACCTTGTGGTGCATGAGGATGTTCTTCGCGTCCTCAAGCGTGGTGCCCAGGGAGGCGGTGATGAGGTTGTCCCGGGTCATCACCGCGGAGATGGGCTGCTGGTAATCCGTGACAAACCGCAGGTCCCGGTTCGTGATGATCCCCACCAGACGGACCCGTTCGTCCACGATGGGGACTCCGGAGATGTGGTAGTGCTCCATGAGGTTGACCGCGTCCTGGACTTGATCCTCCGGGTGTAGGAAGAAGGGATCCACGATGACCCCCGATTCGGATCGTTTGACCTTGTCCACCTCCGCCGCCTGGCGCTCGATGGGCAGGTTTCGGTGGAGGATTCCGATGCCCCCCTCGCGGGCCATGGCGATGGCCAGCCGTCCCTCCGTCACCGTGTCCATGGCGGCGCTGCAGATGGGGATGTTCAGGTCGATCTGCGGGGTCAGGCGACTGCGCACGTCCACCCGGGAAGGCAGCACCTCGCTGAATCCGGGCTCAAGAAGCACATCGTCGAACGTAAAACCGTCATAGGGCGCAAAGCGATTCTCCCAAGACATGAAAACACCTCCGGGTTCTTGAAAAAAGCGGCTTCCCTTTTCGGGAAACCGCGACTCCGTCAATGACCGCCGACTTTCTTCACGCACCCGATGACCTCCACGGCCACCTGGGCCACTCCTCGATTCTTGAAGCCCAAGACCTCCGCAGCGGTCTTGGAGACGTCCAGGATTCGACCTCGATGCTCCATGAAACGATCCACGATCCGAACCACCACGGTCCTGCCCGATTCCAGGTTGCGGATCCGGACCAACGTCCCGAAGGGGAGGCTCTTGGCCGCCGCCACCAGTTCCGACCCCTGGTAGCGTTCCCCGTTGGCGAACCGCCGCCCCACGAAGGAATCCCCTCCGTACCAGGAGACGGTCCCCCGGGCGACGTGGGCACCCCTCAGGGTGTGCTTCGCCGTCAGGGGGTCCGCATGTTCCTTTCCCAAGGCCTCGTAAAGGCGGGAAAGCCAGAAGAGAGCCACGGCTCTGGAAGGCAGACGGAGAAGTCCCGAGTGCTCGCTGCGGGCCTGGAGAATGGTCTCCTTCCCCAGAACCAGGGACCATTGGCGATCCCTTTCCACGACGCGCAGGGAGGACAGGGGGAAACCCCGATCCACCCGCTCGCGGAGCCGATCTGCCCCCTCCTGGACCTCCGACTGGAAGGTCGTGGGGAAACGCCAGATCTCCTCCCCCTCCACGGTCCAGACCACGGAGTTCTCGTCGGGGATCGCTTCCGAGGCGGTGTCCGCCGAAGCCCTTCCCCCGGCTGACAGGTATGCCACGGCCGCCAGAAGAAGGAGGGGAACTCGCCAAAGGGCGCGGCGTCTCATCGGGAATCCAGGACCAAGGTGGCGATGGCGTGGCAGACCATGCATTCTCCCCTCCCCACGGATCCTACAGATTCCCCCGATTTTACCTTAAGGTTCACGATCCTACGATCCTGTCCAGGGAAAACGTCTCCATCCCGGAACGCAAAGACCCCTTCCAGGTTTGCGCGGATCCGCTCCAGATGGGGTTTCAGGCGCGGGATCTGGGCCTGCAGGGTCACATCCACCCACTGGATTTCCCCCTTGCCCTGCACCCGAGCGACCACCTGCCGGAGCAGCTCCAGGCTGTCGGCCCCCCGGTAGCGCTCCTCCGTGGCGGGAAAGAGCAGACCGATGTCCGGTTCCCCCGCCGCTCCCAGAAGGGCGTCCGCCACGGCATGGCAGATCACGTCGGCATCCGAGTGCCCGTCCAGTCCCAGGGGGGCCCCCTCCAGCCTCACGCCCCCCAGGATCAGGGGGCGCCCCGGAACGAGGGGGTGCACGTCGAAACCGTGGCCGCAGCGGTGCGACCGGGTCTTTTCCGCCATCTGGACCGCCACCTCCCAATCCCAGGCATCGGTGATCTTGAACGTCCTCGGATCTCCCTCCACGGGGGTCAGGGGACGCCCCGCGTCCAACCACGCCTGGGCCTCATCCAGCACCTCTCCGCCCGCTTCCCGGAGGGTCCGCAGCAGGGGCAGGCGGGGGAAGGCCTGGGGGGTCTGGGTGCGGCGGAGACCTCCCCGGTCCACCGGGCCCAGGATGGCTCCGGTGGCCGGGTCCACCGCCTTGAGGGCGTCGGCGCAGGGGAGCACCGGAACGGCGGCTCCTGTCTCTTCCGCCGCCGCCATGAGGTTTCGGCAGAGGGCCGGGGACAGAAAGGGGCGTGCCGCATCGTGGATCAGGACCCAATCTCCCGTGCAGGCATCCAGCCCCGCCAGAACGGAGTCTCCCCGCAGTTCCCCTCCCGGGACGATCCGAAGGGGCAGATCGCCCTCTCCCGGGCGGGGAAGGTCTCGAAAGGCCGGGGTCTCGGCGAGATCCCCCGGGACCACGAGGACGCATTCCCGCAGGTGTCCCTCCTTCCGGAGAGTCCTTGCGGTCTCCACGCTCCAGGCCCAGAGGGGGCGTCCGCCCAAGGGGCGAAGCTGCTTCGGAAGGCCCCCGAGGCGCGAACCCCGACCGGCGGCCACGACCACGAAGCTCCAGGAAGAGGTCATGGGCGTTCCCTTCTCAGGCGGCCGAACACCATCCTTCCGGCGGAGGTCTGAAGCATGGAGGTGACCACCACATCCACCCTTCTCCCGATGAAGCGCTCTCCCTCCTCCACCACGATCATGGTCCCGTCGTCCAGGTACCCGACCCCCTGATGGGGTTCCTTGCCCTCCCGGATGATGTCCACGCTCACTGCCTCGCCGGGCAGCAGCATGGGCTTGAGGGCGTTGGCCAGGTCGTTGACATTCAAGACCGGGACCCCGTCGATCTGGGCGATCTTGTTCAGGTTGTAGTCCGTGGTCAGGACCTTTCCCTGAAGCCTCTTGGCCAGGACCACCAGGGCCTCGTCCACCACGTCCCGTCCCAGGGATTTCAGGGTGACCTCCCGGATCTCCAGGACCAGTCCGGGAATCTTCTGGAGGTCGTTCACCACGTCCAGCCCCCGGCGGCCCCGGGTGCGTCGAACCGGGTCGGTGCTGTCCGCCACCGCCTGCAGTTCCGAAAGGACAAACCGGGGCAGCAGAAGCGGCCCCTCCAGGAAGCCTGTGGTCGCCACGTCCAGGAGACGGCCGTCGATGATGACGCTGGTGTCGAGGATCTTGGGGACCTGCCTTTCCGGGGCTTCTATTTCCCCGTCCTCCCGCGGGTCCTCCTTCGTCGTTCCCTTTTCCCGCCTCCGTCCCTTGAAGGGAAGACGTTCCCGAATGCCCCCCACGGAGGAAAGGAAGGTCCAGATGTCCTCGCGCCGGCGTACGCAGAGGCGCACCCCCAGGTACCCAAGGGAGACGTTCAGAAGCACCGCCACGTAGACCCCTACCCCCGGAATGTCCGCCATGGGGAGGGCGATGAGGTTGGCCACCAGGAGTCCCAGGATGAGGCCCAACAGGGACACGAAGATCTCCGGGAGGCCCACGGTCTGCAGGTGTGTTTCGAACAGCTGGCCGAACTTGCCCAGCCCAAGCCAGAAAAGAGGAGAAAGTATGAAGCCGAACAGGCCGAACAGGACCACGCAGAGGCTAATCCAACCCACAGGGTGGGGCTGGGTGATCTGGGGCCACCAGCTTTCCCGAATGATGAACTGGGCGATCTGGTACCCCGCAACCCCGCCCAGGAGAGTTAACAAGGAACGCAAGGTGCCGCGGACGATCCGAACCATTCCTGACTCTGCCATTTGACCACTCCTTTCGATGGTTCTGTTGCCTTGTTTTATCGTGCGGCCTCTCTCAGATTTCCTCGGAGGAGAAGGGTTGTCGCGCCTCCATGGCCACGTGAAGCGTGACCCGGTCGGCAAATCCGATGCTTCCCCCCACCGGGAGGCCGCAGGCCAGGCGGCTCAGCTTCACGGGGAGCCCCGCCAGGCTTTCCTGTACGGTGAACGCGGTCAGGTCTCCCTCCACGCGGGGGTTCATGGCGAGGATGACCTCCCCGATCCCTCCGTCCTGGATGCGCTGCCGAAGAGCGTCCAGACGCTCCGGGGGGATCTGCTCCCCCTCTAGGGGGGAGACCCGCCCCCCCAACACGTGGTAGCGGCCCCGAAACACGCCGGATTGCTCCAGGGCGATGCAATCCTCCGGGGTCTCCACCACGCAGAGCAGCTCCGACCTGCGTCCCGGATCGGAGCAGAGGGGGCAGGGGTCCCGGTCCGTCAACGCCCCGCAGATCGGGCAGGGGTGGATGTGTTCCCGGGCCCCGCGCAGGATCTCCGCCAGGGACTCCACCCACGGGGTGGGCTGTTGGAGAAGGAAGAACGCCATCCGGCGGGCGCTCTTCTCCCCCACCCCCGGGAAGGCCCGAAACCGTTCGATGAGCTGGTCCAGATACGGAAGGGAATCCATGGGAGGCTAGGGCTCAGAAGCCCGGGAAGCTCATCCCCCCGGTGAGCTGGTTCACCTGGCCGTTGGCCTGATCCTTGCTCTTCCGGATGGCTTCGTTCACCGCCGACAGGACCAGGTCCTCCAACATCTCCGGGTCCTGGGGGTCGATCACTTCCGGGGCGATCTTCAGGGACAGCAGGTCTCCATGCCCGTTGACGGAGGCTCGCACCATACCGCCCCCGGAGGTCCCCTCCACGGTGACCTTCGCCAATTCCTCCTGGAGAGAGGCCATCTGGGCCTGCATGCGCTGTGCCTGCTTCAGCAGTTTGTCCATCTTCACGATCAGAAACCTCCTTGTCGGTTCGAGCCCGAATCTTCTTGTTCCTTAGCAAGCGAATCCCCCACCAGTCGGGTCCAGAGGACCAGCAGGACGAACAGGGGCAGGCGGATCACCCGTTTCCACCGCCAAGGCTCCTGCAGGGTGCGGTAGAGCCATTCCATCCCCCACCGTTGCCATAGCGCGGGGGCTCGACGCAGCTCCCCGGAGAGGACATCCATGCTTCCCCCGATTCCCATCCCCACGATCCCCGGAAGGGCCGCGGGGCTTCCCGGCGCCGTGCGGGCATGGAGGTGCAGCCAGAGCTCCTGCCGAGGGACCCCCAGTCCCAGAAAAAGGACGCGAGCCCCGCTGTTGCGGATGGCCTCCAGGACTTCCGGTTCTTCGGAAGGTCGAAAGTAGCCGTCCCGACAGCCCGCCACGACCAGGTCCCGATGTCGTTCGCCCAGGGCACGGGCGGCCTTCTCCGCAATCCCCGGCTTGCCTCCCAGGAAGAAGACCGGCCACCCCTCCCCGGAGGCCTGGCGGCAGAGGTGTTCCACGAACTCCACCCCCGGCAGGCGCTCCTGGATGGGGGTTCCCAGAAAGCGGAACGCCCAGATCAGCCCCTTGCCGTCGGGGAGCACCAGGTCCGCCTCCCCCACCGCTTCCCGATAGGCCTCATCGGAGCGGCTTCGCAGGGCCGCCAGGGCGTCCACGGTGAAGATGCGGTGGGGTTCGCCCCCTCCCACCCAACTGCGGACCTTCCCCAGAGCATAGTGGAGGGACACGTTGTCCACCACCGCTCCCCAGATTCGGGGTCGCCTTTCCGGATGGGGATTCCTCCGGAAGAGGAAGGCCCAGAGTACCACCGAAGAGACGCAGAGGAAAAGGAGTCCCGCCAGGACGAAGGGGACGGAGGAAAACCCCATCTGTCCGGAGACCACGAAGAGACCCAGGAGGGTGCACAGGGCCGTCACCGTGTGCACCGCCGTGGGGTGGTCCACCCCCTGATTGATGAGGAGCCGGTAGAGCACCAGGTTGCCCGTCCTGCGGGAGGCGAAGGCGGTGCTCAGAAGGTGGATGGACGCCTCCAGCAGTGGCAGGGCGAAGAGCCCCAGGGGGAGAACCAGGAGGGTGGAGAAGGTCAGCCCCTTGGTGACTCCCAGGATGGCGGTGCCCGCCATGAGGGTTCCCCACAGGGCGGCCAGAGGTTCCCCCAGACGGCGGTAGACGTGGATGTGGCGACTCCAGAAAACCAGGATGAAGACGAAGCCCGTAAGGGACGCGAAGACCGCGTCGTTCCACCCCCCCGAGGCCAACAGGGTCACCGCCAGCATGAGGGTCCACCCTGCGGCAAGCAGGGTTCCCCCCAGGCCGGGGACCTCGTCGATCTCCTGGAACAGGCACGGGAAGAGGCCGATCCAGAAGGCGCTCACCAGCAGGGAGGGGATTTCGGACAGGTAGTGGAAGGCCCCCTGGGGGAGGCCGAAGAAGGTGATGCGCGGGCCCCACAGGGCGAGGCCCAGGCCGATGAGCCAGAAGCCCGGACGAAGATCCCACTTCTTCTGGACCCGCTGGCAGAAGCCCAGCAGGGCCGCCGCCACCCCTGCGGTGATGGTGGCTCGCAGCAGGGGGCTTTGGGACCAAATGCCGCACAGTGCCCAGGCGCCGATGAGGGTGATGTCCTTGAGGTAGTAATACTGGTCCCTCTCCAGATAGGGTTTGAAGAACCGCTGGACCAGAAGGCACACCACCGCCAGGGCCCCCAGGACGGTGAGCAGGTGGATCTCCTCGGGAGCTAGAGAGAACACGGCGCGGCGCACCTCCCCTCGGAGGGTTCGTGGGGGATCAGGGTGCGGCGGAGCGCGTCGTTCCCTGATCCCCAGAGAATTGCTTGCGACTGACCCGCTTCCTTCAAGGGACGAGACGTTCCTTCCCTCCCAGATAGGGAACCAGAGCCTGGGGGATCCTCACGGCCCCGTCCTCCTCCTGGTAGTTCTCCAGGAGGGCAATGAGGCAACGCCCCACGGCGATGCCCGATCCGTTGAGGGTGTGGACGAAACGGGGCTTTCCCCCTCCCTCGGGACGGTATCGGGTGTCCATGCGGCGGGACTGGAAATCCTCGCAGTTGCTGCAGGAGCTGATCTCCCGGTAGCAGTTCTGGGAGGGAATCCAGACCTCCAGATCGTAGGTCTTGGCGGCAGAGAAGCCCATGTCCCCGGTGCACAGGCAGATGGTCCGGAAGGGAAGTTCCAGGTCCTGGAGGATGCTTTCGGCGCACCGGGTGAGGCTCTCCAGCTCCTCGTAGCTGTCCTCGGGGCGGCAGAGCTTCACCAGCTCCACCTTGTCGAACTGGTGGACCCGCAGCATCCCCTTCATGTCCCGACCGTAGGTCCCCGCCTCCCGGCGGAAGCAGGGGGTGTAGGCGGTGTAGTACAGGGGAAGCTCCTTCTCCTGCAGGATCTCCCCGGCGTGGAGGTTCGTCATGGGCACCTCCGCGGTGGGGATGAGCCAGAGGTCGTCGTTGCTGCACCGGTAGAGGTCCTCGGCGAACTTGGGAAGCTGTCCCGTTCCCCTCATGGTCTTGGAGTTCACCAGGTAGGGAGGGGCGATTTCCAGGAAGCCGTGGTTTTGGGTGTGCCGATCCAGCATGAACTGGGTCAGGGCCCTCTCCAGCCTGGCTCCCCAGCCCTTGAGGACCACGAAGCGGCTTTCCGCCAGGCGCACCCCTCGCTCGAAGTCCAGGATTCCCAGGGCCTCGCCCAGCTCCCAGTGGGGTTTCGGTTCGAAGGGGAAGGAGCGAGGGATTCCCCAGCGGCGCACCTCCGGGTTGTCCTCCTCGCTGGCTCCCACGGGGACGCTTTCGTGGGGTCGGTTGGGGATCTGGAGCATCCGGTCCACCAGCGCCTCGTCCAGCCGTTTCTGTTCCGTCTCCAGCTCCTTGACCCGTTCCCCCAGGAGGCGCATCTCCTCCATGGCCGCGGAGGAGTCCTCGCCGCGCCCGCGAAGGGCCCCGACCCGTCGGGATCCCTCGTTCCGCCGGGCCTGGAGGGTTTCCGCCTCCCCCAGCACGGATCGGCGCCGTTCCTCCACCTGCATCAGTCCGTCCAGGTCGAAGCTATGGTTTCGGTTCTTCAGGAAGGTCCGGGTCTCCTCCAGATGGTCCCGGACCCACTTCAGGTCCAACATGTCACTGGGCCTCTTCCGGGGTACGGATCTGCCTGAGGAGCTGGGCCATCTCCAGGGCCGCCAGAGCCGCATCGACCCCCTTGTTGCCCGCCTTGCTTCCCGCCCGCAGCAGCGCCTGTTCCAGATCGTCGCAGGTGAGTACCCCGAAGGCCACGGGCATCCGATGCTCCAGCCCCACGTGGGCCAGCCCCTTGCTGGTCTCCGCGGCCACGTAGTCGAAGTGGGGGGTGTCCCCTCGGATCACCGCCCCCAAGGCCAGAAGGGCGTCGTAGCGCCCCGAAAGGGCCAGTTCCTTCACCGCCAGGGGGATCTCCCAGGCCCCGGGGACCCAGAAGACGTCGATGTCCTGATGGCGCACCTCGTGGCGCACCAGGATGTCCTTGGCCCCCTCCAGGAGCTTTCCGGAGATGAGTTCGTTGAAACGGGAGACGACGATGCCGAATCGAAGTCCCGACCCGACCAGCTTGCCAGAAACCACGCGCATGATCCAAGCCTCCTCTAGACGTGCAGGTAGTGTCCCAGTTTGCAGGACTTGGTCTTGAGATACCGTTCGTTGTGGGGGTTGGGGGCGATCTCCAGGGGAACCCGCTCGGAGACCTCCAGGCCGTAGCCCTCCAGGCCGATGATTTTCCGGGGGTTGTTGGTGAGGAGACGGATGCGCCGCAGCCCCAGGTCCGCCAGGATCTGGGCTCCCTCGCCGTAGTCCCTCAGGTCCGCATCGAATCCCAGGGCCTCGTTGGCCTCCACCGTGTCCATCCCCTTTTCCTGGAGTTCGTAGGCCTTCAGCTTGGCCAGCAGGCCGATGCCCCGGCCCTCCTGGCGCATGTAGAGGAGCACCCCCACGCCCTCCTCCTCGATGCGCTCCAGCGCCCGGTGGAGCTGGGGGCCACAGTCGCACCTCAGGGAGCCCAAGAGGTCTCCGGTGAGGCATTCGGAGTGGACCCGCACCAGCACGTCCTCCCGGCTGCGGATGTCCCCCTTGATCAGGGCCAGGTGCACCCGCTCGGGGTTCTCGTCCAGGAGGAACCGGTAGGCCGCCAGGCGGAAGTCGCCGTAGGCGGTGGGCAGATGGATCTCCACCTCCCGGCGCACCAGTCGGTCCTCCCGGCGACGGAAGCGGATCAGATCCTCGATGGAGATGATGGGCAGCTCGTGGACCCGAGCGAACTCCACCAGCTGGGGGAGTCGGGCCATGGTGCCGTCCTCGTTCATGATCTCGCAGATGACCCCCGCGGGGCGCAGCCCCGCGTGCTTGGCCAGATCCACCGCCGCCTCCGTGTGCCCCGCCCGCTTCAGCACCCCGCCGCGACGGGCGATCAGGGGGAAGAGGTGTCCCGGGCGCCGGAGGTCCTCCGACTGGGCCTCCGGGTCCGCCAGGAGCCGGGCGGTGATGGCTCGTTCCGCCGCGGAGATTCCCGTGGTGGTCCGGTCCTTCGCGTCCACGCTCACCGTGAAGGCGGTGCAGTGCAGGTCCGTGTTGTGTTCCACCATGGGGTCCAAGGCGAGTCGCCGTGCGGTCTCTTCGTCCACGGGAGCGCAGATGAGCCCCCGGGCGAACCGGGCCATGAAGTTGATGTCCTCGGCCCGGCAGTGCTCCGCCGCCATGACCAGGTCTCCCTCGTTCTCCCGCTGGGCGTCGTCCACCACGATGACCATGTTCCCCCGCCGGAGGGCCTCCAAGGCCACATCGACGCTGCTCAGCACCCCGTCCATCGTTTCCGTGCTCATGATCGTTTCCCCCCCTGGTCCCAGCCATATTGCTGTAGTTTATCCCAGTTCAGCCCGGAGGGTTCCCTTTTTCCGGACGTCGAGGGTTCCAGGTTCCGACACTCCCAGAAACGGTAGAGGTAGCGCCCCACGAGGTCTGTCTCCAGGTTGACTCGGTCTCCCCGTTTCAGGCCCTGCAGGGTCGTCCCCTGCAGGGTGGTGGGGATCAGGCCTACGGAGAAGCGCTCCCGCCCCGCTTCGATCACCGTGAGGCTGACGCCGTCCACCGCCACGGAGCCCTTGGAAACCAAGAATGGGACCAGTTCCGGCGGGAGGGAAAAGGTCAGTAACCGGGTCGGCCCTTCGTCTTCCCCCCGCTCCAGGGTGCCGACCCCCTCCACGTGTCCCTGCACCAGGTGGCCGTCCAACCGACCTCCCAAGGCAAGGGCCCGCTCCAGATTCACCCGATCCCCGGGACGCAGGGTTCCCAGGGTGGTCCTCCTGTGGGTTTCGGCCATCATCTGGGCTTGGAAGATCCCCTTGCCCATCCCCACCACGGTGAGGCAGGCGCCGGAGACACAGACCGAATCCCCCGCCTTCAGGGACTCGCAGAAGGCCGTCTCCGTCTCCAGGGCAAGGCTCCACAGTCCCCGGGCCTCCGGGCGCAGGTTCCGGACCCGTCCCGTGGCCTCTACAAGGCCGGTGAACACGTGGGGACTCCTTCAAGCCACAGGTCCTCTCCCGCCTGACGGATCCGACAGGAGCGCAGGTCAAAGCCCTGGTCCAGATGCTCCAACCCCCAGCTTTCTCCCAACTGGAGCCCCCGGCCGAGGAGTTTGGGGGCAAGAAACAACGAGACCTCGTCCACCAGCTTCTCCCGGAGGAAGGACCCGGCGACCCGGGCGCCACCCTCCACCAGGAGGGTGTTGATCCCCGCGGAGGCCAGGTGTTCCAGCACGGGGACCAAGGATAGCCCCCCCTCCGGTCCCCGGGGCACCCGGCAGATCTCCGCCCCTCGCTCCTCCAACCTCTGGCCCGCCCCCTGGGGCATATCCTGCTCCGTGAAGAAGGTGCAGCCTCCGGAGGCGAGCACCTTGGCGGTCTGTGGGGTCCGCAGGGCCCCGTCCAGGACCACGCGGCGGGGACAGACCCCCTCCACGCTTCGAACCGTCAGCTCCGGATCGTCCAGGAGCACCGTTCCCACTCCCACCAGGATCGCGTCGTGTTCCCCCCGCAGGAGATGGGCCTTATCCCGGGCCAGAGGGCCGGTGATCCAGCGGCTTTCCCCCGATTCCAGGGCCGTGGTGCCGTCCAGGGACAGGGCCCCTTTCAGGGTGACCCAGGGACGTCCCCGGGTCATGCGTCGGATGAAACCTCGGTTGATCCAACGGGCCTCCTCCGGAAGGACCGATTCCAACACCTCGATCCCCGCGTCCCGGAGCAGGTCGATGCCCCGCCCGTCCACCCGGGGGTTGGGATCCCTCATCCCCACCACCGCCCGTGCCACCCGCGCCTCCACGAGCTGAGGGGCGCAGGGAGGAGTCTTGCCCTGGTGGCTGCAAGGTTCCAGGTTCACGTAGACCGTGGACCCTTCCGCCAACGTTCCGGCGCGGCGGAGGGCCTCCACTTCCGCGTGGGGGCCGCCGTAGCGACGATGGTACCCCCATCCCACCACTTTCCCTTCCCGAACCACCACACACCCGACCCGGGGGTTCGGGCTCACGAAGCCGGTGCCCCGGAGCGCCAGGCTCAGGGCCATGTGCATGAAGTACTGGTGTTCCCGTCTTTCCGAAAGGGGCAGGGTCTCTGTCTTCGTGCACTGGGTCAACGCTGTTCCTCCTTCAAAGCCGTCAGGATCCTTTGGGCCAGTACGGTTCCGATCCCCGGTGTCCGGGCCAAGTCCTCCGGGGCCATCCTTGCGATGGCCTTGGTGCTCCCGAAGCGCGAAAGCAGCTGGGCAGCCTTTCCCTTTCCGATTCCGGGGATGCTTTCCAGCCTGCTCGCCCGGAGCAGCCTGTCCCTGCGGGAGCGGTGGGAGGTGACGGCGAACCGATGGGCCTCGTCCCGCACCTGCTGGAGAAGGCGCAGCGCCAGATCCTCCCGGGGGAGGCGAAGGGGGTTTGCCCTTCCGGGCAGAAACAGCTCCTCCTCCCGCTTCGCCAGGGCCACCAGGGGCGTGAAGACGCCTTGCCCCTCCAGGGTTTCCCGGGCGAATTCCAACTGGATCGGTCCCCCGTCGATGAGCACCAGTTGCGGCCTGGGGTCGTCCTCCCCCAAGGCGGGTTTCCCACCCGGGTTTTTCCGGAAACGGCGGCTCAGGGTTTCCCGCAGGGCCCGAAAGTCGTCCCCCCCCAGAGACTCGTCCAAGTGGAATCGCCGATAGAGGGAAGGGTTGGGCCTTCCCTGCTCGAAGACCACCCGAACCCCTACCTCCTGTCCCCCCGCGGTGTGGGAGATGTCGTAGCCTTCGATGCGCCAGGGCAGGGTGGGCAGTCCCAGGGCCTCCTGCACCCGAAGCAGGGCCTGCCAGGGTTCGTCTTCCCCCGGGGCCGCCACGCGGGGTTGTTGTCGCCCGATGCGCCAGATGGCCCGGATGGTGTCCCGAAGCCGGGCAGCCTCCTCGAAGGCCAGGTTGCGGGCCGCCTGGTTCATCCGACATCGAAGGCGCTCCACCAGGTCCGTCCCCTTCCCCTGAAGCAGCAGGGCCACGTCCGCCACCCGCTCCCGGTACTCCTGTTCGGTACAGAGGCCCGCGCAGGGGGCAAGGCACCGTCCCAGGGCGTGGTTCATGCAGGGCCTTCGGCTCGGGTTCGGATCGCAGGGAGCCTTGCAGGTGCGCAGGGGGAAGAAGCGTTCGATGAACCGCAGGAGGGTCCGCAGCTCCGAGACCCGCACGTAGGGTCCCAGATAAAGCGCCCCGTCCTGGCCGCGATAGCGGGTGACCACGAGGCGCGGAAAAGGTTCGTCGGTGATCTTGAGGTAGGGGTAGCGCTCCCCCAGCTTCAGCTCCACGTTGAAGAAGGGCTGGTACTGCTTGATCAGCCGGGCCTCAAGGATCAGGGCCTCCGCCTCCGAACCGGTGCGGATGGTGGACAGGTCCTCGATGGACTCCACCAGCTTGCGAAGCCTGGGGGAGGCGAACCCCCCGTGTCGGAAATAGGAGGACACCCTCTTGCGCAGGGACTTCGCCTTGCCCACGTAGATCACCCGGCCCTCCCGGTCGTGCATCAGATACACTCCCGGTCGGTCAGGCAGCTGCCGAACCTGTTCGAGAACCCTCTCCCTGGACACCCTGGCTCCTCTCCCGCCCCCAAAGCCCGCTTGTCGCGGGCGGCCTCTCTCCCCGAGTAGCTCCGGTCCTTTGCAGGGCCACGAAACGTGATATAGGATAGCACAACGGAACAGCTCATCCGAGGAGGTGCCCTCGTGGCCTTTGCAGTCTACAACGATCTGACCCGCAGGAAGGAAGTCTTCGTTCCCCAGAACCCCGGGGAGGTGCGGTTCTACGTGTGCGGCCCCACGGTGTACGATTTCTTCCACATCGGGAACGCCCGTCCCTTCATCGTCTTCGACGTCCTGCGGCGGTATCTGGAGCATCAGGGATACACGGTGACCTACGTGCAGAACTTCACGGACGTGGACGACAAGATGATCCGCCGGGCGGCGGAGCTGGGCATTTCGGTGCCCGAGCTGGCGGAACGCTTCATCGCCGCGTACTTCGAGGACGCCGACGCCCTGGGAGTTCGCCGGGCCACAGTCCATCCCCGGGCCACGGAGGAGATCCCCGCCATTCTCGAGCTGATCCAGGCCATCCTGGACCGGGGTCATGCCTACGCGGTGGAGGGGGACGTGTACTTCGACGTGAAGAGCTATCCCGCCTACGGGGTCCTCTCGAAACAGAGCCTGGAGGAGCTTCAGTCCGGCGCCCGGGTGGAGGTGGACCCGCGCAAGCGCCACCCCCTGGACTTCGCCCTCTGGAAGGCCCAAAAGCCCGGAGAACCCGCCTGGAAGAGCCCCTGGGGGATGGGGCGTCCGGGGTGGCACGTCGAGTGCAGCGCCATGTCCCGCCGGCACCTGGGGGAGACCCTGGACTTCCACGGCGGGGGCTGCGACCTCATCTTCCCCCATCACGAGAACGAGATCGCCCAGTCTGAGGCCGCCACGGGGAAGCCCTTCGTCCGCTACTGGGTGCACAACGGCTACCTCATGATCGACAAGGAGAAGATGTCCAAGTCCCTGGGGAACTTCCTCACCGCCCGGGAGGCCCGGAAGCGTTTTCCTCCCTTGGCGATCCGCCTGTTCATGCTCTCCGCCCACTATCGCTCCCCCATCAACTTCTCCGAGGAGGGGTTGATGCAGGCCACGGCGGCCCAGGAGCGGCTGCGGAACGGGTGGACGGAGCTGGAGTTCGCCCTGGGACACCGCAGCGCCTCTGCCGAACCGGACGGTGCCCTTCGTCGGATGCTCCGAGAGGGACGGGAGCGCTTCCTCGCCGCCCTGGACGACGACCTGAACACCGCAGGGGCCATCGGGGTGGTGTTCGACGTGGTCAAGGGGGTGAACTCCTCCCTGGGAGAGCGCCCCGATGCGGACCTGGAGGCCCTGGGACAGGCAAAGACCTTCTTCCTCGAAGTGGAGGACATTCTGGGAATCCTGGGGGTTGCCCCGGAGGAGAGCCTGGAGGAGGACGTGGACCGGCTGATCCAGGAACGGCAGGCCGCCCGAAAGGGACGGGACTTCGCCCGGGCGGACGCCATCCGGGACGAGCTTCTCGCGCGGGGCATCCTGCTGGAGGATACCCCCCAGGGGCCGAGGTGGAAGCGGGTCTAGGGACACGAATCGCAGGTTAGGACAAAGGGGAGGGCGGGCCGCAACGGCCCGCCCTCCCCTTTGTCTGTCGCCTCGTGTCAGCTCTTCGGGGCGTAGTCGATGCCGCTGATCTTCTCCAGCTTGCGGAGCTGGTGCAGCGCCTCCACGTAACGGAGGGTGCCGCTCTTGGAGCGCATCACCAGGGAGGTGGTCTTGATCATGTCCCCCTGGTACTGGACGCCCTTGAGGAACTCCCCGTCCGTGACCCCCGTGGCGGCGAAGAACACGTTGTCGCTGGAGACCAGGTCCTGAAGCGTGAGGACCTGGTTCAGGTCCATGCCCTTCTCCCGGCACAGGGCGGCCTCGTCCTCGTTGCGGGGCCAGAGCTTGCACTGCATGTTTCCCCCCACGCACTTGATGGCGCAGGCGGTGATGACCGCTTCGGGGGAACCGCCGACCCCCACCAGCAGGTCGATGCCGCTTTCCGCCTTGCAGGTCATGAGGGCTCCCGCCACGTCTCCGTCCCGGATCAGACGGATTCGGGCGCGGACGTTGCGGATGGAGCGGATCAGGTGTTCGTGGCGCGGCCGGTCCAGAACCACCACCGTCACGTCCTCCACCGCCTTGTGGCAAGCCTTGGCCACCCGGCGGATGTTCTCCTCCACCGGGGCTTCGATGTCGATGGCGTCGGCGGCCTGAGGGCCCGTGGCGATTTTGTCCATGTAGAAGATGTGCTGGGGGTTGTACATGGTCCCCTTCTCCGCCAGCGCCACCACGCTTACCGCGTTGGGCTGCCCCTCCGCGCACAACCTCGTGCCGTCGATGGGATCCACGGCGATGTCCACCTGGGGAGCGTCTCCCGTGCCCAGCTTTTCGCCGTTGAAGAGCATGGGGGCCTCGTCCTTCTCCCCCTCGCCGATCACCACCACCCCGTCCATGTGGATGGTGTTCAGCATGTACCTCATGGCGTTCACCGCAGCCCCATCCGCTCCGTTCTTGTCTCCTCGACCCATCCATCGCCCTGCGGCAATGGCTGCGGACTCGGTGGCCCGAACCAGCTCGAGGGCCATGTTGCGTTCCGGGACAGACACGTGCAGCACCTCCTTTGATTGTGCCGGGGAACTTCAACCCAGCTCGGGAAAACGGGAGAAGATCTCCCCGACATACCTCGTAAAGTGGTCCATCTGGAAGAGGGCTTCCAGGTCCTCCCGCCGGACACCCTGGAGACGCGGGTCCTCCCGCAGAAGTTCCAGGAGGGGTCTGCCCTCTTCCCAGCACCGGAGTGCCTGTTCCTGCACCAGGGCGTAGGCCGCTTCCCGGGAGATTCCCAGACGGTCGATGAGTTCCAGGAGCACCCGTCCGCTGAAGAGAAGGCCGTGGGTGAGGTCCAGGTTCCGGCTCATGCGTTCCCGGTCCACGGTCAGCCCGTCCAGGACCTTCTTCAGCGTGCGGAGCATGTAATGGCCCAGGTGGAAGGCGTCGGGCCAGAGGATGCGTTCCACGGAGGAGTGACTGATGTCCCGTTCGTGCCAGAGAGCGATGTTCTCCAGGGCCGTGCCCGCGTAGCCCCGCAGGAGGCGTGCCATGCCGCAGATCCGCTCGCAGAGGATGGGGTTCTTCTTGTGGGGCATGGCGGAGGAGCCCTTCTGGCCCTTGCCGAAGGGTTCCAGGGCCTCCAGGACCTCGGTGCGCTGGAGGTGGCGGATCTCCAGGGCCAGGCGCTCCAGGGAGCCGCCCATCACCGCGAGGGCACCCACCAGCGCCGCGTGGCGGTCCCGCTGGATGATCTGTGTGGATACAGGGTCCGCCCGAAGACCCAGTTCCTCGCAGACCCGGGCTTCGATGTGGGGGGGACAGTTACCGTAGGTGCCCACGGCCCCGGAGATCTTTCCCACCCGCATCTCCTCCGTCGCGGCGGCGATGCGGGCGTGGTCCCGCCCCAGCTCCGCGTAGTGGTTGAGGAGCTTCAGTCCGAAGGTGGTGGGTTCCGCATGGATGCCGTGGGTCCGCCCCGCGCAGGGGGTGAGGCGATGGGTCGATGCCAGCGCCCCGACGCTCCTGCGGAGGGACTGCAGCTCCTCCAGGAGCACATCTGCGGCCTGGCAGAGCTGTAGGGAGGAGGCGGTGTCGATGACGTCGCTGCTGGTGAGGCCCAGGTGCACGTATCGTCCCGCCTCGCCGATCTTCTCCGCCACGGAGCTGACGAAGGCGATCACGTCGTGCTGGGTCACCGCCTCGATCTCCCGGATGCGGGGGATGTCGAAGCCCGCCTTGGCCTCGATCTCCCCCAAGGCCTCCTGGGGGATGACCCCGTCCCGGGCCCAGGCCCGGCAGACCGCCAGCTCCACCTGAAGCCACAGGTCAAACCGCTTCTCCTCGGACCAGATCCGGCGCATCTCTTGGGTCTCATAGCGTTCGATCATGCCGACGGCTCCTTTCTCTGTTTCTCCGCTCTCTCGGCCCCTTCGGTCCGGAGAAGGCGTCTCCATTCACGCTGCAGGGCCCGCAGGAAGGGATCGTACAGGCCGCTTCGATAATCTGGAAAGGTGTAGGGAAAGGGGGTGAAACGGCCTCCCCGGCACGTCAGGGTGACCTCCCCGTAGATCCCGTCCCGGAGGTAGATCCGGTGGGCGTGGTTCTTTCGCGAGGCCAGGAGGAGTTTCGCCCCCTCCAGATACCCCGGGTCCACGTTGATCCTCCTCGGGTTGCCGCTTTCCCGTTCCAGGGCCTGGGCCTGAAGCTTCCAATCCGCCAGGTGCTCCTGAGGCCGAAGCCCCGGGAAGGCCCAGAAACGCCGCTCCAGCCGAGGAGCGATCTCCCCGTAGTAATCCGTCCAGGGGAAGGGGAACGGTCCCGCTTCCTCCTGGGGAGGTCCCCAGGTCCGGCGGATCCCCGCCCGGACCCAAGCCTCCCATTCGGGATCACTGGCCGGCAGCAGGACGCCGACGAGCAGTCTTCCTCTTGGTCCCACCGGGGGCAGCCTCCTCGGGCTTCTCCGGCTCCGGGCAAGGGATGTGGAGGTATCCCAGCAGGTCCCCCTCCCAGAGGCAGGAGATCACCTCTCCGTCCTGGGGCAGGTCGTCCTCCGGGGAGAACCGTCCCGTCCGGATGCCGTTCTGCCGCAGCCGTTCCACCAGGGAGTGTCCCACCGCCGCCCACCAGGCCAGTTCCTCTGCGGCGGTGCAGTCCGCGGTGATGTCCTCCAGAAGGACCACGTCCTCCGTCAGGGGGTGCAGCGCCAGGGTGCGCTCCTCCCCCCCCCGGGCGGGCAGGTGGCAGAGAAGGTCCTGCGACGAGAGGGCCCCGCGCACTTCCCGGGCCAGGGATTCCCCGTCGGGGAAATGGGCTTCCGCCGTTTCGTTCCGCTCCGCCCTGTCTTTCCGGAGACGGATCAGGGGCAGGGGGACACTCCACCATTCGGGGAGGTCCGAGGCGGTTCGGTGGGGTTGACGCAGCTCCTCCGCCATGAGGAGGGACAGGGTCTCCCCCTCCAGGAGCAAAAGGCGCTCCGGGGATCCCATATCCGGCAGCAGCTCCCCCCTTCGGTCCTCCAATCGGGCCAGGAGGTCACAAAGGCGCAGGGCACCGTCCCGTTCCATGGAGGAAATCAGTTCGTCCTTGTGAAGGGTCAGGATCCCCTGGGCGTTTCGATGCACCAGGCAATCCGCCCCGCTGCGGAACAGATGCCGCAGTACCTCCTGAAGGCGGGCTTCCAGGAGGGGCGATCCATCCACCTCAAGCATCCGAGGGGACCTCCTGTTTCAGAGAAAGCAGCCCCTCCACGAAGGAGTCCACGTCGAAGGAATCCAGGTCCTCCTCCTTTTCCCCCAGCCCCACGTATCGAACCGGAAGGGCCAGACGGGAGGCCAGGGAGAGGAGGATTCCCCCCCGGGCAGTGTGGTCGAATTTGGTGAGCACGAAGCCCGTCAGGGGGAAGGCGGCGTGGAAGGTCTCCGCCTGGACGAGGCCGTTCTGCCCCGTCACCGCGTCCAGCACCAGGAGAGTTTCGATGCAGGAGGGGTCCACCTCCCGGCGGGCCACCCGGTGGATCTTCGTCAGTTCCTCCATGAGGTTGTGCTTGGTGTGCAGGCGCCCCGCCGTGTCCACCACCACCACGCCCCGGCCGACGGACTTCACCGCCTGGAGGGCGTCAAACACCACCGCCGCCGCGTCGCTCCCCGGGGATTGGGCGATGACCCGGGTCCCCGTGCGCTCTCCCCAGATGCGGAGCTGGTCGATAGCCGCCGCCCGGAAGGTGTCCGCGGCGGCCAGCACCACCGTCTCCCCCCGTTTCCGGAAGGACGCGGCCAGCTTGGCGGCGGTGGTGGTCTTCCCGCTGCCGTTGACCCCCACGAGGAGGATCACCCCCAGGGGGCCGTCGAAAGAAAGGGGTTCCCCCATTTTGGGGACCCGCTGCAGGGTGTCCTTGATCTCCTGGGCGAAGTGCTGCTTCAGGTCCGAGGCCTTGCCCACCTTCTCCCTCTTGGCGAAGGAACGAAGGTCTTCCAGCAGGGACTCCGTCAGCTCCAGCCCCACGTCCCCCGCCAGGAGGTGTTCTTCCAGCTTCTCGAAGAACTCCTCGCTCACCGGGTCGTCGGAGAAGAGCCCCGCCACGCCGTACTCCCACCGGGACCGGATGTCCTTGACCTTATCCCAGAACCCCTTCCAGAGTCCCTTCATTGCCCTTCACCTCCGTCGCTGCCCCTCGGGGGAGTCCCCGCTTCCGCTCCCGGGGCTCCCTCCTTGGGGCGGTTGCTGCGGGAACGCCTGCGCCGCTTGCGGGAGGGTTTCTTCCCTTCCTCCCCCTGGGGCGGGGTGGAGCCCGTCCCCTCTTGCGGGCGCGGTTTCCCTTCGCCTTTCCCCTCTCCCGGTTGCCTCGGTTTGGGAGGGCGGGGAGGACGGGCTTCCTGAGAAGTCCCTTCCTGAAGCCCCGGGGTTGTCCCGACGGCCGCAAGCTCCTTGTTGCCCGAGGGGCGCTTGCGCTTTCTGCGGGAGCGCTTTTTCGACGGAGCCGCCGTCTCGTCCTGCCCCGGAGCGGCCCCGCCCGAACCTGCCGAAACAGGGGGTTGGGAGGGGGCCTCCGGCTGGGACGCCGCACCCTTGCGGGGGCGGGGGGAGTCGCCTTTCTCGAAACGCCGGGGGCGTCCCCCTTCCTCCCTGCGGCCGGGACGGGAAGATTCTCCGTTCTGCCGAGCCCCCTCCCCCTTCGGGGCCAGATCCCAGTCCTGACCTGCCAGCACCGCCTCCCGGAACTCCTGGAAGCGATCCACCGGCACGGTCCGGTCTCCCCCCATGGGGGCGCTGCAGCGCACCGAGCGGGTGCGCAGGTCCACCCCCTGGAGGACGTAGTTTCCCATGGGGGTCTTGATCTTGGAGCCCGGGTTGGGCAATCCGGACCAGAGTTCCCGGTAGACCGGATGTTCGTAGCTCATGCAGCACATGAGACGGCCGCAGATTCCGGAGATCTTCGTGGGGTTAAGGGCCAGGTTCTGCTCCTTCACCATGCGGATGCAGATGGGGGCGAACTGCTGGAGCCAGTAGCTGCAGCAGCAGGGGCGCCCGCAGGGAGACAGGCCGCGGATGATCTTCGCCTCGTCCCGGACCCCCACCTGGCGCATTTCGATCCGCGTGCGGTGTTCCTTGGCCAGATCCCGCACGAAGGCCCGAAAGTCCACCCGCTGCTCCGAGGTGAAGTAGAAGAACAGCTTTTTCCGGTCCACCAGGTACTCCACGTCGATGAGCTTCATGGAGAGCTGGTGTCCCTTGAGGATCTCCCGAGCGCGGAGGAGGATGGGCCCCTCCTCCGCTCGCAGCTCCTCCATGCGGTTCACCTCCTCCTCTCCCGCCACGGAGAGGAACTGGAGGTCGAAGGCTGCAGGCTCGGAGCTTTTGCCCTCCGAAGGATCCTGGTGGACCCGCATGGACCGGAGGGCCTTCTCCCGATCCGCCGTCAGGGTCCCCACCAGAACGGCCATTTCCTCCCCCCGGGGAGACTGGACCAGCAGCGTCTCCCCCCGGGGTATGTCCGCGTCGTCCGGCAGGGAGAGCATTCCCAGGTACCTAGGCTTCCCGAACAGGGCCAAAGAACGAATCAAGCTGCAATCCCTCCCCTAGGGTCAAGGCCACGAGATCCGTCGCCATGGAAGAGGCGAGAGGGATCCCGGACAGGATTTCCGAAAGATGGTTCAGCGTGTCCGCCTGGGAGTAGGCGCCCTTCTCCAGGCAGTACCTCGTCCAGGCCTGCAGCTCTTCCCGCAGGTCCGCCGAGGCGCTGCGGCGGTTCGACTCGGGGGCGCTGTGCCTTTCCAGGAAGGCGAGCCATGCTTCTTCCGAGTCAGGATAAGGCGCGGCGGGGATCTCCTCTGGGGCGGAGAAGAAAAACGGGGTGAGGCGGCTTCGAAGGGTGGGGATCAGGGCGTCCCGTTCCGCCAGGAGCAGGAGCCTTCCGTGTTCCGGCGGTTCCTCTGCCACCTTCAGGAGGCTGTTGGCTGCCGGCAGGGAGAGCCGGTCGGCGCAGAAGACCACTCCCAGGCGAAAGGATGCCGTCACCGGGGCCAGAGACAGGTCTCCCCCCAAGGGGCGGCACTGTTCGATGCCCGGGGGCTGGTCCGGAGTCCCGTAGCGGAGAAGGTCCGGATGAGCTGCCTCCCCTTCGGAGAAGGCCGCAACCGCCTCCTCACCCGCTAGCACCCTTGCCGCTACCCGTCCCAGAAAACTCTCCCAGTGGGTCGCGGGAAGAAAACACCCCAGGGTCTGAGGAAGGTTTTTCCCCGCGATCCTTCGGTCAAGGCGCGCCCAATCCGGACTGGCTTTCAGGAGAGCATCGAGATCAGGCATCCCTTGACCTCCTCCACCAGGTCCAGGAGGCGCGTCCTGTCGCCTTCCCTCCGGAGGATCTCCTCCATCTCCTCAAGGGCCGAATCGGTCCGCTGGATCAGGACGTAGAGGGTCCGTTCCGTTCTGCGCCAGCGAAAATCCCTTCGCACCCGAATGCCCTCCTGGGCCTTGCGAAGCAGCAGACGCACCAGCCCCCGATACCGGGCCATGAGGGAAAGGGAAGGATAGCGGGAAAGGCGGTCTCCCACCTGCTCCAGCTCTTCGATGAGCCGGACCGCCTCCATCTCCTCGAAGGTGCTCTGGAAGGCCGATTCCTGTCCCGCCGTGGTCGCCCCGGGAGATCCCTGTCTCCCCTTGGCATCCCCGGAGGCGGCGCCTGCGGCGTCGCTTCGCGGCTTCCTCGGCCCCTCTACCTTCATGGGAGGGTCCTCTCTTCCACGGCGCGGCACAATCGGGCGAACACCTGTTCTTCGTCTCCCCGGGCATCCACCACGGCGTACCGCTCCGGTTCCGCCTCCGCAAGGCACAGAAACCCCCGACGAACCCGTTCCAGGAAAGGTCTGCCCTCCCCTTCCAGACGGTCCGCTGCCCCTTCGCGCTGCTGAAGACGCCGCAGGGCATCCTCCACGGGGAGATCCAGAAGGAGGGTGCGGTGGGGCAGGGGGAAACGGCAGTCCCGGGAGAAGCGGCGCAGCGCCTCCAGGGGAAGACCTCGTCCGAAGCTCTGGTAGGCCAGGGTGGAATCGTGGTAGCGCTCGCACAGGACCTGCTCTCCCCTTGCGAGGGCGGGAAGGATTTCCCGCAGGACGTGCTCGCACCGATCCGCCAGAAACAGGAAGACCTCGCTCCAGGGGTGTTCCCACTGTCCCCGAAGGATCCGTTCGCGAAAGTCCGCTCCCCCCGGCCACCCTCCGGGCTCCCGGGTCCAGAGGACGGGGCGCCGAGGGTCACGCTCCCGCAGCCAGGAGGCCAGCCTCCCGGCCTGGGTGCTCTTTCCGCAACCGTCGATGCCCTCCAGCGTCAGGAAAAGGCCTTCCTTCGTCGTCTCCATCATTCCCTCGACTCTCTCCCGCCACAAAAAAGAACCCTTTCGCGCCGCTACCTGGCGCAAAAGGGGCAGAATGGCGGAGGCGTGTGGGAATCGAACCCACCGGAGCCGGCTGAACCGACTCCCACCGGGTTTGAAGCCCGGACGCAGCACCAGCCACGACTCGCCTCCGAAACTGCATGGGTGCCGCAGACATCCTACCCGTTTCTTCCATCCCTTTCAAGGCGTCCCGAGGAGACCGGGGGACTCTCCAGGAGGCGCGCCTTCCGGCGTACCCGCTGAAGGGCGTTGTCCACCTCTTTGCGGGGCCAACGAAGCAGACCCGCGGCTTTCGCCACGCTGCCCCCTTCCAGGTAGGCAGCCAGGACCACCGTCTCCTTTTCGGAGAGGCGGGTTCGGAGGCGCTCCAGGTCTCCTTCCCACTCCCACGTCCCCGGCGCGTCCTCCGAAGCGTTTCGTTCCACCTCCGGGGGGACCTCCCCGAACAGCAGAACCCGCCGCTCCCGGCGGTAGCGTCGCAGGACGGAGAGGAGGCGATTGCGCACGCAGGCTCCCAAAAACGGAGGCAGGGGGCCCCGTTCGGGAGAGAAGGCGTCCAGACCCTTCAGAATCGCCACGAGGCCTTCCTGGATCAGGTCCTCCCGGAAGGCCTCGTCCCCTCCGCAGAGCCTGCGGGCCCAGGAACGGACCAGCGGGAGGAAGGCGATCAGGTGGTTTTCCCTGTCCCGATCGCGCAGGGCCCCCGAGTCAGGGGAAAGAGGGTTCTCCCTTCGGCTCATCCCAGCCTGCGACGCACCCACCGGACCGGTTCCACGGGACGCGGGGAGATCACGAAGGTCCCCTCCAGGGCCCTCCGGGTCTCCTCCAGGCGCGCCTTGTCCCGGCCGTACAGGGTCGCCAGCGGTTCGCCCGGGGAAACGGGGTCCCCGATGTTCCTGTGGAGCCGGAGGGCCACCCCGGGATCCACCGTGTCCGTCTGGGTCAGGCGCCCCCCTCCCAGGCGACGCACCGCCTCTCCCAGCCTGCGGGTGGGGACGGAGGCCAGCCAGCCCTCTCCGACGGCCGCAAGGGAAAGGGAGTCCTCCGCCAGGGGCAACAGGGCCTCGGGGGCATCGGGCACCCTCGGATCGCCCCCCTGGGCCTCCAGGAGCTGGCGAAACTTCTCCAGGGCCTTCCCCTTCCCGATGCTTGCCGCGCAGAGCTTCTCCCCCTCCTCGGGGGTGGAAACGGCTCCCGCCAGGCAGAGCATCTCCCCTCCCAGGGCGAGGCACACCTCCCGGGTGGAGGCAGGCCCGCCTCCCTGAAGGATCGTCACGGCCTCCCGGACCTCCGCCGCGTTGCCCACCCACTGCCCCAGGGGCTGCTCCATGCTGGTGAGGAGGGCGCGGCTGGGGTGGCCCAGGGAACGCGAGAGGTCCACCAGGAGCCGGGCCAGCTGCTCCGCTTCTTCGAACCGCTCCATCAGGGCTCCGTTGCCCCACTTCACGTCGTAGACAAAGGATCGGGCACCTCCGGCGATCTTCTTGCTCACAATGCTGGTGGTGATGAGGTCCTTGGAGGGGACGGTCCCGGTCACGTCCCGCAGGGCGTAGAGCTTTCCCTCCGCGGGGGCCAGTTCCGCCGAATGGCCGCTCACGGCACAGCCGATGCGCTCCACCTGGCTGCGGAAGACGGACATCTCCAGGTGGGTCCTCATCCCCGGGATGGCCTCCAGCTTGTCCACCGTGCCTCCCGTAAAACCCAGGCCCCGGCCGCTGAGCTTGGCCACCGGAACCCCGCAGGAGGCCACCAGGGGGACCAGCACCAGGGTGGTCTTGTCTCCCACCCCTCCGGTGCTGTGTTTGTCCACGGAGGCCATGGAGGGGGGCAGCTCCATGCGTCGCCCCGAATCGGCCAGACATTCCGTGAGGCAGCGGCGCTCCTCCGAGGACAGCCCCCGCAGGAACGCCGCCATCAGCCACGCCGAAACTTGGTAGTCCTTCACCTTCCCCGTCTGGAGAGCTTCCACAAAGGCCTTCATCTCCCCGGGGGCGTGCTCTCCCCCGTCCCGCTTGGTCTCGATGAAGGGGAGGACGTCAAAGGACATGGCGCAGCTCCCGGAAAAAGGCCTTAAGGAGCGGTTCCAGCTGCCCCGAGGCTCTGCCCACTTCCTCCAGGACCTCCTCGTGGCTCAGGGGTTTCTGGTCTCCCATGCCCGCCGCGGGGTTGGCCACGCAGGACAGGGCGCAGACCCGCATGCCCATGTGGCGGGCCACGATGACCTCGGGCACCGTGGACATGCCCACCAGGGATGCCCCCAGGGTCCGGGCCATGCGGATCTCCGCGGGGGTCTCGAAGGAGGGGCCGGGGAAGGCCACGTAGACCCCCCGGCGCAGGGAGACCCCTGTCTGTTCGGAGGCCTTCTGGAGGACCGAGAGCAGTTCCCGGTCATAGGCCTCGGTCATGTCCGGGAAGCGAGGTCCCCAGGCGTCCTCATTGGGACCGATGAGGGGATTGGTCCCCAGGAGGTTGATGTGGTCCTCCAGGGTGACCCACTGCCCCGCTGGGTAGGTGGGATCGATGCCCCCTGCCGCGTTGGTGGCGAAGAGGACCCGGGCTCCCCACTCCCCCAGCACCCGGATGGGGAAGGTCACCTCCTCCAGGGAGTAGCCTTCGTAGTAGTGAACCCGCCCTTGAAGGACCGCGAGTCGCAGCCCCTCGAACTCCCCCAGGAGCAGCTTGCCCTGGTGTCCCGGGGCAGTGGAGCGAGGCCACCAGGGGATGTCCTCGTAGGGAACGCACTGAGGGCGCTGCAGGGAATCCACGAAACCTCCCAGGCCGGAACCCAGGACGAGGATCGCCTCCGGTCCGGACGTCCTGTGACGGCGCAGGCTCTCCAGCGCCTCTAGAACCTTTTCTCGAGGGGTCATCTTCTCTCTCCTCTCTCATGCCCGGGGATGTGCTCGATCGTACACATCCCGCAGCTCCTGGTCAAAGTGGGTGTATTTTTCGGTAGTCCCCAGCGAGGCGTGTCCCAACAGGCTCTGCAGGGTGCGGAGGTCCATGCCGTGCCGGAGCAGATGGGTGGCGAAGGAGTGGCGGAGGATGTGCGGGTGGAGGCGGCTGGAGGGGATGCCTGCCTGGACGCCCCGACGGCGCACGATGCGCCAGAGGTCCTCTCTTCGGAGGGGACGGCGGTTTCGGGAAAGGAGGAGGGCTTCCGGATCCCCCGGGGCTTCCCCCCGACCCGCCGCGAGATAGCGCTCCACCGCCTTGCGCACCTCCCCCAACAGGGGGACGATGCGGGTCTTGTTGCCCTTCCCCTGAACCCGGAGGGTTCCCCCGGTGAAGTCCACGTCGCGCAGTCGCAGGGAGCAGGCCTCGGAGGCTCTCAGGCCGCAGCCGTAGATCAGTTCGAAGAGGGCCCGGTCCCGCAGGTCCAGGGAGGCGCTGCCGTCACACGTTTCCAGCAGACGCCCCACTTCCCCCTCCGTCAGGATCTGAGGCAGGGGAGCGGGGCGGTCGGGAAGGGAGAGGGGTTCCCGCGATGCTGCGGGTTCCCCCTGTTCCTGAAGGAAGCGGAGAAAGGAACGAAGGCAGGCTGCCCGGCGCTGGACGCTGCTTGCAGCCAACCCCTGTCGCTGCAGTTCCCGCAGGAAGAGGGTCAGTTCGTTCTCCTCGGGAGGACAAGGGGGTTTTCCCCGGCGGGCGCAGAAATCCTCGAAATGGGTCAGGTCGGAGCGGTACGCCCGCAGGGTGTGTTCGCTGGCCCCTCGCTCCAGGGCAAGGTACGTCAGGAAGGATTCGAAGGGGAGGCAGAGGGACGTCCCCCCGGAAGGAGCGGCGGTCTTCAGCCTTCCCGGGTGCGGCACTGGCCGAGGTACCAGGAGAGCGCCAAAAGGGTCTTGCCGTCCACGAAGGCGCCGGAACGGATCATCTGCTCCAGATCCTGCACGGGGACGGCGACCGGGGCAATCCACTCGTCCTCGTCCCCTGGCAGGGGGGAAGGGGTCAGGTCCCGGGCCACGAACAGGTGGATGACCTCGTCGCTGAAGCCGGGAGAGGTGAAGAACCGCGGCCCCGTCTCCCAGCGGCGGGCGGCGAATCCCGTCTCCTCCTGAAGCTCCCGAGCGGCGGTCTCCTCCGGAGACTCCCCCTCCTCCACCAATCCTGCGGGAATCTCCCAGAGGACCTGGCGGGCAGGGTGACGGTACTGGCGGATCAGCAGGACCGTGCGCTCGTCCGGTAGGGGAAGCACCGCCGCCGCCGGGGCATGGGTCACCACTTCCCGATCCCGAGGCGCCCCGGAGGGCAGGCGCACCCGATCCACCGCCAGGGTCAGGATGCGTCCTCGGTAGAGGACCTTCCGTTCCTCGAAGGTCTCGATTCCCGGCGTTTCCCCGAGCTTGTGGATCATGACGTGGACTCCCCTTCCTCGTCAAATCCCTCCCCCTCCCGAAGGCGCCCCCCGTGAATCCAGTCCTGTGCCGACATGGGGGCTTTGCCCTCCGGCTGCACCGAGAGGAGGGCCAGCGCCCCGCTTCCGCAGAAGACCACCGGGGCCTTGGGGGCAAGATGGATTTGCCCGGGGAGAAGCGAAACGGGCAGCTCCTCGGGTGCCAGGGGGGTCGCGCGGAGGATCCGAAGCCGTTTGCCCCGATGAAGGGTCCAAGCCCCTGGTCTAGGAGAGAAGGCCCGGATGGCCCAGCCGATCTCACAAGCTGGGCGCCCCCAGGAAAGGCGGGTCTCGTGGGGAAGGATCTTCGGGGCTTGGGTGGCCTTCGATTCGTCCTGGGGGGTGGGGGAAGCGGGAGGATTCTGCAGGAAATCCCAGGCCAGGCGGGCGGACAGAGCCGCCAGGCGTTTGGAGAGGGTTTCCGCGTCGTCCTCGGAGTCCACGGTCAGGGTCTGCTGGGCGAAGACGGGACCTGCATCCATGCCCTCCACCAGGCGGAAGAGGGTGGTCCCCGTCGTCTGGTCGCCCCGGAGCAGGGAGCGCGGGATGGGAGCGGCGCCGCGCAGGTCCGGAAGGAGGGAGGGGTGAAGGTTCACACAGCCCTGAGGGGGGAGAGAGAGCAGGGGTTCGCGGATCACCCTGCCGCAGTCCACCACGAAGAGCACCTGGGGGAGGGACGCCCCGGGATCGCTCCCTTGGGGCTCGGAGCAAAGCCGCAAAGCCTCCTCCTCCGGCCGGGGGGAGGAGAACAGGGGCAGGTTTCCTTTCCTGGCGACCTCTTCCACGGGCAGCGGGTGCATCTTGAGGCCCCGGCCGGAGGGCTTCGGTGCGCCGCAGACCACCCAGAGGGGGGTCGCGCCCAGGCGAAGCAGTTCCTCCAGCCAAAGGGCTCCGAAGGGGCCGGAGCTGACCACAGCCCAGGAAGCGGGGATCGTCACGGCAGATCCGCCTCGCTCGCCGCTTTTCTGAGCTTGCGCTGGATGAACTGTCTCCGCAGGGGGGAAACGTGGTCGATCAGGAGGCGTCCGTTCAGGTGGTCGATCTCGTGCGAGAAGACCCGGGCCAGGAAATCCACGACCTCCCTCTCCACGGGCTCGCCCCGTTCGTTCTGGTAACGGAGGCGGATCCGGGTGGGTCGGAGCACGGGGACGAAGATCCCCGGGAAGCTGAGACATCCCTCTTCGGCGACCGTCTCGCCCTCCCGCTCCAGGATCTCCGGATTGGCCAGGACGAACTTCTGACCCTGCGCGTCCACCACCGTGACCTTCCGGGAGATGCCCACCTGAGGGGCCGCCAGCCCTACACCGTCCCGCAGGTACATGGTGTTCCAGAGGTCCTCCAGAAAAGACTGAAAGGACGGACCGAAGTCCGCCACCTTTTCCGTGGGAACACGGAGGACGGGATCGGGAAAGACGCAGATGTCCAATAGTTTTGCCATGTTCTCGAATGTGCGGGCCGATTCTGCCGAATCGGCCCGCAACCTTTCTTCTGCTCTGGGTTTACTGGTTGAACTTCAGGAAGTCCCCGATGGTGACGGAGGCTTCTTCCTGGGGGAAGTAGTTCTTGGGGGAGGAAGAGCCGTGGTCGCCGTCGCTGCGACGTTTCTTGCGGTCGTCGTCCCGCCGGCGGGGTTCCTCCGCGGGCTCCTCCGACTGGGGGCGCAGGCTCAGGCGGATGCGCCGCTCCGCAGGGTTGACCTCCAGGATGCGGGCCTCCACTTCCTGTCCTTCCTGAAGCACGTCCTGGGGCTTGTCCACCCGCTGGCGGCTCAGTTGGGAGATGTGGATCAGTCCCTCCACCCCTTCTTCCAGCTCCACGAAGGCGCCGAAGTCCGCCAGGCGGACCACCTTCACGTTGACCATCTGGTCCTTGCCGTAGCGCTCCTCCACGTCCCGCCAGGGGTCGTGAAGCTGCTTGAAGCCCAGGCTGATGCGCTTGCGGTCCGTGTCCACGTCCAGCACCACCACGTCGATCTTCTGGCCCTTCTTCAGGACCTCCCGGGGATGCTTGATGCGGCTCCAGCTCAGGTCGCCGATATGGACGAGCCCCTCCACCCCGGGCTCGATCTCCACGAAGGCGCCGAAGTCGGTGAGGTTGGTCACGGTGCCCTCGGTGCGGGCATCCTTCTGCCACCGTTCGTGCACCGTGAACCAGGGATCGTCCAGGGTCTGCTTGATGCTCAGGGAGATGCGGTTGGTCTCCCGGTCGATGCCGATGACCTTGACCTTCACGTGGTCTCCCTTGTTCACCAGGTCCCGGGCCTTGGCGTTCCGCTGCCAGGAGAGCTCGCTGATGTGGACGAGACCCTCCAGGGCTCCCAGGTTCACGAAGACCCCGAAGGAGGTGATGCTGCTCACGTCGCCCTCCAGCACGTCGCCTTCGTGCACGTTGGCGTAGAAGTCCTCCCGCAGGGAGGAAAGCTCCTCCTCCAGCATGCTCCGCCGGGAGAGCACCAGGCGCCGCTTACGCCGGTCCTTCTCGATCATCTTCACCGGGAAGGCCTGCTCCAGCAGCCGGGAGGGGTTGATGCCCCGCCCTTCCTCCGCCAGGTGGGAGATGGGGATGAAGCCCTCGATGCCGCAGCAGTCCACGATGAGCCCGCCCTTGACCTTGCGGATCCCCTGGACCTGGAGGATTTCGCTCTCGGCGAGCTTCTCTTCGAGGTTCGTCCAGCGTTCGTCGAACTCGCACCGCCACCGGCTCAGACTGAGCTGGGCATCCTCGCCCTGCCCCACGTTGGTGACCTGAACGCGAACCCGGTCACCCACCTGGGGTTCTCCCACCGTCTCCACGAGGACCCGGTGGGTCCACTCCCGGCGGGGCAGGAAACCCTCGCACTTGTAGCCCACGTCCACGAGCCAGCCGTCTTCCCGTGCATCGACGATGGTCCCCTCGACAACCTTCCCGCGATGGATATCCACGGAGTCGAACTGCTCCATGATGCTCTCCATCGTTTCCGTCTCGGGTTCGTACGCTTCGGAACCTTCCCTGATCAACTCGTCCACCATAACCTCTCCATCCTCCTCGCGACCTACAGTTTCTCTAGCGTTTCGATCAATTCCCGGATCAACCAGTCGGGGGTGCTTCCCCCGGCGGCCACTCCGACGGAACCCATTTGTTCCAGCCAACTGCGGTCCAGTTCTCCGGCGTGCTCGATCCACAGGGTCGGTGCTCCCGCATCCCGGGCGATTTCCGCCAGCTTCCGCGTGTTGGCGCTGTTGCGTCCTCCGATGATGAGGATGCCGTCCACCGTGGCGGCCAGACGACAGACCGACTCCTGGCGGGCCAACGTGGCTCGGCAGATCGTATTATATACTCGAACCTCCGGAATCCACGAGACCAGGCGCCCCACAAGATCCGAAAGGGCCGCCACCTTCTGGGTGGTCTGGCTCAGAACACCGATCCGTTCCTTGGGGAGGGATTGCAGGATCCCCTCGGGCTCTTCGGTTTCCGAGACCACCAGGGCCGTCCCGTTCACGTACCCCAGAATCCCCTGGACCTCGGGGTGGTTGCGGTCTCCCAGGATCAGCACCGGGTACCCCTCTTCCGCCAGGGAGCGTGCCCGAGCCTGGGCGTTGCGCACGAAGGGGCACGTCCCGTCCACCACGACGCGGCAGCGGGCCTCCAACCTCCGGTGGGTCTCGGGACAGACGCCATGAGCCCGAATGAAGGCCACGGCCCCCTCCGGGACTTCCTCGGGCGTCTCCACCACGTGAAGGCCCTTTTTTTCCAGTCGCTCCACTTCCTGGGGGTTATGGATGGGACTGCCGAGGGCGAACACTTCCCGGTTGTCCTGAAGGGTGGTTTCCAGCTGCTCGATGGCCCTGCGCACGCCGAAACAGAGCCCCGTGGGGTTGGCTACGATCAGTTTCACGTCGTCCGTGGTTGCCTCCCAGGTTACGGAATGACCGCCTCCCGCAGGGATTGTTGGACATCCTCGCGGGATCTTTCTGAAAGATCATACCACACGCAGGGAGTAAATCGCCGGAACCAGGTCATCTGTCTTCGGGAGAAGGCCTTGGTGGCGCGGATGTCCCCCTCCAGCGCCTCCTCCAGGGTCATCGTCCCCCGGCACCATGCGGTCAGTTCCCGGTACCCGAACCCCTGGAGGGACGGCAGACGCGGGTCGTAACCTTGGTCCAGAAGCCACCGGACCTCCTCGGGGTACCCGTGGGAGAACTGGAAGCGAACCCGCTCTTCGATGCGCCGCCAAAGCTCCTCTCGGGGCCGGATCAGGCCCACGTAACGGATGCGGAACTCTCCCCCCAGGGTCTTGCCCTGGGCATACCACCAGCTGGGGGTCTGTCCGCTGCACCGGAAGATCTCCAGGGCACGGACGGTACGGTGCACGTCCCGGGGGTGGATGCGCCGCGCCGCTTCCGGGTCCAGGGCGGCCAGCTCCCCGTGGAGGATCTCTCTGCCCCGTTCTCGGGCCTCCTCCTCCAGACGGCTGCGGACCTGCGCGTCCGAGGGCAGCGACTGGGAGAGCAGGCCGCCCTCCAGGGCCCTGTAGTAAAAAGGGGTCCCCCCTACCAACAGGGGGATGCGCCCTCGGGCCCGGATGCGCCGGATCGCGTCTCGGGCCAGGGCCAGAAAATCCGCCACGGAGAAGGGGTCGTCGGGATCCGCCACGTCGATGGCGTGGTGGAGGACCCGTTTCCTGGTCTCCGGTGAGACCTTGTCGGTCCCCACGTCCAGGTACCGATACACCTGGCGGGAGTCCACCGACAGGATCTCTCCCCCCACCTCCTCCGCCAGATGGAGGCTCAATTCCGTCTTCCCCACGGCGGTGGGGCCGATCAGGGCCAGGGTGGTCTCCTGAGGCCGAGTCATGAGGAGGACCTTCCCAGGCGAGAGGCGATCTCCTCCCAGGAAAGGGTGAAGAGGGTGGGTCTTCCGTGGGGACAGGCATAGGGGGTCTCGCAGGCCCGCAGGTCCCGGAGCAGCGTCCGGGCTTCCTCTTCCTGGAGCCTCTCGCCCAACTTCAAGGAGGCCTTGCAGGCCCGGTCGGCCATGCGCTTCACCAGCGTCGCGGGGTCCGCGACGCCCTCCTCCGCCAGGGCCAGGCGAAGCCAGTCCAGGGGGGCCAGGGGGTACAGCGCCAGGAGGTGGGGAATCCCCGTCACCTTCCAACCCTCCGGGGTCTCCTGCGATGGGGCTTGAAAGCGGAAACCCAGACCCTCCAGGTCCGGGCGACAGGATTCCACCGTGGGGGCCAGGGAACCGGGAAGGTCCACGGGAACCGCGAGGCTCTGTACGGTCCCCCGTCCCCAGGAGCTTCGCAGGCGCTCGTAAAGAATCCGTTCCTGCGCCGCGTGGGGGTCCAGCACCCACAGCCCCGAGGGGCCGTCGAAGAGCAGATACCCTCTCTGGGCCTGCCCCAGGTAGACCGCTTCGGGTTCAAGCGACGGGGCTCGGGAGGAAGGGGCTCCCTCGCCCCTTTCCAGGGGGGGAAACAGGGACCCCAAGCGGGGGGCGCCGAATGTCCGAGCCTCCGCCACCCGCTGGGGGAAGGCCCGATCCCAGGAGGGCGGGTTCGGGGCGGGGGAAGAGGGGAAAGTCCTTTCCCGGTAGGGTTCTCCGGACGACGGGGGCGACGAGAGGTCAGGGACGCCCGGGAGAACCCAGTGATCCCCGAAGGTCCCCCCCTCCACCAGCTTCGCCACGCCGCGACGCACCAGGTCGAAGACCTCCCCGGGACGGCGGAAGCGGACCTCCGTCTTGGCGGGGTGGACGTTCACGTCCAGATCCTCCGGGGGCAGACGCAGGACCACCAGCCAATCCCCCCCGCAGGTTCCCGCTCCGGCGAGCAGGGCTCCCCTCACCGACGAATCCTGAATCCGGCGGCCGTTGGCGAAGAGGACCAGAGGGGTTCGTCCCTCCTTGGGACCGCTCCACCACAGTTCCGCCTCCACCCCCCCCGACGAGACGGAGAGGGAGCGGGCGGCTCCACAGCCCCAGTGGTCCCGCAGGGCCCGTTCCGTGTCCCTCCCCGGTTCGGTGTCGAAGAGCACCCGTCCCTCGGACCGCAGAGTCAGCCGGACCTCCGGGTGGATCAGCCCCATCTCCTGGATCAGTTGCCCCACCCTGCGGGTCTCCGCTCCTGGGGCGCGGAGGAACTTGCGGCGGGCGGGAAGGTTGAAGAACAGCTCCTCCACCTGGATGCGGGTTCCCTCAGGGCACGGCAGGGGCTGGTGGAGCACCACCGATCCCCCCTCGCTTCGGATCATCCCGCCCCGATCCTCCCCCGTCGCCCGGCTGCGAATCTCCAGCAGGCTCACGGTGGCGATGCTCGCCAGGGCCTCCCCGCGAAAGCCCAGGGTGCCGATCCGGTCCAGGTCCTCCAGGGAGAAGATTTTGCTGGTGGCATGGCGTTCCAGCGCCAAGGGGAGTTCGTCGAAGGGGATGCCGCAGCCGTCGTCCTCCACGATCAGGGAGGTCTTTCCTCCCTGCAGGAGGGTCACGGAGATCCGGGAAGCCCCCGCGTCCAGGGCGTTCTCCAGAAGCTCCTTGCACACCGAAACGGGGCGTTCGATCACCTCCCCCGCGGCGATGCGCTGGAACACGTCCTCCGAGAGCCTGCGTATGGTCATGCCTTGTCCCTCCCCCAGATCATGCGTCCCTTCTCCCGGAGACGGTACAGGGTCTCCAGACCCTGAAGGGGGGTCATGCGATCCGGGTCGCAGAGCGATAGTTCCTCCAGCAGGGCCTCCAGGTCCACGTCGAACAGGCGGCGCTGTCCCGTTTCCCCGCTCCGGGGGCGTTCCTCCTGGGGAAGCAGCTCCGTCCCTTCCCTACGGCGAGCCTCGAATCGGGACAGGAGTTCCCGGGAGCGCAGGAGCACCGATTCGGGCAACCCCGCCAGCCGGGCCACGTCCACTCCGTAGGAGCGGCTGGCGGGGCGGGGCACCACGTGATGGAGGAAGGCCAGCCCCCGGGGGGTCTCCTCCACCGCCACGCTGCAGTTGCGGACCCCCGGCAGTTTTTCCGCCAGGGCGGTGAGTTCGTGGTAATGGGTGGCGAAGAGGACCTTGGGACGAAGCTCCGTTTCCTCCTGAAGGAACTCCATCACCGCCCAGGCGATGCTCATGCCGTCGTCCGTGGAGGTCCCCCGACCGATCTCGTCGAGGATCACCAGGCTTCTTGGTCCCAGGCCGTTGAGGATCTGGGCGGTCTCCATCATTTCCACCATGAAGGTGCTTTTCCCTCGGTTGAGGTCGTCCCGGGCCCCGATGCGGGTGAAGAGGCGGTCGATGCGCCCGATCCGGGCCTCTTCCGCCGGGACGAAGGAGCCCATCTGAGCCATGAGGACGAGCAGCGCTCCCATGCGCAGGAAGGTGGACTTCCCCGCCATGTTGGGCCCCGTGAGGAGGATCATCCTCCGCTGGTCTCCGTCCAGCTCCAGGTCGTTGGGAGTGAAGGGTTCCGGGGTCAGGGCGGCTTCCACCACGGGGTGACGTCCCCCCCGGATGGACAGGGTCTCCCCCTCGTCCACCAGGGGGCGGCAGTAGCCCCGGGCGGCGGCCACCTCGGCAAAGCCGTGCAGCACGTCCAGCTCCGCCACCTTGCGGGCTGCGGCCTGCAGATCCGCGGTTCGGGAGAGGGTCCGGGTCAGCAGGTCGTTCCAAAGACGTTCCTCCCGCTCCGCCAGGGCGCCTTCGGCGCCGCAGCGCCGATCCTCGAAGGTGCGCAGCTCCTCGGTAACGTAGCGTTCGCAGTTCACCAGGGTCTGCCGGCGCTGGTATTCCCCAGGGACCCGGTCCGCCGCCGCCTTCCCCACCTCGATGTAGTGGCCGAACACCCGGTTGAACCCCACCTTGAGGTTGCGGATCCCCGTGCGGGCCCGCTCCCCCTCCTCGTAGGACCGAAGCCATCCCTTCGCGTCTCCCAGGCACTGGCGCAGGGAGTCCAGCTCTCCATCGTGTCCGGGACGGATGACCCCTCCCTCCCGGAGGTTGCGGGGAAGGGTCTCCTCCAGGGCTCGTGACAGAGACTCCCCCAGTTCCTCCCTCCCCGGACAGGGTTCGGGCAGCCAGGGGAGAAGGGGGGGCCGGTCCCGAAAGGACTCCAGGCGCGGAAGGCGGCTGAGAAAATCCCGGCAGGCCCCCAGATCGCGGGGTCCCCCGGTGTTCAGGTGCAGGCGGGACAGGGCCCTCTCCACGTCCGGGAGCCCTTCGAGGACCCGTCGAAGGGATTCCCGAAGGGACGGGGTGTCCACCAGGGCCTGCACGGCCTCCTGGCGCAGCTCGATGGCCTCGGGGTCGTTCAGGGGATGGAGGATCCACTCCCGAAGGAGCCGCCTCCCCAGAGGGGTCTTGCAGCGGTTGAGGATGCCGTAGAGGGATCCGCCCCGCCCCTCCACCAGTTCCAGGTTGCATTGGGAGGAAGGGTCCAGCAGAAGCCCCGATCGGGGTTGGATGCGCCGGAGGGTCTGCAGGTGTCCCGTCCTGCCGAACTGGGTCTCCTCCACGTACCGAAGCACTGCCCCCGCCGCTCCCAGGGCGGCGTCCCGGGGCTCGAAGCCGAACCCCTCCAGGGAAAGGACTCCGTGGCGGTGCTTCAGGAGGGCCTCCGCTGCGGTCACGGAGAACAGGTCCCTCTCCCGCTCCACCAGGGGACCCTCCAGGGAGAAACCCTCCAGCCCCCGAGGGACGAGGGTCTCCTGGGGGGAAAAGGAAAGAAGGTAGGACCGGGCCTCCTGCTCCGGCAGGTTTCCCGCCTCGAACCGTCCCGTGGACATGGACAGAAGGGCCAGGGCCCAGCAGGGCTTGCCGGGGATGCAGGCGGCCAGCAGCCCCTCCTGTCCCGATTCGGGGGGCACGAAGGTCCCGGGGGTGACCAGCCGGACCACCCGCCGCTCCACCAGGGTCTTGCCGTCGGGTTCCGTCACCTGATCGCACAGGGCCACCCGACGCCCCGCCTCCACCAGCCGAGCCAGGTATCCGTCCACGGCGTGGTGGGGCACCCCCGCCATGGGGATGGCCTTTTCGGCGTCCCGGGCGGTGAGGGTGAGATCCAGGAGTTCCGAGGCCGCCACGGCGTCGTCGAAGAAGAGTTCGAAGAAGTCCCCCATGCGGAAGAAGAGGAGGTACCCGGGGTACTGTCTCTTCCAGTGGAGGTACTGCTCCAGCATGGGGGTCAGCTTGACGCCTTCAGGAAGACCTTCCACCCGTGCAGCCTCCGTCCAGAAACCCCTGCAGCAGCACCGCCGCCGCCACCTTGTCCACCCGTTGCTTCCGCCCCTTGCGGGAGACGTCCCCCGCCAGGAGGGCCTGCTGGGCGATGCGGGTGGTGAAGCGTTCGTCGTAGAACTGGATGGGCACCTGGGGGATCCCCTGGCGCAGCTCCTCCGTCCACCCTCGCACCCGTTCCACCTCCGGCCCGGCGGTCCCGTCGGTGCGTGTGGGCAATCCCACCAGCACCAGGGTCACCTGATGCGTGACCACCAGTTCCCGAACCCTCTGGATCCAGTTCTCCTGCGCGGGGAGGACGTCCAGGGGTTGAGCGAACCGGCGGGTGGGGTCGCTCAAGGCGACCCCCACCCGAACCGTCCCCAAGTCCAGGGCGAGAACCCGACCCTCCGTCACCGGCGCGTCATCCCTTCATCTGCTCCGCCACCATCTGGGGAACCGACTCCAGGGGGCCCTTGAGGGGGGTGGTGAACTTGCCGCCCACCTGGGCCATCTGGGGTTTGCCGCCTCCGTTGCACCCCAGGAGGGCTCCCAGGGACTTGGCCAGCTTGCCCGCGTGCACCCCTTTGGCCACCGCCTCGTCGGTGGCCATGATGACCACCAGGAACTTCTCCGCGTTCTTCGTGGCCAGGACGGAGACGGAGGAGGGGAAGCGTCCCTTCACCTGGTCCCCGATCTGCCGGAGCAGGTCCGTGTCCAGGTCCTCGTAGAAGGAGATGACCACCTCCACGTCCCCCACCCGCTTGCGTCCCATCACCACCGCGTCGAGACGCATCAGTTCCGTCTGGAGCAGCGCCTGTCTCCACTTGCGTTCCAGGGCCTTGTGCTCCTCCAGGAGGGAGGCGGTCTTCTCGCAGAGCGCGTCCGGGTCCACCGTCAGCAGGGACGTGACGTCCCGCAGGACCGTGGATACTTCCTGAGACCAGCGAAGGGACGCTCGCCCCGACGTGGCCTGGATGCGCCGCAGCCCCGCCCCGATGCCCTCGTCCTTGTGAACCTTCACCAGGCCGATCTCCCCGGTGGCGCACACGTGGGTGCCCCCGCAAAGCTCCGTGGAATACCCCTCCACCGAGACCACCCGGACCCGTTCCCCGTACTTCTCCTCGAAGAGGGCCTTGGCCCCCAGAGCCTTGGCGGTCTCCAGATCCGTCTCCCGGGTGGTCACGGGGAGGTTCTTCAGGACCTGCTCGTTGACCCGGTCCTCCACCTCCTGGATCTGTTCCGGCGTCAGGGGGGCGAAGTGGTTGTAGTCGAAGCGGAGTCCCTCCGGGGAGACCAGGGAGCCCGCCTGGCGCACGTGATCCCCCAGCACCTGGGTCAGGGCCTCGTGGAGCAGGTGGGTGGTGGTGTGGTGCCGCCGGATGTCCCCCCGCCGCGCACCGTCCACCCGAGCCTCCAGGGTCGCCCCGGGCAGCAGGACGCCCTTTCGGATCCGAACCCGATGGGCCACCAGGTCCCCGCAGGGGTGGACCGTGTCCTCCACCTCCGCCTCCAGCCCTTCGCCGGAAAGAGTTCCTTGGTCTCCCACCTGGCCGCCCCGCTCCGCATAGAACGGCGTCCGGTCCAACACCACCTCCGCCGTTTCCCCTTCCTCGGCACGATCCAGAAGGACCCCGTCCCGAAGGAGCGCCAGAACCGTTCCCCGAGCCTCCTCCATCTCGTATCCCAGGAAGACCGTGGGGCCCTGTCGGTCCGCCAGCTCCGTGTAGGCGTTGGAACCCATGGTGGCGCAGGTCTGCTTGCTGGAAGCCCGAGCGCGCTCCTTCTGGCGTTCCATGGCCTGGGCGAAGCCCTTCTGGTCCACCGAAAGTCCCGCCTCGGAGCACATCTCCTCCGTCAGCTCCACGGGGAAGCCGTAGGTGTCGTAGAGTTCGAAGGCCACCTCACCGGAAAGCTCCTTCCCCCCGGAGCGCTTGGTGCACCCGATCTCCTGTTCCAGAAGGTCGCTTCCCTGCTCCAGGGTACGGCCGAAGCGGCGCTCCTCCAGGTCCACCACCTGGGCGATGGTGGAGCGGTACCTCAGCAGCTCCTGGTAGGGATCCGCCAGGGTGGCCTCCACCTGGGGGAGCAGCTCCAGGAGGAAGGGTTCCCGCAGGTCCAGGAGACGGCCGAAACGCACCGCCCGGCGCAGCAGTCGGCGCAGCACGTACCCCGTCCCCTCGTTGGAGGGAAGGATGCCGTCGGCGATCATGAACGCCGTGGCCCGAAGGTGGTCCGCAATGACCCGCACCGCCAGATCGCTTCCCGGACCCGCCCCGTAGGAGACCCCCGCAAGGGAGCAGGCCTTGTCCACCAGGGGGCGGAAAAGGTCCGTCTCAAAATCGCTTTTCACCTGCTGCACCACCGAGGAGAGGCGCTCCAGCCCCATGCCCGTGTCGATGTTCTTCTTGGGCAGGGGGGTGAGGACGCCAGCTTCGTCCCGGTTGAACTGCATGAACACCAGGTTCCAGATCTCCAGGTATCGATCGCAGCTGCACCCGGGGGCGCAGTCCGGAGAACCGCAGGAGAACGCCGGTCCCTGGTCGTAGAGCAGCTCCGAACAGGGGCCGCAAGGCCCCACGGGGCCAGCGGCCCAGAAGTTGTCCTCCTCCCCCAGGCGGATCACCCGATCCGCAGCGAGGCCCACGGAGTTCCGCCAGATGTCCGCCGCCTCGTCGTCGTCCCGGTAGACCGTGGCGTACATCCGGTTCGGATCCAGCCCCACCCGCTCCGTCAGGAAGGTCCAGGCCCAGGGGATGACCTCCGCCTTGAAGTAGTCCCCGAAGCTGAAGTTTCCCAACATCTCGAAAAAGGTGTGGTGTCGGGCCGTGCGGCCCACGTTGTCGATGTCGTTGGTGCGCACGCACTTTTGCGCCGTGGTGGCCCGGGTCACCTCCGGAGTCTTCAGCCCCAGGAAGTAAGGCTTGAAGGGCACCATCCCGGCGATGGTGAACAGGAGCGTCGGGTCGTCGGGGACCAGGGAGAAACTTGGATATCGCCTGCTTCCCTTCTCCTCGAAGTAGGAAAGGAACTGTTCTCTGAGCTTTGCCGCAGGTTGCCATTGCATGGGTTCTTCCCTCCAGATCCCCCTCAGCCAGACGGGGGGCGTTTTACTTGCCTTCGATCAGCTCTTGCCGCACCTTCCGGGCGCTCTCCAGGATGCGCGGGGCGTCGAGGTTCGGATAGGATCCCCCTTGGTACAGCACTCGCCCCCCCACCAGGGTGGCGCACACGTCTGCGGAGGACCCGGCGTACACCAGGTAGCCCGCCAGATTCTCCTCATCCCATCCCACATAGTGAGGGCGCCGCAGGTCCACCGCCACGAAGTCCGCCTCGAAGCCCGGCTCCAGAAGGCCGCAACGCCCGAAACCTAGGGCCAGGGAACCGTTTCGGGTGGCCATAGTGAGGACCTGCTGGGCCGTCACCAGGGTGGGGTCCTGCTTCCATCCCTTGTGCACCAGCGCGGCGGCCCGGATCTCTCCCCAGATGTCCAGACGATTGTTGCTGGCCGCCCCGTCGGTACCCAAGGCCACCCGCACCCCCTGGGCCAGCATCTCCGCCACCGGGGCCAGACCGCTTCCCAGCTTGAGGTTGCTGCAGGGGTTGTGGACCACCGTCACGTTCTGCCGGGCAAGGCGAGGAAGGTGTTCCGGCCGGAACCACACGCCGTGGGCCAGCACCAGCTGCGGGGCTTCGAAGAAGCCGCTGCGTTCCAGAAGGTCCACGGGGTCGCACTTCAGTTCCTCCGCGAAGTAACCCGACTCCCACTGGGTCTCCAGCCAATGGGAATGGACCCCCAGCCCCCGATCCACCGCCAGGGCCCCGATCCTCGACAGGACCTCCGCCGGGACGGTGTAGGGGGCATGGGGTCCCAAATCGACCCGCACCTGACGATGGTCGGAGGGGAAACGGTCTGCCAGAGCCAGACCGTCCTTGAGCTTGCACGGGTCATCCCCGATCAGCCCCCGAGCGAGGTTTGCCCGGATACCCGATTCCTCCACCCCGTCCGCCACCTGGTCCATGAAGAAGTACATGTCCGCAAAGGCGGTGGTCCCCGTGGCGAGCATCTCCAGGATGGCCGACATGGTCCCCGCCCGGACGTGCTCCGCTTTGAGGTTGTTCTCCACCGGCCAGATGCGCTTCTCGAGCCAGTCCATCAGGGGAAGCTCCTCCCCCAGGCCACGGAGCAGACTCATGGCGGCATGGGTGTGGGCGTTGACGAACCCGGGCAGAAGCGCCGTCTGTCCCTTCCCGTCCAGGAGGATTTCCCCCTCCCCTTCTCCGGGAGGCAGGATCGTCGCGATGCGTCCCTCCTCCAGGACCAGGTCCGCCCGCTTCGCCGCCACCTCGCGACAATCCCACGCCACCACGTCGCGGATCAGGGTCCCCATGACGAACTCCCCCCTCTACTCCCTCCAGGAGGCCAGGTAGGTCTCCTGCTCCGGGGTAAGCGTCTCCAGACGCAGCCCCATGGCGTCCAACTTGGCGCGGGCCACCCGGCGGTCCAGTTCCTCCGGGACCTTGTGGACCCCCGGGGTCAGATCGTTCTGGTGCACGTGGAGCGCCGAGAGAAGCTGCAGGGCGAAGCTGAGGTCCATGATCTCCACGGGGTGCCCGTCCCCCGCCGCCAGGTTCACCAGGCGTCCCTCCCCCAGAAGGTGAAGGGTCCGCCCATCCTCCATGCGGTAGGAGCGGATCTGGGGGCGGCTGTCCCAAACCTCCACGGAAAGGGCTTTCAGGTGGGGGATGCACACCTCCACGTCGAAGTGCCCCGCGTTGGCCAGAAGCGCTCCGTCCTTCATCAGACGGAAGTGCTCCTCCCGAAGCACCTGGGTGTTTCCCGTGACGGTGACGAAGACGTCCCCCACCGCAGCGGCCTGACGCAGGTCCAGGACCTCGAATCCGTCCATGAAGGCCTCCAGGGCGCGGTGCGGGTCGATCTCCACCACCGCCACCCGGGCGCCCAGGCCGGAGGCCCGCTTGGCCACGCCTTTGCCGCACCAGCCGTAGCCCACCACCACGACCACCCGCCCCGCCACCAGGAGGTTGGTGGTGCGGAGGATGGCGTCCCAGACGGACTGCCCCGTGCCGTAGCGGTTGTCGAACAGGTGCTTGCTCAGACCGTCGTTCACCGCCAGCATGGGGAACTGCAGGGCTCCCTCCGCCTCCATGGCCTTCAGACGCTTGATCCCCGTGGTGGTCTCCTCGCAGCCGCCCCGAAGCCGGGGAATCAGGTCCCGCCGTTCCTCGTGGATCAGGGCCACCAGGTCTCCCCCATCGTCGATGAGCACCTGGGGGTTCCACGCCAGGCAACGGCGCAGGTTTTCCCCATACTCCGCCGCGGACATGCCATGGTGGCTGAACACGTGGACTCCCGAAGAGGCCAGGGCGGCGCACACGTCATCCTGGGTGGAAAGGGGGTTGCTTCCCGCCGCGGCCACAGTGGCCCCCAGGCGATGAAGCACCTGAAGCAGGCAGGCGGTCTTCGCCTCCAGGTGGAGGCAGCAGGCCACGGTGACCCCCTGGAGGGGAAGCCGTTCCTTTTCCCGTTCCTCCAAGAAACGCAAGACGGGCATGGCGTGCCATGCCCAGTCGATCTTCTTGAAGCCCATGGGGGCCAGTTCCCGGTTCGCGACGCGGTACTCTTCCACTGCCGTCCCCTCCTCAGGTCGTTCCCTTCTCCCCCGAGTCGTGGGGGAGGGATGTCCATTTTAGTGGTTCTTCCCGTACCCGGCGATGGATTCCTCGTAGGGCGGTCGCAGGATCCCCGTCTCCGTGACGATGGCGGTGACCAGCTCCGCCGGGGTGACGTCGAAGGCGGGGTTCCACACGGGGTAGGCGTCGGGGAAGAGGCGTTCCTCCCCCATGCGACGGACCTCCGAGGCGTCCCGTTCCTCGATGGGAATCTGGTCGCCCGTGGGGGTCGCAGGATCCACCGTGGACCAGGGAGCGGCGACGTAGAAGGGGATGCGGTGGTGGCGGGCGCAGATCGCCAGGCCGTAGGTCCCGATCTTGTTGGCGCAGTCCCCGTTGCGGGCGATGCGGTCCGCTCCGGTGATCACCGCGTCCACCCCACGGGTCCGCATCAGCGCCGCGGCCATGCCGTCGCAGAGCACCTGAAACGAGAACCCCTCCTCGAACAGTTCGAAGGCCGTCAGCCTGGCCCCTTGAAGCCGGGGGCGGGTCTCGTCCGCATAGACCACCAGCTCTTTCCCCTGCTCCCGTGCCGCGCGCAGGACCCCCAGGGCGGTCCCGAATCCCCCCGTGGCCAGGGCTCCGGCGTTGCAGTGGGTGATCACCCGAGCCGTCTGGGGCAGAAGGGAGGCGCCGAAGGCGCCCATGCGGCGATTCCGTTCCCGGTCCTCCTCCAGCATGGTTTCCGCCTCCGCGAGCATTTTCTCCGCCCGTTCTTCGGGAGGCAGGGGGAAGAGGGGCCTCATCCGCTCCAGGGCCCAGAAGAGGTTCACCGCCGTGGGGCGGGAACGAGCCAGCCTCTCTGCGGCCTCGGGAAGCCCTTCCGGCGCGTGGAGGGCCTCCAGGGCCAGACCGAAGGCCGCCGCCAAGCCGATGGCGGGAGCCCCCCGCACCGCCATGGATTCGATGGCCTCCGCCACCTGCGAGGCCCTGCGGCAGCGAAGGTGGCGCACCTGGAAGGGCAGGGCCCTCTGGTCCAACACCTCCAGCGCTTCTTCTTTCCGATGGTACCGCAGCGTTTCGGGCATCATGGCCCTTCCTCCTCCCGTTCCACCTGAAGCACCCGCACACGGGCCTCCCCATCCAGCCAGCGGACTCGAAGTTCCGTCTCCCCCTCCCACGAGGCGATCCGGGAAATCCGCCGTCCCGAAGGGGACGACACCAGGGCATACCCGCGCCGCAGGGGAGCCAGGGGGGACAGGGCGTCCAGGGCTGCCATTTCCGACCGAAGCCGGTCCTGCTGGACGCGCAGACATGCCCTCGCCGCCTCGCGCAGACGGGACAGATTCCGGGAGAGATCCCCCACCCTCGGGTCCAGGAAGCGCCGTCGAAGCGGCCTTTCCAGGGCGAAGGAACAGAGGCGAAGTCGCTCCCCCAGGCTGCGGACCTTCCGAGCCACCGGTCCGCGAAGGGATTCCTGTTCCCTACGGATCCGGCGGAGGCACTCCTCCCGGTCGGGCAACACCCTCTCCGCCGCTCCGGAAGGGGTCGGTGCGGAGAGGTCCGCCGCCAGGTCCGAAAGCGTCCGGTCCACCTCGTGCCCTACCCCCACGGCCACGGGGAAAGGACACTGCCGGATTGCCCGCACCACCCCTTCGTCGTCGAAGGGGTTCAGGTCGTCCCGGGAGCCGCCCCCCCGCACCAGGAGGACGCAGTCCAGCTCTTCCTCCCCCTGGAGCCTTCGAAAGGCGCGGACCAGGCTGTCCGCCGCCTCCACGCCCTGTACCTGAGAGGGAATCCAGAGAAGCCGAGCGGGGGGAAACCGGAGGGCCGCCACGCGGCGGACGTCGTGAAACGCCGCTCCGGAACGGGAGGTGATCACGCCCACCCGGAGGGGGTACTGCGGGAAGGGGCGTTTCAGGCGAGGGTCGAAGAGGCCTTCCTGGTTCAGCTTTTCCCGAAGCAGCTCCTTGGCCCGGGCCTGTTCCCCCACCCCCAGGGGCCAGATCCGGGAAGCCAGGAGCTGGTAGGAGCCTCGGGGTGGGTACACGTCCAGACGTCCCTGCACCGCCGTCTCGTCCCCCTCCTTCGGCCAGAGAAGGACCCGCTCCGCTTGGGATCGGAAGAGGGCACAGGCAACCCGGGCGTTCTTCCCCAGGAGGGTGAAGTAGACATGGCCGCTGGGATGGTGCTTGAGCCCCTGGATCTCTCCCTTGACGAAAAGCTGACCGAACTCCGGGGTGGATAGCTGTTCCCGGATCCGTTCGGTCAGCTCGTCAACATCCAGAAGACGGGGAGTCGCCGGGGGCATCCGAGCCCGCCTTGGGCTCCAGGGAACGCACGATGCGCCCCAGAACGCCGTTCACGAAGCGCCCCGAGTCCTCCGTGCCGAAGGTTTTGGCCAGCTCCACCGCCTCGGAGATGGCCACCGCCAGGGGAACCAGTTTCTCAAAGACCCCCTCCAGGAGGGCCAGGCGGATGGCCGCCCGGTCCACCGCCACCATGCGCTCCGGGCGCCACCCCACCAGCTGCTCCCGCAGCAGCTCGTCGATGGCCCCCTTGTGGCGGTCAAGGGCGGAAACCAGGGCGCAGGCGTAGTCCCGAATCTCCGGGTCCTCTTCCTCCAAGGGGAAGGCGGCCAGAACGTCCTCCACGGAGAGGCGTTCGCGCACGTCCATTTCATAGCCCAGTTGCAGGGCGATCTCTCGGGAACGTCGCCGCTTCTGCGGCATCAGCTGTCGATTCAACGGTTACCTCCGAAATTCCTTGGTGATGGATTGGACCAGCTTTTTCCCGTCCTCGGTCAGGCAGACCCAGGCGGCTCCATAGGCGAACACCCCTGCGAGGACGGAGCGGAGGATCCCCTTGAAACCAAGCTGGCTCAGGGCCACCACCGCCGCACCTGCCGCCGCCCAGAAAAGAGGGGTCTTCCAGATCCCCTTTGCGGGGCTTGCGGGTTCTTCGGGGCGTCTTTCCGTCCAGTGGATCTGTACCTTGATCCCCGAAGGGTGGAACCAGGACTCCACCCTTTGAGAGCAGAGGAGGCGCTTTTGAGGGTCCTCCCCCTCGGGCAGGCTGACGAAGAGGTGCAGTAGCGCCTGGTCCCCCACGAAAGAGGCTTCCTGGCACACATACCCCTCGGGCAGACGCTGGGTCACCAGCCGACGCAGGGACTCCCCGTCCAGCCAGATCTTGCCCAGTCGAGTGGTCTTCCAGAGGAAGAGCATCGCACCATCCCTCCCTTGCGAACACAAAGGCCGGCCCTCCTCCGTGGGGGGGAGTAGCCGGCCCGAAACGAGACGGGGCTCTTACGCCTCGTCGCCGAAGGAGGAATCCACCGGACCGACCTCCGCGTACTCCGAGGTCTTGCGGTCCTGGAAGGTGATTCCCTGGACGAAGACGTTCACCGCCTTCACCCCGTAGCCGGTGAACCGCTCCACCTGCTCCTTGATGACCTCCTGCACGTCCCAGCACACATCGGGAATGCGAAGGCCGTACTTTACCGCAATGTAGGTATCCACCTGGATCTCCGGAGTCTCCCCGTCCCCCACGGAGATGCGCACCCCGTTGGTGGTCTTCCTGCCCAGACGCAGGTTCGCCATCAGGCCGGGGCTCGCGGGCTGCACTCCTTCGATGGTGGAAAGGGCCTTCACCGCAAGCTGGGCGATGACGTCCTCGGAGATGCGGATCTTTCCCTCCAGACCGGACTGGTCCACCATGGGGTCTCCCCCCGCCTCAGGGTCGTACTGCATGTTCGGCTCGATGTGCTCGTTCGATTCGCTCATGCTGGAATCCCCCTTCGTGATGTGTCGTCCCGTGCCCTAGATTTCGGGCTGTTTGAAAGGTTCGCCGCAGTGCGGGCAGAGGAGATCCTCGTCCTCCTCGTAGGCCGTGGGGTCGTAGAAGAAGTCCTTCCGGCAGTGGGGGCAGCAGACGGAGATGTAGTCCTCCTCTTCGTCTTCCCCCTCTTCCTCGTCCTCGCAGGACTCGATGCGGTCCTCCAAGGCACAGAGGTCTTCGTCGATCTGGTCCAGATACTCGGAAACCTCGTCCAGGATCTCTCGGTGCTCCTCCAGGCGGATCCCCTGGTTCTCCAGATCGTCCGCCAGGCCGTCCAGAGCGTCCACCACCGCCCCGAGCAGCTTCGCGGTATCCGGGTCTGCGGGCTTCTGCCCGTCGATCAATCCCTTGAGATAGGCGATCTTCTCCCTTGCGGCCATGGCACTCTCCCCTTTCGGCTCTCTCGTCCCTATTTCTTGGACCGCTCCAGGTACTCCCCGGTGCGGCTGTCCACCACGATCACCTCGCCGTTCTCGATGAAGAAGGGGACCATGACCACCAACCCCGTCTCCAGGGTGGCGGGCTTGCCGCTCCCCGAGGCGGTGTCCCCCTTGAAGCCGGGAGGGGTTTCCACGATCTTCATGGTGATGGAGTTGGGAAGCTCGACCCCCATGACCTTGCCCTCGTACATCTCGAACTGCACTTCCAGATTGTCCACCAGGTACTTCACCGCGTCCCCCAGGGACTCGGCGGAAAGGAAGACCTGATCGAAGCTCTCCATGTCCATGAAGACGTAGTGGTCCCCGTCCCGGTACTGGAACTGCGCGGGCTTCTCATCGAAGATGATGCGCTCGAACCGCTCGCCGGACTTGAAGGACTGCTCCACCCCGGACCCGGTCTCCAGGTTCCGCAGCTTTCCCCGCACGATGGCGCCGCCCCGGCCCATCTTGTGGTGGGAGCACTCCAGGATGGTCCACATGCCCCCCTCCCACTTGATCTTCATGCCCGGACGCAGGTCGCTGGTGTCCACGATTTGTGCCATACACGAACCTCCCGAATGAACTCGTATCGTTTCCGTTCCCCCGTAGCATAGCGCATCGTGCCCATCCCCGCCAGCTTAGGGCGTCAGGAGAATGCTCCGGCTGGACACCCCCGAGGCGGGAACGTCCAGGAGGTAGGGGATCACGATCATAGCCACCTCCGTGTGGATCTTCTGGGTGGTCCGGTTTCGGAAGAGTTCCCCCAGGAGAGGGATGTCCCCCAGGATGGGGATCTTGTTTTCCGAGTGGGTCTGTCCGTCCCGGAAGAGCCCCCCGACCACGAAGGGCTCCCCGTTGCGGATGCGCACGGTGGAGTTCACTTCCCGGGTGCTGGTCTGGGGCACCTGCTCCCCCATGCCGCCCCGGATGTACTTGGTGACCTCCCCCGTCTTGAGGGTCATCTCCATGGTGATTACCCGATCCCGACCCACCGTGGGGGTGAACTCGATGGTGGGGCCCACCCGCTCTTCCGAATAGGTGGGATTCCCCGCCTGATCCCGGGCGGAGATGTACTTCACGTTCTCCGTAAGGGCGATCTTGGCCTTCTTCCCGTCGTGGACCACCACGGAGGGGCTGGCCAGCATCCGCCCCTTGTTGGCCGTCTCCAGGGCGCGAAGCCCCGCGTCCAGAAAGTTCAGGTCCGGGTTCTGGGCCACCACGCTCAGGTCCAGTCCCCCGGGCTTGACGATGCGGTTGTCGTTGGCGTCGTCGTCGTAGAGGTCCGGCTTGTTGATGCGGGTGTAGCCGATCATCCCCCCGTTGTTGTCGAAGGCGAACCACCAGTTCTTGTAGACCCGGCTGATGAGGGATTCCAACTCCTCCTTGCCGTCGTCCCCGATCTCCACGATCCGGGCCTGGAGCATCACCTGCTGTCCCGGATGGTCCGCCTTGTCCAGGAACTTGCGGATCGACTCCATCTGGTCCTTCCGGGCGGACACATAGATGGTACGCAGCCGCTCGTCCACCACCACCGGCTTGGCCAGGGCGAAGAGGGTCTGGATCTGGCCGGGAATCTGCTTCAGGTCCCCGTAGGCGATCTGGAAGGCCTGGGTCTCCTCCCGACCCAGTGCCTTGGCCAGGGGGTCCGCCTTGCCCACCAGGATCGTTTTGCCCATCATCGCGTAGGTGACGTCATAGGTCCGCATGAGGTAGGCGAACACCTCCCGCAGGGGCACCGCCTTCACCGTGAGGGTGACGTTCCCCGGGGGCACGGAGGGATCGCAGAGGATGTTGTACCCCGTAAGGTCCGCCAGCATGCGGAACACGTCCCGCAGCTCCGCGTCCCGCAGGGACAGGGTAACGGGGTTGGATAAGGAAAGGGGGTCCAGCCCCGAAACGGTCTTTCGCGGCGGCGCCTCCGTGGGGGTCGGGACAGCCTCTTCCCGTCGGGCAAGCTGGAACACCAGACGGGTGGTCCCCTGGCCGGTCACGGAGGTGCAGTCTAGGGGATAGTCCCCCCGAACGGTCAGCAAGGTCCCCTGGGGCACCTTCTCCAGGGACACCCAGCGAACCAGGGGAAGGGAGAAGTCCTTCTTCATACCCTGGTCGTCCATGGGAGCCTCCAGGAGGAAGCGCAACCCCTTGTCCGAGGAAGGCTGCTTCTGAGGCTGCGGTGCGGGCAGGTCCAGCCCGTCGATCTCCAGGACGCAAAGGTTCGAACCCGCCTGATTCACGTACACGTCCCGGATGAGCGGTCCCTGGTCTCCGGAAACCGGCGCGGCCCCGGAAACCCCGGGGAAACCACCTACAAGCAAACACCCCCACAGGAAAGGGAGGAGAATGGTACGTCGCCATGTCCGCAAGGTCATCCCTCTTTTCCTCCGAAGGTGTGAGGCTAATACGGCTGCAGCCCGATGTCTTCGATGCGGCTCCGCCACTTGATGCGTACCCCCTCCGGGGTGATGCGCACCACCCGACCCTGGCCGCTTCCGAACTCCGTACCCACCCTCAGGATCCGGGCCGGGGCCTCTCCCTCGATGTCCGCCACCGCCGCCGCCTTGTTGCCCAGCACCATCACCGCCTTCAGGGTGATCATGGGGGGCAGGGGCTCCGGGGGAGGAGGCGGGGGCTGATTGGCCCAGGCGGGCTCCGGCGGGATCTCCGGCGCGGGAAGGGGCACCGTCACCCCTCCGTCAAAGGGGCGTCTCCCCACCGCCTCGGCGAGCTGGGCGGTCTGGAGGGAGCGGCCCCGGTGCTCCAGGAAGGCCCTCTGCTGAGGCAGCCGTTCCTGGAAAGCCTTCATTTCCTCCGCCGCGGGGTTCCCCCGCAGGACCCGGGGCTCCTCGGCCTTGAGCCTCCAAAGCTCCCGAAGGACCCCCGCCTCCAGTCCCACCAAGGCGAACAACAGCAGAAACAGCCCGAACCTCAGGCGCCTTCCCGCCGGGGTGGTCTGCCGAAAGCGGAAACTCAGGTCTCTCCAGTCGTTTGCCAGGGCTTCTCTGCGGCTCATGGGGCGGGAACCTCCTTCATCAGGGTCCCCAGCGTCAAGGTTCCCTTCACCCGATCCCCCGAAAGGGCGTCCACGTTCAGGGCCTCCACCCGTAGCGCCCGTTCCTCCTGTCGCAGGGCCCCCAGGGTCTTCACCAACCCATAGTAGTCCCCCGTGACCTCCACCTGCACGGAAAACCGCCCGGGAGAGGCAGGCACGGGGATCACGTTGCCCCGCTCCAGACCGTGGACCTTGATGAGTTCGTCCAGAAAGGAGTACAGCCCCACGGCGTTCTCGAAGGGACGGTAGCGCACTCCCGAAAGGACCGTCTGGGCCTCCTTCAGCCCCGCCACGCGCAGGGTCTGCTGCTCGTTGGCGTAGTTCAGGGCGGAACACTGGAGGTTCAGCTCCGCCACCTGGGTCTGGGAGGATCGGGCTTCCCGGAGGAGAAGCCCTTGGGCGCCCCCCACCAGGAGGAGCAGCAGCATCGCCAGCAGCCAGAGAGGTTGGATCTGGATTCTTCGCATCCTCAGGGCCCTCCGCTTCGCAGCTTCGTCAGGTAGGCGCTCCAGTCCTGCAGCACGCATTCCAGGGAGAAGGAAAGCCTCCCCGTCGTCTCCCCTTCCCCCGGGGGATCGGCAGTGGGCAGCAGGACCTTGGCGAAGAGGGGATGTCCCGAAAGGGCCGTGGTGAACGCCACGATCTGGTCCTGGTTCTCCGCGCTCCCTCGAAGGGTCAGGGCCTTTCCCTTAAGCTGGAGCCCCGCCAGGGACACCCCCTGGGGGGTCAGCACGTCCAGGGCGGACAGAAGCTCCAGGGAGGGCAGGTCCTCCTGCAGAAAGGCAAGCTGTCCCTCCAGGTCGGCCTGGCGTTTTTTCAATCGCTCCGCCTCCGAACCCAGCTTTCCCGCCTGGGCCTCCAACTGTTGCCGTTCCTGTTCCAGCCGGGCCGCCTCCCGGTGGAACTGGACCACCCGGAACGTCCCGTACCCAAGGTTTACCAGGGCCAGGAAAAGCACTCCTCCCCCCAGAAGCCCCAAAAGCACCCGCACCCAGGAGACCTGGGATGCGGGCCGCTTGATCAGCTTCGGGGGCCGCAGATCCAGCAGAACCCTCATGGCCGGTCCTGGCTCCGAAGCGCCAGGCCCAGGACGACTTCCCACCCGAGGGGCGGGTCCGGGCGCCGCTGGACGTTCCACAGGTCCCAGGGGTCCACCAGGGTGACGGGAATCCCCGACATGCTCTCGATCCCCTCCCTCAAGACCTCGCCGTACCGGCTGCCGTATCCTCCCAGATAGATCTTTCGGATGGGCAGGTTGCGGAACTGGCTGTTCGAGAAGTTCGCCGTGGAGTAGACCTCTCGGGCGAAGGCCTGCAGCCGCCCCTCCTCCAGCTCCTTTTCCTGAAACCCGTGGGCCACGTTGCGGAAGAGGATGCCGTGGTCCCGGTACCCCACCACCAGGAGGGACGAATGGAGCCCCGCCATGACGTAGAGGTTCCCCTCTTCAGGAGGCAGGTTCGGTCCCTGAAGGCAGCGGAAGAGGGACAACATGCTGGGCTCCACCGCCTCCACTTCCAGGCCCAGGCGGTCCGCTGCGGTCAGGAACAGCTCCATGGGGTGAAGACGGCAGGCCGCCACCACCGCATGGACCTGGTCTCCCCCTTCCCTGGCGGAAGGATGGTCGATGGGGGCGATGTCGAAACAGGCCTCCTGGGCAGGGAAGGGAAAATACTTGTCGAACTCGAACCGGAAAGCGTCCCGCAGGTCTTCCGGTTCCAGGCGGGGCATCTCCACGATGCGCACCAGCACGTCCTTGGCCTGGATGCCCACGGAGACGGGAGGCCCCCACTTCCCGCCCAGCCGTTCCTTCAGCCGGAGCAGGTTGGCCTCCAGGGTGTCGGCATCGGCGAACAGATCCCCCTGGGAAGGGGGAAGCTCCTGGGGCAGATCGACGCATTTCTCCACGGAGAAAGAGCCCTTCGTCCCCCCCAGGGATAGGTACTGCATCGTGGTGCCGAAGGCGAACAGCCCTGCTCCGGACCTGCGCCTCTTGCGGAAGAAACCCAACACGAATCCCCCCGACCTAAAAACGTTTTTTCCAGAAAAGGCGATGGTACCGACCCACGTTGGCGGACGATGGATCCTTGGGGAAACCCGGCGGGGTGTCCAGCACCAGGAGGTTCTGGTTTCCCGACCCGGGATTCCGGGTGGCACTGCCCCCGAAAGCCGCCTTGAGCTGCGCGTCCGGGTTTCCCAGCAGGGCCGTCACCCCCGCGTAGATCTTGTTTCCGTGCACCGTCAGGCCGGAGATCTTCACGTTCTCCACTTCCCGGTACTTCTGCTCCCCCTCCCAGTCCCCCCGTCCCGTCGCCAGGTTGAGGGAGTAGAGGCGGGCGCTTCCCGCCTTGCAGGGTCTCATGTCGGGCTTGAAGGTGGCGAAGACCACATGCCCGTTCTTCACCACCGGCGGGGTGGTGGGCAGCTCCTCAAAACCCGCGGCGTGCTCGAAACGAAGGAAGAACCCCTTGGGGGAATCGGAGGCCGACTGATCCCCCTGGAGAACCTCGTCCAGGTCGGTGTGAGATTTAATGTTCCCCGCTTCCGCCTCCCTCAGACGGACGCTGAAGAACACTCCCTGGGTGTTGGAGCCGGAGACCAACCCCTCCGCGTCCCCCGTCACCCCGCAGAGCCACACCCCGCCCCATTGTCCCCCCGCTGCCAGGGAATAGGCGATCCCCAGGGAACCGGGGAACACGCTGGGAGACAAAATCCTCGTAAAGGAGCGCCCTGTGGAGGTAAAGCTTGAGACTCCTCTCCAGACTCCCCCCTGGTCGTCCCCCACCAGGAACGTCCCCAGCTTGCGGGAATCCCCCTCTTTGAGAACCAGGGGGGAAGCCAGGAAGTTCCCGGGACTGACGCTGGCCCCTTTGTCCTTTCCCGCTTCTTTACCCTCATCATATCGCCCGATCACCGCCCCGGTCTGCAGATCCCCCAGGTAGACCGCCCCGTTGGCGTTCCCCGGTCCCTGCAGGTTGGTGGGGTTGGCCCCGTTGCTCAGGAGAAAGACGTATCGCCTCCCCGTGCCGTCCTCCACCCAGCCCACGGGGGGGTAGGCCACCGTCCAGAGCAGCTCTCGGTAGTTCCAGGAGAAGGGAAGACCTGCGTGGGCATAGGCCGTCCGGGTCACCCCTGTGGAACCCCGAGACCAGCGGAGCACCTGTCTTTCTTCCTTTGGTTTCAGTTTCGGTGAGCCGGAGGAGGCCTCGTACGCGAACAAGTCGTTCTCCACCGCCCAGAGGAACGTGGGGGAATCAGGATCGGAGACATCCAGGGCATAGAGCCCCGCCCCGCCACGCCCCGTGAGCCCCAGAAGCACCGTGTGGACGGTGCCGTCGGAGAAGGTTGCGTCCTCCACGGCGATGGGCCCGTCCAGCAGGTACCGGGGGAGGGATTCGGAGCGCAGCCAGGCATTGTTGTTCCGCTTGAGTCCCAACAGCCTCTTGCCCTCCATCACCTGCGGGGGGATGAAGGCCCAACGCTCCGTCCCATCGGACACCTTGAAGGCGTGAAGCATTCCCTGGTTGGTCTGGGCGTACAGAGTGGAAGGCCGGTCGGGAAAGGCCAGGGTCCCCTTCCCCACCTCCACCATGCCCCCGTGGTAGGCGTCGGTGAGCTTGTATCGTTCCCGGTCGTTCTTTCCCGGATAGTCCTCCGGGTAGTCCTCGTTCCACAGGATGCCCAGATCTCCCTGGGACACCGTCTTGTCCCCCAACAGCCACCGCAGGAAGAGGGTCGCCTGCTCCCCCACGGAGACGGTCTTCCCCCCCTGGGTCACCGGGGCAAGCCCCAGTTTCTCCCCCAGAGCCGCCCCGTGAGCCAGGACGGGGGGAGTCCCGGAGAACTGCACCGGCAACAGACCACGATTGCCCGATTGGACATAGTCGGGCACATAGGCGGTCCGGGTGGAGTAGGACCGGGCGTTGAGCTTCTGGGAGGCCCGCCACTTCTCCAGAAGGTTTCCCGTCACCCCGTGGGTGCAGCAGGTGACCTCCCCCACCCACTGGCGCCGGTCCTGGGGGAGGAAGCTGTTGAAGAACACCTCCGCCGAGCCGTCCTGCTGGGGGCTCACCAGGGGGGCTCCCCCGGTGCCGCTGGCGTTCTGGATGATCCGGAAGATGCTCTTGAAGGAATCCAACAGGGACTTCACGTCGTTGCCGTAAAAGGGCACGGCGGAGCCGTTCTCCTCCCCGTCGTCCCCCACGTCCGCCATGCGCTCCAGAGTCCGCTTCAGGGCCAGTCCCTTGGGGGAGGTGGGATCGGGATTGGCGAAGGCCACGATGAAGACCTTCACGGGCTGGGAGCGGTAGGGCTTCCCCTCCGGGTCGTTTCCCCACCCTGTGTAGGTGAGCCGGGTATCGTGAAGCGCTTTCACCGCCGCCACCGGGTCCAGGTTGTCCCGATTCTGTCCCCCCGCTGTGAGAACGATGGCGTAGTTCCCCTGACACCACTGCTGGATGTAGAGGGGCTTTCTGTCCTTCAGCTTATCCGCACGATCATAGGTACCCTTCTCCGTTGGTGTACCTTTGCGGGCAGCAAAGAGATCTGCCAATGAGCCCTCTGTTGGGTAGCAGATTTCGATATACTTCATGTTCTTTTCCCATTTACCAAGGTGTTTATTCCAAACCCATATGTGTTCGTAGTCAACATCTGAATAGGTAATAGCTTGTACAAGGGGACGTTTCCCATCGAACCGAAACTCCGGGTTGTTGTCGCTCTCCATCCCGTCAAACCAGCGAGTGACTAGGTTTCGTGCAGGCAAGGTCAAATCGTCAGAATAAAGCGGCGCTGGCTCCTGGAGGAACATGGCTCGTTTGCTTGATTCGTTCTCGCTAATATCGACACCCCTGCTAATTTGCACGCTATACGTGTAGGTATAAAAACCACTGTGCGAATTATTATCAAAAAGACCGTTGGGCCAGGATTTGTCTCGGTAAGTCAACGGAGTTCCCTTTCCACGGTACCAATCCGCTACGGGCCCCCATTTTGGGGTTTGTTTGTAGGTTGCCAATCCTACACGAGCATTTCGAATGATCTCTCGGTCACGCAGCAGACGCCACAACACCAGCTTCATTTTGAAAGCTCGGCTATCGTTGGGCACAAGGCGGGCGGTGTTGCCGCTCTGGTATCGCAAATGATCGTTGTCCTGGGCATAGCAGTTCTCATTGTTCCATATGTTATTGGACGGGTCCAGGTCCCTCCCCCAATAGGCCTGGCCAGAATAGGGTTGCGATCCGTCTCCGTAGGTACACCAGGTCTCGGAGGACTCGTAAAAATAGTATTTGTCCCCAGACACAGGGTTTTCATGTTCTACCGGATCCGGGAGTAGGTAAGGCATGGGATAACTGCCCGGAGGACCGGAATACTGACCCGTCGGTGCGGGCACGTCGTTCACGTCCCCGGAAGTGGTCCACAGCATGGACCCGCTGGTGTCCACCAGGATGAAGACGTTGGGGGGCTCGTTGTTCCCCACCCCCGGGGGGGCCTCCTTGGTGAAGGGGTGCAGCTCCAAGGGGTCGTCGCCGAAGCTGCCGGAGGCGAGGGCCCCCAGTGCGGCAAGAGCCGCCGCAAGGATACACCCTAACAGGTGGGGCTTTTTCATGGCGCCGTCCCCCTTCCTTCCAGGGCTTCCTCCAGGGTCACGGACAGATTCTCCCCGTGGAGGAAGCTCTTCCTCGTGGCGGTGCTGCGGAGGAAGTACGCAGGCAGGTCCCCCACCTGCGCCGCCGACCCCGTGCTCCCCATGCCTCCGGCGCTGGTGGGGTTGGAGGGCTGCAGGGACACGTCACCGCTTTGGGCGGAGAGGGCGGCGATGGCTCCCAGCTTCGGGGGGATGCCCGGCACGTAGTTCGGCGTCACGGGGTAGTTGGTCTGGTAGACCACGCAGAACACCTCGCATCCCTCCTGAGAGAAGGCGAAGACCCCCGGAGCCCCCGTCCCGTTGTCCCCGTGGGCCACCAGGTTGCCGAAGGGGACCGTCCGTCCCCCCAGGTCCTTGTTGGCCCCCATGCCCGCCGGGGAGAGGTCCGCGGAGGCCTGGTAACGGGGGAACTTTCCTGCGGAGGTCTGGGCCAGAATCCACGCCTCCCCCCGGGTGATCCCCGCCTGGGCGGCGTTGTAGAGCTGTTCCTGCTGGATCCCCCCCTGGGTCGTGGAGAACAGGTTCGTCCCCACGGTGAAGGCCGCCCCCACCAGGGCGATCCCCGCCAGCAGCACCAGCATGACCAGGGCCAGGGAAAATCCCGGACGCCTCAATTGCGCACCCTCCAGGCGGCCCGGACGTAGGCGTGGGGGGCCTGGGCTTTGGCCGCGGGAAGGACCGTGCCGAAGGAGGCGGGCCAGCCCGGCGGGATGCCCGGGGTCCCCTCTCCCCCCTGGCCGCATGCCAGGACGTGGACCGTACAGGTTCCCCCCTGCACCTGGAAACGCAGGTCCGAGAGACTGCCCTCCTCCAGACGGGGAGCGGGGGGCGACAGGGTCACGTCCTCCGTGTAGAGGGTGTCCCCCTGCCGGGTGGCCCGCAGGGCCCGCACCCAAAGCAGTTCGTCGTAAGGCGCCAGGGTGACGTCGGTGCTCTGGGGGTTGCGCAGGGTCAGGGTGGCCCCCGCAAGGGCCTGCACCCTCAGGGGTTTCTCCGAGGCGGCGAAGAACACCCACCCTTTGGTGCGGGTCCCGTCGACCTCCGCCATGTCCGCAGGCACGGGGGCGGAAAGGGTCAGGGCGACGGTGTCGCCGCTGGAGCCGGAAGCCTTGAGGGTCACGCTGTCCGACACCACCAGGACCAGTCCGCTGGGCACCCCGTACACCGCACGGAGCGCCGTGTCGTTGCTTGTCGCCTCCAGGGTCCGCCCCCAGGTCTGGACCTCCCCGAGGCCTGGAAAGACCTGGGAGGGCACGTCGTCGGACAGCCCCAAACCCGCGTGCTGGATCGGGTTGCGCAGGATGGCCGCCACCATCTCCCCCCGCATCTGCGCCGAGGCCAGGGCGTCCACCCGCTGGAAGTGGCGCACGTAGACCGCAAGCAAGGAGAGGGTGGCCCCCATGACCAGGGCGGCCAGCAGAAGGGTCACCAGAAGCTCCACCAGGGTGAAGGCCCTAAGGTTGGGACGGGAGGGGGTTCTAAGGGACCAGGGAGGCATTTCGGGGCACCACCCTCTGCAACGTCGTCTCCCGAGGTCCCAGGGGGGATTGCCAGGTGACCCGGGCGGTGTGGCTTCGTCCCTCCGCCAGGTCTGCGGAGGCCAACGTGACCTGGTAGGGAAGGACGCCGGAGACGGGGATCGACCCCGCCTCCAGCGTCTCCAACGCCTCCAGCCCCACCCGGTAGGCCCCCTCCTTCTGCAGCGTGTGCAGCGCCATGACATGAGAAAACAGCACCGACGCGGCCAGGGAAAAGAGGACGATCGTCAGAATCACCAGGGCGATCAGGGATTCCACCAGGGCAAAGGCATGTCTGCGCGTCAATCGATTACAGGGCCTTCAGTTCCTATTTAATCCTCATGGCAGCTGCGGTAGCATCTACGCTGATACCCGAAGCAGTTGCCATGTCATTCAGCTTAACAATAACCTTCTTGTCTATATCAGTCCTCTGTACGTAAGGGTTTCCATCTTTACTTGTAATTGTAAAATTTGCTCCAATCTCGCGATCCATATAATCCTTAATATCGTCAATCTTAGACGGCCATGAATTCTTATCAGCATAGTACATCAACGATGCACTCTTCAAAGACCTCAGGTCGCTGACGATCTTCGTGGCTTCCGCCTTATCCGTTCCCGCCCCCGCCACCAGCAACATCGCTCCTGCAAGGATCCCGATGATGATGATGACGATGAGCAGCTCCACCAGGGTGAATCCCTTGCGCTTCCGTTCCCTCAGGTTCTTCAGGGCACCATTCCGCATGATAACGACCTCCTCTATGTGTTGTGGTTCTCTTGCTCACATCATGCTTTGGATCGCCTGGGTGATGGGCAGGAAGATGGCCAGGGCCACCAGGGCCACCACGCCCCCCACGAAGAGGATGAGCACCGGCTCCAGGATGGAGGTGAGCTGCTTGACCTTCTCCTCCAGCTCCATCTCGTACCAGTCGGCGATCTTCCCCAGCATCTCCTCCAGCTTTCCCGTCTCCTCCCCGATGGCCATCATGTGGCACACCATGGGGGGAAAGAGCTTGTTCTTCTTGGCCACCGCGTGAAGGGGAACGCCCTTCTCCGCCGCGTCCCGCAGGGTCAGGTACGAGCGGGCCACGTGGTGGTTGTCCGCCACCTGGGAGGACATCTCCAGGCACTGAAGCAGCGGCACTCCCGAGGCCACCAGGGTTCCGAAGGTGCGAAAGCTGCGGGCCAGGACGCTTTTGTACAGGATGTCCCCGAAGAGGGGCATGCGGAGCTTCCATTTGTCCCAGGCGTTGCGAAAGCTCTCCAGGCGACGCAGCCCCAGGAGACCCAGGGTGGACAGGGCAAGGGCGACGCCTATATGGGGCAGGTGGTCTTTCAGCCACAGGGCGCTGCCGAACATGGCTCGCGTAACCCAGGGCAGGGGGACCCCCAGATGGCTGAAGACGGCGGAGAACTTGGGGATCACCACGAACACCAGCAGCACCATCACCAGGGCGCACACCAGAAGCACCACCAGGGGGTAGGTGACCGCGGAGAGGACTTTGCGCCGAAGGGCTTCCTGTTTTTCCAGGAAGTCCGAGAGGCGCTGGAGGCTCAGGTCCAGCACGCCCCCTTCCTCCCCCGCCTGGATCAGCGCCACCATGAGGGGAGAAAAGGCCGCTTCCCTGCGCAGGGATGTCCCCAGGGAGAATCCCGCCGCCACCCCCTTTCCCACTCGGGTGAAGGCCGCCGCCAGGGCCTTGTTCTGGATCTGGTCCTCCAGGATGTTGAGCGCCCCGGCCACGGTGATGCCTGCGGCCACCATGGTGGACATCTGCCGGAAGGCCAGGGCCTTGTCCTTGAGGCGGATCCTCGGGGCGAAGAGGGAACGTCGGGCTGTTCCCTGCCGGCTCTTGCTGCTGCCCCTCTCTCCCGCCTCGGTGACGGAGATGGGCACCCACCCCTGCTTGCGGATCCAGTCCACCGCCCCGTCCTGGTTGGCAAACTCCACCGTGCCGGTCTGCACGACGCCGCCTGCTCCTCGGGCTCGATATTGGAAGTTCACCGCACCACCTCAAACAAGATGATGGTTATTGAAATAATCATCCTCTACATAATTATAGCGTTGTCTCGGAATTGCGCAACGGGCCTCTGGACCCAGAGAACGCCCCCTCTCCCCCCGGGAGGAGGAGCCTTTCCAGTTCCTTGGGGTCGAAGGCGAACTGGGGGAGCAGGTCTCGGGGAAGGACCCCCTCCCGATACTGCCGGGCCAGGTCCTGGTCCATGGTGTGCATGCCCTGGGCGGCTCCCGTCTGGAGGAGGCTCTTGATCTGGGAGGTCTTGCCCTCCCGGATGCAGTTGCGCACCGCCGGGGTGGCCCAGAGAAGCTCCGTGGCCACGGTGCGGCCCCCTCCGGGAAGGGGGATGAGTTGCTGGGAGCAGATGCCCACCAGGATGTTGGCAAGCTGCATCCGCACCTGGGGCTGCTGGTAGGACGGGAAGACGTCCACGATCCGGTCCACCGTCTGGGGGGCGTCGGGGGTATGAAGGGTGGCCAACACCAGGTGTCCCGTCTCGGCGGCGGTGACCGCCGCGGAAACCGTCTCCAGATCCCGCATCTCCCCGATCATGATGACGTCCGGGTCCTGGCGAAGCACGCGCTTTAAGGCCTCGGCGAAGGAGTGGGTGTCCGTCCCCACCTCCCGCTGGTGGATCATGGCCCGCTCGGAGCGGAACAGATACTCCACCGGGTCCTCCACGGTCACCACGTGGCAGGGCCGGGTCATGTTCACCTGCTGCACCAGGGCCGCCAGGGTGGTGCTCTTCCCCGAACCCGTGGGGCCCGTGACGAGGAAGAGTCCCCGCAGCCGCTCTGCCACCTGGTCCACCGAGGGGGGGAGGCACAGCTGACGGGTGGTGCGCACGTTGGTGGGGATCATGCGCAGCGCCACGGCCGGGTTGCCCCGCTCGAAGGAGCAGTTTACCCGAAACCGGGCGGACTCGCTCCCCTCCAGGTAGGAGAAGCTGAAGTCCAACTCCTTTTCTCGTTCCAACACTTCCCCCTTCCCTGGAGGAAGCAGTTCCCCCAGGTGCTCCAGGAGGTCCGCATGGGTCAGGGCGGGGGTGTTGAGGTAGACCAGCGTGCCGTCCACGCGGACGGCGGGGCTGGTGCCCACTCCCAGGTGCAGGTCGCTGCCGCTGCGCCGGATGAGTTCGTAGAGCAGAGAACGGAAACCCGGGGTCGCCATGTCCACGCCTCCTATTGCATGGTCTCGCTCATCATTTCCTCCACGCTGGTGATCCCCGCCAGGATCTTGCGGATCCCCGCCTGACGGAGGGTGGTCATGCCCTTGCTCACCGCCAGCTGCCGGAGGGCGTGGGAGGGAAGCTCCTCCACGATGGCCCGGCGGACGTCCTCGTCCACCAGGAGGATTTCAAAAATGGCCGTCCGGCCCTTGTACCCCGTGCCTCGGCACTCTTCGCACCCCACGGGAAGGTAGGTCACCGCGTCCTCCGGCAGTCCGAAGCCCTTGAGCACCTGCGGGGGGAGGACCTGTTCCTTCTTGCAGGCCGGGCAGAGGCGGCGGACCAGTCGCTGGGCCACCACCGCCACCAGGGAGGAGGCCACCATGAAGGGCTGGATGCCCATGTCCACCAGCCGGGCCACGGCGCTGGGGGCATCGTTGGTGTGCAGGGTGGAGAGCACCAGGTGTCCCGTGAGGGCCGCCCGGATGGCGAGCTGGGCGGTCTCCTGGTCCCGGATCTCCCCCACCATGATCTTGTCCGGGTCCTGGCGCAGGATGGAACGGAGGGTCTCGCTGAAGGTCAGCCCCGCCTTTTCGTTCACCTGCACCTGGTTGACCCCCTGGATGGTGTACTCCACCGGGTCCTCCACGGTGATGATGTTCACCTGGGGGGTGTTGAGCATCTCCAGGAGGGAGTAGAGGCTGGTGGATTTTCCGCTTCCCGTGGGCCCCGTGACCAGAACGATGCCGTAGGGGTAGGCGATCATGTCCTCCACCAGCCCCCGCTCTTGGGGTTCCAGGCCCAGCTTTTCCAAACCCACCATGGCGTTCTCCTGATCCAGGAGACGCATGACGATCTTCTCGCCGTAGAGGGCGGGAAGGGACGAAACGCGCAGGTCCACCTTACGGGAGAGGATCTTCACCAGCAGGCGGCCGTCCTGGGGACGACGACGCTCGGAAATGTCCATGCCGCTCATGATCTTGATGCGGGAGCACACCGCGGGGTGCAGGTTCTTGGGGTACTCCAGGGCGTCGAAGAGGGTCCCGTCGATGCGGAAACGCACCCGGGAGTTCCGCTCGAACCCCTCGATGTGGATGTCCGAGGCCCCCTCCCGCACCGCCTGCTCCAGGATGTTGTTCACCAGCTTCACCACCGGCGCGTCGTCCACGCTGATGTCCAGGAGGTTCAGCCCGCCGTCCGTCCCGATCCCGGAGGATTTACGGTCCTCCATCACCTCCACCATGGCCTCCTCCAGGCTGGCCTGGACGCGGTAGAACTGGTCGAAGGCCCGACGGATGTCCGAGGCGGTGGCGACGCTGAGTTCGATGTTCCGGCCCGTCACCATGCGCAACTCGTCCAGAGCCAGAACGTTCAGGGGGTCCGACATGGCCACGGACACGGCTTCGGTCTCCAGAATGCTCAGAGGAACCACTTCCAGCCTTCGGGCCAGGGATTCGGGGATGATCTTGAGGGCCTCCGGACTGGGGCGGTACCGGGCCAGCGAGACCAGGGGAATTTTCATCTGGCGGCTCAGGGCCTCCGCAAGCTGCTTTTCCGTGAGCCAGCCGTTCTTGAGGAGGATCTCCCCCAGGCGCAGAAAGGAGCCCTTCTGCTCCTGCAGGGCCGACTCCAGGTTGACCTCGGAGATGGCCCCCGCCTGAACCAACAGGTCTCCCAGCCGAAGGTGGCGCTGGACTTCCGCCATGGGGCCCGCCTCTACCTGCGGCGCCGGGACGCCAGGAGAACCCCCGTTGCGGCCAGGAAGACCCCCACGCCGGAGAGGCCGGAACCCCAGACGGAGCAGCCGCCGCCGCTGTCCCAGGTGAGATCTCCCGGAGACGGGGGGACCGTCCGGGTGGCGGTGAAGGTCCAGACGGGGCCGTCCCGGAGGATGCCCCCCGGGTAGATCGCCGTCACCTGCCAGAAGTACTGGACGCCGGGTTTCAGGTCTTCGCTGAGAGAATAGGATCGCACTGCGGTGGTCAGGGTCTGGCTTAGCCCCGTCTCGGAGGTGCCGAAACGGACGACCCATTGGGCGGCATCGCTGTCCCAGGTCATGGTGGGGTGAAGGCGGACCTCCGTGGCCCCGTCCTGAGGGTTGGGGTTGGAGGGCAGGTTCGTGGCGGTTCCCGTGGTGAAGGACCAGACGGGGCCCGGAGCACTTTTCCCCGTTCCGGTCTCCAGCGCCACGATCCTCCAGTAGTAGGTGTGTCCCGGGGCAAAGATGGGTACGGGCTTGAAGGCCTTGGTGGCTACGGTGCCCACGGGGTCGAGGAAGTCCGGGGTCGTCCCAAGGTAGACCTCGTACTGGTCGGCGCTCTCGCAGGCCCAGCGAAGCTGGGAATAAGGGCTCACGGAGGAAGCTCCATCCGCCGGGTAGGGCTCGTCCGGGGCGGCGGGAGTCCCAAGGGCGGGGGCGCAACAAAGAGCCGCCCCCAGAAGGGCGAACATCAGGGTGCGAACAAGACGGTTCCAGGACAAGGGCGTCTCCTCCTTCGGCCCACTCGGCCGGACGTGAGATTGCAGCTGGATTGAGTATAGGGGAAACCGAGCCTCTCGTCACAGGACCGAAGCACCAGAACAAACAATTTCGGAATCGTGCACCAGAAAAAGCCCCTGCCCCCTTGGGCACAGGGAAGGGGCTCAAAGGGAAAAGACAGGGGCTTGGCGACGGAGCCTGGGGTGGGATTCGGGGGGCAGGAAGAACCTCCGCTCCGGGGAAACCTGGGCAGAACGCTGCCAAGGCCTCTTCCTGAGAGCGATTCCCCAGGAGGTCCCATGAAGAGGTCACCGGGACATCCGCAGGCTTTGGAGGGCTTTCCTGCCTCCGGCAGACAGGAGCAGACAGGAAAAGAGAAGCCCCCCTTCCCCGTGTCAGTACGAGACTAATTTCTTGGGCAAGGTCAGGACCCAGAACACCGAGGATTCTCCATTGGGCGCCAGGGCGAGCTTCGTGTCCACGGGCTTGCCGCGGAGACGCCACTGTCCCGACCCGTCCACGGTGTAGCTGGGGGCCTTCCTGACTTCCTTTCCCTTCTCGTCCTGCGCGGGATCCAGAAGGACCTGCTTGAGGCCGAAGTCGTTGTCCGAACAGACCGCCAGGGAGCGCCCGTCCGGAAGGACCGTCAGTCCTTCCGCCTTCTCCACATTCCAGCCCAGGGCGCGCAGGTCCGCCACCAGGACTTTGCGGGCCATCTTCAACCCCGCCGTCTCCCGTTCTCCGTCTGTGGCCGCCTCCAGGTCCTTTCCCGGGACGACGAGAGCGCCGAGATCGGAGGCCTTCGAGGTATCCACCAGGTAGATCCGGTTCCGCATGTTTCCGTCCTTGCCCTCTCCCTGCTCCACCAGGAGAAAGCGGTTTTCCCCCACCGAGACGATGTCCCCCACCTTCGCGTCGGCGCACTTGGCGTAAGCCTCTCGGTCCAGGGGGTAAGCGAACTGGCGCACCCCCTTCGTGTCCGGATCCAGCTCCACGATGCGCGTGAAGGGAGCGGTGCTCTTCTTGACGTTTCCGTCCACGTCGAGGATGCTCTGCACCGCCGCCAGGATGCGCCCCTGGGGGGTGAGGGCGACGCCCTCAAAACCCCGGTTGGGCTGGCGCTTCGCCAGAATCTCCGGCAGGCCGTTGCCCGGGGCGAAGCGACGCAGCTCCCGCCCCTTCCGGTCCATCTCCAGGAGGAAGGGACCGTATTCATCGCATATCCAGAGGGTGTTGCGCTTCGGGTCCAGGACAACCCCTTCCGGGTCGAGTCCCGCCGGGTCAGAGGGCAGGGGACGAAGAGCGTCGTCCAGACCCAATTCCCCGGTGCTTCCCACCGCTCCCTGGGGCAGGGGCAGACCCGAAATCTCCTTGCCCTTTTGGTCCCGAAGTCCCGACACGCCCTGGAGAGTAAGAGAGTTGCCCGACAGGCGCACCGTGGCAAGGGAAGGGACAAACCGAGGGGCGGGGAAGAGCTTCGTGGGCTGTACCGACGTGTCTTTCTCCTGTTTCCAGGAAGGGGCATCCGCGTTGGGTCCCCGATCAGTCAACATGACAAAGAGGGAGGATCCGTCGGCTTCGGAACCGACATAACAGAGCCCTGACCCGATCCCCATGGGAAAGCCCTTGGGGAATTCCCCAGCGAAGATTCCCTTGTACGGGACGTACCGCTCCCGCATTTCCAGTTCGATCTTCTTCACCTGGATGTCCGGATCCGCCCACGCTGGGGCCACGATATGGTGGACCCCAATGTCAAGACCACGGGAGCGGCAAGGTTTGTTAAGGTCAGACCGCCATGGAACCCGGGGTGGTGAAGTGCACTTCCTGTGGAGTCCGGTAGCGCAGCGATGAATGAAGCCGTTGCTCGTTGTAGAACTTCATATACTCTCTAAGTCCCAACTTGAGCTCTCGAACCTCCTGGTAGTCGTTCAGGTAGAGCCATTCGTACTTCAAGGTCCTCCAGAAACGTTCCACGAAGATGTTGTCCAACGCTCGCCCTCGGCCATCCATGCTGATGCGGATCTCCCGGTCCTTCAGTGGCCCCAGGAAGGCCTTGCTGGTGAACTGGCTGCCCTGGTCGGTATTGAATATCTCCGGGGAACCTCTACAAAACCCGTTTTTCGAACCGCTTTTGCGTGCAACAGACGGGGTGCACCCCCATGTAGGCTCTGCTGGGGCTCGGCTCTCCCCCTGGAGGGCTTTTCCCAGGGATCAGGGGCCACTCTTGCCCCTCAGGCCCATACGTAGACCTGCGTCACCAAGTAGGTGAAGCGCTGGAGGTTGTAGATCAGGTTGCGAAGGCCGATGCGGGCCTTTGCTCGGGCCAGGCCGATGCTGCGCAGCAGAAGGGTCCCCGCCTGCTGTTTCTGGGCCGCAAAGATGTGTTCCACCCGGCTGCGGGTTCGAGATCGGGTGCGGTTGCCCTGTTTCTCCCATCCGGTCAGGGGGTGCCCCGAGGTCCCCTTCCTCTGGATGTGCTCCCGGTACCCCTCCTGGCGCAGGTACTCCAGGTGGGAAGCGGAACGGTAGGCCGCATCTGCCCAGACGTCTTTGCTGGTGTTCCCGGGATCCAGCAATTCCTTGAAAACCTGGCTGTCGTGCACCGAGGCGGGGGTGACGGCATAACGCCGAATGAGTTTGCAGGAGACGTCCGCCTCGATGTGGTTCTTGTACCCGAAGGTGCTCTTGCCGTTCTTCACAGTCCATCTCGCTTCGGTGTCCTTCTGGCGAGACTTGGCTTCGCTCCATTCCTGGGGTGGGTTGCCTTCCCGAATCTGTCGGTTCTCCTCCCGGCTGTTTCTCTGGATGGGGACGCTGACCAGGGAGGCATCCACGATCTGTCCCTTCCGGGCCTCCAACCCCATCTGGCGAAGGGCTTCATCGAACCGGGCGAAGAGGAGTTCCACCAGACCCGCTTGGGGTCAACTGTTCCCGAAACAGCCACAGCGTCTTGGCGTCGGGGACCCGGTCCTCCAGGGAAAGATCGCAGAAGCGCTGGAAGGAGAGGCGGTCTCGAATCTGGTATTCCATGGCGTCGTCCGACAGGTTGTACAAGGACTGGAGCACCAGGATCTTGAACATCAACAGGGGGTCGAAGGGTTTGCGACCCGCAGGGGAGTCGGTGGTCCGCAGGCTCTCCCGGAAGGCCCGAAGGGGTTCTTCGAAAATACGCCAGTCCACCGTCTCCGCAAGGGTCACCAAGGGATCCTTACCCTTGTCCAGTCGCTGATAGGCCATCTCTTCGAAGAACAGTTTCCCCTGGCGCATCTTCTCAGGACCACCTCTCCTGGTGGGCTTCGGTGTTTCTTCTCCCGGGAGACTCCCGATTGGTTCAGTGTACTACCCTTGATGGGGCTCCTTCAGTCGCAGATGGTCGGATTTCTAGAGGCGCCCTCCGGTGTCCCCTGGGACAGGGCCTCTTCCAGAGCTTCGATGCAGAAGGTCGCGTCCAGGGTGTTGGACAGTCCCCAGGACAGGACGTACCGGCTGTGCCAGTCGATCACCGCCACAAGGTACAGGAAGCCGCTGTTCATGGGAAGGTAGGTGATGTCCGTGCTCCATACCTGGTTCGGCCTGTCAATGGAGACACTGCGAAGCAGGTAGGGGTAGATCTCGTGCTCCGGGTGAGACTTGCACTTGCCCGGCT